>NZ_JAHLDM010000011.1:0-140389 GCF_018861295.1 Clostridium estertheticum | reverse complement strand
GATCACAAAACTGCTTCAAAAAACTTTGATTTTCCAAAAGATAATCCAGTAAAACGCAAAAGTTACGTGCCACCTATGAGTCATCCTTGGAAACATGCATCATTTCAAGCATACTTGGACAAGCAAACACATAGATCAAACAAGACTGGTTAATATTAATACATTAATAAAATCTAATGAATGTTTATTTTTAAAAAAAGTATAGCATACAATAGGTCTATTAAGCTTACCCAAAATCATGATTTTAAAAAAGTAAAGCACCAACAATTTGTTGGTGCTAATGTTTCACTTATATCGGGACATTTTCAAAAATGCTTGACATTTATAACATCTTAAGGCATTAAAAGGAGTATATTTTATAAAGGTCTCAATATTAGTACATTAAAAGTTATAAATTGGGAAGTTTATAACTATAATACTTAGTGTATAAAAGATACGAGGAGGAATATTAATGGATTATTCAAAGCTAGAAGAGGTTATTGGGATAGATTACGTTTACGATGTGTCTAGTGCAAAGAAAGGAATTATTGATTTTCTTTCTGGTGAGGACACATATAGAGACTCTATATCAAAAGATAGATTTAATTCTTATAAAAAAGGCCGTGAAATAGCAGTAGAAATTGAAAATATTTTAAATGAAAATCAAAAGGATTATTAGGTCTAAATGAAAAAAATACGAATTATTATGTCTTTATAATTATCAAAAAAAACGTTGGAACTTTGTTTCAACGTTTTTAAGTTTAGTTTATATCATATATATTTCAAAAAATAGAGAGAGATTATTTGAATTATATATATGGTATAATATATTTAAAGACAAGTTTGAGGCGGTGAGTTAACATAAAAAAATTACATAAAATTAGTTGTTTACTTCTACTATTAATTATTCCAACATTCTTAATATCTTGCGCAACAAATGATGAACCAGTTGAAAAAGAAACATATATGATGGGGACAATTATGAACTTTAAGATATATGGCAAAAATGCGGAAACAGCAACAGCGTTGGTTTTAAAAAGAATAAGCAACATAGAAAGTAAAATGTCTGTTAACGTTAAAACTTCTGAAATTTCTAAATTAAATGCCAAAGCTGGAATTTCAGGACAAAAACTTAGTGAAGACACATATTCGGTAATAGAAAAATCAGTTCAATACAGTAAATTAACTGGTGGTGCTCTTGATGCAACAATAGAGCCAATTGTGGGGCTTTGGGGTATAGGAACAGATAAAGAGAGAGTACCTTCGAAAACTGAAATTAGTGATAAATTAAAGTTAGTTAATTATAAAGATATTGTTTTAGATAAGAAAAATTCGACGGTTAAGTTAAAGCGAACAAATCAAGCTATAGACCTTGGTGCTATAGCAAAGGGATATACTGCTGATGAGGTTAAAAAGGTTTTATTAAATAATAAAATTAGTAGTGCTATTATAAATTTAGGTGGAAATGTTTATGCTATAGGAAGCAACCCTAATGGTAAAAATTGGAATGTAGGGATACAAAATCCATTAAGTACACGTGGTGAATACTTAGGAACGATTAGTGTTACTGATAAATCAATAGTTACATCAGGTAACTATGAAAGATTTTTTATAAAGGATGGCATAAGATATCATCACATATTTGATCCAAAGACCGGATATCCAGCTGAACAAAGTCTTATAAGTGCAACTATAGTATCAGAGAAGTCAGTGGATGGAGATGCGCTGTCTACAAGTACTTATATCATGGGGCTTGATAAAGGTCTTAAATTGGTAGAGTCTATTAAAGGGGTAGAGGCTATTTTTGTAACAAAGGATAAAAAAGTATATGTTACTCCAGGACTTAAAGACAATTTTAAATTAACAAGCAAGGAGTTTACTTATGAAAAAGGGCGATAAGATAGTCGGAATAGTACTTTTGATTATTGTGTTAATAACAACAGGTGCTACTTTAATATACAAAAACTCAATTAAAGGTTCAGAAAATATTGCAGTTATTAAGCGCGCAGGCACGGTAATTAAAACTATTGATTTAAGTAAGGTAGTAGAGCCACAGGAATTTACTTTAAAAACGGATAATGGTCATTATAATGTTATAGCGGTTAAACATAATAGTATTAGTGTAAAAGATGCTGATTGTCCTCATAAGGAATGTGTAAAAAGTGGATGGATTTCAAAGCCTGGTGAGATGGTTGTATGTTTGCCTTATAAACTTATAATTAATATTCAGGCAGAAAAAAATGAAGGCATAGATGGTGGGACGTTTTAAAATTAAAAAGATGTAGGTGTAAATATGACAAAAACTAAAAGAATGGTTTTGCTTAGTACATTAGTGGCAATAGCTTTAGTTATTTATTTAATAGAGGCTCAGATACCGGTGTTATTTCCAGGTATAAAATTAGGCCTCGCTAATTCTATATCCTTAGTTGCATTGATTTTACTTGGATGGAGAGAGGCATTTCTAATAATGTTTTTAAGAACATTATTAGGTTCTATATTTGGCGGAGGTATGCCAGCATTTATGTTTAGCCTTGCTGGGGGAGTTCTGAGCAATATAGTAATGGTACTATTTTATAAGTATTTAAAAAAACACATAAGTATACCTACAATTAGTGTTTGTGGGGCTGTATTTCATAATATAGGTCAGTTACTAGTAGCAGGATTTATAATTAATGACTTAAGAATATATGTGTATTTACCAGTGTTATTAATTGCAGCGATTGTTACAGGATACTTTATTGGGATTTTATCTAGTATATTAATAAGTAGATTAGAAAAAATATTGCCGCGTTTATAAATGTTGATAAAGTATGAGAGTTATCCTGTGTGCCATACAATAAGAACTTAGAACAAGAAATTTTATTAAGAAATTCTAATCTTTTTCAAATATAAAATTCTCTAGTGCTCACACTCGACGTCCTGTCTCGGGTTCGCTAGCTTGCCGTCCTGGCAAGCTTACGAGAATTTTATATTTGAAAAAGAAGAATTGCTAAACGGAAATTTAATTGTTCTTTCGTCTCTTATTGTAAGGTACTATGGATATTTTCATACTTATTATTAATCTACAATTATAGAAGTTGGTTATCGCGCGTATTAGGGGGGGACATAACAATTATAATTGTTATGTCCTGGCAAGCTTACGAGAATTTTACATTCGCAAAACAAGAATTTCTAAATTGAATTTCAATAGTTTCTACATCTCGTATGCAAATCACTACTGAGAAATATTATACTTATATTAAATCTACTATGATAAAAGTTCTTAGTGAGGTGTGTTAGACAAACATGATAATTATTATTTGTTGTGTTTCAATTTTCAATTATACAAAAGAGATACTAAATTTTGGTATCTCTTTTGTTAAATATATTTTTATTGTTTTAATGGTAGTTTATTTATGTTAATATGTATATTATTTCCCATACAATATATTTGATTGAAAAATCTTGAGCTTAATATGGTATAATTATTATTGATGAATAAACTATATTTACAAGGGAATACATATTGAAAAGGTTAGGTGAATATGGAAAAGAATAGTTTGAATAACTTAGAGATTAATAGCGTAAATTTGGAGATTAATGAAGATATAATAAGTAGTTTAAAAACAGAGATATATAAAAGGGATGGGTTTAAATATAATTCTAATGTAGTTACTGTGCCTAATTACTTTTATAGGTTTATTGGTATAAAAAATAGTGAGAAAGAGTATTATGAAAATTTATATAGGTTAGATAAAGAGTTAAGGAAGGTTGGTCCATCTTACATTAGATTTAGTGAAGGCTTGGATAAAGACATTAGTATAAGATTACAAAATGTATTGAATGATATCTGGATAAAGGTATTTTCGGCGGAAGTTTTAGATGTTTCTTTGATTATAAATTTAATAAGTGATAATGGATTTTTCCCGGAACTTTCTAACAAAGTAATGCTTAGGCAAATTAAGAATAATTTGAAGGGTCTTATAGAATATTATATTAAGAGTAATGAGTTAATTAATAATGATGATATTAAATTAATTGTAAATTATAATATGCATTGGTTATACACTTATTCTAAAGAATTATTCGAAAATTTTGATTATACTAGTCTTAATCCGAAAATAATTTTTTATGGTGATATTTCAAAAGCAGAGGTATTTTATTTGATATTATTATCAACACTCGGTTGTGATATTTTATATTTTAATCCCAAAAATTCTGGGACATTTAAAGAAATTGATAAATTCAATTCCTTTTCTAGGGAGATTGTCTATAACGTAAAGGGCGAGATAAAACCTTTCCCAAGTAATAGTGAGGATAGAATTAAGACAACTGCATTTAGTGCGAGGGAGGAGCTTGATAAGACTTTATATACAGATGATTCTGGGTTTTACAGACCTTGGCAGTTTGCAGATTATAATGTGGAGGCAGTTACCCTTAATACTACCTATGAGGAAATATATATATGGATTAAGGAAAAAGCAAACATAAGGGAAGGATTTAATGTTAAAGGGTCAACTGTGGTTATACCAAATATTTTCTCTAAAATTTGTGGCATACATGAAAACATTGATATCTATTGGAAAGAGATTAACGGGGTAATAACCCAGAAGTTTACTAAATTCTATAATAAATTACCTATAATGGATGCTGTACATTTGGAATATGGAAAGTTTGATCAAGTATATCCCAATAATGTTTTTTCAAAGTTTAATACTACGGAAATGATTAATTCATCTTGGTGGAAATATAAGGATCTTAGGTCTGGACTTCAGAGGAATATGGCAGAAAAAATTAAAGATTTGTGCCTTAATCCTATAATAAAAAATGTTGAACATGAAGACTTAAGGGATTTACAAGTAGATATTTTTTCAGTGTTAATAAACTTAGATAAGAAAATTTTAGAACTCTTGCAATCATTTGATTACCCAGAAGAGGTTCCAAAGATTGTGATTTATAATAATGAAGAAGATGGAAATTTATCTTTTGAAGATTGTATTATGCTTTCTTTTATGGATTCTATGGGGGTAGATATTATTATTTACAATCCTTCAGGATATAATGACATAGAAAATTTTATTGATCCTGAGCAGTACGACATTCATAGACTTGAGAATGTTAGTTTTAAGTTGTATTTTAAAAAAAATGTTGATAAGAAAAAAGGATTTTTTAAAAATTTATTCAATAATTTATAGATTTATTTATAAAATTAAATCTTTAAGTAAGATATATGGTATTAAAATAAGTCCCAATATATAAGAGGAGTGAAATTATGGAAAAAGTCGATCAAGTACTTACAATAGAGGATGAGAGCATTGGAAATGATTTAATAGAGAAAAAGGCCATAAGCATAAGTGAACAGCTTAAAACATCGCCAGAAGTGATTCAAATTGCATCTAAAATAAATATTAAAGATGCAAATGCTGTATTAGAATTTGGTAATGAACCAGCACTACAAATATCAAAATTTGCCGATCAAATATTAAATTCTATCAAAACCAATAGCATTGAAAATTCGGGTGTTATGATAAAGGAACTTACAAGTATAATGAAAAAGTTTGATAAACAAGATTTTGAGGAAGAAAAAACTGGATTTTTTGCTAAGATATTTAGTAAACCAAGTCAAGCAATTGACAAAATGATGGGAAAATACAAAACCATTGGTGGAGAGATAGACAAGATTTATACTCAGCTTAGTGTATATAAGAGGGAAATAAATAGCTCTAACTTATTACTTGAAAACTTGTATAATCAAAACTTTGAGTATTATGGAGAATTAGAAAAATACATCACTGCAGGTAATATGGTCGTCCAAAAGTATGAGAGCGAGGATATTCCAAAGCTTGAATCACTAGCTGCGAATGGTGAACAAATAAATGTGATAAATTATCAAAATGCTAAAGAAACTGTTGAAATGTTAAAACAGAGGATATATGATTTGGAAATGGCTAAGATGGTGTCATTACAGACTGCTCCTCAAATTAAAATGATTCAAAGGGGAAATTATAAATTGATATCTAAAGTACATTCTGCTTTTATAATAACTATCCCTGTATTTAAAAATGGAATAATTCAAGCTATTGCTCTAAAGAAGCAAAGGTTAGTATCAGATTCACTAGCAGAGCTTGATAGGACTACCAATGAATTATTAATGAAAAATGCTGAAAATATAAGAATGCAAAGTGTTGATATAGCAAAACTTGCGGGAGGAACAAGCGTAAAAATTGAAACACTCGAGAAAACTTGGAATACTATTATGCAGGGTATTGAGGAAACAAAGAGCATTGAAGATGAAAATAAAAAATTAAGAGAAGTTGGAATAGTAAAAATACATGAGATGACAGAAAAAATAAAACAGAAATCCTTAAGTTAATGGTATATAAGATATAGGGCATACAAAACGAAAAATTTGAAGGTGATTATGTGGACTTGTTTGAATTACAAGCAGAAAAGAACTTATTAAAAGAAGCACCACTTGCTGAAAGATTAAAACCTGGTAAATTAGAAGATTATGTGGGTCAAGAGCATATCTTAGGAAAGGGAAAACTTTTATGGAGAGCTATAAAAGCTGATAAAATAACCTCTTTGCTACTTTATGGGCCACCTGGCACTGGAAAAACTAGTTTAGCTAAGGTTATTGCGAATTCTACAAAATCTAATTTTGTTAGACTTAATGCAGTAACAGATGGGTTAAAGGAATTAAGAGAAGTGGTAACTCAGGCTAAGAATAATTTAGGAATGTATAATGTTAAAACCATATTATTTATAGATGAGATCCATAGATTTAATAAAGCCCAACAAGACGCGTTATTGCCGTTCGTTGAGCAGGGTACATTAATTTTAATTGGAGCGACCACAGAGAATCCATACTATGAAGTTAATAATGCATTAATATCTAGGTCTATGTTGTTTAAATTAGAACCATTAAATGAAGAGAATATTAAATGTATTATTTCAAGGGCACTCGAAGATAAACAGTCAGGCTTTGGGAATACTAATATTTGTTTGAAAGAAGAAGCAAAAAATTATATTGCTAGTATGGCGAATGGTGATGCAAGACGTGCGCTTAATGCCCTGGAATTATCGGTACTAACAACAGATAGAGATATTGATGGAATTATAAACATAACACTTGATGTTGCAGAGGAATGTATGCAAAAGAAACATATACAATATGATAAGAATAGAGATGAACATTACGATGTAATATCTGCTTTTATTAAAAGTATGAGGGGTTCTGACCCTGATGCGGCAGTGCATTACCTTGCTAGAATGATATATGCTGGAGAGGATCCTAAATTCATTGCAAGGAGAATTGTAATAGCTGCATCTGAGGATGTAGGGAATGCAGATCCTATTGCTATGGTTGTGGCAAACAATGCAGCGCAGGCAGTTCAGTTTGTTGGAATGCCAGAGGCAAGAATAATACTCGCGCAAGCTGCAATTTATGTAGCATCAGCACCAAAGAGTAATGCATCTTATATGGCTATTAACAATGCGCTTAAAGATATAGGAGAAAAAAATATAGGAAGTATTCCTTCTTATTTAAGAGATCAAAACTATAAGGGGGCAAAGAAGCTGGGGGCTGGAGTAGGATATTTGTATCCACATTCCTATGAAGGAAATTATGTGAAGCAGCAATATTTGCCTGATGAACTGCTTGAGGTGGGCTATTATAAGCCTTCTGAAAATGGATATGAGAAAAAAATTAAAGACCGGCTTATTATGTTAAAAGATAAATAGAAATAAAGTAGGTAATATAAACAATGTTTATATTACCTACTTTATTTTTGTTATTTTATATTAACAAACTTTTCTATATCTAACTCAATAAGTTTTAGAGAACTTCTCCAAAATTCAATGGAATGAAGATCTATATTCATTATTTTTGCCACATCTACTAAATTGTTTTTCCCAGTAGCTGAAAGTAAAGCATCGTAATCACGAATAAATGAGTCTCCTGCTTTTAGATACTTTGCATATAAACCTTTTGAGAACAATAAACCAAAGGCATAAGGAAAGTTGTAGAAATTACTGGAAGCATCGTAATAGTGAGGTTTACATATCCACATATATGGATGTAAAAAGTTTTTATCAAGACCTGTTCCATAAGCATCCTTTTGAGATTTTAACATAATTTCTTTTAATTCATTTACAGAGAGTGAACCATTCGCGCGGCGTTTAAAAAGTTCGGTTTCAAATAGGTAACGACTTAATATATCTACAACAACTTGAGCACTACTAGATATATCATTTTCAAGTATTACAAAGGATTCTTCACTCGTGGCACTGGCTATTGCTGCATTACTTATAAGTGTTTCACAAAAAATTGAGGCAGTTTCTGCAATAGGCATAGGATAATCACTGTTTAATGCAGATTCTTTAGATAAACATAAACCATGATACCCGTGACCTAGTTCATGGGCAAGAGTTGATACGTCATTAAAACTTCCTGTGAAGTTAGACAAAATTCTGCTCTCTTTAATGCTATGCAAATTTTCACAAAATGCACCACCTACTTTACCTTCCTTTGGAGCAGAGTCAATCCAGTTATGCTCAAAGGCATTATCAGCATAATTCGCCAGCTTATCACTAAAGGCTCTAAAGTTTTTAACTATGAACACTCTTGCCTCGTCTAAGGTAAAGTGCATATTGACGTTTTCTATTGGTGCAAATAATTCATAAAAAGGAAGACCACTTGAATGTCCTAATAGTTCCGCTTTCTTTTTAAAATATTTTTGAAAAGAAGGAAGGCTTTCCATCATAACGCTTAGCATAACGTCTAAAGTTTCCTTATCCATTCTAGAATCTTCAAGTGTATTTTGGAGAACTGATTCATATCTACGAGCATAACTTAATGTAATAACTTCACCTTTGATGGAATTTAAGGCGGAAGCAGAGGATTCTGCTATTTTATCATAAGATTTAAGTTCTGATTCATAGGCATTTTTACGTATATTTTTATCTTTGTCATAGGCCATATTTCTAACCATAGATAGCGGAAGTTTTTTATCTTCACCATTTATGGTAATATCAACTAGCAGATTTGAGGATAACACGTTTTGAAGTTTAGACCAGGCATCTGATCCACTATTTTTCATTTTAGCCATTAGTTCTTCCTCAGTATCACTAAGCAAAAACTTGGCGTTTTTAGCTAAGTTTTTCAAATAATAACTATGTGATTTTAAAAGAGGGGAATCTTCAATTATAGAATTTAAATCTTCTATTGAATTTAACCATTTTGAAAATATAGTAGAGGGTTTAGCTAGCTCCGATAGTTTAAATGCTATTCTTTCTGATATCTTGCTAGCAACTTCATTTTTTGTATCCACACTTGTGGATAACTCTGCATAATTATAAAGTTTATTAACAAGGTCATTAAATTTATTTTCGAAATCAATGTAAAATTCAATTTTTTCTCTAGGATTATTTGAAGTTTTACAATTTTCTAGTGTCCATTTTTTTATATATTCTATAGAATTTTCAAAAGAAACCATATCATCTTTAAATTTTTTGCTCTCAAATGATGTGTAGAGCTCATTTAAACTCCATTTCATATCCATATCAATGCCTCCAGTTACATAATTTTGTATATAAATTATATTATATCACATTTTGTAAAATAAATATCCAAGAGCAAAATGGATATTTATGTTAGTATATAACCGAAAAATAAGGTTAAAAAAAAGCAGGAGTTCTCCTACTTTTTACTTGAAAAGATATTTTTTGCAATAGTTAAAATATCTACTATGTATACTAAATATTTTTGAAAAGATTCTGTTGACTTAAGTGCACTGGCGGTTTTCTCAACTACTACTTCAGTAACATCTTTTACATTGTCAGTTATCTCAAACCAATTTTTGAATGTCTTTGGAAGTACTGATAATATTTCTTCAATATCATCTTCATTCCTTTTAATAATTGAATTTACACTTGTTATAGTTTTAATAAGCTTTAATAATCCGACTATAAGTATAATCATAATTATTATACCAAGAAAAATTAATAAACCTTGACCTAATTTAAAAAAATTCACATACATAATAGCACCACTATTCCTTATTAAATTTGGTTATTTCTTACTTTTTTTATCAGATACATCAGCTTGTCCAATGATTGCAGAGATATCTTCTACTGTATCTTTTGTTTCATCAATTACTTCTGAAACTGTATCTTGATTTGTTGCTTTTTTTTCATTCAAATATTCTGAAATTTTTGCTTTAGCATCAATTAGACCGTCTTTAGCATCACTAACTTTATTATCAATATGACCCTTAAGTACTGTACTTTTTTCTTTAATATTGTTTTTAAGCTCTTTTGATGAATTAGCAATATCTTTTCTAGTTTCTTTACCAGATTTAGGTGAAAAAAGTAAACCTCCGATTATACCGCTAAGACTTCCAGCTGCGGCACCAAAAATTACCTTTTTCGCTGTTCTTATTTTTTCTTTTCTTTGTATTTCTTTTTTACGGTTTTTAAACCAATTTGAAAACATCATAATTTTTTCCTCCTTTAAAGTTAAAAATCTTATATACATGGTATATAGTATATACAATATGCGAATTTTTGTCAATGAATAAAGAGATATGTAAAAAAAAACATATTTACGAGCAAATTTTTACAAAAATATAGTAATAATTTAAGATAATATTAAAAAAAATAAAAAAATTATATAAAGACTTTTCTCTTTCTTAAAATACTAATTATTATTAAGGCAAAAAATCCTCCAATAAGTGCAGTTATAAGCTGAGGTATTCCCATAGTAATTACTAACTTGCTAATTATTTTAGTAGGAATATTTAGGTCGAATAGGTGAATAAGTTTTGATGCTGAAATAGATAGGAATATGTATTTTATAAAAGATCCAATTATAATCCCTAAATATTTTCCATATTTACCTCGTTTATTTAAAATTATAAAACTAAGCACAAATAATATGTTGGAAGTAATTATAAAGGGTATGAAAGGTCCTAAAACACTAGCAAGTTGGCCAGTTAGATAGGCTAGTAGAGGGGTTAAAGAACCTACTAATATCCCATAAGTACCGCCACAAATTATAGCTGTGAGTATAAGGAGAGCATTAACGGCTGGACCAACAAAAAATTGGCTTATACCTGGAAAGCTTTTTCCAATTACCTGAAATACTATAGCAAGCGCAAGAAAAAGGCTTGATTTTATTAAATCATTAACATTTCTATGTTTCATAATATCCACTCCTAATTGTTTTACAAAATAATTATACCATAATTAATCTACTATTAATGAAGGTACTCAAAAAATATGATGGAAGAAGAATAATAATATATATAAAGTATTATTATCGTAACATTTGTTACCGACTTTCAAGGTATCTCAAAGTATAATAAAGGTAGTTCAGCGGGGCGGTTAAATTACTTATGCTGATGTTAAATAGTAAAATTATAAACTTTAATATATGGAAGATGATTATATTATTGTCTATCCAAAAAAACGGGAGGAATTTACAATGGGTATGTTTTGTTATCAATGTCAAGAAGCTTCAAAGGGCACAGGCTGTACAATAAAAGGGGTTTGTGGTAAAACAGATGATGTAGCTAAAATGCAGGATTTGTTAATCTACATTTTAAAAGGAATATCAATTTATTCTACAAAAGCAAGAGAACTCGGAGTAGAAAATAAGGAAGTAAATAAATTTGTAGTAACTGGTTTGTTTATGACTATAACAAATGCCAATTTTAGTAAAGCTAGATTTGTAGAAGCAATAACTAAGGCATTAGAATTAAGAGAAGTAATTAAAAAAGAACTTGTAAATGCTGGCGGAGTGATAGATGCTAATTTACCTGAATGTGCAACATGGACAGGAACACCTGCAGAATATGAGAGTAAATCTATAGATGCTTCCGTTCTTAAAACAGAAAATGAAGATATAAGATCTTTAAGAGAACTAGTGACTTATGGTATCAAAGGAATGGCAGCTTATGCTGACCATGCATTTAATTTAGGATATGAAAACAGTGGCTTGTATGCATTTATGCAAAAAGGCTTAGCTCAAATTACTGATGATACTTTATCAGTTGATGAATTAGTAGCATTGACACTTGAGTGTGGTAAATATGGAGTAGATGCTATGGCATTACTTGATAACGCAAATACTACTACTTATGGTAACCCAGAAATTACAAAGGTAAACATTGGAGTTCGTAATAACCCAGGAATATTAATAAGTGGACATGATTTAAAGGATATGGAAGAATTATTAAAACAAACAGAAGGCACTGGAGTAGATGTATATACTCATAGTGAAATGTTACCAGCAAATTATTACCCAGCGTTCAAAAAGTACACTCACCTAGTAGGTAATTACGGAAATGCATGGTGGAAACAAAATTCAGAATTTGAAAGTTTTAATGGACCAATACTTATGACAACAAACTGTATTACTCCTCCAAAAGATTCTTATAAAGAGAGAGTTTATACAACTGGAGCATCTGGATTTGACGGAATGAATCATATAGCAGATGGAAAATTCGGAGCAGCTAAAGATTTCTCAGCAATAATCGCGCATGCTAAAAAATGTAGTGCACCAACTGAAATTGAAAGAGGAGAAATAGTTGGAGGATTTGCTCATAATCAAGTAATAGCACTTGCTGATAAAGTCATCGATGCTGTAAAAACAGGAGCAATTAAGAGATTCTTCGTAATGGCTGGTTGTGATGGACGTATGAAAGGCCGCGAATATTATACTGACTTTGCAAAAGAGTTACCAACAGACACAGTTATTTTAACTGCAGGTTGTGCTAAATATAGGTATAATAAATTAGAACTAGGAGATATTGCTGGAATTCCTAGAGTTTTAGATGCTGGGCAATGTAATGATTCATACTCATTAGTAGTTATTGCGATGAAACTGCAAGAAGTATTTGGATTGTCTGATATAAATGAATTACCAATAACATATAATATTGCATGGTATGAACAAAAAGCCGTAATAGTGTTATTAGCACTACTTCACTTAGGTGTTAAAAATATTCATCTAGGACCGACACTACCTGCATTCTTATCTCCAAATGTTGTCAATGTATTAGTTGAAAACTTTGGAATAGCTGGAATAGGAACCGCAAGTGATGATATAAAAATGTTTATGGCTTAAAGATTTAAGCAAACATCCTAAAGTGTTTTAGGGTGTTTGTATTTATTTAGAGAAGTTTCTTAATATTTTTACAATATTATATATAGTAATGTTATAATGTATACAAGAGTTTTAAAAGTTAATTTTTTATCAAACAAAAAATTACAAATTAAGTGTTAATATTCTGAACTTTAGTAATATTTTAAAAAAAACTATTGAATAATTGTAGAATATATTTTAAAATATATAAATGGTGAGATAAAACTTGAAATCGGTTTTAATTATCTCTATATAAACTTTTGATCCTTATATTATTAGGTATGTTGCTGATTAGATCAGGCATGAACCAAATAAAATGCTAATAAGGCATCTTATTAGTTTATGTCTTTTATTTTAAGAATATAAAAAAAGAGAGTTATTAAGCTGTTTTTGTAGATTTGGCTACTTTAATAGATTATAATAAATGTATTTAAAATATGTAACAATGAGCAAACTAATATTTAAATGATTAATTAATAATTGTTAGTTATCTTATAGAAAGGTGATTCTAAAATGCTAGGAATTAATTAAAGCAAAAGATAAGAGTAATTTATGTGTTTTAATCATTACTGAAAATGCAGAAGTGGAATCTGTAGAATTTGATTTAGGAAATGTAGATAAAAACAATGAAATTATTATAATAAAATTAAAAAGGTAAAGGTGGTTACAATATGATAGAAAAGAAGGCGACAGTAAAAAATGAAACTGGAATACATGCAAGGCCAGCATTATCAGTAGTGAAAGAGGCTTCAAAATTTAAATCAGAAGTTCTTATAGTAAAAGATGGTAATGAGTACAATGCAAAAAGTATAGTAGCTATAATGTGTATGGCGGCCGCTAAAGGTGATGAAATTATAATAAAAGCAAGTGGTGCTGATGAAGAAGCTGCTGCAGTTGCTATGGTGAAACTTATCGAGCAAGGGCTTACAAATTAGTAGGAAAAAAATTATAATCGAAAATATAAAAACAGGAATAACAGGAGGGTAAAATTATGTTAAAAGCAGTAGGTGTATCATTTGGAATAGCTATAGGAAAAGCATTAGTTATTAACGATGAGGTAGTTGAAGTAAAGAAAAGCAAGGTTTCGGATTCAAAGCGAGAGGTTGCTAGGTTTGATAATGCATTGAAAGAAGCAATTGTAGAGCTTCAAAAAATGGTTGAAGGTGTAAAGGAAAAATTAGGAGATGCAAAAGCAGAAATATTTGAAGCACATTTATGTATGCTTGAAGATCCAGAATTTATAGGTGCTATTCAAAAGAAAATTGATGATGAGATGGTAAGTGCCGAATACTCACTACAAACCGTATCTACAGAAACAGCTGCTGTTTTTGAAAATATGGATAATGCATATATGAAAGAAAGAGCAGTAGATATTAGGGATGTAAGTAAAAGAGTGATGAATATATTAATGGGAATAAAAGTTGCGTCTATTGCAGACATTCAAGATGAGTGTATATTAGTTGCAAGAGACCTTACTCCATCAGATACAGCGCAGATTGATAAAGAAAAGGTTTTGGCTTTTGTAACTGAAATAGGAGGAAGAACTGCTCATACATCTATTATTGCACGTTCTTTAGAATTACCTGCTGTTGTAGGCGCAGGTAGTGGTATACATAAAATTAAAGATGGTGATTTAATTATTGTAGACGGAGAAGAAGGTTTAGTTATTATTAAACCAGACGAGAAAACTTTGAATGAATATAAAATCAAAAGAGAAGAATTTATTGAATCTAAACATCAATTACTTAAATATGCGACAATGTCATCTATAACAACTGATGGCAAAAAAGTTGAAATAGCTGCCAATATAGGGTCAGCTGCAGATTTAGGAGCTGTACTTAAAAATGGCGCAGAAGCTATAGGATTATTTAGAACTGAGTTTTTATATATGGCAAACGATGCTCTACCAACTGAGGAAGAACAATTTGGAGAATATAAATCAGTTCTCGAAAAGATGAATGGAAAACCTGTTATTATAAGAACATTAGATATAGGTGGAGATAAAAAATTAGATTACCTACCTATGGACGAGGAAATGAATCCGTTCCTCGGATATAGAGCTATAAGACTTTGCCTTGATAGAACCGATATATTTAAAACTCAATTAAGAGCTTTAGTAAGAGCATCTGCATTCGGTAAGCTTAAAATCATGTTTCCTATGATATGTAATATTCAAGAGCTTAGAGCAGCTAAGAAATTACTTGAGGAGTGTACAAAAGAGCTTAAGTCTGAGGGAGTAACTTTTGATGAGAAAATAGAAGTAGGTATTATGATAGAAATACCATCTGCTGCAATAATATCAGATGTATTAGCTAAAGAAGTAGATTTCTTCAGCATTGGTACTAATGATTTAATTCAATATACTTTGGCAGTAGATAGAATGAACGAGAAAATATCATATTTATATGATTTTTATCATCCAGCTGTTTTAAGACTTATTAAAATAGTAATAGATAATGGACATAAAGCCGGAATAACTGTAAATATGTGTGGTGAGATGGCAGGAGACGCAAATCTTATCCCTGTACTTCTTGGATTTGGACTAGATGAATTTAGTATGAGTGCAGCTTCAATATTAAGAGCACGTAAAACTATTACAAATTCTAGCTTTAAAGAATGTGAAAAACTATCAGCACCAGTACTTACATTTGGTGATGCAGATGAAATAAAGGATTATATAAAGGCTAATATAAAAGCATAAGATATATTAACTAATTATTTAAAGCAACCGTATCTTTATACTAAAGCAACCTTATCTTTATTCTAAAGTAACCTATTCTTTAATTAAGGATAGGTTGCTTTTTTATATGGAAAATATATATAATATCTCTTATAGAGGATTTATAAAAAGGATGAGATTATATGACCAAATTTAACGAAAAACTTATATTTCATATAGATGTTAATTCAGCATTTCTTTCTTGGAGTGCTGCGAAGATGATAAAGCAAGGAGAAAAGATCGACCTGAGGGCTATCGCTGCTGTAATAGGTGGAGACGAACAGTCTCGAAGAGGGGTAGTTCTCGCAAAATCTATGATAGCTAAAAGGAGTGGAATAGTAACAGGGGAGAGCTTATTTACTGCAAGAAAGAAATGTATAAACCTTGTAGTTGTATCACCTGACTTTGGGTTATATGAAAGCTGTAGTAAGGCTATGAGAAGAATATTTGGTGACTATACACCAATTATCGAAAAATTTTCTATAGATGAGTGTTATTTAGATGTAACAAGTTATAATACGTCTAAAGAAGCAGCACTAAGACTTGCATATGATATTAAAGATAGGATAAAGAACGAGTTAGGGTTTACAGTAAATATAGGCATGTCAGATGTTAAACTACTAGCGAAAATGGCATCTGATTTTGAAAAACCGGATAAAGTGCATACGCTTTATAAAAATGAAGTAGAAAAAAAATTGTGGCATCTTCCAGTTGGAGAGCTTTTCATGGTTGGGCGTAGAAGTGTTCCAAGGCTTAATAATTTAAATATATTTACTATAGGAGATTTAGCTAAGTACGATGTTCAATTTTTGAAATACCATTTTAAAAGTAGTGGTAGGATGATGTGGGAATATGCTAATGGAATAGATAATAGAGAAGTAAGATCGGATAAACGAGAGCTCAAAGGAATAAACAATTCAACAACCCTGGCAAATGATATTAAAAGTAAAGATGAGGCTTATATAGTATTGTTAGAATTAGTTGAACATACGGCTAGTAGATTAAGAAATATAAAAAAGTGTTGCTACTCTATTTCAGTAACTATAAGAAATCATGAATTTATTGATTATTCGCGTAGTACGACTTTAAAAAGCTCTACGGATCAAACTCAGGAGATACTAAAAACAGTAAGGACTCTTTTTGATGAATTATGGAAAGGTGAGCCCATAAGATTACTAGGAGTTTCTCTTAATAATTTATGTGATGATAATTTTAAACAAATATCAATTTTTGACCTTGATAATACTAATGATGAAAAGAAAAGAAGTATAGATAAAACTATAGATAGTTTGCGCAATAAATATGGCGAAACTGCAGTTATGAAATCAATATTACTAAAGAAAAAATAGTGTACTTAGCTATAAATAAAGAATCCCATTACAAGTTATTGTTCTAAATTATAAAAAGTAATATAAAATAGTTATGAGCATTGTTTTATATTGTATTACTGAAAACAATACAGCACTGAAAGTGATGCAGTGTTGAAAACAATACAGCACTGAAAGTGATGACTTATGGGGGTATAAAAATATGGATAACAGAGCACTAATACCTTTATATACTAATGGAGATATGATAAATAATTTATATACAGTTGTAATTGAGGAGTTTGCAGAAATAAAAAGTGAAAGTACAAGGAAGCTGTTAACGATTAGTACAAATACACCATTATATGAAGCTACCTGTGGTAAAATAATGGAAGGTGACTTAAATGTTCAATTTTTAAATGAATTTACATCGCAGAAAATTGAAGAAAGAGTTTCAATTGTAATAACAATTTTGTCAAGATTAAAGAATATGTTAAATGAGCAAAATATGTTAAAGGTCATCACGAGTGGGAGCGATGTGGCAAATATTAAGGAATTTGATTTTGTTCAGTTCACTTGCGAATTATATAAAAATCCAGTATTAGAATATATAGAAGATATAATTAGAGTTATGGAAATGCAGTTAGCATTTTCACCGGAGCCACTAGAAAATGGTGATGAAAGTCAAGAACATAAAGTTAAAAGGCAAGTCTTAAAAATTCTAAAAGATGATATGGAAGTCTGCAAAACTGAAAAATGTATAAAGTTTATTAGTAGTAATATTGGTGATAGTAATACAAAAGTTATAGTGCCCCTGGAGATAAAACATATGGCAGATAATTTGGATTATATTGAAGGTGCCAGAATTACTGTTCTTGGTAAGGTGGTAAGAATTCCAAATAAAAATAAAACTGAAATAAATAACAATGATTTGCTTAGTGGAACTTATTTTGATTATTTAAATGAGGAGTATTTTAAAGAATTTAAAAACAGGTTTCTAAAAGATACAACTTTAATTAGCGATTATGATTCAAACAATCTAGTAATTGACGGACCTGTAATTGAGATTATACCAATAGCAATGTATATTTAAATTGTAATAAATAAACGGAAAGTAATATTGGAGGAGTTATGTTTATACCAAATGATGTAAAAATAATTTTGGATACTTTAAAAAATAATGGATATGAATCTTATATAGTGGGGGGAAGTGTACGTGATGCTACAATCGGGAAAGCTGTTCCTAAGGATTATGATATAACTACTAATGCCCTGCCAGAAGAGATAATTAGAATTTTTGATAAGACTATTCCAACGGGAATAAAACATGGGACTATTACTGTTATGGTAAATGGAGAGGGCTACGAGGTTACAACTTATAGAATAGATGGTGAATATCTAGATAATAGAAGACCAAGTGGTGTTACTTTTGTTTCAAATTTAGAAGAAGATTTAGCAAGGCGTGATTTTACTATAAATGCTTTAGCGTTCAACGAGGCAGATGGCCTTATAGATTGTTTTGACGGTATTTTTGATTTGAAAGATAAAATAATTAGAGCTGTAGGAGAACCTAATAAAAGATTTAAGGAAGATGCTCTAAGAATGCTTAGGGCTATTCGTTTTGCAGCCTCACTAGATTTTGATATAGAAGAAAAAACTATGATTGCTATAAAAATGAATTGTAACCTTATATCAAATGTAAGTACTGAAAGAATTAGAGATGAACTATGTAAAATGTTAGTATCTAATAACACTACAAAAGCTTTTAAATTACTTGAAGAAACTAAATTATTGCAGATTATACTGCCAGAACTTCAATTAACAGTAGGATTTAATCAGCGAAATCCTCACCATGACAAAGATGTATTTTCCCACATATTAGCTGTTGTAGAAAAATGCCCACCAGTTCTTAACATAAGATTTGCAGGATTACTTCATGATATCGCTAAACCAGATTGCTTTACTATTGATGCGAGTGGGATAGGACATTTTTATGAACATGATAGAAAGGGAACTAAAATAGCAGGTCAAATACTTAGAAGACTTAAATTTGATAATGAGAGTATAACTGAAATTGAGATCTTAGTAAAGGAGCATATGAATGTACTTACAAATCCAACAGATATTACTGTGAAACGTCTTATTAATAGAACTAGTATGAATTTAGTCTTTAGCCTTTTTGCATTGCAAAGAGCAGATGCTTTAGGGTCACGGTTTCCTCAAATTAGATTAGATGAAATTAATAGAGTGGAGAAACAAACTATAGCTATAATAGAATCTAAGGCTCCATTATCTATAAAAGAACTAGCAGTAAACGGTAAAGATTTAATGAATGAATTTTCTATTAAGCCAGGAGCTCAGATAGGTGTTATGCTGAAATTTCTTTTAAATATAGTCTTAGAAAACTCGGAGCTTAATACTAAAGATAAACTTTTATCTATAATTTATGATAAGTATATAAAATAAAAAATTAAAGTATTTTTTAATTCCCTCAGACTTAAGGTTTGAGGGAATTATTTATTGTTTGTTCTTTTCACATTATATTAAAAAGATTAAAATATATGTAATGAAATGAAAAATTTTACGTATTAACACATGAGCTTACTTGGCCAAGTAAAAAAACAAAGGAAGGAGGGTTTTAAAAAGATGAAGCAACTTGTATTGCGTGATATTTCATATGAAAAAGAAATTACAGAAGAATTGTGTAAAGAAGAAAAATTTGCTCATATTTTTGAAATCTATTACAAAAGAGTTTATAACTATATGTATTATCGTGTTAATAACATTGAAACATCAGAAGACCTTACAAGTCAGGTTTTTGAAAAAATAATGTTTAAAATAGATATGTATTCTCAAAGTAAGTCACCTTTCGAGGTATGGATGTTTGCTATAGCTAGAAACATAGTAAATGACTATTTTAGAAGTCTAAAAAAGCATAAATTATTTTCTATTGATACAATTAAGGACTTAGCATCAAGAGGAAAAACTCCCGAAGACATAATATTATCAGCAGAAAGTAACAGTGAACTTTCAAAGGCTTTGAAGATTCTGAATGAAAGGGATCGAAATATTGTTTCTCTTAAGTTTGGTGCAAATCTTAAAAATCAGGAGATAGCACAAATATTAGATATTACGGAAAGCAATGTTGGAGTAATACTTTATAGAACAATGAAAAAGTTAAAAAAGAAAATTGAGGAAGAGAGGAAACGATATGAGCAATAAGAGAATTGAAGATAAATTTTCTAGAGAAATGGATGCTTATTTTAATGGTATAGAGGATAAGAAAAAAATAGAATCTAGTGAATATAATGAACTTTTAAAATTTAGCAAGAATATATCAGATGAAGATTTTAGTCAAAACAGCAATAAAAAAGGGGTATTGAATAAAACTTTAAAAAGCATAAGTGAAAATAAAGGAGAGAATACTATGAAAAAATCAAATAAATTTAAAAAAACTGCTATTGCAGTAGCAGCAATATGTATAGTAAGTGTTTCTGTAATGCAAACATCATTTGCACAAGAGATAGCGGATAAAGTAATAAAAACTATATCTTTAGGACATATAAGTGTTATGCAAATGGAGCCATCTAAAATAAAAGAAATGAGACTTACAGATGAGTATAAAGGCAAAGTTTTTGATAAACAAGGAAAGCAAGTACAAGTAGTTACGCAGGATAATTACAATGAATTATATACAGCAAAAGGGGAAAAAATTGCTAATATGCAGGGTGGTAAAATAACAACTGTAGCTGAGCAAGAAAAAATGGACAAAGAAAGTAAAGATGCGGTAGTTGAAGTAAAAGATTCTAGTAAATTAAATTATTATACTTGCTTTGATGTTAAGCTTCCAACATTTTTGCCAGAAGGATATAAATTTGATAGAGCAAAATTTTATAAGGAGAAGAATGAAACAAAAGTTGAAAATAGTAAATATATTGAGTTGTATTTCACTAATGAGAAAACTGGAAAATCTATATCTATGCAACAAAGGTTTCCAGATGAAACCACTAAAGGTGAACTTTCAACAGATGGCACGATTGAAAAAACGAAAATTAATGGTGTAAATGCTGTAATAAGTGATGATAGAAACATTGATTGGGAAACTAAAAATGCGATTTATTTTTTATCTGCGGGTAAAGGTGGAATTACAAAAAATGAATTAATAAAGATTGCAGAATCTATTAAATAATAATCTACACATCCCATCACAATAAAAAAATGCTTTGTTATTAAATAATTATTTGATAACAAAGCATTTTTAATTTTTATTACTTATTATAAATATTTGGTATAAAACATTAAATTAGGAACAAAATAAGAGGGCACGTAAAAACAAATTGCTAAATTACATGAGAGAAGGTATGTATATGAAAACTAATGAAATAATTACTGTTCTAAATGAAAATGGTGATAAAGTTGATTTAGAACTAATTGATGCTATTAAAATGGATGGAACTGATTATGTAATAGTTGGACCTAAGGATTCAGATGAGGCGTATGCCTATAAGTCAGTTGTAGTTAATGGCGAAGTAGAATATAAATCAATAGGTGAGGGCGATGAGTTTAAAAAAGTGTTAAAAAAGTATAGCGAGCATTAATATCGCAGCATATAAGGGATGATTGGTGTTTTTTAAATCTATAATAAGTAATTAGGAGGTTCTGTATGAAGAGTCGTGAACAAGCTAGTAAGGATAATTCCCGTAATTATATTAACAAAGACACAAAATCCAAAAATCCACATTCTAAAAATCAAATTATTCAATCCATTGAGGAAAGCGCATACAATGATAGTGTTTTTACAACTAATAAAAGTGAATATGGCGGAAACAAGTCAGAATAACTAATAAAGAGATATTAATAAAAAGAGCAAGCGTTTGTTATCTAAACTAAAATAGTATATAGTTTAGATAAGTTAACTTGCTCTTTTTGTTATAATAATAAAAGATTATGAAATAAAATAATAAACAGAAAGGAATTAGTGTATGGTTAAAATGTTTGAAGAATTTCAAAAACATCTAATGGAGGATAAAAATCCATCTTTATATTTTGATGAAATTATAAATAATAAAGATATTTACACACTATATCCGTATACATTATTGAGAAATCTGATTGAAACTCCACAATCACCAATTCATCATCCAGAAGGAAATGTATGGAAACATACAATGTTAGTTATAGATAATGCTGCAAAGAGAAAAGAAATTAGTGAGAATCCTATTGCTTTTATGTGGGCGGCTTTATTACATGATTTAGGTAAAGCACCTACAACAAAATTTAGGAAAGGAAAGATAACATCATATGATCATGATAAAGTTGGTTCAGAACTTAGCAAAAGGTTTCTTTGTGCACTGACAAATGATGAAGAATTAATTATACAGGTTACAGCTTTAGTTAGGTGGCATATGCAAACTCTTTTTGTAACGAAAGATTTACCATTTTCGAATGTTGAAGAAATGAGATCTGATATATCAATTAAAGAAATTGCTTTGCTATCACTGTGTGATAGACTTGGTAGAGGGGATATGAATGAAACCAAAATCTGCGAGGAAAAAGAGAACATCGAATCTTTCATTAGAAAGTGCGAAGAACGTTCATTGTCTTCTAAATAATATACATAAGGTTCCTAGAATATTGTGGCTTCTACCATAAGTGTATATATTGTTAGAACAGCATTCACTTCACCTTGTAATTCTAAAATTTATTTTATTTATGTCTGCTAAAAACCGCAAACTCGCTTCGCTCAAACATGCGGTTTTCTTACGCAGGTATAAATAAAATAAATTAAGAATTACTAAGGTTTGTTCAATTGCTGTTTACACAATATATACGCTTATTGCCGAATTACTATGTTGCTAGAGTTAACAAGATTATCAGGATACTGCAAAAGAACCATAGCCTTTTAGGCTATGGGGATGGTTGTGGGAGAAAAGGATGCTTTGGGATGTGAGGTAATTAAAAGGAAATTATCAGAATACTTTAAAAGAACCATAGCCTTTTAGGCTATGGGGATGGTTGTGGGAGAAAAGGATGTTTTGGGATGTGAGGTAATTAAAAGGAAACTATCAGGATGCTTCAAAAGAACCATAGCCTTTTAGGCTATGGGGATAGTTATGGGAGAAAAGGATGACTGGGAGATGAGTTTAGTGGAGTATGAGGGGATAGTGTATAGACCGCCTAGTGAGGCTTATAGTCTTATTGTACAGGTTACTATTGGGTGTTCACATAATGGATGTACTTTTTGCGGGATGTATAAAGATAAGAAGTTTAGGGTACGTGAATTAAAAGACATTATATCTGATCTTGAGCAGGCTAAGTTAGATTATGGCGCGGTTAAAAGAATATTTCTAGCAGATGGGGATGCTTTAGTTCTTAAAACTAGTGATTTAAAAATAATTTTATTAAAGATTAAAGAGTTGTTTCCAGGGTGCGAGAGAGTGGGGGTTTATGCTACGCCTAATGATATCTTAGCAAAGTCAGTAGAGGATCTTAGCATGCTTAAGGCTCTGGGGATTGGGATTTTATATCTTGGAGTTGAATCTGGAAGTGATAAAATACTAAAGAGTATAAATAAAGGTGTAACTGCCCAAAGTTTGATTAGGGCAGGAAGAAAGGTTAAAGGAAGCGGTATAAAATTATCAACTACTCTGATTTCGGGTATAGGAGGCAGAGAAAAAATCAGTGAGAATGCTATAGAGTCGGCGAAACTTATAAGTGCTATAAATCCAGATTATGTTGGATTTTTGACTTTAATGTTAGAAAGCGGGACACCTATTTATAAAGATATACAAAATGGTATCTTTCATGTATTAACTCCGGAAGAAGTAGTCCAGGAGTTGAGGGAATTCCTTAAAAACGTAGAAGTTACTAATTGTATTTTTAGAAGCAATCATGCTTCAAATTATGTATCACTTTCTGGAACGTTACCAGTTGATAAAGATAAGTTGCTTTTGGATATTGATCTAACACTTAAAGGTAAACATGGATATAAACAAGAGGAATATAGGAGACTATAATTGGATAGAGAGAGATTTTATCTATATTACAAAATAAAAAAGGTGTTGATATTATGAAAGAAAAAATTCTTGAATTACTTAAGGCCAGTGGAAATGATTTTGTGTCGGGTCAAAAAATTAGTGAGGTTTTAGGAGTCAGTCGTGCGGCTATTTGGAAACATATAAAGGTTATTAAAGAGGATGGTTACGAAGTTGAAGCTATTTCAAGAAAGGGTTATAGAATAATCTCATCACCTGATATACTAACCTTCGAGGAAATTAAAAATCATTTAAATACAGAGTGTATAGGTAAAAATATTATTTATTGCAATTCTATAGGGTCAACAAACACTAAGGCCAAAGAGCTTGCGGAAATGGGTAAGGAACATGGCACAGTTGTTATAAGTGAAGAACAAACATTAGGACGTGGAAGGCTCGGACGAAACTTTTTATCACCAAAATATAAGGGTATATGGATGTCAATTATACTTAGGCCTAATATACTTACAGAAAATATATCAAAGATAACACTTCTTGGAGCAGCAGCTGTTCAAAAAGCTATTATGAGAATGGGGGTTAAAACAAGTATTAAATGGCCTAATGATATAATACTTAATAGTAAAAAAGTATGTGGTATATTAACAGAAATGAGCGGAGAAATCGATCATGTAAATTACTTAGTTATGGGAATTGGAATCAATGTAAATCTAGAAAAAGAAGATATTACAACTGATCTAAAAGATGTGGCTACGTCAATTAAGATTGAAAGTGGTAAACTTATGGACAGAAAGCTACTTCTTGCTAACATTTTAAATATATTTGAAGAGTTGTATAATGATTTTGTAGAAAATGATAGTATAAAAGAAACTTTAGAGATATGTAGAAAAAATTCAGTCCTTATAGGTAAAGAGATTCAATTAATAAATAGAGGAAAAGTAACAATAGCTAAAGCAATTGATATAAGTGATAAAGGTGAATTAGTTGTTGAGAATTCTAGTGGCAATGTTGAACATATTGTATCAGGAGAAGTATCTATTAGAGGAATGGATGGATATAGTGATTAAAATAATTTAAATCTATATTTTATATGGACATGACGGCGAGGTTAACGGTATAATATGTTTATTAAGTTTGAAAGGGGAATTGTCATGGAAGAAAATAAAGTTATTACGATGCTCGATGAAGATGGAGAAAAGGTTGATTTTGAAATAATTGAAATTATTGAATTAGATGAAAATAAATATGCATTGCTCGCTCCAATAGGAGAAGAAGATGATGCTTTCGTCTATAAAATAGAATTAGTAGACGATAAAGAACAATATATTGCAGTAGAAGATGAGGAAGAATTCGCAAAAGTATTAGAAGAATATGAATCAACATTTGAAGAATAAGTAAATAGGCCAATAGACCATTTGGGTTTATTGGCTTTTTATTGTAGATATTAAATAACTATTATACAATTTGAGGAGGAAAAGTTTTGAATTTAGTTGCGGTTGATATGGAAGCACTTATAGAAACAATTTCGCATGTTGATGACAATTTAGGAAAAAGTTATCTAGATTCGGTTACTGGCGAGGTTATATATATTCCAACAGAAGTAAGTTTAGCGTTAGAAAATGGGACATTGGAGGAAAATACCTTCGATAATTGGTTAAAAGAATTTGTTAGTATTGCGATACTTATTAATGAGGATAAGGCAAATAGGTATTTAATTACTCCACTAATAGATGAGGAGTTTTATATAAAAGCTATGAAGGAATATGTTAAAACTAAAATCAGTAATTATGATTTGAAATTAGAATTAACGGAGGCATTAAAAAGCAATGAGCCTACAAAAAAGTTTAAACATGTTCTAATGGATAAACAAAATACAATGGATGCATGCGAAGACGATGAATGTACTACGGATGAGTATTATAAATATGAAGACCATTGTATAAATGAATTTGTTATAGAGTGGTTAAAATCAAACCGTATTGAATTAAAATATTTAAATTAAAATATAATGTTATCAATGGATTTATGGGGGTAAGTACATGTTAGTATATCAAGTAGCAATAAGGCTTGCGCTTGCAGTTTTAGTCGGTGGTTTAATTGGGTATGAGAGAGAGTTTAAAAATAGACCAGCTGGGTTTAGAACGCATATATTAGTATGTCTAGGTGCGGCAATTACTTCAATGATACAATTATACTCTATTCAAGAAACAACTAATATGATTTTGCAACATCCAGAGCTCCAATCGGCTATGAAAGTAGATATTGGAAGGCTGGGAGCACAAGTTATAACAGGGGTAGGCTTTTTAGGAGCAGGTACTATTATACATGATAAGGGATCAATAAAAGGACTTACTACTGCAGCGAGCATATGGACAGTTGCTTGTATTGGTCTTGCTATTGGACTCGGATATTATACTTTAACGATATTATCCACTATATGTGTTTTTATAGTATTAGTATTTCTTAAGACTTTTGAGACTAAGCTTTTTAAAAATACTAATGTTCTAAAATTGGAAATTCAATATGTTAACAAAAAAGACATGGTGGAAAAACTAGAAAAGTATTTTGACAGTGTTAGCATAAAAGTTAAGAATATAGAATTTGTGATTGATGATGAAGAAGATGAAAATGAAACTTCAAAGTACAGTACAACGATGTATACAATTTTAGCGCCAAGATATATTAAGAGTAGTGGTATTGTGCAAAAATTATGCGCTTTTGAGGAAATCTATAAAGCTGAGATAATATAAATAAGGATTCTAATATTTTTATTTATAAACAAAATATATTAGACATATCTCAATCAATAAGATATAGGTTAAAGTATAAAGTAGTTTTTTGAATTTGTTCATAGTTATCACCCCTTATATATTGTATGTTAGAGATGGTGGTAACATAATTAAAATACAAAAATATTGTGTATAAAATTAGCAAAACAAAAAGAGTACCCATAATAGGTACTCTTTTTGTTTTGTTAGAATTATCTTCTAGATTTAGCAACTTCAATATTTACTTTTCTGCTATTTAATCTCTTACCTGAACTATTATTTAAAATAGCATCAACTAAGTTTGAAGGTACATCTAAGAAAGAGAATTTATCTAAGATGTCAATACGACCAAGTTCAGTTTTGTTAATATTAGCAGTTTCACATAAGAAAGCGATAATATCCTTAGTCATAACTTCATCCATTCTTCCTATAGATAAGAATAGTCTAACAGTGTCAGATGTTGTTGTTGTAGAATCATCTGCATAGTTATAGTTAACTTCTTTATCAAAAATAATTTTTATTAAAGAAGCAGCTACATCTTCATCACCAAATTCTGAAATAAGATTTTGTCCTAGTGGAAGAAAGTTTTCATACAAATTTTCTTTTAGAACTAATTTTATTTGATCTATAATAGTATCTGATTTAGCAGCAAAAATATCTGTTATAGTAGGTACAGTTTTTTTGTTGATTACACTTTTAGTATCACGTTCAATTTGTCTTATAGCTGATAATTCACGTCTTGTTATAAGATTATATGCTGTACCTTCTTTACCTGCTCTACCAGTTCTACCAATTCTATGTATATATGATTCGCTATCTTGTGGTAAATCATAATTTATTACATGAGTAACATCCTCAACATCGATTCCTCTTGCAGCTACATCAGTTGCAATTAAGAAGTTTAAATTACCTTCTTTGAATTTCTTAAGAGTGTTCATTCTTTGGCTTTGTTTCATGTCTCCGTGCATACCTTCTACAGTATAACCTCTAGGTTGTAATGCATCAACTAACTCATCTACACCTTTTTTAGTTTTACAGAATAGTATACAAGTTTTAGGAGCATCAACATCAAGAATTCTACATAATGATTCAAATTTGTTTTTATTATTTACTTCATAATAAAATTGCTTTATAGTAGAAACTGTTAAAGATTTCTTTTCTATAGCAATAATTTTTGTTTCTGGATGCATATATTTCTTTGACAATATTTTAATAGCTCTTGGCATAGTAGCTGAGAAAAGTAAAGTCTGTCTATCTGAACTTAAATTACTTATAATACTTTCAATATCTTCAATAAAGCCCATGTTTAACATTTCGTCAGCTTCATCTAAAACAAGAAACTTAGCATTTGCAAGTTTTAAAGTGCCTTTTCTAATATGGTCTAGTAATCTTCCTGGAGTTCCAACTACAATATCTACTCCTCTTTTTAGAGCGGATATTTGTCTATCGATAGATTGACCACCATAGATTGGTAATATCTTAATTCTTTCATGTTTTGCAATTCGAGAAAGTTCTTCAGCAACTTGAACAGCAAGTTCTCTTGTTGGAGACATTATTATTGCTTGAACTTTACCATTTGATTTTTCCATTCTACTTAAAATGGGTGCACCAAATGCTAATGTTTTACCAGTTCCTGTTTGAGCCTGACCTATGATATCAAAGCCAGCGAGTACTACTGGAATAGCTTTTTCTTGGATATCAGATGGGTATTCAAATTTTAAATCTTGTATAGCGTGTAGTACAGATTCGTTTAGTCCTAATTCATCAAACTTAATTTTTTCCATTAATTAAAATTCCTCTTTCTTCTCATAAAGTATCAAATACATCTATTATTACAATTTTCTATACAAAACAATAAATATTAAACTAAAAAAGCAAAATTAAATTGCTTTTCATTATTACTTTAAAAAACTCCTCAAAATTGAGTTCTTTTCAATAATATAAATAAGAGGTAATCCAATTCCATAACAGCAGACTAATTCTCCCCATGCAACTTGCAGCATACAAAGTAAAAGGGGCATGTCCTTGACATATAAAAGCTTTAACAGTATGCCTATAACAAAGGCATTTACTAGCACAGCTGGTAATGGAGCAAGTATTTTTTTGAACTTTAGTTTGCTCTTACCAATATAGTAAGTTAAAATTGCGGATATAAGTGTTGCAAGGGAACCGAAAACCATATCCATAATACCTAGTGGACTTATAATATTAGAAACTATACAACCTATTAGCAATCCTGGAATAGAAAAGGATGCGAAGTAAGGTAGGATAGTAAGCCCTTCAGCTACGCGATATTGAATAACTCCAAAGCTGAAAAACGATAAGCTTAGAGTTAAAGCCGCATAAATAGCAGCCACCATTGCTGCAAAAACGATTTTTCTTATTTTTACAGACATAGTTCCTTCATTTAATTTAATATTCAATTTTGTGCCTCCATAGTTTTAGTTTAAGACAGGATGGTTGCGAACTGTCTATGAGTATTTGACTCGAACTTTAATTCTAGTATATAATTCTTGATTAGTCAATAGCTTTTGCTATAATTCACAAAAAAATGTGCTTTAAATTGGTTAAGAATATAGTTTAAAGTAGTTAAAAGTATGATATAGTTAAACAACATATGCGTTTTACTTAAATGTAAGTAAATTATTTTTTAAATTAAGGTATAAATTACCTCTTGAATGTATTAATATTGTATTTTAAGATGATAATTAATAATATAGTTTTAGGTTAAAGGAGAATATGATGATTAAAGAAATTTTTAACACAAAACAAACAGAGCTAAGTAATGGTATAAAACTTATTACTATTAAAAAGGATAGTCAAATATCAGCAGTTCATGCTGGAGTAAATATAGGTTCGCTTTTTGAAGAAAAAGATGAAAAAGGCATAGCGCACTTTATTGAACATATGCTGTTTAAAGGTACACATATTAGAACTAATGAGAAGCTAAATAGTGATTTAGAAAATTTAGGTGGAGAATATAATGCTTATACTGATTTTAATTCTACAGTATATAGTGCGACGGTTTTAAATGAAGAATTAGAGAATGCTATAACACTTATGGGGGATATGCTTTTAAACTCTACATTCCCTATTGCTGAAATTGAAAAGGAACGAGGCGTTATATTATCTGAAATTAGAACAATTAATGATGACATTGAAGACTTAAGTTTTCAAAGAGTTAATGAAATCGCGTTTAAATATAGTCCGCTTAGGGAAGATACTATTGGAAATGAAGATATTATAAAAAATGTTACAAGGGAGCAACTTGTTAAGTTTTATAATAAATATTATTTGCCGAATAATTCTTTTATATCTATTGTATCCCCCTTTGAACATGAGGACATAATAAATATTGTAAGTAAGTGTTTTGGTAAATGGATTAAGAGCAAATTTGAAAAGAAAAAAATAATAGCTGAAAAACAACAATTCATAAAAAAAATATCATATAAAAAAGAAATTGAACAAAGTACAATACTTTATTTATATACATTTAATGGTTTGTCTAAAGACGAGGAACTTGCACTTAGAATATTAAATTTTAAGTTTGGTGAAAGTTCTAATTCTATACTATTTAGAGAACTACGTGAAGAAAGAGGATTGTCTTATGATGTTTACACTCATTTAGATACTTCAAATAACGTTAAAACACTTTATATTTATACCTCGGTATCAGAAAAAAATGTTGATGAGGCAATCCATGTAATTGATACTGTAATTAAAGACATCGAAACTGAGAAAATAGTTTTTGATGATAATACAATATCTTTAATGAAAAAAATAATGAAAACTGCCATTGCATCAACGCTTGAGGATTCTACGGATCTTTCAAATTATGTACTTCATCAGGCTATGGATAGTGAAGATATATATCAATTTACTGATGATATGAAAAACATGGGAAATATTAAAAGTGAGGATTTATATAATGTTTCTAGAAAAGTATTACAAAAACCAACAATTCACATATTTTTACCAGAAAAGAGAGGCTAATATTGAATAGTCTTATTACAAAAATTGAATTCCAAAAGAAGAACAAGGCTAGAGTTAACATCTATATAGATGGCGAGTATGCTTTTGCATGTGATGCTCAGCTTGTTTATATTCATAATATAACTAAGGGTAGAGCCATGGACAAGCAGAGTCTTTACAATATAGTTAATGAAGATAATTATATAAAAGGAAAAACTTGTGCACTTCACTTTTTAGAAAGAAGTTTTAAGTCAACAAAGCAAGTAATAGATAAATTAACGATGAAAGAATTTGATGCTAAGACCATAGAACGGGTAATGGACTTTTTAAGGCAGTATGATTTTATTGATGATAGTCTATTTATTAAGTTATATATAAAAGAGAAAATTAGATCTTGTGGTAAAAATAAGATTAAGTTTGCATTATTAAAAAAATTTCTACCAAAAGAATTGATTAATGAAGAACTTAATAAAATAACTAGTGAGCAGCTAATAGAAACAGCTTTGAAGTTAGCAAATAAAAAGATTGTAACATTAGCTAAGAGTGAAAAAGACCACCAAAAACTATACAAAAAAACATCAGATTATTTAGCCCGTAGTGGATATGATTACGAACTAATCAGAAAAGTTATGGATGAAATCGCGAGTGATGACAAGGATGATGACATTGTAGACGGGATACCTTTGTCCAAAGGTGAGAACTATGAAGATACAGCTGAGGAAGATTATAATAAATTGTACGAACTAGCTAGTAAAAGGTACAATATATTAATTAAGTCAGAGACTGATAAGAGAAAAATATACAAAAGGCTTTACGATTATCTTTTGCGACGTGGTTTTAGGTGGGAACAAATCAAAAAAGTATTAAGAAATTTGATTAACGGTGTGGAAGATGAATAGATATGAGGTGAATTATAACTTTAGTTTATCTCATCCTCAAAATATAATAAGTCGGAGGAAAAAGATGATACGAATTAAAGCAGGTGATAGTATTGTTTAGGCAACCCGTAAGTATGATTTTGCTATTATTATTTATATACCCAATAATTAGAGGGTTTATATCTAAGTTTTCATCGGAATATTTAAAAGGATCTATTGAAGGCGTATTTCAAAGCTTTTCTTTTTTGTTTTCTTTGTGTTTAGGCATTTATTACACTAAAAAAATATTTATTCAACATGATGAAGGTATGTATGCAAACATATATAAAAATATACCGCCAAAGGCTATAGAATTTATTAATAGTAATCCATTGGTAATTTATATATTGCTTATGCCACTTTTGATAATGATAATTTACAGCATCATAACTTTTGTTGTTAATATTATTGCTCATATCACTCTTTATCCTTTATTTGATACTATAGAGAATAAGTTAAAGAAAAAGAGTATTTTATTTAATAGAATTGTTGGTGCAATATTTCAAGTGCCTAAAGCAATTTCTTATGTAATTGTTATTACTTTTGTATTGAATTTTATGTCACTTCTCAATGTAGCGGATACATATAATAAGTATTTGGAAGAATCACAAGCATACAATTATATATCAAAGGAAGTAGTAATTCCTCTTACTAATTCGAAACTTGCGAAAAAACTTCCTAATATCGTTAATAATTCATTTACGATAGTTGTGAAAGATCCTTCTACACTTGCGCCTAATGTACAAAATAATAAGAAACAAGGTATTGTTTATTACAATGGTATTACACTAGAGCAAGGAGTTAAGTCTAATGATGAGATAAATAAGTTCGCTATTAACTTAGCTCAAGGTAAAAATGGTACGAGGGATAAAGCCAAGGCTATATACAAGTGGGTAGGTAGTGAGATAGTTTATAGTGATGAAAAAGCAAATAGAGTATTAAATAATGATACACAAATGACATCGGGGGCCATCCCAACTTTTGATTCTAAAAGTGGAATATGTTTCGATTATGCATGTCTATACGTCGCTATGTGCAGAGCTAACAATATAAAAGTTAGAATTATAACTGGTCAAGGGTTTAATGGAAGTAATTGGGTTAGTCATGCTTGGAATCAAGTATATATAGCAGGTGAGAATAAGTGGATTAATGTAGATCCTACATTTTTAATTGGAGGAGACTATTTTGATACTAAAAGATTTACTATAGATCATAAGCAAGAGAGCATAGCTGGAGAATGGTAAAAGAAGAGCTACCTAAAATTAGGTAGCTCTTTTATAACTTTTTAATAATAAATTAATAGCCTTTTCACAATCTTCATCATCATTATTTAGTGACCAAGCGGTATTAAAATAATATAATGCTTTTGGTTTGTTAAAACACATGGCATAACAGTAAGCTAAGTTGAAAAAGTATTTGCTTTCACGGCGCAGTGATATAGCAGCATGAAATAAAGGTATTGCATTTTCATATTTTTTTAGGTGAATAAAACATACTGCACTGTTATAAAGTGCGCCGGCCTCATTATCTTTCATTTCAGCAGCTTTCTTATATAGAGATATTGCTCTATTATAATCTTTAGTATTGTAGATATCGTTAGCTTTTTGAAAGTATTCCATTATTATCCTCCTTATGATTCTTAAAAGAATTACAAATTTGTTATCCTAAATCTCATGAAAATAAAATTAATATTAGATCACTATTAATTTAAATGAGACTAATATGGACAGCACTACATTGAATTGGTCATTCAATATAAATACTGTCCAAGGGTTTAATTTATATTCATTATAAGTAAAATTTCATTTGTTTTTAAAAACCACTTTTCTCTCAATAAATGCCACCATCTCATACATAAGGTAAGCTAATATTGCGAGTATTACTATGCTCATCATTACCATATCTAGCTCGGAAACTTGACCACCATAAATTATTAAAAAACCTAAACCTTCTTTAGCTACTAAGAATTCACCCATAATTACACCGACCCATGATAGCCCTACGTTTATTTTAAGTGCAGAAATGAGAGTAGGAATAGAAGCAGGAATAATTAGAGTAATTAATATTTGAAGTTTTGAGGCACCAAAGGTCTTTAAAAGTTTTATTTTATCTTCATCCACTTCTCTAAAGCCACCTAGGATGCTTATTATAGTTACAACTATTGATATTAAAAGAGCAATTACTATTATTGCTTTTATACCATTACCTACCCAAAATATAATAATAGGTGCAAGAGCTACTTTAGGCAAAGCGTTCAATACAATTAAATATGGGTCTAAAACTTTGGATACAAAATCGGACCACCACAATAGTACTGCGATAAGGGCACCTAAAATTGTTCCAAGTAAAAAACCTGTTATGGTTTCAAAACATGTTACCCAGATATGAGTTAAAAGTGTTCCTTCATTATATATCTGTATAAATGATGTAAACATTTTCGAGGGTGTACTTGTTAGGAATGAATCTATCCATTTGAGTCTGCCGGCTATTTCCCAAAGACTAAAAAATATTATTAATATTATTATCCTTGTAAAAATAATAATGTATTTTTTTCTTTTTACATCTTTAATATATTTTTTCTGTTCATCACTTTGAATCAGCATTATTATTCAACTCCTTCCAAATTTCATTGAAGTAAATACTAAAATTTGGAGCCTCTCTACGTTTTAATGGATAAGAAAAGTTTTCACCAAATTCTAGTGTCACGTGTTTAACAATTACAGCAGGGCGTTTAGAAAGGATAATAATTTCATCGGACATAGCGATGGCTTCTGCAATGTCGTGTGTTACCATTATTGTGGTCTTTTTCTCTTTTTTTATAATTTCATAAACCTCATCACTAATGTTTAATCTAGTTTGATAGTCTAAAGCTGAAAAAGGTTCATCTAAAAGAAGTAATTCAGGACTTAAAGCTAAGGTTCTAATTAAAGCAACCCTTTGCCTCATGCCTCCAGATAATTCTCTAGGGTGATGGTCTCTAAATTCCCAGAGATTATAACTTATTAGAAGTCTTTTTACTAATTCCTTATTGGCAGCTGTAATAGAATGGTTAATTTTAAGGCCTAGAAGTACATTGTCCCATATAGTTAGCCAGTCAAACAATTGATCCTTTTGAAACATGTATCCGATTTTTAAAAAACTTACGCTATCAGCACTACTATTGATTTTAATTTCTCCGGATGACGGAGAAATTAAGCCTGCTATTATATTTAATAGCGTAGATTTTCCGCAACCAGAAGGCCCTACAATACTTAAAAAGTGACCTTCTTGTACACCAAAAGAAATATCTGCTAGGGCAGGAGTTTCAGCAGTTAAGGAGTGGTAATTCATACATATATTATTAATTTCTACTTTAATCACTTTATCATCCCCTCAAAGTTATAGTTTAGTATATGAGGGCTTATATTGTATTGTTAACGAACATTTTAGAATATGACGATAAATGGTATTAAATCAAAATTATAGTTATTAAGTATTTTTACAAGAATAGAAAATAATTGACATTAGTTTCTAAAATAATTAAACAAAAATAGGTTGAAAATATCATATTTATTGAGTTATAATATTATATACTAGTTTTTTAATTTTTATTTTACGTTGTTGATATGTAAAATAAATATTAGAATGATATAATTAATGGAAAGAATATGCTAATAAGTTGCGATTTTGAGAATAAATTATGTTTTTGAAGAATAAAAATATATAAACTAAAAATAGGATATATGAAAGAAAAATTTTAAAAAATAATGGGTTTATATCAAGACGCATAAATATATATAATAGATTTTAGAAACAAAAATAAATCGAACTTGCGAGGAAAGAGAAGATGATTATGAGAAATATATTACACGTTGGGTTAGACGTAGGATCTACTACTGTTAAGATAGTAGTGTTAGATGAGCAAGAAAAAACGATTTATAGCAAGTATCAGAGACATTTTTCAGATATTAAAAGTACAATCGCAGAGCTTTTAAATGAAGCTTATAATAATTTTTCAGAGGCCGATATTACTATAGTTGTAACGGGATCTGGTGGACTAGCATTAGCTAAATGGTTGAATATACCTTTTATTCAAGAAGTAATAGCAAGTACTTATGCAATAGAGAAAATTATACCGAGAACTAATGTAGCAATAGAACTGGGTGGAGAAGATGCAAAAATAATTTATTTTGATGGAGGAATAGATCAAAGGATGAATGGATCTTGTGCTGGAGGTACAGGGGCATTTATTGATCAAATGGCATCCCTTCTCCAGACGGATGCAACTGGACTTAATGAATTTGCCAAAAACTATAAGACTATATATCCAATAGCTGCTAGGTGCGGCGTTTTTGCAAAGACAGATATTCAGCCATTATTAAATGAAGGTGCTGCAAAAGAAGATATTGCTGTGTCAGTTTTTCAGTCAGTAGTTAATCAAACCATTAGCGGACTCGCATGTGGTAGGCCAATTAGAGGTAATGTTGCATTTTTAGGTGGACCATTATTTTTCTTGTCTGAGCTACGACAAAGGTTTATCGAAACTTTAAAACTTACAGAGAATCAAGTTATTTTTCCAAAAGATTCTCAGCTATTTGTAGCAGTAGGTGCTGCAATGTCTTCAAAGGATAATAGTACTATTTCATTTGAACATTTAAAAAATCAGCTTCCAAAATTGATGGAAGCGACAAGTAATGATGTTCGTAGATTTAGGCCCCTTTTTGCAGATGATAATGAGCTACAGGTTTTTAATGAAAGGCAAAGCAAGTATAAGGCTAAAAGACGTGAACTTGAAGGGTATACTGGAAATTGTTATTTGGGCATTGATGCAGGTTCTACAACAACTAAAGTTACACTTATAGATGAAGAAGGGGCGATTTTGCACTCTTTTTATGGCAGTAATGAAGGTAATCCATTGACTTCAGTTAGAAAAGCACTAAAACATATATATTCTATAATACCTAAAGGTGTTACTATTAAAAATTCAGCAGTGACAGGTTATGGCGAAAAACTAATAATGGCAGCATTGAAGGTGGACATTGGGGAAATTGAAACCATAGCTCATTATAAGGCAGCAGAATTTTTTATGCCTGGAGTAGATTTTATACTAGATATTGGTGGACAAGATATGAAATGTCTAAAAGTAAAAAATGGAGTAATTGATAGTATAATGTTAAATGAAGCTTGTTCATCTGGTTGCGGTTCTTTCATAGAAACATTTGCTCACTCTTTAAATATGGAAGTAGCAGAGTTTGCAGAGGTGGCATTAAAGGCTAAAAGGCCAGTTGACTTAGGTTCAAGGTGCACTGTATTTATGAATTCGAGAGTTAAGCAGGCTCAGAAGGAAGGGGCTTCTGTAGGTGATATATCTGCAGGACTTTCTTATTCGGTAATAAAAAATGCACTTCAAAAGGTTATTAAAATAAGAGATCCAAAAGACATGGGCAAAAAGATAATAGTTCAAGGGGGAACTTTTTATAATAGTGCCGTACTTCGCGCTTTTGAGATTATTTCAGGAAGAGAGGCTGTAAGACCAGATATTGCAGGTCTAATGGGTGCATTTGGTGCATCACTTATTGCAAAAGAAAGAGATGAAGAAGGCAGAGTTTCTACATTATTATCGTTAGAACAATTGGACAACCTAGCTATCGAGACAACCATGGGAAGATGCAAGCAGTGTGCTAATCAATGTGTTCTCACAATTAATAAATTTGATAATGATCGGGAATTTATATCTGGTAATCGCTGTGAAAAAGCACTAGGACTTAGTAACAAAAAAGAGGAAATACCTAATGTCTATGATTATAAATATAAAAGAATATTTAATTATATTCCACTAAAAAAAGAAGAAGCGAAAAGAGGAACAATAGGAATTCCAAGAGTGCTTAATTTATATGAAAATTATCCGTTTTGGTTTACTTTCTTTACGAATTTAGGATTTAGAGTAGAGTTATCCCAAAGATCATCTAAAAAGGTATACGAAATGGGAATAGAAACAATTCCATCAGAGTCTGCTTGTTACCCTGCTAAAATTGCACATGGACATATAATGAGCCTTATAAATAAGGGCATAGATTTAATATTTTATCCTTGTATTCCATATGAAAAAAAAGAAAGAAAAAATGCGGATGATCATTATAATTGTCCTATAGTAACTTCATATCCTGAGGTAATAAAAAACAATATGGATATATTAAAAGAAAGAAATGTTAGGTTCCTTAATCCGTTTATTTCTTTAGATAATAAGAAGGCACTAGATAAGAGATTAGCAGATGAACTAGTTAGTTTTGGAATTAGCAAAAAGGAAGTTGTTATAGCGGCTGAGCTAGCATGGACTGAAACTGAAAAGGTTAAATTAGATATTAGAAATAAAGGTGAAGAAGTTGTAGAATATATTAGGAGAACAGGGAAAAGGGGTATAGTACTCGCTGGCAGACCTTATCATATAGACCCAGAAATTAATCACGGGATTCCAAGTGTTATTACTGATTTTGATATGCCGGTACTTACAGAAGATTCTGTGGCTCATTTAGGCATTATTGAAGGGCCTTTAAGAGCGGTGGATCAGTGGGTTTATCATTCTAGGTTATATGCAGCAGCAAGTTTTGTATCAAAAGAGCCCAATATTGAACTTATTCAACTAAATTCTTTTGGATGTGGACTTGATGCAGTAACATCAGATCAGGTTGCTCAAATACTCGAAGATAATGGTAAAATATATACAACTTTAAAAATTGATGAGGGTAATAATTTGGGAGCAGCAAGAATTAGAATTAGATCTTTAAAAGCTGCACTTTATGAAAGAGATAAGAATGGTGTATTGCCAAGCAAAGTACAAGAGCCTGATAAAAAAATTATATTTACAAAAGAAATGAGAAAGAAACATACAATTTTATGCCCACAAATGTCGCCTATACATTTTCAATTTTTACAGGAAGCCTTTAATTCATCAGGATATAATCTACAAATACTGCCATCAGTAGATACTAAAGCTGTAGATGAAGGATTAAAATATGTAAACAATGATGCTTGTTATCCTACAATAATAGTTGTTGGGCAACTAATTGCTGCTCTTAAGTCAGGCAAATATGATGTAGAGAATACATCTGTTATAATCTCTCAAACCTGTGGGGGATGTAGGGCAACAAATTACATTGGATTCCTTAGAAAAGGGATTAAGGACGCAGGTTTTCCACAGGTACCAGTTATATCTTTAAATGCTGCTGGACTTGAGAAAAATCCAGGTTTTAAATTTAGTTATCCAATAATTAAGAAATCATTTATGGCTTTAGTTTATGGTGACTTGCTTATGCGAGTACTATACAAGGTTAGGCCTTATGAAGTTGTAGAAGGCTCAGCTAATTTGCTTTATGAAAAATGGGTAAAAGTATGCAAGATAGCAGTAGCAGAAGGAAAAAATAAAGAGTTTAAAAACAATATAACTGGCATTGTCTCTGAATTTGATCTTTTAGAAATTAAAAATATTATTAAACCTAAGGTAGGACTAGTTGGAGAAATTTTAGTTAAATTCGATCCCATAGCTAACAATAATATTATAGATGTTATTGAAAAAGAGGGTGGAGAGGCAGTTATGCCAGATTTAATTGACTTTTTCTTATACTGTGCTTACGATGCTGACTTTAAATATAAGTATTTAGGTAAAAGTAGAACTGATAAAATAATAAATAATGTGGCTATTCAATATATAGAAAGTTATAGAAAACATATGAAATTAGTTCTTGAAAAGAGTAAAAGATTTACTCCTCCAAAAACAATACAGGAATTAGCGGCTATAGCATCTCCTATTATATCTTTAGGTAATCAATCAGGAGAAGGCTGGTTTTTAACAGCTGAAATGGTTGAACTTATTGAAAGTGGCACAAAAAATATAGTTTGTGTACAACCTTTTGCTTGTCTACCTAATCATGTATCAGGTAAAGGAATGATTAAGGAATTAAAGAGAAGAAATAAAGGTGCTAATATCACGGCTATAGATTATGATCCAGGTGCAAGTGAGGTAAATCAAATTAATAGGATTAAACTTATGATGTCTATTGCTTTTAAAAATCTTAAGAGTGAAGAAGAAATAAAAACTGCTTATGATGAGGCAGCTAGTGACAAAAAGGAAGACTAAAAAGTATAAATTTCTCCTGGGTGAATTGCAACCGAACTCGAAACTAGAAATTGCATTAAGAAATTCTAATCTTTTGCTTGTATAAAATCCCCTAACTCTCACACTCGACGTCCTATCTCGGGTTCGCTAGACTGCCGTCCTGGCAGTCTTACGGGGATTTTACACTCGCAAAAGAAGAATTACTAAATGAAATTGCAATAGTTTTGTCATTTCTAGTTGCAAGTCACTCCGGAGAAATTTCATATTTCATTACTCCGCGTTCATCCATGATTCTTATAGGCGGTAGCCTGTAATATTAGTTTATGTAATGAAAAAAATTGTAATCAGACTAAAGGAGGGACATAACAATTAATATTTGTTATGTCCCTCCATTTAAGAATATTAGTGGATTTTGAAACTATTAGCACTCCATATATTTTAATCCCGGAGGGATGATTTTATTCTATTCTAAAGCATTTAAAAATGAGTAGCATTTTTTAGCTTCTACGTTTTTATGTTTTAACCTAGGCATTTCTTGACTTTGCTAACAAGATTATACTAGTTTTTTTCAAGACTCTTTAATGCAGGATGTAGGGTAATAAAAAGATAACATAATTTATATTTATTTAAATAATAAATATAAATTATTATAATAAGGAATTCTAATCTTTTGTTCTTGTAAAATTCTCAACCTCTGGGTAGTCCTCTGTGGCGCGTAACAATTCTTAATTGTTACGTGCTCTCATTCGGCATTCTGCCTCAGGTTCACTAGACTGCCGTCCTGGCAGTCTTAAGGGGATTTTACATTCGCAAAAGGAGAATTATTAAATGGAAATTTAATTATCATTTCGTTTCTTGTTGCAAGTTACTCCTAAGAAAATTGTTGTTTAGTAGTGTGAAAGATGGCATATAACGAGTGTTACAAAATCTTAGTTTGTGTAATTAAAATAAATTAGGAATTATAAGGCTTGTTCAAATGCATTATACGCAATATATACTTTTGTTAGCATAATCCAAGAAAAACATCAAAATTATCATTATTGTTGATTGAGAGTAGGAGAGGGCTGAGAGACCTATTATAATAGGCTTTCTATTCCTTTTTTCTTTATATGAAGGATTAATCTAATACAGAGTATTATTAGAATCACAAGTCCTATATTAGGAATTACTAAATTGTTGTTGATTACCATGAAAAATATATTTTTACTCACATTTGTAATATCGGAACCAAGTATACCGATTATTATCTTTCTTAATACGTAAAATCTATTTGGAATTAGTATATACATTATTATAAATAGTATTGATATAATAAATAAAAACGTAGAGGTAATAGTAGTATTATAATTATTTTTCAAATTAAGAGTTACTTTGTTCATTACATATTTAGTAATGATAACAGAACATGATGTTAACAATATAAAACTCAAAATATATATCCAATTAAAAATATATGTATTAAGTAAAGAAAAATCATATACACCTGTAATGCTACTAACAATTAAAATAAACAAGGACATAAATATTTTTTCGATTATGAAGAACTGTATATTAATACTAATTATATTTTTAACCTTGTTTTTATTGTTATTTACTTTTTTATTTACGAATATAAATGAAGTAAGTGTAACCACTATAGCCATGTCTATATAATAAAATATAGAATCAAAAATTTGGCTAAAAAATGTTACATATGAAAGAATAAAAATAAAAACGAAATATACTAAGAACATGCCTAATAAGCATTGAATCCGTTCTTTAACTGTAAAATCAATGTACTTATTATGTGAAGGTAAATTTTTTTTAATACTATTTCCTATAAAGTTGCTTTCGCCAAAGTCTCTAATTGATAATTTAATTGCATCTTTTTCAGATAGTCCTTTATTTAAATATTCATTTTCTAAAAGCATGAGATGGTCTCTAATCTCAAATTCCAAATCTTTTTTATCGCATTCATTTATACCTCTCTCGTTTAAAAGTTCTTTAATATAAGCATTAAATGTGTCCATATTACTCCTCCTTAAAAATATTAATTAAACTCGTTACTTTATTCCATTGATTTATTTTTTCATTTAATGTTATTTTCCCTTCATCAGTAATCTTATAATATTTTCGTTTACCTGACAGTTCATTTTTTTGCCAGTACGATTCTACTAGTTTTTTTTCTTCTAGTCTCTTTAATGCAGGATATAATGTACCTTCTCCCATAGCATATGTACCCTCGCTTTTACTCTTAATACATTTTGCAATTTCATAACCATAGGTATCTTGATTACTAATTATAGAAAGTATAAAAATATCAATGCTACCCTTCATTATTTCTTTATCCATAAAGTCACCTCCGTACATCGTATTACTACTTAAAATTAGTTTACCACCATATGCATCGTATTACAATGGTAAAAAATAAATATAAATTATTATTATATGGTTTAAAATCAACAAATGTAACATAAGTATTATTAAGCTACATAGAAAAAAGGCATCAATATCAATATGTGATCAAATATTATGGGGGATGATAAATGGTGGTCAAGGAGAACAAAGAAAGGGGAGTGGGGTTAACAGTAATTTTATTGGTATTAATAGTAGTATATAGCTTAAGTATACTAGATAATTTATATTCTTTTTCAAGACAACCAGGAGGATTAATGAATGCCTATGCATTAAGAACAATAATTTTAGCTTTAATTCAACTTATAGGTTTTATACTAATGTTTAGCTGGAAGAAGTTAGGCTGGTACTTATATATCTCTGCTTGCTTGATTTCAATAGTAACAGGTTTTATAACTTCTTCTAGTTTTATATTAGGTGCGATTATGTATATGGTAGTTATAATAATATTATCATTAATGTTATATTATTTTATATGTCCAATATGGAATAGCATGGAATAGTGTAGTAAAAAACACGGTGTTCTAAATTCCTTATTTATGGAAATATTGTTGTATATCTGTACTTAATAAGTGTTATAATGTAATTAAAGATATTACTTAGTAATAAAAATGAAAGGGGATAATTATATGAATAAGGAACAAATGGACCAAATGCATGCTGGAAAAGGATTTATCGCTGCTTTAGACCAAAGTGGGGGAAGTACTCCTAAGGCACTTCTGCAGTATGGCATTTCGGAAGAACGTTTTTCAAATGACGAAGAGATGTTTAATTTAGTACACGAGATGAGAACGCGTATTATAATGAACCCTACATTCAATTCAAAGCATATTTTGGGTGCTATTTTATTTGAAAATACTATGGATCGTAAGATTGGTGATAAATTTACTGCAGATTTTCTTTGGGAAAACAAAAGGGTCGTGCCTTTTCTAAAGATCGATAAAGGGCTGGCTGAAATGGAAAATGGTGTTCAACTCATGAAGCCGATTCCAAATTTGGAGGGACTCTTAAAACGGGCGAGTGAAAAAAATGTTTTTGGGACAAAAATGCGTTCAGTTATTAAAGAAGCCAATTCAGAAGGAATTCGAAAAGTAGTTGAGCAACAGTTTGATATTGGCAAGAAAATATTTGAAGCTGGGTTAGTTCCAATTATCGAACCAGAGGTCGATATCCACAGCAGGGATAAGGAAAAATCAGAAAAAATATTAAAATCTGAGATTTCTAATCAATTATCACTCCTTGACAAAGATGTCAAAGTAATGCTTAAACTTTCAATACCAACGGAAGATAACTTCTATTATGATTTAATGGATAATCCACATGTTGTACGTGTTGTGGCTTTATCAGGAGGGTACACTCAAAGTGAAGCAAATGAAAAACTTACGCATAATCATGGACTGATAGCTAGTTTTTCCCGTGCATTATCGCAAGGATTGACTGCAAAGCAAACAGATAAAGAATTCAATTTGATGTTATCCAATTCAATTGGAACAATTTATGATGCATCTATCAAATAATGTAGATATTTATTCCGAAATTTAATCTATTAAATTAAATTAGTCTGCTATAAGAGTATAAGTTAACAATGATAGTTCATACTTTCTTATATTGGCAATCAAGACTGTACTTAAAATAGTACAGTCTTTTTGCTATATCATTAAATTTAAATCTTCTTGTGCCTTTTTATTTTTTTGAAGGTGCTTTAGTGGAAAATTTGACGACAATTATTAAAGTATCCTTAATTTCAAATATAATCTTAACACTTTAAAAAATGGTATAATTAGCATTATAAATATAAAATTAGGAGATTAACTATGAATAAAGTTTTAATAATAGAAGACGATTTAAAATTAAAAAAGTATATGCAGGAATATTTAAATGCTTATGATTATAAGACTATTCTCTTAAATGATTTCGACAATGTATTAGAAGATGTTCAGCATATAGAGCCTAATCTTATAATATTAGATATTAACCTTCCAACTTTTGATGGTTTTTACTTTTTAAAGATCATTAGAAATAAATCTAATGTTCCAGTAATTATTGTTTCAGCTAGAAGTGAAGAGGGTGAACAAATCAGAGGAATGGAGCTAGGGGCAGATGATTATATAACAAAGCCTTTTGGTATGGGCATATTACTTGCAAAGGTAAATGCTGTGCTGCGAAGAACAAATAGTGTTGTTGTTACTGAAGATTTTAATATTTGCGGATTAACTTTGAACAGTGATAGTATGAGGCTAATGTTTGAAGAAAAGATAGTAGAGCTTAGTAAAAATGAATACAAATTACTAAAGTTATTTATGAGTAATTGTGGAAAGGTTATAACTAGGGAACAATTGCTAGAAACATTATGGGATGACACGGATTTTATTGATGATAATACCTTAACGGTGAATATAACTAGGGTTAAAAAGAAACTTAAAGATTTGGAAACTAAAAATTCAATTGTTACAAAACGAGGAGTAGGTTATGTGTTTAACTAAATTAATATTAGTGGTTTTGAAAAAAGAAAAAGCTGCCATAAATATATATTTACTAAATACTGTAGTTTTAGTGAGTTTTTATTATTTAATATTTAATAGTAGAGAAATTATATATCCTATAGCTGTAAGCTTATTCTTCTTAATGATTTTCATTATTTATAAAATTATTGAGTATAACAATTTCTATATAAGAATTAATGAAGCTAAAACAAGTCCGAATTATAAGGGCAAATTTGATAATAATGTAGAAGTTTTTGAAGTTATCAATGAAATACATGATAACTATATCAATAAGTTTTATAAAATGAAAAACAGAATAAAGGAAAGAGATACCCTTATGGCTCAATGGGTTCACAATATGAAAACATCTATAACAGTTATAGATTTAGCCTCTGAAAAGGGTCTAAATCATTATAAGCGGTGTCGTAATACTGACGGTGTATCTTCTGAAATACCCTTAAAAGATTTAGAAAATAGTGATTTTATTTATGATATATTGGAAGAGAATAAGAAGTTGCAGGATAACTTAGAGGAAACACTTAATTTGTTTAGACTAGATGAATTTTCAAAAGATTATATTCCTGAGAAAGTTAACCTAAGGGAGCTCGTAAATAGTGCTGTTAATAATAAAAAAAGAGAATTTATATATAGTAAAGTATACCCAAAGGTTATTATAGATGAAAAATATTATATATACACAGATAAAAAGTGGTCAAAGTATATGTTAGATCAGATAATAACTAATGCAATAAAGTATTCAGAAAAAGAAAATAGCTACGTTACCTTTAGTTTAGTGGAAGATGATAATTATATAACATTATATGTAGAAGACAAAGGGATAGGTATAAGGAAAGAAGATATATCAAGAGTATTTGAGGCTTTTTTTACTGGAAGTAATGGTAGAAATAATAAGAAGTCATCAGGGATTGGGTTATATATGGTTAAGCTTGTAGCTGATGAATTAGGTCATAAAATCAATATAAAGTCTAATGTAGGAGAAGGAACTATAGTAGAAATTAGCTACCTTTCAAAATTGTAAGGTTAAGTAATGTTTTTCAATTAGAGAATAAAGACATTAGATTTATACTTAAATTACAATAAAGGAGTGGATTTATATGGAAATATTACAAATTAAAAAACTTACTAAAGTTTATAATGCTTTTAAAGATGCGAAGGAAGTTATAGCCCTTAATGAGGTAAGTTTTAATGTGGACAAGGGTGAGTTTATAGGGATAATGGGGCCTAGTGGAAGTGGGAAAACTACGCTATTAAATATATTATCTGGTATAGATAAAGCTACATCAGGAGAAGTTCATATTAATGGGCAAGATATTATTAAAATGAAAAAGGATGAGCTAGCTTTATTTAGAAGAAGGAAGGTTGGCTTTATATTTCAAGATTTTAATCTTTTAGATAGTTTAAACGTTAAAGAGAATATATCATTTCCTTTAATAATAGATAAAGTAAATCCAATAGAAATAGACCGAAAAGCTAAAGATATTATGAAGTACCTAGGTATAGAAGATCTGCAGAAAAAGTACCCTTATAATATATCAGGTGGGGAAAAACAAAGAACAGCAGCTGCTAGAGCACTCATATGTGAACCTTCAGTTATATTTGCAGATGAACCAACAGGTAATCTGGATTCAAAGTCTTCCAAAAGTATAATGACAACTTTTAAGAATATGAATGAGGAAAAAAGTGCTACAGTAATCATGGTAACCCATGATGCATTTGCAGCATCTTTCTGCAAAAGGATAATTTTTATAAAGGATGGGTCTATAAAATTAGAAATAATATCAGATGGTGATAGAAACAAATTCTTTGATAAAATTCTAGAAGCACAAAGTGTTATAGGAGGGGAGCAATAATGACTTTTTCTTCTATAATCATAAAGAACATTAAGTTTAATTTCAAAAAATATATAGCTTATTTTATAGCTAATAGCTTTATTATCGCTGTTCTATTAATGTATGGTAGTTTAGCGTTTAGTAAGGAATTTATAGAAGGTTCTAAGGCAAATGGTTTAACGGATAACGTAATGACTATGTTGATGCTCATGATTATATTTTCAATTGTCTTTATTTCCTATACAACTATATCCTTTATAAGATATAGGGGAAAAGAATTTGGAGTATATTTGACTTTAGGGGTTACTACTAAGGATTTAAGGAAGATATTATTTATTGAAAATATTCTAATACTGTTTGCGTCGATGGTAACCGGTATGATTGTTGGAACCTTGTTTTCTAGGCTATTTTATATGATAATAGGTAAAATACTTTGGATTGATAATTTTAGACCTAGCCTAAATATAAAGACCTATTTTATGTGTTTAGTTATAGCGTTAATCATTTTCTTGATAAATTCAATATTTCAACTGATATTTGTAGGAAGGCTATCAATAATAGAACTTATAAAATCCTCTTCTAAAGCAGAGCTAGGTAAGGGTAATTATATAATTGGAACAGTAGCTTTGATAGCATTAATAACGGTGTTGTATCTTTTTCCTAAAGTAATGAGGCATGAAATATTTAGAACAAGTGGAACTGCACAAATCATAATGATAATTATGATAACAACAATAATAGCACCTTATTTTATAGTAGGATCATTAATATCTATGGTAAATATAGTGCTTATGAATTTTAAAAAGACATACAATAATAATCTTTTAGTATTATCTAGTGTGCAGCATAAATTTATATCTTATAAAAGTGTTATTTATTTAGTTTTGATATTGGCATCAGCAGCTATTACTTTAATAAGTATGAATTATAGTATGTATGCCACAATAGAAGAAAATACAAATAATAGGCATCCTTATGATATTAGCTTTATACAAAATATTAAACTTAACAAAATATCAGAGCAGGAGCTTAAAAACATAGTAAAATCTAGTGGTGGAGAAATAAAGCAGCAGAAACTTTTAGAAAACATTGATCTTATGGATTGCTGGTCTTATGAAGGTAAGGTTATGGTAGGTAGAAATATTTCTGTCATAAGCCAGAAAAATTACAATAACCATATGGGGACAAATGTGGTTGTAAATAAGGGAGAACTAGTACAGGTATCTAACTCTAATACAGATAATAAGTTTAAAGATAGTGACATAATTATTAATTTCAATGATTTGTCTAAACAAAAAGAACAAATTGCTAAGATTGAAAAAGATAAGAATATAAGTATAAAAACATTTTTAGCTACTATGGATAAAGATAGTTATATATATGTTAATAAAAGTAAAAATAAATATATAGAAGGAACATATACTAACGAATCTTACTCAGTAGATTATTCAAGAGGAACAGCTCTTATAATTAATGATGAAGACTATAAAAGAATAAAAGAGAAGTTAGGACCACAAGTTATTTCTTATGACCATTTAATTAAATTAAAAGACCCTAAGGATTATAAAAGCTTTAATAGTATCTCAAGTGAATTAAAGAGATTAAATCACGGAGATGAGTCTTTAAAACCAGCATTTAAACAGCAAATGTTAGAAGAAAATATAAGTGATAGTGGCTTTATGCTTTTCTCAAGTTTATTTTTAGGAATGATGTTTTTAATAGCCAGTGGAGTGGTTTTGTATTTCAAGGTATTAACCGGTGTTGATGAAGAAAAGGAAAGAGTGAAAAAATTGGTTCAATTAGGCATGACAGATAGTGAAATATCAAAGGTTTTAACAAAGGAACTGGCAATAATCTTTTTTACCCCAGTAGTTTTAGCTGTTAGTTTAATAACATATTTTTTATCAATAGTATTTGGAGTTGTACCAAATGGAGATTATATGTTTAATAAATCACTCTGCGTGTTTGTTGCTTATATAGTTTTACAAATGGTAGCTTTCTTTATTACAAGGGGTAGGTACACTCGCGAAGTAGTTGGGTAGTATTATTTTTTAATTCATTTATGTAATAGATATTATTAGTAGTATAATTAAGCAAATATACTATTTCCTAGTAGTGAAATATTGTTTTATATGTATGAAAATAAAAGTATTAGGGAGTAATTAGAAAAGGAGTAAAATAAATGAGTGAAGAGAAAATAATTAATACAACAAGAGAACCTAATACTATTAATACTATTTATCAAGATTTGATGAGACTTGGCATAAATAATAGTGATATATTATTAGTTCATTCATCGTTGTCAAAATTAGGATGGGTTTGTGGTGGGGCCCAGACTGTAATAACTGCATTAATGAATGTTGTGGGAAGTGACGGAACACTGGTTATGCCAGCTCATAGCGGAGAGTGGAGTGACCCTGCGCAGTGGTGCAACCCATCTGTACCAAAAGAATGGATACAAACAATATATGATAATATGCCAGCATTTGACCCTGAAATCTCACCAACACGAGGAATAGGGCGCATTTCAGAATTGTTTAGAACATTTCCTAGCACAATACGGTCAAATCATCCACTTGTATCATTTAGTGCAAATGGAAAAGAGGCAATGCATATTATTGAAAATCATCCATTGGCTCCACAACTGGGTATGGATTCACCTCTTGGCAAAATGTATAATTTAAAAGCAAAAGTTCTTTTACTAGGAGTAGGATATAATTCTTGCACCAGTTTTCATCTTTCAGAATCACTTATAAATGAAATGCCTAAAGAACATGTGGGTGCCGCAATATTTGAGAATGGTGATAGGTGCTGGAAATGGTTTGAGGATTATGAGTATGATACAGAAGATTTCATGCTAATTGGAAAAGACTTTGAGGATAATTATAATGTACAAAAAGGCATGGTTGGTAATGCAGAATGCACGTTATTTGAAATGAAAGATGGAGTTGACTTTGCTAAGTCATGGTTAATTAAACATAGATTTGCTGCTAGATAGGATATTTATATAATTGAGAGATGTTTGCTTTATATGACAGAGATTTGAAAAGTTTTTGCGTCGCAAAGTCATATAAAAAAACATACAATTAGGGTATAATAATTAGTGAAAGAAGAATAGATACAAATGATTAAACTAAGCAAAAGAGGTGGATTATATGGATTATAATTTAGATGAATTAAGGAATACATGCATAAAACATGGAATTAAAATGGTTTTATTGTATGGCTCTCAGGCAATGGGAAATAGTAATGAAAAAAGTGATATAGATTTAGGGCTGCTTTTAAAAGATGATTCATATGATTTTGAGGATATAATAAAAGACCTAATGAAGGTTTTTAATGGAGATATCATAGATGTTGCAATTTTAAATCATGGTGATCCTGTTTTGAAATTTGAGATAATATCTAATTATAAGATATTATTTTGTGAGGAAGATGAGATTTTTCTTGAGTTTTACTTAAATACTGTAAAACAATATAATGATACCAAGAAGTTTAGAATATTAGAAAAGGTGTATTTAGAGAATTTTATAAGAGGTGAAAGAGATGGTATACACAAATGTAATCCGCCGAAAGTTAATAAATCTTTCTGAATATATTGAAGAACTGGAGCCATTTTTACAATATAGCTATGAACAATATATTTCAAATTATTTTATAAAAAGAACCGGTGAAAGATTAATACAGCTCATTGTGGAAAATATGGTAGATATAAATTCTATTTTAATTAGTGAAATGAATCATGCACCATCTAAAGATTACTATTCTTCATTTGAAATTATTGGGGAATTAGGAGTTATCCCAATAAATTTTGCAACTGAATTAGCACCATGTACTGGGATGAGAAATAGATTGGTTCATGAATATGACAAAATACAAGACAAAATTGTTTTTGATAGTATAAAAAAAGTAATAGAAATGGTTAATATGTATATCGAGTATATTAATAAACATTAACAACATGATATTAAGTACAGAAATTAAAATAAATTAGCTGTGATTATATAGGTATTATATCAGCAGCCTACCGGCTAAAAGATTTTTTTGTAGAGATTATGGATATAAATTATTTTCTTTATATGCCAATCATTTTAGAGACATAATAGGATACATTACAATGAAATAACAAATATTTTTATACGCTAAAAAAGTATATATTACGTATAGCAATACGCGTAATATATACTTTTTTGTTTTATTTTATAGTTGTTACTGCTTTTTTACTAAATGTAGTGTTAACTATTGTATCAAAGTCAGGTCTTGTGGGTATTAGTGATGCTTTATAGGACTGAATTATATCCATAAGTTTTGTTAAGTTTTCTGCTCCTAATGTAGGGTTTGTTGAGAAGGCGTTTATATTTCTGTAGTTTTTTATAGATGAAATAAGTACAGCTTCATCTGTACCAGGGAAGTAGGATTTTATTGAAGTAATTACATCTTTATCAGAATTACTATTAACCCATTTTTGACCTTTGTATATTGCATTAGTGAATTTCTGCAATACAGCTGGATTTTGTGTTATATAAGATTTTGTTGCAAAAAAACAGGTATAAGGTATGATTCCAGCAGAATCGCCGACTGATGCTACAATATTTCCAGAATTATTATTGTTTAATGTACTAGCTGTTGGTTCAAAAAGAGCAACATAATCACCTGTACCGGCTTTAAAAGCACCAGCAGTAGCTGTGAATGCAAGGTTTGTAATAAGATTCACGTCAACTCCAGGATTTATACCATGATTTTTTAAAACATATTCAAGAGCCATTTCAGGTACTCCACCAGGCCTTCCGCCTATTATAGTTTTGCCCTTTAAGGATTCCCATTTAAAGTTTGATTCAGCTTTTTTAGATACTAAGAAAGAGCCGTCCTTTTGAGTTAATTGTGCAAAAATAACTGGGTAATCTGTTCGTTTTTGATTGTAGATGTAAATAACTTGTTCTGGCCCTGCAAGACCAATATCTGAAGCTTTGCTTAAGACTTGTTGCATAGTTTTGTCGGCTCCTTGACCGGTCGAAAGCTCAATATCTAGGCCTTCTTCTTTAAAGAACCCCTGAGAAATAGCCGCATACATAGGAGCGTAGAATATAGAACGGACCACTTCATTTAATTTTACTTTTACGAGAGGAGTAGTCTTAGTTTTTGGTGTACAGCCAGAAAATAAGGTAGTTATTAATGCAAGGGAGAGAAATATAGAAAAAATCGACATTTTTTTAATCTTCATAGATACCTCCATATTATATAGTAGTTATGATTATATAATATGAAAAACAAAGTATATGTGACATTTTATATTCAGGGTAAGTTGTATATTTAATATTGACATAAAAGAATTAAAAGGTATAATAAAAATTAAATACTATATAACAACTACACCATATTATATGGTATAGTTATAGGACAATTAAAACATATTGTATAATAATATATAAAAGCTTAGATGAAGAGGAGTAGGGGAAAATTAATATTAAGAGAGAAAGATCCATAGGCTGTAAGATCTTTTATATGAAAAACCTTGAAGGTTGCTTTGGAGCTTCTTTGCCACATTCATGTATTTATGAATAGAGGGTATAAGACGGTTTTCTTAATCGTTAAATTATAAAGAGCCTGCAATTTTGCAGGAAAAAAGGTGGTACCGCGGAGCTTTTCGTCCTTTTATAGACGAAGGCTCTTTTTTTATTATCTAAAAATTGGCGCTAAAAAAATCAATCTAATAAATATCATTTAGGAGGAGTTAATTATGGAAGAAAACAACAATATTGATAAGAATTATAATCCAAAAGATTTTGAAGAAAGACTTTATGCATGGTGGGAAGAAAAAGGTTTTTTTACACCAAAAGTTGATAAAGAGAAAAAACCATTCACGATAATGATGCCTCCACCAAACATTACAGGGAAATTACATTTAGGTCATGCTCTTGATAATACTCTTCAAGATATCCTAATAAGAACAAAAAGAATGCAGGGGTATAACACGTTGTGGCTTCCAGGTGAAGACCATGCTAGTATTGCAACAGAGGTAAAAGTTGAAAATGAACTTTTAAAACAAGGTCTTAAGAAAAAAGAAATGGGAAGAGAAGCTTTCCTTGAAAAAGTTTGGGATTGGACTAATGAGTATAGAGCAAAAATAAGGGGCCAAATAAGAAAAATGGGATGCTCTGTTGATTTTACCCGTGAAAGTTTTACTATGGATGAAAATCTAAATCATGCGGTAAGAGAAGTTTTTGTTAAACTATATAACGATGGACTTATTTATAAGGGGAATAGGATAACTAACTGGTGTCCGAAATGCATGACAGCAATTTCAGATGCGGAAATAGAGTTTGAAGAACAAGAGGGTCATTTTTGGCATATAAAATATCCAATAGTAGGAACGGATGAATTTTTAGAAATAGCTACCACAAGGCCAGAAACTATGCTTGGAGACACCGCTGTTGCAGTAAATCCTAACGATCCTCGTTATACACATTTAATAGGCAAAACAATAATGCTCCCACTAGTAAACAGAGAAATACCAATAGTTGCAGATGATTATGTTGATATAGAGTTTGGAACAGGTGCGGTTAAAATCACTCCAGCACATGATCCTAATGATTATCAAATAGGTAAAAGACATAATTTAGAGCAAATAGTAATTTTAAATGAAAATGCAACTATAAGTGATGGATATGGAAAATACTCAGGTCTTGATAGATATGAGGCAAGAAAGGTAATGGTAGAAGATTTAGAAAAGGCTGGTCTACTAGTTAAAATAAAAGACCATGCTCATAATGTAGGTACTCATGATAGATGTAAAACTACTGTCGAGCCAATGTTATCTGAGCAATGGTACGTGAAAATGGAATCTCTTGCAAAACCAGCTATTGATGCAGTAAGAGAAAATAAAACAAAATTTGTTCCTGAAAGATTTGATAAAACATATTTCAATTGGATGGAAAATATCCAAGATTGGTGTATATCAAGGCAGTTATGGTGGGGACACAGAATTCCAGTATGGTACTGCAAAGACTGTGGTGAAGTTATAGTTTCTGTTGACGCTCCAACAAACTGCAGCAAATGTAATAGTACAAATCTTAATCAAGATAAAGATGTGCTTGATACTTGGTTCAGTTCTGCATTATGGCCTTTCTCAACACTTGGTTGGCCAAATAACACCGAGGATTTAAAACAATTCTATCCAACAAGTGTTTTAGTAACTGGGTACGATATTATATTCTTCTGGGTTGCAAGAATGATATTTTCAGGAATTTATAATTTAGGGGAAGTACCATTTGATACAGTAGTGATACATGGTATGGTAAGAGATGAGCAAGGAAGAAAAATGTCTAAGTCGTTAGGAAATGGTATTGATCCATTAGATGTAATAGATCAATATGGCGCAGATGCATTAAGATTCTCACTTGCAACAGGAAATTCACCAGGAAGTGATATAAGGTTCTATGAATCAAGAGTTGAAGCAGCTAGAAACTTTGCTAATAAAATTTGGAATGCATCTAGATTTGTTATGATGAATAATAATTACGAATTAATGACGAAATACAAGGATAGTAAAAATTACACAGTTGCAGACAAGTGGATATTATCAAGAATGAATACTGTGACAAAAGAAGTTACAGAAAATATTGAGAAATATGAAATAGGAATATCACTTCAAAAAACTCATGACTTTATGTGGACAGAATTCTGTGATTGGTATATAGAACTTGTTAAACCAGTATTATATGCAGATGATTGTGAAGCTAAAGGCATAGTATTAAATGTATTGAACAAAGTATTAAAAACAGGGCTTAAATTACTTCACCCAGTTATGCCGTTTATAACAGAAGAAATTTATACTCATTTAGAGAATGAATATGAATCTATAACAATTGCTAAGTGGCCTGAATTTGATGAGTCTCTTAAAGACGAAAAATCAGAAGAAAAAATGAACTATATTATAGAAGCAATAAAAGATGTAAGAAATGCTAGGGTAGGAATGAATGTAGCACCTTCAAGAAAAGCTAAAGTATTTATATATGCTATTGAGGCAAAAGAAGCATTTGAAGAAGGAATGGTATATTTTCAAAAACTTGCATCAGCAAGCGAAGTAAAATTTTTAGAATCTAAATCACAATCGCCAGAAAATGTAGTTACAGTAGTAACTAAAGGTGCTGAAATCTACATGCCATTACTTGAACTTGTAGATTTAGAAAAAGAATTGGAAAGATTAAACAAAGAAAAAGATAAACTAAAAAAAGAAATAGATAGGGTAGAGAAAAAGCTTTGTAATGAAAGATTCACAGCTAAAGCCCCAGTTGAGGTAGTAGAAGAGGAAAAAGCTAAAGGTGAAAAATATAAAGAAATGTATAATTCGGTGATTTTAAGTATAGAAAATTTGAAGTAGAATTTATTTTATAATTCCTATGTATTTTAATAGAGAAAATTGCTAGCTATAGAATAGACATTTAAAAATGTCTATTCTATAATTTTTTTGTTGTAGCAAGAAAAAGATAAGATGTAAAGGTATATTAAAAAAATAAAAAAATATAGATTGCATTAAAAGATTCAATATTTTTAAAAAAAGAATATTGAAAAAAAAGAATAAAAAAGGTTCATCGCATTGAAGATTATGAAAGATATTAGCAATAATAAAAAAATGTGAGGTTCTTACTTAATTTATATTAGTGATGTAGATTAAGAAGGATTAAAGAGGATTAAATTTAGTATTATCTGATCAAAACTGTATAAATATACATAAAGATATTATTAAATAATGATTTCATGCATAAATTATAATAAATATGAATAAAACACTAATAATATACAAATAAATTATAAATAATATGAAGAAGTGTGATATTAAATTTAAAATATTACATTGACATTTATTTGTTTATTTGCTAGTATTCTAATAATATTAAATATTACAAAAATTAAATTATTAATCTATTTCTCATTCGAAATTAGAGGAAATGTCATTTATTTAGAGGTAATTATTTATTGATTAAGGGGGACTATTAATGAAAAGCAAGAAAATTGTTTCAGTACTAATTGTGGCCTTAGTGTTAAGTGTGGCACTAGTAGGTTGCGGAGCTAAAAGCGGAGATAGTGCAGGTGCTACAAAATCAACAGAGGCTAAGCTTGATGCTGATCAAACTGCAAACATTTTAGGGTATGATTACACATCACTTGATCCTGCAGTAGTTAGTGATCATGAATCATTTACTACACTTACAAATGTTGATGAAGGACTAATGAGAGAAGTATCTAAGGATGGTAAAACTATAAGTATCCTTGCAGGTGCTGATAAGATGACAGTTAGTGCTGACCATAAAGTTTACACTTTTCATATAAGAGCTAGTAAGTGGTCTGATGGAAAGGCAATTAGAGCTCAAGATTATGTATACGGATGGCAAAGACTCGCTAATCCAAAAGTAAGCCAAGATTATCTAGGAATGCTTAATGAAATGGGAGTTAAGGGTGCAACTGAAACAGGAGTAGCTAAACCAAGTGATTTAGGAGTTAAAGCTATTGATGATAATACATTTGAGGTTACACTTAATGCACCAAGTGCTTATTTTGAAAGTACATTAAACTTTAAAGGTCTAGTTCCACAAAGAGAAGATATAGTGAAAAAATTAGGAGATCAATATGGTCAAGATTTCAAGGGCATGGTTTATAATGGACCATTCGTAGTATCAGACCATGTAAAAAGTGCTAAAGTTGTTTACAAAAAGAACGATAAATATTGGGATGCAGCAAACGTTAAATTAACAACTGTTAACGCTCAGATAATTGATGAGCCAGCTACTTACAATAAAATGTTTGATGCTGGAGAACTTGATATGATTAAAGGAGATACTGATTACACTGCTGCATTACAAAAGAAAGCATCAGCAGGTGAGATTTCATACTTCAAGGGTTATGATCCATCAGTATATTATTACATTTTTAACAATAAGACTAAAGCATTATCAAATGCTAAGGTAAGAAAAGCTCTATCACTTGCTTATGACAGACAAGTACAAATAACTACAGTATTTAAACAACATTATGTTGCTGAAGGTTTAATCCCTACAAAGATAATGCTTGGAAAAGATGAATATAGAACAGTAGTACCAGAACCATTAAAAACTGTTAAAGATGATCCAAAAACACTTTTAGCTGCGGGATTAAAAGAAGCAGGCTTAAGTTCAGATCCATCAAAAATCACTTTAAAATTATTAATGCCAAAAGCAACTTCACTTACAACAGCTCAAGCTCAGTTTATTCAAAATCAATACAAAAAGAATCTTGGAATAAATGTTTCAATTACTTATTCAGTAGATCAACCTTCATATTTTGCGGCTAGAACAAAAGGTCAATTCGATATTTGTGCTGGTGGTTGGGGTGCTGATTATAATGATGTTATTTCTTTCTTTAATGTGTTTACATCTACTAATGGTAATAATAATGGTAAATACAACAATCCAGCATATGATGCTTTGATTGCAAAAGGAAAAACGGAATTAGATGCTACTAAGAGATTAGCTATATTTAAAGAAGCAGAAGAGATTCTTGTAGTTAAAGATGCTGGAGTTTCTCCATATTACTACAAAGCAACTAATTCATTTACTCAGAATTATTTAAAGGGAACATATGTACCATTATTTGGTGCTTGGTTTGACCTTAAAACTGCATATATTTCAGGTAAATAGTAATTAGATTTTAATTAAACACTGCAACAGAGTTAATTAGGCTTTGTTGCAGTAATTTTATGATAGGGGGAAGTATTTGTATGGCTAAATATATAATAAAGAGGATTGGCTATATGATCATTACACTTTGGGTTGTTGCGACTATTACATTTGTGCTTATAAATGCTATACCAGGAGACCCAATATCAGCTTCAGCAGGTAAGGTTCTTGATAAAACAGTATATGAGCAAATCATGAAAAAATATCAACTAGATCAACCAGAGTATGTAAGATATGGTACATATATTAAGAATTTAGTACACGGGGACTTAGGAATGTCAATACATTATCCAGGCCAGAAGGTTAATGATATTATTTCAAAAGAATTTCCAGTGTCATTAAGATTAGCTCTTCAAGCAGTAGGAATAGGACTTGTTTTTGGAATATTTTTAGGGATTATTGCGGCGTTTAAGAGAAATACATGGGTAGATTATACCGTAATTTTCATTGCACTTATTGGAGTTTGCGTTCCGGGTTTTGTTTTAGCAATTCTTCTACAATATGGCCTTGGAGCAAAATTTGGTTTAAAAATAGCGGGATGGTCTGATAGCAACCTATTCAACATATATAGATACTCATTATTACCTTCCATTGCACTTGCTATGGCTGGACTTGCATCAAATGCAAGGTTTATGAGGACTTCAGTGCTTGAAGTAATTAATCAAGACTATGTTTTGACTGCGAAGTCAAAAGGGGTTGGCAAGGTCTCTTTAGTATGGAAACATATTATAAGAAATGCCATATTACCAGTAGTTACAATGATAGGACCTAGAATAGCATATGTAATCACTGGTTCATTAGTTGTAGAGAGCATATTCAGTGTGCCGGGGCTCGGTAGAGAATTAGTTTCTGCAATTTCTAATAGAGATTATACTGTAGTTATGTCATTAACTGTGTTTTTTGCTTTCTTATACATTGTTTCTTTACTTATTGTAGATATAGTTTACGTTTTAGTTGATCCTAGAATTAAATTAACTCAAAGGAAAGGGTAAGGAGAGAAGGCATGAAAAAATATAGCAAAGATTTATTTAAAATTATAGGGTATTCGCAGAAAGATTTAGATGTTATGGTAAGGCCTAATGTAAGTTATTGGCAAGATGCATGGAGAAGACTTAAAAAAAATAAGGTTGCTATGCTTTCTATGGTGGTTTTGATAATAGTTATAATTATGTCCATCATTGGACCAATGATTTCATCAGTAAATTATCAAACTCAAAATTATGACATTTTAGATAAGAGTCCAATGGCAAAACATTGGTTTGGAACTGACAATTTAGGAAGAGATATGTTTGCAAGGTTATGGATGGGTGCGAGAGTATCATTAAGAATTGGGTTTATTGGTACTTTGATTGAACTTTTTGTTGGATGTGTGTACGGTGGCATATGTGGATATTTTGGTGGCATGGTTGATACAATACTTATGAGAATAGTTGAAATAATTGTAAGTGTACCATATCTTATTGTTGTTATTTTGTTGTTATTAGTATTGCCAGCAGGGGAAGGAACAATAATTATTGCACTTTGTATTACTGGATGGACAGGCATTGCTCGTTTAATTAGAGGACAAGTTATGCAACTTAAAGAATCAGAGTATGTTTTAGCTGCTAAAGCACTAGGTGCTAGTCCGACTAGAATCATTGGGAAACATTTAATTCCTAATACAATTGGAATTATACTTGTTTATATGTCTATGGATATACCTGCCTTTATTTTTGATGAAGCATTTTTAAGCTTTCTTGGGCTTGGTATTCAATCACCTAAAACTAGTTGGGGAGCATTAATTTTTGCTGGTCAAAGTCAGATGATGTTTCATCCTCATGAATTTATATTTCCAGCAATAGCAATAAGTTTAACTATGTTAGCATTTAATTTACTTGGTGATGGTTTAAGAGATGCTCTTGATCCAAAACTTAGACAGTAAGGAGGGCTAAAAAGCATGTCAAAGTTACTTGAAGTTAAAAATTTACGAGTTTCGTATCATACATATGCTGGAGAAGTTCAATCTGTAAGAGGCATAAGCTTTGAGGTAAATGAAGGCGAAACTCTTGCAGTGGTAGGAGAATCTGGTTGTGGAAAAACAGTAACAGCTAAGTCTCTTATGAGATTAATACAAACTCCACCTGGTGAGATTAAAGATGGTTCTGAAATATTATATAAAGGCAATGATATTTTAAAAATGAATAAAGAACAATTAAGACATTTTAGGGGTGCTGAAATTAGTATGATCTTCCAAGATCCTATGACTTCTTTGAACCCTACTATGACTATTGGAAAGCAGATATCAGAAAGCTTAATTATCCATAGAAACATGAAAAAACATGAGGCTATGGATGAGGCTATAAAGATGTTGAAACTTGTTAACATTCCAAATGTAGAGAGAAGGGCTAAACAATATCCACATGAATTTTCTGGCGGAATGAGGCAGCGTGCAATGATTGCCATTGCACTTGCATGTTCTCCTAAAATTCTTGTAGCAGATGAGCCTACAACTGCACTAGATGTTACAATTCAAGCTCAAATAATGGATCTTATAAAGGAACTTCAGAATAAGCTAGGTACAGCTGTTGTCTTAATTACACATGATCTAGGAGTAGTTGCAGATGTTGCAGATAGAATCCAAGTTATGTATGCAGGTAAGATAATTGAGAGAGGCAGTACGGATGAAATATTTTATAATCCGAAACATCCATATACATGGGCACTTCTTCAATCGGTTCCTAGATTAGAAACTGGTCATAAAGATAGTTTGTATTCGATTAAGGGAACGCCACCTGATTTGGTAAAACCACCAGTTGGTTGTCCATTTGCTCCAAGGTGCGAATATGCTATGGAAATATGTAAACAAGAAATGCCAGAAGCTACTATAATCAATGATACTCATGAAGTTTTATGTTGGTTACAACATCCGAATGCACCTAAAGTAGAAGTGCCATTTGAAATTGGGGGTGCAAAATAATGGCTGAAAATAAAAGCGAAGATTTAATTATAGTTAAAAATTTAAAAAAGTATTTTGAAGTTGGAAAAAACGAAACACTTAAAGCTGTTGATGATGTTTCCTTTACAATTAAAAAAGGGGAAACCTTAGGGCTAGTTGGTGAGTCAGGTTGCGGTAAGACCACATGTGGAAGAACTGTAATGGGGCTGTATCCAGCAACAGCTGGAGAAGTGATTTTTGAAGGTGTAAATATTCATGGGCTTAAGGGTAAAGCTAAAAGGGACTTTTGTAGGCATGCACAAATAATATTCCAAGATCCTTATGCATCATTGAATCCTAGAATGACTGTTGGAGATATTGTAGGAGAAGGTATAGATATACATAAACTCTATACAGGAAAAAAGAAAGCAGAAAAAATTCAGGAAGTACTTCAACTGGTTGGGTTAAATAAAGAGCATGCATCTAGATTCCCACATGAATTTTCTGGTGGTCAGAGGCAAAGAATAGGTATAGCTAGAGCACTTGCTATAGAGCCTAAATTTATTGTATGTGATGAACCTATTTCTGCTTTAGATGTTTCTATTCAAGCTCAAGTAGTTAATCTATTAATTAAGCTTCAAAAGGAACTTGGGTTAACTTATTTATTTATAGCACATGACTTATCTATGGTTAAGCATATATCTGATAGGGTAGGTGTAATGTATTTAGGGAAGCTTGTAGAAATTGCACCAAGTGGGATTTTATATGAAGATCCATTACATCCATATACTAAAGCGTTATTATCAGCTATTCCTGTTGCTGATCCTATTGAATCTAAAAATAAAAATAGGATAATGCTCGAGGGAGAAGTACCAAGTCCAATAAATACTAAACCTGGGTGCGGATTCCGTCAAAGATGTAAATACGTTATGGATTGTTGCGCGAGTGAAACACCAGAGCTAAAAGAAATAAAACCAGGACATTCTGTAGCTTGTCATTTATTTAAATAATTTTTGAAAATATAATTAAGAGTGTAATTGGAAGAGTGATGACATATTTATCGCTCTTTCTCTTTTTTTATTTAATTTACATTAGTATTTGGTACAATAGAAATAAATATTATATATATTTATAACAAAAGGTTGGTAACTGTTTCTAAGTTAGTATAGAATTTAATAGAAAGAAGTTAGGTTTGAAAGGAATGATAAACATGAACTATGATGAGGCTAGATCTTATATAACAAATACGGCTAAGTTTGGTAGCAAACTTGGGCTTGATAGAACTGAAAAATTATTAGAACTTTTAGGAAATCCACATAAAAAATTAAAGTGTATACATATTGCAGGGACTAATGGGAAAGGTTCAACTTCGGCAATGGTGAGTAGTATTCTTGTGGAAGCTGGATATAAGGTAGGTTCATATATTTCACCATTTATTGAGGAGTTTGAAGAAAGGATACAAATAAATAATAAAAATATTTCTAAAGATGATTTAAGTGATATTATAACTGAGGTTTCTAAAGCTGTAGAAAAGGTGGTGGAACTTGGATACATTAATCCAACAGAATTTGAAATTATAACTTGTGCTGGATTTTTGTATTTTTATAAAAATAATATAGATTTTGCGGTTATAGAAGTAGGGCTTGGAGGAAGGCTTGATTCAACAAATGTAATTACACCTATTTTAAGCATTATAACATCCATAAGTCTTGATCATACGTTAATACTCGGAGATACTTTGGAAAAGATTGCTTATGAAAAGGCAGGCATCATAAAGATGGGAATCCCTGTAGTTGTGTATCCACAGAAAAAACAAAGTTACGATGTAATAGAAAAAACATGTAGAGAAAAAAAATGTAAATTAATAAAAGTACAACGTCTTTCAGCTGTATATTTAGGCAAAGAGAATTTAAAGCAGGTTGTTATTACATTAATGGAAGGACAAGTTCCTTATAAACATAATGCGATAACTCAAAAAATAGAAATTAAAACTTTAAATAATAATTATATTATTGATTTAGCACTTTTAGGTAAGCATCAATTACTAAATTGCTCGGTAGCAGTACATGCTATAGAGGCTCTTATAGGCCAAGGCGTTATTATTAGTAAGAATAACATAATAGCTGGGCTAATAAACGTCGTGTGGCCAGCGAGGCTTGAGGTGATGAATAGAAGGCCTTTAGTTGTTATAGACGGTGCCCATAATATAGATGGTATTAAAAATCTTACAGAAAGCATTGACATGTATTTTAACTACAATAAGATTATATTAATTCTAGGAATTCTTGCAGATAAACAAGTGGAAGAGATGATAAAAACTATAGTTCCAAAGGTATACAGAGTTATTACTGTTACTCCTCACAGCGAGCGTGCAGAGCTTTCGGAAGAATTAAAAGTTCAAGTAGAAAAATATACATCAAAATGTGAGTCAATTGAAGACTACGAATTGGCTTATAAAAAAGCATTGAGCTACTGCGAGGATGATGATTTACTATTAGTGTCAGGATCGCTATACATGGTGGGAGATATGAGGAAAATAATACGAAATGTCCATATACAATAAACTTTAAAAAAAGAGACAAGGCTCATATTGTAAAATAATATGAGCCTTGTCTTTAAATATATATATTAATTAAGCATTTGCAACGAATTCTTCAAGAGCTATTGCTAATTGGTCAGGACATGAAGTACTTTTGTCTCCACATTTAATACCTTTAAGTTTTTTTATAGCTTCTTGAACATCCATCCCTTTTACTAAGGTTGAAATTCCAAGTAAATTACCTGCACATCCTCCTGTAAAACCAATTTCAGTTATTTTATTATCAACTATTTCAAAATCTATATTTCTTGAACAAACGCCTTTTGTCTTATAACTATACATATTTTATTCCTCCATCTTTCGAGAATTTATTAATCATACTAATTATTATATACTATGAAGTGTATTCTTTTCAAGAAATTAATTTTTATTAAAACATTGTTAGCATATTATAACTATTTTCATATTATGGTTATGAGGAGGTGAGGAATTTGAGAAACTTGTATGTATGTAGTACTTCATCGGATTGCATATCAAAGGTTAACCTAGATTTGTTTATAGAAGAAGAAAAAATATATTTGGATAAACAAAATCTCAAAAGAATTGGTCCTCATGGTATATATGTTTATGAAAATAAGATATTAACAGCTAATAGTTATGATAATAGTATTTCTATTGTTAATACTTATAATTATGAAATAGAGAGCTATTTTATAGGCATGCACTGTAATGATTTATCCGTTTATGATAATAAGGCTTATGTTATCTGTGGAGATTCTGATGATATAATAGTCTTTGATTTAGAGAAAAAAAACATTGTAGAGGCAATTCCTTGTGGTAATTCACCCCATAGTATTTATATTTGCAAAAAAAAGGACCTTATTATAGTAGCAAATATGAACAGTGACAGCATAACATTAATAGAGTGTGCTCAGAATGGAAATATTAAAGAAATTAGGGTAGGAGCATATCCTACTAAAGCGGTAATTACTCCAGATGGAAATTATATTTTAGTTTGTGAGAGTAATATAGGTATGGACAATAAAGGATGCATTAATATTATTTCATTAAAAAATTGTAATGTATTAAATAAAATACCTGTTGGGAATTCACCTGTGGACATGTATTTTAATGGGGAATTTTGTTATGTATCAAACTTTGGAGATGGTACTGTGAGTATATTAGACATAAATAAATACAAAGAGATAAAAAGAATTGAAGTTGGAGGAATGCCTAGAGGAATACTTGAAGATGAAAAATATTTGTATGTAGGTGATAATTATAATAATTTGCTTTTTAGAATTGACAAAATAACAGAAAATAAAAAAGTCATTTCTATTGGCACAGAGCCTACAGGAATGACACTTCTATAAGATGAAAAAGCTTCAGTAATAAGATAAAGCTTCTGAAAGAAGATAAAGCTTCGATACGAAGATTAGAAGCTTCGAAGAAGATTAATCATCTATAAGAAGGTTTATTATTTTAGCATAAAGTTTAGAGGGTTCTTTTCTCCATTTGGTGCATAGATTTTGCGCTTGTTTGTTTGAGGTTACACTAAGTTTAATATCTATAAGTGTAAAACTATCTTCAGAAGCAATTAGGTTAACTAAATAGTTGTTATTGTTTTCTATTGTATAATCAGCACTAACTGTTAATTCTTTCTTGATGTTTTCAATATGAGCTTTTAAATAATTATCGATAAGCTCAATCTTTTTTTCAGAAATTCTTTCTTTAAATAAGGATAGGACATTATCACCCTTTTGTGAAATGACCAATCTATGTTTACCCTTTTGCTCAGTATGCTTAATCAGGTTAGACGCAATAAGTTCTGTAATATATTGTTGCAGAGTAAAATAATTTATAAAATTATTTTCTAAAATTATTTGTGTTATTTGGATATTGGAAATAGGGAGCTTTATTTTATAAAATATATAAAGTAAAAGAAGCTTATTTTCAGCTAATTCTAAAGCATCTTCAAACATATCTGTCCCTCCTTGTAAATAGCCTAATCAAAAACATTAGTGAATTGTCTTTTTTATGTAAAATTTAACTATAAACAGTATAACATAAAAAGCACTGAAATAATTCGGTGCTATTAATTTTTATGTTTTATTTAAATTTTTATAAAATACAAATTAGTAAGTTAAATTATACATATTTATTGAGTTTTAGAATATAAATTTAAAGTATAAGGTAGAAGGGGAGAATAGGATGGTATGAGTTACATAAAAAAAAAATTAGTAATATTTTGTATGATTTTCATCGGAGTTTCTACGGTTATAGGAATTTATAATTTTAAAACTAATGGTGCATTTGCAGGAGCACAGCGTAAATTACCAATTTACAACGTAGATACTAAGGATAAAAAAATTGCAATTTCATTTGATGCAAGTTGGGGTGATGACAAAACAGATGAGATATTAAAGATATTAGATAAATATAATGCTAAAGCAACATTTTTTGTAGTGGGAGCATGGGTAGATCAGTATCCAGATAAGTTAAAAATAATGTATGAGAAAGGGCATGAAATAGGCAATCATTCTAATAAGCATCCTATGATGACTACAATATCTAAAGAAGAAATAATTAAAGAAATAGATACGACAGATGCTAAAATAATGGATATAACAGGAAAGGGAACAACACTTTTTAGGTGCCCATCAGGGGAATATAATAACTTAGTCGTTGAAACTGTAGAAGCTACGAATCATTATTGTATTCAATGGAACGTAGACAGTATTGATTGGAAAGAACAAGGCGCAGAAATTGAGTATAATAGAATAATAAAAAATGCCAAGCCAGGTTCTATACTTTTATTTCACAATAATGCAAAATATACACCTCAAAATCTATCTAAAATTTTACAATATTTGAATGATCAAGGATACACATTTGTGAAAGTATCGGACCTTATATACAAAAAAAATTATTATATAGATGCAGCGGGAAAACAAATACAAAAATAAAATATAAATGTATTGAAATTCAATGTGCATTTGTATTATAATGGGAATACCAATTAATATTAATTATGGAAAAATAAATGTAAAAAAATTATTTAACTATTAGGTATATTACATCAGAAAAATGAATACTTATATTCTAAGGAAAGTCTAATAAAAAAAACTAAGGGGAAAGAGGGATTATGATGGATAATGTTATGTTAAACAATAAGATTTATTTAGAAGGAAAGGTAGTATCTGAACTAAAATTTAGTCATGAAATGTATGGTGAGGGGTTTTACGTATTTGATTTTGAAGTATGGAGACTTAGCGAAACAACTGATATCTTAACAATAACAATTTCTGAAAGACTAATAGCAGGAATTGATATTAAGATAGGAAATGAATTCATAGTTGAAGGTCAACTTAGATCTTATAATAAATTTGTTAATGGATCTAATAGATTAATATTAACAGTATTTGCTAGAGATATTAGAATATGTGAAGAACGTAGTAAAAATCCAAATCAAATATTCTTAGATGGATATATCTGCAAAAATCCAGTATATAGAACTACTCCTTTTGGAAGAGAAATTGCTGACATGCTTTTAGCAGTCAATAGATTGTATAATAAATCCGATTATATCCCTACAATTGCTTGGGGAAGAAATTCTAGATTCTGTAAAAGTCTTGAAGTAGGAGATAATATAAGAATTTGGGGAAGACTTCAAAGTAGAGAATATCAAAAGAAATTATCAGATGATGAAGTTATAAAAAAGGTAGCATATGAGGTATCTATATCCAAAATGGAGAAAGTTAACAAAGATGGTGAAAGTATAGTAGGATCAAATAATATAGTAGAAGAAGAGCAGAGCTTTGAAGTTTTAGACGTTATATAGAATACAGCTTTAGCTTTAGTAATCCTTTACTGAATTTATTGTAAGATACGTTAAAAACGGTACACGCTTGAATACGTGTGAGTTTGTACTGTTTAGTATCTTCCATTCATTACATGTAAAAAGAACTTATACTATATGATGATTATATTTAATAAGTACAGTTAGTAAAAAAGAGCATATATTACGTAAATTGCATTTGAACAAGCTTTAGTAATTCAAAATAATTTTAATGAAGAGTGCATTAAGAAAAGTACATGTTTGAACTTCTTAGTATTTATATCACTTACAGGTAAAAAGAACTTATACTATATGATGATTATATTTAATAAGTATAGTTAGTAAAAAAGAGCATATATTACGTAAATTGCATTTGAACAAGCTTTAGTAATTCAAAGTAATTTTAATGAAGAGTGCGTTAAGAAAAGTACATGTTTGAGCGATAGCGAGTTTGTACTTTTTAGTATCATTAATTAAAATTAGTCTAGAATTACTTAGCGAAATGAAACGCAATTAAAGTAACATATGCTCTTGTTAATTACTTACGTAGATCATCAAGTAATTTAGTTTTGTCTTTAGTTTTACTATCTACATTTTTTATTATTTTCGCTGGAGTTCCAGCAACTACAACATTTTCAGGGACATCATTTACAACTACGGATCCAGCTGCAACTATAGAGTTTTTACCAATTTTTACTCCTTCGAGTATTACGGAATTTGCTCCAATTAAAACATTGTCTCCGATTTCACAAGGACTTTTGCTTGGTGGCTCAAGGACTCCTGCGACTACTGCACCTGCTCCTAAATGAACTCTTTTACCTAGTTTTCCACGTGCACCAACCACAGCATTCATATCTACCATAGTTTCATCACCAATTTCAGCACCTATATTAATTACAGCGCCCATCATAATAACAGCATTTTTACCTATAGTAACCTTATCACGGATAATTGCACCTGGTTCAATTCTTGCATCTATATTTTTAAGGTCTATCAAAGGAATGGCAGAGTTTCGTCTGTCTTGTTCTAGTTTGGATTTTTTGATCCTGTTTTTATACTTTATTAGAAAGTCTGACACCTCTTCACTTTCTCCAAAAAGTATATAGAAATCTTCACTACCAAAGTTTTCTATATTTCCAAACTCACATTGTGATAAATCCCCATCAACATAAAGTTTAATTGGGGTAGCCTTCTTAGCTTCTTTTATGTATCTTGCAATTTCATAAGGGTCTGTTAAATCATAATTCATCATAGTAACTCTCCTTTCGTATTATAAGTATTTAGCCAAATTATTTTTTTTATGCATTTTATTTTGTTATACATAATGTAAATGATATAACAAAATCTACATTAAATAAACAAAATGTTATCAATATATCAGAATAATTAAAAAAATACTGATTTTTATTCTATTATATAGTAAAATACTTATAATGCAAACACTAGAAAAGGATGATATAATGAATAATTTATTTTCAAACAACGTAAATAGAGTAGAAATCTCTGGAATTAGAAAATTTTCCAACAAGGTTACAAAAGTACAGGGAGCCATTTCACTTACACTTGGGCAACCTGACTTTCCGGTACCTAAAAACATTAAAAATGCCATGATTAAAGCTATAGACGATAATAAAACCGTATACACAACTAATGCGGGTATTCCAGAACTTCGAAATGAAATTTCAAATTTATTAAAAGAAATGGATATTAACTATTTAGCTGATGAGATAACGGTAACTGTAGGTGGAAGTGAAGCGCTTCTATGTATATTTGCGGCGTTTTTAAATGCTGGCGATAAGGTTTTAGTGCCTACTCCAGCTTACCCGGCCTATGAGAGTTGTGTTAAAATTTTTGGTGGAGAAGTAATTAATTATAATCTGAATAAAGATTTTACCATTAATTTTGATTTACTAACTAAACTTATTGAGGAGGAAAATCCTAAGCTTTTAGTTATGTCTCATCCATCGAACCCGACTGGAGCAATATTATCACGTTTCGAGCGAGATAAACTTGTTAAAATTTTAAAAGAAAAGGATATTTACATAATAAGTGACGAAATGTATAGTTCATTATGTTATGAAGAATACTATTCTTTAGCTCAAATTGATGAATTAAGAAATAAGGTAATTTTAGTAGGTGGATTTTCTAAGATGTTTTCAATGACTGGGCTTCGCGTAGGCTATGTTTGTGCAAGTAAATATATTATGGATAATATAATGAAAGTACATCAGTATAATGTTTCATGTGCCACCTCAATATCTCAATGGGGCGCATATGAAGGACTACTTTCTTGCAAACATGATGTGGATAATATGAAATTAGAGTTTGAAAAACGAAAAGAATATGTATATAAAAGGTTAAAGCAAATGGGGATGGATATAACGCTTCCTAGAGGAGCCTTTTATATATTTCCATCTATAACCAGATTTTCTATGAGTAGTGAAGAATTTTGCAATAGATTGTTATATGAAGGGAAGGTTGCTGTTGTGCCTGGTTCAGCTTTTGGTACAGGAGGAGAGGGGTTTATAAGAATTTCATATTCTTATAGTTTAGAGGTGTTAAAAGAGGCTTTAGATAGAATGGAAAAATGGATCGCAACGTTATCACAGTGATTTTTTTGAAAATAAGTTTTGGATTCGTATGAACTTTCTCCTGCATGATTTGAAATAAGAGTTTGAAACGTGAAAGTTGATTAAGAAATTAAATAAAGCCTTGGAGCAGATAAATATCCGCTCCAAGGCTTTATTTATTAAGGACTATAGGGACATATTAACTACATCATCCATGTTGTATAGACCTTTATCTTTTCCATATATAAATTCACATGCTTTAAGTGAACCTATAGCGAAAACATCTCTTGATATGGCAGTATGCTTGATTTCAATACATTCGCCTTTTCCTGCAAATATAACTTCATGATCACCTATAATGTTTCCACCACGAATAGCATGAATGCCTATTTCTTTAGGTTGTCTTTTGCTTGAGCCATCTCTTCCTTTAACGAAGAACATGTCATCGTTTATAGAATCCTTAATAGTATTTGCAAGAAGTAGAGCAGTACCACTTGGTGCATCAACTTTCTGGTTATGGTGTTTTTCTATTATTTCAATATCAAAATCTTTATAAAGCATTTTACTAATATTCTTGAGTAAATTATTAACGATATTTATTCCTATAGACATATTTGCAGAATGAAATACTGGGATTTCTTTACTTAGAGAATCAATCCTTAACAATTGTTCAGGAGAGAATCCAGTAGTACAAAATACAATAGGAATATTTTTTTCTTTAGAATACGTGCACAAACTATCTAAAGCATCCGGTCTTGAAAAATCTAGAATTACATCTACATCAACTTTACATTTTAATATACTGTCATAACATGGGTAGTCTAAATTAGATGAATCTCTATCAACACCCGCAACAATTGATATTGTTGCAGAATCTTTAGCCATTTGAGAAATAACCTTTCCCATTTTTCCATTGCAACCGTTTAGAAGCATTTTTATCATTAGTTTTCCTCCTTTAAAGGGATATTATATGATTTTAATTCTTTTTTTAAAAATTCTAAATTATTTTCGTACATTTCACATAAAGGTAGTCTTAAAGACCCAACACCCATTCCCATAAGATTCATAGCCGTTTTCACAGGGATAGGATTAGTTTCTATAAATACTGCGTTGTTAAGAGGAAGGTACCCAAGTTGAATTTCTAAAGCTTTTTCATGTTCACCATTAAAATATAACTCGCACATATTATGCATGTCTGTAGGAATTATATTTGCGAGAACAGATATAACTCCCATAGCGCCTAAGGAAAGTATAGGTATAACTTGGTCATCGTTACCTGAATATACATCTAAGTTATCCCTGCATAGTGCTTTAATTTGAGCTATCTGACTTATATTACCACTTGCTTCTTTAATTGCTACAATATTTGGTATCACGCATAATTCTAAAAGTGTGGTTGGATTAATATTCATGCCTGTTCTTGAAGGAACATTATAGATAACGATTGGTGAAGTTACACTATTCGCAATTGCTTTGAAATGTTCAATTAAACCCTTTTGAGTAGTTTTATTGTAGTAAGGTGTAATTACAAGTAATCCATCTACTCCTATTTTCTCTGCCCATCTACTCATACTTATTGCATCGGCAGTGCTGTTACTACCCGTACCTGCAATTACTGGAATCCTCTTATTAACTAAATCAACTACAAATTTTATAGTTTCTTTTTTTTCTTGTTCAGTCATTGTAGAAGCTTCACCAGTAGTACCACATACTACAATAGCATCTGTCTTGCTGGTAATGTGCCATTCTATTAATTCTTCAAGTTTCTTAAAATCAACTCCTCTTTCATTAAATGGAGTGATTAGTGCAACGCCAGAACCTTTAAAAATACTCATAAGATTACCTCCTCATAGTTATATGGAAAATAATAATTATTAACCATATAACTATTTTATATTTACTACTATATAACTATTAATTTAGATCGCTTTTAGTGAAACATTTCGTTTTAAAAATAATTTTGTTTTGTTAATTCATAATAAATTTGAAGAAGATACGAATACTCACTAAAATATTTTTCTTTATTATATTATATAGCCCATATGTGAAAATATATATACTTTTTTTAAAAAAGATGAAAATCACCCATTTTAACAAATAAAAATAGATATTTTTAAAGAAATAATATTTACTTTTTTAGCTGTTATGAATAAAAAACCTCTAAATTGTAAAAAATATAATATATTACAATTACAATTGGGAGGTACATTATGGGAAAAACACCTTTAAAAAAAGTTATAAAAGCTAAATTAAAAACAAATAAAGAGTTAACTAAGAATGAAATGCTTAGAGAGACGTTAAAATATGAAATAGCAGAAGAATTAGGGTTAACTAGTAAAATACATGAATGTGGTTGGAGTGGATTAACAGCAGAAGAAACAGGTAGAATTGGAGGATTAATGACAAAAAGAAAAAAGAGTATAAATTTACCTAAAAACAAAGATTTTTAAGGGTATTTAATAAAATACTTTGGACAATATTTGGTGTATAGGGTAGTATATTATATACCAATATAGTTTTAAAGAAGAAGTTTTGGAAAAGGGGAAATGTTAATATGGACTGTTATAAAGAGTTTGCTCGCATATATGATGAATTAATCAATGCTGATATTGATTATAAAAAATGGGCAGCTAACATATTATGTATTTGCAAAGAATATGACCTAAATATGGAGAGTTATTTAGATTTAGCTTGTGGTACAGGAAATCTTACTATAGAAATTGCAAATTCATTTAAAAACATATGGGCAGTCGATTTATCTAGTGATATGTTAAGCCAAGCAGAGAAAAAAATGAGGGAAGAACTTATAAAAGCAAAATTTGTATGTCAAAATATTTGTTTACTTAATTTAAATAATAAGTTTAATCTTATAACTTGTTGTTTAGATTCTAGCAATTATATATTAGAAGAAGAAAATTTTAAAAAATATTTATTAGGAGTTTATAATTTATTACAAAATGATGGGTTATTTATTTTTGATCTTAACTCTTATTATAAGCTGACTACGGTGCTCGGCAATAATATTTATAATTACGATAGTGATGATGTAGTATATATTTGGGAAAATTATTTAGAAAATGATATAGTGGAAATGAATTTAACCTTTTTTGTTAAAGAAGGACAAGTATATAGGCGGTTTGATGAGATGCACTTAGAGAGGGCTTATAAAGAAGAATATGTGGAAAGCCTTATAAAAGAAATTGGGTTTAAAATAATTAAGAAAATGGATAGTTATGAAGATAAAGTAGTAAATGATAAAACAGAAAGAATATGTTATGTACTAAAAAAATGATTTTATGGGAGGCTAGTATATGGATAAATTAGTTAGAGCTACTGCAAAGGAAGGTCAAGTTAGAATAGTTGCAGCAATAACTACGGAATTAGTAAATGAGGGAGTGACTATGCATCAATGTGCTCCTACAGCAGCCGCGGCGTTTGGTAGAATGCTAACAGCGGGTACACTTATGGGCACACTTCTAAAGTCTGAGAAAGATAGTCTAACACTCCAAATTGATGGAGGGGGAGAAGCGAAGGGAGTAATCGTAACAGCTCATGCTGATTCAAGTGTAAAAGGGTACATAGGAAATCCTAATGTGGATTTACCTGCAAATACTCTAGGAAAACTTGATGTAGGTGGCGCAGTTGGGAAAGATGGTTATTTAAGGGTTATAAGAGACATGGGGCTAAAGGAACCATACATAGGTCAAGTACCAATACGCACAGGCGAAATTGGAGATGATTTAGCATATTACTTTACTGTTTCAGAGCAAACGCCATCTGCTGTTGGATTAGGTGTTTTAGTTGACACAGATATGAGTATTAAAGCTGCAGGAGGGTTTATAATTCAAATGATGCCTGATGCCGATGAATTTTTGGCTGATATGATAACATATAGACTTGAAGAAATCCCATCTATAACCGATTTTATAGCAAAAGGCATGAGCATTTGCGAAATTTTGGAATTTATTTTTGAAGATATGGAATTAAAAATACATGAAGAGGTTAAACCAATGTATAAATGTGATTGTTCTAGAGAAAGAGTTGAGAGGGCATTAATAAGTATAGGCAAAAAGGATTTAGAAGAAATATATAACGATGATAAAACAGAAGAACTTAAATGTCATTTTTGTAACAAAAATTATGAGTTTAATCATGAGGATATTGGGAAATTACTTAAAGAGGCTAAGTCTTAAATAATAATTATGTTTTTAAATGGTGATATAGGAAAATATATTGAAAATCGTAGATAAATGGAGAAAATTCAATTATCTACGATTTTAATTGATATAATCATAGATATAGACTATATTTGGGGTTGACAGTTCCAAGGAAATTTTATAATATAGTAAAGTAATGATCGACAAAGTAGTAAGTAGTCAAGTATATAAAACAATTAACACATAAAGTTGTTGACAAGTTTTATGAAATGATGTAGACTATAGTAGTTGCATTAATACATGTGGGAGCATAGCTCAGCTGGGAGAGCATCTGCCTTACAAGCAGAGGGTCATAGGTTCGAACCCTATTGTTCCCACCACATATGGCTCAATAGCTCAGTTGGTTAGAGTGCCGCCCTGTCACGGCGGAGGTCGAGGGTCCGAGTCCCTTTTGAGTCGCCATTAAAATTTAATAAATTTTAAAAAGCATTATGGCTAAATAGCTCAGTCGGTAGAGCAGAGGACTGAAAATCCTCGTGTCCCTGGTTCGATTCCGGGTTTAGCCACCAGTGTTGCGGAAGTAGCTCAGTGGTAGAGTGCCACCTTGCCAAGGTGGACGTCGCGAGTTCGAATCTCGTCTTCCGCTCCAATTATTTCAAAGTTTCATAATATGGCGCTATAGCCAAGCGGTAAGGTCAAGGTCTGCAAAACCTTTATTCCCCGGTTCAAATCCGGGTGGCGCCTCCAAAATATTAAAAAGTAGTCTAGATACTGATATTTCAGTAGATAGGCTACTTTTTTTATTTTATAAAAATAGAATGTGAAAGTATTGTAGATTTTTTATTATATTATTAATCTTTTTCGGGGGATTTCCTCTTTTTATGTTACTAAAGATATGAAAGGACTTGAAAATATGGTAAATTAAGAATAGTTATAGAAAATATACTTTAGCATTAAAAGTAGTTAGGTGGAAAAAATGATAAAAAATATTTTTAAAATGAATAAAGAAAATTTTAAGGAAATATATGAAAAAAATTTTAATTATGTTTATTCTTTTGTGTTTTTAAGATTAGCAGCAAACAAGGAAGCTACTGAAGACATAGTTCAAGAGATATTTATCAGTGCTATGAAAGGACTTATAAACTACAAAGCTACAAGTTCATATAAAACTTGGCTTTGTGGAATAGCAAAAAATAAAATAATGAATTATTATAGAGATAATATTAGGAAGGAGGGGCCTAATTATGCAGAAGAACTGAATTATCTAGTAGATAACCAAGATGTTGAATTTATGGTTATCAATTTGGAAACTAGAAAGGTGATTTTAGAAACCTTAAATAAATTAAAGCCTATTTATAAATATGTTCTTATTCTCAAATATATAGATGACTATAGTGTAAAAGATATTTCAAAATACTTATGCAAAACTCCAAAATCTATTGATGGCATATTACAAAGAGCGAAAATCAGTTTTAAAAAAGAATATAACATGATAGAAGGGGATGAATTATATGATAAAAGAGGATGAGATTTTTAAAAAAATGTTTAAATCGATAAATGTACAAATTGATCCACCGGAGGGAACAAAAGAAAGAATATATCATAAACTTTGTTATAATTCATATCAAGGCAGCTTTTGTTATTTATCTCGTCTTTCTTGGATTCCTGAAAAGATTTTTAAATTAGCGATTCAATTATGGATTTTGTTATACATATATATGACTGTTTTCACTCCAATTATTACAAACTAATATTTACAAGGGGGTTAAATTAATGAAGAGTTTAAAAAATATTATCAAAGACTGGCTATTACCAATACTTTCAGTAATAATTTTGGTTGTTTTAATAAATAACCTACTATTTTTTCAAGTTAAGGTTCCATCGGGATCAATGTATCCAACTATAAAGGTAGGAGATAGAATTCTTGTTACAAAAGTTTATAATAAAGCGAAATTGAAAAGTGGAGATATAATAGTTTTCAAATCTGATGAACTAAAAGAGGTAATGATAAAGAGATTAATAGGGCTTCCTGGAGACGAAGTTGTTGTAAAAGATAAAGGGCGTGTATTTATAAATGGAAGTGAAATCGCTCAGCCATATGTAGTAAATAAGGAAGATTTAGATATAAAATTTAAAGTTCCAGAAAATAAATATTTGTTTTTCGGTGATAATAGAGCGAGTTCATTGGATGCTAGAAAATGGGAAAATCCATATATAGATGGGAAGGATATAAAAGGGAAAGCACAGTTTATTACATACCCATTTAAAAGATTTGGGAAATTTGTAATCGGTAATGATGCTCTTAATCATTAGAATTATTTAATGGGATTTCACGTTTTAAGCTCTTATTTGGAGCGGTGCAGGAGAAAGTTCTTACGGATGCACTTTTATTTTTTATTAAATCCTAAAAATACTACCACGATCAACGAGCTTGCCATCTCTTAAAAACACAGGTTCTACCTTGTGTTTATTTAAAAAAGCCAATACCTCTTTTCCGTATAAATAATAATCTAAGTGACCATAAAAAGCTAAAACATTATCTTCGATAAGACCGGTTGCGCCACCGATAAAACCGTAATTAAGCCCTGGAAGAAGAATATCACCGGGAGGAATTAATAATACATCTATCTTTTCAAGGTTTAGAGCTTTGGCAATAGTAACATCACTAGTTATAATTGCATGATCATTTACAATGCAAGTAGAACATTTTGTATAACCTTGCTTTACATTTATTAATTTTTTATCTTTTGTAACCAATAAAAGATTCTCATCAGTAAAATTAATGGAGTGAACGAAAAGATTGCGTATGCTTAACGAATTTAGACATATATTATAAGGATATTTTGTTTGTAAAGCTGATTTTGATTTATAAACTTTGTAATTTTGTAAAACTAGGCTCTGTATAAAGTCACTATTCATATCTTTATGTACTACAATAGTATTTCCGCAAATGTGCAAAAGCATATCGGGGTGACCACATACAGCATCATATAAAAGATTACTCGGAGGGCAAATAAGCAAGTTATACCCTTTAGAAATTAAACATTTTTTTTCATCATTATGAATTCTAAAATCTACGATAACGTTTTTCATTATGAACTCCTATTTAATATATATTTTATTATATTTATTTTATAACACAAAGTTATTATGAATTGCAATATGTCGATAATTGTTTAATTTATTTTGCATATACATTAATATTACACACATACTACCGTAATAAGAAGGGAGTGTGCGAAATGCTTTTATTAACCGTTGTATATAATAGGAGTATGGAATACATTATTGACGAGATAAATGTGATAAAAAAATGTTTTGAGTATAAAAAAACAATTTTAGGTGTATCTGAAAGCATAGTAGAAGATATGCATTTTATTAAGTTCTTTTGTAGTGATGACAATATAAGTTATAGTAACATCAAAGCATTTAATTTGAATGTTGCAAATATGTTATATAAAATAGTAACAACCGAGTTTTGTAAAAAAGGAATAAATGATTTCCTTACTGAAACATATTTTTTTCTACAATATGATGAAATAAAACAAGTTAAACCTAGGATACAAAAAGCATTGTTTAATGAGGGGGAAATATCTGGTCCTAATATGGTATATTGTATAAATAGAAAAAATGTTATCATTGATAAAATAACAAAATGTATAGAAGAAAATAATGAAATTAATATAAGTGGATTTTTAACATTCAGGTCAAAAGAACTAAATGCGGACCTAGAGAGTATAGTTGATAAAATTGTAGAAGAATATATGGTAGAAAAAGAATATAATGAGTTTATAAAACTTCTTAAATACTTCGTTGATATTCAGGAGAGTAAGGTAGATGAAGTTAATATTCTAATTGAAAAAGATGGCAATTATTATTTAAGAGATAAAGAAGGCAATGATTTAGTGGAAAGTATGATGGATGAGTTACCGGATGTTAAATTTGATTCAATAGAAAACCAAGAAGAACTTATAATTAGCACTATGATATCTAGTGCTCCTAAGAAAGTGATTATACACTGCGTCCAGCATTGTAAAAATAAGGAGTTAATTGAAACGATAAGCAAGGTTTTTACAGATAAAGTTTATTATTGTGATACGTGTATTGAATGTGAGAAGATTAAAAATGGAGTGTTAGTATGAGGTAATTATGATATTATAGCAAAAAAGGTTGTATATGTGTGAAACAATTAAACCATATCAGTATAAACAATTAAATAATGGATAAATTATAGTTGACAATTAAACAATATTATAGTATAGTATAAATTGTTGTGAATGAAATATAAATAAATATTTTGAAATAATATTTTATATAATAGAATTATTTTAACAAGAAGAGACAGCCGTCTCTCACCTTACAGCATAGCTAGTTAGGTTGATTAGTAATTTAAATTGTTACTATTAAGGACGGCATTTATGCCGTCCTTTTTATTATTGAATAATATAAAAAATTTAAGCAAGTACACCTAGGAGGTGAAAATTATTAGTAAAAACAAAAATTTTATGATGAATGAAGAAATAAGAGATAAAGAAATAAGAGTTATTGCAGCAGATGGTTCTGCACTTGGTATTTTGGACACTAAAGATGCAATAAAGCTTGCAGAAGATAGTGACTTAGACCTTGTTATGATATCACCAACTGCAAAACCACCAGTATGCAGAATAATGGATATTGGTAAATTTGAATATGAAAAACAAAAGAAAGAAAAAGAAGCTAAAAAGAAACAAAAGGTTGTAACTCTTAAAGAAATACGATTGAGTGCAACAATACAAGACCATGATATTTCTATTAAGGCTAGCAATGCTAAAAAGTTCTTATTAGATGAAGACAAAGTAAAGATAACTGTAAGATTTAGAGGAAGAGAAATTGAAAATTCAAAAGCGGGGCATAAGATATTAAGATCTTTTGTAGAAAAAATCGGTGATGTTTATATTGTTGAAAAACCAGCGAGACAAGAGGGAAGAAATATGATAATGATTTTAGCTCCCAAAAAAGCATAACCGAGAGGAGGAATTTTACATGCCTAAAATGAAAACACATAGAGGCGCAGCAAAAAGATTTAAGAAGACAGGGTCAGGAAAATTAAAAAGAGCAAAGGCTTTTACAAGTCATATATTAACAAAAAAGAGTCCTAAAAGAAAAAGAAATCTTAGAAAAACAGCATATGTTTCAACAACTCAAATAAAAAACATGAGAAAATTATTACCATACTTATAAAAAATGGTGATTAGGAGGTATATTAAATGGCAAGAATTAAACGAGCAGTTAACTCTCGTAAAAACCATAAGAAAGTATTAAAACTCGCTAAAGGCTACTACGGTGGAAGAAGTAAGTTATTTAAAACAGCAAATGAAGCAGTAATGAGAGGTTTAAGAAACGGATATATAGGTAGAAAGAGAAAGAAAAGAGATTTTAGAACACTTTGGATAGCTAGAATAAATGCTGCTACAAGATTAAGCGATCTTTCATATTCAAGATTTATGAATGGTATGAAACTTGCAGGCATAGATATTAACAGAAAAATGCTTTCTGAAATTGCTATAAATGATCCAAAAGCTTTTGCTGAATTAGTAGAAGTTGCAAAAAAACAATTAAAACTTTAAAATTATTTATCTGAAAATGTAGCCTTATGGCTGCATTTTTTATTGTATTTTGACAAAAATATGTTAAGTGCTATAATTAATGAAATGTAATTATAAAAAATACTATTTTTGAATAATTAAAGGTGTAGAGGTGGCTAATTTGGAATTAGATTTAAAAGCTCTTAATAAGAAAAAGAAATATACTCCAGTTCAGATACTTGCATTAGGTTTTGCTATAGTAATACTTGTAGGTGCAATACTACTTAGCTTACCAATATCGTCTCAAAGTGGTGAAATTACACCGTTTATAGATTGTATATTTACTTCTACATCTGCTGTGTGTGTTACAGGTCTTGTAACTCTAGATACGGGAACATATTGGACTTATTTTGGAAAAACTGTAATAATGCTCTTAATAGAAACGGGCGGGCTTGGATTTATGTCGGTTGCAACTTTAGTTTTTTTCTTTTTTGGAAGAAGAATAACATTAAAGGAAAGGCTAGTAATGCAGGAAGCAATGAATGTAAATTCATTGCAGGGGTTAGTAAAAATGATCAAATATGTATTGATATTTACATTCTCAGTTGAAGGAGTAGGGGCAGTATTATTTGCAACACAATTTATTCCTGAATTTGGAATTGCAAAAGGGATTTATTATAGTGTATTTCATGCGGTTTCTGCATTTTGCAATGCTGGGTTTGATTTGATGGGAAATTTTAAAAGTGTTACTGCTTATGCTAATAATTCTGTAGTAATACTTACAATTTCAGCATTAATTGCAGTAGGGGGATTAGGTTTTTATGTTTGGGTAGAAATTTATAATTCTAAGGGAAACAAAAGGTTATCACTGCATTCTAAAGTAGTTATTTATTCAACAATAGTACTAATCGTCTTAGGTGCAATTCTCATGTTCATTTTTGAAATGAATAATCCGAGCACTATGAAAGGAATGTCTGTGAAGGGGAAAATTTTATCTTCAATATTTGCATCAGTATCACCTAGAACAGCTGGGTTTAATTCTATTCCATTAGATAAGATGACTAGCGCAGGAAATTTTCTAACGATAATTTTAATGTTTATCGGTGGGTCTCCTGGTTCAACGGCTGGTGGAATAAAGACGACTACTGCAATTGTGCTTTTTATGACGGTGGTATCTGTAGTTCGTGGACGTGAAGATACTGAAATATTTAAGAGACGTATAAATAAAGAAGTTGTGTACAAATCCTTAGTAATAACTGTTCTTGGCCTGGGAATTGTAATAGCAGTTACAATGGTATTATCAATTACGGAGCCATCCAATATTCCTTTTGAATATTTTTTATATGAGGCCACTTCGGCATTTGCTACAGTTGGATTAACCTTGGGATTAACTACAAAACTAACAATAGTCGGGAAGATAATAATAACGCTTACCATGTATGCTGGAAGAGTGGGACCGCTTACTATAATGCTCGCATTAGCTAAAAGAAGAAGCGGTAAATCTGGAACTATAAAATATCCGGAAGGTAAAATTTTAATTGGATAGGGGTGGAAGTAATGAATAAAAAACAGTTTATTGTTATAGGACTTGGAAGATTTGGAACATCAGTTGCTGAAACATTATATGCTTTGGGAAACGATGTTTTAGCAGTTGATTCTGATGAGGAGGTAGTTCAAAGCATTTCAGATTCAGTTACTCATTCGGTTCAAGTTGATGCAAATGATGAAAATAGTTTGAGAGCACTTGGCATTCGTAATTTTGATTGTGCAGTTATTGGTATAGGTGATAATATTCAATCTAGTATTTTAGCAACAGTATTAGCTAAAGAATTGGGAGTGAAATATGTAATTACAAAGGCAACAAATGCATTACATGCTAAAGTCTTGTATAAGATAGGTGCAGATAGAGTTGTTTTCCCAGAGCGAGATATGGGTGAACGTGTTGCTCATAATTTAGTGTCATCAAATATATTAGATTATATAGAATTATCGCCTGATTATAGTATTGCTGAAGTTGTGAGTCCGATAGAATGGCATAACAAGACACTTAGAGAATTAAATATAAGAGCTAAATATGGAATAAATGTAATGGCTATAAAAAGAAATAATGATGTTGATGTTTCTCTATCGGCCAATAATATTATTGAACCCGGAGATATTATTGTGGCTATAGGTAGCATTGAAGAATTAAATGCTTTAGAAAATTTAGTTAAATAAGGAGTACTTCGTTTGGAATATATTCAGAGTAAGGATAATTTGTTGATTAAAGATATTAGAAAATTAAAGGAAAAAAGATATAGGGTAAGTAGCAATATGTTTTTAGTCGAGGGTTTTAGATTTGTAGAAGAAGCTTTGGATTCAGAATTTGAAGTGGTACATATATTTATAAGTGCTAGAGGCGAGGCTAAATTTGAGAACTCCAGTATGAAAAATAAGCTACAGGTAAATACTAAAGTTTATGGTGTTAGTGATAGTTTATTTAAAAATATTTGCGATACAGATAATCCACAAGGGATTATTGCATCGGTTAGAAATAAACCTGTAGAAATCAAATATGACAATGGATTTTATATGTTAGCGGATAGGATTCAAGATCCAGGAAATATGGGAACTATAATTAGAACTGCCCATGCTGCAGGGGCCCTTGGAGTTATACTTACTAAGGGAACTGTGGATATTTATAATGAGAAAACATTAAGGGCTACAATGGGTTCTATTTTTAAAATACCTATTATTTATGATAATGATTTATCACTAGTTAAAAAACTTAAAAAGAATGGATTTAAACTAGTAACTAGTTCACTCGCTACTGATAAAAATTTTTATGACATAGATTTAAAAGGTAAAATTATCATATCAGTTGGAAATGAAGGAAATGGAATTAGTGATGAAGTTTATGAGATATGTGATTTGAAAATTAAAATTCCTATGCCTGGTGGTGCAGAATCATTAAATGCAGCAGTAGCATCATCGATTATGATGTATGAAGTTGTAAGACAAAAAAATATTATATAGTTATAAATTCATAGTTGAAATTTTATGTAGTTATGGTTATAATGTTTTGTATACTTTCATAAATTAGTGAAGAATAATAAACTGTGATAGAGATAGTAAATATAAAAATGTTTACAGGGATAAGAAGCCTTAGATTGAGAGCTTCGAAAATAATTTTTATATTGAAGTTCACTCTGGAGTTCTAACAGTGAAATAAAGTAACTGCTAGCGGGTAGAACCGATAAATTTATCTAAGAGGACTATTTATTAGTCAATTAGGGTGGTAACGCGGATATTCCGTCCCTTTATTGGGGATGGTTTTTTTTGTTTTATAAAAAAATATAATATATTACATAAATATGAAGGGAGTTTTCATTATGAAAGAAAAGTTGGAAATGATAAAAGCTGCAGTTTTAGAAGAATTAAAAGGAGCAGATATTAAAACAGAATTAGAAAATGTTAGAGTTAAGTATTTAGGGAAAAAGGGTGAACTTACGCAAATATTAAGGGGTATGGGTAAGCTATCAAATGAAGAAAGACCAGTCATTGGGAAACTAGCAAATCAAGTTCGCGAGGATATTGAATCAATTATAACTAAAGCCTCAGACAAATTAAAGAGAACAGAAAACGAATTAAAGCTAAAAAGTGAAGTTATAGATATATCTATGCCAGGAAAAAAACAAACAATAGGTAAAAGACATCCACTTGAGCTAACACTTGAAAAAATTAATGACATATTTTTATCTATGGGATTTGTAATAGAAGAGGGTCCTGAGGTAGAAACAGATTACTATAATTTTGAAGCATTAAATATACCTAAAAACCATCCTGCAAGAGGTGAACAAGATACTTTTTATATAAATGATAGTGTGGTTTTAAGAACTCAAACATCACCAGTACAAATAAGAACTATGGAATTGCAGAAACCACCTATAAAAATGATTTCACCAGGTAAAGTTTACAGGTCAGATGCAGCAGATGCTACTCATTCACCGATTTTTTATCAAATTGAAGGATTAGTAGTAGATAAAGGAATTACATTTGCGGATCTAAAGGGAACGCTAGAATTATTTACGCAAAAGATGTTTGGAGATAAGATGGAAACAAAGTTTAGACCACATCACTTTCCGTTTACAGAGCCTTCAGCTGAAATGGATGCTACTTGTTTTGTGTGCAAGGGTAAAGGATGCAAGGTTTGTAGTGGAAGCGGTTGGATAGAACTTTTAGGTTGTGGAATGGTTCATCCAGATGTTTTAAGAAATTGTGGAATTGACCCAGAAGTTTATAGTGGTTTTGCTTTTGGATTTGGGCTTGATAGAATTACAATGCTTAATTACGGAATAGACGATATTCGCGCACTTTATGAAAGTGATATGAAATTTCTAAAACAATTCTAAATTAATAATTATTTGGTAATTATATAGTTACAAGGGGCGAAACAATTAATACTTGTTTTGTACTAACACAGATGCTAGGAGGATATATTATGAAAGTTCCAGTTAAATGGCTTAAAGATTATGTCGATATAAATATTTCACCACAGGAGCTCGGCGACAAATTAACTTTGTCTGGTTCAAAAGTTGAGGAAGTTATTATTTCGGGTGCTGAAATTCAAAATGTTGTTACAGGAAAAATAATAGAAATTGTGAGTCATCCAGATGCTGATAAATTAGTTGTATGTCAGGTAGATATAGGACTTAGTGCACCAACACAAATTGTTACAGCAGCTACTAATATGAAAGAAAATGATATTGTACCGGTAGCACTTCATCAATCAACGCTACATGGAGGAGCGAAAATAAAGAAAGGAAAACTTCGTGGTATATTATCGAATGGTATGTTCTGCTCTGAGGAAGAACTTGGAATAGCTGTGGATGAACCAGTTGAGGGTTTAATGATACTACCAAAGGATACACCACTTGGTAAAGACATAAAAGAAGTATTAAATCTTCAAAGCGCTCTAATAGATTTTGAGATAACTTCTAATAGAGCAGATTGTCTTAGTATTATAGGAATAGCTAGAGAGACGGCAGCAACATTAGGCATAGAATATAGAAAGCCAGCTCTTGATTACAAAGCTACTGCAGGGGAGAATGTAGAGGATATCTATAAGGTAGATGTTAAGGATGAATTATGCAAAAGATATATGTTAAAGGGTATAAAAAATGTAAAAATTGAGCCATCACCACAGTGGATGCAAGAAAGACTTATAGAAGCCGAAATCAGACCTGTTAATAACATAGTAGATATTACAAACTTTGTTATGGTTGAGCTTGGTCAACCTATGCATGCATTTGACGCTAGGCAAATTACTACTAATAACATAGTTATTGAAAGAGCGAGTAATGGTGAAAAATTTACAACATTAGATGAAAAAGAAAGAGAGTTAGATGACAGTATATTAACCATAAAAGATGGAGATAGAACTATAGGACTTGCAGGTATAATGGGAGGTCTTAATTCAGAAATTAAAGAAGACACCACAAACGTAATATTTGAAGGCGCAAATTTTGATGGAGTTAATATAAGACTTGCATCGAAAAAATTATTGTTAAGAACTGATGCATCTTCAAAATTTGAAAAAGATTTAGATCCTAATATGGCTGAAATGGCAATTAATAGGGCGTGTCATTTAGTAGAAGAATTAGGTGCTGGTGAAATAATGCAGGGGTGCATAGATGTATATCCAAAAATAATTAAATCTCATACTTTAGAAGTGGATATAAATTGGATTAATACTTTCCTTGGAACAAATATATCTAAGTATGATATGAAATCATATCTCGATAGATTAGAACTTACTACTGAAATAATAGGTAATTTTCTAATTGTGCAGTCGCCTACCCATAGATCTGATATTAATATTAGAGAAGATATTGCAGAAGAAATAGCTAGAATATATGGTTACGATAATATACCATCTACATTACCTAATTGCGAAACTTCAAAAAGTGGGAAAAGTGAGAAGCAAAAGTTAGAAGATAGAGTAGTTCTTTCTTTAACTGCAAGTTCTCTTAATCAATCAATAAGTTATTCTTTCGTAAGTCCTAAAATATTTGATAAGCTTTTAGTACCAGAAGAGAGTGAATTAAGGAAAGTGGTTACTATAAAAAATCCACTAGGTGAAGATTATAGCATAATGAGAACTACAACTATAGCATCTATGATGGACTCTTTATCAAGAAATTATTCAAGAAATAATGAAGAAGTTAGGTTGTTTGAGATAGGTAAGGTTTATATACCTGACGCTGATTTAGATAAGCTTCCAGAGGAAAGAAATATATTAACAATAGGAATGTATGGAAATGTTGATTATTTGGATTTGAAGGGTGTCGTTGAAAATGTATTGGATAATTTGGGAATAAAAAATGCGTCATATAAAAGGGAAAGTGAAAATCATACTTATCATCCAGGAAAAACATCAAATTTATATGTGAAGAGAGAATTTGTAGGCGTAGTTGGAGAAATTCATCCTAGTGTTTCAGAGAACTATGATGTGTTACCAAGATGTTTTGTCGCAGAATTAAACTTGGATGTATTATATAAAAATACAGATTTAAATAATAAGTATAAATCACTTCCAAAATTTCCGGCTGTTACAAGAGATATTGCTCTTTTAGTTGATGAGGAAGTTTTAGTTCAAGACATTGAGGATGTAATTATAAAGCAAGGTGGCAATATTTTAGAAAGCGTTAAGTTATTTGATGTATATAAGGGTAAGCAGATAGCAGAGGGTAAGAAAAGTATAGCCTATGCTATAGTCTACAGAAGGGCAGATAAGACATTAACTGACGATGAGGTAAACAAGGTACACGAGAAAATACTAAGAACTTTAGAAAATAAAGTTGGTGCAGAGCTTAGATAATAGCAAATAATTAAAACTCCCTTAAAGTTAGGGGGTTTTAATTATGTAATGTATATTTATTATTAAGTATACCAAGTTATTAATTGTTTGATTTGTATGATTAATTTCAAAATATTGGTTTTATTAAAAGTTATATTGTGGTACAATGGGATTAACTAATCTGTCTAAGAGGGTGTTTTAGATGAACGTTGTAACAATAAAAATAAATGGCATTGAATATAATTTAAAAGGTGATGAAAGAGAAGAATATTTACATATGGTAGCCAGTTATGTTGATAAAAAAATAAAGAATATAATGGGAAACAATGAAAAACTTAGTACCTCTTCTGCAGCAATTTTAACGGCTTTAAATTTAGGTGATGATATGTTTAAAAGTAAGTCACTTTGCAAGGAATTATCAACTAAGGGTGAAGAATTAAATAATCATGATAAAGAATTGACAGGAAAGTTAGAAGATTTAAAAAAACAGTTAAGCCATATGGAAGATTACAATCAGGAATTACTTAATAAATGTAAAAATATAGAAAAGACTGAATATGTAAAAACCTTAGAGCAGGAAAATATAGATATGCAACAGCAATTAGAAGGTATGAAAGAGATCAACAAAATTTCTAGTGAAGAAAATAGAAGAGTTAAAACAGAAAATAAAGAAATGAAATTTAAGCTTCAGTCTTATAAGTATAAGATAATTGATTCTCAAAACAAGTTGATAGAATATCAAATTAGTTTGGCTAAACAAAAGAAAATAAACAATCCTCTTTTAGTTACACGTAAAAAATAAATTTTATTTAAGATTATGTTTAAGGTGTCGCCGAAAGGCGACTTTTTTATTGATAAGGGATTAAGAATACATAAATAATATATATCTTTGGATAGAGGAATACTTTTTAAAAAAATTTCCACTATACCTTAGCTATTTATTTAGTTATAATTAAAGCATGGTGTTATGCCATGAAAAGGATGGTACATATATGAATTTGTTAACAATAGAAGAAGTGAGTAAAAGTTATAGTGAGAGAATACTCATTGATAAAGTATCACTAGGTATAAGTGATGGAGATAAAATGGGATTAATAGGTGTTAATGGTACTGGAAAATCAACTTTTTTAAAAATAATAGCTGGTTATGAAGTTCCCGATGGGGGCAGAATTATAAAGGGCAATAGGGTAAATATAGAGTATTTATCTCAAAATCCTGAGTTTGATTCAGAAGCTACAGTACTTGAGCAGATTTTCAAGAGTGATACTGATGTTATGAAAGTCATAAGGGAATATGAGGTAGTTTTAGAAAAATTACAAGAGAATCCAGAAAGTGAATCTACTCTAAATGCATTAATGAATCTAAATGATAAAATGGATGCATGTAATGGATGGCAAGTGCAAGATGATGCTAAAATTATTTTAACGAAGCTTGGGATAACTGATTTTAAGCAGCGTATAGGTGAACTTTCAGGTGGGCAAAGAAAGAGAGTAGCTTTATGTAGTGCGCTTATTACTCCATCAGATCTATTGATCTTAGATGAGCCTACAAATCATATGGATAATAAAATAATTGATTGGTTAGAGAAGTTTTTGAACAAAAGAAAAGGTGCTCTACTTATGATTACCCATGATAGGTATTTTTTAGATAGAATAACAAATAAAATTCTTGAACTAGACAAGGGTAATTTATATAGTTACGATGGTAATTATTCTGTATATTTGGAAAAGAAAGTTGAGAGAATGGCTTTAGTGGATACACTAGAGAGAAAAAGGCAGAGTTTGTTTAAAAAGGAACTAGCGTGGATAAGACGTGGAGCAAAAGCTAGAAGCACAAAGCAAAAAGCTAGAATTGACCGTTTTGATGAACTCAAAGATGGAAAAGTAGATACTTCAAGTGACAACTTAGAACTATCTTCGGCATCTACAAGACTTGGTAAAAAGATTATGAATGTTGAACATATATATAAAGCATTTGGTGAAAAAAAATTAATTGAAGATTTTAGTCATATATTCACAAGGAGAGATAAGGTTGGAATTATAGGTCCTAATGGAATGGGAAAATCTACTCTAATGAATATTTTAAGTGGAGTACTAAAACAAGATGCAGGGCTCGTTGAATGGGGCGAAACAGTAAAAATTGGATTTTTCCATCAAGAAAATGGTGAGATGAATGAAAAACTTAGGGCAATTGAATACATAAGAGAAGGGGCAGAATACATATCTACAGGTAGTGGAGAAAAGATTACAGCATCGCAAATGCTTGAGAGATTTTTATTTGATAAAAATACGAAACATTCCTTTATTTCTAGTTTATCAGGTGGAGAAAAACGAAGGTTGTATTTATTAAGAATTCTTATGGAAGCTCCAAATGTATTATTTTTAGACGAGCCGACTAATGACTTTGATATTCAAACACTAGCAGTACTCGAAGATTATTTAGATGGATTTAATGGTGTTGTTATAACTGTATCACATGATAGATACTTTTTAGATAGAGTATCTGATAAAATATTCAGTTTTGAGGGCAATGCAAAAATAGTACAATTTGTTGGAAATTATACTGATTATCAAGAATATATACAAAAAAATCCCGAGGTGCTAGAAGGTAATGATGAGGTGAATAAAGAAGAGAAAAAAGAGCTTGATAATAAAGAAGTTGCATTGGATGATAATCAAGACATTAAAAATGATAAGCCTTTGAAGTTTACGTTTAAAGAAAAAAAAGAATTTGATGAAATAGACGGTGCAATTGAGCAGAAGGAATCAGAACTTGTAGATGTTAATAAAAAAATTAACGCTGGTAGTAGTGACTTTGAATATTTGGAAGAACTAGTGCAGCAGCAAAAAACTATTAAAGTAGAGACTGAATATTTAATGAAGCGTTGGACATATTTAAATGAATTAGTAGAAAAAATAGAAGATCAGAAAAATAGTTAAATCATTTCCTGGGGAGAGAATCTCTTGCGGAAGTGAATATTAACGACTTCAGAAGGTAAATCTCACATTAATAGAAGTGTGAGATTTACCTTCTGAAATGTCGTTAAAATAATAAAGAAGGTATAACCTGTGGATAAAAGTAGAGACATAAAAATATCTGTGCGTAACTTAGTAGAGTTTGTATTAAGAGCTGGGGATTTAGATATGCGGTTTATGGGAAGCAGCAGGGCTGTAGAGGGTACCAAAGCACATCAAAAGATTCAAAAAGAAAATAGTGAAAAGTATTCTGTACTTCTTGGAGAAGAATATTTATCAGAAGTAAGTTTAAAACATAAAACAATATACAATGATATTACTATTGTAATTGAAGGACGAGCTGATGGCGTATTAATAAAAGATGGTAAAGTCACTATAGATGAAATTAAAACAGTTACTAAAGATATAGAATTTATAAAGGAAGATTACAATAATCTTCACTGGGCTCAAGCTAAGTGTTATGCATATATATATGGGATCCAAAATGATCTTACTCTTATTAATGTTCAATTAACATATTATGAAATAAGTAGTGAGAAAACTAAGCAATTCATTAAAGCTTTTTCAATTAACAAACTCAAAGAGTTCTTTGATGAAATTATTTCTAATTATTTTATATGGGCGAATATTACAAATGAGTGGAATATGAAGCGTGACACGACTATAAAAGATTTAAAGTTTCCTTTCGATAGTTATAGGGAGGGACAAAGGGAGCTAGCAGTTTCTGTATACAAAACAATAGTAGAAGGTAAAAAAATGTTTGTGCAAGCTCCCACTGGAATAGGTAAAACTATATCTACATTGTTCCCAAGCATTAAGGCCATTGGAGAAGGGCATACATCAAAAATTTTTTACTTAACTGCAAAAACTATAACAAGACAAGTTGCAGAGGATGCATTTGATAAAATGAAAGAGCGAGGCCTTGAGTTTAAGACCATTACAATAACTGCAAAGGATAAAGTATGTTTTAGTAAGGGCAGTGCATGTAATCCAGAACAATGTAAATTTGCAAAAGGACATTTTGATAGGGTTAATGATGCTATTTTTGATATATTGAAGAATGAAAATACGTTTAGTAGAGATATAATTGAGATGTATTCGAATAAACATAATGTATGTCCTTTTGAATTTTCATTAGATTTAACAATATGGGTTGATTGTGTTATATGCGATTATAATTATGTATTTGACCCTAGGGTCTACTTAAAGAGATTCTTTACTGATAACAACGGGGATTATACTATATTGGTTGATGAAGCTCATAACCTAGTAGATAGGGCAAGAGAAATGTTTTCATCCCAAATTCATAAAAAATTACTTCTACAATTGAAAAAAGACATAAAAGGCAAAAATGATCAAATGTATAAAATATTAAGTAAGTTAAATTCTTTTATGTTAAATATGAAAAAAATGTGCAATGAAGATGGGTATTATAAACAAGAATCTGAACCCGTAGAAGTATATAATCTTCTTACAAGGCTTACTAAGATATTGGAAATATGGCTCACTAAAAATGAAAAATCTGAAATATATGATAACTTTTTAGAGTTGTATTTTAATTCACTCAGTTTTATAAGAATAGCTGAACTATACGATGATAAATATATAACTTATGTAGAAAGTACAGATGATGATGTAGTGTTAAAAATATTTTGCCTAGATCCATCTAAGCTTTTAAGAGAAGCATCCAAAAGAGGGCGATCGGTGATATATTTCTCTGCAACACTACTTCCTCTATCATATTTTAAAGAAATTTTAGGTGGACAAAGCAAGGATTACAATTTAACTCTAAATTCCCCATTTGATAAAAATAAACTTAAAGTTATGATAGCTAAGGATATTTCTACTAAATATAATAGGAGAGAAAACAGTTACCCCAAAATAGTAGAATATATATATTCTGTTATAAAGGCTAAAAAGGGAAATTATATGGTGTTTTTTCCGTCATATAAATATATGGAGGTCGTTTTTAATAGGTTTTCTAAGATATATCCAAGTGTGAAAGTTAGTATTCAAGTTAATGCAATGACTGAAGAGGCTAGGGAAGAGTTCCTTAAGAATTTTAATAGAGATGGTAAAGATAATATTCTAGGGTTTGGAGTTTTAGGTGGCATTTTCTCAGAAGGAATTGATTTAAAAGGTGACGCATTGATTGGTGTTATAATCATTGGGGTAGGGCATCCTATGATTTGCTTTGAACGGGAAATTATTAAAGATTACTTTAATAATAAAAGCAATTGTGGTTATGAATATTCTTATATGTACCCAGGTATGAATAAAGTACTACAGGCAGCAGGAAGAGTGATTAGAACAGAAGAGGATAGAGGAACTGTACTTTTAATAGATGATAGATTTCTTAATCAAAGGTATAGAAGACTATTTCCAAAAGAATGGAATAATTATCAAAAAATTAATAACAATATTCATGTAAGTGAAGAAATTTGTGATTTTTGGAAATAATACATTTTAAAATAAAAAAACTTGAGCGAATGCTCAAGTTTTTTTTATACTTAAAGTCTATCTATTAATATTTGGGGGGATAAAGAAAGGAAACCTAATTTATTTATAACAGCTACAAATACATCTACATAAAATATTTACATCCATGAATACGATAATAGTTCACTAATAGGACATAAATAGTTTCCTTTTATTATGGGGGTACTTAAGTTTTGCAATTAATGTCGAAATAAGAATTACCTTTTGTGTGTATATTACCAATATGTTTCGACTTATTTCTTGATTTAAGAATACCATGGATTACACAAAGAGTCAATAGAATTATTAAAAGTTTAATTTAAACAAATTTAAAACTAAAAACGACAAAAACATTCGACAAAATATTAGGAATATCAAATTGAAAAAAATAATTAATTGTCATCAAGTATCTTTTACAGAAAATTAATAATGATTAAAGCTTTATAGTGATAGACTATATGAGAGTGGCAATTTAGAAGCGTTATCTATTTAAAAGTATAATAAGGAGGAATAGTATAAATGTTTGTTAAATCTTCTAAAGAACTTTATGGTTGGGATAGATTTTCAAAAGTAACCTTATTGCTAGGAATATTTTTGCTTGTAACTAGGTCTTGGATTTTAGCAGCAGCACTTATTATCTATTCAATTTGGAGAAGTAGGTCAACTAACATGTCTGGAAGAAATAATGAAAAATTTGTTTATGAAAATATAGAAAGAAATCTTCATTATAAAATTAAAAATTTTAGACAAAGTTTTAAACAAAATATAAAAAATTTTAAGATTAAAATTAAAAAATATAAGCCATTAGAGCAATTTAAAGAAAAAAGAAATTATATGATAACTTATTGTCCCAAATGTAGACAGAAATTAAGAGTGCCAAAACGCAAGGGCAAAATTATTGTAACTTGCTCAAAGTGTAGTAGCGAGTTTAGGTTAAGAACATAAAAAAGATATCCTTTAGAAGGATATCTTTTTTATGTTCTTGTTTAGTAGGCTTGTACATAGTTTAGGAAAAAATATCCTAAATTATTTACCTGAACCTAATTCAGCAAGACAATCTTTACAAATGTTTTTGCCTTTATAGTTTACAACGTCTCTTGCATTTTGACAAAAAATACAAGCTGGTTCATATTTTTTAAGAATAATTTGATCACCATCTACATAGATTTCTAAAGCGTCCTTGATATCTATATCTAAAGTTCTTCTTAATTCTATAGGAATAACAATTCTTCCAAGTTCATCCACTTTTCTTACAATACCTGTTGATTTCATTTAATTTCCTCCTCGAACATCTTTCGACTTATTTATAATTAAATTGTAGCAAATAATACATAAAACGTCAATAGGTTTATGAAAATATTTAAAAAAAATAATAAAAATTAGCAATCATTTACGTATTATGCAAAAAAAATATAATGCTATGTCATTTTAAACATTATTATACTATCTTATACAACATACAAAATAGTTTAATTATTACAATATTCATAATAGTTTGCAATTAGTGTAAGAATTTATGGACAAAAAAAGACTATCTAAAAGTAATTTTTAATCACTTTAAGATAGTCTTTTTAAATATAACTATCTAAAATTAGTAAATTGTAATGCAATATCAAAATCCTTTGATTTTATTAAAGCCATTACTTCTTGTAAATCATCAAGATTCTTACCACTAATCCTTAGTTGGTTATCCATAATTTGTGCTTGAACTTTAATTTTACTAGATTTAATTTCTGCAATTATTTTTTTAGCTTTTTCTGTGGAAATTCCTTTTATAATTTTAGCGGTTTGTCTTGCAGAACCTAATGTTGCTTCTTCTTTTTTATCAAGGTCTAATGCCTTTCCAGATATTCCTCTTTTAATTAATTTTGCTACAAGAACTTCTACAACTGATTTTAATTTAAAATCATCATCAGATATTATTTTAATATCCTCTTTACCTAGTTTTATTTCAGTAATAGTATTTTTAAAATCATATCTTTGTTTAATTTCCTTTAATGCTTGGTTTATCGCATTATCTACTTCTTGCATATCTACATCTGATACTATGTCGAATGAATGTGCAGTTGCCATAATTAAAAACCTCCTCTAAATTTATGTAAATTAATTCGAGTCTCTTAATTAATAGTAGGTTAATAGTTTGTAAATGTCCAGTAGTTAATGAGTAAAGATTAAATTTTTAATATTAGGGCTATGTAACTAAGGTATATATATAAATCAACGATATATTTAATGAATAGCAAATAATGTTTTATAAATATTTATAAGGAGAAAAATCAATGGAAGTAAATAAAATAAAGAAACCCAATAAATTAAAGAATATTGAAGATGAAAAGGAACTGAAACCAAAAGGGCCTTATATTAACCAACATTTTATCTTTAATACATTAAATAGTATATTATCACTTTGTAGGCAAAATTCTGAAGAAGCTAGGAATGTTGTTCTAGAACTTAGTAATTATTTGAGATTTAATTTTAATGTAACAGATAAAAGTATACTATTGCAGGAAGAAGTAGAATACATAAAATCATATTTATATATTCAAAAGGTCAGATTTGGAGATAGATTGAATTGTGAGTATTACATAGAAGAAGATATAAATTTTTTAATACCTAAAGACTCATTATACAGTTTAATAGATAACTCAATTAAACATGGAATTTTAAAAAAAACTCATGGTGGTACTATAACTTTTATGATTAAAAGGCAAATGGAAGAAATAGTGATAAGAATTAAAGACGATGGTGTTGGAATGGATCAGTTTCAAATAGAACAAATATTAAATGGTGAAAATTATGGATCTACTTCAAACCTAAATTCTTTATATAAAGATTTATATAATGCCAAGTTGGAAGTAGTTAGTACATTGCTAATTGGAACATATATAACCTTGTATATACCTATAGAATATATAAAATTTGTTTGATTTATTATTATATATTGACTAAAAAGATTAATTATAGCATTAAATTGACAATGTTTTCGCAGTAAAGTAAAATTGTAACAATGTATTATTACTAGTATGATGAAATTTTAGTATAGGTGGGGGTTTATATGTTAAGAGTAGTTTTAGTAGATGATGAACAATTATCTTTAGACGAATTAAGTTTCATTCTAAGTAAAAGGAGTGAAATAGAAATTATAGGTAAGTTTTTAAGTCCCTTAACAGCTTTAGAATTTATAAAGAAATCTAAACCTGAAATTGTTTTTTTAGATATAGAAATGCCGGAAATTGATGGGCTTACTTTGGCTGAGGAAATATGCAATTTGGATTTTTTAGTGAGTATTGTATTTGCGACAGTATTTGATAAATATGCTATAAAAGCCTTTGAAATTAATGCAATTGATTATGTTTTGAAACCATTCTCAGAGAAAAGATTAGCTCTTACTATTAATAAGATAGAGGGAAACCATAATTGTAGTAAAAATATACGGTTAGAACAAAGAGTGCTTTTAGAACAAAGAGTGCTTTTAGAAAAAATATCAAATGTAGGTATGGTAAAGTTAGCACTTTGGAAGGATGAATGTATTTTTCTTGTGCATCCACAAGACATATTATATTGCACAGTGATTAATAAAGAAGTGTTTGCATTTACTAGAAAGGCCACGTATACAACAAATTATACGTTAAATCAATTAGGAAATAAGTTGATTAATCAGAACTTTTTTAGAAGTCATAAAAGTTATTTGGTGAATTTAGATAGAATTTACAAAATAGTACCATGGTTTAATAGTACTTTTGTTCTTCAAATAGAAGACTGGGAAGAGGAAGTCCCTGTAAGTAGACACTACGTTAAAGAGTTTAGAAGAATACTTAATATGTGATTATTATTGTTATTTATAATAAGAAATGAGAGGTATAAATGAAGAAAATATTAATAGTAGATGATGAAGTTAATAATAGATTATTACTAGAGGAGATACTTGAAGATTTTAAAGAGAAAGATGTAGAAATACTTCTAGCCGAAGATGGAAAGCAAGCTTTGAATATAATTAAAATTGAGAGGCCTAGCTTGGTATTTTTAGATATTATGATGCCTACAATAAATGGATACGAGGTATGTAATATAGTGAAAAAAGAATTAAAGCTGCAAGGTATATATATAGTACTTTTAACAGCCAAAGGGCTAGAAGATGACAAACATAGAGGGAGACAAGTAATGTGCGATAAGTACATTACTAAGCCCTTTCACTTTAATGAAGTTTTAGCTATAGCTGAAAATGTTTTGGGGATAAAAATTTTATAGATTTACTCTTATGTTTTTAAAATAAAAGAGTAAGTCTATTTTTATATTTATATATAGGTCAAATTCAAAGTTAATCATCAGAAGAGTACAAAGTCCTTAAAATAATGTTATACTGTTGTAAGCAATTATTACGTATGAGAGGAAGAAATATATGTTGCGTGAAGCACAAGAAAAATTAAAAAAATATTATGGATATGATAATTTCAGAAAAGGACAAGAAGATGTAATAGATAGCATATTAAATGGGAAAGATACATTTGCTGTAATGCCTACAGGAGCAGGAAAGTCAGTGTGTTATCAAATACCTGCTTTAATGCTAGAAGGGGTAACACTTGTTATATCACCACTTATATCCCTTATGAAAGATCAAGTGGATACCTTAAATAGTATAGGGATAGCTGCAACATATATAAATAGCTCATTAAGTATTAATGAAGTGAATGAAAGAATTGATAAGGTGGCATGTGGTGAGTTTAAGCTACTTTATGTTGCACCAGAAAGATTAGAGTCAGACTTTTTCTGCAATATGTTAAATAGATTAAAAATATCGCTTTTAGCAGTGGATGAAGCTCATTGTGTATCACAATGGGGACATGATTTTAGGCCTAGTTATGCAGCAATTTCTAGTTTGATTGATAAATTATCAGAGAGACCAATTATAGCAGCATTTACGGCCACGGCAACGCAGGACGTAAGAATAGATGTTATAAGGCTATTAAAATTAAGAGAGCCTGATGTTTATGTAACTGGTTTTAATAGAGAAAATTTAAGCTTTACTGTTATCCGTGGTGAAAATAAAAGAGATTTTGTACTGAAATACATTGAGGACAATAAAGACAAAGTGGGGATAATTTATACAGCGACAAGGAAGGAAACAAATAATCTTTATGAGCTGTTACATAAAAAAGGATATAATGTAGGAAAATATCATGCAGGACTTAATGATGAAGAGAGAAAGCAAAATCAGGAAAAGTTTTTGTATGATGATATCAACATAATTATAGCTACTAATGCTTTTGGTATGGGAATAGATAAATCGAACGTTAGATATGTAATCCATTATAATTTAACAAAAAGCATGGAGGCATATTACCAAGAAGCTGGACGTTCCGGGCGTGATGGTGAGCCAAGTGAATGTGTATTGTTATTTTCAGCGGCGGACGTCCTACTTCAAAAGTTTTTTATAGAACAAAGCACAGTATCACCTGAAAGAAAGGTAAATGAATATAAAAAACTTCAAGCTATGGTGGATTATTCACATACGACAAGATGTTTACGAAAGTTTATTCTAGAGTATTTTGGAGAAGAAAATGTTCAAGATAAATGTGATAATTGTAGTACCTGCAATGATGAGAGTGAACTTGTAGATATAACTATAGAGGCACAAAAAATATTCTCTTGTATTCTTCGTATGAAGGAGAGGTACGGGACTTCATTAATTGCAGATGTTTTGCGTGGATCTAAAAATAAAAAGGTCTTGGAACTTGGATTTGATAAATTATCAACCTATGGGATAATAAAACAATATACTGTTAAGGAAATAAGGGACCTTATAAATGTGCTTACAGCAGAAGAATATTTGTCACTTGCAGATGGACAGTTCCCAGTGGTTCATTTAAAAGAAAGAGCAGTACTCGTACTTAAAAACAAGGAAAAAGTATATCAAAAAGTTGATAAAAAGAAAGCAAAAGTTATTAAAGATACTGGATTATTTGAAATATTGCGTACCTTGCGTAAAGAAATTTCTGAGCGTGAAAAAGTTCCACCATATATTGTATTTGCAGACAGTGCACTGAGAGAGATGAGCGAATATTTCCCAGTAAATGAAAAAGAAATGCTAAACATAAAAGGTGTAGGGGAATCTAAGCTTAATAAGTATGGAGAGGAATTTATTCAGGTTATTAAAGAATATATGAAGGAAAACAATATAGAAATTAAGGCAGAAATACTATATAATGAAGATGATGGCGATAAAACGGAGAGTGCGATTGAGCGAGACCCTAAAAATGAAGACAAGGTGCCAAGTTATATTATTACATATAACATGTATAAGGATGGCAAAAGTATAGAGGAGATAATAAGAGAGCGGAAACTTAAAAGCCTGACGGTTCAAGAACATATATTTAAATGTGCGGCTGAGGGTCTTGATGTTAATTTAGATGATTTTATTCCGAAAAATCAGGAAGCACTTATTCTTGAGGTTATAGAGAAAATCGGAGCAACAAAGCTCAGACCTATTAAAGAAGAATTACCAGAAGAAATAGATTATTTAGCTATAAAGGCAACAATATTTAAATACGCTAATAATAAGATTTCTTAGAAAAAAGGAGAAAACATGGAAAAATTATTTAATGAACTAGGATTAGAACAAAATCTTATAGAAGGTCTTATAAAACAAGGCATTGAAAGTCCTACAGAAATTCAAGTAAAGGCTATACCAATGGGACTTGCAGGCGCGGACATCATAGGAGAATCAGAAACGGGTACTGGCAAAACTTTAGCTTATTTGTTACCTATATTTCAAAAAATAGATGTAACATCAAAGGATATTCAAGCAATTATACTTGCGCCAACTCATGAGCTTGCAATGCAAATATATAAGCAGGTGGAATTGTTATCAGTTAACTCAAGGAGTGAAGTTAGATCAACTAGTATAATAGGTAATGTTAATATTAAAAGGCAACTCGAGTCTCTTAAGCAAAAACCTCATATATTAGTAGGCTCTGCTGGAAGAATTTTAGAACTTATAACAATGAAGAAACTAAAATCACACTTCGTCAAAACTATAGTAATAGATGAAGGTGACAGAATGATAGATGAGAATAACATAGATGGAGTAAAGGCAATAATAAAAACTACACTTCGTGATAGACAGATTATGTTATTTTCTGCTACAATTTCACTTAAAGTAGTTGAAATCGCAAAGACTTTAATGAAGGATCCTAAGGTTATTAAAGTAGGAGATAAAAGTGTTGTAAACCCAAATATAGAGCACATATATTTTGTAGTTGAAAGAAGAGATAAAATTGAGCTTCTACGGAAACTTATAAGCGCTACTAAACCTTCTAAGGCAATAATATTTATAAACAAAAGTGATGAGGTAGAGATTACAACTTCAAAACTTAGATATCATAATCTAAAAGTAGAGGGAATTCATGGATCCTCTGAAAAAGAAAATAGAAAGAAGGCACTTGAGGATTTCAATGAAGGTAAAATCCAATTGTTAGTGGCTTCTGATTTAGCAGCTAGGGGTCTTGACATAGTAGGAGTATCCCATATATTTAATCTTGATATACCAGAAAACTCGAAAGACTATTTGCACAGAGTAGGTAGAACAGGAAGAATGGGAGAGTATGGCTTAGCACTATCAATAGCTGTAGAGAGAGAACTTGATCTTATTAAAAACTATGAAAGAGATTTTAATATAGAAATCACTCAAAAAGAAATCCATAGGGGGGAGATTACTGAACCCCAAATTATAGCTAAAGATAGATTTTTAGGACATAATACTAAAACTGATAATAAATAGCAATAGCCTAGTCTCCTTGCATGTGGTATAATAACTTAGTGGTTTAGGATATAATAAAATTAAAATTTTTTGTGGAAAGACTACATATTTTATGTGTGGAATTTTCAGTTAATATGGAGGTATATATAAATATATGATTAGTACAAATAATATAAGTTTAAGATATGGTGCACGTAAATTATTTGATAATGTTAATATAAAATTTAATCCTGGTAATTGTTATGGATTAATTGGCGCTAATGGTTCTGGAAAATCAACATTTCTTAAGATATTATCAGGCGAAATTGAAGCAAATACAGGTGAAGTTTTCATAACACCAGGAGAAAGACTTGCAGTTTTAAAACAAGATCATTTTGAATTTGATGAAAATGAAGTTCTTAATACAGTAATGATGGGACATGTAAGACTGTTTGAAATAATGAAAGAGAAAGATGAATTATATGCTAAATCAGATTTTACGGATGAAGATGGAATTAGAGCTTCAGTACTAGAAGGTGAATTTGCAGAACTTAATGGATGGGAAGCAGAATCAGAAGCTTCAACACTACTCATGGGACTTGGAATAAATGAAGAGCTTCAAAACAAAAAAATGAAGGAACTAACAGGATCAGAAAAGGTTAAGGTTCTTCTTGCCCAAACTTTATTCGGAAAACCTGATATTCTATTATTAGATGAGCCTACAAATAACTTGGATATAAAATCTAAAAATTGGCTTGAAAGTTTCTTGCTAAATTTTGAGAGTACTGTCATAGTTGTTTCTCATGATAGACATTTTTTGAATAAAATATGTACTCATGTTGCAGATATAGATTTTAGCAAAATTCAATTATTTGTTGGAAATTATGATTTTTGGTATGAGTCTAGTCAGCTAGCCCTTCAAATGGCTAAGGATCAAAATAAGAAAAAAGAAGAAAAAATTGCAGAACTGCAGAACTTTATTGCAAGATTTAGTTCTAATGCGTCTAAAGCAAAGCAAGCTACTTCTCGTAAAAAGCAATTAGATAAATTGACTTTAGATGATATAAAACCTTCTTCTCGTAAATATCCGTTTGTTGGTTTTAAACCGGAAAGAGAAGCTGGAAATGATTTATTAACAGTTGAGAATTTAAGTAAAACTGTGGATGGAGAAATTCTTCTTGATAATGTATCGTTTATAGTTAGTAAGGGAGATAAGATCGCATTTACAGGGGCTGATGAAATAGCTAAAACTACATTATTTAAGATATTAATGGGTGAAATGGAGCCAGATACTGGTGAAGTTAAATGGGGAATTACTACAACTCAAGCCTATTTACCAAAAGATAACACTGAATATTTTAATGGAGTAGATTGCACATTAGTTGATTGGCTTCGTCAGTACTCTGAGGATAAGGCTGAAAGCTTTATTAGAGGTTTCCTAGGTAGAATGCTTTTCTCAGGAGAAGAAGCTCTTAAAAAAGCTAGTGTGTTGTCTGGTGGAGAAAAGGTTAGATGTATGTTATCTAAAATGATGCTTAGTAATGCTAATGTATTAATTCTTGATGAGCCTACTAACCATTTAGACTTAGAGTCTATAACTGCTTTAAACAATGGATTAACTAGCTATACTGGAACAATGCTGCTAACGTCTCATGACTCACAGCTAATTGCAACAGTTGCAAATAGAATAATAGAAATTACTCCTAAGGGATTAATGGATAAAATAATGACTTATGATGAATTCATAGAAAATGATGAGGTTCAAAAAGAACTAGAACTTATGTATAAATAAATAAATAAATAAATAAATAAATAAATGAAGGCACTTCTAATAATATTATTAGAAGTGCCTTTTTAAACTAACTAAAATAATCCGCCAAAGCCGCCACCGCAGCCACGACCACCACGCCCGCCGATGCCGCCACAACCTAATAGTAAAAGAAGTATCCAAATGCCACTGCCAGCTCCGCAATTACCGAAGCCACCACCGCATCCATTTCCACAGGTATTTTCACAGTTGCAAACAGGTTTACAGCAACGAACAGGTTTACAGCAACAATTATTGTTATGTCTATGACTCATATAAATAACCTCCTTATTTAGTAAGTAAAAGTTTAAGAGTCTACTAAAGTAAATTAATTGGATACTCTAATAAGAATCTTATACTTTAACTTAAGTATTAGGCTAGCTTAGCATTATACCATCACATAGAGGCAATGTAATTGCTAATGCATAATTGTGAAATTAATTAAGTTATAGTTGTACTTTATTATATTCCACATTTTATCAAGTGTGAATGTAAATCTTAAGCAAACTAAACATAAAAAATTTTTAGTGGGAAGTAATGAATAACATAGATTTACATCATAATATTTATAATATTCTCCTAAAAAAAGGGTTTTAAAGAAAAATATCGAATATAGTAAGTAACATATAAAATTTTTTATAAATGGGGGTAAATAATATGGAAAAAGATAATACTTTAGCTTCTGATAAAAAAGCTATTAGTGTGGGAACAGAAGAGGCAATAACAATAGTGTCTGATGTCACAAAAGAAAATGTTGAAAAGACTATTAATGTGGTAAAAGATATTGCTAAAAATGTTAAATCAAAAGCAACCAAGGTAACTACTGGTGTAAAAAAGACAGGAGCCAAAAGAACAATAGCTAAGAAAATTGATGTTGGTTTCTATGTCCAATATCAAGGTAAAGAGATTTCAAAAAGAACAATACTAGAAGAAGTATATAAAGAATGGACAAAGTCTCATAAGATTACAGAACTTAAGACTTTAGATGTATATATAAAGGTTGAAGAGGATACAGCCTACTGTTTGGTAAATGGAGAAATTAAAATAGACATTAAATTATCTTAATATAAGTTCACTAAAAGTAGAGAAGGCTTAGTAGGGCCTTTTTTGTTTGAAATGTTAAGGTCATTTAAATGTATGAAAAACCATGTACATTATTTAAATTTTATGATAGATTGAAAGTAGGATAACACAATATATTAGGAGGGATTTTAATGTTAAAGGAAAGACTTAACAAAGTTTTGAAAATTATGGCAAAAGATAAAATACCTCAAATGATAGTTTCTGATCCTGCGGCTATATTCTATCTTACAGGGAAATGGATTTTATCTGGAGAGAGAATGCTTGTGCTCTATATCAATTTAGATGGACAAAATAAATTGTTTATTAATGAGTTATTCCCTATAAATGAAGATTTAGGGGTAGAAAAAATATGGTTTAACGATACTCAGAGTCCAGTAGAAATTCTTGCAAAAAACATTGATAAAGAGGTGCCAATGGGTATAGATAAAAATTGGCCAGCTCATTTCTTAATAAAACTAATGAAGCTCAAAGGTGGGAGCACATTTGTTAATGGATCTGAGATTTTAGATAGGGTGAGAATGTGTAAGGATGAGAATGAAAAAGATCTAATGAGAGTAGCGTCAAAACTAAATGATACTGCTGTTGATAAAATGATAAAACTTATTCCTAAAAAATATTCTGAAAAAAAGATGGGAAAGTTGCTTTCAGATATATGGGATGATATGGGCACTCAGGGACATTCATTTGATCCAATTATAGGTTATGGTGCAAATGCTGCTGACCCTCATCATGAAATGGATGAGTCAACAGTTAAAGAAGGTGACAGTATAGTTATTGATATCGGATGCAAAATGAATTCGTATTGCTCGGATATGACTAGGACTGTTTTTTATAAAACAGTATCAGACCACAGTAGAGAAGTTTACAACATTGTTAAGGAAGCAAATAAAAGGGGAATTGAGAAAGTTAAAGCGGGAGTTAGATTTTGTGATATCGATGCTGCAGCTAGAGAATATATTACAGAAAAAGGCTATGGAAAATATTTTACACATAGATTAGGACATTCAATAGGAATAGAAGTACATGACTTTGGAGATGTTTCAGCTGCGAATACTGATAAAGTTAAGGTAGGACAAATTTTTTCAATTGAACCAGGTATTTATATTCCGGGTGAGGTTGGAGTTCGTATTGAGGATTTAGTAATAGTTACTAAGGATGGTTGTGAGGTATTAAACCATTATACAAAAGACTTAATTATTGTAGAATAGGGCAAATTATATTTAATTGGCATAGGTACTCGCAAATTAAAATATAATTTTTTATTGGAGGAATAAGTATGTTAAATATAGGTTGTCATTTATCGGTATCTAAAGGTTATAAGGCTATGGGGGAAGATGCTCTTAGCATAGGAGCAAATACATTCCAGTTTTTCACTAGAAATCCCAGAGGTAGTAAAGCAAAAGATATTGATCCAAGCGATGTAGCAGCGCTTCTCGAAATACTAAAAGAGAACAATTTTGCTACAATTCTAGCACATGCTCCATACACATTAAATGCAAGCTCTGCTGATGCGAAAACAAGAGATTTTGCAAGGATGATTATGGAAGATGATCTAAAAAGAATGGAATTTTTCCCAAACAGCTTTTATAATTTCCATCCGGGGAGTCATGTAAAACAAGGTACACAAGTTGGAATAGAGTATATTATAAATATGCTAAATTCTATACTAAAGCCAGAACAAACAACTACTGTACTTCTTGAAACAATGGCTGGTAAAGGAACAGAAATAGGTAGGACTTTTGAGGAGTTAAAACAAATCCTTGATGGAGTTACATTACATGAGAAAATGGGAGTATGTTTTGATACTTGTCACGTATATGATGCTGGTTATGACATAGTTAATAATTTAGATGGGGTCATAAATGAATTTGATAAAATTATAGGTCTTGATAAGTTATATGCAATTCATTTAAATGATAGTAAAAACCCATTTGAAAGTCATAAAGATCGTCATGAAACAATAGGCGAAGGATCTATTGGAATAGAGGCGATTACTAGAATTATTAATCATCCAAAGCTGCGCCATTTACCATTTTATTTAGAAACTCCTAATGAACTAGAAGGTCATGCAAAAGAAATTAAGATGTTAAGAGAAGTTTACATAGAATAATAATGAGGAAAATTTAAATAAAATACACTTATTTACTTAAGCAAAATATTAAGTAAATAAGTGTATTTTTTATAAGTGAATCTTTAACTTATCCCAAATTTCTGAGAAATTTTCAAATTCTATAAAATCTTTGTTTTTTTCTTTTAGAAGATTTACTAATTTCCCTTTAGCAAAAACAAGATCTGCTTCTAATGCAGGTTTAAGATCGGGAGTACTATCGCCAGCATAAAATATTTTCTTGTAATTAACTTTTAACTTTTTTAATACAATTAATTTATCAATGCCATATAAGTCTGAGTAAAATTCATCATGTTCATCTAAATCAAAGTGAATTCCATTGTCTTTGAAAACACTCTTATTCGAATAAACATCTACCCCTTCTATATGATTTTTTTCAAGTACCTTATCTATGTAATAATTTGTTCCTGCACTTATAATAATAAAATCACCACCAGCAGCTTTAACCTTATCAATAAAAGCAATAGCTGTAGGATCAAAGGCAATATTTAAAATATCTTCGAGAAGCTCTTCTTCGTTTCTATTAACGTTATTAAAAACATAGTTCAAATATTCTCTATCCTTCATTTCTCCATTTTTCCAAGATTTAAATATGGGTGAAAGTTCTTCTTTATAATACAAGTCAGATAATATTTTATAAAAATCTTTTTTAGTAAGGGTTCCATCAAAATCAGATATAAATGCAAAATCTTTCATTTTATTAATCTCCTCATAAGTTTATTGTAGAGTTAGTTTGCTTGATTTCAATAGTAGTATAACAGAAAAACAAAGATATGTAATGTTTTTTTGTTTTAAAAATCCAATATATTACATTAAATCTAGAGTATTATCAATTTTAAATAGGCTACTAAGAAAAACGGTCAATAATCGACTTAGAACTACGAGGCTCGCATACAGTTTGTCGTAATGAACTTTAATGAATACAAGAACATTTTAGGCGAACTATTACTCGGCTTTAGTAAAAAGCTAATTGGGATTATAATCTCTATAGACTTAAGAAACAAGCTTTGAATGGCTATTGGTATAGGCGAGCAAAGGGGTTAGGCATTTTTCAGAAAATAGTAAGTAATTATGCTATTACGTAGCAGATGTCCTAATTAGCTTAAAGGAGGATTTCATATGGTAATTCTAATAATAATGATAATCTCATTATTTTGTTATTTATTTTATGCACTTTTAAATCCAGAAAAATTTTAATGACATTTCAAAAGGGGGTCTATTAAATGGAAGTTATGCAAATTATTATACCGTTAATTGTTTTCGTTTTAATTATTATTCCTTTAGGAAGATATGTCTATAATGTTCTAAGTGGGGAAAAAAGCTTTGTTGATCCATTGCTTAACAAAGTTGATAATTTAATTTTCAAAGTAACTGGAATAAATCACAAGGAAATGAACTGGAAAACATATGTCTTAGCAATAATAATATCAAATGCAATAATGTGTTTATGTGCTTATATTATTTTAAGAATACAAAGTCTACACTTTCTAAATCCTAATAATATAACAGCAATGAAGCCAGATTTATCATTTAATACAGCTATAAGTTTTATAACAAATACTAATCTACAAGGTTATGCTGGAGAATCAGGAGTATCTTATTTAAGTCAGATGGTAGTAATGACATTTTTAATGTTTACATCTGCATCTACTGGTTTTGCTGCTGCAAGTGCATTTATGAGAGGAATTATTGGTAGAAAAAAGACACTTGGAAATTTTTTCGTAGATATGACAAGAATAATTACAAGAATTTTACTTCCATTATCAATATTTGTTACAGTGATTTTAGTATCGCAAGGAGTACCTCAAACTCTTGCCCCTAATAAAACTATAACAACAATAGAAAGTAAATATCAAGATATTGCAATGGGACCAGTTGCATCCCTTGAATCAATAAAGCATATAGGAACAAATGGTGGAGGGTTCTTTAATGCAAACTCTGCACATCCTTTTGAAAATCCAACGACCTTTTCAAATTTAGCTGAATTACTTTCAATGATGGCATTACCTGGAGCATTAGTTATTGCCTTTGGATTAATGCTTAAAAATAAGAAACAAAGCTTAATGATTTTTATAACAATGGCAGTATTACTTGTAATGGTGATTCCTATTATATACATGTCAGAAAAAGCAGGAAATCCGAACTTAGCTAAAGTAGGGTTAAGTCAAGTTATGGGTAATATGGAAGGTAAAGAGGTTAGATTTGGAATCGCAGCATCAGCATTATTTACTACTATTACAACTGCTTTTACCACTGGAACTGTAAATACTATGCACGATTCACTAATGCCCCTGGGAGGACTTGTACCATTATGGAATATGATGCTCAATGTAGTCTTTGGTGGTAAAGGTGTAGGTTTTATGAATATGATGATGTATGCAATAATCACAGTATTTATTGCAGGGTTAATGGTTGGACGGACACCTGAGTTTTTAGGTAAGAAAATAGAAGGTAAAGAGATAAAATTGATTGCACTTGCAATACTAGTGCATCCACTTATAATATTATTTCCATCAGCTGTGGCACTTACAACAAAAATGGGGCTTAGCTCAATAACAAATCCCGCCTTTCATGGACTAACTGAAACAGTTTATCAATTTACATCGGCGGCGGCCAATAACGGTTCAGCATTTGCAGGTTTTAATGGAAACACAATGTTTGCGAATACTACAACTGGTATTGTAATGCTCCTTGGGAGATATTTATCAATAATAATACTACTCGCTGTTGCAGGTTCTCTTGCATCTAAACATGCTGTTCCTGAAACTATGGCTACATTTAGAACAGATAATAGCATATTTGTAGTGATTTTAATTAGTGTTGTAATAATAATAGGTGCTTTGACATTCTTGCCAGCACTTACACTCGGACCTATAGCAGAACATTTAATGCTAGGTCATTAGAAAGGGGCTTGGATATATTATGAGTAAGAAAAAAATTATAACTGGGGATATACTTAAAGATGCTATTAAGGGTGCTTTTATAAAATTAAATCCTAAATACATGATGAAAAATCCTGTTATGTTTGTAGTTGAAATTGGTTTTGTAATAACTTTATTTCTAACTTTTTTCCCATATGTATTTGGTGATAAAGGTGAAAATATTAGAGGATACAATGGACTTGTATCATTTATATTACTTATTACAGTTCTGTTTGCAAATTTTGCTGAAGCAGTGGCTGAAGGAAGAGGAAAAGCTCAAGCTGAAAGTTTAAAAAAGTCCCGAACGGATGCAATTGCAAAATTATTAGATTCAAAAGGTAATTTTAAATTAATAAGTGCTGCTAAGCTAAAAAAGGGAGATATAGTTCTTGTTGAGACTGGTGATTTTATTCCTAATGATGGGGAGGTAATTGAAGGACTTGCATCAGTTGATGAATCTGCAATTACTGGAGAATCTGCTCCTGTACTTAAGGAATCAGGCGGCGATTTTGGATCTGTAACAGGAGGCACAAAGGTTGTCAGTGACTGGCTTAAAGTTGAAATAACAGTAACTCCGGGAGAATCATTTTTAGATAAGATGATAAAACTTGTTGAAGGTGCTTCAAGGAAAAAGACGCCAAATGAAATTGCGTTAAGTACGCTACTTGTAGCTTTAACAATAATATTTTTAATTGTTATAGTAACTTTATATCCTATGGCTAACTACTCTAAAGTTACGTTGCAGGTATCCACACTTATAGCTCTTCTTGTTTGTCTTATTCCTACAACGATAGGAGGACTACTCTCAGCAATTGGAATAGCCGGAATGGATAGAGTAACAAGATTTAATGTAATTGCAATGTCCGGTAAAGCTGTGGAGGCTTGCGGAGATGTAGATACAATGATTTTAGATAAAACTGGAACAATTACTTATGGTAACAGGCTTGCAGCTGAATTTATACCTGTGGGAAGACATACGTTAGAAGACCTTAGATTACAGGCTTTAATTTCATCTATAAAAGATACAACTCCAGAAGGTAAGTCAGTAATTGAACTTGCAAAGAAGCAAGGAGTTTCAATTAATGAAGATGATTATAAAGATGCTGAATTTGTAGAGTTTACGGCGCAGACAAGAATGAGCGGTATGAACCTATCAAATGGAGTCCAAATTCGAAAAGGTGCATCAGATTCTATAATTAAATATGTTGAGAAAATTAATGGAAAAGCTCCTACAGATTTAGAGGCGGCAGTAATAAGAGTTGCTAGTGCCGGTGGTACACCACTTACTGTTTGTGTAGGAAATGAGATATTTGGTGTTATTTACTTAAAAGATACCGTAAAACCGGGCCTTACAGCAAGGTTTGCAAGACTTCGTGAAATGGGTATTAAAACTATTATGTGTACTGGAGATAATCCTCTTACTGCAGCAACTATAGCAAGGGAGGCTGGTGTAGATGATTTTGTAGCAGAGTGCAAGCCAGAAGATAAAATTGCTGTAATTAAAAAAGAACAGGATTTAGGTAAGCTTGTTGCTATGACAGGTGATGGAACAAATGATGCCCCAGCACTAGCTATGGCAGATGTAGGAATTGCAATGAATAGTGGAACTACAGCAGCTAAAGAAGCTGCAAATATGGTTGATCTTGATTCAGATCCTACAAAAATATTAGAGGTTGTAGAAATTGGTAAACAACTCCTTATAACAAGAGGAGCGCTCACTACTTTTAGTATAGCAAATGATGTAGCAAAATACTTTGCAATTATTCCTGCTATGTTTGCAGTGGGAATAGCACGGATGAACGTACTAAATATTATGGGATTATCAACGCCTCATAGTGCCATACTATCAGCTTTAATATTTAATGCTATAATAATTCCAGCTTTAATTCCTATAGCAATGAAAGGTGTAAAATATACACCAATGAAATCAGAAGCCTTACTTCGCAGAAATCTTTTAATTTATGGATTAGGTGGACTTATTGCTCCATTTGTAGGAATTAAACTATTAGATTTAGCAGTTACGCCATTACTTAGAATTCTAAACCTAGGTTAATCTTAGGTTTTATATGAGGAGAGATAGAAATGAAAGATATGTTAAAAAAATCAGTATTATTAAGTGTGGTACTCTTTGTTATATGTGGTTTAATATATCCTCTAGCTATGACTGGAATAAGCCAAGTGTTATTTAACAAAAAGGCTAATGGAAGTATGGTTAGTTTTAATGGGAAAGAAGTTGGCTCAGGGCTTATAGGGCAAAGTTTTACTGATAAAAGATTTTTTCGCTCTAGAGTTTCAAATTCTAATTATAATACCTATACAAAAGCAGATTTGAAGCCTGATAGTAAAGGTAATATTGCATATACAGGTGTAACTTCTGGGTCGTCTAATCTTGGCCCATCAAATCCTGTTTTAATGGATAGAGTAAGAAAAGATATGGGTGATTTTTTAAAAAGTCATCCTGGTTTAAAAGCAGGAGATGTACCTACTGATTTGCTAACAAGTTCTGCTTCAGGACTTGATCCTAATATTAGTCCCCAGGCTGCTAAGATACAGGTATCAGCTGTTGCAAAGGCTACTAATATTAGCTCAACTGATTTAAATAATATTATATTAAACAATACACAAGGAAGAACTTTAGGCATATTTGGGGAACCAAGAGTGAACGTATTAAAAGCTAATTTAGATATAGCAAATATATTAAAAAGCAAAGGCACACTTTAAAAAGGAAAATATTTATTATATAATGTAATTGTTTTAGTACAATCTTAGATTTATGTGAACAATAAAATTAATGAGGTAGGTGAATAATATGAAAAAGGTTTTGGTAATAGATGATACAAAAAATATAAGAATGTTATTAACCACATGTCTTGAACTAAAAGGTTATAAAGTTCTTACTGCAGATTCTGGTAAATCAGCTATAAATATATTAAAAGAAGAAAAGCAAAGTATTGATATAATATTTTTAGATATAAGAATGCCGGAAATGAGCGGAACAGAGGTTTTAAAGATAATTCGCGATATGGGTTTTAATTGTCCCGTTATTATTATGACTGCATTTGCTACGGTAAAAAATGCTGTTGATTGTACAAAACTTGGAGCTGCAGCTTACCTTCAGAAACCATTTTCGCCTGATAGAGTTACTTCTGTTTTAGAAGAAATATTTACTTCAAACGAAAACCTTGATAAAAGTTTTGTTGAAAGTTCAAAAGATTTAGAAGAAGAGATATTAATAGCAAAATCAAAGAAGTTGCTTGAAGAGGGAGAATACGCGGAAGCACATAATACTTTAAAAATAGTACTCGGAATAAACCCTTATAATAAAGAAATTTATAATTTAATAAGTGAGGTAAATAAGAACTTAAATAAATTTGATGAAGCAGAATTATTTAATAATATTTATGAACTATTTAATGATTCACATATTTAAACATAATATAATAATTATATAGAAATTATGTTGATAATGAAAATATGTTTAGGATGTGATAGTAGGTGGAGGCTTATGAAAAAGAAAGCAGAGGAAAATTAAAAATATATATTGGTGGTGCTCCAGGTGTGGGCAAGAGTTATCAAATGCTACATGATGCTAATGATATGAAAAAAAGTAATATAGATATTATCATAGGTATAATAGAAACTTATGGAAGAGTGGGAACAGAAGAACAAATAGGACATTTAGAGATTCTTCCTTTAAAAGAAATAAGATATAAAGGGATTAATCTAAAAGAACTTGATATCGATGGAGTTATAACACGAAAACCAGAGTTTGTTATAATAGATGAGTTAGCACATACTAATGTGCCTACATCTAGAAATAAAAAGCGTTTTGAAGATGTTCTAGAAATATTAGATAATGGCATAAATGTAATGACAGCAGTTAATATTCAGCATTTAGAAAGTCTAAATGATCATGTTAGTAGAATGACTGGAATTAAGGTTAAAGAAACGTTGCCAGATAAAATTATTGACATTGCAGATGAAATTGAAGTTATAGATGTATCTCCTGATGCACTTCGCGGGCGAATAAAGGACGGAAAAGTTTATTCAGAGGATAAAATTGAGGATGCATTGCATAACTTTTTTAGAGTAGGAAATCTAACCGCATTAAGAGAACTTACTTTAAGAGAAGTTGCAAATGAAGTGGATGAAAAACTTGTAATATACAAGAATAAAAATAAGGTAGCTGGATTAATAGGCGCACAAGAAAAAATATTAGTATGTGTTAATCTTAATTTTAATGCAGAATACTTAATTAGGCGTGGTTATAGAATGGCAAAGATGTTAAAAGCAGAATTTTATGTTCTAACTGTAAGTAAAACTTATAATCATGGAATAGAAGAGTCAAAAAAATTAGAAGAATTAAAAAAATTATGTGAGAAACTTGATGTGGAACTTAAGGTGGAAAGATCAAAACATCGTGAAAGACCTATTATTGAGTTCGCAACTGATAATAATATAACCCAGATAATTATAGGCCCGTCTGCTAGAACTAGATTTCATGAGATTTTAAGGGGTTCAATTGTTAGAACGATAATGAGAGATACCAAATATATTGATGTGCTTGTGGTTGCAGATCCCTTTCACTAAAATACAATTAAAAGGTATATTGAAGTTAAGGGGGTGTTTTTTATTAAAACATTAAAAGGCAAAATTGTAACTATTAATGTGTTTTTAGTTTTAGTTATAGTAATGATTGGACTGCTCTCAAGCTTTAACATATACAGAGTAGGTGGAAAGATAGATGGATTAATAACAAATAATTACAAGAGCATCGATGCTTCAACTAAAATGACTGAGGTCATTGAAACTCAAGATAAGACAATTCTTAGATATATTGCTTTTGAAAATAAAAGTGCAATAGATATTATTTATAATAACAATGAAGAATTTTATAAGTGGCTTAATATTGCAAAAACTAATATAACTGAAGTTGGTGAAGCTAATAATACTAATAAAATAAGTGAGGACTATCTTCTGTTTGTTAAATCTTTCTCAAAATTTCACGAATATCAAACTTCTCACACAAGCCAAGAGAATATGAAATTTTACAATTCTAAAATTTATCCTTCTGTAGTTAAGGTTAAAGCCGATTTAGGAATTTTAGCGAAACTTAATGAAAAAGCTATGTTTAAAGGGCGGGATAATGCAAAAAGTAATGCATTAAATGCAATGCATTTTATATTATTAATTTCCTCCATAGCTGCAATTATAGGATTAATAATATCGCTTATATTTACAAATAAGTCTTTAAAACCTATATATCTACTCACTGAAACTATAAAATCAGTTAAACAAGGAGAAATTAATAAACAAGCACCTGTGATAAATGAGGATGAAATTGGAATGCTTGCAATGGAATTTAATAATATGACAAATAGGCTTTACGAATTTGAGCAGAGTACTACCGGAAAGTTACTTTCAGAGAGAAATAAATCTATTGCAATTGTAAAAAGTATAACAGATCCATTAATAGTACTTGATGCTAGTTATAAAATTCAATTACTAAATGAGTCTTGCGAAAACATTTTCGGAGTATTAGAACAAAATGTAATTAATAGTCATTTTTTAGAGACCATTAGAAATATGGAATTATATGATTATATTTTTTGTGTGGTAGACAATAAAGTTCCGATTACTGAAAAGATAATAAGCCTTAAGGTAAATGATAGAACTTGTTTTTTTAATATTATAGTAACTGTAGTTTATGATAAAGAGAATAAAATTAATGCTATAGTGGTACTTTTAAAAAATATAACAGAATATAAGGAACTTGAAAAGGTGCGTACAGATTTTATAGCTACAATTTCTCATGAATTTAAAACTCCACTTACTTCGATTATGATGGGTGTAGGCTTAATACTTGAGAAAAATTTAGGAGACATAAATAAAAAACAGGAAGAGCTTTTAGATACAATAAAAGAAGAGACTGAAAAGCTTACAGATCTAGTTAGTGATCTTCTAAGACTTTCAAAGATACAGTCGGATCAAGCTGTATATAATATAAAAGCATATTCGATAGCTGAGATTGCAGATGATTGTGTTAAAAATTATGAGGTACAGGCAAGAAATATAGGAATTACTTTATATAATAGTGTAGAAGTTGATTTACCTAATGTAATTGTAGATAAAGAGAAAATAACATGGGTATTAAATAATCTAGTTTCTAATGCTATTAAATATACGAATTCAGGTGGGAAAATAACTATAGGTGCATTTATAGATGGAGAAAAAATGAAAGTTTTTGTTAAAGACAACGGTAAAGGAATTCCTAGAGAATATCATGAGAAAATATTTGAAAAGTTTGTTAAGATAAGTGCCTATGATACAGAATTTTTGAGTTCGGGGATTGGGCTTTCTATAGCAAAGGGAATTGTAGAAGCACATGATGGAACAATTTATTGTGAAAGTGAAGTTGATAAGGGGAGTAATTTTATATTTACGTTACCTGTGGAGAAATAAAAATATTAATAGTAGGGATAATTTAAAAAGAGTGGGGTAGTTCAAATTGTGAACTACCCCCGTTATATTTGAGTTTGTTAAATAGTATTATGTATATATAATATATAAAGAAAAATAGGAGGAAACTTGCTGTATATATAGACTAATATGTAATATTAGCTAAAAAAATGTAGAAAATCATAATAATATCGAATTAGCTGTAGATATTTTAGCTAAAGAATGGTATTATTTCTATAATAGGTAAAATCGACAAATCATTGAAAATTTTTCAAAATGAAAATAACATTGTAAAAAAAGCAGATGGAGCGGTTAGTAAAAAGGGGAATGGGTACTTAAATGAACAATTTAGTTGTAAATGATCTAATTAAAGAAAATAGAGACAATTCTAATATAAGTTATATATTGGAACAAGAATACCTTTTTTTCGAAACTGGATATAAGGTGTTACAGAATCAAGAGAAAAATGGATTTATAAAATGTGTTAAAGTTTCACATAATGGAAAAACAAAGTTAGTTTATGATATTTCAAAATATAAAAGCCTTAAGTCATTATTACACCAGCTTACACCGGAAAATTTTTTATCAATAGTATCTAGAGTGCTCAATATTGTATCAGAAGTTAAACATAATGGGTTTATGCAGTGTGAGAACATTGAGGTGAATTTAGATAAAATTTTTATTGATAGCAATAATTTGAATGCTTTTTTTATATATCTTCCAGTTAACACACATACGAGCTTAAGTAGCATTGGAATATTTGAGAGAGAACTTAAGAAAAATTTAGCAGAAGCGATTTCTGAAAATAATAATTTAAATAAAGAAATGGTATATGGACTTTATAATGATCTTCAAAATGAGAATTATAGATTAGATGAAATAAAAGAAAATATGAAGAGAAATATTATAATAAGAGATCCAATGAAGAATGAATTTGGTATTCAAAGTGGAGAGGCACCATCAGAAGGTAGTAACAAACTACCTATAAATCCATTGCAGACAGGACAAGAAAGTGGATCACTAGCACCTGGAGATGATCATTTTGAGGGCAGAGAAATTGAAAATCTAAAGATTATAGATAAGGCTGAACCTAGACTTAAACTTATGCATAAACTTAAACCTAAAACCAAAACTAAAAATATTAAAACCAAAGCTAATGATAAAAAGATACGCTTAATAAAGCCACCTATATTAATTATTATTCAAATTTGTACAGTGCTCATTTGTGTAGGGATAATACTTAGTTTTAACTATAAGTCTAAAACATCTATGATTTCAATTGGTGTAACATTAGCTATTGATTTAATAACATCAATACTGATTTATATTTTTGTCTTGAAAAAAAAGAAAAAGGTGCAGGCACCAAGTAATATGGATTTCAAGCCAATATATGAAGGCGGAGCTACTGAAGTATTAGACAGCATATTCACACCCTCTATTTCGCTAACAGGAATTGGGACAAAAGAAAACATAAAGCTTGTTATTAGTAAACCTGAATTTATCATAGGTAAAAATCCTGAAGCTGTTGATGGAGTTATTCAATTTAATAAAACAATAAGCAGGGTTCATTGCAAGGTATCCTACATTAATAATTCTTATGTGATTGAGGACCTTGAAAGTTCTAACGGAACTTATGTTAATTTAGTTAAACTACAAAAGGGACAACGGGTTCAAATACAAATTGGAGATAAAGTAAGATTGTCAAACAGTGACTTTATGGTTAAAACTGCAAAATGACTTAAGTAGGGTTTAACGCGAGAGGAATGACAAATATCACATGGGCAATTTTAAAATTAATTCTTTTGGAATATCAGATAAAGGAATAGTAAAAGCAGTTAACCAAGATAGTTTTGTATACAAAGTAGTTGAAGTTCAGGACGCTCATGCAGGATTATTTGCTGTGGCAGATGGAGTGGGAGGGCTAAAGGACGGAGAGATATCCAGTGCAATAGCGATTTCAAATTTTAATAAATGGTGGGATTGTGATTTTAGAAACTTTTATAATGATACGGGAAAATTGATCCCATCTTTAATTGAATCTTTTACTAAATGTAACGAAGAGATTATGAGCTATTCAAGATTAAAAAATGTTAGAACCGCTACAACTTTATCTGTTTTATTTATTCATAAGAACATCTATTATATTGTACACATAGGGGACAGTAGAATTTATAAAGTAACAAGGAAAATTGAAAGATTGACTATAGATCATTCCTGTCTTGTGGATAAGACAATAAACGGAAAAATATATAAGCAAAGCGCTTTGACAGAATGTTTAGGAAATAGAGCCGAAATTAATTATTATTGTGCAACAGGCAAAATTTCGAAAAACGATATTTTTATGGTGTGCAGTGATGGAATTTATAAGACCATTGGAGAAAATGAAATTTTGGAAATGGTTAGCAAACAAAAGATGGATTTAGAGAAGGCATGTAAAAGTATAATAAATGAAGTTAAAGATCGTGGTGAAACAGACAATATTACCTTAATTCTTGCTAGAATCAGCAAGTAAAGGATATTGATATGTTTAGCATATTATGGAAGGAAAGTGTTTTTTCATGGGCAAATTGGTTGTAGTGTTAGCAGATACAGACGAGAAATATTTAATGCCACTAGAATTAAAATTTATTGAGGAGTTTGGAGATAAAGCAAATATAGAAGTTATATCAGATATAGAGTATTTTAAATCTTATTTTAATTCACTTAAGAAGATAGACATATTGATTATACATGAAACATTATATACACGTGACCTTGAAAAACATTCTATTGAAAACCTATTTATACTAACTGAATCAAATGATGTTAATAGTACTCAAGATATGAGTATTAATAAAATATATAAGTATACAAGTGTTAAGGAGATTTTTAATGAGATTATGAGTAATCCCTCAACAAAGTTGTTAAGAAGAATAAATCAGAAGGAAGATACTAAAGTAGTAATGGTGTATTCACCTTCAGGAGGTTCTGGTAAAACTATTGTGGCACTAGGTATAAGTGCAGCAATTGCAAAGTGTCATAAACATGTGTTATACATAAATACAGAAACTTTGCAGCGATATAATTTTATGTTGAAAAATAAAGAATTTTGTCCACATAGCTTTGAAAAACGTATGATACAGCGAGAAGAAAATATTACTCAGTATTTATCTTCAGCGGTTGGAGTGGAAATGTTTGATTATTTATTACCATTTAAGCAGTCTATATCTTCTTTAAATATTAATATGGAGCATTATAAGCGTTTAATAGAAGATATTAGAGAAGCGGGACAATATGATTATGTAGTGGTAGATTGTTCATCAGATTTTACTAGTAAGAAAACGATGATGATGAGTTATTGTGATAAGGTTCTGATAATAACAGGTCAGGATGCGGTATCTGTTTCTAAATTAGACAGTTTACTTGAAAACATTGATTGCTCTGATAATAATAAATATATGTTTATTTGTAATAAGTATTCTGGACAATTAGTTAATTGGCTTATAAGTAGTAACTTAAATAATAAGTGTACAATAAGTGAATATATAGAATGTTTTGAACTTGATTATGCAAGCTTTGACCTTGAATTTTTGGCTATGAATAAACATTTTCAAAAGCTAGCCTATACGCTCATTTAATCGGGGGTGATTTGATATGGATAAAATTGTTGTAGTTATATATATTCATAAAAGTGGTAAAAAATTTGATGTTGAAATACCATTGGATATAACAGCAAAGGACCTTGTGGTTGCTTTGAATCAGGCTTTTAATTTAGGAATAGATGTAAGTAGTATCACTGAGTGTTATCTAAAGACTGAAAATCCGATAGCTTTGCTCAAAGGTAATACTAAATTGAAAGATTATAAACTTAGAAACGGTACAGTAATAAATATCACTGGGTAGGGGGAGAAAAGTAGTGCTTAAGGATACTAAATATAAGATAATAATTTTCGGGAAAAATATTTACCGCGAATATGAGCTATCAAATTCAGAAGAAGATTTAATTAACGTAGGAACTACAAAAAACTGTCAGCTCAGATTTAATAAGGATAATTTCTTTGGTGAATTCGAGTTTAATCTAGTTAGGACTAATGATGGTTGGCAGTTAAACGGAGGGGATAGCGTTTATTTTACTGTAGATGGTGTAATGAAAATATATTCAAAGGATTTATCTCATGGTGATGAAATTATTGTCAAGAACCAGAATTCCAACGGTGAAATATTCAGGATTAATTTTTTTATTGATTTCGGGTTGGTAGAAAAAAATTATGAACGTATTATTGATATTGGTGAAGTACAGTCTATAACAATTGGCGGAACTGATAGGTGCAATATTTATATTTGTGATACGCTTCTTGAAAGTGACACCATTACCCTAAGTGTAAAAGACAATAAGTATTACATTACAGATAATAATACAAAGTATGGTGTTTATATAAATGGAACAAAGATAGATGAATATTCACAAATTTTGGATTATGACTTTTTTGAGCTTGTAGGATACAGCTTTTATTTAAAGGATAAGCACCTATATACATCTAGAAATGAGAATTTAATAGTTGATAAACTAAACTATATGGATGCTGTCGATCAGAAAAGTGCATTTAAGTATCCAAAGTTTAATAGAAGTACAAGAGTAAAGTATGTAATACCATCAGAAGAAATTGAAGTATTGCAGCCAATAACAAAACCACAAAAACCAAAGAAAAACATTATAGTAACATTGCTTCCTGCCCTCGCTATGTTGGCACTTGTTATTATGCTTAGGGGATCAATGGGTGGTGGAGGTTCGTTTATTATATACAGTGCTGCAACAATGAGCATTGGAGTACTAGTGTCTATTATTACATTTATGACGGATGGAAAAAGTTATAAGAAGTCTATCGTTGAACGTAAGGAAAAATACTTGGAATACATAAAAGAAAAAGAAAAAGAAATTCAGGGCAAACGTAGTAATGAACAGAGAATTTTAGAAAAAGTATATAGATCTATTGATGATGATATTATCACAATAAAAGATTTTGGTAAGGATCTTTTTGAAAGAGATTTAAATGATGAGGACTTCATGTTTGTAAGACTTGGAACAGGTATAAATGAAGCAAATTGCAAAATAAAATATACTAAGCAAGAATTTAAAAACACTGATGATGAATTAGTATCAATGCCAGAAGAGATAGAAAAAAAATATCGCTTTATTGCGAATTCACCAATAATATCAAAGTTCTCAAAATCCAATACAATTGGTATTGTAGGTAAGCGTGATCAATTATATGATATTTTAAAAACTATTACATTGGACATAACAACTAGGCAATTTTATAAAGATGTAAAGTTATTTTATATGTTTAAAGAAGAGGACCATGAAAAGTTTGCATGGTTAAGATGGCTTAAAAATGTTAATAACGAAGATGAAGATAATAGCATTAGAAATTTAATGTATGACGAAGAAAGTAGAAATTACATATTAGAGAATCTATTTATAGAACTCTCTAAAAGAGAAGCTGAATTATCAAGGAGAAGCAATGACCAGGTAGAAACTAGTTATGTTATTTTTGTTTTTGATAAGAAGGGTATTGAAAAACATCCAGTATCTAAGTATATAGAAACATGCAATAAGTACAACTTTACTTTTGTGTTCTTTGAAGAATATGAAGAACTTCTTCCCAAGGGATGTAGCGAAATAATAAGGCTTGATAATAGTAGTACTGGTTGTTTATTACAAAGTGATAATGGAGATTATGTTTCAAAGTTTGAATATTCTAAGATACCAGACAAAACAATGGAAGATGCTATTTTGAAGTTAACTGCAGTATCAGTTGATGCAGTTAGTTTAGAAAGCGAACTAACTAAAAATATATCACTCTTTGAATTACTTAACATTTTGTCAGTGGATGATCTTGATTTAAACACTAGATGGTCAGAATCAAGGGTTTATAAAAGCATGGCTGCGCCACTAGGAGTTAAAACTAAAAATCAGATAGTATATTTAGACCTTAACGAAAAACATCATGGACCACATGGACTTGTTGCAGGTACTACAGGTTCAGGTAAGAGTGAAATACTTCAAACATATATATTATCAATGGCAACACTTTTTCATCCCTATGAAGTTGGATTTATGATTATTGATTTCAAGGGTGGCGGAATGGCCAATCAATTTAGGGAATTACCACATTTGATAGGTTCAATTACAAATATTGATGGTAGAGAGATAGATAGGTCACTTCTATCGATAAAGGCGGAACTACGCCGTAGACAGGGGATGTTTTCAAGGTATGATGTAAATCATATTGATGCATACATAAAGCTTTATAGGGATGGAAAGGCAACAGATCCAATACCTCACTTAATAATAATTGTAGATGAGTTTGCAGAACTCAAAAGTGAATATCCAGAATTTATGAAGGAGTTAATAAGTACAGCAAGAATAGGTAGAAGTTTGGGTGTTCATTTAATACTTGCAACTCAAAAGCCATCTGGAGTAGTAGATAACCAGATTTGGAGTAACTCTAAGTTTAAATTATGTCTTAAAGTTCAAACTAAAGAGGATAGTAACGAAGTAATCAAAACACCGCTAGCTGCTGAAATTGTTGAACCAGGTAGGGCATATCTGCAAGTCGGTAACAATGAAATATTTGAACTTTTCCAATCTGCCTACAGTGGGGCAAAAGCAATAGTAGCAGATGGTGGAAATAGTAATGTTTTTGAATTAAATAAACTAAATTTATGGGGTAAGAAACAGTTAATATATTCTAATAAAAAGACTGAAGAGGACAAAAATGTAAAGACTCAATTGCAAGCTGTTATTGAATATGTAAATAATTATTGCAAAGCTGATAACATTAAAAAATTAGCAGGTATTTGCCAACCTCCATTAGAGAATGTAATTTATATGGATATATTAAAATCTTGTGTAATAGACATTGTGACAGGTATAATGGCGACGGTTGGGCTGTATGATGATCCAGAACAACAATTACAAACTGAATTAAATATTAATCTATCAGATAGTAATACCTTTATTATCGGTTCATCACAATCAGGAAAGACAACGATACTTCAGACAATGATATATTCAATTATGGATAATTATACACCGCTTGAAGTAAACATTTATGTAATAGATTGTGGAAATATGGCAATGAAGGTATTTGAAAACTCAAACCATATAGGTGGTATTGTATTACCAGCTGAGGAAGAACGAATAAGTAATTTGTTCCGAATGCTTCATAATGAGATTGATATTAGAAAAACCTTTTTCTCAAATAATAGTGTTGGAACATTTGAGGCATATAAAGAAGCAGGATTTAAGAATTTACCACAAATACTCTTCATAATTGACAATATTTCTGCATTTAGGGAATATTATCCTTTATATGATGATGAATTATTAAATTTATCACGTGAAGGGCAAAGTGTGGGAATTAATATAATTACAACAGCAACACAAACTAATGCAATGGGATATAAGACGCTCGCAAACTTTGGTACTAGAATTGCATATACCTGCAATGACAAAGGTGAATATTCTAACATTTTTGAAAGATGTAGGATTCAACCAAAAGATACTCCTGGGCGAGCTCTATACATGATGGATAAGCATATTGTAGAATTCCAGACTGCATTATGCGTAAAAGGTGATAAGGAAATAATTAGAGCAGAAAAATTGAAGGCATTTGTAGAGGATAACAAAGCTAAATATGCTACAAAGAAAGCAAGACAAATTCCTGAGGTTCCAGAAATACTTAAGGGTAGTGAGGTATTTGCAAATAATAGAACGCAGTTTGCTAGCCCATATGAAATTCCTATTGGTATTGATTATTCAACAGTAGCATTTAATCATATAAACTTATTAACAATAGGCATGCTCGCTATTATGGGAAGAGAAAAGAGTGGGAAAACAAACTTTATTAAACACCTTATGACAACTATAAATAAAACTATTTTTAACAATTTGACAGAAGCGTACGTTTTCGATAACATGAAGCGTCAACTTGAAAGTGTTAAGGACTTTGGTTATGTTAAACAATATACAATTGACACAGCTGACGTATCAGGAATGATTGATAATATTCTTGAAAAACTTGAAAATAGACAAAGTGATTTAATACAGCGAAGAGGTACAAAACCAGAGAGTGAACTTCTAAAAGAATATCCATTAATTTTACTAGTTATAGAGAATTCTAGTTTTATTGAGGAAACAGTGAAAGATAAAGATCTTTATGACAAGTTTTCAAAAATTACAAAACAGTTAAAGAACTTAAAAGTTGCGGTTATATTTACAAATTTGGATAACGCAGCAGTAGCGTATGGTACTCCGGAAATAGTTAAACAAATAAAAGAAAATAAGAAGGTAATCTTATTTGATGATGTAGCTAACTTAAAGTTCGTGGATATAGAATTTAAACAGCAGAAAGAATTTAGCAAGCCAATAAAACCTGGTGATGGATATTTATGTTTTGGAGGCGAAGTTGAAAAAATTAAAACAATACTTAATGAGTAGGAGGTTAACAAATGGCAGGAGATACAGGTAGTGTAAAAAAAATAGATACAAAAAATTTCCAGGAGGCTATTAATGGGTTTGAAAGTGCTGTAAAAAAATACAGAGTAGCCAGAGAAAGGGTATTTGATTCAACGGAAAAATTATTATATGATTGGGAGGGAAAAGGCAAGAATTCTTTTGAGAAGCAGTATGGTAGACTTAAAACTCAGCTAAAGGATGAAGAAGATAATTTATTTACAATAAAAGAGGATCTGCAAGATTGTATGAAGTCTTATGTAGATTGGGATACTCAGTTAGCTGGTCAACTAAAGCCACCTGCAGCTAAGCCAGCAGTTCCTAAAAAACCGTACACACCTCCTGTTTTAGGAGGTAACAATAATCCGTTTATTGGAAGTAATAATAACCAGTTTAATGGTGGTAGTAATAACCCGGTTACCGGGAGTAGCAATAATCAGTTTAATAGTGGTAACGGAGGTGGCGGTGCATTTTAAAGCTAGGGGCATAAATGTAGGAAAATAGGAGGGGAGAATTATAGATAAGAAGGAAATTCACAGGAAATTAATAATGTATAAAAGTTCTTTGGTACAAGATAGTTTTCTAATTGACAATATTAATGGTGAAACACTCCGCTTACATGAATATTTTGTAAGTAGTGTTAAAAGTGATAATTTAGGAAATACAATTGAAAGAATAACTAACTTAAAGGAAGGGTCACTTGAGAGTGATGCTAATGTCATAAGTGCTCAGAATAATATTCAATATGAGATTGACGCTGTCCAAAGGGAAATTGAACAAGAGGCAGCAGAAAAAAAAGCGGCTAGAGATGCTAAAATAGCGTCCGTAAAAGCTAGTATCTTAGAAGCTAAAGCTAATGTTCAAAAGGAAATTGCTGAGGTTGAAAAGAACGTTAAAGATGGAACTGGACAAGCGGTAGATGCGCTAAAGGCAGCTACTGATGCCAAAATAGAGAGCATGAAAGCTAATATTTTATCAATGGGGCAATAGTGTAAATACATAGGTGTAATATATTATAAATATAGGAGGGAAATCATGAGTGTAATGGTTATTGACTATGGCGCAATTAGTGATGCGACTTCAGTTGCTACTAGATTGGCAGATATATTTGAAAGTAAAAAAGAAAATTTTGAACATATAGTTAGTGGGCTTAAAGCTATACCTACATCGCGGAGCAATCTTGCAAATGCTAATGATTGTATAAATAAAAAGAATATACAGTATCAATCTAAAATTGATAAACTTAATTTATTTGGTACAAAAATGAGCCAATTTTCTCAAAAGGCTCAAGAAACAGATCAACGTGTTGCTAGCCGTATAACTACAGATACAAAAGCGTTTGAAAAAGAAAAAGGGATTAAGGTTAGTAGACTTGCTGTTATTCTTGACGCAGTAAAGACTGATGGTATTTCTATATTATCAAATGTTATCTTAGGTGGAAATGGATTAAGCAAAAAGGATATAAGAGGACTTAAGGATGGAATTAAAGATTGGTATAGGAAGGGAGCACATAGGTATTGGGTAGGAGTTGCAAAAGATGTTCTTGCAGTGGTTGCGATTGTTGCTGTAGTTTTACTTGCGATGCCAACTGGGGGGCTTTCCTTAGCCGCTCTAGGACCATTGCTTGGATCTACACTTGCAGCTCAATTATGTACAGGGTTTGAGCTATTTAAGGGAGCTAGTTCTATGGGTTATGATATAGCCGCATTAGCTAACTACAAGAGCACAGGCGATGCTACAGGGTCAAGGTGGTTGGATAAAAAGGGTGGTTCGGATGTTCTGGCAGCTGCTGGTGGTGGAGCATTCTATGGTGTTGGATATGTATTTGGTGGAGAGGATATGGCTAATGCTGCTAATAAGCAAGGAGAAAAATTCGGGAAATCAACTTTTTCTGCTTTGACAATTGCAACATTAGGATATGGAATAATTAAAACACCACTTGGGTTAAGTAAAGATTTTAAAGCAATTAAAAAGATGGGTATGTATAACGGATTAAGCAATGTGGGTCTTATGAAAAAACTTGCTAAGAAAAAAATATTTTGTAAGGATCTTAAAGCCGGATTTGGAGCAGCAGGTATTGATAAGAATTTTAGTGTTTCAAAACTTATATTTCCTAAATTTGGATCTAAAAATAAGTTTAATTTTAATGCTGTCGTAAATGTCACTAGAGGGGGAGAAAAAGTACTTGCAGGTAAAGGGATAATTAATGATGCGATAAGTAATGGCAAAAAAATGTATGAACAAGCTGTAAGAGTAAAGGATATTCAAATGCAACCAAGCATGCCATAAAAGATTATGAAAAGATTAGATTTACAAGGAGGAGAATTAAATGAAAGATGAGATAAAAATTGATTTAAAGAAGTATAAAAAGATTTATGTTAAAAAAACTCTTTTATATTTATTCCTATACCCAATTATAGTAGTAATCTTGTTAGTAATCTTAGGTAAAATCATAATGATATTTGGAATTAGCGTGGATCCTATTATTATGGTAGCTGGAGGAATATTAGTATTCGTATTCCTCAATAGTATAATTACTTGGTGGGCTTACTATTTTGGATATAAGAACACGTACAAATCAACAAAGTTTGTGCTTGAAGGAGGCAATATTTTATTTATTCGACTAAAAGAGAGAAATCCGATTTCAGGTGGAACATTTTATTACCATAATATACAGTCAGTTAGTAGTTATACCATTACCAATGATAAAATAATTGTTAATGGATATATATTAAAAAGAAAAGTTGATGAGGGTGGTTCAGAGGATGAATATAAGGAACGTGTAATTAATAGTATTAGTGTTCCTAATGTTTTTGGAAATGTACAATTATTAGATAATGCTTTGAAGAATAAAAAACAAGAGGTGATTAGTAATGGAGATTAAAAGCATTTCTGAGGTGGAGGAATATAACCAACAAGGTAAAGTATTATTTTCAATTGAAAAATATAACGAAGCTATAGAAATGTATAAAAAAGCTGAAAGTGAAGATCCAATGTGTCTAGAATCATATTTTAATCTTGGAGAAGCTTATGTTATGCTTGATAAGTATGATAAGGCAAAGGAATCTTTTAATAAAGTTCTTTTAATAGATAAGAAGAATGCAATTACATATTTTCATCTTGGAAATGTTGAGTTTCTCCTAGACAATAATGATATGGGCAGAGAATATTATGCTAAGGCTATAAATAATGGATATGATGATGCACAGCTATACGTAAACTTGGCAAATCTAGCAGAAGAAGCTGGGAATGATGAAGAAGCAATTAAAAATTATAATAAGGCAATTCTAAGGGATAAATTTAGAGCAGATGCAAAGCTACGTAAAGCCATGATATATATTGCTGACAACAAATATCAAGAAGCACTACAAACACTTGATAATATGATAGAGTTTAATCCAGAAATTTTCGAGGGACTTCATTATAAGGTTCTAGTAAATATTGAGATGGGGAACTACTTAGAAGCAGAAAAGACTCTTAAAAAGGCCATGACATTATTCCCTGATGATGATGGATTTATACTTGATAAAGTTACGTTATTAGAAAAACAAGGGAAATATGACGAAGCATTAGATATAATAGACACAAGATATAATAATACAGAAGATCGAACCATACTTCTTGAAAAAGCAGAAATTCTACTTGCAAAAGAAAGAATTGATGAGTCAGTTTTATTGTATGAGAAGGTAAAGGAATCAGAAGAAAGCTTTGATGATGAAACTAGGTTTTATCTTATAAATATATATATGAATATAGATAAAGTTAGCAAAGCACTAGATTATTCAAAAGAAATAATTGCGAATGGTGACCAAAATTCATTTTATTTTGCCGCTATTTATTATAGAGCACTTTGCCTAGGGAGATTAGGTAAAACTGTAGAATCAAAGGTTGCGTATGAAGAAGCAATAAAAATATTTAGATTTGCGAGTTCTGCAAATCCAGGGATGCTTGATATAGTTGTGTATAGAGCTATGTGTTATAAGGAATTAAAAAATTATGATAAGGCATTTGAAATGGTTAATTATTTACTTGCAATTAATGAAGATATGGGAGAAGTTTATTTAATAAGAGCTGAACTTTACCAGGAGTTAAATGAAATTGACAAGGCTGAGGCAGATAGAAGCACAGCGGCGGTAAAAGGAAAGGTACTTGGTACGTTAATAAACCCAAGTTCTAAATAAGGGGGGTGTTTTTTTATGGCTAAACTTAAAATTGACTTAAATCAGTTACAGCAAACCGCTCTTAATTACCAACAATCTATTGACGAGTTTACAGTGATGAAAAAGAACTTACTTAATGTAATAAAAGATTTGGAGGCATCGGGTTGGGTTTCAGGTGCAAGCACACAGTATTTTAGCAAATTTAAAGATACTTGGACTCCTAATATGCAGATGCATATAGATATTCTTACACATTTAAAATCGTGCTTAACAGAGGCAAAAACTGATTATGATGATCTTTATACAGATATCCCAAACTTAGGATCAGATTTATAACTTATTAATTCAATATAGTCGCTAAAATAGCGTTTATATAAATAAAAAATTTTTTTTAGGAGGTATTTATATGTCAAGAATTATGATTACACCAGAGGAACTTAGAACATCGGCTAGTAAATTTACACAAAAGGCTGGAGAGGTAACAGATATAATTACAACACTAAAAGGTGAAGTTAACCGTCTTGAAAGTTCATGGGAAGGTGCAGCACAAAGTTCATTTTTGCAAGCTTTTTTAGAAATGAGTAAAGTATTACAACAATTTCCAAAAGTTTGCAGTGACGTAACAGGACAATTAAATGGGGTTGCTAAGACTATAGAAGAAACAGATGCAACTTTAGCTAGCCAACTTAAGGGCTAATATCGCAACATCTAAGATAATGATTTGATAAGTAAGTTGTAGAAAGTATATAAAAAAAGAGCTTGTTTATTAAAAAGCTATTTAAAAACACTTACATAAGAGAGAGGGGCTGTCTTAAAATGATTAATAGAATCATTGGATAGAGCAGCTCCTTTTTTTACAGAGTTATGAAATTAATAATAATATATTAGTTGAAGAATATATAACGAAAGGAAATAAATGGGGGGAATTGACATGGATTTAAATGAAGAGAAGCTAAAAAGGCAAGAAGAAAAAAAGACTAATGAAGATAAAAATACCGTGCTTATAAATACTAGTAATTTATTATTACGGGATGAAAGACATGAATTTGTTTTAGCTATTATTTTTACTATTGGAGTTTTAGTATCATTGATTTTCTATGATATTAAAACAGTTATAATATTTGTTATATGTTGGTTAATATTATGGTTTATGGCAATTCAATTTAATTTTACACCAATGAGTCCAAGAATCAAGTACATATGCCCAGTTTGTAAAAGAAAGTTATTTTATGGAATTGATTATAAAGGAAAGGATGAACAAAAGATGAAAGGATATATAGCAACAGATTGTCCTAAATGTAAAAAGCACCTTAAGCTTATAGTAAATGAAAAAGTAATGAAACATTTTTAAAAAAGTAAGTTAATGAATTCTAAGGGTAGAGATGAAATTTATAGATATTAATGCAACAAATATCAAGAAGAGGGGAAATACATGAAGAATAATAATAGTAATAATATAGTAAAACAAGCTCTAATAATGTTTGGAATACTGTTTGGAGGAAGCATTGTTTGCATTATGGCTTCAGTAGTTATAATAACAAAAAAACAAAATGATATTTATATACTTATATTGTGGGTAGTGTTTTTTGTTTTTTACTTTGTATATTTGATAATTTATGGTATTTTAAAGGTGAAAAATGGAAAACGTATAGAAGCGGAACATAAAAATGGTACTATTGCAGAAGAAGAGTATTTAGATATACAAAAAAATAATAGAAAAGATCAAGGTCTAATTCAAAAAGTAATTTCAGTAATTGTACTAATTATACTAATAAGACAGCTGTTTAGTTTATTTTAATGAAAAGTTATTGTTAAATCTTAAATTAAAAGGGTAGAATGATGAATGGGAAAAGCAATTTGGATAATGTGGAAAAGGTATAAAGGATATAGATATGATAATCAAGTATGCTATAAAAGAGTGGATTATATTGTGCAAGGAGGAGAATTAAATGAAAGAGAAAATAAGTATTGATTTAAAAAAGTATAAAAAGATTTATGTTAAAAAGACACTTTTATATTTATTTCTATATCCAATTTTAGTAATGATAATATTATTAATTTTAGGAAAAATTATAATAAAATTGGGATTTAGCTCGGCTCCTATTCTTACGGCATTTATTTTTGTAGGAGGATTTGTATTCTTTAATATTATAATCACTTGGTGGGCTTTTTACTTTGGATATAGGAACACGTATATATCTACGAAGTTTGTGCTTGAAGGGGACAATATTTTATTTATTCGTTTAAAAGAGAGAAATCCAATTTCAGGTGGAACATTTTATTACCATAATATACAATCGGTTAGTAGTTACACCATTACTAATGATAAAATAATTGTTAAGGGATGTATATTAAAAAGAAAAGTTGATGAAGGTGGTTCAGAGGACGAATTCAAGGAACGTGTAATTAATAGTATTAGTGTTCCTAATGTTTTTGGAAATGTTCAATTATTAGAGAAGGCTTTGAAGAATAAAAAACAAGGTGAAGAATCTATCTACTAAGGTTCTTTTAGAGATGAAAAAAATGAAATTACATAGTGAAAATTAATACAATAGTGTCATTTGAAAAGGAAATTATAATTATGGATTATGATAATTAAAATAATAGAGGTTAAAAAAGCGAACATAATATAGAAGAATATGAGATAATGAAGCATTATTTGACAAATTATGCTTTTATGGTATAATTTTAATAGAGTAAATTTAGATATATAAGGAGAGAAATATGAAATTTTCACACAAGGTTACAACAATATTTTTGTTGGGGTTTGTTGCACTGAGTGCAGTAGGTTGTTCTAATTCTCAAAAGACAGCGGAACAAACAACACCCAAGAGTTCAACACAAGTAGCTAGCAAAACTACTACTCAAAAGAGTACAACTAAACCAGCTAGTACTGCTGCCTCTAAAACAGAAGCAACCTCAAAAACAAAATTAGATACTGCCTTTGTTGGAAGCAAGGACATAAAAAAAGTTAAGGTTAGTGATTATATTTACAATGAAGAGAAGAACAAACCGTATGTAAAAGGTGAGTACAAAGAAGTTGATTTTACCATTGATTTAATTAGTAGATATCTTAATGGTGATGCTACAGCTTATAAGAGTATTGTGAGTTATCCTGCAGATTATACACCAGGGTTAGTAAGCATTAATGCGAAAGATAAAGGTAAATTAGTAGATTACTTGAAAATTTTAAAAATTCAACTTAAACTAAAAGATGGTCAAGCTGTTAATGTGAAAGCATTAAGTGTTCAATATGATGGCCCTGATTTAGTTACAAAAAAAGGTGTTAGTATAATGCTAAAGGTAGGCATTAATCCAAATGGAGAGAAAAGTACTTATTGGACTTTTTTTGGTGCTCAAGTCTTTGAAAAGGACGGAAAGCTCGTAGCTAAGCTAAGCCAAAGTTAAAGTAGTACAATAGTTTATGTAGTACATAAGGAATAAATCCCCTTTGCTAAGTTAGCAAAGGGGATTTATTCATATTACAACTTATAGGGTTCAATTTATTTAGCTACGGTTTTTTTTCTTGATTTAAATCTGAAAAACCCAAATATTCCAGCTGCACATAAGGCAATCAAGCCCCCAACTATAGGGAGTGAACTTCGTTTATTTTCTGTAAGAGGGTTTATAGCTTTGAGAGCGCCAACAAGTGTCTTATTTTCAATTGAAAAGTGGATTGTTTTAGTTGCTACATTATCAGCTGTATCAGTAGCTTTAATCACTAATGTATAAGGTCCAGCATCATTAATAGCCAGTCCAAATATATAGGGCTTACCATTTAAGGTCATCTCATATTTTATAGCTTCCTCTTTATAAACTTCAGGAATAATTCCTGATTTATAGGTTTTGCCCTCCTTAACATTCGTAATTCGTATAATTGGAGGTGTAGTTTTTATAAAAAATGTAAATGATTTTTTAGTTACTTTGCCAGATTTATTTTTGGCAGTTACAATTATAGTATGTTTACCGTCGGTAGTTATATCTTCGCCATGATATATTTCACCATCTAAAGTCATTGAAATTGAATCAAGGCCATATTTAGATTTGGTAATTAATAGTGGTTTTATTATTTTATTAAAAGTTTTATTATTTAAGGGATATTTAAACTCTATAGTAGGACTACTCTTATCAATTACAAAGTGAATTAGTTGCTCACTTATATTGCCAGCTTTGTCCTTTGAAAATATTTTCAAATCATAAACTCCATCTTTGGTGATTTCTTTGTTAGTATACTTGGCACCGTTCAATGTCATGGTATAATTAAGTAAGTTTACATCTGCAAAGGTTATATTAGGATTGACATCAGTTGCATAAAAGAAACTTTGGATTAATCCGGATACATTAATTTGGGGTCTAATCGTATCTAATATAAAGGTTGAAGTTGTTGTTTTTGAGACATTACCAGCCAAGTCCATTGATATTGCTTCTAATACATATTTTTGGTTTTTATATAATGTTGGTAAATTTTTAGGATCAACTGAACTGCCGTTTATTAATACTTCAATAACAACATCTTCTGGTGAACCTGTAGTTATAATTGGTGTGAAAGCCTTATTTACATATGGACTATTTACATTAAATGAAACCACTGGTATTGTACGGTCAATGGTAAAGGTCAAAGTTTTAGTGGTTTCATTTTGAGATAAATCTTTTCCATAGGCTTTTACCACATATTTTCCCTCTTCTGTAGCATGAAAATTATAAGAATAGAGACCGTCACCAGTCTTTTTTATAGATTTACTTACATCAATACCATTTATGGTGGTTATATTAGAATCTAAATCAAAATTTTCATCATAAAAGGTAATTAATGCATCAATTGATTTATCATTAGTAATTTCGTTATTAATAACTCCGCTTATAGCTATGGTAGGAGCAATTTTATCTAAAATAATAGGGTCGCCATCTTCTATAGTATCATAAGTTGTAGATTTATTTCCGGCAATATCTAATAAAGAAGATATTTTAAAGGTTATATTTGCATCAGCATCATTTTGGGTTAATCTATAGCTTGCAGAATATCTATCTCCCAAAATTAAGTTAACGTTGCAATCATGACCGTTAATTTCGACAAATTGATTTTCTTTAAGTTTTTCACTGCTTGAAAAGTTTAAATTAACAATATCTGATACATTAGGATAATCAGTATCAATCCCACTACTATTAGTTGATTTTAAGCTTATATTAGTAAAGGTAGGTGCTGTTTTATCAAAAATCACAGAAGAATCGATTGGATTAGTAGGAAGTGCGACATTACCTGCCTCATCTAGTATTCCATTAAAATCATAAATTATTTGACCATCCAAAGTAGTATCATCTAAGGTGTATTCTGCTTTATAGTGATTTGTATTTGGAGTTTTAACCGCTGTAACTTTATGTCCAGCTATAATTACATTTGTAGCCACAAATTCAGTGCCATCCGTATCAAATTCTAAGGACAATTTGTCTTCAGGTTTAGCAAGGGTAGCTATTGGATTATTTGAAGTAAAAGTAACATTATTAATAGCTGTTGGAGTTTTATCATATTTAATGTTTTTGTCAACAGGCATAGTATTTATAGCGTCTTTATTAAGATTTCCAGCCAGGTCAGTTAAATTTGATATTTCAAAATTTATATAGCCTTCTGGATCTATATCTTTTAAGACATAAGAAGCAGTATATTTCAATCCAACATTTGTAATAAGCAAAGGAATAACTATTTTGTTGAAGATCTTTATTATAGGGGCCTGCGCGTTAAGGGTTGAAAGTGGTTTATTTGTTGTAAAGTTTAAGTGAATAGTAGAACCAATTTTTGCTGATTTATCAGAACTACCTGAGTCAATGTAAACATCACTTACAGTTGGTGGTGCGTTATAAAAAGTAACCCCAGGGCCTGATGTAACTGAATTTATGCCATTAACCTCGGTTACTCCAGAAATATCTATTAAGTTAGTAATTTTAAAGGTTATCGGACCTTGCGTTTTTATTTTGTTTAATGCATATGTAGCAGTATATGTATTGGGAACAATACTAACAGGTTTAATATTGACCCCATTAATTGTTACTATTGGAGTTCTAGCAAGAGTACGAAAACTAGTGAATTTCAAAGTAACAGTATTGCTTGAATTCGCATAATCTTTATTAGCATTATCAGATAACATTGTAACTTCAGATAATACTTGTTTGGTTACATTTATGTCTGTACCAGTGGTGATTTTAGAAACATTAGTAGCCATATGGTTTGAGGCCATATCAATTACATCACTAATAGTAAAGGTAACTGGTCCATCATGAGTTGTAGGTGCGATTACATAGGTTGCAGTGTAGTCATTTCCAATTGAAGTTACATCGCTTTCTTTAATTGCATTGCCTAAAATTGTTATGGTTGGATTATTTTTGAGAAGCTCACTGCTTGTAAATTTTAATGTTATTGTATCCCCAATTGCTGTAGTTGACGAATTACTACTAGAAACAATTTTTACATTGGATAAAGTAGGGGCTATTGTGTCGCTATAAGCATTTAATGATAAATTGTTTTTTTGTGTCACTTCCGTTTGTGATTTTAATTGTTCCGTTGTAGCATTGACAGGAACAACTGTGGTTGAAACTGTAAAGCATACGGCAACAAGTATTGCTAATTTTTGACGATTCAAAAAATATCTCCTCCTCGATTAATAAACAAATATGATTTAAGTTTACAACAAAATATGATATAATACAACCATATAAGACATAAAAGACCAAATAAAGAAATAAATATAAAAACATTGAATATAAATAACTAATTGAAATAGTAAAATGATATAAATGAAGATTGGATGGTTGAATTATGGAATTAATTGGAAAGGTTTTTGAAAATAAGTATCAAATTCTTGATGTTTTAGGTAAAGGTGGGATGAGTACAGTTTATCTTGCAAAAGATATAAAGTTACAAAAATTATGGGCTATTAAAGAAGTATCTGTTAGTACAATTAATTCTAAATCAAACTTAATGGCTGAAACAAATATACTCAAGAAATTAGATCATCCAGCATTACCGAGAATAGTAGATATAATTACTATAGATGATAGTATTTATGTAGTGCTAGATTATATAGATGGTATTTCATTAGATATTCAATTACAAGAGGTTGGTATATTTGAAGAAAAAACTGTAATTGATTGGGCCAAGCAAATTTGTGATGTGCTTGATTACTTGCATTGTATAAAGCCTAACCCTATTATATATAGAGATATGAAGCCTGGAAATTTAATGCTTACATCGCTTGGTAAAATTAAGTTGATTGACTTTGGAATAGCAAGAGAGTACAAAGAAGAGGTATCTACAGATACCACATGTATTGGTACAAAAGGATATGCTGCATCAGAGCAATATGGAAGTCATCAAACGGATGCCAGGACGGACATTTACAGTTTAGGTGTTACTTTATATCATCTAGCGACAGGGAAAGGACCAAATGATCCTCCATATGAAATTAAACCAGCACGAGAGATGAATCCTTTATTGTCTGAAGGATTTGAATATATAATTTCAAAATGCACGAAACAAGATCCAACTCTTAGATATCAAAATGTTAAAGAAATGATTTTTGATCTCGAAAATATTCATAAACTAAATTCAGCATATAGAGAATTAGTAAGAAAGAAAATGTTGAAAGTGTATATTATACTATTTTCATTTGTTTTATCAAGTGTTTTTATTTTTAGTGGGAATTGCGGAATACAAAGAGAAAATATCAAAGAATACAACAGTATTATTAAAACTGGAGAAGAGTTAAAAGCGGATAAAAAATATGATGAAGCTATTACAACATTTGATATAGCTGTAGAAAAAAATAGTAACAGACCAGAAGCGTATATAGATATAGCAAATAGCTATCTTGAAGATACAAGTCTTGAGGAAAATCAAAGATTAGAGAAAGGTATTAGCTATTTAATTGATAATGTTATATTAAAAAAATTAAGTGTGGCTAAAGATGAAAGAATATTAAGCCTTATGGGAAATACATTCTTTAAAGAAAAAAATTATAAGGAAGCTTATAAATATTATGGAATGATAGAAAATCCTACAGACAAATCTGTAATATTTTACAAGGATACAGCTCAAACACTAGGATATGAGCAGAAATCATCAAAAGAAATAATAACTATAATATCTAATCTTGAAAATTACATTAAAACTATGCCAGACACAGATGTGAGAATTAGAAGTTATATGGACTTAACAGACATATATACAAGTAATCAAGATATTTATCCAAACAGTTTTGATAAGGTTATAAAACTATTAGAACAGGCAAATTCAGTGGGGGAGGCAACAGGCAATGCAACAGGAGACTATAAGCTGCATGTAAGACTTGGAAAAGCATATAATGACAAAGCAGGTAATCTTAAAGAGGGTACTGCTAAATATATTGCCTTAATGAAAAAAAGTTTAGAATACTACAATCTAGCTTTAAATAATGGTTTTAATAAAGTAGATGGATACTATTCTATTGGAAATGCATATGAAAAAATTGGAAGTTATGTAAATAGTGAAAAAACTTTTCAAAAAATGATAGATATGTTTCCTAATGATTATGTGGGATACACCCAATTAGGATTACTTTATTATAATATTGAAGTTCATTCACCAACTACAAAGAAAAATTATACTAAGGTGAATGTTTATTATAAGTTAGCCTTAAAAAGGTATGATAGATCAATAAATGATGATCAATTTGGTTTGTTAGAAGATCATATAAAAGAGCTTAAAGCTCAGAAATCAATAAAATAAGAGGGAGAGTGTATGGATAGAAATTTATACATGAGATATGTAATACTTCTAGTTATCGGATGTCTTGGTGCGGTGGCAAGCATAGTAGTTGGAATATACATTTACATTAAGGAAGATCTAAGTGAGTATATAAATCTTGGACTAATTACTAAATTTAATAGTAAGAAGAAATTTGAGAAACAAAAGACACATTGTATAGAAGCTAAGTCTATTCAATTAGTAAAAAAGGCTAGCAAGTCATTAGAAAATACGGGACTAATAAATGAGAATACTACACTATTGGACGAGAATACTACATTATTAAGTGATGAGAAAATGAAGCAATAAATATAATTAGTTTAAAAAATGAATAAGGTTATAATATAAGAACTAAAATACTTATTTTGGGACTGTTTTAAATGGTTACATTGTAAAATTAAATATTAAAAACATGAAAACAAATAATTAATCATATTATATCTATAAGCTCTAGTAGGAGGAACATCTGTGTTTTTCATAAATAGTTTATTAGATATGATAGGAAATGTTACATTTTTAACAGCTTATATAACTGGTACCAATTCATTTCCTCAACCACTAAGCGAGGAAGAGGAAAAATACTATTTAACAAAGTTTGCGGAGGGTGATTTATTAGCTAAAGGTACATTAGTTGAACGAAATTTGAGATTAGTAGCACATATAGTAAAAAAATATTCCTACCCGGGAAAGGATGTAGATGATCTCATATCTATTGGAACGGTGGGACTTATAAAAGCTATTGATTCCTTTAATATGAATAAGGGAATAAGGCTCGCGACTTATGCTGCAAGGTGTATAGAAAACGAGATACTTATGTTAATTCGCAGTAACAAGAAAATAAAAGGGGAAGTGTATCTGCAAGACCCTATTGGCACGGATAAAGAGGGAAAAGAGGTATCCCTTATGGATGTATTACGTAGCGAGGAAGATCCTATTAGCGATATAGTAGAGAATAAAATACAAATTAAAAGGCTTTATAGTAAGATAAATGTAGTTTTGAAGGAGAGGGAAAAAGTAATAATTCAAATGCGTTATGGATTAATCGATGGTAAACCTCGAACTCAAAGAGAAATAGCATTAATACTCGGGATTTCGAGGTCATATATTTCTAGAATTGAAAAGAGAGTACTTAAGAAGTTGAATAAGGAATTAGGTAATAATATTCTAGAATAAATGAGTTTACACAATAATTTAGGGTAGTAATATAAATATTACTACCCTAAATTATTTATGAAAGTAACTGAATTACAAGTGGATTTACCTTTCTACTATCATACTTACCTTTGAGCTTTGGCATAATAGCCTTCATAACTTTTCCCATGTCACCTTTACCCTTGAAACTATTTTCAGCAATAACCTCAGCGATGATTGCTTTTGCTTCATCTTCAGTGAATTGTTTTGGCATATAAACCGAAAGCATTTCAATAGATATTTCTGATTCAGATATGATTTCTGTGTTACTAGCTTGTTTTGCATAGTCGAGAGTTTCATGTAATTGTTTAATTGTTTTTTCAATAATACTTACTAGGTCGATTTCTTCAATTTCTTTCTTTGAATCCATTTCTTTAGTTTTAACGTCAGCCATTAAAGTTCTTAAAGTAGTTAGTCTTATCTTATCCCTGCTTTTCATATATTTAATAATATCGTCTTTTATTGTTTGTTTTAACATATGTATTTACCTCCTAATGATTTAGTATTATTACAAAATTATTATTTTTGCAAAAGCATACCGTATACGTACATTATACTCTTATCATAGAGCAAGGTCATATATATTTTATTTATCAAATATTCTATGGAAAATTCCTTTTTTTCTATGGAGAACTTCTTCGGCTAATGCTTTAGTTCTTTGTTTTTCAAGAGACTGGTTTAGTGTATCAATTAATTGGATATCGTGTTCTTTAATGGTTTGAGGCAGGGATAATACAATTTTGTTTTTCTCTTGTTCTTGTTTAAAGAGGATCTGTGTATTTTCTAATAATTTATTAATATCATAGAGTTGCCCGTCTTTTACATTTAATTGTTGTTTAATAAATTCAATGTCATTTTTAAGTGTTTCAATCATATCTTCCTTTAATAAATTTACTACGTTAGATGCAACTACAGTAGCTGCTACCTCTGAATCGGAGGTTTGATTATATTTTAGGCATTGTTTAATTGCCTCTAGTCCTTTCTCATCTACACAGGTTTTACCATTGTGTGTTATTAAAAAAGGTTTTACTTCAGGTAGTTTCATTTTAGCATATGCGGTTACTTTACTTATATTTAAATGCTTAGCAATTTTAAATGCATCATAGATCATAGTATGCGCCTCCTAATTATATATAAGAAGTATTCTCCAAATATTTCCAAATTCCTTTTTTTACAAGAATAAATAATTAAAATTAATTAGAATCTTGTTAAATTTAATAAAATTCTAATTAAATACTTGAGTTATTATCTGTTAAGGCGCTGATACTCTGATTTTACGTGTTATTTGTATTATTTTAAATCAATGATATATGTTGTAAAAGAGTTATTATTATCATTGTTTATCCATTGTCCCTCGGTAGGATAAATGCTATCCTTCTTTGTATCTGTGTTTGGAGAAAAAGCTGAAAAAGTAATTATGAATATAATGCCTAATGTAATTACGATAACTTTTTTATTTAGCATATTTACTTCCCCTTTTTAGAATAGGTGATCACTTAACTTTTTTTATACCTACTCTAATTACCTCAGCTTTTAACTGATAGCTATCATTTGAAATTAGTTCATGATTAATTACATTACCATTTTGAATTGTATTTTTATATGTTCTTACTTTATATCCAACCAAAGGAAATTGTTCTTGAACAATACTACCAACAGGAAGAGTAGCATCATCTATATACTGAGTAGGGCCAGGCTGAACAGCAGCATATATATCATTCACAAGAGTATAAGACTTATTGGCTAAACTTGAATTAGAATAAACATTAAAAGTTAGTATCTTATTGTTCACAATACTCTCAATAAAAACAGGATATCCTAAGGTATTAGTAAATTTGTAGTCTAAATTACCCCAATCTACTGTTGCATCATTCCCTAGTGGTATATAAGTTGAAGGTATGGAATGATGATTCCTCTCAGTAGATTTAATGTTTGACCTAATTATGGCATTATATAATGCTGTAGATACTTGACATATTCCACCACCATAATCGGAACTTACTTTGGTACCAATATCAACGGGTGCTGGCTGATAACCTTTGTCTGCTGTTCTTTTACCTACAGTGTCGTTGAAACTAAAACTTTCTCCAGGCATTAAAATAGTTCCGTTAATAATTTTTGTTGCAAGGGTTATATTAGTGGATCTACCATATGCTGAAGTACTAAAATCAGAAGAAAAACTTGAGAGTTTTGTGTTGACAGTTTGAAGTTTTTCTTTCGTTACAGTTGCTAAAGTAGTTTTAATTTCTGCGCTTACACGAATATCCCCAGAGTTTACGTCGCCATTTATTTTACTTAAGATTTCCTTTTTTAGTTTATCATCCATAAGTGTAGATCCTTTAGTGTCAGGTGTAACAATGAAGGTATCGCCATTCATATAAATGCTTGCATTTTTAGGAGTGTTATTAATCTCTTTTTTCATATTAGAAATTAGATCTGTTAGAGGTTTAGAATTATAGGTAAATTTCATAGTAATTACCTTGTTTTCAGATTTTCTAATTAATTTATATTTTCCGTATAGTGATAAAGTTTTGCCGTAATTAAAAGCCTCAGTAACTACATCATCAATATTATATTTTGCATTCATCTTTGCAAAGTTTAACGAATATGTCTTCTGCGGTGTTTTAATATTTACGTTTTTCTTTAACATAGTGGATTGATATTTCTGAGTTACCATATCTTTTGCCTGCGCTAGTGTTTTCCCAGATATATCTAATTCACCGATTTTAACACCTGGGTATACAAGACTTGCCCATTTTTTTGTATTATAATTAACATATGTATAAAGTCCACTAGATCCCAAAACGACTATTAGTAGTAAAATTATCATTATTTTTACATTCTTTTTCATAAGTTTTATTATTCCCCCATATTCTGTTAAGTTTTATTGTATAAACATATAATATCAGTATATTATTTCAAAAGTATACATTTTTATCACCAAACCTTTTATGCTCATTTATCATACAGTAAATTATATCATAGATATAGGCATCTAAATATTCTTTAATATTAACTTTTATAAATAGATTAAGCCTGAGAAACAATAAATTATCTCTCAGGCTTTTGAGTATTTAAGGAATCCATTATTCATATTTAAAACTATAAGTCCTGTTTCATTTAAATATTCAACGTAGGACCTTAACATTCGCTCAATTAGGGTATATTTATATATATCGCTTATATTAATATTAAAATTTTCAATAACAGTTTTTAGAATATCTTGCATTGTCATAGCCCCTACTATGAGAGTATATATTGCTTTTGCTCTATTTTTATAGAAATTTATATTATCAGTTATAAGTCCTGTAATTTCGTTATATATACCTTTATGTGCAACTATGTATTTAGAACATTTTAAGTCATAAAGTTTTGATTTGCTTAATAAATCTTCTGTGAGTATATAGGCATAGGGCATTTTAGAGCCATTCATGACTTCATGACTTATAAGTGCGTCTCCAATATAGGCAACATCATCTGGAGTTGTTATGCATATATGTGAAGGACTATGCCCTGGCGTATGAAGAATTTTGAATTCAACTCCACATATATATATCGAGTTTTGATTATCATAAATCATAATATCTGTTTGACAAACCATATGTCCAAAATGCAACGCAACATCAGATAATGTTTGATTACTGTAATAAAGCTTGAGATTTATAACTGAACTACAAATAAGAGCTTCGTAGGCTGGCATTGCGATTATACAATTGAATTTATTCTTTAAAAAAGTATTGTTACCTATATGGTCAACATGAGCATGACTGCATATTATGGCAACCACCTTAAAGTTGTTATTTTCTAGTAGTTCATCAATTCCGTGTCTTTGTCCTTTTGCCCATCCAGAATCCAACATAATTATTTCTTTTTCATTAATTTTATAAAATGGTATATATGTCATACCAGTAGTAATACAAAATGTATTTCCCATAATTTTTTTTATCTCCATGTATTATTTTAGTGAAAGTGTGCTTATTGTAAATAGACACTTCCACTAAATACTCACTTCCTTTATTGTATACTTTATTTTCAATAGATGGATTTACACCAACTACATTAAATCCATCTGTTTTTAAAGAAAGTAATATTTTATAAGCATATTTTGATTGATTTAATACATCCACAACTACAACCCAGTTTTTATAATTTAAAAGTTCATTTGCCTTCAATTTTATCATCTTCTAGTAAAATATAATATATATTTATGATTATTACCACAAGTAAATAAATTGTTTTAAATTATTTTGAGCATTAGAACTGCATATTCAACATACTCACCACTTATAGAAGTGGGCGATTGTAAACCGCAAAAGCGGTCCAGTTCTCATTGAACTAAGAACCGTAAGAAACAATATCATTGTAACATAGAGCTTGTTTAGTATTCTAAACAAGCTAATTTTTTATAATAAGCTACAAGTATAATTATTTCATGAGTAGCTCATAATTAA
>NZ_JAHLDM010000010.1:0-156968 GCF_018861295.1 Clostridium estertheticum | reverse complement strand
TCAAAATAGTCAGTCCCTTTGATAGGAGTAATACCGTTAGTTCCATTAATTCCATTTTTACCGTCAAAATAGTCAGTCCCTTTGAGTGGAGTATATCCTTTATCACCTTTAGCACCATCTTTTCCATCTGTATAATCTACATTTTTAATAGGTGTATATCCAGTGTCTCCCTTATCTCCCTTGAGTGGAGTACCATCAATAACACTTTTATCAAGTTGTAATCTAACAGTATTTGCTATATCAATAGTCTCTCTTAAAGTAGCATCCATTTCAGTAGAATCTAATTTAGTAGAGTTTACATCAGCAATTAATTGTGTTAAAACTGGTAAATCATTAGAAGAATCAACTTTAATTCCACCTATTTCATCACCTACAGTATAATTAAACTTCTCAGACGTTAGCCTTGTAGCACCCTCATATACTTCTACTGTAACTACAACTAATCCCAAACAAGCAACACCATTTAAGTCTAAATCCCAAATAGCCTGACCATTTACTATTTTAGTACCATAAATGACCTTAGTATTATCTAATTTTCTAATATTTACAGTAATAGTCTTATTATCAAGGAATACTTCTTTTACGTTATTAGTAATATTAAATATAATCCTATTTGCATTGTCATTACGTACAAATTTAATATTAGGAAAATCAATTCCATTTAATAAATCTACGTTTACAACATAACTTTTTGCTAGAACCTCAATTTCCATACATGCTCACCATCCTTTCACATTATTTTATATATTATTTATTTTTCTTTCTTGATAAGGCTTTCTTTTTAGGAATAACTTTATCTTTAACTTCAACAACTTTTATAGATTCAGTAACTTCAAATTCCTCAATTTCTTTAGCAATATCTATAGTAGGCTCTGTTTCTATAATAGGTTGCTCTGTAACCTCAATATCCTTTATAGATGGTTCGTCAAGCACTTCAGCAATTTCAATAATTTCATCAACTATATTAATGCCATTCTTTTTTCTCTCATGCAGTATGTAAATAGTTTTAACAAAGTTATCGTGCCACTCTTGACTGTATTTTCGTGTATTATTCTCCACCATACTTATATAATTTCTACTAATTTTTAACTCTTTTGCTATTTCTGTCTGTGTTAATTCATGTAATAATCTTAGATGTTTCAATTGTCTATAATCTAACATTTTAATTTATCCCTCCTAGTTATCTCCATTATTAAAGATCAATTTTTCTATTATTGATTTTAAAATTATCTTTGTATATGTCATATTTGTAATTTTCTTATATAAGACTATCTCATCTATATTGATATATAATTGTTTAGGTTTTCTATTGGAATAAGTTTTATTTATATAGCCTATATTAACTACAATATATTCTGAATTTGCTATAAACCCATTTTGTTCCACTTTTACATATTCTAAATCAATTTTATTTCCTTGAACCTCAAAATAAATACCAAATTCATTTCTAAATTCATTAATTATATCCTCTATAAATCTTTTACTATTTAATTCTCTTTCTATATTTATCATTATTAATAATCCCTCCTGTTATTGTTTATAAAAACTAAAAAAAAGGGAAAGTAGGGAAAATCCCCACTCCCCCTAATTATGAATATGTATTATACTATTGTCTTTCTGATTACTACGACTCCTGCATCATTTGTTAATGCTACTGCATATATATAAGTTCCAATTACATCAGAACAATGGTATTTTTCTTCTCTTTCTTCTTTTACATCTATAACTTTCTTCTCCATGTATGAAAGAGCATTTACTTTAACTATCAAAGTGATACATTCAGCTTTAACTGAGTCATATGTTCCCTTATCGCTTACAACAACGGGTATACCTCTAAAGTAACCTATAACACCATTTACAACGATTCCGTTACCTTGAACAGTATCAGTTCTTCCTGCTCCAACAAATTCAGGCATGTTATAGAAACTTGCAGATACTAAAGAGTTAATTAATATTCCACACATAGTGTCAGTATCCTGTTCATCGCCAAATTTAAGTATTCCAGCATTTATTTCATCAGCAGTGATTGCGTTTGCTCCTACTGTAGCTGATTTAAGAGGGCTAGTTAATGCTACTGTCATTAAATCAGTATCTAATTTTCTTGCTAGAACTATTGCCTGTTGTGAATTTGCTTCTTGAATAGAGTTACCAAGAGCAGTCATATCATCAATATCATAGATTCTTACAATTTTATCTATCATTTTGATTACTGCTTTGTTATCAACTTGTTCCATTTCATCAATTGCTGATTGTGTTCCTTTTATAACTACTTGAGCATCTGATAGTGCTTTATATTTAGGAAAACTAACTGTATCTCCTTCTGTAGTGTTTTTAAGTATTCCTAAATTTTGTGCCATTCCTGCTAATTTTACTTTACCTAAAAATGATTCTCTTAAAATCTCACTGTAAACTACTGGTACTATTAAACTCATATATATTACTCCTTTTCGTGACGGATGCCATTTTGCATCTCCATCAATTACAATTAATATTGTTAATAATTTGTATTACTTTATTTTCTTTTTATATAAAAAGCACCTTGAGATTTCCCAAAGTGCTTAATCTATCATTTTATATTATGTTATTTTGATAATTTACTGTACAGTGTAGGATTACTTGTAAATAAAGCTGACCTCTCTACATAGTTTAATTTCTTAAATTGATCTTTAGTCATAGATTCATTGTTAGTTTTGTGATTAGTAGGCTTATATCCGTTATCTACTTTTAAAGCTTCAAATACTGCCTTTAATGATGTAATTTCAGTTTCTACGTCTTCTGCCTTAACTGTCTGTAAATATTTAGCTAATTCAGTTGGTAAACCCTGTTTTTTCAACATATCTGACGTATTTAGTAGTTTTTCTTTAGATGTAGCCAAGTTTTCTCTTTCCTCTACTGCTGATAATCTTGCATCTATAGCTTTTTCAGAATCAGTTTTAGCTATTGGACTCAACTCTGCAATTTTATCCTCAAACCCCTTAATCTGTTTTGAATATTCAGTTCTAATCTTATCGGTTTCAGATTGTGTAAACTTAGTAGAGTCCTCTTTAGACATAAACTCTTTATAAGATTCCTTAGTTGTGTTTGTAGCTTCATTTACTAATCTTGTTACTTCTGCTTGTTGTTCTGTTGTAAATTCCATAATTAATAACTCCTTCTGAGTTCCCTATAATAATCCCTTATGTAAAGTTACTATCATAAAACCCTCAATTTTATTTTGTATCATATTTTTTATATTTTTATATTGTCTTATTTCTTGAACACAATTAATAACTACGTGTTTTATAAAACCTAAATACGCATATATTCATACATAGGCTCTAAAAACACGTAGTATTATTGCTTATTTAATTTCCACTTAAATATTTAACTCTCAATTCTCTACGAGATATTATCCCATTTGTTTCTGCCACAAGCCAAAAATATCCAATTACATTCTTTGTATTTGGATTGAGACGACATGACGTTGGTAGAACATTGTCGATTAAAACAATTAATTGAGACGGAGTAATACTAGGATTTTTTGAGCTTTGCTCAAGGGTAAAGGTAAATACCTCTCCTGTCGTAATAACAGTTAAATCACTATTAACAATTTTTTGTGTTCTTACATAGCCAAGACTCACTGTGTCTACATCCGTTTGAGTTGTAGAAGTAACTATTTTGTATGATTTTTCTAATACTTCTGCAATAATATTAACTGTTATAGTATCGCTTACATTCATATAATTACATGTAATAATTGCATTCCCTACTGATAATCCTGTTACTACTCCATTTGAAACTATAGCAACACTTGTATCAGAACTTGAATAAGTTAATGTACTAGGTGTACTAGCAACTCCATCCTCTGTACAATTTGCTACTATTGAATAAGTAGTATTTACTGTTATATTTGAAGTAGGATCAATTGCATCAATAGTATAAGTATGAGCATTATAATGAGTTTGAATAGATTGAGTATATACTTGACCAGTAAGTTTATTAGTTACTGTTAATACTATATTACCCTCAATATTTTTACCAACTAAAATAACACTACTATTTGTTGTAGATACTATTTGAGCCAAACTTTCATCACTTATTGTAAATGTATAATCTAATGTACTATCTACTCCACTCTCATCAATAATCTTATATGTATTTTGTATAGAATCATTCATAGAACTATTTCCAGTAAGTGTATATATTTCTACTTTTGCAGATATAGTTACATTTAATGTAATAGATTTATCATAATATGTAATTACGATTACTGTAGAGCCTACGGATAAGCCTGTTATTTCTCCATCTGAAGACATAGTACATATACTAGAATCTCCTACCACAATACTTAATACTGGATTAGATTGTATAAGATTATCTCTAGTACAAACTATGTTAGTTTGATAATTTCTAGTATTCTCTAAACTTATATCTTTCTTATCTGAAGTAAGAGTATATTCATAATTTGTCGTGACAATTGGAACAGTTTCATTATATGCTACTTGATTTACTTTATCATCGACAGAAGAACCATCATTTGCTGATATTAGTTTAATAAATATAGTACCTTGACCATTAACAAAGTTTGTAGAACCCTCAGCACCTTGTACTTTCCAATATTGATGATTTAAAATAAATCTAAAAGGTTTTGTAACGGACATAATAGGTGTAATTTCATTTATTTTACTAGCTCCCACTTCACACGTAATAGTATTATCAAGAGTATCAAAATATGTACCATTTGTTACGTTAATTGTACCGTTAAATACAATAGTAGGAATACGAACTACTCCAAGAACTCCATCTATTGTAGCATTATATCTAAGTTCTTCAGTACATTGTCTTATTTCAGATTCATCATAATACAACTTAGATAATACTTTACTATGTACAATATAAGTATCTAATCTATTAGCAGATTCATCATAGTAATCTATATAATCACCAAATTTCATAACACTTTGTTCCATTTGTATATTCTTAATAAAGTTATTACTAGTATCATCTACCAAAATAGCCTTATAAGGTAAATTTCTTTTTATAACATCTACTCCATATTTTTTCTTGAAATTATTATAAGCATTTTTTACTCCATCATTCATATATCTATATCACCTCTCTCTCCTTAATATTATTTTAATCACTCAATCGCCGTTCGGCTATTATCTCCTATCTCTAGTAAACATCATATGAACATTACTAAATTCTTCAGAACCTTCAATTTGAATAGTTGATATTCTAACTTTAGCATCTTCAATACGTTGTCTTATCCATGCAATAGCAACATCTGTACTAGATATTCCAGTTACATCTATTTTTCTCATACAATCAACATCATTACCTAATGTCTCAAATGTATCTACTACGGATAATAGTAAATTACGTTGCATAGTAGTCTTATCATATGTAGCATCTGCTATTAATGAGTTTTCAGTTAAGAATACTGTATATTCAATATCTGTATAATAATCTTTATTAGATAACTCTAATTTGAATCGTTCTAATACTGTCATAGTTTCAACTCCTTATTGTAAATTTTATATTATGTTAGGCTAATGGTACTGTTTGTAAATTATCTGTATATAATAGATCAAGTGTTAGTACATTATATTGTTTATGTACAACAGAAACACTTTCATGTGAATTTGTAACAACCACTCCATTTACAGTATTTGCTATAGCAATAATTCTATCAGCTATTTCACACTCTCTATTAAGTTGAGTTTGAGTTAAAGCATCATCAAGTATAGAATAATCTATAGGGCATATTATATCTATTTTTATAGAGCCAGTTTGTTCTTCTATTAAAGTACAATTTTCTCTACGTATTACAATTGTAGAATCAAGATTATCGTGAAATTCATCACCATTATTATATAAATATACTCTCTTATTTTCATTATAAATATTATCTTCTATGTCAGGTTGAACGTTAATATCTCCACTCTGCCATTTATATGTGTCCTGTAATGGACTTCTAGTATTATATATTACTAACCTTAGTATTTCTTGATTTGTGCATACCTTTGTTAATATTTCAAATTGTATTTTTGTTAATTTTGCTATTTTCATTTTAATTAAACCCTCCTATTATGTATATTTATTTTATTAATTTGTTATGAATATAAGTCGATACCTCATATGTATTCAGTTTGATAATGTGTTATAAATATACTATGAATATAATTATAATATGGTTGAAGCGTAGTAATATAGCCATTATGAGCGATTGGGAATAACCAAACGGTTAGTGTAACGACTGATAGATATATATAGATATGATTGGTAATTATGATATGATACGGTCAACGTTGTCCTTAATTAAGAATAGTTGATATGGGGATATGGGGATATGGAACGTAGGAATATGAAATATAGTTGGCTCATTGTGTGCAAACGTAGGAATATAGCCAAAGTTAAAATTTACTGTGGGTAAAAATTACATTAACTAAGACGTATAAAAGAGAAGAGGGGTAATCGTATATTATTTTGTCGTTCCTTGTGATTGATTTGATATGATTTCTAATGTATCTTTGATATAATTAAATCTATTCTTATAACATTTATACAGTATGATTAATTAACCACGCAATATAAGCACATACCTATGGCACATGCTCGTTGTTGCTATACTATTATAGATTCAAGTTATTATATACATTCACTCTATCTTCTTTAGCTATACCAATATACCTCAATGTAATCTTAGGTGTTGAGTGATTGAATATATCTTGTAGCACTGTAATATCAATACCTTGCTTATATGCCCAGTAACCAAATGTTTTACGTAATGTATGAGTGCCTATAGTCTCTGTAATACCTATTAATTTTGCACCATCTGATAATACTTGCCATGCTTGAACTCTACTGATAGGCTTATTATTGCCTTTTCTACTTCTAAATAGAAACCAATCCATCCCATACTTATTATCTAATGAAGATAAGTATTCTTTGATTCCATTTGATGCAGATTTATTAATTGTAAATGTCCTAGCTTTCTTAGTTTTACCTTCATGTACAGTTACTTCAGGCTTAACCTTTCCATTAATAGTAATTACATCTGATATTCTAAGTCCTAATAAGTCTGATACTCGTAATCCTACATTTATACCAATAACGAATAATAAATAATCTCTCATGTTATTAGCCTTTAGTATTCTCTTCATTCCCTCTATTTGTTTCTTTTCTCGTATAGCATTTACTTCAATCATTGTTGCACCTCCTTATATAACATATTATACTATTATTATAGTTTATGTTAGATTGAAATGCAACACTATTTAAAAATATATTTAATATAGTACGTGAGCATAGTCATAGCCTTATCTATCAACATATGCCCAATCTAACTCTTCATAGTTCTGTTAGATTCAGATTGTAAAGATACTATAAAATTTTACTTTTAATCAGTCTTATATCATGTGCCTATATGCCTAGTTGTGTTCCATTGACCCAATGTATATATAAGATATGTAAATACGTATTTATACATAGTACATACTATACCTATATGATATACCTATACACTACCTACCTTGTGGACACTGGCACACAGAGTACATATAAGATATACCTACATACACTATACATGAGTCATACCAACACATACACCTATATAGCATAGACATAGTATGGTACGTGTAGTATACACACACCCTATATCATTAGACATATACCTACATGATTAGACATGATTAGACAATACATTTAATGGAATAGATAGAGTTGTTGTTTGTTTGAATAATCGGTGCTAATATATAGAACAATATACTCATATTATCCACCTATCATAGTTACCCTATTACATTGTATTAACTAATAACTATTATCCATTAACATATACTATCATATACCCTACATATATCAACACTTAACACTCATATCATACTCACATTACGTATCATTATGTTACCATATTGTCATACACATATCACTCAATATAATCTCAGTACATACTTATTTATCCACACTAATATTAACTACATTATATATGATACATTACTACATACATATGTCTATCTATATATCTATATACATCTACCTATATACTACTATCTTATTGTCTTATATCTCAGGATTATAATAGCAATTACATTTCACATGCCTTGGTAAACTTATACAATCATCTATATCAAATACCTCACCATCCGAGTTAGCACAGTCACTACACGTACCTACTTCGAGTACAGAACAATATATTACTCTCTGAATACCTACCTCTCTATATCCATCTATAAGAGCAACGTTATACATACGACTAATCTCATTATCAATTAATCTATCTGTAATATCTATTCCTTTTTTCTGGAATACTTTATCTATGCTCTTATTAATAACCTCAATAGAACTTCCTAACTTTAATTCCTTCTTGATATTCTTCTTAACATTATTAATAAACATTGCTTTATTATCTGCATTTCTCATTACATTAGTTTTACCATTTATCTTAACATTTACAATACTCAATATACTCTTATCAATAAGTTTACTAATACTATTTCTATCAATAACTTTATATTTAGAAATAATAGATATACTCTTATTATAAGTATCTGTATAAGTTTTATATAATAGAGTACCCAAGATAATATTCTCTTGTTTAGTTAGATCACTACCAATTTTATCTATATCCTTATCAAGTAATCTCAACTCTTTAGTTATATTCTTATTGGTAATACTAAGTTTATTATCCTTCATATACTTTATATATATCTTACCTATACTATCCTTTAATATATCTCTATTATTTCTATATTGTATCATTAATTTCTTGAAATCTTTACTATTTTTATAAGATAACATAATAAGAAATAGAGCCACCAATTCCTTATCTTTCTTGTCATTATCCTCTTTATTTAATAGTTGTGGCATTTGTATCCACCTCATCATTCACATCTGAAGACTGAGAATTATCTACATTATCAATATCAGTAATATCTACTTTATCTAAGTTAAGAGAATCATCTTCTTGTTCTTCTTTAAGTCTATCGAGTTCTTGTTGCACATCTCCTGTTAGGGGACTTTTCTCTATAATAGTTCTCTTAGAAATAGAATCCATTCCAAATTGTTTAACAAGATTATCTAATAACTCTGTCATATTTTGTGGTCTACTATAATTAAATGATACTCCCACATATTCATCATCTGTGAATTTAATATTATCTTTAGCTAATAGTTTATCGAAAATTTCAAATCTCTTTTTTAATCCCTTAGTGACACTTTTTTCACTCAACATTGCGAGAACGTCGGCAAGTTGATAAAGTAGCTTTAAGCTAACCTCACTAACATTTGCTATGTTACCTCCACTAACTATTGATGGCATATGTGATACCATATTTAACTTCTGACCTAATGTATCTAAGTATAATTTAATTGTACTATAATCCATTTGAGCATTAAGATAACTAGCACTACACCCAGCTTCTAAAGCTAAGGTATATCCTACTGCATCACTATTCATTTCACCATCTAAAGGTTGTCCTACTGTTGCCAATAAAGGATTTAAAGTTAAAGTATATATACTATCACCCATTTTACTTAATAAGTCCTCTATTTCATCTAATATAGGTTTAATAACATCAATTAGACTTTCTCCATAATTTTCATCTGAATCATTAGTATTATGATAATGTATTGGTAATCCACTTAAATTAACAAACGAATCTGTCATATTTAATCCATTTCCACCCTCATTATTCCACGTTTCCACTCTATCTTCATAGTAAACTACATAATATGTAATGTTATTTCTCATCCAACTCTCTATAAATGCAACATAATCATTAGTTTCTGAATAAACTGGATTTCCGTCAGCACTATCTATAACTTTAGCTTTTATAATCTTATTCTCATCCCTATATATATACTCATAACTGTCACCATATTTATACATCTTATCTGCATTTGTATAATCTATATCATTGAAATTACCTAGACGATATATCTTTTCATATAGTGTTACTTTAGCTTCAGTACCAACTAATGATAGTGGTTTACCTAATAGATAAGTTGAATGAAAATTTAATATAGTCTTAGCTTCATTTATAATAAGTTTTCTTGTTATATAAGTTGCTTTTTTATATATAAAATCTTTTTTCTTTAATATCTTATGACAACCAGTTAAATAATCCTTATTCGCCAATACATTGCTATATCGAGCAACATTAAATCCTTGTTCAACTTCATCTGCAAACCATGTTTCTTTATTGTTGGGATATACTTTATCTATGTAATTGTTAATATCCATTAAATATATTCACTCCTTTCGCATAATTTTATATTATTCTAGTTAACTTTTAAATTAATCATTATTTCCCCATCATTTAATCCATGAGCACATTCACATAATCTTGATTGTGAAAATTGTTTATGTACATCTATTCCATCATTAAATACATTATTTAATTTATCTAAAATTTCTTCATCTGAACGATTTAGACTAAATCTTAAATATTCCTCATTGTATTCAACTTCTATATATTCACTACAAAAAATCATTCTTATACGATAGTCATAATAAAATTGTTTCTTAACTTCCATTCCTCTTTCATTAAATACTATATTTCTATCTACTAGTGCATTTAAAATTTCCTCTGTATCTTCATTTATATATATTTTCATATTATTATTTACCTCCCATTACCACTTATATTGAAACTTCTGCTTATGACTTTGAATTGCCATGCAAACACTCATGATTAAGTCGTCATGATTTCCTGACGTTGCAGACATCTTATTATTTTCAGATACAAATGTTTGCATTTCTCCTAATAGTCTTTCTGAATTAATTACCATTAAATGTTTATCAAATAATTCCAAGAAGTCATTAACAACAACACTTTTAGTTTTAGTATTAGTATCAAATCCTATCTCAAGTTTAGGTCTATTAAATTCATCAAATGTCTTATATTTAAGCATGTTCATATATTTATATTCTTTACGTAACCTAGAGATTGCACTTCCTCCACCACTAGCACGTTCTATACATAGCAAACCCCTATTATAAAAATGACCAATTGAATTAATAATTGTTGCCATTTCCCAAGGTTTAATTTTATTGTTTGCGAACTCTGCACATTGAACCATATCTTGATTAAATACTTCAATTACATGATAGTCTTGATTTAACCCCTCACTCATATCTACGCCAATTGAGTATTTTTCTCCAATCTTAGGTAGTTCCCATATAAATAAATCTTTACCATATAAAAGTTTTAATTCTATTGGTAATATAATATTTGCCTTAGCTATTGGTTTAACTTTAGTCAATTTTAAAGCCATCATAGCTTGATTAACACGTTTGCTATCAAAAATACTTGAACCAGTTTGTATAAATGCTTGAATAGGAGTATTAGGATACTCTTGATGAAACTTTTCTATTCCATCTGTTCCCACTTCTCGTCTTCTCCAAATTAATTGAGGAATGGTGCAACCCAACTCTACAAGTTCCTTCTCTTCCTCATCAAAATCAGATTCATCTAACATTACATTATCATGTATAGCCATATATTCCTCTGTAGCTTGTCTATACTTTTCTGCAAATAAACTACTAGCATTTATCCAACTAAAGAAGAAATCTTTCATACTTATTTCTTTATTCTTAGCCTTGAAAAATAAATCATGGTGTAAATTAATACCATTAGCAGTAGATTCTAATATTAATGTACTATTATTAGTTAATGTTTTTCTAACAGAACTTAAATGTCTACTAGCATCTTTTACAAATGCAAACTCTGTAAAATGTACAAAACTCTTACTTCCACCCCTGCCAAGGTCATTATTACCTGCACATACACATGTGATCTTGCTACCATTAATTAATTTCAATTCTTGCCTATTATTTGCCACTAATTTTACTGATAACCATGATGGTAATGAATTATATTGCTCTTTAAGTTTGTCGAACACGTCGTTACAACTCTTTTGGTCATAACTTACCATCAGACAACTACTATTAGGGTGTATAACACATTCTCTTATCATTAAGGCAATAGTACATGTTGTCAATCCTATTTGCCTTCCCTTCAAAATTACATTCTCTCTACCTAAATTATCAATAAAATACTTCTGTTCCTTAGTCAATATAAATGGAACTACTTTTTTATTCTTATCAACTATTTTCACAAATGTTTGTATCCATAATATTTTATTTTCATCTTTCCATAGGAATTTTAATTTCAACATATCAGAATTTGTAACTTTACTCATTTTCTTCACCAGTCATATCTACATTTAATCCTGCCATAAAATCATGTATTTCTGAGTCTTCTTCCTCTTTAAAGAAATCACTAGAATTAAATTTACTTAACCAGTCTGCTGACTTCACATCACCCTCTAAGGCTTTATTTAACATGACATTGTAAACTTTAAGCATATTCATATCTTTAGTTTTCTTAGTCCATAACTTAATAGCCTCTTGTATATCTGAACGTGTTAAATGATTACTCATTGCATAATCGTATTCAACTCCATTAAGTAAATGTTTAATGGCATCGTAAGATTCTTTAGACTGATCTGAAGTACAATACCACTTAACAAATTCATATAATTTTCTATTGGATAAACAATCCATGATACTATTTTTAAAATCCATTGGTGATACCTTTTCAGCTTCATCAACAACTTTTTTCTCTTTTGCCATTAAACTTCACCTCTTTCTTATATTATTTTATTTTGTTATTGTCTTATCATATTTAGGTATAACTATACTGTCAAAATATAATTTGCTAAATAAATCTTCATTTATTATAGTGTGTTCCATATTATTTTCTAATTGTATTGGTTCAATTTCCTCATTATTTTCTTCTAACCATATAGGTTTTTTACTAGAAGTATAAACCCATCTACTCGCACCCAAAATACTTATATATTGTTTATCCATATCCATATTTACATTGTGTTTCTCTAACATTTCCATGATTGCCTGTGGTTTATATCCATTTTCTTTAAGATATAATATATTAGAAATTAGTTCTTCACTGTATTTTGACATAGGATTTTTAGAGCCAATATTTGCCAGTCTTCTTTTTTCTGTTGTAGTACCATCATTTTTATTACTTGAATGTCTGTGAACAGTATTATGTGAGTTTACTATCGTATCTCTATACATGTCGATATATAGTTGCTCCCACACACTCATACATTCATTTAATTGTTCTTTTTCTAATGTACTCATATTTCTATATACATCCATTGTTTCAATCTCTTTTAATATAACAAACTCCAAACATTCCATATCATATAGTTTTTGCATTTCTGCTTTGTTTGTGTCTGCATATTGACCACGTTTAAGGAAATATAAATGTCTGCCAAGTGCTGAAACTACCTCCATACTACTGCTACCTACGTATATTGGTACTCCCTCCTTAGTTTGAATTGCATAAATTCCTAATACGTGTAAATTGTCCTCTGTAACTTTCATTTTTGATTTCATAATTAATATTCTCCTTTATGCTTTTGAGGAAAAGCCTTAAACCATATATTTTTTCAGCATCATCTCAATGTGCTTAAATTTCAAAATTTATGTTGCGTTTGACATTTAGTTATGTTATAATAAATTGATATATCATTGCTTGTTACGAATAAAAAACGATATTTTACATTCTTGATAAGTTGATACTGTACCAACTCTTTGACTGTGGACTGATTCCACTATATTATCATCGACTCCTAGATTGTTAAAGATAACGTCTATAAAACTCTTATCAAAATTTCTAATATCAAAATCTTTCTTTGCAGTATAATTTATAAAAACCTCTATAGGTTTAGTAAAATCACATTCCCATTCTTCTATACTTGGTGTTTCCTCTGTAGGAAAATTTCTTATCCAATTCTTGTAGGCATCTGATTTATATGTACCACCATTACTATATTTGTACATGTAGTTATTGCTGAAACCACTAATATCAAGTGTTATAAATTCTGATTGTCTAGGATATGTATTCATATTATTTTCTAATTGTTCCTGAAGTTTCTTAATGACTTTCGTCTGACTTGTTTTTATGCCACCATTTTTCTTATTACTTAATTTAATAATATCTGTTTTAATATCACATATAAGTTCTTGCAACATTAATATTTCACTGGCTTTCATATCAAGTACATTGGTATTTATTCTCTCATGTAATGTATTAACTACTATGGAGCATAATTTAACCCTATCTACATTGTTGAGCCTTTTAGCTTTCCATTCTATTTTAGATAATTCTACAAATTGCTTATAATCTTCTACAATACTCTTACTATTAGTGAAAGTTTTTCTAATTCTATATTTGCCAAACTTCCTCTCATAATCTATTGCTGATTCTGTTGCACCCTCTAATATAACTACACCTTTAGTCCTTAAATCTACTAACGTTTTTCCTACCCATAACATAAATTGAGTTGCTTTTTCATTATTAGCTTTTCCAATTAATGGATACATTATATATTCTTGAATATAATCACCGTTGCCAAGTTTGGCAATGCCTAATTCTGCTAATTTTTCATTAACTCTTGCCCATCTTATTGTTTCATTTCCACTATTTGCTATAGTAGTCCATCCACAAAATTTAGCAATTTCATTTATTCTAACCTCACTAGTACCAGTAACCTTATTTGTTCTAAATCCTACCTCTACACCATTAAATTCTTGTACAGATATTATATTATTATCACTTGAACCTCCTAAAACTTTATTTGTGTTTTTGCTCATGTAATTTAAGTCCTTCCTTTTTCAACAACTTTATGTTAGTTGTCAACTTTGTATGCTTAAAGCATCAGAACATAATACAAATGTCTACCCTCTAAAGAGGAAGGACTAGTAACCCAATAAAGAGTATATTTGTGTTATGTTCTCATGTTTCAATTACATACAACTAAATCTAGGCTATGGGGTGATAATTATTCACCAAAACCTTATGTATTATTTTACTTTACCAATCTCAATTATTTCTTCCATAATTTCAGATATTTCTTCCAACCTAGACAAAATACTATGTTGATCTTTGTATATTTGTTTTTGGTCAATTGCTACCATTTCTATATCTTTAGTCATTTTTTTTATTTCATCAATTAATTCCATTAATAAACACCTCCAATTAATATATGTATATGTAGTTTTTCATTTTCTCCCAACATTTTAATTGTAATAAGATATTTTTATTATTTGCATTACCTTTAATTATTTTTCCATTAGAATCAAGTATTAATTTATCTTCTAGTAACTGAATTTCCTCAACTACTTTATAATATAAATTACTATTCATCATCATCATCAAATCTATATATTTTTACATATATATTACAATAATTTATATCTTTCATATACTTAAATACTTCTTGTGCAGTATCACAATCTATGTAATTCCAATACCACATTCCTTGTGCATCTATGCAAAAATCTTTAACATGTTCATTAATTGATGGATTGGTATTTATTAATTTTAAAGACTCCCAGTTATTGTTTTCTAATGATAAAACTGTCTCTAAACAACTACCTGTACATTCAGTTATATAACGTTTTAATTCTTCTTTTGTTCCATTGTTCCAAATGTCCATTACTCCTTCACACACAGATTTAATAAAATTTACTTCATCTTCATTAAAATTAATCAAATTTACACAACCTTTTCATTATATTTGTCTAATATTTTAATAGTTTTATTATTAATTTCTAAAATTTTATTGCATGATTCATCAAATTTAATACAAAACTCTTCAAACTTTCTATCTTGTCTTTCTAAACTTTCTATATATTTATTAGTATTTCTCTCAAACATTTCAGAACTTCTTTCATAATTTTCTTTTATAATTTGTGTAACATCTTTTTCTATTTCAGTCATTATTATTACTCCTTTAGCTTTTAGAGGAAAGCCATAACTTAAATTTTACGCACCTAGTCTCACTATATTTGTGTAACTTTAAATATCAATTAAGGTTGGATTTTTTATTGTGAATCCTAACACTTTGCGTGGAAATTATATTTCTATAACAGAAGAATATTATTCTCCTTGCACCTTTTGGTGTCCTACACTTAATACATTTTCATTATTAATCTTGAAGGGCGATGGTATCGAACCACACGAATGTATAAACGTTCCGAATTTTTAAATGAAAGAATATAAACAATTATGTAGAACTATCACATAATCATTTAAAGCCTAATCATATAGACTTTATTAATCATATATATTTAATATATAACCTAAAAATCTATATTTATTTTCATAACCTATTGTATTCGTATTTTGTTAGTGGTATAATTGTAGTAATGAAGTATATAATCATACATTAAAAAATATATAATAAAAGTAGGAGATTAACCCCTACTCCCTGTTGATATTTTTAATATTGATTCAACAAACAATTGCTATAGCGTTACCTATTATTAGGTAGAGGAAATTTTTGCTTATTACATACTCTTCCCCTTTATCTAACTTTTAAATAACACACTTTTCAGCCTCTTAAACGTAGGTAAATAGGGTCTTGTAGGGTGTTTTAAGTATCTGTTTTCGCCCCCCACATACTATATAAACATTTCTAATAACTTTGTTCCAAATGCCCTAAACATTATTTCTATTGTTATGCTCTCTATTCCACTAAGATAATCAACTTTTACTTTCTTAACTTTTTTAATTTCTTTAGTTGATTTTACCTTCTTAACTTTTTTCTTTGTCTTATCTACTTTAACTTTCTTAACGGTATTTAATCCTTTCTGCATAGTACCGAACATATCAGCCTTATTTAATTGTAATTTTCTTATAAGTCCAACTGTTTTAGCTTTAGCATTTTGAATATTATCAAGTTTATCTTTATAACTCAAATCTGTATCTATATTATATGTAGTTATTTTACTGTCTAAATCCTTTATAAGTTTAATTACTGTTGCAACCTTATCATTATCACTTACATGATGACTTGCATTAACTAATTGAATTACTTGGAATGTAGCACTTCTATTACTATCTTTAATAGTATCAAGTTCATCCTGCAACCAGTTCATGGGAGTCTCCATCTCTCTATCATAAATTTTATTTTCCCACGCTTCTTGTATTATTGTATTTGCTTTTAATAATTCGATTAATTTCTTATCCTTCTTATCAACTTTATCAATTCTATTATCAGCACAATATTTTTCTATGATAGGAGCATCTAACATTTTTCTATGTTTTTTATTAGTGGTTTTACGTTGTTTCTTAGATTCATTATCACCAATAAATTTAAAGAAATATGGTTTAATTCTCCTTTTGTCCAAATTAGTTAGTTCAATATTTTTAACATTAACTTTATTCTTAATTCTATCAAGTTTATTTTGATTAAACATATTAACTACTTCTATTCCATGTTCTAATGCTATTATTCTATCTGTTAATAAAATTAATTCTTCATCTGTTAACTTAACAATAATATCTTCTTGTAATGATTTTCTTGCTAATCCTAATGGTTTAGTTATTAATTTTCTTGCAATTTTATCTGTTGTTTCAACACCCTCTAATTCGCTTTCTAACGTCTTAATTATGTCTGTTGTTGACACTACCTCTTCATCTGTTAACTTCACTAGTGAATTAATTCTTAGTGTATTTTGTAGTCCTCTTAACTCCTTAGATAAAACTTTTCTAGCTATAATTTTTATTCTATTAATTTCAATTTTCTTATTAGATAATTCAGTTTTTATTACTGCAATTTCCTCTCTAACTTTTAATACTTTTTTATCATCAACAAGTTCCATTCCTATTTTCATTTTTTCTAATTCTTTTGTAACATTTAAATGTTCAAATGTCTTTTTGCTCTTGTCAATTTCCACCTGAGAAATACTCGAAAGTTTACTAACTTTTTTGAAAAGATTATTAATTTCTGTTTCTACTTCTATAGTAGGAGTAGGATTTTTATATCTAATATCATTCATTTTCGAGTGGATCTCCATAGATAAATTTATTACTGAACCTATGTAATTTTGTGCAATAATTGTATCTACACTACTCATATTTAAGCCAGTTAATTCTTTTTTATTATTCTTTTTATCAGGTTGTATATCATTTTGTGGAATAGGTGTTACTATTTCCTTTATACCCTCTGTGGCAACTGTTACTATTCTACTACAAGCTGAAATTATAGTTTTGTCTATGGTTAGGAGGTTGCAGTCAATATCATAATCTTCACCATTATAAATCGACAAAATGGGACTTAGTATACTGTTCAAATATACAATACTTGGAGAAGTTACCATATATTTTTCAATCTCTTCACAATATTTATTAACTTGAACACCACAATTTGAAACCATAATATGAGGGTTACGGAAACCAACAACGTCCATAGTTTCCTTGCCAAATCTACTACAATATAATTCATTTCCTACTAATGTAGATATAGGATTTTCTCTATCAAATTCTCCTACGGTAGATAATAATAATTCTATAGGATTCCCACAGGCAATTGCATAGTCACAATTATTTATATGGATTTTACCTGCTCTAAGCTTATTTTTATATGCAGTAATATAATTTTTTCTATAGTCTTTGAATACTTTACTTTGTGCAAATTCGGGTTTCTTTTTACATAATTCTATAAATGCACCAGTAGCATCAATATTACTTTTAACTTCAAATTTAGCATCAATTTCATCTTCAATGTTAAAACTATCATTCTTAGTTATCTCTTGTAGAAAGAAATCTAAATTATTCTTTAAATCCTCTACATATTTTTTATCTTCAGTAACTAACTCAATTAATTCCTCTTTTGTGAATGGAATAGTATTCAAATGCTGATATGATAATGTGTTTCTATAGTTAGTTATTTTTCCATCTTCATCTTTTTGGCATAAATAACTAGCCTTGTCTACCTTGCATATGCCAAATTTAGTCCCACAGTTATCTTTCCAATAAGCCAACCATGCACCCTCACCATATTGAACGTAATCAACTTTCTCTGCTAATACTACATGATTATATTTAGCTAGTTTAATAGCTGAAGGAGTCGTAATGAGGTCTATATTACATACTTTTATCCAATTGCCATACATATCTTGAATTTCATAAGTATCATAATCTAGTCTTTCTGCAATATCATGTAATTCATTATACTTGTTAACTTTATCAATATAATTATGAAAGAATAATGATATACGACCACAGAACCCAGCACATTTCATGTACCGATTTCTTAATAATCCTACACTATGACCAAAAAGTATTGGATTGCATTGGAAAATCTTATCAGATAAAATTCCTTCTCCATCCCAAATGCTATTTTTTTCTTGTGTAGTAACTGTTTCTGTTTCTAAATCATCATTAACTAAATAAGTTTTACTCATAGTCCAGTCGAATTTACTCTCGAAGTCCTCAACGATTAATATGTGGGAGGGTTCAATTTCTATTTCACCGATTACGCTCGATAATGGTAAACTTTCATATGCACGAATTGAGCCTATATCTTGTTTACCTTCAAATTTTAAGTTCATTCTCGCCCAATCTAAATTTTTATCTCTTATGCTAGATAAACAAAACATATTCTCGCCAACTCTCGATTTTCCACTTGATCTTTTCCAGTTTTCCATTTTATTGTTGTTAAATTTGAAACCATCTGTATAACTCCAATCTCTTAATTTTCTAGTTCCCATTACTCCGATAACTTGTTTATCTTCAATCATATTATATTTAGTATTATATTTAACATTTACAATATCTAAAGTATATTTTTTGCCATCTATCTCCTTAATTTCAATATTATCTATTAAATCTTTATTCTCTATCAATTCAAATGAATAATCCAATTTACCTTTAAGCAATTTATCTATGTATTTCATATTTATTGCATAGTCTCCTGTTTCATTGTTTAGCTTTTTAAGCCACATTGCCTCGATTGATGGTATGTATAATCCTTCTGTTAAATCTTGCGCATTATTATTTGTCAATATTAAAAACTCCTTTCGATACTTATTTTAGATTTTATTTTAGATTGTTCTCTTATTCCTATTAGTGATTTTTGTGAGGTCATTCAATAGTTGCTGAGTTTTTGCGAAACAGAACACCTTAAAACCTTGCCTTTCGGTGTTTTCTTGTTCAAACATCTGGAAATTACCTAAATCCCTGAGTTCTACTGCTACTTTTAAACTAAATATTTTCTTGATACTATTTTCCATATTAATAATTCACTCCTTTTGGTATATTTTTGATAATTTATATGATTCCATTATTTATATACCTTGTATGATATATGTTGAGAGATATATGTCAAAGTTAAATAAAATACATTAAACGTCTAAATCACATATTATAATAACGTGCAAAATGTATGATAGGCTGTGATGATCCACTCAACTTAGTCCAAAAATGAGCCTTATCACCTAAATATATAAATATAATTTTTTGTTAAGATTATAAAAGTTATACTTATATAATATCACCTCAACGACTATCTGTCAAGGTCATGCTATAAATATATTACAATTACCTTAATCTGCTATAAAGTGTTGCTATTACTACATTCTCGTTCAAAATAGTATTTACTGTATATTAGAATTGTAATAAATATAAATAAACTTTAACTATAACATTTATTTATGCAATAGTTCATTATAATAATAAAATTAATAACATTAGTTGTCGGACGTAGTACGACAAATACATAAATAAAAGCGAATAGCTTTTTTTGTGGATTTCTCCTTGTTGGTCTTTCTTTTCTCTATTCTATTACAGTATTAAGTTGAGCCAAGCTCAAGTCCTATATCGGACAGATAATCGCTGAAGCGATACCCTACATTTTAATTTTATTGCTTAACTTTGTATCATTATAGTAATTGGAGAGTTAAACATACTTGTGTCCAAAAGCAGGACAAAAGTATGTACTGTTCGTTTTACCTTAAAAGATTGGTAAAATTCTCAATATGTATTTATATTTTATGATTTCATACATTCCAAACTTTACCTAATAATTTAAAATTTATTTTTACCCCTATTTACTATATAATAATAATAGTAATTAGGGGTCACTTTATATTACTTTTTTATATGTGCTCTTACTAATCATATATGTACTAAGTATTTCAACTAATTTAGTATTATGTTCTTTAGCCTTATTAAATTGTTTAGATGTCAGTCCAATTTCTAATAACATAGATTTACATTTAATTTCTTCACCATTCCATGTATTATCAATCCAACTCAATATTTTTTGTGGATTAGTTTCTTTTCCATCCTTAGTTTTTCTAGTTTTAATAGTATCTACCATAAATTCTATAGGTTCAGTTTCTTGCACTATCTTAATTTTAAATCTAGTCTCAACTCTGCCAATCATATCCTCATACATATTGAATACATATATATGTACCGGTGTAGTTGTATCTGTAAATTCTCTAATTTTAGTTCTAAATATTTCTTGCTCAAAATCAACTAGTAGACTTGAAATCATGTATTTTTGTATGTTTTTATTTCTAAAGTCACCTTTAACTAATTCAAAACTCTCTACTAATGATTTCTTATCTTGTGGAAACTCTATCATTCCTTTAAAAAATTCTACATTTTGACCATATAACATTATACTTAAATATCTTGATATGTACTCTACTTCTCTCATTCTGTTAAATCCTAAATGAATCATATTAGTACATTGATTCCAGTTGTTTTTACCTTTCGTCGCACCAAAACTAGGAATATTATCATCCAACTTTACTAAATTCAATTCATTATTTAACTGTTTGTCTAATATGTATTTTACATCCTTATATGTTACTAGAAAAAGATCCTTACAATTTGAAAATCTACTTTTTAAATAGTCTGCACATACTTTCAATTTCTTGCAACTATCCTCTGTTATTGCCCATTTTGCCATATTGACAGGAATGTTATGTATATCTAAGTTGTTGTAGTCTCTTTCATCATCAATATCTATATATTGGTATATGTCTTCATCTAAATAACTCATATCATAATGTGATGTAGCATCAAAAATTATAGTCTTGATTCCAGTATTAATCTGCTTAAGTCCTAAAGTCCTAAAATATCTTATATTAGTTCCTTTTTTATCTGTTGAATTACAGAATATTCCACCTTCATCAATCCATAGTTTTACTAAATAACCTATTCTACTATTTATAAATTTATTTAAGTACTTATCACACATATCAAAGAATTTTGTATCATTAGTTGTTAGAGTTGCCCCCTCAACTGCTGAATATATATCAATTTGTTTGCCATTAATAGCCATTTTATTTGATAACTCTGTTATATTAGTAACTATATTTTGTATTTCTGTTAGGAGATAATTTTTATTTTCTACGTCTTTAACCTTGTCAATTACTTTTGCATGATTAATTGCATCAATAATTATAGCAAAGAAATTATTATCAACATTCATCATGTCAAATATTTCAGGTTTCTCGTCAATTATTTTAATAGTTCTATCATGTTCCTCTTTCTCCTTATCATTCCATACATTAAATATATCTATTTTTTCATTTAACATACTAAGTCTTTGAGAAGATATTAATACTATTGGATAGTTTGCTTGTTCTTTTCTCTGAGCATATATAGTTGCATAATATTCTTCATCGGTTTCATACTCTTTTTGAGGTGTATACTGTAATAAATATACTCTATGTCCTTTTTTATTTTCTAAAGTTCCATCAACAAATAGTTTAAAGTCCTCTAATTTTTTGATTTTATCAGTTACTATTATTGCTCCCTCATTATGGTGTGTAGAGAATCCATTTGTTAAATTATCTACTAATATTTTCATTGCACATTGTATCAATACAGACTTACCAAAACCACATTTTGCAGATACTAAATTTATTTTACCATTTTGTAATTGACCAAATATTAATTTTGCAGTCCTAAAAGCGAATTCTTCCTGTTGTTCATTAATTACAGTTCCAAAACTTAGCATAGTATCCTTAAAGAGTTTCATAGTCTTATCTACCATCATTTTCCCCTTGCTATCTAATTTGATTATATCATGTACACCTACTGTTCTAGTTCTTACATCAAACTCATAAGAGTTCATTAAATTTTTTGATATTATACTATGTTTATTTATTTCTTTTGCCATTAATAATCGCACCATCCTTAATTTCTATTTTATCTACCCAATTCTTTTTTTATAGTTAATAACTTACCTATTGTTTGTGTTAGTTCCACGGAATCCTCAAATGAATATTTAGCATCTTTACCATAACCAAACTGCATAAATCTAAATCCAAAAAATGCCAATCCTTGTGAAAGATATTTATTATCAATCATTCTATAGTTAATTTTATTTTTCACTTACAACAACTCCTTATATTAAATTTATATCATTTTATTTCTAGTAGGGAGAACACTACTCCCTCACCTATTTCTAATTTGTTTCTGTATGCCATAACCTAAATATTTATTAAGACTTGAATGTTGGGGAATAGGAATACTCTTTACTCCATCAGAATAAATTAAATGGCTACCATTCTGCCTAATTGGGGCATAGCCTTTTTCTAATAATAAATTATCCATAACTTCACAATCAATAATTTTCTTAATTTTATCCTTTTTAATATCAATTATTGTCTTAGGTGCAGTCAATTCATCATAATAATCTGCTTTTTTAGTTATTATTTTCTGTAATGGTATTAATATTTCATCTATTGCATTTTTATAAGCTTGTACAGTATCTCCAATTGCACCATTAATAATAAAAGTTATTCTATCAACAAACTTTTTAAATTCAAATTTTAGATTATTTGTACTTCTATCAAAATGTTTAAATTCTGACATTGCAATGAGTTCCTGAAGCCCATCAATTTTAGGTTGTATGGATTCTTTTATTTCTCCAATTAATTCATTCGTAAATTCTCCTACTATTTCAAAATATTTTTCTATATCCATTCTTGCAGTATCTAATTTCTTAAACCTCTTATCATATTCAGGCATATTCTTTTCATAACTCTCTAAATCAAGCATTTGTGCCATAGTTTCCTTTAATTCTATACTTAAATTCTCCATTAACTTATACTTTTCTTGACCTTTTCTATCTGAAAACTCTGATACAATATCCGTAATTTCTGCCATGAAATAGTTTTCTATCTCATATTCCATTTTTTTAAAGTCTTTCATTAATTTCATATCTCTACATTTCATTTTTACCATTATTATCATTCTCCCTCCTATTTTATATTTTTTCAGTTTATATATTTAACCAAAATTCTTTTTTTCTTTAACAACTTTTATAGTTTTCATTTCACCATTTTTAATTTCACATACAGATTTAACATAATTATAATTATCAGCATAACAATCTTGTTTTTTATTAAATAATTCAAGTATTTGGGAAGGTAAAACATTGCATCCAATCTCAAACGTATTTATTATATTTACATTAGTATTTTTAGCAAATTTATTATTCTCTTTAAATATATTAATTCTTTTAATCTCACTATTTTTAAAAAATCCACTTTTCCTATTAGCAAATTCAAATTTATTTGTTTTCATTTTTAATCCTATTTTGCCGTTCTGTTCAAGGAACTCTTTATCGTTATTTTGTGTTTCTAAGTCCCTTATTACTTCGTTATAGCTATATAGCATCTCGATTATGTAATCATATAAATCTTCATATTTATCTAAACAATTCATACTTTCTATGTAATTATCTGTATGTCTAAAATTACGCATACAATCGTGATTACTAATTCCACCACACCAACTCAAAACAGTTAAGAAGACTGGACTGGCATCTCTATTTTTACCTTTAATATTTTTATAAATATGTTCAAACTCCTGTTCTACTAGAGCATGTATTAATTCATGTTTGATAATAGATTTAACTTGTCTCTTATAATACTGTCTAAGCCAAAAAGTTGGCATCTTGTGACAACTATATATTGTTAATTTATCTATTAGAATAATATGTTTATTGTCTGTAAAATTATATTGTCCTGCTTGGGATTTATCTTCAAAATTTGCTTCTTTAATAATAACCTCACATCTTAACAATTTTTTTTTCTTATATGGAAGCATTTTCTTTCTTAGTATTTCGATTTCTTCTGTCAGTAGTACGTTTAATAATTCTTGTCGTGATTTTTTACATGTTCTCTTTATAAATTCCATAATAATAGTCTCCTTTTCGCTATTTATTTTGATTTTTTTACCTACCTACAACTGATCTATAACTTAAAAGTGCGTTAATTAAAAATAAAAGTGCGTTTAATCTTGACACTTATGTCCAATGATGTTAATATGTTAGTAATAAGAATATAATTAAATAAAATTTTAATGAAAAAGCAATGCAGAAAATAGTCATAATATTTCCTGTTATTTGGGTACATAAAAACCGACATTTTATAATAGAATATTTTAATATAAAAACACCAATGACTCTGTTTGGTTTATTTGTGTTTACTGATATATTTTATTTTTTAATAATTAATTAGTATTTTTTCTAATAATATGATTGCTCTTTGAGTAAGTTTTCTGTTTTCTCCTTGTCTCCATCTACAGAATACGGAACGTTCTGCTCCAATTTCTTTCCAAAAAAATACTGGCTTAACACCTTTCTTCTCTATCAAATAATTAACCTTTTCTTGTAATTCTTGAATTTCCATTACTATAATACCTCCTTTGTCACATTTGTTGCTTAAAAAATATATATTTCACTTCATAAATTTACTTTTAATTCTAAGTATGGAAAAATAAATTTATTTCTTTCCATTTGGAAACTTCGCAAAGTTAGTCATAGCAACATCTATACTATGTTGTTGACAATTTTTTGCTGTTTTTATGTTCATTTTTTTTATTTTATTGTCTTGTCTGTACCTTTATAAAACGTTTGTTTTTTCGCTCTTAAATCCCATGCAAGTGTTGATATACCTATCATGTAGCATGTTTTATTGACCCATTTTCTTCCCCCTCCTTGTATTCCCTTTCCATTTATATCTTTTTCCATGATACTTAATTCCTGTTATGCAGACTATACCTAACCCAACTAATCATTTATTATATTTTGCGAGACGTAATATTTAACTTAGATCACTATTTATATGTTGAAAGATATTACAAATATAAAAAATTGATTATTGTATCATATACAAGGTAGATAGAAATTTTTAAAGCGTGTGTACACAACAAAAATTGAATGTTAAAGACTCAAGTTAGCCATTGGAGGTAAATTTGCATCATTTTTACACTCAGAAAAAGGAAAATAATATTTGAAAGTGGTCATTATTTCTTTTCTTTACATTAAGGAATCTAGAGCTTTTTTTTGCCAACTCTGTGAGCCATTGAAAATAGGGTGCTAAGAGGGTACGAAAAATAATTAAGAAATCTTACTTTTGATGAATTGTAGACAATTATATTAAACTTCTATATACCCCTAATTAATCTAAGGAGGTAAAAAGTAGAATAATCATAGGATAATACTATATTTCTATTTCGTTACATTAATATTATTAAATCAAACTTATACGTTGCTCCCTAAGAGACCATTATACTTTTTAGGTGTTTTTGTTGATACTGGGGACTTAGTGGAGGTTTCTATATATTTATTATGGATGTGACACTTTTGTCAAACCCTTGTGAATCCTTGCTATATCTCCCTTTTTCTATTTGCGAGAACTGTCCACAACTTCGCCCCGAAAAGTAACGCAACTTGTCATACATTTATTTCCTTTACTTTTTAGTACAACTATTCTATGTTTATGTTTATCTAAGCACATAATTTAAGTGTGGAGATTATTTCGATTCCAGTTTCACTGGCTAATAAAATCCCTTCTTTTATGATGTACATTCCATCAGCTAGGGTACAACCACCACAAACTGACCATTCTGCATCAGAAAAATCTGCTAATTCTTGACGATATACTGTAGTTCCTATTTCCTTGCATAATTCATTAATATCCTTTTGAGTTCCAGTGCCATACTCCCCTGAATTTAAACCATATCCAAATAATTTTCTCATTAATAATTCCCCCTATTTTTTAGCTTGTAATTTAATTCCAAAATTTAGCTTTAAATTTATATAATCCTTCGGTAGTTGGCTCTATTTTATTTAATTTACATCTAATAACATAATCCAATAAAATATAAATATCCATTACACTCCTTTAACAAATTTTATTTGGAAATCTTTCTTTGTTTTCCATGTCTTAACTATATAACTTGCACAGCTATCTGTCAAGGTTATATATTGTTAACAGTTTGTGAACGTATATCTTTTGCCATATATCCCTTGACATTATATGTTATATTATAGATATTACATTATTGGAGGGAATTATGATTAGAATAAATATAGATAAGATATTAGAGGAACAAAATAAAACTTGCTTTTGGTTAGCAAAAAATAGTAAGCTTGGATATAACAATTTAAAAAAACTCACAAATAATAATACGGATAGTATTAAATTTGAGAACTTGGAGGCTATAGCCAGAACGTTGGGCGTAGGTGTGGCTGATATTATAGAAATCGTAGAGGACTGACACTTAAAGTGGGTGTCATATAGGTGTCGCACTCATGAACACCCTATTTATTTTTAGAATGATATATACCAATGTATATAGAGTTTTTAAAAATCGAGATATTATATATATAATTAACAAAACAATGGTGTAGTCTTGCTAATTGCCATAGTCCTTTTATGAATACCCCTAAACTTTAATATTGTATCTAGTGACCTCAAACAAACGTAGCATTATAAGGCTTTCACTTTAAACCGAAAGCTATGAATGGCTTAAAATGGTAAAGTGTAGGTTCATTAAATTAATAGCATCTCCTAATTATAATAACAAAAACAAGTATCTTTAGGTCATATCAAAATCAATTCTAAGGCATTTAATTTCAATTTTAAAGCATGTTAATATTCTTTATGTATAATCCGTATAGTGAGTTTTTAAATTCATTACAGACGATATTATGAAACTATTATATTTGTATTTCACTAATTTGCGAAACGAATACTGTTAAAATTAATTCTATGACATTCTATTTCGTTTTTAAGCTACTATAAAAGTTATTAAGTATAAGTCTATAGACTGATTTTATAATGTCTTAGAATTGATATTAAGCCACTCCTCACTTTTGTCGAACGTGTGAACTCTATTTTGCGAAAGGGGCATTTTAAACTGACCTCCATATAGGGGACTAGTTAAATTTAATTTATAACGTCCATATATCCATCGTAAAATACTTTGGCATACCATTATTAATATAAAATAGAGTCAAATATACAAAATGATTTTATTTAAATATGGTAAATAAGAAGGATTTTTCCTATTAATTGTAGAATATTGTTACGAGGAGATGATTGATAATGAGTGATCAAGTTAAAGTAAATCCAACTCCAATACAAAGAAATATAAATGATGTAGCAATGGAGTTAACTGAATTGTATTATAGTGCAAGTAATGGCAGTGAGTATACTGTAGAAAAAATTCAACAAACATATAGAAAATTCTATGCTACTGCAGAACTTATGACGAGTACACCCTCCGAAGAGTTAAAAAAAATTTAGGTGCGTTAATTATTTAGTAGGAGATGATTAACAATGAGTTATGATGAAGAAAATAATCTAATTAAAAGAAATGAAAATGAAAATTTAATTGGTGAAATCAAGTGTCAAGTTTGTAATAAAAATTACAATTGGGAAGAAAATGTTAATGCCGATGCCATAGTAAAGAATATAAGCACTATTGGTCAAAGAGGCTATATTGATTTAGAAATTACTTCTAAATGTTCATATTGTAACTATAAAACAAAACATTATCATAATGAAAGAAATGATAGTGTAATATAAAACAAAATAATTATTAATAAGCATCCAATTTAATTTAGGTGCTTTTTATTTTATGATTTTCTGATAATCATCTCAATTCACAATACCTTTATAAACTTTTGACATTACTTCTAAACTACATTCCGAATTGATATGTACAATTATTAGTCAGGATTTTCATTCCCTTAGAAGCGATCCTATGACCATATACCCACTCTAAGCTATATTGTTAAAATTTATGATTTGCTTACTCTGACTTTTTACTTCTTAAATACTCCATTTTCAAATACCCTATAGTTCTATCTATTACTCTCTTCACTTCTGATATACAATCTTCTTTATCATAAGATTTAACCTCATCTAAAATACCATTAATTCTAATGTTTGCAATATATAAGTTTTTTTTAGATTTATCTCTTGTTTCTTGAAATAATACTTTAACCCCATTATATTCAAAATCACTAACCATCAATACACCCCTTTTACTTATTACCAATAATATCATATATATTAATAATAAACCATATATTCAATTATATAAAACATAAAATGATACAAAATGACCGTGGTAGTAATACAGAGCAAATTAAAGTATCAAGTATCTATTTCTACCACCTGAACCATTTGTATTGTTCGACATCATATGATACAATACGATTGAATCCGACAAAATTTGATTACAAGAGGTGCTTTAATGTGTACAAATGAAAAAATATGTTTTACTAATTCTATATTAAATGATTGTAATACAAGTTGCAAATCACTATTTTCAGACTATAGAAAGCTTGTTGGTGATACTTGGACAAATTGTAGTATTTTGTACGCTCAGTCTTATATTTGTGATTGCTTAACAACAACTTTTAATGATACAAATGTAATAAGAGTAATTCATAAAATGCTTAAAAAGCAAACTTTTAATGATTATTGTTATGAAAATTATTTAGATGTAATTATCTCATCTATTCAGGAACCTATTTCAGAATTTTCACGAAGTTATCGAAGGTTTGAAGATTGTGAGATTGCCATACTTGATTTATTAATACAAATATATGGTGAACCAAATAACCCCAACAATGAACTATATATTAGATATTTAAAACTAAACCCTAAGCCTAAAAGTTTAGAATCATTACAAATACACGATAAATATATAGGAAAAACTTCATATTCCACTAATACAGAGGGCAGAAGAGGACAAGATGAATTAAGAGACATCCTTTTAAAATACGATTGCAGATGTAAACTTTGTAATGCAAGCATTTCAGAATTATTAATTTTAAGTCATAGTAAACCCTGGGACAACAAGCATAGTAATGATTTTGAAAAATTAGATATATTTAATGTATTTTTATTTTGTCCTAACCATGATAAAGTTTATGATAAAGGTTATATAAGCTTTAATAATAATGGGGCAATCATTATATCTTCAAAATTAGATGAATTTAATAAAAAACTATATAATATTAATGAGAATATGAAAATTGATTTAGAAGAAGGACATTTAAAATATTTAATGTATCATAGAGATACTATTTTTCAAAAGTAAATAAAATAACTTAAATCTTATCTTACGGATTCCAGTAATAATTTTAATGTAAATAAATTAAAAAAGGTTGTTACTACTTAGTTTCTTATAACATGATTAAAACCCAACTAATTTGGCAATATTCTTAGATACAGTATTCATTAAACGAGGTAACTGAAAAATGATTAAGTCTAAGAAAAAAAGCATAATACAAATTAAATTAGCAGTGATTTTAGGAACAATGTCAGTCATAAGTTTAGTATTAATACCTGTGATTTTTTAATCATAGGTATTTTTAGTATTCACCTATAAATTGCAGAGGTGATCAGAATACTTACTTCATCACACATATAATAATATAATAATATCTATAGGTGGGTAAACGAACGACAAAATATAATAAATGATTATGATTATTTTGGTATATTCTTAATTAGAATATTTCTAATAGACAAGTATTGCGATCACCTTTTATAAATGCTAATATTTTAATATATTTTTCCCCTTCCTAACCCATCAGTTCATGAACCTTTACTAATCTCTTTTTAAATTTCTCCAACTTTGGCTTTCTATCCATTCTGCTTTTATAAACAATATTTTCGAACACAAAAATAGCCTTTTGTAGCACCCTAATTTCATCCTCTAATTTCCCTTGTTTTCTATATATTATTGCTAGTCTATCATATGGATGATTACCTTCAAATTTTTCTGCTATATTTTTCTCATATAAATTAATTGCTTTATTTAGCTCACTAGATTTTTCATACTCAATACCCTTTAAATTTCTATCTACTTGTTTATCAAATTTATTCATAATTACTTACCTCCCACTGTTGCCTTACTAGTCTGTCAACACCAATTAATATATTACTGAAAATCCATCATAGTAAATTCCAAGCTTATTTCCCTCTATGTGATAAAGCATCTTATAATTGGTATTAATTTCAGTAATTAGATACCCATTTGTTGATAATTGTAATTTTAATTTCAAACGTTTATCATAATTTTTTTCTTGTTTCTGAATTTGCTTTCTAATCTCCTCAAATCTATTTTTAATATCTGCTTCAATGATTTCTATATCATCTAAGATTTCTTCTGCTTTCTCTGTATGCATTATATTTGTCCCAACACTTGTTAGTCCCCCACCCATGGGTCTATATACTTTTTTATTAATATTATAAAGTATATACTTACCATTTTGCCTTGCATTGTTTACTTCTTTATCCGTAAGTTTTGAAACTGAAAGAAGATTAGGTATATTATATTCTTCTAAAAGAGAATGCCAATTTCTATCCAAAGTTTCTACTAGTTCTTGTTTTGCAAATACATTTTTCTCGTTATGGTTTAATATATCTATAAAATAAACTTCATTATCAGTTACTTTAACAAACAGTAAGTACTGTGACCTGTTTCCTGTTTCTTCATCATTTTTATCACTGTACATTTCGCATTTATTCTTTACATCTTTATCTCTTAGATGAAGGTGATAAATACCCCAATCATCTAATAAATAATCTCTTGATTTACTATATTTTTTGTTTTTTTTACTAACAGATATATATGAATAAAATATGTTTGTACTTAAATGGCACTTCATATCTATTCCATCTTCAAAATTACATTTAAATTTTAATAAAGCGTTTATATATATTTCATCTAACTTACTGCCCTTAATTATTTTTTCAATATTATCAGAGATAAATACTTTTCTTTTTTTAATTGGTATTCCTCTATTTAATGACTGTAGATAACTTATTAATAATCTACACATTGAATCTTGTTCATTGAATCCAACTTTGTCTTCCTTTAATAATTGACTTATTTGTTCTCTTAAATCTTTTTCAAAGTTCATATTCAAAATCACTCCCTAATGAAAATTATACCGTGTTAAATGTTTTGTTCATTTATTTATATATATATATCAGCTAAGTAAAAGCCTTGCTGATATTTGAACTTCATTTTATATTTTCAATTAAAATTCTAAGAAATAATAAGCTATCTTACCCCCCCGCGTCACCTTTGAATAAATTTTTATTTAATCTAATAGCTTAATTATCCTATTATTCTGAATATTTATTTGGGGTTATTGAGTAATAATAGATTTTAATATCCTTATCAATAAATCCCCTTTTCTGTGCCCCCAATAGAGTTTGATACATATTTTCTCTTCCTACGACATTATCGGTATGAAGAAAAATTTTCTGTGCTCTTAAATGTTTTTCACAAATATACTTGACTAAATCATACCCATTAAGGAAAAGTTCACCTTCTTCATCAACCCCTAAATCGTGGTCAAGCGATAGAATCTCAACTTCAAAATTTTCAAGATAATATATTGCATTTTCTACCGTTCTTGCTATGGTAAACCCCAGTGGGCAATCACGTAAATCATCAACATATAAATTTATTTTTTCTTTCATAATCTTCAACTCTCCCTAATTTTAATTCTCACTAAACCGTATTGTTAGATATTAAAAGACTATCCACTATATTGATGCCTTCTATTTATCATTATGTATTACATAATAAAATTAATCCTGTATCGTTGTTAGCAATCCGTTGACATCAAAATATAAATATTTAGAATTGTAAACCCATTGCTCACTAGTCCCATACTCTGTCGTAGTTTTATTGATACTCTGAGGGTCTCCCCATGCACCTTTTCTGACTTTATCTTTTGTCATACCTATTGTAGGTTCTTGCGTTCTTGCTTGTAGTTCTGCATCTGCTTTTGCAGTCGCTTCATCTTCAGTAGATTTTTGAGCCTGTCTCATTTCAGATTCATCCTCTAGTTTTATACATTGTTTAATTTTGCCTACGGCTATTTTATAATTCATACTATCTTCTTTTATTACAGCTTTAAAATACTCAGAAGCAGTTTTATAATTATCAGTATTAAAGTAACCCATACCAACAGTAAAATCATCTGCTGATTTTTTTAAAGCACTCTGTGATTTTTTTAGAAGTAGTGCTTTATTGATATTGATTTGAGCTTCAGAGTTGGTCTTTATTTTTAAAGCTTCCTCATATACTGCTAATGCATTTTTATATTTACCACTTGTCGCCAAGGCATCTGCTTGTAACATTTTCTTAGTATACTGATTATTTGTATTAATTGTACTTGCTGTTACTACAATTACTGCTATCGTTACTACTGTTGATATCAAAATTGCTACTTTCTTTTTTTTGGTCATAACAAAATCCCCCTCAATCTAAAACCCAAATTATAAGATTATTTTACTATATCATATAATATTTAACAATATATTAATAATATTGCTTTAAATATTAGTTATTAACTTGACATATAGGTTTTGAACTACTAATCTTGAGGAATCTGTGGACACGTTCTGAGTGACGTAATTACCCTATTTTTCAATAGGGTAAGCAAACTATCTTGAGTTTAACTGAATTGTATCCCTCGTTAGTACCTTCCTTGTTCATTAAACACACTTTAATAACTTACAATACGCCCATAAGCTACCCTAAACGGTTGTGTGAGTTCCTGTATTGCTACACGTACGAATCCACCCACTATACTTTTGTTTGTTCTATTAACGCTGAGAGTATCGCATCTTACTCAGCTGACGAACTAAAAGTATATGGAAGGTAATACTTTAAGTCCGAACCCTTTTTTTATCGGGGGTTAGCCATAGATTTTCTATAGTGTTTTTCTATGTTCCACTACCTACACCTTAAATTTTTGGTATAGGAAATAAAACCCCTTGACTATATATTTTAAAAAATGATATAATCAAGTAGTAATATATTTTAAACAATATTCAATTTTGACTGTTGGATTGTTTAAGTTTTTCAAAAGGCTCTGTAACTGGTAATTACGAAGCCTTATTTTATTTTTTGTACTTTTTTCTATTGGTGTAGCCTTTTTAACATATTGGGTACTGCTATAGTTGCAATACAAGCTACCAATTCTAATTAAATTCTAATTAAATTTAATTGTTTTCTAACAACATGTTTTTTACAGTTAATAACTCCCATTTCATGTATTTACGTAGAATATTTACGCTCTTAATTGTTGTACTTAGAGTTGGAAAGCTAGGACATTCATTAAACTTTTTATATTCCCCACTTCCCCATTCTTCTTTGAAGCAACTGAAATCAAAATCTATAAAAGCATCAAATTGGTCAACTAAATGGTCTATACTAATCCACTCCTCTATTTTTTAGAATTATTTTCTGAAGAACTATGAATTTTTATATGAGTATTATTATTAAATTCACTCAATATATCAAACTTGCTCATTTCATTTTTAATATCAGTTACGAGTATATTTAAATAATTTTCCGTTATTAGTAAACTTGAATGCCCTAATATTTTTTGCAATATGACTGGCGAACCACCCTTTATAATAAACTTCTTTGCAAATGTGTGCCTATATCTGTGTATACCTGTCTTCATTACTCCTCTATCACGATTATATTTAATTAAACTTCCATTGATAGATTTATTGACAAGTCTTTTATTGTAGGCAGTACAAAATAAATACTCCTCTGTGCTCTTATATTGTCTAATTTTTAAATAACCTTTCAATATTTTTATAATAGTTGCATTTAACGGTATTATTAATGGATTTCTATTTTTAGTTATATTAATATAAACTACTTCATTTTCAAAATCTAAATCTTTTATTTTAATGCTAGTGAAACTACTTAATCTTACGGCAGTAGATAATAAAAAATTAATTATAGTCCAGTCTCTATATTCCACAAATGTACAATGCTTTAAATCAGGTTTCTTTAATAACTTTTTTAATTCTGCATCTGTGTATGTTTCTATTGCTTTTTTATCAAGTTTAGGTAATTTAATGTTGAACTCTTTTAAGTAACCCATTCTCATAAAAAAATATAATATAGTTTTAAAATCTCTAGTATAAGTGTATAAAGTCTGCGAGCTCACATTGGTTTTGTTACATTCTATTATGAATTTACTTACAGTTGATTGATTAATATCTCCTATGTTCATCTCCTTGTCGATATATTTAGTAACTGCTTTATATCCTTCCTCGTAATGTGTAATAGTTGCTTTTCTTAAATTTCTTGCTTTACAATTATCTAAATATTCTTCAAATCCTTTTTCAAAAGTAATACTCTCATCTAATTTAATCTTTAATTTCATTCCCACAATATACCATCTCCTATCTATAAAATAGCGTAAAAAAACAAGCCATGTATAGCAAAATTTCTACTATAATAACATGACTTGTTTTTGGGAAATACTTTTAATTTAACTCATCTAAATTTATTTACTCATTGCTTCTTGTACTGCAACTGCAACTGCAACTGAAGCACCAACCATAGGGTTATTTCCCATACCGATAAGTCCCATCATTTCTACATGAGCTGGAACAGATGAAGAACCTGCGAATTGTGCATCTGAATGCATTCTTCCCATAGTATCAGTCATTCCGTATGAAGCTGGACCTGCTCCCATATTATCTGGGTGAAGTGTTCTTCCTGTACCACCACCTGATGCTACTGAGAAGTATTTCTTACCTTGTTCGATACATTCTTTCTTGTAAGTTCCAGCAACTGGATGTTGGAATCTTGTTGGGTTTGTAGAATTTCCTGTAATTGATACATCTACATCCTCTGAATGCATTATTGAAACGCCTTCACGTACATCATCTGCACCGTAACATCTAACTTTAGCTTTTTCTCCATCAGAATAAGCTGTTTCTTTAACCACTTTTAATTCACTAGTATAGTAATCAAATTTTGTTTGAACATAAGTAAATCCATTAACTCTTGAAATTATATAAGCTGCATCTTTTCCAAGACCATTAAGTATTACTTTTAAAGGTTTAGTTCTTACTTTATTAGCAGCTCTTGCAAGACCAATTGCGCCTTCAGCAGCTGCAAATGATTCATGTCCAGCTAGGAATGCAAAACATTTAGTCTCTTCACGAAGTAGCATAGCTGCTAAGTTACCATGACCAATTCCAACTTTTCTATCATCTGCAACAGAACCTGGTATACAAAATGATTGAAGTCCTTCGCCTATATAAACTGCAGCATCTGCAGCCTTAGTACAACCATTTTTAATTGCAATAGCTGCTCCTACGCAGTATGCCCAACAAGCATTTTCAAATGCTATTGGTTGAATTCCTTTAACTATTCCAAAAACGTCGATACCTTTATCTTCACATATTTTTCTTGCTTCTTCTAGTGAATTTATTCCATGTTTTTTTAATACGGGTAATATCTGATCTATTCTTCTTTCATAACTCTCAAATAAAGCCATTATATTATTCCTCCTTTTTATATTATTTTTGTCTTGGGTCGATTACTGTTACTGCTTCGTCAAATCTACCATAAGTTCCAGTAGCTTTTTCCATAGCTTCGTTAGCATCCATACCTTTTTTAACCATATCCATCATTTTTCCAAGTTGAATGAATTTATAACCAATTATTTCACTATTTTTATCAAGTGCAATATTAGATACATAACCTTCAGCCATTTCTAAGTATCTTGGTCCCTTAGCAAGTGTTCCATACATAGTACCAACTTGACTTCTAAGGCCTTTGCCTAAGTCTTCAAGTCCAGCACCGATAGGTAGTCCACCTTCTGAGAATGCAGTTTGAGTTCTTCCATATACTATCTGAAGGAATAATTCTCTCATAGCTGTGTTTATTGCATCACATACTAAATCTGTATTTAATGCTTCTAAAATAGTTTTTCCTGGAAGTATTTCTGCAGCCATTGCAGCTGAGTGAGTACTACCTGAGCATCCTATTACCTCAACTAATGCTTCTTGGATTATTCCATCTTTTACGTTTAATGTAAGCTTACAGGCACCTTGTTGAGGAGCGCACCAGCCAATTCCGTGAGTTAAACCTGAGATATCTTTAATTTCTTTACTTTGTACCCATTTTCCTTCTTCAGGAATTGGTGCTGAACCATGGTTAGGTCCTTTAGCAACACAAATCATTTCTGAAACTTCTGTTGAATAAATCATAATATTATCTCCTTCCTTATGTAGATGGTAATTTAATAAACTTTATAATTAGCGGGCACTAAAAAATCCCACTGGGTCAATATTGAAATGTCTTAACAAGTCTATTTTAGCAAACATAATCTAATTTAACAATAGTATTATAGAAGTTGATAGTTTAGTTACAAACTTATTTAAATAATTAATTGAATATTTCCTCTAAATTAATTATAATTATAGATGCCACCCACGTGACAAGTATAATTTAAGGGGACAAATATGAATAATTATGAAGAAAACTCACTAAAGGAAATGTTTTTATGGCAAGAAAAGATGAAAAAGGAACCTTCTTTTTCAAGCGATTTTGCAAAAGGCATACAAAACAAAATGAATAACTTACTTCCTGATAAAATTCAGGATATTATTAATATTTCAATTGAAAATATGACAAAGCTTGTACTCACTGGTTCTGAATATACAGCAAAACCTCCACTTACTAATACCTCTCTTGAGGACCGTGAAATTTTGGCAAAAGGCAGTATTGATTTTTATAGAAAAGCTGCAACTGTTAGTGGCGCTGGAACTGGTGGTGCGGGACTTTTAATTGGTCTTGCAGACTTCCCCATACTTCTAAGTTTAAAAATGAAATTTCTGTATGAAATAGCTAGTATTTATGGCTTTGATGTTCGAGATTATAAAGAAAGATTATATATTCTATATGTTTTTCAGCTAGCTTTTTCAAGTGACAAAAGAAGAATCGAAATTTACACTCAAATATCAAATTGGGATAATCACGTGAAAAATTTGCCTGAGGATGTATCCTCTTTTGATTGGAAAACTTTTCAACAAGAATATAGAGATTATATAGATTTGGCAAAAATGTTACAGCTTGTTCCCGGCATTGGATTAGTTGTTGGTGCATATGCCAATTATAAACTGATGAACAAATTATACGATACAGCACTTAATGCATATAGATCAAGAATTTTCAAAAAGTAATATATATAGACATTAAAAATAACCCTCAAATTAAAATGAGGGTTATTTTTTATTCTATACTTTTAAAACATAATTAGAATTTTTCGGATAATATTTCAAAATATCCTTGAGGATGTGCACATGCTGGACATAATTTAGGAGCACTTTTTCCCTCAAAGATATAACCACAGTTGCCACATTTCCACATAACTGCTTCTTCTTTATCAAATACTGTATTATTTTCTACATTGCTTAGTAGTTGTCTATATCTCTCTTCATGATGTTTTTCAACTTCAGAAATTTTTCTATAAAGTACAGCTATTTCTGGGAAACCTTCTTTTTCAGCAACTTTTGCAAATGATGGATAAAGATCTGACCATTCTTCATTTTCTCCATTAGCTGCTGCTAATAAATTAAGCTTTGTGTCTCCAAGTGCTACAGGATATGTTGCAGTAATTTCTACCACTTCTCCACATAGATCTTTATTTGCAAACTTAAAGAATCTTTCAGCATGTTCTTTCTCATTTGCTGCTGTCTCTGTGAATATGTTAGATATTTGTATGTACCCTTCTTTTTTTGCTACTGATGAATAATAAGTATATCTATTTCTAGCTTGTGATTCACCCGCAAATGATTTCATAAGATTTTGAGCCGTTTCTGTTCCTTTTAATGTTTTCATAAAAATCCCTCCTAGTTTTTCCTCCGTAGAGAAAATAATCGTATATTAACTTATTCTATAAATACGATAACTTTCCTCTTTTAATTATTATATTTTACAAACAATTAATATTCTTTATGATATTGTCCACAGCTTTTTCAACATACTTAGGATTAGTAGCCATATTTAATCTAATAAATCCCTTGCAATTTTCGCCAAACCATTCACCATAATCAACAGCAAGTCTACATTTATCCTGTATAAATGTTTTTGTTTCATTAGGCTCTATATATCCCCTCAAATCTACCCAAATAAGATAAGTTCCTTCTAACGGAGTAATGATTATTTTTGGTGCCTTCTCACCTAATCTTTCTTTAACATGGTTGTAGTTATGCTTTATTACCTCTAGCAGGGATTTTAACCACTCTTCCCCATAATTATAAGCAGCCTCCGCTGCAGTTAATCCCATAATGTTAACTTCTGTTTTATTAATAGTTTTCGAATACGCATCATATCTTGCCATCACCTGCTCGTTAGATATAATTATATTACAATTTAATAATCCGGCTAAGTTAAAAGTTTTCGATGGGGCTGTAACTGTTATTATATTATCTGCATACTTTGCACCACTTACTATAGCTGCAGGTATTTGTACATTTTCTCCAATTATAATATCTTGATGTATTTCATCTGAGACAACAAGTACATTATATCTTTTACATATAGATAAAATTTTATCCAATTCTTTTTCTGTCCAAACCCTACCAACTGGGTTATGTGGAGAGCACTGGATAAACAATTTAACATCATTTTCTATAATATTTCTCTCGAAATCTTCAAAATCAATGGTATATACTCCATTTACATTTATTAATTCAGATGTAATTAATTTTCTTCCGGTATCTTTTACTGCATCGTGGAACGGGTAATACACAGGAGTAAGAATAATTACTGAGTCACCAAACTTTGTAAATGCATTAACAAACCAATATAAAGATACAACAACTCCAGTTGAAAAACGTATCCACTTTTTATCTACTTCATAGTTATGCTGATTCCTTTCCCAATTAATGAAAGAATTATAGTAGGAGTCAGGTACATAAGAATATCCAAATATCCCATGTTCAATTCTTTGCTTCATTGCATTTACCACTACTTCTGGTACCTTAAATTCCATATCCGCCACCCACATAGGAATTAAATTCTTATCGCCATAACGCTTGTCTAAAGCATCCCACTTTAATGAATTTGTCCCCACTCTATCCATTGAATAACGTGCACAAAATTGTTTAATTTCCATATTAAAATCTCCTCTTCTTATGTAATCATATTGTAAAATCACCTTACTTTAAACTATTAAGCTCAAAGCAAAGTGATTTTATTTTTTAAACTATTATAATTATTTAAAACTAATCCTAACTTTAAAAGGCTGGAATTACAGCGCCCTTATATTTACTTAAAATAAATTTCTTAACTTCTGGAGAAGTTAATGCTTTTGAAAGTGCCTTTATATAAGGCTTCTCTTTATCTTCTTTTCTAACAGCAAGTACATTTGCATAAGGTGAATCCTTTGCTTCAACGGCTAAAGCGTCTGTTAATTTTAATTTAGCAGTCATTGCATAATTAGAATTTATAACTGCTGCATCCACATCTTTTAGAACTCTTGGAAGTTGTGGAGCTTCTAATTCTTTTATATTCAATTTCTTTTTATTTTCTGTAATATCAATTTTAGAAATAAGGTCTCCAGTTTTTAATTTTATTAAACCTGCTTTTTCAAGTACTCTAAGTGCTCTTGCACCATTTGTAGGATCATTTGGAATAACTATACTTGCTCCATCTTTTATATCACTAAGTTTTTTATATTTAGCAGAATACAAAGCCATAGGTTCAATATGGACCTTTACAGTCCAAACAAGATCTAACCCTTTCGACTTACTGAATTCTGTCAAATAAGGCACATGTTGAAAGAAGTTTGCATCAAGTTGCTTCTCAGCTACTGCTGTGTTTGGTGTTACATAATCGGTAAATTCCACTATTTGAAGAGTGTATCCTTCTTTCGCAAGGATTGGTTTTACAACTTCTAATATTTCTTTATGAGGAATTGGTGAAGCACCTACTTTGATAATTTTTTTATCAGTTGTTACTGGCTCTTTCTTTGTACCACAAGCACCTAATGTAAAAATTACAACTACTGATAATAATATGCTTAATATTTTTTTCATTTTAAAGCCCCCTCTTAATCTTTCTTTTTTGGCAATTTATAATTCAATCATCATATTTGATGTTAAATATCACTAATATCTTATTTAATCATTTTTCTATACAATAAATTTCCTAATGCTTGTATGACTTGCACAATTATAATTAGTATTATTACCGTGTATATCATTATGTCCGTCTGGAATCTATAATATCCATATTTTTGTGCTACATCTCCAAGACCTCCACCACCAACTGCTCCAGCCATAGCTGAATATCCTATAATATTTATAACAGTTAATGTAATTCCAAGAACTATAGATGGAAGTGCCTCTTTTAACATAACATTAAATATGATTTGATGAGTTTTTGCACCAAAGGATTTAGCTGCTTCAATAATCCCGTAATCCACCTCAAGTAGTGCAGATTCTATTATTCTTGCAGCAAAAGGAGCTGCTCCAAGTGTTAGTGGAACTATAGCTGCAGTTGAACCTATAGTAGTTCCAACAATTAACTTCGTTAAAGGGAATATAGATATCATAAGTATTATAAATGGGAAAGAACGAAGTATGTTAACTACTAAATTTAAGCTTTTATAAACTAAGCTATTTGGTCTTAGCCCTTTAGGCCCAGTTATAATTAACCCAACCGCTGCAATAAACCCTAAAATAACTGTGAAAATCGTGGATAATGTTACCATATATAACGTGTCTAATAACGCAGGCAGTAAAATTTGTATTAAAATCTCTTCAAATGTCATTTATACTCCCTCCTTATTTAATTCATCTTGTTCTAATTCAAGATCAATTTCCCATTCTATAGATCTATCATCTAAATACTTTAATATTTTTTCTTTATTTTCCTCATTCGTATTTATAATAAGGCTACCCATTACACTATCTCGAAACTTTTCAAGCCTTCCCCATACTATTGAAAAATCAATATCAAGTTCTCTTGCTAGCGATGTTATTAAACAACTTTGAGTAATTTCCTTTGTGAAAAATATTTTAATGTTATAACCAATACTAGGTAGTAATTCTTCCTCACCAATAAGTATTTTCATCTCTTTTGTTGGTTTAATAAATAATTCATCCGTAAATCCGTGACTTTTAATTTTACCACCTTCTAAAAGAATAAATTTATTACAAATTTCTTTTACCACTTCCATCTGATGGGTAACTACAACGATTGTTATATTAAATTTGTTATTTATATCTCTTAAAAGCTGTAATATAGATTTTGTAGTTTTAGGATCTAGTGCAGAAGTCGCCTCATCACAAAGTAATATTTTAGGATTTAGAGCTAATGCCCTTGCTATTCCAACTCTTTGCTTTTGGCCTCCGCTTAACTGCTTTACGTTTGTTTTTACTTTATCATTAAGACCTACCAAATCTATCAAGCTATCTACTCTTTCCTTAATATAGCTCTTATCCTTCCCCCATACTTCAAGTGGAAATGCTATATTGTCAAAAACATTTTTACTATTAATAAGGTTAAAACTTTGAAATATAATTCCTACATCTTTTCTAAACTCACGAAGCTCTTTACGGCTTAGCTCATTAACCACTTTGCCCATTATGTTAATAGTTCCTGTATCATATGTCTCAAGTCCATTAAAACATCTAAGTAAAGTAGACTTTCCCGCACCACTATGACCAATAACACCATAAATATCACCCTTATCTACTGTAAACGAAACATTACTTAACACTTTTACCTCTGAAAACCTTTTACTTACACCACTAACTTTAATCATAATATCTCTGCTCCTCTTTATGCCTTACAATTCATTTTTGTAATTTTATTGTAACCATTGTTATCTATTTTCCTAAAAAAGTAGTGCCCAAGAATAAACTTGGGCACTACTTCCAAACTTATTCTTATCTTGCAGCCATGCTGCAGGATTTAACACCATGTATCTTGCGATACTGGTTGTCGGGTTTCATAGGGCCAGTCCCTCCACCTCTCTTGATAAGACATTATTAAATTTTAATTTATAAAAAATCAAAAAACCTCTTTCACCAATAACGATGAAAGAGGTATAAATATTCAATGACACCTCTCTCATCTTCCGCTAAGTTACTATGAACTTAACGCAGGAATTAGCACCTATTCAGGCATTTACTGTCTGATGGTTGCCGAGATATCATCGGGCCGGTCCCTCTATCTCTCTTGATGAGAATAACTAACTTATTAAATTATATCTATAGTATCACTATATGTTTAATATGTAAAGAAGTAACCATAATTCTTTTTTTAAATTTTATTTTTTATTAAATTCTACCCTCTTGGAGCATACATAATAATAACAGCTCCAATTACTGCTATAGCGCCACCTATTAAATCAAATTTATCAGGAATTATATTATCTATCTTCCAACCCCATAATATTGATAATACAATGAAGATACCACCATATGTTGCATAGACTCTACCAAAATTAGCACTTGGAGGTTGCAAAGTCGGAATTACACCATATACAATAAGCGCTATAGCTCCACAAATTCCGTACCAAACGCTTTTACCCTCTCGTAACCATATCCATACAAAGTAACCCCCGCCTATTTCAAATATTCCGGCTATTATAAAATAAAATGCTGATTTAATTATTCCCATACATATATCTCCTTAATGGACAAACGCCATATGTTACTTCAATTTACTATATCACAAATGAGTATCAATATCAATATCACTTGATACTCATACTCACACTTAGTTTCAAATTAAATCATCTCCTGCAGAGCTGCAATTAATTTACATTTCAAACCATAGTTTCTTTTTATGGAATACAAAAAAACCAGATATATTTAATCGTTTATTATTAAATATACCTGGCCTTTAAATTACATTATATTAATTGTATTTTGTTTTTATTCTACTTTTTCAAAATCTGATTTTGAAACTCCACATAGTGGACAAACCCAATCTTCTGGAATATCTGCAAACTTAGTACCTGGTGCTATTCCGCCGTCTGGATCTCCTACCTCTGGATCATATTCATACCCACATATCAAACAAACATACTTATCCATAAAAACATCTCCTCCGAATTAATTTTTTCATTGATTTTTCTCAATTTATTTTCCCCATGTTCTTTTCATAATCTACATATTTCTCTAATTCCATTTCATCATAATATATGTTATTTATAATGTCAATCTTCCTTATCTAATTTACTAGATTTTAATTAATTCCTTATAATTAAAATCTAACTTGCATATATAATATATCCGGTTTGTTGTTGAAAATCTTTATCATATTATGTATTATTAGTATATAAATAATGATAATATGGTATATATTATATATAAAGTATAATTTAGTGCTTATTCTTATAATAAATTCACTTTGCTAATATTTAATTATAATTAGCAAATAATGAGTACCAATCGGTTTGTTACCATCTTATTGACAATAATGTAAAATAATTGTATTATATTTACATAACATAATACCTTTTTTAATAGTATAATAAGAACTTGTAGTGCTTCCTTAATATATAGTTTCTCAGATACATTTTTTTAATTTAAAATAGAACATTACTTGTGGCGACTAATTATCCCTTACTACTCATCCAAATACACCTTACACAAAACGGCACCTCCATTGTGTATACAAAAATCATAATCGTCCAAAAAAACCACCTGGACAATTTCTTTTTTGTAGGATAAAAAAAAAGGAGGAATATTAATGAATGATAATGCAAAAATCATAGAACCAACAAAAATCAAAAAGAAACTTTGGAAAAAAGTTGTTAAATGTTTATTGATATTTTTTGTTGTAATTTTCTTATCAGTTTCAGCAGCTTCAGGATATATTTATATTAAATATAACGCTAAAATAAAATCAACAATTGCAGCCGGTAACACCATAGCCAAAAACATAAATGACACTGCTTTTAATACCAGAAAGCCAACTCAAGTTTACGATAATAAAGGCGTGCTATTAAAAGAATTTAAGACCAACTCATATTATTACACAAAAGATGCTGACTTGAATCCATATATAAGCCAAGCCGTCACTTCAATTGAAGATGAGAGGTTTTATGAACATAATGGTATAGACTATAAAGGTATACGAAGATCCATTTGGGTATATATAAAATCCAAAGGAGCTGTGCTTCAAGGTGGTTCTACAATAACGCAACAATTAGCAAGAAATGTATTTCTTACATTTGACGTAACTATATGGAGAAAATTAGAAGAGTCTGTTATATCACTGGATTTAGAAAAAAAATATTCCAAAGCGCAAATATTGGAATTTTATGTAAACAACATAAACTACGGTAATGGCTGTTATAGCATTGAAAGTGCTGCGCAATTTTACTTTCAAAAGAGTAACAGGGCCTTAGATGTTTCGCAAATAGCTCTGCTTGCGTCGATTCCTAACAATCCATCTTACTATAACCCTATTAAGCACATGGATAATGCACTAAATAGAAGAAATTTAGTTTTAGATAAGATGTTAAGTTTAGGAAAAATATCACAAATAGAATTCGATACCGCAAAAGCAGAAGTTATTAAGCTAAATGTAAAGCCTTATGTAAAAACAGCACCTGTAGACTACAGTGTTGAATATGCCATTCATAATGCAACACTAAAATTAATGGAGCAAGATGGTTTTGTTTCAAGATATTCTTTTAGTAATGATAAAGATAGTGAAACTTATTTTGCTAAGTATAAAACTGAATATGCAGACAAGGAAAAAACTCTTCTTAGTGGTGGATATAGAATAGATACATCTATCGATACTACAAAGCAAGAAAAATTACAAAGTGTAGTAGATAATAAGCTAGCAAACTATTCACAAACATCTAAAACATCTGGTTTATATAAAAAACAAGGTGCAAGCGTCACAATAGATAATAACACAGGAGAAGTTGTAGCTATAGTTGGAGGCAGAAGTCAATATGGCAACACCTTTAATAGGGCCTCTTTAGGGGTAAGACAGCCCGGTTCATCTATAAAGCCATTAATAGCGTATACTCCTGCATTTGAAAGAGGATACATTCCAGCAAGTGAATATGTAGATGCACCAATAGATAAAGTAAATAATGATGACCATATATTCCGTGGCTCTGTTTCTTTGAAATATGCGCTTGATATATCTATAAACACCATTCCAGTTAGATTAGTAAAAGACAATGGTGTAAAGAAATCGCTGAAATATTTGCAAAATATGAATTTCAAATATATAACCCCCGAGGAATACCCTGTAGCTGGAATCGGCGGTTTTACAAAGGGTGTCACCCCTGTTGAAATGGCTTCAGGTTACTCAACCCTTTCGAGAAACGGTAAATTTATAGAACCAACAAACGTAAGTAAAATAACTAATACAGTAATTAATCAAGTATTGTTTGAAAACAAATATAAGCAAACTAAGGTTTATGATAGTGGTGCTTCTTACCTTATGACTGATACTTTAAAGAGTGTATTAACAGAAAGTTATTCAACAGGAAATGGTTTATCCCTTAATGACTATCCTTATGCTGCAGGCAAAACAGGAACTACTGACGAATCAAAAGATTGTTGGTTTATAGGGTATACTCCCTACTATACAACCTCTGTATGGGTAGGAGATGATACACCCACTGCTCAAGACATGTTTGGAGCTAGGGAACCTGGCCAAATATGGAAAGAGTATATGGAATATCTACATCAAGGTTTAGTTCAAAAGGACTTCACCCGACCTAATACGGTAATTGATAAAAACGGAGTATTAATGGATACGTTATACATCGCTCTAAACCCAAATGGTAGCAACTTAAAAAGCGACGATAACTATCAATCAAATAATACAAGTAAAAACAAGCTAAATTATGATCAAAAAACTACCAACAAGAAATCTAATTTAGAAACACCTGCAAAAGAAAAGACACCTACGAAAACTGATGGTACTGGCACTGGGGCTAGTACCGGAACTGGCAATGGAACCGGTACTGGAACTGGAACCGGAACTGGGACCGGTACCGACACTGGAACTGGTACTGGTACTGGTACTGGTACCGGTACCGGTACTGGAAATGGTACTGGTACCGGTACTGGAAATGGTACCGGAACAAATACTAATAACAGCAATGGCACTAACGTAAATACACCTAAATCAAATAACACTCCTAAAACTAATACTAATACACATAACTAGAAAAATTTTATTAAAAAGGGTAAATGTTAAAATAACATTTACCCTTTTTAATTAACATTGTTAGTAGCATTTTTTCTTTTCTGCAGAAAGCTTATAATTCCAGTTATAGCTAATATTATTATTAAAGCAACAATTGCACAAAATATGTACCCTAAAGATGACTTAAAGAAATTATCACCAAATCCTGGCACAGAATAATCTGGCAACATAAAATTCCATTTATCTGAAAACTTTGCCATGCCCTCTGGGATAAATCCAATCTTTGATTTTAAATCATCACTAGACCATTCTCCAAAAGCAGTCCCATTAGCTAATAATCCAAGCGGTGCAAAAATAATTAAAGTTATCAAAACATACCAATACTTCTTTAAACTACCTATCATCTTAAATTTTCCAGGTAAAGATTTTTTAGGTGGATAAATCATAAGCATGGCAGAATTCGATTTTTGCATATATTTTACTACTAGTCCTGTTACTATTCCTTCAACAGGTCCTGCTATTACAAGATGTGCAAACATCATAGCGGGCAATGTTTGCATCAATGTATATGGCGCATATAATGGAGTACCATCAAGTTTATGAAATAATAATGGTTGAATCCCAAGCTCAATTCCAGTACACAAGGCACCAATATTAATTGCTACATATCCCGCTATAATCGAGCCAATAAATCTACGTTTTGATGAAATTTCAGAATTACCTGATATTAACTTGTATACATAATAGCTTACGAAAGGCATCACAAATGCCATGTTGAAAATGTTAGCCCCTAGTGTAAGAATTCCACCATCTCCAAAGAAAAACGCTTGGATTATGAGTGCAATACTCACTCCAACTACTGCAGCCCAAGGGCCTAAAATTATTGCGAGTAGTGAAGCTCCAACCGCATGAGCAGTAGTACCATCAGGTATTGGTACATTGTACATCATAATAGTAAACGAAAAAGCTGCTCCAATTGCAAGTAGTGGAACTTGCTTGTCCTTTAATGTCTTCTTTAACTTTATTGCGGCTATTCCTATTATCGGAATCGCTACAGCTCCAAGTACAGCACATGTTTGGGGACTTAAGTATCCATCAGGTATATGCATAATATCTCCTCCTTAAAATTAAGACTATTCATGACTATGATAATGATCATGCTGCATGCTTTTATCAATTGCGTGAACATGTCTATGATAATGCTCATCTATAAGATTTACAGAAAGTAATAATTCTTTATTTGATAATATATCCTTAGGTGAACCACTAGCAACTATCTTATGATCTTCATTAAAAACTATTACCCTATCAGCTATTTCTTCGACAATGTCTAAATTATGAGTACATGTAATTAAAGTTTTGCCTGCATTATTAAGTTTTACTAATAGGTTAATTAGCCATCTTTGACTTCTTGGATCCAAGCCATTCGTAGGTTCATCCAATATCAAAACTTTTGGATTTATTGATAATACAGATGCAATAGCTACTTTCTTTTTCTCACCACCACTTAATCTATATGGTGGCCTATCTTTCAATGCTTCTAGTTCAAGCATTCGGATAATGCCATTAACCCTATCTTCTACTTCTTTAAAGCTAAGCTTCATCTGTAGTGGTCCAAAAGCTATTTCTTCCCATACATTTGTAGAAAACAATTGGGCATCGGAATTTTGAAATATAAACCCAATTCTTTGGCGAAAAGCCTGCGCAAACTGCTCATCATTTAATGTTTCTTCTGTAACAAGTTGACCAAAAGCGTCATACTCACCTTTACTTGGGAATATCAAGCCATTAAGGATCTTTAAAAGTGAAGATTTACCTGACCCATTAGCACCTAAAATAACTACCTTTTCCCCACTATAAATATCTAAATTTATATCTTTAAGTACCATTTCACTAGGCAAATATTCAAATGAAACATCGCGAAGCTCCATTACTTTTTCCCTATCCAAGAATAATTTCACCTCCAAAAGCTGCTAAAACACAAATTATAACACCTAAAAGCCATTGGAAATCAAGTAAAGTAAAGCGAAACCTATTCATAATAACAGGCTCACCTTTATACCCCCTTGATAGCATAGCTCCATAAACTTCTTCACTTAAAGCATAACTTTTACCAAAGAGACTTCCAATGGCATTAGAGACAAAATGACGACCCTCTTTTGAGGAAGCTTTACTAAAGGTTCTGCTCTTTCTTGCAACAAACATATCTGTTGTTATATTTAATAATATAAAGATATAACGATAACACATTTCCAGAGTTGTAATAAATATTTTTGGTAAAAGCAAAACTCGTAATGCCTTTAACAAATTAGCCCACCTAGTAGTTGTTGTAAATAGAAAAGCTAAAGATACCGTAACGCCAACTCTAACTATTAACAAAATGGCTCCCGATACTCCTTGCGATGTAATCGTAAGAACAGACGGAAATATTAGTGGACCCAAATGCACTTGATGACCAAAGTTTATAAGAGTAACTAATGTAGTTCCAGGTCTTACAAAATTGAAAATCGATGGCAGTACAGCAATCCCTGTAAAAAGTGGCGTAATTAACCATATGCGTTTAAAATATAATTTTAATGATACATATGACATCTTAGCTAAAATGCATGATATTAAATAAAGAATAGTTAATATAAATACATTATGAATTAAAGTAGATGTTAATATTAATATAATTAAAGATATTACCTTTATTCTTGGATCTAACTTTTGTAGAAAACCCTTTTGAAACGCTATATCCTCAAAAAAAATAACTTCCTTTAAAAGCTTAGCAATACTATTAATAGTCTTTTCTAGAAAACTGCCTTTCTTCCTTTTACCAATACACCCACATGGGCACATTCCTAGTTCTCCACTATTTAACAACCAATCCGGCACTTGATTTTTCGAATCCATTTGGTTTCTCCTTCAAATTAGCTTTCTTTAAAACTCAAAAAAAATAAAAACACAAAAATTAATATCTGATATACAGAAATCAACCTTCGTGGTCTTTAATAAAATTATACATTTATTTGTTTTTTTAGAAACAGTATACTCTCGTAGCATACAAATTTTTAATTTATAATATTTGTAAAACTTAAAATCTAATATTTTTATTAAATGATAGATCTATAGTTTAATAAAAATACTATGTACCACTATTCTATCGTACAGTGATACTAAAGTATACAAAAATAAAGCATAAAATCAATAATATGTTTTTCTATAATACTTGATTTTCACCTCAAATTATTATAGTCTTCTAGTGTATTAATATTATAAAACTCTCTATGTGGTAATCCTTCAACTACTTTACATTCTAAACTTAATATAAGTTTTTGAATCTTATTATCATTTACTTTAAGACTTTTTTCAATATCATTTATAATAGTCTTTTTATATATTGCACAAAGAGGTTGCAATCTATTATTAACCTTCGGCACTAACACTTCATAATCCTCCTCAAAACTACCTAATATATCTAATATTTCTTCACTAATAAGAGGCATATCACAGGCTATACATAGGCAATATTCTGTAGATGAATTAGCTAGTGCTGCGTGAATACCACCAAGCGGTCCATGCCCTTTATAAATGTCCTCGATAACTTTAATCTTAAATTCTTCATAGATTTCTTTGTTATTTGCAATTATTATTATTTCTTTATAGCTACTACCTGCCCGTATTATTTGTTCTATAAACGTTTTTTCTTTATATTTAAGTAAAGCTTTGTTATTATAATTCATCCTACTACTTTGCCCGCCAGCTAATATTGCTAATGTTTTATTTATCATTAATTCTCCTCTATTAACTTACTCTCTATAAAATCACAAATCGAATTAACATCATTTAAATCTAATAGGGGAATATCCACATTTACATCCTCGTCAGTGGCAAGCGCTATAATTTGTGAAAACTCAAATTTTGGATTAGTGCAAAGCAGATTAGAATCTCCGTCTTTTCTGTGCACCTCTATTTTAGGAAAATTGTTATCTTTATATCCTTCTATTAAAACAATATCTATATCTTTAAAAAGTAAAAGAATTTCATCTATAGGTACTTCTTTTTCCACTTTTTGAATCATAGCTAGTTTTTCAGAAGAAGATATTATTACGTTATCTGCACCAGCCTCGCTAAACTTAAAACTATCCTTTCCTTCTTTATCTATGTCAAATTTATGCGCATCATGTTTTAAAACACCAACGCTGTAATTTCTAAGTTTTAAAGCTTTAATTAGCTTCTCTATTAAGGTTGTTTTTCCAGTATTTGATTTTATAGCTACTATAGAAAGAACTAAAATCCCCTTATTTTTATTTGAAAATGAATTTGCCATTTATTACTTCACCCGCCCTTACACTTCCACCATTCTTAGGAATAATTATAACACCATTAGAATTACACATAGCACGCAAGTGGTTGGAGCATTGTGACCCTGAATTATATGCATAATAAACTCCATCTTCTTTTTTAATTTTAACAAATATATATTTTTCTCTTCCTGCTTTAGCTTTAAAATCATTCTTTAAAATCACTGGAAATTCATCAGATTCATTTCCGTAAATACCCCTCATAGACCTTATAGCAGGTTTTACGAATTCTTCAAAAGTATTTATTAATGCTGAAGGATTACCAGGCAGAGCAAAAAATAATTTGCTATTATACACTGCAAAAGATGTAGGTTTCCCTGGTTTAATGGCCACACATGTGAATTTAATATCTGCTTCTATTTCCAGCAGAATATCTTTTACAAAATCATAATCCCCAACAGAAGCTCCTCCAGAAGTAATAACAATATCTGATTTTTCAAAAGCTAATAACATTTTTTCTTTTAGAGCTGTCTTATCATCCTTAACTATTCCCACTGAAAACACTTCTGCATTTGAATTTTTTATTAAAGCCTTTAGCGAATATTCATTACTATTTCTTATTTTTCCTTTTTCAATTTCAGATTTTATGTCTATTAGCTCATCACCAGTTATTACTATACCAACAGTAGGGGCTTTATAGACATTTATAAACTCATATCCTAAAGAAGCTAATAATCCAATCTCCGGCGGTCTAATTAAAGTACCCTTTTTTAAAGGTACATCTCCCTTTAGAATCTCTTCTCCTAATTTTATGATATTATTATCTTTTTTAACCTCTTCGCAAATATATAAATTATCGCTTTCAACTTTAACTCTTTCAATTTGTATTACTGCATCTGCACCGATTGGTAGCATTGCTCCTGTCATAATTTTATAGGCTTCATTCTCTTTTAAAGGTTCTTCACAAAAATCTCCCGCTTTTATTAGTGATTTAACTTTAAGTATTACATTTTCTTTGTTTTGTGTGTCTAGACTTCTTATAGCGTAACCATCCATTGCTGATTTATCAAAAGGTGGCAAGTTATCTAGCGAGTAAATATCCTCGGATAAAACTCTATTAAGTGAATCTAAAATATATACTTTCTCGTATTTCTTTTCACGATTTAACAATTTCGCTTCCTCGTTAATTATTTTCTTTGCTTGACCTACTTCAATCATCATAAACTAACCTTCTTATTCCTTTTTAAATTCTTTGACCCCATTTTAAATGAACCTACAATTACAAGTGAAATTATTGTTAATACTATAAATATTATAAATCCATTTGAAAATCCGCTTAGACTTTTACCTGTTTTATCTATAAAAGATGCCATCAAAGGTGGTATAACGAAACCTCCAAAAGCTCCTAATCCTCCAACCCATCCTGCTGCTCCTCCAATTGCATGAGGAACCTCTTTTGGAAGTATTTTAAATACAGCAGCATTTGTTACACCCATTCCAACAGCTAAAAGTAAAACTCCTACAACAGCTAAAGGCATTGAGCTAGTAATTGTCATACATACTGCTCCTGAAAGCATTATAATAAGTGCTATAATTGATGTAGATTCTCCTCCAAACTTGTCCGCTATCTTTCCACCATAAACCCTAGTAATAGATGCAGAAATTGAATACATAGCAGTTAAAGCACCTGCCATTTTTAAACTTAATTTAAAGAAACTCATCCAGTAAGTAGGCAACCAACTTGTTAGTGCTAAAAATCCTCCAAATGTAGTAAAATAAACCACAACAAGTGCCCAAGTTTTCCAGGTCTTTGCAGAAATCATCAAGCTTTCACTAATTTTATTATTAGGAAATAATTCCTGACCATATTTTGTTGAAGATATTTTTTTTGCTTCATCTTTTTTTACTCCTGCCTTAATTAATTGAAAATACCATGCATTTTTCCCTATAATACAATAAGTTATAGTTCCTAATATTAAAAATATTAACCAAGCTAAATAAGAACCAGATAACCCTAGTAATGGCAGGGCCACATTTGGCAGTAGCAGTGTAAATATCCCTGGCGCCAAGTTTCCAACTCCTCCATATATACCCAAAGCCATTCCCTGCTTACTTTGTGGAAACCAATAGGATGCTTGACTAACTCCAACAGAAAATGTAGCTATACCACAACCTGACAATGCTCCAAAAATTAACAATAAATAATAATAATTGCCTAAATTTTGTCTAAAGAAAGCCATAACTACATACAAACCAGCCATACCGATTATTGAAAGAGAAAGTAAAATGATAAAAGGTTTTTTTCCTCCATTGATATCTACCCAAGCTGCAAATGGAATCCTAAGTAAAGAGCCGGACAAATTTGGTATTGCAATAAGTAGCGCTAATAGAATAGGGCTAAGAGTTAAAAAACTTTCTTTAAATACGGCAATTGTAGCTCCATAGAGAGCAACGGCCGCAAATCCTACAAAAAAACCAGTAGTTGCTCCCGTTAGTCCTTGTTTTGAATTTCCTTTTACATTTACAATATTCATTATTTCCCCCCCGTTTTATTAATTACTTATAACTAAATTCAAAGTTTTTTTCTTCATTAAAGAACTCTGAATAATCTATTTCAAATAGTGGTTTTTTAACTTTAGATATATCTATTTTTTCTCTAATAAGTTGTGTTAATATACCAGCATAAGATAGATCCCCTTGAATTATGCTACCGTAAATTTTTCCATCTTTATGTATTATCTTTTTATAGTTTGATCCATCTATTTTCACTTCTTCAATATAAGTTCCATCAGTAGGTTCTATCATCCCAAGGGACATTGTAGCTATCCCTACAAAATTCATTGTATTCTTGCTTCCAAAGAAGTCTGTCATTATCATTTCATTCCCGAACATGTTATTTGCTGCTATTATGCCTTCTTTAACAGCTGTTGGCCATATAGGATTCCTTCCAGTTACATCTCCTCCGCCATAAACACCCTCTATATTAGTCTCACCTTTCTCATTTATAATTAAACCAAATCTATCAGTTTCTACACCGCTATTTTCAAGAAAACCAACATTTGATCTAACTCCTGTAGCTACTATTACAAGTTCACATGGCACTTCTTCTCCAGTGTTTAATAATAATGCTTTAGGATTTTTATTTTCATCAATTATTAATTTTTCAGCTTTAACATCTAACTTTAGATTTACACCATTTTCTTTAAATTTATCCTCATAAACTTTTGATGTATATTTATCTAATTGTAATGGGAGTATCTTCTTGCTCATTTCTATTAAAGAAATATTTACACCTCTATCTATAAGACCACTTAATGCATCTATCCCCACAAGACCAGCCCCTAATACAACTACATTTTTAACCTTACTCGCTTGTCGCTTTATTATTATTGCATCTTCAAGATTTCTAAGTCCTACTACATTACTGGCCTGCCTTAAATTTTCAATGGGAGGAATAAACGCTGAGGCTCCACTTGAAATTAAAAGTTTATCATATTTTAGTATATCTCCATTTGAAAGTGAAAGGTTTTTTTCACCATCATTAAGAGCTGTTACCTTAACCCCTTTAATCCACTTAATATTATTTTTTTCAAAGAAGTCCTTTTCCGTAAAATCTAACTCTTTTATATTTCTATGTCCTGAAATATAATGATGAAGTATACATCTTGAATATACATTTTCATCTTTTGATACTAATACTATTTCTGCTTTATCATCTAGCATTCTTAGCGTTCTAGCTCCGCTAATCCCTGAAGCCGATGCCCCAATAACTACATATCTCATTTATAATACCTCCTGCAGCGTAATTGCTGCCATAGGACATTTGGCAACACATTGAGGTGTACCAGTGCTTGTGCTACTACACATATCACATTTCATAATTTCTTTACTGGTCCTAGCATCTGCCTTTAAAACCCCATAAGGGCATGCCATTACGCACATATAACAACTAGCACATCTATTTTTGTCATAACTAACTAATCCAGTTTTGCTTTCTTTGCTCATTGCACCACTCATGCATGTATACACACATTCTGGTTTGTCACAATGTCTGCAAAATATTGGGGCATACACACCCTTACTATCAACTGTTATTCTACTTCTTGTTTCCTCTGAATTATGCACTACTATACATGAAGTAGTGCAAGTTAAGCAACCGATACACTTTTTTCTATCTATCTTGATTCTTTTCATACTCACCTGCTCCTTCCACATTAATTTTTTCTATATTTACAGATACCGTTTTATATGATGGTTCCTTTGAATATGGATCAAATACTGATGGAGTCAATGAGTTCGTTTCAATATAATGAATTGGTGCATATAAATGCTCCTTCTTTACACTACCAGTTATTTTTGCTATAAATTCACTTTTAACACCATTACATGATGATAATCTAATTTTCTCATTTTGCTCTATATTTAAATCCTTAGCTAACTCAGGATTTATATTAACATAGGCTTCTTTTTGTGTTATAGCGTTTACGGCATCCATTTCTCTTGTTCTTGTTTGAGTATGCCATTGACCTACTGTTCCTCTACCTGAATTAAGTGTATAAGGGAAATCTATCGAAATCTCAATTGGATTTTTTATTGGATCTCCAAACACAAAATTAGCTTTTTTAGAGGTCGTATAATATTTATTATCTTCATATAATCTTCTTTCATCTTCTTTTAATAATTGACCTTCTTTAAATGGCCATTGTATGCCTTTTGAACCACTTAAAAGTTCATAAGTAGCTCCTGTAATATCACAGGGCATTCCCTTTGAACATTTTTTCATTAATTCAAAAGCGTCTTCAGGTGTTTTCCAATTATCAAGTAAACTTCCCATTCCTAACTCTTTACCAATTCCCAGAAGTATCTCATAATCTGTTAGTTCGCCATCTTCTTTTTCAAGTATTGGTAAAATAGCTGACATCCGACGCTCAGTATTTATCATTACTCCTGTTTTTTTAATTGCAGGAACGGAAGGTAGAAATAAATCACAAAGTTTAGCACTATCAGTATCCTCATATATATCTTGTACTACGAAAAACTCTAGTTTATCCACAGCTTTTTTAAATTCTTGATTATTTGTCCAAGAGTGTCGTGGATTCGTACAGATTACCCATAACCCCTTTATTTCACCTTTGTTTATCTTATCTATGATTACGTTGTAAGGTAATGTGGGTTTTGATGGTAATAAACTTTCCTTAATTTCCAAAGCTTCTGCTACGGCTTTTCTGCGTTCTACATTATCATACTCTCCGCCACCATAAAGCCCTGAACTGTTACTAAATATTCTTGAACCCATTGCATTACATTGACCTGTTAATGAATTTGCACCAGTTCCTTCTCTGCCAATATTCCCCGTCATAAGTGCAAGGTTTATTATTGCTTGCGCCGTTCTAACACCCTCATATCCTTGGTTAATACCCATTGTCCACCAGAAAGAAACCCTCTTGCCATTATGGATAATTCTTGCAAGTTCCAGTACTCTTTTTTCAGATATTCCTGTAATTTTTTCTACATTCTTTAAGGTGAACTTGCTAACATGCGACTTAAACTCTTCAAACCCTTCTGTATAGTTTTCTATATAACTATTTTCTATCCACCCATTCTCAATTAATACATTAGCTAATGTATAGAAAAGTATTAAATCTCCCTTTGGCTTAATATCTACCCAAATATCTGAATTTCTTGCAGTTTCCGATTTTCTTGGATCAATTGTTATTATCTTGGCATTCTTATTATCCTTTACGCGTTCCCAGAAAATAGGATGCGCCACAACAGGGTTTGCTCCAATAAGTATTATCGTATCTGAAAGCTGGGCATCATTTAAGGTATATGGGGGAGCATCAAACCCAAAACTTTGCTTATGAGCAACAACCGAAGTTGACATACATAGCCTTGTGTTACCATCACCGTTTATACCCATATAGTTTCTACCTACATGCCCTAAAAGTGCCATTTCTTCCGTAGTAATTTGTCCTGTACTTATAAAGGCTACACTTTCAGACCCATGATGTTTTTGTATTGCAGTCATCCTTTTAACAAAAGTTTCAAAACCCTCTTTCCAAGAAATTTCCACCATCTCATTTTTATCATTTCTTAAAAGAGGTGATCTTCTACCCTTGATTTTTGTACACTGTTTATCTAGATTTAATCCCTTTATACAACAGAATCCCTTATTTACAGGATAATTTTCCGTTGGTGACACCATCATAATTTCACCATTTTCTACTTGAAAGTCTAAATTGCACCCAAGCCCACAATAATTACAAACTGATTGTATTTTTTTCATATTATAACATCTCCACTTTTTTTAATTTTATAAAAACCATCCTTTTATATTCATTTAAAAGGGGGAGTTCCACTGGTCAAATAATATATTCCATGTGTCACTTGTGTCTATTTTTTAAGGTTGTTTATTTATTGTATTTATACTACTGTAAGCGCTTCCATTTCAATTTCAGTCTTTCCTATAGTTTTTGTCGTTGCAGTTATCTCAATTTTAGAGTCTTCTAAGTTTATTTTAATACCCTCAGCCATGAAAACTTTGTTATTTTTTTCACTATGTACTTTAGTCTATCACTACAATAGAAAAAAATATGTGACTAATATCACGTTCCTTTAAAATTAAAAATAATAAAGCTTAAAACTGTTTTCACAATTCTAAACTTTATTATTTCTAATTTGATATATTATTTTTACCCTAATATTTGTTTTAAATCATCTTCTGGTGTACTTATTGGTTTAATATCAAAAGTATCAATTAAAAATTGTAATACATTAGGACTTAAGAAAGCAGGGAGTGTTGGTCCTAGGTAAATTCCTTTTACTCCAAGTGATAATAATGCTAATAGATCAGCAACAGCTTTCTGCTCATACCAAGTTATAATCAATGATAATGGTAGATCATTAATAGTGCATTTAAAAGCATCCGCTAAAGCTAGTGCTATTTTAACTGCAGAATAGGCATCATTACATTGCCCTATATCAAGTAATCTTGGTAATCCTGCAACTTCACCAAACTCCAATTTATTAAATCGGTATTTGCCACAGGCTAAAGTAAGAATAATACAATCTTTGGGAACCTTCTGTGCAAATTCTGTGTAATAATTTCTTCCTGATCTTGCACCGTCACATCCTCCGATTAAGAAGAAGTGTCTAATTTTACCTTCTTTAACTGCATTCACAATTGTTTCTGCGTGACTTAAGGTTGCAATATGTCCAAATCCAACAAGGATTTCTTTAACTTCCTCATCTTTTTCAAAGCCACCCAGTTCTAGTGCTTTACTTATTATTTCAGAAAAATCCTTATGACCAGCCTTACCTGCCTCAATATGTTTTATACCATCCCAGCCAACAACACTTGTTGAGAAGATCCTATCTTTATAAGAATCTTTTGGTTTCATTAAACAATTTGTTGTCATTAAAATACAACCAGGTATACCATCAAATTCCTTTTGTTGATTCTGCCATGCTCCTCCAAAGTTACCTACTAAATGTTTGTATTTGTTTAGCTTAGGATAGCCATGTGAAGGTAACATTTCACCATGAGTATAAATATTTATTCCTGTGCCTTCTGTTTGCTCAAGTAACATTTCAAGGTCCCTTAACTCATGACCCGAAATTACGATAAATGGTCCTTTTTTAATATTTACATTAACCTTTGTAGGTGTAGGAGCGTTATATTTCTCATTATTACCTTTATCTAATACTTTCATAACCTTAACGCTGGTCTCTCCAGTTTTAATTAAATACTTGATAAGGTCTTGAAGATTTAAACTATTATCAGTAAGTACTGCTAGGGCTATAAAATAAAAATCATCAACATCATCGCTATTGTATTTAATAAACCTGGCTTGGTGCGCATATGCCGCAATTCCTTTTAGTCCATATTTTATAGTTTCACGAACTGAGCGAATATCTGCATCTAAATTTTCATCATACATAACGCCTGCTTTTTTAGCATCTTCAAGAATTTGTTCTTTAGTATCACTTAAATTATATAGTGCTTCCTCGCTAGTTACATTTTCATCTATTGCTTTTTTTCGTGCCTCTTCTTTTATTACTTGAGATTTTTCAAGCATATCCATATGAGACTTTGGATCGAAGTTTACATTAGTTAGCGTCATAAACAATGAATTTTCAACAAATGAAACCCATGACTTATCAATTTTTTCTCCTCTAGCTAAAAGTTTAGTAGCATAACAACTTATTCCTTTTAACTGATAGATAAGAAGATCCTGCATTGCTGCAATCTCTGGAGTTTTTCCACAGACTCCCATTTTAGTGCAACCGGTTCCACCGAAAGTTTGTTCACATTGAAAACAAAACATTTTTCCTTGCATATGTAACCCTCCTAATTTTTTATATGATTCTAACATCATATTACACTATTCTTGTCTAAATATACAATATTATAAGTAATATTGGCATATTTATCTTTAACAACCACCTGATTTATGTTAAATAAAGCTCTAAGGCATGCCTCAGAGCTCCATTTACATCTTATTTTTACACTTTAAAAAATTTCTATGCTTTTGACAATTCTACTAAAGCACATCCCTCTATTGCTAATATTCCATTTACTTTACAGAATTCAATTATCTCAGGGCTTTCAGCCCCTGGTTGAATAAGTACTTTATCTATTTTTAACACGTTAGCCTCTTGCAGAATTTTAATACCCTTATATGGATTAATGCACAGGTCTAAAACTTCTACCTTATATGGAATATCCCTTAGACTGTTATAAACTTCTTTATCATTAGCAGACGGATTTACACCCACTACATTAAATCCATCCTTTTTCAATGAATTCAATATTTTATATGCATATTTAGAATGGTTTAATACATCACCAACCACAATCCAGTTTTTATAATTTAATAATTCATTCGCTTTCAATATTATCCTCTCCTAGTAAATTTCTCTTCACTATATACTATAGTATCTGATATTTTCTCTATTTTCATAATCTTTCCTCCCTCTTTTGTTATATATCTCAATTTTAATTGTTACTCCAACGTTATGGCTCCCACTGGACATTGTTCTTCCGCTTTTTTTGCACTACTTACGAAATTTTATTCAACTTTTTCGAAATCTGATTTTGGAACTCCACATAATGGACATACCCAATCTTCTTGAATATCCTCAAACTTAGTACCCGGTTTTACTTCACCATCTGGATCTCCTTCTGCAGGATCATAAATGTATCCGCATACTAAACAAACATATTTATCCATAAAAATATCTCCTTTAAATTTAATTAATATTATAAACTACTATATAGTCTATCCTATAACTTCTCCTATACTCTTACCAAAATCTTTACACCTGACTAATGCATCATCATCATCATCATCATCATGGATTTTCTCATGATGGGATTTTTAAGTTTAACAGATTGCTTAATTTATAGAGCAACCCTTTTTCTCTTGAAGCATATTAAACAAAACACTATTTTCAAGATAAATGTGAATGAATAGATCTTTTTCTAAATCATGAATTTTTGTGTATACAAGTTTGAAAGAAGTACAGGCTCCTTCTGGCGCATTAAAATCTCTAGTTATCTTCTCTAATTCTTTGATTATATTTCCAGCTGCATCATGCTCACTCTCTGTATCCTTTATAATTCGGTGTATTTTTGATAAGACATTCTCATCCTTTGTTATTTCAAAGCTTTCAATAAGGGGGAATAGGTTCTCCTCTTCTTTTATAAGGTGCTCCTCAAGTTCTATTTTCAAAGTTCCAAAGTTTCTATGAACTTTTAATAGTTCCTCACTATGAAGCTTAAAATGAACCTTAAGTACTTTTAATAATAGAATATCTATTTCTCTAAGCTGTTTTTTTGTAAATTCATGATGCGTTTGTACTATGTGTTTAATTAATGCTGAAGGTTTTTCCTTTCTCCAATCTTTATACTCTGAATTAGTCCTTATAAACACCTCATATGCATTATTAAGTTCTTCAATTACTTTTTCATTATCTATTTCTATGACATCCATTGCTCCTGCTAAAGTATCATGTCCACCACAGCAATAATCTATTTTATACCTATTGAAAATCTCTGCAGCACCCGGGAAAATTGAAACTATCTCTCCAAGGTTTTGGTTTCCATTTATAATTTTTTCCATAATTAATTCCTCCTAATATTTTTATATCGAACTAAGTAATAAATCAGTAGTATAAATAACTGCACTTTCAATGCTCTTTATATTGTTAAGACTTGGTGAAAACCTAATTCTTATTGGGAACTCTATATCGATCATACCAGTAGACTTAATTACATCCGAGGTACTTAAAACTTTAATATCAGTCCTCTTCAAATAATCCTGAACTACTTCTATAGCTTCTCCACTCCAACCATAAGAACCAAAAGCTGCCCCTATCTTGTTTTCTAGGCTTAAACCACTGAGACTTTTAAGTATTTCTTCCATATTTCCAATAATATCTGCATATTTTGTGGAGCTACCAAAGAAAATAGCGTCAGCTTCATTAATAGCTTTCATTACTTCTTCTTTTGGTGTTTTATTTACATCCATAATTTCAGAGTGTATATTTTGATTTTCAAAATCTTCCTTAATAATAGTAGCAATCTTTTTTGTCCTACCTGTCATAGTAGAATAAAGAATTAACGCTTTTTTGTCTATCTCTCCATTTTTACTCATATCATCATAAATATCTATAAAACCTTGAACCTTATCTCGAATAATATAACCATGAGATGGTGCTATGATCTTTATGTCTAATTTTCTGATTTTCTTTATCATATTTTGAACATATCTTCTATGAGGGTGCATTATCAATTTATAATATCCAATGTAATCATCATTTATGTCCTCTTTTGCCATATCATTAAAATACTCATAATTTGCTACGTGTGTACTAAATATATCGCAAGGAAATAAAATTTTATCATCGATGCAATAAGTTATCATTGTCTCCGCTGTATGAAGATAAGGTGTTTCTATAAATTTTAGTGTTTTACCCCCTATATCAAGAGTGTCTCCATCTCCTACAACTAAGAATTCTCTGTTATGAAGTTTATACATTTCCTTAAGCTGATCTACGGCTAGGCTTGTGCATACAATTACAGCGTTTTTTGCTTTAGCAGCCAAACTTCCAAGTGAACCAGAATGGTCAGGTTCAGTATGGTTAATTACAATGTATTCGATCTTTTCAAGTTCAATTAAACTTTTTAAATTTTCTACAAATTCACGTCCAAAGCTCATATCAACAGTATCTATTACTGTAGGTTTCTCAGTCATTAATAAATAACTATTATAAGTGGTTCCTTTAGTTAATATTAATCTATGAAAAGGTACATCCCTATCATCCACCTTACCAACCCAGTATATATTGTCACTTAGCATAATTTTTTTACTCATAATGTATTCCTCCTAAATTAATTGATCCATATTTGTATTAATTCAATATTTTTATTAATTTTATATTTTAATTTATTCTCACACATTGTTGCTTTCCTATGACCCTATTCTACAATTATTTTAATTTTAAAAATATGATTCAAATCACAAAAGAAAAATATTAAAAAATATATTTATTATTATTTGACCCCGATAAATTAAAAATGTTATGATATTAAACGGTAGGTGATATATATGGAAGAGTGTAATTGCGAAAATTGTAATCATAGCCTGTGTGCTAAGAAAGTACCAATCTTTTCATTTCTATCTGATGATGAACTTACAAAAATTGTTGGTATGACAGGACATAAAGTCTATAAAAAGGGAGATATGCTCTGTAGTCTTGGCGCAAAATCAGATACCTTATTTATTATTAATGAAGGTCAAGTAAAAATATCTAAGTTAACAAAAGAAGGTAAGCAGCAAATAGTTCATATCTTCACTAGTGGTGATTTCTTTGGAGAATTAAGCCTATTTAGTAATGATGAAATATATACTTTTGATGCTTATGCTATATCAAATGTTAAAATATGTACATTAACCAAACAGGATATGGACAGAATTATCATGAGTAACCCTGAAATATCCTTAAAGTTATTACAAGTTATCTCAAAACGTCTAACTCAAACTGAAAATCTTGCTCAAAATCTAGCTACTAATGATGTTGAAATAAGAATTGCATTTATGCTTTTAGAATTTGCAGATATGTATGGTGTCACTGTAAGTCAAGGTCTTAAAATCAACTTACCTATTAATAGGGAAGAAATGGCAAATTATGTTGGAGTCACAAGAGAAACTATAAGTAGAAAACTCAGCATATTTGAGGAACTAGGTATTATTAGTCTTAATGGCAACAAAGTACTGATTATAAAACAAATAGATATGTTAAGAGCATATGTAGAATAAAATCTCAAATCAACCTAAAGGCTATTGTATAAGCTTTTAGGTTGATTTTTTTAACTTGTAACATAAGTTACCGTCTTATATTATAAAAACTAGTATTCTATTATTAATAATATTTTACTATTTTGATTTAAATCACATTTTTATAGATCAAAATTAATTAGAATTGTGTCATGGAAACAAAATTTATAAAAATAGATTTAAAAAGGAGATTTTAAAAATGGATAACAAAAAAATAGAAAAATTAACTCAAGTTTTGCAAAAACTAAATCAAGAGGGTGTAACTGAAGCTTTAAGAAAAGAAGCCTTAGATATTGTTTCAAATATAAGTCCTGTTGAACTTTCAATTGCAGAGCAAAATTTAATAGAAAAAGGAATGAAGCCTCAAGATTTAAGACATCTTTGTGATATACACATGGAAGTTTTAAAAGGCGAACTTGATAAAATTAAAACAAAGATTGAACCAGGTCATGTTGTGTATACCCTTATTGCTGAACACGATAAAATCCTTGAATTCTTGACGCTTCTTGAAGAAGTTAATTCTAAAATCCAAAAGACAGAAAAATATATTAACAGTTTAGAAGAAATTAAAGAATTAAATACTATTATATTTAATATACTAGATGCAGAGAATCATCACCAAAGAGAGGAAAAGGTGTTGTTTACTGAGATGGAGAGCAGAGAAATTACTGGACCAACCCGGATTATGAGAATGGAACATGAGGATATAAAAGCTAAGAAAGAATTTTTAAAATTAACAGTAGAAGAAGCATCTGAAGTAAACTTCAATGAATTCAAAGAAAAAGTAGATGAGTCAGCAAAATATATCATATTTAATATGAGAGATCACATATTTAAAGAAAACTATATTCTATATCCTACAGCAATAGAAGCTATACAAGGAAAAGACATCTGGAATGATATGAAAAGAAGATGTGATGAGATAGGTTATTGTGGATTTACACCTAGAGTTTAATTTAGGAGGAGAGCAAATGGGTTTATTTAAAAATAAAAAATCTATAGATGTAAAAAATAATATAGCTTTTGATGAACAAGAAACATCACAGATGGAAGTACAATTTCATAATGAAACTACTGGTTTTATTCAAGATATGAGCAAGTTATTATCGGAGACTGTAAAACAGCACCATATTGTAGATAGTGATCATAATATTTTAGGTGAACTTACTGATAAAGTAAAGATTCATATGAATGAAATTTCTAAGTCGACAAAAAATACTAACGACTTAACAGACAATTTATACTCAGAAGGAAATACTCTTATAGAGATTACACAAGATACAGTTAAGAAATCTTATGCGGGCAAGGACGCGATTTACGAAATAGTGGAAATAATAAAGTCTTTAGAAAATGAGAATAAAACCAATACAGAAAGTATAAATGAATTGGCAAGAAAGTTTAGCAAAGTAAATGAAGTTGTCCAGTTAATAACGAATATAGCAAGCCAAACAAATCTCCTAGCATTAAATGCAGCCATCGAAGCCGCTAGGGCAGGAGAAGAAGGAAAAGGTTTTGCAGTAGTTGCAGGTGAGATAAAAAAGCTAGCAGAAATGACTAAACAAAGTACTAAGGACATCTCAACCTTAATAGGAGGCATAGAAAACGAAACAAAAGTAGTTCTGGATAATTCTAGTAAATCCAATGAGGTTATAGCTAAAGGCGTTAGTGCTTCTAGCAATGCTGTAGAAAAAATAGAGGGTAGTCTATCTTCCGTATCAAAAGTTGAACAGGAAGTAAATGGGGTAATGAAGCTTCTAACTGAGCAAAAGCGACACATTGAAAACATGAATAAAGAAATAGTAGATGTTGATGAAATATTAAAAATCACTTCCGATAGTATAATAAACCACATAAAAGAAGCAAGTGTTGTGGAGCAAAAATTAGAAGAAATAAAAACACACTTAACAACATATAGTAAAGAGTTAGTTTAGTAACATATGTTACCGACAAAGAAATTGTAAGACGATATAATAATCTCATAAAGCAAGCACGAACAGTACATGCAAAAGAAAAAATGGAGGTTATTTATATGGCTATGTTTTGTTATCAATGTCAAGAAGCAGCTAATTGCACAGGTTGTACGGTAAAGGGAGTTTGTGGTAAGACTGAAAGCCTCGCAAAGGCTCAGGATTTACTAATTTATATAACTAAAGGAATATCTATATACGGAGTACGTGCTAGAGAGAATGGTATCGTTAATAAAGAAGTAGATACTTTTATAATGGAAAGTTTATTTGCAACTATAACTAATGCAAATTTTGATAGAAATGTATTTATTGAAAGAATTAGAAAAGGTTTAAGTTTAAGAGACGGTTTAAAGAATCAACTTCTTAAAGCTGGTATTAAGTTAAGTGATAAAGGCGAAAATGCTAGCTGGCTTAAAAAGATATTTAATACCTTTGGATTTAGCTTCGAGGAAGAATTAAACTTACCTGATGCTGCGGTTTGGTTTTCTAATGACTTAAAAGCATTTGATGAAAAAGCAGCAACAGTCGGCGTGCTCTCAACAGAAAATGAGGACATAAGATCTTTAAGAGAACTTCTAATTTATGGACTTAAAGGAATGGCTGCATATGCTAAGCATGCCAATAACCTTGGATATGACGATGAAGGACTTCATGCATTTACTCAAAAGGGATTAGCTTCTACTTTGGATGATACTCTAGGAGTGAATGAACTTGTAGCTCTAGTACTTGAATGTGGTAAGTACGGTGTGGATGCCATGGCATTACTAGACAAAGCTAACACCACAAGTTACGGAAATCCTGAAATAACAAAAGTTAATATAGGAGTTAAAACTAATCCTGCTATATTAATTAGCGGACATGATTTAAAAGATATAGAAGAGTTACTTAAACAAACTGAAGGCACTGGAGTAGATATATACACTCATAGTGAAATGCTACCTGCTAACTATTATCCTGCATTTAAAAAGTACAAGCACTTGGTAGGTAATTACGGAAATGCATGGTGGAAACAAAACCAGGAATTTGAAAGCTTCAACGGGCCAATACTTATGACTACAAACTGTATTGTGACTCCAAAACCATCTTATAAAGATAGAATATACACTACTGGAGTAACAGGTTTTCCAGGAGTTAAGCATATAGCTGATGGAGTTAATGGAGGAGCGAAAGATTTTTCTCAAATAATTAAACAAGCTAAAAAATGCGCAGCACCTAAGGAAATTGAGAAAGGTGAAATAGTAGGAGGCTTTGCTCATAATCAAGTAATAGCTCTTGCAGACAAAATTGTGGACGCTGTTAAAAGCGGGGCAATAAAGAGATTCTTTGTAATGGCAGGCTGCGATGGACGAATGAAGAGTCGTGATTACTACACAGAATTTGCTCGAAAGCTACCAAAGGATGCAGTTATTCTTACAGCTGGTTGCGCTAAATATAAATATAATAAGTTAGATTTAGGTGATATTGGTGGAATTCCAAGAGTACTAGATGCTGGTCAATGTAATGATTCATATTCATTAGTTGTAATAGCACTTAAACTTAAAGAAGTATTTGGACTCGATGATATAAACGAACTTCCTATTTCTTATAATATTGCATGGTACGAACAAAAGGCAGTTATAGTATTACTTGCATTATTACACTTAGGAGTTAAAAATATTCACTTAGGACCAACTCTTCCAGCCTTCCTATCACCAAATGTGGTAAAAGTATTGGTTGACAGCTTTGGTATTGGTGGAATAAGTAATGTAGATGATGATATCGATATGTTCATGGGTGCTTAGCACTTAGCACTTGGAAATTACATTTATTTCTAATATAAGTAATAAAAAAAATGTTAGAGCTTAAGAGCTTTAACATTTTTTATTTGTTTATTATTCAATTAACATAAAAAGCTCTCAAATAAAAAGTATGCAGAATTTTTTCTGCATACTTTTGTTATTACCAATTAATAAATTCTTCAACCTTAGCTTTTTCGCCCAGGGTCACGTCTTTTAAAACCCATTCCTTAAAGACTGGGTATCCTGTTCTATCAACAATATACCCTATATGTTCTTTTCCTCCTGGTGCATCTACGTCCATATATTTTTCAATGTATGAGTAAGTATTTTTTATAATTTTAATAATACTTTCCTCATCTACCCAAGTTATAAAATCTTGGGCAAGTCTAGGTTTCCTCTTTCCCGTTCTACCCAATATTACAAGTTTATAATATTTCTCTATACTTCTACTCCAGGCTGATGTTGGACATTTTCCTATACATTCTCCACAACCAATACATTTGTCATTATCACGAACAACTTTAAAATTCTCCATTTTAAGAGCACCAACAACTCTTTTTTTACAGTTATTTACGCAAGATTTACAACTGATGCATCTATAAAATTCATATTGCGGCTCTGTCATTCCTATAATTCCGAAATCTTGCATTCTAGCTTTTATACAATCATTAGGACAACCTGTTAAAGCCACCTTTACATGGTAATCGTTAGGAAAAATTTCTTTTTCAATCCTTTTCGCAAAGTTTGTTGTATTATAATTTGCAAAAGGACAGACATTTGCTCCCACGCATGCTGAAACATTTCTAGTACCTGCAGCTGAATATCCGGTACTTGGCGATATCTGATTTATTTCAAGACCCTCAATTACAGATTGAACCATTTCGTTAACCTCTGGTATTTTATCCATATCAATATTAGGTATTTCAAAACCCTGCCTTGTAGTTATATGAAGAGTTCCATCTCCATAAATCTCTGCTACTTTTTGTAAAACTTCTAAATGTTTAGCCTCTATATGCCCACCAGGCACCCTTATTCTTATAGCAGTTTTACCTCTTGTTTTGGTTATTCTAAACGCATTCTTTTTAAGCAATTTAGTGTTTATATCCATAATTTATCCCTCCTAATCTACTAAATGAACTGCATCCAAATAATTAAAAACAGGACCCTCTAAACATATATACGTATCATCAATTTTACAGTGTCCACATTTTCCAACTCCACAACACATCTTTCGCTCATAAGATACCCATATATTTTTTTCTTTTACTCCTTTTTTTATAAACCCAGCCACTGTAAACTTAAGCATCATAGGAGGTCCTACTACAATTACTTGTACTTCATCCATATTGTCAACCGGAATACCATCAATATACTTTGTTATAAGTCCCACAATTCCAGTATAATCATCATCTGCACTATCCACAGTTAAGGTAACATTAATACTCTTTTCCCACATTTTAAAATTATCCTTAAATAAGATATCGGCCGGTGACTTAAATCCTGCCATTACATTAAAGTCCTTACACTCTTTTGGATGTTTTGCAAAATAATCCACTATTCCTTTTACAGGCGCTAGTCCAGTTCCGCCTGCAGCTACAATAATTTCTTTACCTTTATATATATTCACATCAAAACCATTTCCGTATGGTCCCCTTAGATACAAAGTTCCCCCTACAAAGAAACTATGAATTACATCTGTAACCACTCCTACACGTCTTATTGTAAGGTCTACATAACCATCACCTATTTCACTAACAGATATAGGTGACTCGCCAAATTTAGGTATAGACACTTCGAAAAATTGACCTGGCTTTACCGCGCCAACGAACTCCATTCTAAAAGTATAATCTGTTTCTGTATGCTTCTTTATATTAAGTATCTTAGATTTAAAAGGCATATATATGTTTTTCATTTACTCCACCTCATTCATAGCTTCATTTAGTTTATTAACGCAACACGCAAAAGATATATATTCAGGGCATATATCATCACATCTACCACAACCTACACACATATGATATCCGGCTCTCTTTTTAAAGTCATATACCTTGTGCATAACTTTAAATCTCATCCTATCTTTTTTATCTTTTCTAAAACCGTGCCCTCCTGCCATGTCACTAAACCCGTCTACCTGACAAGATGCCCATATTCGCCTTCTCTCTCCTACATTCTTGTTATCTTTCGAAAAAACATCTTGCATAGTAAAACACGAACATGTTCCACAGACAAAATTACACCTTCCACAGGCAATACACCTTGAAGAATATTCATCCCACATTTTAGATTTAAAAACTCTTTGATCTAAGTTTTCAGGGATAGTAACCTTTATATCATTACTTGATACATATTCAGGTTCTACCACAATTGTGCCTTCTATATCTTTATTAAAATAATTCATTAACTCCTCGGATTTACACTCCACAAAAACTTCATCATTTTTAATTTTAGTGTACATGTCATACTCTTCTGTCTTATTAGACCCCATACTGGCACAAAAGCAGTTTTCGAAGCTATCACTACAACCCATAAGCACAAATTTAACTTTTTCTCTTAAAGTTTTGTAATAATAATCCTCGTCGCCATTTCTTAAATAAACTTCATCAAGCCTCTTCATTGCATGTATATCGCAACTTCTTAAAAAAATTAGTATTTTTTTTTCATCGCATTTCGGCTCTTTGCATTCATCTTCAGTAAAGTAAAATAATGTTTGAGTAATCGGAAGTATTATTTCCTTTGGCGAAAAAGTAGATTTGGTATTAAATTCTATTTCTTCTATACTTTCTATTTCCTTATATCTAATTGTATCTGTGTCCGCAAAAGTTCCCTTTCCCTTAATCTTTACTGGTGCATATACCTTATATTTATCTCTTAATCTTTCAAGATGCTCATCAAACTTCTCTATTTTCAACCTAAATCCCATAAATATAATCGCCTCCATTGTAATAATTTAAATTAATTATCAATCTTTGTTAATTAATTCACTATTTAAATTAAACTTAAAACTACTTATATCCATTGTATTTCAAAAAAAAATAAAAGTATGTGACTTCCATCACACACTTTTAAAATAAATACTGCTGTACTACCCTTTCTAACCCCTTCACTAAACAAACTATATCATTTCCTTAAGTAAAGTATAATTATAACAAAATATTAACTTCAATCTATTAATCTTTTATTTTTGTTCCCTATTTTTACAACAAAAAGTATATATTGACAATTATATATTACATGTGTAATATATAATATGAAGTTGTATATCAGGAACACTTCAAATAATACATTGGTTTAATCCAATTATATGGTATTACCTTAAGAAACTATTAAAAGGAGGATTATAATGTCCAAAAATAAAGATGGAAAATTAAAACCAGTAATAATTTTCATATTGTATATGACATTATTCACCGCTGTAACAGCACCATTTTATGTCTTTAGAGGACCATTCACTAGCTTAAAGAAGGTTGTAGTCGCTACAATTATGGGAACTAGACATCAATATTTAGCCACTACCTTTTTATCTACAGCCGAGATAAATAAAATAACTAATAAAAGTAATATTAAAGAAGATACAAAGGTTAGCATAGCAGCTATTAATATTGATAAGAAATCAAGTAATGAGATAATTAGATATAATTTGCATCCAGATTCAGGAAGATATGACGGATATCTGTTAGAAATTCCCAATCCCTTAAAAGTCAAAATAGCACGGAGTAAAAATTTAAAGGTAGAGGGCGAAAAAACAAGTGAAATGGCAAAGCGACATAATGCAGTAGCAGCAATAAATGGAGGATCTTTTACTGATAACAACAAAGGTAGCTTTGGAGGTACAGGTGCTTATGCGGGCGGTTTTCTAATCTGTAATGGGAAAGTAATTTCTAATGATAGTAATGATACTACTAAGCAAAGCGTTACAGCATTCACAGATAAAGGGAAACTTATAGTTGGTAATTACAATGTTAATGAACTTAAAAAATTAAATGTTACAGAAGCTTTATGTTTTAGACCTCCTGTTCTAATTATTAATGGTAAAGGCCAAATTAATGATGAAGATGCTGCTGCTGATGGTTTCCAACCAAGAACGGCCATCGGTCAAACTGCTAACGGAACAATTTTGTTTCTTGTAATGGATGGGCGTGCAAATCTTAAAAAATCAGGTGCTACACTTAAGGATATCCAAGACGAGCTACTAAAGCACGGTGCTGTCAACGCATCTAACCTAGATGGTGGTTTTTCTAGCACAATGTATCAAGATGGCGCATTAGTAAATAGCCCTCATGGTTGGAATGGTGAAAGGTATGTTGCCACCTCAATTTATGTGGAACCTTAAAGGAGATTATTATTTATGAAAATATTTAAAAGAATAGTGGGTTGGAGTATCCTTGCACTAGTATTACAAAGTTGTATATTTTTTATATCTGATAAATACTATCAAAAAACATTACTCAATACTAAGGTAACTGAGGAAATAGTTAAAAATCACAAAGAAGTTGATCTACATCTTTCTATAAAAATACCAACTACCGCGAGTAAAATCCAGTCATCTTTTGATGGTAAATATATTTCCTATTATGATAATTCTAAACTAATAGTTATTAATTCATATACGGGTAAATCCAATATAGTTGGTGATATAGACAATTCACAGATAATTTATAGTAAGTGGAAGCCGGACATAGATTCCATGTCCATATGCGAAAAAAAATCAAACAAGAAGATTACTATTAACACTTTTACCTACAACGCTGATACTAATAAAGTACAAACCCCCACCGACTCAAACAATAAGGACGTAAAATTTACCACAGCTAATAAGGACGATACTATTAGCGATATACAAATGTCACCTAAAATGTATATATCTTATATAAAAGTCGTGCGGAACAGCTTGACAAGCGATGTATTTTATATTGATGTTAATGGAGAAATTAGTCGTATTTTTAACTCTAAACATATTGGAAGAATTAGAACGTTTGATCATAAACCAAATCTTATTTATGAAGATACTTCAACCAACTTAATAAAGGTTTCAAATATGGATTGGAGTCTAGGCAATATACAAGCGTGCCTTTTAAATACAGCTAACAATGATAATATATATATAGGTGCTCTTAAAAATGGAAAAGTTTATAAGATAATGTACGGGGCTACAGATAAATCTGTAAAGAAATGGACCTCCATAGTACTTAATTCCCCTGTAGATAAAAAGCACATTAGTGTAACTAAAAGTGGTGCTATATTTATAGATAGTAATTTAGAAGGTTATGTTACTAATCAAGTATCTAAGAAAAAGACTTCTTATGATGGAACAATTATAGAAATAACTGATACTAAAATAATTTCAATAGATAATGGAATTATCAAAAAAGTAAATTTACCTTAAATTTATATTATTGTATCCTGATGTTAATATTTTAAATCCTCATCTAATGGTGGGGGTTTATATTCTAGTTAAGACCATCAATTAGAATACGGAGCATCTTATCCCTATTATTAATAAAGTTTTTCGTTATCTGATAGTTTTCAGTTTCTTCGTATCTAACAACTTCCATCTTATCTTTTATTTCATAAATAGTTGATTCTGGGTAAGCCATTATAATTGGAGAATGAGTTGAAATAATAAATTGAGAACCCATATTAACTAACTCATGAATTCTTGTAATCATCGACATCTGCCTTGATGGAGATAAAGCAGCCTCTGGCTCGTCTAATATATACAGTCCATTACTACCAAACCTATTCATAAACACAGCAAAAAAGGACTCTCCATGTGATTGTTTATGTAGTGATTGACCTCCGTATGAAGACACAAGCCTTGGTCCTCCCTCTCTATCAATTTCATCAATATTGCTCGCAAGGTTATAGAAACTCTCTGCTCTTAGGAAAAATCCATTCTCTGGTTTTTTTACTCCCTTAACTAACTTTATATATTTGTATAATTCCGAGTGCGTGTTCATGGATGAAAAGTTAAAATTATTTGTTCCACCTTCAGGATTAAACCCACAAGCAATTGCTATTGCCTCCAAAATTGTAGATTTACCTGAACCATTTTCCCCTACAATAAATGTTACTTTTGGATGAAAATCTAAACTTGATAAATTCTTTATGGTAGGTAAACAGAAGGGATAATTTGAAAAAGACCCAACACTTTCTCTTTTAAGTTCTAACCTTCTAAGATATTGATTACACTCTAAAAATTCCATGTTTATTCTCCTATTAATTTGTCATCTTATATTTTCACTTAATACCATATATGTGCCCTGGATTCAAAACATTCTATACAGTATATAAGCAATTATATCATACTAGATTTATTGATTTTATATATTACTATAAGAAAAAATAAAAATTATCCTGACTTTTTGTTTGCATAAGTTGTTATACATAATGAAAAGCACTTTTTAATCTATCAAAAGGAGGTAAAGCAGTGAACAAGGACTTTTTTCTAATAAGAAGAATGAAGCGTGGCGATGAATCTGCAGTTAATGATTTTGTAAAGCAGTATAATAACGAAATATATAAGTACTGTTATTATAGACTTTCTGATAAATGGCAGGCTGAAGATGTTACACAAGATACTTTTATTAGCTTTTTTAAACATTTTAACAGCTATATTCACAAGGGTAAGGCAAAAAACTATCTTTATATTATTGCAGGAAACTTATGTAAAAATGAATATAAAAAGCATAAAGAAATATCCACCTGCCATGTGGAAGACAAAATAATGAATTTGAAAGAAGTGCAAGAAGAAATTGTGCTAAAAGTATCCTTGGATCAGGAGATTTCTAGGTTACCAAAGGAGTTCAAGGAAGTAATTCTCTTATACTATTTTCAAAATCTAAAGATTCGAGAAATTGCAGAAATATTGAATATTAATATTTCACTAGTAAAATATCGTCTCTCAGAAAGTAAAAAGCTGTTACATAAAAGTATAGATAAGGAGGATTTTTATGGATATTCATTCAAATCAGAAAATTCCAGTTTATGATGAAAAAAAGATGATTCAAACAATTGATGCTGCTAAAAAGGAATATCGCAAGCAAATGCTTTTAGAACCCATGAACAGCTTAGAATTTCTATTTCAGCAAATGTTATTTTTGAGTAAAAAGTATTGGCTTACACAGCTTGTTGTTTTTTTTGTAGCTACTTTTAGTTTGGGTTTCATGAACTTATGTGAAGGTATAAGTGAAAATAAAGTGAGCTATTATGCCATCTATGCATCACTGTTGATTGTATTTTCAATACCAGAACTATGGAAAAATATATCAACTAATACCTATGAAGTAGAAAATACAACATACTTTGACTTACGAAAGCTATATCTTTCAAGATTAGTATTAGTAGGAATGTTAGATTTGATATTAGTAACTATATTAACTCTAATAACAGTGCATATAGGTGGATTTTCACTCTATGATGCAGTGATTTATTTCTTTGTACCCTTTAATTTTAATTGCTGCATCTGTTTTTCCTTGTTATGGAGCAAAAGAAAAATATGTTCAGAACTCCTCGCTGTAGGCAGCTGTATAAGTGGAGCGGGTTTTTGGTATCTACTGGTGAACGATTATCATGTATATGAATTGCTGCAGATGAGAACATGGTATGTACTTTTGGTTCTTTCTCTGGGGTATCTTATTTTTGCGGGAAAAAGAATTGTGGAATCAAGTAGATCTTATTTGGAGGTGTGCTAATGCAATTACAAGTAAATAATTTATGTAAGAATTTCAAAGAAAACACGGCTGTTAATCATGTAAGTTTTACATTAGAAAAAGGAGTATATGGGCTCTTAGGAGCTAATGGTGCAGGTAAGACAACTCTTATGAGAATGCTTTGCACGCTAGTTACACCTACTAGCGGAACAGTGCAGTATGATGATGAAGATATCCAAGACATGGATGAAAGATATAGAAGAATCATCGGATATCTACCACAAGAATTTGGGTATTATCCGGGATTTTCTGCTGAGGATTACCTGTTATATATAGCTGCATTGAAGGGATTAAAACCTTTGATAGCAAAAAAACGTGTAAATGAATTATTAGACATAGTTTCACTAACAAAAGTCAGAAGAAAAAAAATAAAAACTTTTTCCGGTGGAATGAAGAGAAGGCTTGGGATTGCCCAGGCAGTCTTAAATGATCCGGAGATCTTAATATTAGATGAGCCAACAGCAGGACTAGATCCAAAAGAAAGAATTCGGTTCCGTTCGCTCATCAGTCACATTGCTGAGGAACGAATTATTTTATTGTCTACTCATATTGTGTCAGATTTAGAATCTATAGCAAAAGAAATCTTAATTATGAAAGAGGGAAGTATTATTGCTCAGGGAGACATGAAAAAGTTACTATCTAAAGTAATTGGTAAGACATGGAGTTGTTTAGCAGATTCAAAAGAGGCAGAAGAATTGCGTTCCACTTACCTATTCAGCAATGAAAAGATAAGTGGGGAAAAAGTTGAACTTAGAATTATTTCAGAAACAAAACCGTCACCCTCAGCTATACAGACTGAGCCTACTTTAGAAGATTTGTTTATATACTACTTTGGCGAGGTGAATGAAATTGCAAATTTTGAAATATGAACTGAAAAAAATATTTTGTAAAAGGAGTGCAATTATAAGTTTAATAATATTAGCAGTTTATTTAGGAATCTCGATATTTTCTAGTGTCCGAGCAACATGGGCTGATGTTGCTGATGCTGCTGGAAATGGCATTAGCGGAATTAAAGCAATAAACTTAGTTAAGAATGAAAAAATGAAATGGAATGGTATTGTAACAGAAAAATTCATTGGAAATATAATAAAAGAAAATCATGAAATCAATTCAGATAGTAAATATGCTGGTATTTCCAAATCAGGTACTCACCTTTCAAAATCGGACACTCAGCTTTTAAATATGCAATTTTATCAAAAACAGGGATTTATGGATATACAGGACCTAATTACGGATTCTTATTGTAAAATCCATTTCTATGATTCTAACATTATTGACAGATTAAGTGTTGATGATGCAGGTAGATTTTATTCGAATCGGGTTAATAATTTAAAAGAATTGCTGGCTAGTGATGAATCAAGCCGCCTTACAAAAAACGAGAAAGAATATTTGATAAATTCTGCCCAAAACTTAACTACACCACTTAAGTATTCCTATGCAGATGGTTGGCTGAATGCATTGGAAAAGAGTGCAACAGTAATTTTTGCTTTGTCATTTGTAATTTGTATTTTAATGGCACCAATATTTTCTGTAGAATATCAAACAGGCAGCGATGTAATCTTACTTACTACTGAGCATGGAAAGAAAAAAGGGATTATATATAAGCTGTTTGCTGGCTTGTTATCCACATCTTTGGTATATTGGATAACTGTATGTATAGTCTTTGGTTTTATTTTTATGATATTTGGCTTTGAGGGCGGTAATTCCCAAATTCAGGCGTCTTCCTATGGTTGGAAAAGTTTTTATCATATCACAAACAGTGAGGCTCTTTTGATGGTATTACTTTTGGGTTATGTAGGCTGCCTATTTATTAGTAGTTTGGCTATGTTCCTTTCATCTAAAGTAAAAACATCATTTGCAACGATTATTTTGCTAGGTCTAATCATCATGCTTCCTTCAACCATTGATCAGTTTTTAATTGTAGGAAGCTTCTGGGATAAAGTTTTAAACATGTTACCATCTCAGATGCTGCTGGGTTGGAGATTGCTGCAGACATTTACACTTTATGACTTTGGAGGAAAGGTATTTACACCTTATCAGATACTTCCTGTTTTATATGGTATATTTATAAGTTTATTATTACCTTTTGCTTATAGATCATTTCGAAAACATCAGGTATCATGATAGGCTATTTCCTATTTTTTAGCAGCAAAACGTAATAAAGGGCGATTATACTTAAGTTAATATTTTTTTGACAACTATATAAAAAATGTATACAAAACCCATCAGAATTAAATCTGGTGGGTTTTCACCTTTAATATATAATACAAGCATTTATTCATAAACAATAAAATACATGCAAATTCATTTAAAGTTCTTTTACATGAGTTACTATTTTTTCTGAACTTTTTGTAATTTCTTCTAATGCAGATGATATTTCTTTGGTTGTAAGATTTTGACTTTCTGATACTTCAACTGCTTTATCTACTATTTCTAAAACTGCATCCATATTTTTTTTCATTTCTTCTAAATCTTTAGAAACATTATCAGCTGATTGCTTGCTAATATGAGCTAGTTTTCTCATTTCAGTAGCTACAACAGAAAATCCCCTACCAAATTCTCCAGCTCTTGAAGCTTCAATTGCTGCATTTAATCCTAATAGATTTGACTGAGTTGCTATATCGTGTATTGACTTAACTATTTCTGCATTTTTTTGAATACTCTTTTCTGATTCCTTCACAGATTTTACAATATCATTTATTATTGAAAATAATTTTTCCGAACCTTGATTAAGTTCCTGTATGCTCGCATTTGTTTGCTCAAGTGTAGCAAATAAACTTTCAGTAGATTCTTCAAAATTAATCTTATTTGTTAAATCTTTACCTATAGCAACACATCCTATAGCTTGTCCATTCTTATCTCTAATTGGATAAGAAATTGCTTGAAAAGAAAATCCATAATATTCTTTTGGTACTATTCCAACCATTAACTTGTTTTGATTAATTGCCTCCCATATAGGCTCACCCGGTTTAAGAATGTCACCCTCATTACCCGGAATACTGAAGGAGTCCGCAGCATAGTTTTTTATGATTTTTGTAGTATCACATAATGCTATAGATATGTCCTCTTGTAACATCTCTTTTAATTGAGGTAATACTAGCTTGTAAGCATCAAAAATTTCATTCATATTAATACCTTCTTTCATTATATTTTATTGTTGTACTTTGATTATTAACCTTATGTAGATATTATATAATAATTTTTTGATTATTTCTATTTAGGAAATAATTCATAAATATTTTCATATTTTTACTTATTATTATATCTTTTTTTATAAGAAACCCTATATCCCACATAGCAGTTGGAGTCTTCATTTTGACGCAGCATATCTCATCATAAGCATCTGTATTAGCCAAACAATTCACAAAAATAAATACGCCCTTATTTAAAGCTACAAAATCATACGCTATTAATAAGTCGAAAGTACATTTAACTAAAATGTCAGGTTCAAATCCTGCCTCTATAAAATTTTCCATTATTAAGGACTGTATTCGAAATGTTTCGTCCAACAGAATAAGTTTTTCATTTCGTAAATCTGTAAAATTTATACTCTGCTTTTTAGCAATAGGATTATTTTTATTAACTACTGCTACTAAATAATCCTTTTTTAAATTATAATAGGAAAAATCAATGGTATTCATTGGATTTATAGTACATGCCATATCAATACTACCATTTAATACATTAGCCTCACATGCAATATCTGTATATTCATGTATTACAATGTCAATATCTAAAAACTCTTTACTAAATTCAACTATATATTTACTTCCTAATGTTCTAAGAGTTCCTGGAGCGAACCCTATATCTATTTTTTTCTTTTTAAATTGTACCTTTTCATTAATATCATCTTCAAAATCCTCAAACTCCTTAATAAGCTTATCAGCTTTTGGATAAATATATTCGCCTATTTGTGTTAATTCAACACCACGAGAATTTCTTTTGAAAAGCGGAGTACTTAATTCCTTTTCCAAATTGCTAATTATCCTACTAAATGCTTGTTGTGTTATAAAAAGATCTTTAGATGATTTAGTGAAATTTTTATCTTTACATGCTTTCACAAAATATTTTAATGAATTTATATTCATAAATCCTCCTTAAAACTAAATATTATTTAGTCATGTTCAAAAAAAATAACAATTAAGCATGCTAGCATACTTAATTGTTATTTTATCTCATATGCTTATATAGGATACAAGTCCATTATAGACTATATAACAAAATATTTTTGTGAAAAGTAACTATTATTTATAATTATCGTACATATTTCCAAGAATTACTTGAACTTCTTCTTTAGTTAATTGTTTTGGTACGAAATTATAACATGCATCAGCTAATACCATTTCTGCTATTTCTATTAATTCTTCTCTTACTATTCCTAACTCTTTTAAGGATTTAATTCCTACTTTTTTTACAAATTCACGCATTTCTGCAGCTACGACATCACCAATTTCTATATCTGTTTCATTTCCGCTAAAGCTAATACCCATAGCTTCCCCAACTACTTTAACTTTATCTGCTTTAAAATCAGCAGCATACTTCATAACTTCAGGCATTACAAGACCGCATACTACTCCATGTGTAACATGGAACTTAGCACCAACTGAATGGGCAATAGCATGTCCTATATGTACTAATGCATCATTAAACGCAAGTCCTGCAAAATTACTTGCAAGCAAAAGATTTTCTCTAGCTTCAATATTTTTACCATCGCTCGTAGCTATTGGAAGGTACTTCATTACTTTTTTTATAGCATCCGTTGCTAAAAGTTCTGACTTAGGATTAGGATCTTTTGCTGTAATTGCTTCTACTGCATGTGACATTGTATCAATACCTGTATTAGCTGTTATATCTTTTGGTATAGATATAGTTATTTCTGGATCTAATATACCTAAAGTAGAATTACAAATAACAGAATTTTTAACATTATTTATTGTATCTGTTATTACCCCAATAGATGTGCTCTCACTTCCTGTTCCAGCAGTTGCAACTACCATTATCACAGGAACTCCAGGCGTATAAAAAGGATTTCCAAAATACTTATTAACAGGTCCTGGATTATTAACTAATACATTTATGCCTTTAGCTGCATCCATAGGACTTCCCCCACCAATTGCAACTATACCATCTATTTTTTCTGATTTCGCTATTTCTCCACCTTCATTTATTATATAATCTGGTGGATCGGCAATTACTTTTTTAAATTCTACAATTTCTATACCTGAATCTATCAAGCTTTGTTTTGCCTTAGCATATCCTTCTAATTGTGCAACAGTTTCATCTGATACTATCATTACTTTTGTACAACCTAGTTTTTTTGCTTCTTCACCTAATAAACTAATTGTTCCTGCTCCACAAATAATTGGACAAGTTTGCGCATATCTTCCCATAATATTGTACCTCCATCTATTTATTTTTTATAAATTATATGCATTAACAAAACCAGTTTCCATTGCATTTCTAATTCTGCCTGGTTTAGATGCATCACCTAATATCTTGACTATATCGAAATTTATATTAATCTCTTCTATTAATTTATTATTAGACCTAGTTCCAAGTGAAATAATAACATTATCAAAGGAATAATCTTTAATTTCATTGTTTTCCATAAGTTCAAAAGTTAATTTTCCATTTTCAATTTTAATTAATTTATGTTTAGGATAAAGATGGACACCATCTTTTGAAGTCCTACCCATTATATCAATAAGGTTTTGAAAGAATAATCCTGGTCCTATATTATCAGCCATTTCAAACAAGCTAACTTCATTACCCGTTTCCGCTAATAACTCTGCTGTTTCGAGGCCAGTCATACCTGAACCTACCACACCAATTTTTTTGCCTTTTAATTTAATTTTTCCACTTAATATATCTGTAATTGATAAAACTTCTTTACCATCAATACCTGATATAGACTTTGGCATTATTGGATTTGAGCCTTGTGCAACAAATACTGCATAAGGATTTAATTCTTTTAAATCCTCTATCGTAGGTGTAGTCTCTAATCTTATTTCTGTGCCTAATTTTTCATTTTGTACTCTTAAATAATCTATAAGCCAATTTATTTTTTCTTTTTTAGGAGGCTTATTTGCAAATTCTAGTTGACCACCTATTTTATCTGATTTTTCAAATATTACAGGTTTGAATTTTCTCATTGCAAGAACTCTTGCGGCTTCTAATCCTGCAGGTCCTGCACCTATTATAGCTACAGTTCTTCCATCACCATCTTCTACAAAATTACTATAATCTAATTCTCTACCACTTTGAATATTAATAGCACACTGACAAGGTAATTTAGTAATATCAGAAGACATAAGTACTTCCATACAGTGAAGACATGATATACATTTTCTGATTTCATTAGTTCTGCCTTCCTTAGCCTTATTTGACCATTCTGGATCTCCAAAATGTTGTCTTGCAGAACCAACAAAATCTACTTTACCATCTGCTATAATTTGATTGGCATACTCAGGGTCTCTAATAACAGAAACTCCAATTACTGGTATCTTAACTGATTTTTTAATTGTTTCTGCTAAATTTATTTTCCACCCTTGGTCAAATGAGCTAGGCTCCCAAGCTGTATTCATAGTTTCATAAGTCCCTGAACTAACATCTATTGCATCTACACCTAATTGTTCCATACGCTCTGCTATCTTTACGCCATCTTTAAGGTGTAACCCTTCCTCTGGAAGCCCAATAGTTTCGTAAAACTCATCAACAGACAATCTAACAACTAATGGAAAATCTTTTCCACATCTTTCTTTAATGCCAATTACTATTTCCTCTAAAAATCTCAATCTATTCTCAAAGCTTCCACCATATTTGTCGACCCTATGATTTGTATGAGGACTTAAAAATTGATTTACTAGATATCCATGAGCTCCATGGACTTCAACACCATCTATACCTGATTTTTTAACTCTTACTGCCGCTAATATGAATTTTTCGACCATATCAGCGACTTCTTTTGTTGTCATAGCCACAGTTGGTTGATGTACACATTGACATTCAATAGCACTAGGTGCGAGCATTGGTAAATTTCCATTAACAGCACTTATTCCTTGTCTGCCTGGATGATATATTTGAATTACTATTTTGCTATTATATTTGTGAATCTCATCTGCTAATTCTTTTAAGCCAGGTATGTATTTATCATCAGCTACAGAAATTTGGCATAAGTTACCCCTGCCTCTTGACTCCTCAACCATTGATACCTCTGTAAAGATAACCCCTACACCGCCCTTTGCCCTAGCACCGTAAAAAGCAATATCTGCTTTTGACATGGTACCATCAATATTTCCTAAATGGTTACCCATGGATGTCATTACAATTCTGTTTTTCGTATCCATAGAACCTATTTTTCCTTTTGAAAAGAGATTATTAAACATATAATTTCCTCCTTAAATTTTATTATTGCAATCGGTTTTATGTTATAATTTTAACGCTTTCTACACTCTTTGAGAAACACTTATTTTTTGTGGTAGCCACAAAAAAATACCCACATTTTTTACATGTAAATCCTATTTTGAATACTTCCAGATATTTTAAACATATGTACGCAACAAAACCTAATGAAATCTCCCCACGTTCTACCATTTTCATCGCCTCGATATTCATATGTTCTATCATCCTTTCATGATATTTTTCTTTATTCAATTTCAAAAACTTTGGATAACTATCTTTAAATATATATCGAAATTAAAGAGCATTGATTAAAAACACTCCAATTCTTATCCTTGACGAAGCAACATCATCACTTGATAATGAGACGGCGTATAATATAGAAAAATCAATTTTAGATATTGATGAATTGACATGTATGGTAGTTACACATAAACTTGTTGATGAAATACTCAGAATGTATGATGAGATAATAGTAGTTAACAATGGAAGGATAGAGGAGATAGGTAGTTTTGATGAACTAACACAGAAAAAAGGATACTTTTTTAGTCTTTATAATGTTACAAAAGAAGATTTAGTAAAAGGAACGAAATGACAATTTTCAATTGTTATCCTCCCACTTGTAGAAGTGGGAGACTTTCTTTTGATTTCGCATAACTTTGTTACATGTTATTCTAATTTACACATCTATGAACTTAACACATTCTTTAATAGCCTGCTTTCTAATTACAAAAAATAATCCAACTTGGATTAAAACTACTAATAAAGATAATCCACAAGCAAATAAAAATGATACATTTGAAAACGCCCTAAACTCAGCATTCATTATTGACTTAAATAAAAATAAAGTGATAATAGTTCCTAGTGTTACTGGAACAAAGTATATTAAAGCAACTTGTTTTGATATAATTGACTTTATCTTAGTTTTTCTTACTCCGAGGAATGTAATATTTTTATATACTAACTTATCCTGCCACATTGTATTTAATATTTTAAGACCGATTGTCATAATTGCTGAAACAATTGCGATTATAGAAATATATAAAGTAAGCAATAAATAAACAGCGAAATCAGAAATGCCACTATTAAATATGTGATATCTTGAATATGGTGTAAATTCCCACAATCTATTTGCCTCAAAGCTATTTTCCTTATACGCCTTATATTCATAATTTACTGGTTCGTTTGGTGCTTGTTTTCTTATTCTATCAAATATAACCCCAGTACTATAGTTCGGACACCATTTCCCCCCGCTAAATTTAATTATTGAATTAAATAATGCATTACTAAAAACACCTGTTTCCCTCCAATTAAGTGTATTGAATATATATGTTTTAAATATATATTCTTTTTTCATCTCATTGTGCAACTTATTAAACAAAGCAGTATCCATAACACAAAAACTTTTTCGATCAAACATTGTATCCGAATTCATAATCTTATCGATAAATTTTATTCCTTTATTATTAAGAGTTAATTCTTTTTTGGTAGTAGGATTTAGTAGAGTTATAGGCCCAATAGGTTGTGAGTGATATTTACTTGAATCACTATTTTCATCAGCAGATATAATCGTAACATAAGAACCTGGATCAATATCGAATTTTTTGCCAGTAAGTTTATATACAGTTTCTTCACTTACAAAATTGATAGGTCCCCACTCATTATATTTTTTAAAATACTCACCTAAAATGATTGTATCAAACTTCTTGAAGTCCTTAAGTGTAACATTATTATCTATTGCTAATTTTTTTATATCACTTTCATTAAAACCTCCTTGTTGAAATCCTACTTTAACCATATAATCATAAGGATCAACATAAATTGTACTTAAAATACCCGATATCATTGGAACAGAACTAAAGGCAATACCAAAAATTCCAACTCCAATTAGAATAGTTGAGACAAATAATGGTAAAGTATATTGTTTTCCCTTTGATTTTATCAAATTAAAAAACACAATGTTTTTGTAATAATAGCTAGGACTAATTTTTTTAAACAAAACACCTATGGATGTAATCTGTACTATGAATAAATACAACCCCACTAAAGATGCTATTAAAAAATATAGCTTATTGCTTGAAGTACATAGAATGATTCCTACAGGTATCATTACTGCACCAATTAAACCCAAAATAAAACTATCCCCTTTAACATTTTCAACCTGTTCTTCAGCCTTAAGTATCTTTATTATATCTATCTTTTTGATATACCTTGAAGTTAGTACTCTAGTAATAATCATGCATAAAATTGAAAATGAACTTGCAATGGCGATTCCAATCCATCCAATAGAAAAAGCTGTTTCCTCTGTTTTTAGAAATAAGGTTAAAACAGTCCAGCTTAGCCATGAAATTAATATTGAAAAGAGTAATCCCAATAATGTAGCTGTTAAGAAAATTATATTCAGCTCTTTCATAACAATTTTGCATACATTGCAACGTCTGATTCCAAGAGATATGAAAACACCTATTTCCCTTGACTTATGTCTTATAAATAATGAATAAGCATATATTACAAATACAAATGTTCCTATTAATGTAAATGCAAACATGCTTAACGTAATTTGCTGCGTCGAACCACCATCCATGAGTACTTTGGTAACTGTTGGACTAAATTGGAGAATTCCATATCCTCCAATCATTGCAACTGCAAATATGATTGAAGAAATAAACAGAGCGTATTGCTTTATATTATTTTTAAATAACTTTCTAACAATAGCGTTAAGCGTCATAAGTCTCACCATTTATTCCCTTCATGAAATTTAAAATATCATTTAAAAATTCTCTAGGAGGTGTGTTTCTAACTAGTTCTTTGACAATTTGTCCATCCTTTAGTGCCACTACTCTATCTGAATGAGATGCTGCAAAAGCATCATGAGTAACCATAAATATTGTTGCTCCTAGATTTTTGTTTGCATCTATAAAAGCTTCTATTACTGCTGAACTTGACTTAGAATCCAAGTTTCCTGTTGGTTCATCTGCTAATAGAATGGATGGGTTGTTTGAAAGTGCTCTTGCTATTGCTACTCGTTGTTTCTCTCCACCAGATATTTCATTAGGGTATTTATTTTTTATCGTTCCTATTCTAAATGCATCTAATAATATTTTTGTTTTTTTCTCCATTAGTTTCATGTTTTTATTCGCAATAATTTGTGGTAAATAGATATTTTCTAATACAGTTAATCCGTTAATTAACATAAAGTCTTGAAATACAAAACCTAACTTATTTTGTCTTACATCTGCTAATTTCTCTTCCCCAATGTTTAAGATATTTTCTCCATCCAAAATAATCTCTCCAGCATCCGCCGTCATAAATCCAGATATGCAATTTAGCAATGTGGTTTTACCACTGCCAGAAGGTCCCATGACAGCTACAAATTCTCCGTTTTTCACACTTAAATTTAAGCTTTGAAGTGCAATATATTCACTACCCTTTGATACAAAAATTTTTTTTAATTCTTTTATGGTTAACATATTTTTCCTCCTTTTATTAGTATTGCAACTTCATACTATCAGCCTAATATAAAGTATTCAATCTAAAAAAATGAGCTCATGTAATTCTTGGTATATATAATGTAAATCTTGGTTATCTTTATGTTATATACAAACCAGAATCACTGGATGCGCTTATTAATTATGTTATAATATTAATAAATATGGAATTATTTTCTCAATTATTGTTAAAACTTATTCTTAAATCGTTAATATAACAACATAATTGGATATTAAAAAAAGGGGTTGATTAATTTGATTAGAATTGCTATATGTGAAGACGAAATTAAACAAAGAAATATGCTGAAAACTATTTTGACAGGCCAAATTAAAGAAAACAACCTCGAAGTTAAAATAAATGATTATGAAAGCGGAGAACAATTAATTAATAGCTTAAAAGACAATTCATATAAATTTGATATAATATTTTTAGATATTCAAATGAAAAAGATATCAGGAATAGATACTGCCAAAATAATCAGAAAAACAAATAAAATTGCTGTAATTATTTTTGTAACAGGACTTATGGAATATGTATTCGAAGGTTATAACGTAAGAGCCTTCAATTATATACTAAAACCTTTTAAAATTGACAAAGTAGCTAAGGTCTTTAAAGAAGCTCTTGATAGTTTGGATATGATAAAAAACGATGTATATATAATAAGTTTTAAAGATAAAACTCATAAGATAAACTTTTCGGATATAATATATTTTGTTAGTGATAAGCGGATTATTAGACTGATCTGTAATCAAGGAGAATATGAATTTTATTCAAAACTTGATAATATAGAAAAAGAACTCATTAATAGAAATTTTGTGCGCTGTCACCAAAGTTATCTAGTAAACCTATCCAATATTAGTACCATTGAACAAAATCATGCTATTACTACACTTGGATACAACGTTCCAATAAGTAGAAACAGATATAAAAAAACTTTAATAACGTTTGCAAAACAAATACTGAGGTAGGGTGTTTTATGGATATACTTGCAATTATTATTCCAATCATTATTTTAATTATTATTTCTATTATAGAAACAATAATTTTATTTAAATTACTTAATGCATTTTTAACGAAAAGAGACTCAAAAATATTTTCTGCATTAAATTTTTTTGCCTTATTAGTGATGTGTACGATACCTCTTCAGTCAGGAGATATTGAAAATATTATATATATATTTGTTATCTACTTGATTATAGGATTAATCTTTTATAAAGACGTAAAAATAAAAAAGATTTGTGCCGTGTCCATGGTTTCCACCATCTCTGTAAGTGTGAAAATGTTGGCTGCTAGAATAGCTTCTTTTTTTCCCATCTACGAATATAAATTTAATGACATAGTTGAAGCTTCTTTAAGAGTTCTGATTTTTATTTTAATATATTTTACGCTTTATAAGGTTGTATTATGGGCTAAAGAAATTTTATCCATCAAAATATGGGCACTCATATGTACTATGTCTTTAGCTACCTTCACATCCATTGTTTTTAGCATTGTTCCGTTTATATCTAAGACAAGTACTTTTTATAATCTCACTGTCATTACGATAATGACATTATATATTTTAGGTATTATTGCTATGTTTTATGTTATTAAAGAAATTGCTTTAGGTTCCAAAGCTGACTCCTTAAATAAACAATTAGTAATGCAGATGGAACATTATACTGATATAGAAGAAAATCAGAATATCACAAAGAAAATATTGCATGATATGAAAAATCACTTAGGAGTTATAAATTCATTTTTATATGAGGATAATATAGAAGAAGCACGAAGCTACCTTGACACAGTGACAGAAAGTATAATTCCAATGTCACCTCATACATTTTGTGAGAACAAAATAGCAAATTCAATCTTGAATAATAAGTACAAAAAGTTTATTGATTTGGGTATAAATATCAACATGAATATTTATGTTCCTGAACAATTAAATATTTCTCAAACGGATTTGTGTAGCATATTCTCAAATACTATTGATAATGCAATAGAAGCATGTTTAAAAATACAAGATAAAAAATTGAGATATATAAATATTAAATCAAATACGGAGAAAGGCTATTTTGTTTATGAGGTTGAAAACTCAAAGATAAATCAGATAAAAGTAAATGGTATGAGGTTTATCTCTAATAAAAAAAACAACCAAATACATGGATATGGCGTGGATATCATTAGAACTGTGGTATCTAAATATAGTGGAGATATTGATACAGAATACACAGATAATACTTTCAAAATAACGCTTTTTATAAAGTTATAAAGGTTTTTACTAATATTCAAATAACTATCTAGAGCATGACAATATTGATGCATTCTTAGAACATACATACTTTAGTTCAACGTAAAAATAAAAAACCATCAGAATTAAAAATCTGATGGTTTTTTACCTTTAATAATAATGCAAGAATTTATTCATGAATACCTTAATATATGAATTTTTACTTAAAGACTTTTTTCAATATACACAAAATTTAATTTTCTAACATTTTACCCTATTCCACAGTTACCGATTTTGCAAGATTTCTTGGCTTATCAACATCGCAACCCTTTTGAATTGCCATATAATATGCTAATAATTGTAGTGGAATTACTGATATTACTGGTGCTAATATATCCAATACTTTTGGTACATAAGTTACAGCATGAACTGATTTTTCAATTTCAGTATGACCTTTTGGTGCGAAAGCATATACTTTTGCTCCCCTAGTCGATAGTTCACGCATGTTACTTACCATTTTACCAAATAGCTCTTCTTGAGTAGCTAATGCTATAACTATAGTTCCTTCTTCCATAAGTGCTATTGCCCCATGTTTAAGCTCTCCTGCGGCATATGCATCTGAGTGGATATAAGATACTTCTTTTAGTTTTAATGAACCTTCTAGTGCAACTGCATAATCAAGCCCACGTCCTATGAAGAACATATCCTTATGCATATAAGTTTTTGCTGTAAACTTTTGTATAGTTTCTTTGTCTTTAAGCATTTCTTCTGCCTTTTCTGGAAGTTCTAGCATCGCTGCTTTAATTTCTTCAATTTTATCCATACTTAGAGTTTCTTTATTTTGAGCAAAGAATAGCGCAATTATATACATTGCTATAAGCTGAGTTGCGTAAGCTTTAGTAGATGCAACAGCTATTTCTGGTCCTGCCCATGTGTATAGTACATCATCTGCTTCTCTTGAAGCCGCACTACCAACAACATTAGTTACAGCTATTACTCTTGCTCCTTTTTCCTTTGCAAGTCTTAATGCTGACATAGTATCTGCAGTTTCTCCTGATTGACTAATAACTATCATTAATGTGTTTTTATCAATTATTGGATCCCTGTATTTAAATTCTGACGCTATATCAAGTTCTACTGGTATTCTTGCAAGTTTTTCTATGACATATTTACCTACAGCCCCTGCATGGTATGCAGTTCCGCATGCTACAATATATATTTTATCCAATTTCTTAATTTGTTCTTTAGTTATATTTATATCATCTAAAGTTATCGGCTGTCCAAGAACTATTCTTGAAGTCATTGTATCTCTGATTGCCTTTGGCTGTTCATGGATTTCTTTAATCATAAAGTGTTCATATCCACCTTTTTCAGCTGCAGCTGCATCCCAAGTTACATGAAAAACTTCTTTATTTATAATGTCGCCTTCTATATCTTCAAGCTTTATGCCATCATTCGAGATAACAACAAATTCATTATCTTCTAATAAATATACTTCTCTTGTATGATTGAGCACTGCTGGTATATCAGATGCTACATAAAATTCATTCTCTCCAAGTCCTACTATTAATGGACTATCTTTTCTTACTGCTATCAATTTATCTGGTTCATCACTGCATAATACTGCTATTGCATAGCTACCTTCCATTTTTGCAGTAGCCTTCTTTACAGCTTCAACAATGTTTCCTTTGTAATAAAAATCTATAAGATGTGGTACAACTTCTGTATCAGTTTCAGATACAAATTTATATCCTTTTGCCATTAACCATTCTCTTAAATGGATATAGTTCTCGATAATCCCATTATGAACTACACTAATAGTTCCTTTTTCATTAGTGTGTGGGTGAGAATTTTCATCTGATGGCTTACCATGAGTAGCCCATCTTGTATGACCTATTCCAACAGTACCTTTAAGTGGGGTTTCTAATAATTCAGCTTCTAAATTTGCAAGTCTTCCTTTGCATTTAGTAACATTTAAAACTCCATTATCTATAATTGCGACTCCTGCTGAATCGTATCCTCTATATTCTAATTTTCTAAGCCCATCAATCAATATTGTTTGAGCCTCTTTTATTCCAAAATATCCAACTATTCCGCACATATTCATCTTCCTCTCAAATTTATAATTTTTCGCAAATCAATTAAGCACATTTATCAACCATTTTATTCACAATTATTGAAATAGTATTGCTACTGCCTACACATAAATTTATTATATGAAGCAATTCGCATTACATAATTGTAATCATAGATGAATATCATACTTAATTAATTCATCACCAATAATCACTATTCATCCCCTTTAGATACTACTTGTCACCCAAAGACGATGCATATTGCCTATTGGCATCGTAATATTTATAAAGGTTTTAACACCAGATTGATCTTGTCACGAAAATCACTCCTCGCTTTTATCAATCATTAACGGTAGTGCGCTACCGCGGGGCATCCGCCGAAGATTCGATACTCCCCATCCTCGTCAACTCATAATTATTCTCATTATGAGTCCTGGCGCTTTTTAATAATTTATATCACTCTATCCTCCCCTATCAAAATATTCAGCATTTCACTGTATTAAATAAATAATAGACTAAAAACTTATGAACCTTTTGCATAAGCTTTCAGTCTATTATATTCGTTCTTTGGTCCAAACGTCAATACTTTTAATAGCAAGTTAACTAAATTTTAATTACTTTTGGTTTTATTTTTATTATTATTACAGTAAAAACTGCCCTTATAGTTTGATTAAATAATATTCTAACTGACTTGAATAATAAGCGTAGAAACTATTGAAGTTTGATTTAGAAATTCTTCTTTCGCAAGTATAAAATTCTCGTGAGCCTGACAGGAAGTCAGGCTAGCGAACCTGAGCCAGGACGGCGAATGTGAGTGTCAGAGAATTTTATATGAGCAAAATATTAGAATTTCTTAATCAAATTTCTTGTTTTGAGCGCTTATTCAAGTCATTTAGAAAAACTTTATCATCGATAGTCTTCTTCTATGCGTTTGCTTTTTGTTCAATAAGTTTCGCAAGAGAATGTGCCATTTTATCTAATTCACTTTGTACTTTACCCTCAAGCATTACTCTTACTAGAGGTTCTGTACCTGATGGCCTTATAAGCACTCTACCACAACCATCTAATTTCTCTTCTATTTTCTTTATTTCTTCAACTACTTCACTATCAGTTTCATGGATATCTTTTTTATCGTTAGGTACTGTTGCATTAACTAATACCTGTGGAAGTTCTACCATCATTGATGCAAGCTCTGATAATGGTTTCCCCGTTTCTTTAATAACAGTCGCTAGTTGAAGTCCTGACACAAGTCCATCCCCTGTAGTATTAAAGTCGAGGAAAATTACATGTCCAGATTGCTCTCCACCAAGGCTGTAACCTTCCTTTTGCATTAACTCAAGAACATACCTATCTCCTACTTTTGTTTTAACTGTAGCTATGTTTTCCTGCTTCATTGCAATATCAAGACCTAAATTACTCATAACGGTTACTACTACTGTATCTTTAGTTAATTTCCCAATACTTTTTAGATGTTTTGCACAAATAGCAATTATAAAATCTCCATTTATAAGATTTCCTTTTTCATCAACTGCCAAACATCTATCTGCATCACCATCAAAAGCTAATCCTAAATCGCAATGATTTTCTTTAACAAATGCCATTAAATGCTCAGGATGAGTTGATCCACAGTCTTTATTTATATTTATACCATCTGGATCATTGTTAATAACTAAAACTTCTGCTCCAAGTGACCTAATAGCCTTTACTGATGTTATATATGAAGCACCATTAGCACAATCTAATGCAATTTTAAGTCCCTTTAAGTCACCTGAAATAGTAGACTTAGCAAATTCCATATAATCATATACTGCATTTTCATTAACTGTTTTTTTACCTAAATCACCAGCTATTGGTGATGGTACTTCTTTAAAATCACTTTCTATAACTGCTTGTATTGTATCCTCTAATTCATCAGACAATTTGAATCCATTATTGTCAAAGAACTTTATTCCATTATATTCTACCGGGTTGTGAGAAGCTGAAATAACAATTCCTGCATCTGCTCTATATTTTCTTGTTAAATATGCTACGGCTGGAGTTGGAACCACTCCAAGGCATATAGCCTCAGCCCCTACAGATAAAATTCCTGCAACTAAAGCAGCTTCTAACATGTCTCCTGAGACTCTTGTATCCATTCCAACTATAATTTTAGGCTTATGTGCTCCGTCTGTTAGTACAAAAGCTCCTGCTCTTCCTAACTTGTATGCAATCTCTCCTGTTAATTCTGTATTTGCTATCCCTCGTACTCCATCTGTACCAAACATTCTACTCATATTTTATACCTCTTTCCAAATATTCTATAGGTTTACTATAGGGCATCTTAAATAAAAAATACTAATCAGTGTGTTAGTATTTTATTCATAGATCCCACCTTTGTCATTCTTTTATAAAAAAATTTAATTTCATAATTAGGCAAAACTGTTCTTGTAATATGTATAACATAGCTTGAATTATACTACAATACAAGACATTTGTAAAAAAATCCTCTCCTCTTACCTTATATTAATAAAAAAAGTATGTATTACTTAAACTGTATTTAAACAGCCTCTAGTAATACATACCTTTTGTCATATCATCAATGTTATTGTTTATTTATAAACTTTTGCCTGCTCTTTTCCACTTAAAACTCCTATAGCACCTTGAGCTAGTGCTAACAATTCATCTTCACCTGCGTAAACTACCACATCTGCTATGAATTTTACTCTTTTGGTTATATAATTAACAACAGCTTCTCCATAAGCTATCCCACCAGTTAAAATTATAGCATCTACTTTTCCTGATAAAACAGCTGCGCAGCCCCCAATTTCCTTAGCTACTTGATATCCCATAGCTTGAATAATCAATTTAGCCTTTTTGTCACCAGCTTGTGACATTTTAAGCGCATCTCGTACATCATTAGTATTAAGGTAAGAGACAAATCCACCTTTTCCATTTATCTTTTTCTTTATATCTTCTAAAGTGTATTTTCCATTAAAACACATCTTAGCTAAATCGCCTGATGGTAATCCTCCAGATCTTTCTGGTGAAAATGGACCATCTCCATCGAGTCCATTATTAACATCTATAACTTTCCCATTCTCATGAGCTCCTACTGTAACTCCTCCGCCCATATGTGCAACTATTAAATTAATTTCCTCGTATTTTTTTCCGTTTTCTTTTGCATATCTTTTGGCCACTGCTTTTTGATTTAATGCATGGAAAATACTCTTTCTATCTATATCTGGTATTCCTGATAATTTAGCAACTGGTGCCATTTCATCCACTACTGTTGGATCAACTATATATGCTGGTATGTTTAAAGATTTTGCAATTTCATTTGCAATTATCCCACCTAAATTAGAAGCATGTTGACCTTGTACTCCAATTTTTAAATCATTAAGCATTGCTGCATTTACAATATAAGTGCCGCCTTCAATTGGTTTTAACATTCCACCTCGGCCTACTATGGCATCCAAAGTTTTAATATCAAAATTCTTTTCCTTAAGAATACTCAAGATAACGTCTTTTCTGAAATCAAGTTGCTCAAATATGCTTTTAAAGTTATCTATCTCTTCTGATGGATGCCTTAATGTTTCTTCTAATATTTCCTTTTCATCCTCATATACACCTATTTTAGTAGATGTTGACCCTGGGTTAATTATTAATAATTTATATGACATATTGTTCCTCCTTTATGCTATAAAGTACATTAAATAAATAACAAATAGATATACTAGTATATTTTATGTTCCTAAAGAATCGGAAATTTTATTTATTATATTCTGCAACTAATGCTGCAAGAGCTATAGAATGTAATTTTGTTTCAGGAGTATCCGCTCTAGAAGTTAATATAACAGGAGCAGAAGTACCTACTAGTAATCCACCACTTTTAGATTTAGTAGTGTAATTTAAGCATTTATACATAGAATTTCCTGCTTCAATATTTGGCATTACAAGAATATCCGCTTTTCCTGCAACTGGACTTTGTATATTTTTATGATTTGCAGCTTCCTCAGATATTGCAATATCAAGGGATAAAGGTCCATCAACAATACAACCTTTTATCTGACCTCTATCATTCATTTTCGATAACATTGCTGCATCTAGTGTTGCTGGCATTCCTGGATTTACTACTTCTACTGCGCAAACTACTGCGACTTTAGGAACATCAACTCCACACGCTTTTGCTACTGCTACTGAATTGTTTATTATACTCTTTTTTTCCTTCAGTTCTGGATACATATTAAAAGCAACATCTGTTAAAAATATTAGTCTGTCATACTCCGGTATTTCAAATACAGCTACATGTGACATTAGTTTCCCAGTTCTAAGGCCTACTTCTTTGTTTAACACGGCCCTTAAGAATGTTGCTGTATCAATTAACCCTTTCATAAGCATATCAGCTTTTCCTGATGATACAATCTGAACTGCAGTTAATGCTGCTTTAGAAACGTTCTTCTCATCAATAATTTCAAACTCTGATGCATCCATACCTATGTTTTTAGCAATAAATATTATTTTTTCTTTATCTCCTACTAGTATTGCATTTGCTATACCATTTTTCTTAGCGTCACGAACCGCCTCAAGTACTGGTTCATCCTGTGCTACAGCTACTACTACAGTTTTCATTCCTTGTGCTTTTGCTGTGTCTAAAATTTTATCAAATGTTTTACTCATTCAATTACACTCCCTCGATTATATATTATATATTTTGTATTATGTATTAACTTTAATATTTGTCTGATGTGTATTATTGTTTTCTGTTTTGCGTTTTTTATCTTCTGTACCATTTTAACAAACTTCATAAAGAAAAATCAAGAGTTTAGAGAAATTATTATACACATTTCCATTTTTTCATTATACTTTCAGCAATTTTTAATCCATCAACTGCCGCAGAAATTATCCCACCTGCATATCCAGCTCCTTCTCCTGCTGGGTATAACCCCTCTAAAGATATACTTTGAAACTCTTCATTTCTATCAATTCTTACTGGTGCAGACGTTCTTGTTTCTATACCCGTAAGTATTGCATCATTTCTTGAAAACCCATTTATTTTATGTTCAAAATTAGGTAAAGCCTCTTTTATAGCATCTGTTACATAAGTAGGTAAACAGTTAGTAAGATTTGCTAATTTATAACCAGGTGTATAACTTGGCTTTATACTACCTATTTTATCACTAACATTGCCCTTAAGGAAATCACCAACTAATTGCACTGGTGCATTATAGTTCTCTCCGCCTATATTATATGCTAGTCCCTCATAATACCTTTGAAATTCAATGCCAGCTAGTGGATTATCAGAGGCGAAGTCCTTAGGTCCTACTGATACCACTATTGCTGAGTTTGCATTTTTTTTATCTCTATTGTACTCACTCATACCATTTATTACAAGTTTTCCTTGTTCTGACGCTGCGGACACTACAGCTCCTCCTGGACACATACAAAAACTATATACTGATCTGCCCAATTTGCCACTTTTATAAGTAAGCTTGTAATCTGCAGCTTTTAGTCTCGGGTGACTTGCATATTTTCCATATTGATTTTCATTAATCATATCTTGTGGATGCTCTATTCGAACCCCAACTGCAAATGGTTTACTAGACATAAACACGCCATTTTTATATAACATTTCATAAGTGTCCCTTGAACTATGCCCCGGTGCTAAAATTAAATTATCACAAGGTATTTCTTCTCCATTTACTATTATGCTCTGAAGTTTTGCATCTTTAATCTTAATATCCTCAAGTTTACTATTAAATCTTACTTCTCCACCTAACTTAATAATAGCTTCACGAATGTTCTTCACAACGTCTTTTAACACATCTGTACCTATATGAGGTTTCCCAATATACACTATTTCTTCCGGTGCACCCGCTTTTACAAATTCTTCTAATATATAATCACATCTAGTGTCCTTTATTCTTGTAGTTAGCTTTCCGTCTGAAAAAGTCCCTGCCCCACCTTCACCAAACTGCACATTAGATTCTGTATTTAATACCGCTCTTGTCCAAAATTTATTTATTGTCTTTGTCCTATTCTCTACCTTTTCTCCTCTTTCGATAATTAAAGGTTTATATCCCTTTTGTGCCATAAGAATACCAGCAAACATTCCTGCTGGTCCCATTCCTACTATTATTGGTCTATGCTTCATTTTTTTAGTTCCAAATTCAAACTCAGCCTCGTATTTGTCTTCTTCAAGCTTAACATCTTTATTGTTTGCTCTTGTGACTACATTTATTTCATTATCCATTGTGATGTTAACGGCATAATTAAACTTAATATTATTTTTTTTCCTAGCATCTATAGATTCTTTAGCTATTTTAATTTTTTTTATTTCACTATCAGAAACTCTCATTAATTTTGCAGCTTTTATCCTTAAATCGTCTATTGGTTCATCTATATCTAAAGTTATGTTATTTACTCTTATTGTCATTGCTCACTGGTACCTCCGTTTGCTTTTTCGTAATAGTTACTCCTATTTTATCCGGGTTGTGTGATATTAAAGTTACTCCCTTTGGTATAGACACAATTACATTCACGCTTTGTTTGCCTTCTATTAAACCTGTTAAATCTACTTTCGCGGAAAAATCATTTAAATCTAGATTATTAATAACTGATTCTACTCCGGAGACCGTTATTGATGTCTTATTATTATCTAACGTCGCTAAATAAGTTTCACCCAAATTATTGTACTTGATATCTAAACTTAAATCCTTTTGAACTGTCTTGTCTACCTTTTCTGTCGTAGCTGCTCCACTTGCTGCATTTGGACTACTTAAATTAACTTGAACCTTAACCATAGTATCCCCACCGACCAAATTTAATCCTTTTGGAATTATAACCTTTGTTTCAAGGGTTGTACTCTTAGTTATTTTACTTAAATCAACAGCTTCTGTGTTTAAGTATTTCAGATTATCAAGTTCAGCTAAGCTCCCTGTTATATCTACTGCCTCAGGTACAGATTTTATACTTCCTAACGTATACTTAGGATCTAAACTTCCTGTAGTTTTCACAGTAACTTCTACGGATTTTGTCTTTTTTACAAGAATTTTAACATTGATATAGGCTGGACTTACAACAACATCTTTTATTTCTTTTCCCGATTCATCTACCGCTTTAAGCTTGTATTTTTTCGATGTATTTGATTCCAAACCCTGTATATTTTCGTCAATTACTATTTTTTTAACTTCACTTATAACCTTTGAACCACCTGATACCGTGGCATAATCTGATGATAGCTCCGGCTTTGATGCATAAAAACCTTCTTTAGGTTTTCCGCTTACATTTACATTTATAGGCAATTTTTTCTTAGTAAGTTCATCTAACTGTATTGTTATAAAAAGACCATCACTATTTACCACATTTATATTATCTGGACTTTTTTTTATTTCAATAGGTATCTTATATTCCCCACTTTTAAGCGCATATGCGCCTAAATCTGCAACCACCGTAAAATCAGATGCTTTCATAGCCAGAAGTATGCTAGTATTAGCCCCTTTAATATTTAGGGATGTTGTTAAATCTTGTCCTGAAACTAAAACAAGATTCGACTTAGCTAATACGTCGCTATTTAGCATTGTTACAGGTATATTTTTAATTTTATAAGCAGTCAACGGGTTTTCCGTTCCCGTTATGAAAAGCCATAGCGCAAAGGCAGCTATTACGCAGCAAATTTTAATTATTAATTGTTCTTTACGTTCTTTATCCATGCCTTTACTCTCTCCTTTAATGTTACTTTTTTAGTTTGTCTTCTCTTTATTATTTGAACAAGTACATTTTTAAGCTTATCCTTGTCGTAGTTTCTCATTAATCTTCCATTCATTGCAAGAGAAATAGTACCTGTTTCTTCTGATACTATTATTGTTAAAGCATCTGAAGTTTCTGTTACTCCTATTGCTGCTCTATGCCTTGTTCCAAGCTTTTTACTTATTTTATCACTATTAGTTAAAGGTAGAAAACACCCCGCTGCTATTATTCTATCATTTCTAATTACCGTGGCACCATCATGAAGGGGCGTGTTAACTACAAATATATTTTCTAACAAGGCAGCAGATATTACGGCATCTAGAGTATTTCCTGTTTTAATTATTTCCCCAATACCTGTTCTTTGTTCTATTACTATTAGTGCGCCTGTTTTACTTTTTGATAGTATTTCAACAGCATTAACAATTTCAGTTATAACCTTCTCCATTACTTCTTCATCTTCAAATATGTGCTTATCAGCAAAAGCCGTTCTTCCAATATGCTCTAAGGCTCTTCTTATCTCTGGTTGAAAGATGATAATAATAGTTAAAACACCAATTGTTATTGTTTTGTTTAATATCCAGTTTAATACTGTTAAATTAAGAAACTGACTTATTGGAATAAGTACAAAAATAAAAATAATTCCTTTTAATAACTGTATAGCTCTTGTTTCCCTCATTAGCATGTAACTTTTGTAAAATATAAAAGCCACCACTAGTATATCTAGAATTGAATATACACTTATATTTTTGATCGTATTCATAATAAACTTATATACTTCCATAAAGCTCACACCCCTCAACTAAAACTCTTACTTCCAATTATACACTATGCTTTGCTTTATTAGTATATATTATAAGTTAATTTTATTGTAACAATTAAGCTTATGCTAAAAATCGTTCTATTAAATGTATGATACTTTTAAATTTAAAATGGTATAATTCTGCAATTTAACTAGAATAATATATGTATCATATTAATATAAGAATATAATGAAATTAATGAAGGAGTGAATTATTTTGGGTTTAAATAAAAATAATATAAATACTAGTTACAAAAGAAAAAACTTTAAACTAATACTTTTTTTATCAATTATTATGCTCTCTACAGGTATTTTCTTAATTTGTTACTATTCCTCTATAACTAATGTGTATAGTTCCTATAAAACTACTTTAATAACCACCATTAACGGTATAAATGATGTTAATAAAAATGTATCCCAATTTAATAGCAATAAAACAATAGATGTTGACTATGCAAAAAAACAATTACCTAAAATTATTAATGATTTATCTGTCTTTAAAGCTAATTTATCAAATTCACAGCCTACTACTAAATATAAAAAAGATAACGATAATTTAAAATCCGGCCTAGATAAAAATTTATTAATATATAGACAGACTTTAGCAATTTTAAATAATCCTTCTGGAAATGATGTAGAAACGTCTATGGAGAATCTTAAAACTTTTAGAAATGACTGCATAAATTTTTATTCATTAATAGATGTTCATAATACTTCAATATCACTGCCAAAAATCTCTTTAACTTTCATTGATAATATTCTTGATTACAGTGATACCGCTGTAATGATAAAAAAAGAAACTGTTCTTAAGTCACGTCAAAACCAAGAATTTATAAGTGATATTGATGGCCTATCCACTGATTTCTTAAATGTTAAAAGTAATCTTTACTCATATACAATAAAAGTGAGAAAAAAAGAGATGTCCTATTATAATCTTTCAAAACTAGTTGATGATGATTTCTCAAAACTAAACAATCTTCAAAGTACATTTAAAATTTTAACTGTTCCTACATCCGCAATTCCCACTTATGAATCCTTCAAAATTTTATTAGATAAATATGAAAGTTACTTAAGTGATTTCAAAATTGCTATGACAAATGAAAATTCTAAAACTTCAAATACATCGATAACTCCGAAAGTATTGGAATCTTTATATACTTCGTCCAATACACTATTTAAAGACGTAGAAACTTCATATGCTAATTATATTAAATCCTATACTGAGCTAAAGAATCAATAAGTCTATATTATTCATTCTACACTGCTTTATGTTATATAATAAAATATTAATGTATTATTTTCACACTCTAGGTAATACTATATTAGCCGAAGTAAAAAATACGCGGAGGAACCAAGCATCTGGGGTGAATCACTAATTGTGTAGGTTAAACCTTTCCCGAACCCGTCAGCTAACTCCGCAGGCAAAAGGAGAGAAAAAATATGAAAAAGCTTACTTTTTTATCATGTATGATGCTAACATTGTTTTTAGCATTTCCTAGTTTAAGCGTAAGTGGTGAACATTTGTATTCATTTGGATCAGCGAGTAAAGATTTATATAATGAACAAGTAGAGGCAGTAGAAGTATTTAATAAGTCAAATAACTCAATTTGTATTACCGATAATGATATTTATTTAATGTCTCAAGTTGTATATGCTGAGAGTTGTGGCGAACCTGATAGTGGCAAACTTGCCGTAGCATCAGTTATATTAAATCGTGCTAGTGATAGTCATTTCCCAAAATCTATTTCCGGTGTTATTAATCAAAAGAATGCTTTCTCTTGTGTTAAAAATGGAAAGGTATATCACAATGGCAAATCAAATGTTATCCCTGATTCAGCCTGTTACACTGCAGTACTAGATGCATTAAAGGGTAAAGATCCTACTTATAATGCTGTTTTCTATTATAATCCTGAAATAGCTACTTCAGGATGGATGAAAAGTATAAACAAAACGAATATAAAGACAATAGGAAATCACGTTTTCTTTGTAGTTAAATAAAAAAATATAGCTCATAAAATTAAAACCAGACAGTTAACTTTCGCTAACTACCTGGTTTTATTAATTATATTAGATAAATTAAAATTCATTTATGTTTCTATTTATTTTCATGTAACTTATCCACATAAGAAACTGCAGATAATGCTGCTACTAAACCTTCTCCTGCAGATTTCATATATTGATATGGTGTGCCAGTACAATCTCCTGCTGCATAACATCCTTCTATATTTGTTTTCATATCTCTATTGACCTTTATATGACCATTCTCTATCTCAATACCTGGTACTAATTGACTCGGAGATACGCTGTCTCTTAACATAAAAATACCATCTGTAGCTATTTCACCTTGATCTAAAATCATCTTAGTAACCACATCATCTCCAACTATTTTTAAAGGCTTGTTATTTATAATTTCTACATTTTCATTTAAATTATATTCACCTTTATACATTGGTATATAATATGTTTTTCCACTTAACTCACTTACATAATTAGCTTCTTCGACGCTTTCTTTATTATAACCAACTATAACAACTGTTTTCCCCTTATATAATGGAGCATCACAGGTAGCACAATATCCTACTCCTTTTCCTAAGAATTCTTCTTCTCCTATTAATGGCTTAGTATATTCTATACCTGTAGCTAATATTATAGCTTTAGCCTCATATACCTTTTCATTTACCATCAGAGCAAAATAATCCCCCATAGCATAAACATTGTTTATTTTTTCATTTACAATCTCTACACCCATATCCTCAATATGATCTGCAAATTTGTTTTTAAGTTCAATTCCTGTAACGTTATAAAGGCCTAAATAATTATTTACCTTTGCCGCTTTTGATAATTTAGGACTGAGATCTTTATTCCCAAAGATTACTATATTTTTATTTCTTATTTTAGCATTAATTGCTGCTTCTAGCCCTGCTGGGCCTGTTCCAATTATAGCTATATCATATCTCTCACTCATACTTTCTCCTCCTCTTGGTTTACCTAAATGCACAATAATTAACAGTTTATCCTTATCATTAGTAAATATTCTATACCTTTAAAAATGGAGATATTTATTTAAATTATAAAAATTTAAATTATCTATCTCCAAAATATTTTACTAACTATATATGTTATTTTATTGTTTTATTTGCTTTCTAAGTACTATTATGACTTAATTGTATTTAAAATTTTATAAATTTTTCTCTATTACTTTCTTAAGCTCAGCCTTTGGTCTAAATCCTACTAATGTTTCTTTAACAGAATCCTTATTAAATACCATAACTGTTGGAATACTTGAAATTTTGTATGTTGATGCCGTTATAGGACTTTCATCCACATTTATTTTAGCAAATTTAACATTTGTTCCCATCTCTTTTGCTAATTCTTCAATTACAGGACTTAACATTTTACAAGGTCCACACCAAGGTGCCCAAAAATCAACTACAACTATATTATCTGAATTTCCTATTTCTTCATTAAAATTTATATCATTAACTTCTTTTATCATATTATTACCTCCATTTATTATACCCCGCTAGGGTATGTTTATATTGTTATTATTGTATACCTTATACTGTTACTAGTCAATAATATTACAAATTGACCTCTTCTATATCAATATTTTTAAAATGTGTAATAGGGTTGTGAAATTTGTGTTACATATTTTAAAATTAGTATACCCAAAGTAAAACTTAAAGATGTCTATTACACCTTTGCTATGTTATTTATTTTTATATACCCAATATTTTCTTTACTATCGAGTTCTTATATAACGAATCCGGAAATTGTTCCACTAATTTTTCAGCATAAAATTTTGCTTTATTTGAATCTACCTCTTTGTTTATTAAAACTAAATTATATAAGACTTCCTCGGAGTAACTTCCACTTGGAAATTGCTTTAAAATAAGCTCATAGTATTTAACAGCATTCTGGAAGTCGGAACTAGCTTTATAACTTACTGCTAACATGTAAAGAATATGTTCTTGTAAATAATTACCTTTAGAATATGGTAACGCGTATAAGAAATACTTTTGAGCTTTAGTATACTCTTTATCCTTTATATAACCTACACCTTTATTATAAAAGTATAATACTCCCTCGCTTTTTATAATTTCTTCACCTTTTACCATAAGTAACTTATCATTCATCTCTAAATCAGCTTTATTCCATCTATTAACATACGAAACTATTTGCTCCATATTTTTATTCTTTATGCTTACCTTAAATTGTTCTCGTGGGAATTCTTGAATTTTTTGTACTTTGTTGCCTACCATTTTTGTACTCGATTTATCTAAATTAGTATTCTTCTTAATTGCTACTAATTTGTCATTTCCCTTTATTAATGATATTCCACTTTGTAGTTTTTGTGCACCCATTGTTGAAATATGTTTTATATTGTAAATGTTTTTTTCGCCTATAAATATCACAGTTATAATTAATAATAGGCTCGCAGTAACTACACCTATTTTTACATAATTTATTTTTCTCTTTAAGTTTCCATATTTTATTAATGTCTCCTTATTAATACTCGCCTCGGCATTCTTCTTATCTACTTTTATAACCTCATTTATATATTGTAATGCTTTATCATATTCGCCTTGCTTTATATAACAAAGACTTATGTTGTTATTCACATTTATAGAATTAAAATCACTATCTTGGCATTGTTTTAAAGTTTCTAAGGCCTCACATATGTTTAATTGCTTTATTAACTCCAATGCCTTTATATATAATTGTAATCTTTTCTTATCTCTCAAACTATCGGATAGATATTTCTTTGATACTTTATCATTATTTCTTTTATAATTGATATCCCACATTTTCTTAGCATTTTCTAAATCACCTTTTAAATAATATAAAATACCCTTTAAATTTAGAGCAGCAGCATTTGTACTCTTTAAAGAAATACTTTTTTCACAAAGGTCTAACGCCTTGTCTATATAGCCATCATTATACTTATTCATTGCTTTTACATATATTTTCCCTGATTTATCCATAATTTCACCTTTTGTTTCATATATTTATGATTACACCAATTATATCATAGGATTTGTTTTTTTTAATATAATCATCTATAATAAAAAAATGTAATTTAAATTCATACCCTTGTAGCAAAATTTTAAATCGCTCATATTATGATAGAGTATCAATAAAAAAAAGGAAGTTCTATGCATAAAAAAACTTATTAATCTTTTTATAATTTTACTACTTACAATTCGCTGCTGGTCATATAATAATTATGTATCATCTTCAACAAATTCACTATACATCGTGCCTATCTATCATCCATTCTATAACTTCATTTCTAACACTAATTAATTCATATCTACTGTTATTCTAAAAAATACAAACTAAAAGGACATATTGTTTTAATAATATATCTCTTTAGTTTGCAATTAAAAGAATTCTAAACATGCCGCAATATAATTATTTATTCCTATAAATTACTTTTATAAAATTCGCATATTGATTTACTTATTGATCCTGCAATTTTTCCTTGATACTCATCAGACTTCAATTTTTGTTCTTCCTCATAATTTGATAAAAATCCACATTCCACTATGACACTCGGCATAACATCATTCTCCCTTAGTATCTTATAAGAGCTTTTAGCAGCTTTAGGCACTCTTTTATTATTAGAATCTAAATCTAACTTGAAATTTTTCTGAATTGCATTTGCTAATATAGAGCTATCTTTATAATTTGAATACCATACTTGTGCTCCATAATATTTACTCTCGGTAAAGTAATTCAAATGAATGCTAACAAACATATCACAATTACTGGACTTTTTTAAATCACACCTCTTTTTTAAATCTTCACGATACTTCTCTCTTATAGTCCCCTTATTTGAATAAAGACCTGTATCATCCTCTCTTGTCATAACTACCTCATATCCTGCCTTTTGCAAGCTAGCTTTAAGTTTTGTTGCTATAGTTAAATTGATGTTTTTTTCTACAGTCCCATCCTTAGAGCTAGTTCCACCATCCATTCCCCCATGACCAGAATCAATAAGTATTTTTTTATTACCTAGTTGATTAGAATTCATAGTTTCCTTCGCAATCCCTATATTTACACCTATAAAACTTACCATTCCTATAGCAATTACCATGACAATAGCTATCATTTTATTATTTCTGTACTTCAATTCACCCATCCTTTTATTTATTGCTATGTGTAATTTTATTCAACAGTTCATTGATTTATTATTATTTAAGTACTCAAAAAAGAATAAATACACCACTCTAATTTTATTACATATTATATAACATAATATATTATTTAAAGAGGTGATTTAATGTACAATCTTAAACCTAAAACATTTGATTTTGAATCAGTCCAAGGAATTTCTAAAAAACAACTAGATGAACATTATAAATTGTATACAGGTTATGTAACCAAATTAAATGAAATTTGGAATACTCCATACACACCTGATAATTATACTGATAGTAACCCCACTTATTCTAAAATGCGTTCTTTAAAACGAGGCGAAACATACTCACTGAATGGCGTAAAACTCCACAACCTTTATTTTGAGAATATGACGGGAGGCAATAACACACCCTATGGTCCAATATTTAATGCTATAATAAATCAATATTTATCCTATGATAATTTTATTTCTTACCTTACAAATGTAGGCTTATCAATGAGGGGTTGGGCAGTACTTACACTTGATCTACTTGATAACAGCTTGCACATAGTAGGAAGTGATTCACATGATAATGGTGCAGTATGGCTTTCTTGTCCAATACTCATAATGGATGTTTACGAGCATTCATACTTTATGGATTTTGGAACAAATAGAAAAAAATACATTTCTGCATTTATTGATAATATAAATTGGAATGTTTTAAATGAAAGATTCGAGAAATATATTTCTCCCCTTAAGTCTATGGATATGATGTCAAAGAATATTAAAAAAAACAGATATTATCCTTATTCTTACTAAAATAATCTCCAAATATCTACTAATTATTTGTTAGTTACGTTTCAATTTATTTCTTTATGCATTCTTAAAAAGAAAAACCCTGCAAACATAAATGTTTGAAGGGTTTTCAACTTTGCTATTATTATCTCTTTGAGAATTGAGATGCTCTTCTTGCTTTTTTAAGACCGTATTTCTTTCTTTCTGTCATTCTAGGATCTCTTGTTAAGAATCCTGCTTTTTTAAGTTCTGGTCTTAAAGTTAGATCAGCTTTTAATAAAGATCTAGAAATACCATGTCTTATTGCTCCAGCTTGACCTGTATATCCACCACCATTAACATTAACTAAAACATCAAATTTATCTTTAGTTCCAGTTAATACTAACGGCTGGTTAACTATAAGAATTAAAGTTTCTAATCCAAAATAGTTTTCTATAGCTCTTTTATTTATAATAATTTTACCTTCTCCAGGTACAAGTCTTACTCTAGCAACTGATGTTTTTCTTCTTCCTGTTCCTATATATTGAACCTTTGCCATTATATATCCTCCCTTCGAATCTAATTAGTATTTAAGTACTAGTACTTCTGGGTTTTGTGCTTCATTCTTATGTTCTGGTCCTCTGTAAACGATCATTTTTTTAAGTGTTTGACGACCTAATGGTCCCGTTGGAAGCATTCTTCTAACTGCCTCTTCAAAAATGAACTCAGGCTTTTTAGCTAATGCTACTCTATATGGAACTTCTTTTAATCCACCTGGATAATGAGAGTGATGTCTTAACATTTTTTGGTCTAATTTCTTACCAGTTAAAACTATCTTATCTGCATTTATTACAATTACAAAGTCACCTGTATCTACATGTGGCGTAAATGTTGGTTTATGTTTTCCTCTTAGTATTGCAGCTATTTGACTTGCTGCCCTTCCTAAAACTTTTCCTTCTACATCTACAACGAACCATTTTCTTTCTACTTCTAGTGGTTTTGCTAAGTATGATTTCATTATTTTCCCTCCCTGAACTTTTAACAATTAAAACTCTATGCTAAAGATCCGGGGCTAGTGGATCTTATACACGATATTTTATACAAACATTAATAAGTATAATACATTCTACCGGGTGTGTCAATGCTTTTACACAAGCATGTTACAATTTTATTACTTTTATTTTAATAAAAAACTTCTTCTAAACATAATCCATTCGCCGGAACAGATTTTCCAGCTTTTGATCTCTGTTTCGACTCAATTATATCTTTAATCTCGCTTGGTTTTATTTTCCCTTCCCCAACTCTAATTAATGCTCCAACTATTATTCTAACCATATTGTATAAAAATCCATCAGCTGCAATATATATTTTTATAAGCTCTTCATTCTTTACAATATCTAGCCTAGAAATAGTTCTTACTGAAGTTTTCGCAGAACTACCTAAATTTTTGAAAGCAGAAAAATCATGAGTACCCATGAAATACTGGGCACCTGTTTGCATAGCCTCTACATCTAATATTTGCTTATGATGGTATATGTAATCACGCCCTACTGCAACAGCTTGTCGTCTATTAATTATAGTATAACTATACATCTTACCCATACTGTTATACCTTGAATGAAACTCATATGGAACTTCAAAAGAATGTAAAATCACAATGTCTCTTGGGAGCTTACTATTAATAGCTCCTGTAAATTTTTCTATAACTATTTTGCTATTAGTATAGAAGTTACCTGTATAACCCTTTGCATGAACTCCAGCATCTGTCCTGCTAGAACCTGTAATCTGAGTTTTTTCACCCGTAAGTTCCTCTATAGCACTCTCAATTTTTTCTTGAATAGTCATAACATTATTTTGTCTTTGCCATCCTGAGTAGTTTGTTCCATCGTATTCTATAATAATCTTGATGTTTCTCACTGCATCATGCCCCTTTCTACTTATAGCTAGGATTTAATAACCCTTTGCATTTTAGAAGAATATTATGTTCTACTAACAATAGTAATGACAAACAGCAGTATAAAAGAACAACTGGCAATATAATCTCTTTTAGTTACTTTTAGTTGTTTCATTCTAGTTCTTCCTTCTCCACCCTTATAGCATCTAGATTCCATAGCCATCGCTAATTCATCTGCCCGCCTAAAAGAACTTATAAATAAAGGTACTAAAATAGGAATTAAACTTTTAGCCCTACTTATTAAATTACCAGATTCGAAATCAGCACCTCGGGCCATTTGTGCTTTCATGATTTTATCTGTCTCATCCATTAACGTCGGAATAAACCTTAATGCTATAGTCATCATCATTGCTAGCTCATGGGCTGGCAATCCTATTTTTTTAAATGGATTAAGGAGGCTCTCTATACCATCAGTTAATTCTATAGGTGATGTTGTAAGTGTTAGTATTGATGTTCCCATAATTAAAAACACTAGTCTAATAATCATAAACGCGGCAATAATTAAACCTTCTTTATAAATTTTTATAAAATGCCATTGAATAAGTGGAAGACTTCCATTCCCACCAGTCATAAAAATATTTAATATTGCCGTAATAAGTAATAAAATTAAGATGGGCTTTAATCCGCTATAAATGTACTTTAAAGATAACTTTGCTATTAGTATTGTGACTAATATAAATATAAATACATAAAAGTAGCCTTCAAAATTATTTACCAGAAATAAGTCAATAATAAATAATATAGATATTAATATCTTAAATCTTGGGTCTAACTTATGTATAAAAGAATTCCCTGGTATATATTGTCCTATTGTAATATCTTTGATCATACAAATTCCTCCAAACCGCTATAAAAGCACATATTACTGTTTTAAATATGATGTCTTAATCAAGCAAAAGAGTCATACTAATCTTTTTTGAGTATCTTAAGCAACTCTTGTTTTGCTTTTTCTATGGTGAATATATCTTGTGATAAATCAAATCCTTTATTACGAAGTTCCCTGATTAAATATGTTACCTGCGGTACTGCAAGGCCAACACTTTCTAAGGTATCTATCTCTCTAAAAACTTTCTCAGGTGTTCCATCTAAGATACACTTTCCTTTATCCATTACTAAAACTCTATTTGCAACTTTAGCTACATCTTCCATACTATGTGATACTAAAATTATAGTCATATTGTTTGCTTTATAAAGCTCAACAATCTTATTTAAGATGTCATCTCTTCCTTTGGGATCAAGTCCTGCAGTTGGTTCATCTAAGATTAATACCCTTGGTTCCATAGCCACTACTCCCGCAATAGCTACTCTTCTCTTTTGTCCACCACTTATCTCAAAAGGTGATTTATCTTTATATTCTTCATAATCAAGTCCAACAATTTTCATAGCTCTTTGAACTCTTCTATTTATTTCATCATTATCTAAACCTAAATTTCGAGGTCCAAATGAAATGTCTTTTTCAATAGTTTCTTCAAAAAGTTGATATTCAGGATATTGAAATACTAGCCCAACTTTTTTTCTTATATTTGTTAATTTCATTTTTTTCTTTGTTATATCAATATCATCTACTAAAATCGTACCTGAAGTTGGTTTTAGCAAACCATTTATATGTTGAATTAGTGTCGATTTACCTGAGCCGGTATGCCCAATGAGTGCCACAAATTCTCCTTGCTTTATTTCTATAGATACATCATCTATAGCTTTTTTTTCAAAAGGAGTTTTTGGCATGTATATATATGTTAAATTTTCTATTTTAATTGACATAATGCATTCACCATCTCATTTATAGTTAGTATATCAGATCCTATATTAATCCCCTTCTGTCTAAGTTCGTACGCAAGTTCTGTTACCTGCGGAACATCTAAACCTATTTCTTTCATAATAGCTACATTCTTAAATATTTCTTTTGGTTTTCCATTCATTACAATTTTACCACTATCCATAACTACTATTCTATCCGCTTCTACTGCTTCTTCCATATTATGAGTTATTAGAATTATTGTTATCCCATAATTTTTGTTTATTTTTTTTATAGTGCTCATAACTTCTTTTCTTCCATATGGATCAAGCATAGCTGTTGGTTCATCGAAAACAATGCATTTGGGCATCATAGCAAGAATACCTGCAATAGCTACTCTTTGTTTTTGACCACCTGAAAGTAAATGTGGAGCATGTTTTCTATATTCATACATATGTACACTTTTTAACGCATCATCCACTCTTTTTCTAATTTCCTTAGGGTCTAATCCTAAGTTCTCTGGACCAAATGCAACATCTTCTTCTACTATAGTTGCAACAATTTGATTATCTGGATTTTGAAATACCATACCAGCTACATTTCTAATGTTCCATAAATTAGCTTCTACAGATGTTTGTAATCCATCCACATAAATTTCCCCGTCTGTTGGTATTAGTAGTGCATTTATATGTTTAGCAAAAGTTGATTTTCCTGAGCCATTATGGCCTAGTACCACTAAGAATTCGCCCCTATTAACCTCTAGATTTAGTCCATCTATGGCAACCTTAGGTTCTTCACCTTCACTTTGCGGGTACTTATAAACAAGTTTATTACATATAACCATTTTTTCACCCATAAGTGTCACTCCCAACGTTTATAAATATGATAAAATTAAAAATCTACTAAATTAGTTAATCACAACTTCAGTAGAAATTTTTTCAAAATCAATTAAATATTAATAATAAAATGGGGATTAAGTTTGTTCCCACTTAATCCCCTTTGCTTAAACTATACTAATTCAATTATACTCATTTCTGCTGCGTCGCCTCTTCTTGGACCCATTTTCATAATTCTAGTATATCCGCCGTTTCTCTCAGCGTATTTGGGTGCAATATTATCAAATAAATCTTTAACTACGCTTTCTTCAGTAATGAATGCAAGTGCTTGTCTTCTAGCATGAAGATCTCCTCTTTTTCCAAGAGTTATCATTCTTTCAGCAAATTTTCTAGTTTCTTTTGCTCTAGTTACTGTAGTTTCAATTTTACCATACTTCAACAAATTAGTTGCAAGACTTCTAAACATTGCAATTCTTTGATCAGTGGAACGGCCTAATTTACGATACATTGCCATGTATTTCCCTCCTTACTCTTCAGTTAGTTTCAAGTTCAAACTCAAAGCTTGAAGTTTCTGTTCAACTTCTTCAAGTGATTTCTTACCCAAATTTCTAACCTTCATCATATCATCCATTGATCTTTCTGTTAATTCTTGAACTGTATTAATTCCAGCTCTTTTCAAGCAATTATAGCTTCTAACTGAAAGGTCTAATTCTTCAATAGTCATTTCAAGAACTTTTTCCTTCTTATCTTCTTCTTTTTCAACCATTATTTCAACATTATCAGCATGATCTGTTAATGTCATAAATAATTTAAAGTGTTCGATAAGAATTTTAGCTGATAAACCAATAGCCTCATCTGGTCTAATTGTACCATTAGTCCAAATTTCAATTGTCAATTTATCATAATCAGTGATTTGGCCTACTCTTGTGTTTTCAACAGCAAAATTTACTCTTTTAACTGGAGTATAAATTGAATCTACTGGTATAGTAGCTATTGGCAATTCATCTGTCTTATTTTTAGCCATAGACACATATCCTCTACCTTTATTAACAGTTAGTTCCATATATAATTTAGCATCGTCATCCAATGTTGCTATATGCAAATCACTATTAACTACCACTACATCTCCATCAGTGCTAATGTCTGCTCCAGTAACTACTCCGGGTCCTTTAGCATCAATATAAACTGTTCTAGGACCTTCACCCTCCATTGTAAGTGCTAAGCTTTTGATGTTTAGAATTAATTCTGTAACATCTTCTTTAACACCTTTAACTGTGGAAAATTCGTGAAGTACTGTATCAATCTTAACTGCTGTTGTAGCAACTCCAGGTAAAGAAGAAAGAAGAATTCTTCTTAATGCATTACCTAAAGTTATACCATAACCTCTTTCCAATGGTTCAATTATAAATTTACCATAAGAACCATCTTCAGCTGTTTCTACACATTCTATTTTTGGCTTTTCTATTTCCAACATATAAACCCTCCCTTTTTTAATTGGCAACCTATTATGAGGGCAACTGATTCTATATTGATGACTATTTACTGTATAATTCGACGATTAACGTTTCATTAACAGGAACATCTATATCTTCCCTAGTTGGTTGTGCTAAAACTTTTCCTTCAAATTTTTCTAAGTTAGCTTCTAACCAATTTGGTAAAGTTTTAGGGTTTTCAATGAAAACCTTAAACTTCTCAGTAGCTCTGCTTTTTTCACATGCAGACACTACTTCATTTGCTGTTAAACTGTAAGAAGGAATATCTACCTTTTTACCATTAACTAAGAAATGTCCGTGAGTAACTAGTTGCCTAGCTTCTTGTCTTGAATTACCATAACCCAATCTATAAACTACGTTATCAAGTCTCACTTCTAGGAGTCTTAATAGGTTCTCACCTGTTATTCCTCTTAACTTGTCAGCTTTTTCATAGTATCTTCTAAATTGACTTTCAAGTACTCCGTATATTCTCTTAGCTTTTTGTTTTTCTCTTAACTGTAATCCGTAATTGGACATTTTTTTCTTGCTTTGTCCATGTTGTCCTGGTGCATAGCCTCTTCTGGCAAATGCACATTTATCTGTAAAGCATCTATCACCCTTAAGGTTGAGCTTCATACCTTCTCTTCTGCAAAGTCTACAAGTAGCTCCAGTATATCTTGCCATTCAAATTACACCTCCTGTTTTTATAAACTATAAATCAAACTCTTCTTCTCTTTGGTGGTCTACATCCATTATGAGGAATTGGAGTAACGTCTTTGATTAATGTAATTTCTAATCCAGCCGCTTGAAGTGACCTAATTGCCGCTTCTCTACCTGCTCCTGGTCCTTTAACAAATACGTCAACACTCTTTAGTCCGTGCTCCATAGCTGCTTTTGTAGCAGCTTCTGCTGCCATTTGAGCTGCAAATGGAGTACTCTTTCTAGATCCTCTAAATCCTAATCCACCTGCACTAGACCAAGATAAAGCATTACCAGCTGCATCTGTAAGTGTAACGATGGAATTATTGAAAGTAGACTTTATGTGTGCACAACCGTGCTCAACATTTTTTCTTTCTTTTTTTCTTCTACTTCTTTTAACTTTCTGAGCCATGTTATTCCCTCCTTACTATTTCTTCTTACCCGCCATTGTTTTCTTAGGGCCTTTTCTTGTTCTTGCATTAGTTTTAGTTTTTTGTCCTCTTACTGGAAGACCTTTTCTATGTCTTATGCCTCTATAACATCCAACTTCCATTAACCTTTTTATATCTAATGCAACTCTTCTTCTTAAGTCACCCTCAATTATAAAATTCTTTTGAATGTATGTTCTTAACTCATTAACTTCTTCTTCTGTTAAGTCCTTAACTCTTGTATCAGGATTTATCCCAACAGTTTTAATAATACCTTGTGATTTTGTTAAGCCTATACCAAATATATATGTTAAACCTATTTCAACTCTTTTTTCCCTTGGTAGGTCAATACCTGCTATTCTTGCCATTTACTGTTTACACCTCCCACGTAATTGTTGTTATAATTTTATCACATCTATATCTTCTAAAACGATGTAATAGCGATTTATTATTATTAATATTAACTTTATATTTACTACTTATGTTAATACTTCTTATAAATAAAACCGATCAACCTTGTTTTTGTTTATGCTTAGGATTTTCACAGATAACCATTACTCTTCCTTTTCTCTTAATAACCTTACATTTCTCACACATAGGTTTAACTGATGGTCTTACTTTCATAGCTAACCCTCCTTATTACTTGTCTCTCCAAGTTATTCTCCCACGTGTCAAATCATATGGGGAAAGTTCTACTGTAACCTTGTCTCCTGGTAATATTCTTATGAAATTCATTCTTAACTTACCCGAGATATGAGCTAATATTTTATGCCCACTCTCCAATTCAACTTGAAATATCGCATTGGGCAAAGTTTCTACTACCACACCTTGCATTTCTATTATATCATCTTTTGACATAAGGTAATCAAACCTCCTTACCAATATCTGCAGACTGCAAAAATATTTTAATTTTAGAATTAGTAACCTCTTTTTCAGATAAAATTATATCCCTAATTTCTTCAGCTACAGTGCCTGTAAAATTTAGATGTTTAACCTTCTTCTTTTTAGGTTTCTCGATCCTTCTTAACTCTCCGTCAGAAATATACACATACTCATTACTTAGTATACCTACAACAATAAATGTTTTGTGAATATCCCTGCCTGCTTTAGAATGTACCACCTTACCTATAAGGCTATTTTTGTCCAAATCATTCACCTCAATTAGTTCAATGTTAATATTTCAGGAATACAATCTATGCTAATTATGTCTCCTTCAAGTAAAACCCGGTTAGATGGAATTCCATGAACCACTTCATCATTAACAGATGTACATATGAACGCTGGAAATCCACAATAACCCTTAAAAGATGGTTTAGCACCCTGTTTTATTATGAACTCTTCAGCTAATTTATTTAGTTCTGCAGTGGTTATTTCAGGTTTTATTACCTCTTCAATTATTGCAAGAGCTTCTACAACCACTTTACCCGCATCTCTCATAAATTAAATTTCAACATCATTTTTAATGTTTATCATTTTTTTATCTCAGCTAAGATACTACAGATGCTGCCAAATACACTATTAATTTCTTGTGTCCCGTCAACTTCTGATAATAAGTTTTTGTCACCGTAATACTTTATCAATGGTTGTGTTTGAGCTTCATATATGTCGATCCGTTCATTAACGGTTACTTCAGTGTCATCAGCTCTTTGAACAAGATCACTTCCACATACATCACACTTACCATCTACTTTCGATGGATTAAATGCAATATGATAACTAGCACCACAAGCAAGGCAAACTCTACGACCAGTCATTCTATCTAGAATGAATTCTCTAGGAACCTTTATTAATAATGCTGTATCAAGGTGAATATCTTTTTCATCCAATAAAGTTTTTAAAGCTTCACCTTGATTGACAGTTCTAGGATAACCATCTAATAAAAATCCATTAATGCAATCTTCATTATCTAACCTATCTTTTATTATATCTATAGTCAATTTATCAGGGACTAAATGCCCCTTATCAATATGTCTCTTAGCTTCAATTCCAAGAGGGGTTTTTTCTGAAATATTTTTTCTGAATATGTCCCCTGTTGATATATGTGGTATTGAGAACTTATTGCTAATTGATTTAGCTTGAGTTCCTTTTCCAGCCCCCGGAGGACCTAATAAGATTATTCTCATAGTATCATCTCCTGGTGTTATTTTATTTAAGAAATCCTTTGTAATGACGCATTACCAATTGTGATTCAAGTTGTCTCAATGTTTCAATACCAACATTAACCATAATTAATAACATTGTACCTCCAAAGTATATTCCCTTGAATTGAGTAAAGCCTTCAGTAATAATAGGAAACAATGCTATAACACCTGCAAAAACTCCTCCAAGGATTGAAACCTTAGTAAGTACACTATCGATATATGTTGCCGTATTCTCGCCCGGTCTAATACCTGGTATGAAACCTGATGATTTATGCATATTTTCTGCCATTTCATCTGGTTTAAATGTTACCTGAGTATAAAACCATGTAAAGAATACTATTAATACAAAATATACCAATGCATATTTCCAAGTATTTGCTTCAAATATGCTCCAACGACTTCCTGTGATGAATTTTGCAATTGAAGATGTCGGTTTTAACTCTGCTATTGTTGCTGGAAACATCATTACTGACATTGCAAAAATTATACCGATAACTCCAGATGCATTTACTCCAATTGGAATATGTGTTGATTGTCCTTTAAAAACTTTATTTCCAACAGCTTTACCTGCATATTGAACTGGAATTCTTCTTTCACTTAAACTTGCTATTACTACTGCAATTAATAATGCCACAGCAATTACAACAAACAATATAACCTCAACAAAACTTACAGTGCCTGCCTTTTGAAGTCCAGCGATTTTATATGCAAGGTCAGGTAATCCAGATATAATATTAATAAATATTATCAATGAAATACCATTACCAATACCTTTTTCTGTTATTTGTTCACCTATCCACACCAAAAATACTGATGCAGTAGTCATCGTTAGTACCACTAAAAATATGGTTAAACTAGATGTATCCGAAAATGCTCCGGTCCCTGCAATACTTGCATACAAACCAAAGGCCTGCAAAACTCCAAGTACTATTGAAGCATATCTAGTATAATCTTGTATTTTCTTACGTCCTTCAAGTCCTTCCTTAGAAAGTTGCTCTAAAGAAGGAATTGCGATTACTAGTAATTGCATTATAATAGATGCATTTATGTATGGACCAACAGCCATCGCGAAAATACTAAATTTACCAAATGCACCACCCGAAAGCATATTGTAAAAACTAAATAATGTTCCTCCATTACTAGTTAAACTTGCTAACTTGCTAGCATCTACACCGGGAACAGGAATGAAAATACCTACCCGTATAATTACAACCATAAGTAGCGTAAATATCATACGTTTTTTTAAATCAGGAATTTTCCAGGCATTACGTATAGTTGATAGCATTTATATCACCTCAACTTTTCCCCCAGCTGCTGTAATTTTTTCAGCTGCTGCTTTCGAGAGTTTAGATACTTTTACAGTTAAATTCTTTTCTAAATTACCATTACCAAGTATTTTAACTCCGTCATGTATCTTTCTTACGATTCTTTTCTCTACTAACAATTCCTGTGTAACTTCTGTACCATCTTCGAATACATTAAGCCTATCTACATTTATACAAGAGTATTGTTTTGCAAAAATATTTGTAAAACCTCTTTTTGGCAATCTCCTATATAAAGGCATTTGGCCTCCTTCGAATCCTGGTCTTGTTCCACCACCAGATCTAGAGTTCTGGCCATCTTGACCTCTTCCCGCAGTTTTTCCCCAACCTGAAGCAGTACCTCTACCGATTCTCTTTGGAGATTTTTTTGAACCTTCCGCAGGTTTTAACTCATGAAGTTTCATGTCAACACCTCCTCGTTTTTATACTTGCTCTACATTTATTAGATATATTACTTTGTTAATCATGCCTTTGATCTGAGGAGTTTCCTCGTGCTCAACACTTTTTCGTATTTTTCTTAATCCTAAAGCATTAACAGTAGCGATATGTTCTTTCTTTCTACCAATTAAGCTTTTAACCAATGTTATTTTAACTTTAGCCAAGGTTTTCCCCTCCTATCTTAAAATTTCTTCTACAGTCTTACCTCTTAATTTAGCAACGTCTTCTGCTGTTCTCAATCTTGATAACCCATCAATAGTAGCATTAACTACATTTCTAGGATTACTAGAACCTAAAGATTTAGCTCTAACGTCCTTTAATCCTGATAATTCTAGAACCGCTCTAACTGGACCGCCAGCTAGAACTCCTGTACCTTCAGCACCGGGCATTATGTGTATAACAGAAGTACCAAACTTACCATCAATAGTATGTGGAATAGTTGTTCCAACCATAGCCACGTTTACTAGATTTTTCTTAGCATCTTCTATTCCTTTTCTAATTGCTTCAGGAATTTCTACAGATTTACCCATACCAACGCCAACGTGTCCGTTTTCGTCTCCAACAACAACTAATGCGCTGAATCTGAAGTTTCTTCCACCTTTAACAACCTTAGCAACTCTGTTTATGTTAACTACTTTTTCTTTAAGATCTAATGTGCTAGGATCAATTTTCATGTGTTTCCCTCCTTCTCTTAGAATTTAAGTCCAGCTTCTCTTGCTCCTTCAGCTAGGATTTGTACTCTACCGTGATATACATATCCGCCTCTGTCAAATACTACTTCTTTTATTCCTTTTTCAAGTGCTCTTTCAGCAATCATTTTACCTACTAATTTTGCCGCATCTTTATTACTTCCTACTTTTGGTTCAAAAGCTTTATCTATGCTTGAAGCAGAAACTAATGTGATTTTTGCAACATCATCTATTACTTGAGCATATATGTTCTTTTCACTTCTATATACAGCTAATCTTGGTCTTTCTGCTGTACCAGAGATCTTTTTACGAACTCTAAGATGACGCTTAACTCTTGACTTTTGTCTATCGTCTTTCTTGAACACATCATTCACTCCTTCCTACTTATTTACCTGTTTTACCTTCCTTACGTCTAACAATTTCTCCAGAATATCTGATTCCTTTGCCTTTGTAAGGTTCTGGTTTTCTCCAAGTTCTTATTTCTGCTGCAACAGCTCCAACTAATTGTTTATCAATACCTTTTACTATTATTTTATTAGCATCTGGTAATATAAATTGGATTCCTGGAACTGCATCAATTATAACTGGATGTGAATATCCAAGGCTTAATGTTATTTTACCATCTTTAAGTTGAGCTCTATAACCAACGCCAACTAATTCAAGTGTTTTCTCATATCCCTCTACAACACCAATAACCATATTGTTGATTAATGATCTTGTCAATCCATGAAGAGCTCTATGCTCTTTTACATCACTCGGTCTTGTAACTACCACAGTATTGTCTTCCATAGCTATATTCATTTTAGTACTCATGTTTTGAGTTAGTTCACCTTTTGGTCCTTTTACATTAACAACATTCACTGGTGAAACTGTAACAGTTACTCCATTAGGTATAACTACTGGAAGTCTTCCGATTCTTGACATACTTACACCTCCTGTATTCTTTTCAGACATATAACCATTATTAATAATTATATCCCATATATCTCTTTTAATTGTTAACTAATTATCTATTATTACTATGTACATAACAAATTATAGTCGTTATGACTTAGAATTATTAGACTACCAAATATAACAAATAACTTCTCCGCCTAGGCCTAATTTTCTAGCTTCTCTATCTGCTACTAATCCTTTAGAAGTTGATATTATAGCAACTCCTAATCCATTCAATACTTTTGGAATATCTTCATTTTTAGAATATACTCTTAAGCCTGGTTTAGATATTCTCTTAAGTCCAGTGATAACTCTTTCCTTGTTTTGACCATATTTCATTGCAAGTCTCATCATAGGAACGACACCATCATTGTACTCTTCGATATTTTTAAGGTACCCTTCTTGAAGTAATATATTTGCTATTTCCTTCTTTATAGTTGATGAAGGTACTTCTACTATTTCATGTCTTACAACATTTGCATTTCTTATACGTGTTAGCAAATCTGCGATTGGGTCAGTCATAACCATTTTTCGTGCCTCCTTTCATTAGAATGTTCTAATTACCAACTTGCTTTTCTGCAACCAGGAATTTCTCCCTTGTGTGCAAGTTCTCTAAAACAGATACGGCATATACCAAATTTTTGTAATACTGAATGTGGTCTTCCGCAAAGTCTGCATCTTGTATAAGCTCTAGTTGAATATTTAGGTTCTTTTTTCCATTTCTCTATTAAAGCCTTACGTGCCATATGTTTCCCTCCTAATTATTGAGCAAATGGCATTCCAAGGAATCTTAATAATTCTCTTGCTTCCTCGTCTGTCTTTGCTGTAGTAACGAATATTATATCCATTCCTCTAATTTTATCAATTTTATCATATTCTATTTCAGGAAAAATAAGTTGTTCTTTAATTCCTATAGCATAATTCCCTCTACCATCAAATGCTTTAGAAGAAGCTCCTCTAAAATCTCTAACTCTAGGTAATGCAACGTTCATTAATTTATCGGCAAATTCGAACATTTGAGCTTTTCTTAAAGTAACTTTACACCCTATTGGTGTATTTTCTCTTAATTTAAAGTTAGCTATAGATTTCTTTGCTCTTGTTATGATTGGCTTTTGACCTGCAATAATCTGCATATCACTAAGCGCTGCATCTAAAACCTTAGAATTATCTTTAGCTTCTCCAACTCCCATATTCAATACTATTTTCTCAAGCTTAGGAACTTCCATTATATTTTTATAACCGAATTTCTCCATTAAAGCTTGAACTACTTCTTTTTCATATTTTTCTTGTAGTCTTGAACTCATATGTTAAACCTCCTTTCAGGAATTAAAATGTTTCTGCACATTTTTTGCAAACTCTTACCTTAGTTCCATCTTCTAGAATCTTACTATTTATTCTCGTTACATTTTTGCATTTTGTGCAATATAACATAACCTTAGAACTATTAATAGCTGCTTCTCTGTGAGTTATACCACCTTGCATATTTTGTTTGCTTGGTTTCTGATGTTTTGTAATTACACTAACATCTTTCACTAAAACTTTACCAGTTTTAGGATATACAGCTAAGACTTCGCTTATTTTACCTTTGTCTTTACCTGAAATAACCATTACTGAATCATTTTTTTTCACGTGTACTTTTTTAACTGCCATGTTAGACACCTCCTATCTTATAGAACTTCAGGCGCTAGTGATAAGATCTTAGTGAAGTCTTTATCCCTTAACTCCCTTGCAACAGGTCCGAATATACGAGTTCCCTTTGGGGTTTTGTCGTCTTTTATAATAACAGCAGCATTATCATCAAATCTAACGTATGTTCCGTCTGCTCTTCTTAACCCTTTTACTGATCTGACTATAACTGCTTTAACAACTTCACCTTTTTTAACAACTCCACCTGGTGTTGCACTTTTTACGCTAGCAACTATTGTGTCACTGATGTTTCCCCATTTTCTCTTGGAACCACCTAATACTCTAATACACATAATTTCTTTTGCACCAGAATTATCTGCGACTTTTAATTTACTTTGCTGTTGTATCATATCGAATACCCTCCTTTCAGTCGTTGAACTGAAATGTTATTTAGCTTTTTCAACTATACCAGTAATTCTCCATCTTTTATCTTTAGACAATGGTCTAGTTTCCATAATTGTAACCTTATCATTAATTTTAGCTTCATTATTTTCATCATGAGCTTTAAATTTTGTTGTTGTATTAATTATTTTTCCGTATAATGGATGACGAACTTTTGTTTCAATTGCAACAACTATTGTCTTATCCATTTTATCAGAAACTACTCTACCTGTTCTTGTTTTTCTATTATTTCTTTCCACAAAAGCAACCTCCTTTCAGTTTTACTGTTCTAAAGCCTTTATTTCTTCTTGCCTAAGGATGGTCTTAATTTGGGCTATAGATTTTTTTACTTGCTTAATTCTCATAGGATTTTCTAGTTGCCCTGTAGCTAGCTGAAATCTAAGGTTAAATAATTCTGCCTTCAGATCAGACATTTTTACTAGCAAATCTTGAGGATTACTTTGTCTTAATTCTTTTAATTCATTAGCCTTCAATGACTTCACCACCCATTTCCTCGAAATCTTTTCTAGATACAAACTTAGTTTTTATTGGAAGTTTGTGTGAAGCAAGTCTCATTGCCTCTCTAGCTGCTTCTTCTGTTACTCCTGCGATTTCGAATAAGACTCTACCTGGCTTAACAACTGCTACCCAATATTCTACTGATCCTTTACCTGAACCCATACGAGTTTCAGCTGGTTTTTCAGTTACTGGCTTATCAGGGAAGATTTTTATCCAAACCTTACCGCCTCTTTTAACTTCTCTATTGATAGCAACTCTGGCAGCTTCAATTTGATTACTTTTAACCCAGCCACATTCCATAGCTTGTAATGCATAATCACCATATGCAATAAAGTTTCCTCTTGTAGCTTTTCCTCTCATTCTACCACGTTGAACCTTACGATGTTTAGATCTCTTAGGCATTAACATGTCTTATTCCTCCTTCCTTACGCTTTTACTTCTTCCTTAACGGTTTTCTTTGTAGGAAGAACTTCACCTCTATATACCCAAACTTTAACGCCAATTTTACCATATACTGTATTTGCTTCTGCAAATCCATAGTCTATATCAGCTCTTAATGTTTGGCATGGTATTGTACCTTCATGATAATGTTCAGTTCTAGCTATTTCAGCTCCGCCAAGTCTTCCTGCACAAGCAATTTTGACTCCCTTTACATTAGATCTCATAGCTCGTTGAATTGTCTGTTTCATTGCTCTTCTAAAAGAAATTCTTTTTTCTAATTGAGAAGCAACATTTTCTGACATTAATTGAGCATTGTTTTCTGCTTGTTTAACTTCTACTATATTAATTAGAACATTTTTATCTGCTACTAATTTTTTCATATCAAGTTTTATAACTTCAATACCAGATCCACCTCTACCAATTACCATTCCTGGTTTAGCAGTGTGTATGTTGATTTTAACTCTTTTAGCTGCTCTTTCAATTTCAATCTTAGAAATTCCAGCTGTATAAAGTTTACTTTTTAAGAATTTTCTAATCTTAAAGTCTTCAACAAGATTATCTGAAAAATTCTTTTTATCTGCATACCATTTAGAACTCCAATCCTTTATTACACCGACTCTAAAGCCATGTGGATGTATTTTCTGTCCCACGCTATAACCCTCCTTCTTATAATCTCTCTGTAACTATAATAGTGACATGACTAGATCTTTTCCTTATTCTATACGCTCTTCCTTGTGCACGTGGTCTAAACCTCTTAAGTGTTGGACCTTGGCATGCATAAGCTTCAGCAACATATAGTCTATTAATATCTAAATTTAAATTGTTTTCTGCATTTGCTACAGCCGATTTAAGTACTTTATTAACTACTTCAGCTGCATTTTTTGGAGTGTATTGTAATATAGCAAAAGCTTCATTTACATTTTTACCTCTTATTAACCCAAGTACTATCCCCATTTTCATCGAGGAAGTTCTTACGTATTTAGCTATAGCTTTAGCCTCCATTGATTGTTTCCTCCTTCCAGCACTATCTTACTTTGCTAGTTCTTTCTCTGTCAATGTGTCCTTTAAATGTTCTAGTTAATGCGAATTCTCCTAATTTATGTCCTACCATATCTTCTAAAACATAAACTGGCACATGTTTTCTTCCATCATGAACTGCGATAGTATGCCCTATCATTTGTGGGAAAATAGTAGAACTTCTTGACCAAGTCTTTATTACTTTTTTCTCGCCATTTTTGTTCATTTCATTTATTCTTTTTAACAGAACTTCTTGTACATAAGGTCCTTTTTTTACTGATCTACTCACTTTGTGGCCTCCCTTCATACACAATAAACATAGTAGTAAAGAGGATAAATTCTCCTCAAACTATTTTCTATTTTTACCTTTGACAATAAATTTATCAGAGTATTTTTTGGTTTTTCTAGTTTTATATCCTAATGCTGGTTTACCCCAAGGAGTCATCGGACTAGCGTGACCAACTGGTGACTTACCTTCTCCACCACCATGTGGATGGTCGTTCGGATTCATTACTGATCCTCTGACTGTAGGTCTAAATCCTAGGTGTCTCTTTCTTCCCGCTTTACCTATATTAACAATGTCATGAGTTAAATTAGAAACTGTTCCTATAGTAGCTCTACAGTTTAATCTAATATATCTTACTTCACCGCTTGGAAGTCTTACTTGAGCATATTCTCCTTCTTTAGCCATAAGCTGAGCTGAAGAACCTGCTGATCTTACAAGTTGAGCACCTTTTCCTACTTGTAATTCTATATTATGAATTGTAGAACCCAATGGTATATTAACTATTGGAAGTGTATTTCCGATTTTTATATCAGCATCTGCACCGGATACAATTACATCTCCAACTTTCAAACCAACTGGAGCAATTATGTATCTTTTTTCACCATCAGCATAAACAACAAGAGCTATGTAAGCAGATCTGTTTGGATCATACTCAATTGTAGAAACTTTTGCTGGAATAGCATCTTTATTTCTCTTAAAATCAATTATTCTGTAACTCTGTTTTGCTCCACCACCTCGGTGACGAACAGTTATCTTACCTTGGTTATTTCTACCACCATGTCTTTTTGTACTTACAAGAAGTGATTTTAGTGGCTTATCTGTTGTTATTTCTTCAAAATCAGACATAGTCATATTTCTTCTTGAAGGTGTGGTGGGTCTAAATTTTTTAATTGCCATGTGAATTCCCTCCTTTTTTCTCGCTTATCTGGCTTCTGCCAATACTAGCTTAATAATTACATTCCATCAAAAAACTCAATTGTTTTACTTTCTGTTGTTAAAGTAACAATAGCTTTTTTAAAGTCTGCCCTTTTTCCAATGTGAACTCCAACTCTTTTAGTTTTACCTATGTTTTTTAAAGTTCTTACATTTTCAACGACAACTCCAAATACTTCTTCTACTGCTTTTTTAACCTGAGTTTTATTTGCATGGATATCAACTATAAAGGTGTATTTTTTATCAGCCATTACCGCCATACTTTTTTCAGTAATTACTGGTTTTCTTATAATATCATGGCTAGTTAGCTTCATTATATATACACCTCCTCAATCTTAGATACAGCATCCTTTGTAACTATGAATTTTTCATATTTAAGTATGTCATAAACATTCAAGTTATTTACTGGTGTAACTTGTACTCCAGGTATATTTCTTCCTGATTTATAAACATTCTCATCTGAAGTTTCAACAACTATTAAAGTTTTCTTAGCATCAAAAGCTTTTAAAACCTCTAACATTGCCTTAGTTTTTGGTGAGTCAAATTCCAAACTATCAATTACTATCATTTCATTTTCAGCTACTTTAGCTGATAAAGCTGATTTGAAAGCAACTCTTCTCATTGACTTTGGTACAGACATACGGTAATCTCTTGGCTTTGGAGCAAATACTATACCACCATGTATCCATTGTGGCGCTCTAATAGAACCTTGTCTTGCTCTACCAGTTCCTTTTTGTCTCCAAGGCTTAATTCCACCGCCTCGAACTTCAGCTCTAGTTTTAGCTGATTGAGTTCCTTGTCTTTTATTTGCAAGTTGTGCTACAACAACTTGATGCATAGCATCTGCATTGATTTCAACTCCAAATATACTTTCATTTAACTGAATGTCTCCAACTTTTTGTGCTTGTTTATTAAATAAATCTAATGTAAGCATTCTGCATCCTCCTTTCTTTAAAGTTACGCTTTAACAGCATTTCTTATTACAACTGTACCTTTGTTTGGTCCTGGAATACCACCTTTAATTAATATAATGTTCTTTTCAGGCATTACTTTAACTATTACAAGGTTTAATACTGTTCTACTAACATTACCCATATGACCTGGCATACGTTTATTTTTAAACGTTTTTGATGGATCAGAAGATGCTCCCATTGATCCAACTGCTCTCTTAAATTTAGAACCATGACTCATTGGTCCTGTGTGTTGATTCCATCTTTTAATACAACCTTGGAATCCCTTACCTTTAGATATTCCTGATACGTCAATTTTATCTCCAGCTGCAAATATATCAGCCTTAAACTCTTGACCTACTTCATAAGCACTTGTATCTTCCATTCTAAATTCTTTTACGAATCTTCTTAAAGAAGTACCTGCTTTAGCAAATTGTCCCTGCATTGGTTTGTTAACTAACTTTTCTCTTATGTCACCAAAACCAACTTTAATTGCACTATAACCATCATTTTCAACAGTTTTTATTTGAACAACAACACATGGACCTGCTTCAACAACAGTTACTGGAACAACTTTTCTATTCTCATCAAATATTTGAGTCATACCAAGTTTTTTACCCATTATTCCTTTTTTCATGAAAATACACCTCCTACTTATTAGCGGACCACAATGGTGATCATAATAGTTAGTAATAGAAACCTATTACTTACGTTTTATCGCACTTCTATGTACGCTTATAGTTTTATTTCGATATCAACACCAGCTGGTAAGTCGAGTCTCATTAGAGCATCAACAGTTTTAGGTGATGGACTAATGATATCTATTAGCCTCTTATGAGTTCTTATTTCGAATTGTTCTCTCGAATCTTTATATTTATGTGGAGCCCTTAATACTGTAATTACATCTTTTTCTGTAGGTAGTGGCACTGGACCAGCTACTTTAGCTCCTGTACTTTTAGCAGTTTGAACAATTTTCTCAGCTGATTGATCTAATATATTATGATCAAAAGCCTTTAATCTAATTCTAATTTTTTGCTTTATCATTATTATTTCCTCCTTTTCATCGCACGCTCTACTTCTTACGTACAACAGCGGATGTTCTGTAAACTGTTCCGGGTGTTTCGTGAAATAAAAACATGAAACAATTGTAGGAACCCCGTCGCCCGATTCAAGATCAGGACATGTTCGGTGAAGAATTACCCGGAAGTCCGGCAACCTCTTACCTCATCACTGTTACCACAATACAACCTCTAAAGTATACAACATTTCTTTTGCTTTGACAAGTTTTTTTTTTTATTATTTAATTATTTTTATATCAGCTATTTATATTCATAATTATACATGATTTTTTTCGTATTTAAAAGGGGAAGAGCGTCCTCTTCCCCTTAATAATAAAAGCTTTTATTATATTAAATCATCAATTGATTATAAAAAACAACTTATTAATTATTATTTAATTATTGAAGTAACAACTCCTGAACCTACTGTTCTTCCACCTTCTCTGATTGCAAATCTTAATCCCTCATCCATTGCTACTTGAGTTATTAATTCTACATTCATGTCTATGTGATCTCCTGGCATTACCATTTCCATTCCGTCTGGTAATTTTATTGATCCAGTTACATCTGTTGTTCTAAAATAAAATTGTGGTCTATATCCGTCAAAGAATGGTGTATGTCTTCCGCCTTCTTCTTTTTTAAGAACATATACTTGACCTACAAATTTTGCATGTGGATGTATTGAACCTGGTTTTGCAAGTACTTGACCTCTTTGAATGTCAGCTCTTTGAACTCCTCTTAATAATGCTCCAATGTTGTCTCCAGCCATTGCTTGATCTAGAAGTTTTCTGAACATTTCAACTCCTGTACATACAACTTTTCTCTTATCTTCGCTAAGTCCAACTATTTCTACTTCTTCTCCAACCTTAAGTATCCCAGTTTCAACTCTTCCTGTAGCAACTGTTCCTCTACCTGTGATTGTGAATACATCTTCTACTGGCATTAAGAATGCTTTATCTGTTGCTCTTTCAGGTGTTGGGATGTAAGTATCTACAGCTTCCATTAATTCATATATGCATTTTGTTGCTTCTGGATCTGTTGGATTTTCTAATGCTTTTAATGCTGATCCTGTTACAATTGGAATATCATCACCTGGGAAGTCATACTCACTTAATAGTTCTCTTACTTCCATTTCAACAAGTTCTAATAATTCTGGATCATCTACCATATCTGCTTTGTTTAAGAATACTACTATATAGCCTACTCCAACTCTGCTTGCAAGTAATATATGCTCTCTTGTTTGAGGCATTGGACCATCTGCTGCACTAACAACTAGGATTGCTCCATCCATTTGTGCTGCTCCTGTAATCATGTTCTTTACATAATCTGCATGTCCTGGGCAATCAACATGTGCATAATGTCTATTTTCTGTTTCATATTCAACATGTGATGTATTAATTGTTATTCCTCTTTCTCTTTCCTCTGGTGCTTTATCAATTTGGTCAAATCTTGATACTTCTGCTAATCCTTTAGTTGCAAGTACAGCAGTTATTGCAGCTGTTAATGTTGTCTTGCCGTGATCTACGTGCCCTATTGTTCCTATGTTTACATGTGGTTTGGTTCTTTCAAACTTTGCCTTTGCCATTTTGTATTCCTCCTTATATTTACATATTATCTAATATATTAATTATTATTTTTCGCCTATAACTTGTTCTTGAATGCTCTTTGGAACTGGTTCGTATGCAGCAAATTCCATACTGTATACTCCTCTACCTTGAGTTCTTGATCTAAGTGTTGTAGAATATCCAAACATTTCAGATAATGGAACCATTGCTCTTATTACTTGAGCGCCTGATTCAGCTTCCATTCCTTCAATTCTACCTCTTCTTGAATTAATATCTCCCATAACATCACCCATGTATTCCTCTGGCACTGTTACTTCAACTCTCATTATTGGTTCAAGCAATACTGGATCTGCTTTTGCCATACCATTTTTGAAAGCCATAGAACCAGCAACCTTAAATGCCATTTCATTTGAGTCAACATCATGGTATGAACCATCAACTACTTTAACTTTAAAGTTAAGAACTGGGTATCCAGCAAGAATACCAGTTTTTGATGCTTCTTTAATTCCATTTTCTATTGGTCCTATAAATTCTTTTGGAATAGATCCACCAACAGTAGCATTTTCAAACGAGTAAGGTTCAGTAGTTGGTATTAACTCTATCCAACAGTGACCGTATTGTCCACGTCCACCTGATTGTTTAATGTATTTACCTTCTGCTTTAACTTGCTTACGTATTGTTTCTTTATAAGCAACTTGTGGCTTACCTACATTACATTCAACTTTAAATTCTCTTTGAAGTCTATCAACAATAATCTCTAGATGAAGCTCACCCATACCACCAATTATTGTTTGACCAGTTTCTTGATCTGTATAAGTTTGGAAGGTAGGATCTTCTTCTGAGAGTTTTGCAAGAGCCATTCCCAATTTTTCTTGTCCTACTTTAGTTTTAGGCTCAATAGCTACATGAATAACTGGATCTGGGAAGTCCATGGTCTCAAACAATATTGGATTATCCTCATCACATAAAGTTTCTCCAGTAGTTGTATTTTTAAGTCCAATTATTGCACCTAATTCTCCTGCACGTAATTCATCAACTTCTTCTCTGTGATTAGCATGCATTTTAACCAGTCTAGCAATTCTCTCTTTTTTACCCTTGTTAGCATTTAAAACGTATGTACCAGTTTTCATTATGCCTGAGTAAACTCTTGTAAAACAAAGTCTACCAACAAATGGGTCTGTGGCTATTTTAAATGCTAATGCTGCCATTGGTTCATCATCGCTTGGATGTCTTTCCAATGGTTCGGCAGTATCAATATCCTGTCCTTTAACATTTGGTATGTCAAGTGGTGATGGCATATATTCTATAACCGCATCTATCATCATTTGGACACCTTTGTTTTTGTATGAAGAACCACAGATTACGGGTACTATTTCATTGTTAAGTACACCTTTTCTTAATGCTGCTTTTAATTCTTCTTCACTTATTTCTTCACCATCAAGATATTTCATCATAAGATTTTCATCTAGCTCAGCTATTGCTTCGACCATAGCTGCTCTATATTCTTCTGCTAATTCTTTCATATCTTCTGGAATTTCTATTTCTTCTATTTGTGTTCCTAAATCGTCCTTATAGACTTCTGCAATATTTCTAATTAAATCTATAATTCCGAGGAACCCTTCTTCTTTTCCTATTGGAAGTTGTATTGGAACTGCATTAGCATGAAGTCTTTCTCTCATCATCTCAACAACTCTATAAAAATCTGCACCCATTATATCCATTTTATTAACATACGCCATTCTTGGAACATTGTACTTAGCAGCTTGTCTCCACACTGTTTCAGATTGTGGTTCAACTCCACCTTTTGCAGCAAATACAGCAACTGCACCATCAAGTACCCTTAAAGCTCTCTGAACTTCAATTGTGAAATCTACGTGCCCTGGTGTGTCAATAATGTTTATATTATAACCTTTCCAAAAACAAGTTGTAGCCGCAGAAGTTATTGTTATACCTCTTTCTTGTTCTTGTACCATCCAATCCATTGTAGCTCCACCATCATGAACTTCACCAATCTTATGTGTTTTTCCTGTATAGAATAGTATACGTTCAGTAGTAGTTGTTTTACCAGCATCAATATGAGCCATAATACCTATGTTACGGAATTTTTCTAAAGCATATTCTCTTGCCACTATTTGTTCCTCCTCTCAACGAGTGATTTTAAATTTGACAAAACTGTCTTGGCAAAGCCAAAACAGTTTTGTTATTAATATCTGTAATGAGCGAAAGCCTTATTAGCTTCAGCCATCTTGTGAATGTCTTCTCTTTTCTTTACTGCTGCTCCAGTGTTGTTTGAAGCCTCAAGTAACTCATTCGCAAGTTTTTCTCTTGCATATTTCTCGCCTCTGTTATCTGCAGCGATTAATAACCATCTTAATCCTAATGTTTGTCTTCTCTCAGGTCTAACTTCGATAGGCACTTGATAATTAGCTCCACCTATTCTTCTAGCTTTTACTTCAAGTAATGGCATAACATTATTTAATGCTGCTTCAAAAACCTCTAAAGGTTCTTTACCTGTCTTTTCTTTGATTATGTCAAAAGCTTCATAGCATATTTTTTGTGCTACTCCTCTTTTACCATCCTCCATTACATTGTTTATTAACTTTGTAACGACTTTGCTGTTGTACATAGGATCTGGTAATACATCTCTTTTTGCAATATATCCTTTTCTCGGCACTTTACTTCCCTCCTTAACAATTTTAATTAACTCATAGGTACTCGATATTTCTACCGCAAAGCACTCTGTACTTCTGCAAATGTATGTAAATATTTAAATTATCATATATATAAATGCTGAAGACATTGTACCTTAGTTCAAAGCATTATTTTTTTGCCTGCTTTGGTCTTTTAGTACCATATTTAGATCTACTTTGTAGTCTTCCTGCAACTCCAGCTGAATCTAATGTTCCTCTGATGATGTGGTATCTAACTCCTGGTAAATCCTTAACTTTTCCACCTCTTATAAGAACAACACTATGTTCTTGTAAGTTGTGGCCTACACCTGGAATATACGCAGTAACTTCATATCCGTTTGTAAGTCTTACTCTTGCAACTTTTCTTAATGCTGAGTTTGGCTTCTTAGGAGTTGTCGTTTTAACTACTGTACAAACGCCTCTTTTTTGTGGGCAATTTTTTAATGCTGGTGCAGCTGATTTTGTAGCTAATGTCTTTCTGCCTTTTCTTATTAATTGGTTAATAGTTGGCATGGTTTCACCTCCCCATTTTTATAAGATAATTTTCATTTATATCAATGTGTCATAACACAACTTAATGTTATGTTATCACATGATATATCTATATTATTTAGTTGCTAGCAATAATTTAATCTTCAAAACGCAATGCTGTTGCTGATGCAACATCTATGTCACAAAGATTTCCTAGTTCTTTCATTGTGTCTACAAATACTATTTGCAGGGAATTAACTTTGGCTAATTTTAAAATAGGCTCAGTAATACTATTATCAGCATCTTTGGCTATATACAAAACCTTACCCTGATTATTCTTTAATGCTTTTAGGGTTTGTTTAACTCCAACGACCTTCTGACCTACAATTTTATCTACCATTTATAACTCCCTTCATAACTAGAATCATAAGATTTATCTACTTAAGATGCATCTACTCGATTTAAATCACACACAAGGTGTATTTTATCATTTTAGTATCCGCCTGTCAACTAGTTACAAGTTATAGTTCTAAATCATTTTCACTTTCTACCTTAACTTCATCTTCAGTATTTATCTTTATAGTCCTATATCTTGTCATACCAGTACCTGCAGGTATTAATTTTCCAATTATTACATTTTCTTTTAATCCAAGCAATGGATCAATTTTACCCTTAATAGCTGCATCAGTAAGAACCCTTGTTGTCTCCTGGAATGACGCTGCTGACAAGAATGATTCTGTTGCAAGTGCGGCTTTAGTTATACCTAATAGTGATATCTTACCTACAGCAGGTACTCCACCTTCAGATTCAACTTTTGAATTAGCATCTTCAAAAGCAAAAATATCAACTAAATTTCCTGGAAGTAGTTCAGTATCTCCAGATTCCTCAATTTTTACTTTTCTTGTCATCTGTCTTACAACAACCTCTAAATGCTTATCATTAATATCAACACCTTGAAGTCTATAAACTTTTTGTACCTCTGATGATAAATAATTTTTAACTCCATTAACGCCTTTGATTCTTAAAATATCATGCGGATTAACTGAACCCTCAATTATTTCGTCTCCAGCCTCAATTCTATCACCATTTGCAACTTTTAATCTTGAACCAAATGGTATATCGTAACTTAATTCTTCTCCTGCATCACCAATTACAATTACAACTCTCTTTTTCTTAGTATCTTCCATTTTAACGCTACCAGTTACATCACTTACTATTGCAAGTCCTTTTGGTTTTCTAGCTTCAAATAATTCCTCAACCCTTGGAAGACCCTGAGTAATATCTGACCCTGCTACTCCACCAGTATGGAATGTTCTCATTGTAAGTTGTGTTCCTGGTTCTCCGATAGATTGTGCTGCGATTATTCCTACGGCTTCTCCAATATTTATTTTTTGGGAAGTTGCCATATTCATTCCATAACATTTAGCACAAACACCGATTTTAGCCTTACATGTAAATACCGATCTAATCATAACTTTTTTAACACCAGAATTTTGAACTTCTTGTGCTAAATTTATGTCCATATATTCACCCTTAGGAACTATTACTTTGCCTGTCTTTGGATGAATAATATCTTCAGCAGAATATCTCCCAGTTAATCTTTCAACTAATTGTTCAATTACCTCACTACCATCACAAATCTCTGAAACCTCAAAACCTTCGTTTGTTCCACAATCTTCGTGCCTTACTATAACATCTTGACATACATCAACAAGTCTTCTTGTTAGATAACCTGAATCGGCAGTCTTAAGTGCTGTATCTGCATTACCTTTTCTAGCTCCATGTGTTGAGATGAAATACTCTAATACGGTTAGTCCATCTCTAAATGACGCTCTAATTGGTAACTCTATTATCTTACCTGATGGATTAGCCATCAGACCTCTCATACCAGCCAATTGTTTAATCTGACTCTTAGACCCTCTGGCCCCTGAATCTGCCATCATGAATATTGGATTAAATTTATCCAAACTATCCATTAATGCATTTGCTACATCTTCTGTGGTCTTAGTCCATTTTTCTATTACTCTTTGGTATCTTTCTTCCTCAGATATAAATCCTCGTCTATACATTTTCTCAATCTTATTTACAGTTTCATCAGCATCTCTTAACAATTCTTTTTTAGCTTCTGGAACTTGCATATCAGATGTAGCAACAGTAATTGCTCCAATTGTTGAGTAATGATATCCTTTGGCCTTTATCTTATCTAACATCTTAGAAGTTTCTGAAGGACCATATTTTAAGTAACATTTATCAATAATGCTACCAAGATTCTTTTTACTTACTAAGAAATCTATTTCACAGTTAAGTTCATTGCCAGGAATACTTCTATCAATAAATCCTAAATCTTGAGGTATAGTTTCATTAAATATTAATTTTCCTGGTGTAGTTTCTATAACAGAAGTTACACTAATGCCATTAACAACGCCAGATACCTTAACTTTAATTTTTGCATGAATAGCAATATCCTTTACTTGATATGCCATCATTACTTCATCTGGTGATGAGAATGCTCTTCCCTCACCTTTTGCACCATCTTTATCAATAGTTAAGTAGTAAGCTCCTAAAACCATATCTTGAGTAGGTACACAAACTGGTTTACCATCTGACGGTTTCATTATATTGTGAGCTGCAAGCATTAAGAACCTTGCTTCAGCTTGGGCTTCAACAGATAATGGTACATGTACCGCCATTTGATCTCCATCAAAGTCAGCGTTATATGCTGTACATACAAGTGGATGTAGCTTAATAGCCCTACCCTCTACTAATATAGGTTGGAAAGCTTGAATTCCAAGTCTATGCAATGTAGGTGCACGATTTAATAATACCGGATGATCAGCTATTACTTCTTCTAATACATCCCATACTTGAGGCATAACCCTCTCAACCATTCTCTTAGCACTCTTAATATTATGAGCAACTCCACTACCAACTAGCTTTTTCATAACAAAAGGCTTAAATAGTTCTAAAGCCATTTCCTTTGGAAGTCCACATTGATACATTTGAAGTTCTGGTCCAACAACTATAACCGAACGTCCAGAATAATCAACACGTTTTCCAAGTAGATTTTGTCTAAATCTTCCTTGTTTACCTTTTAACATATCAGATAAAGATTTTAAAGGCCTATTACCTGGTCCTGTAACTGGTCTTCCACGTCTTCCATTATCAATTAATGCATCTACAGCTTCTTGAAGCATTCTTTTTTCATTTCTAACGATTATGTCTGGAGCTCCCAAATCTAAAAGCTTTTTAAGTCTATTATTCCTGTTTATTACTCTTCTATATAAATCATTCAAATCAGAAGTAGCAAATCTTCCCCCATCCAATTGAACCATTGGCCTTAAATCAGGTGGTATTACAGGGATGACATCAATTATAATCCACTCAGGCTTGTTTTTAGATTTTCTAAATGACTCTGATACATCCAGCCTTCTTATACTTCTAATTCTTTTTTGTCCGGTACTTGTTTTTAAGTCTTCTTTTAATTCCTTAGATAGTTCCTCTAAGTTTATACCTTGTAGAAGTACTTTAACAGATTCTGCACCCATACCAGCAACAAAGCTATCATTTCCAAATTTATCAATAGCTTCTCTATATTCTTTTTCACTAAGGATTTGCTTTCTTAGTAGTGATGTTTCTTTTGGATCCAATACTACATAAGAAGCAAAATAAAGAATTTTTTCTAGTGATCTAGGTGACATATCTAAAATAAGTCCCATACGAGATGGTATTCCTTTAAAATACCAAATGTGAGATACTGGAGCAGCAAGTTCTATATGCCCCATTCTTTCACGTCTTACTTTTGATTTTGTAACTTCAACACCACATCTATCACAAACTATTCCCTTATATCTTACTCTCTTGTATTTTCCGCAGTGACATTCCCAATCTTTTATTGGTCCAAATATGCGCTCGCAAAAAAGTCCATCTCTTTCAGGTTTTAAAGTTCTATAGTTTATAGTCTCAGGTTTTTTTACTTCACCTTTCGACCATTCTCTAATTTGTTCCGGTGATGCTAATCCTATTTGAATAGCATCAAAATTATTAAATTCAAACAAGGGTCCAGCCTCCCTTCATATTAATGTTCATCATTAAAATCATTCAATTCTAAATCTTCACCAAAATCTTCTAATGGTACTTCATCATAATTTATATCAACATCTACTTCTTCATCTTCATCAATAAGTTCAACGTACTCTTCAGTTGGCGATTCAGGCACTACATCTTCTGAACCTTCTATGTTAACATTTAGATTTAATTCTTCCATTTCATCGTCTACTGACTCTTTAATTTTAATTTCTTCCCTATCATCAGTAAGAACTTTAACATTAAGACACAAGGCTTGCAGTTCTTTTATAAGAACTTTAAACGATTCAGGCACACCTGGTTCTGGGATATTTTCACCCTTAACAATTGCTTCATATGTTTTAACTCTACCTACAACATCATCAGATTTAACTGTTAGAATCTCTTGCAACGTGTGAGCTGAACCATAAGCTTCCAGTGCCCAAACTTCCATTTCTCCAAATCTTTGGCCACCAAACTGTGCTTTACCACCTAATGGTTGCTGTGTTACTAGAGAATATGGTCCTGTAGATCTAGCATGTATTTTATCATCTACTAGATGATGTAATTTCAAGATATACATATATCCAACAGTAACTCTGCTATCAAGTGCTTCTCCTGTACGCCCATCATATAAATCAGTTTTTCCATCTGCATCATATCCTGCTTTTATCAAGCACGCTTCAATTTCTTCCTCTTGTGCACCATCAAATACTGGAGTTGCAATGTGCCAACCTAATTCACTAGCTGCCCAACCTAGATGAACCTCAAGTACTTGACCTATATTCATACGAGAAGGAACTCCTAGTGGATTTAAGCATATTTGAAGCGGTCTTCCATCTGGTAAAAATGGCATATCTTCCACTGGTAATACTCTTGAGATAACTCCTTTATTACCATGTCTTCCTGCCATCTTATCGCCGACAGATATCTTTCTTTTTTGAGCTATATAACATCTAACTAGTTCATTTACACCTGGTGGAAGTTCATCACCATTTTCTCTAGTGAATACCTTAACGTCGACTATTATTCCAGCCTCGCCATGAGGTACCCTAAGTGATGTATCTCTTACTTCTCTTGCTTTTTCACCAAATATTGCTCTTAATAATCTCTCCTCTGCGGTAAGCTCTGTTTCTCCTTTAGGGGTTACTTTTCCAACAAGGATATCTCCAGATCTTATCTCAGCACCAATTCTTATTATTCCACCCTCATCTATGTCTTTAAGTGCATCTTCTCCAACATTTGGGATGTCTCTAGTTATTTCTTCAGGTCCAAGCTTAGTATCTCTTGCTTCTGATTCGTATTCTTCAATATGAACTGAAGTAAATATATCATCACGAACAAGTTCTTCAGATATTAGCATTGCATCCTCATAATTATAACCTTCCCAAGTTACAAACCCAATACGGATGTTCTTACCTAAAGCTATTTCTCCAAGATCTGTTGAAGGGCCATCTGCTAAAACAGAGTTTACTTCAACTTTTTCTCCTTTATTAACTATAGGTTTCTGATTTATACATGTACCCTGATTGGATCTTTTAAACTTAAGAATTTTATAAACATCGAGTCCACTATCTGAATCTCTTCTTACTTTAATCTCGTTAGCACTTACGTACTCAACTATGCCGGCATTTCTAGCTTTCGGAAGAACACCAGAATCTACTGCAGCTCTATATTCTATTCCAGTAGCTACAATTGGAGATTGTGACTTTAATAATGGCACTGCTTGACGCTGCATGTTCGAACCCATAAGTGCACGACTTGCATCATCATTTTCAAGAAATGGAATCATAGCAGTTGCAACAGAAACTATCTGTCTTGGTGATATATCCATTAAATCAACTTCATTTTTGGGAACGATCATTATTTCTGTTGTCTTTCTTACAGTTACCTTATCATCTACAAAAGTACCATCTTCACTAATTGGTTCACTTGCTTGTGCTACTAGATATGAATCTTCTTCATCTGCAGTCATATAAACAATCTTGTCAGTAACTATTGATGTTTTCTTATCTATAAGTCTATATGGTGTTTCGATAAATCCATATTCATTTACCTTAGCGTAACTTGCAAGTGAATTAATAAGTCCTATATTTGGTCCTTCTGGCGTCTCTATTGGACACATTCTACCATAATGCGAGTAATGAACGTCTCTAACTTCAAAGCCAGCTCGCTCTCTAGAAAGCCCACCTGGTCCTAGTGCAGATAATCTTCTTTTGTTTGTAAGTTCTGATAATGGATTTGTTTGATCCATGAATTGAGAAAGTTGAGAACTTCCAAAAAATTCTTTTATAGCTGCCGCTACTGGTCTTATGTTTATAAGTGCTTGAGGAGTAATTCCTTCTTGGTCTTGAATTGTCATTCTTTCCTTAACAACTCTTTCCATTCTAGATAATCCTATTCTAAATTGATTCTGTAAAAGTTCCCCTACAGATCTAATTCGTCTATTTCCTAAATGATCAATATCATCAATATAACCGATATCGTAAGTTAGTCCTAACTCGTAGCTCACTGTAGCATACATATCATCTTTAATTATATGTTTTGGTATCAATCTAGTTTTATTTGCTTTTATTTGCTCTTTAATCTCTTCTTCATCACTATAATTATCTAGTATTTCTTTTAATGTTGGATAATGAACCATTTCCCTAATATTAAGGTCAGAAATATCAAAGTTAACTACTTTATTAAGATTAACAAAATTATTTCCTATAACTCTTATTACTTTATCCTCAACTTGAAGATCTACTACATTAATTCCTAGATTTTGAATTTCTAAAGCTGTTTCTCTATCTATTTTTTGATCTTTTTCGACTATAACTTCACCAGTTGTAGGGTTGACAATATTCTCAGCAGCGATTTGATTTGCGATTCTGTGATTAATTGATAATTTTTTATTGAATTTATATCTACCAACTCTTGACAAATCGTATCTCTTCGCATCAAAGAATAATGAATCAATAAGAGATACAGCGCTATCTACTGTAGGTGGTTCACCTGGTCTTAATCTCTTATATATTTCTATCAAAGCTTCTTCTCTTGTTTTAGTATTGTCTTTTTCTATTGTTGCCTTTAATCTTTCTTCTTCACCCAATAATTGATGTAAGTCTAAATCACTACCATTATCCATCATAGCTCTTGCTAAGATACTTATTGGCAGTTTTCTAGTCTTGTCAATTCTAATATATACGATATCATTAGAATCTGTTTCATACTCTAGCCATGCTCCTCTGTTTGGAATTACAGTAGCAGAGTATAGTTTCTTGCCTGTTTTATCAACCGAATAATTGTAGTAAACCCCTGGTGATCTAACCAATTGACTTACTATAACTCTTTCTGCTCCGTTAATAACAAATGTTCCTTGTGGTGTCATCAGTGGGAAATCTCCCATAAAGACTTCTTGCTCCTTGATTTCACCTGTTTCATTATTACGCAATCTAACCTTAACTTTTAAAGGCGCTGCGTAAGTTGTATCTCTTTCTTTACATTGTTCTTCAGTATACTTAATATTTTCTATATCAAGTTTGTATCCTACGAACTCTAGAACAAGATTTCCCGTGTAATCTTGAATAGGATTTATATCATCAAAAACTTCTTGAAGTCCCTCTTTCAAAAACCAATCATAAGAATCTAACTGTATTTCAATTAAATTTGGCATATCAGTTACTTCTGCAATCTTTGAAAAACTCATTCTTGTTCTCTTACCTAGTTGGACAGGATGTACCATCAGCTTTCACCCCTTGTATAAACTAAAATAACCAAAAACACACTTTCCATTAGGACCTTATGCTTCTGGATTCAGACACTTATCATATTATTATAACCTTATTTGTTAATTTAATTCACAATAACCAATAATTACATTTATTTTAATATAAAATTACTAGTTTTCTTACATTACGCAATATTATCATAATTATAATTCTATGTCAACATAACATTTTAAAAAAGGGCACTCTTATATAAAAGTACCCTTGTTTTATAATAAAATTATTTTACTTCTGCTTCGCCGCCAACTTCTTCAAGTTTAGCTTTCATTGCAGCAGCATCATCTTTACTTACAGCTTCTTTTATAGTTTTTGGAGCTCCATCAACTATATCTTTAGCTTCTTTAAGTCCTAATCCAGTTAATTCTCTAACAACTTTAATAACTTTAATTTTGTTAGGTCCTACAGCTTTTAAAATTACGTCAAATTCAGTTTTTTCTTCAGCGACAGCTGTAGCAGCTCCTGCAGCAGCAACTGGTGCTGAAGCACTTACGCCAAATTCCTCTTCGCAAGTTTTTACTAGTTCATTTAATTCTAAAACACTCATATCTTTTATAGCTTGAATAATATCTTCTCTTGTCATTATAAATGCACCTCCGAATTTTTTTCATGTATATATATATTTGTATTTGCCTATAAACAAGGCATAATCACCTTCATAGAAGGTATAATTTGAAACAATTAAATTAATTAGCTATGTACCTTCACATAATATTTAAAATATTATTGTGCTGATTCCTTTTGCTCTTTAATTGAGTTCAATAAGTATGCAAGATTTGATAATGGAGCCTTGAAGCTTCCAAGTAATTTTGCAATAAGAACATCTCTTGATGGTATTGATGCAAGCGCGTTAACTTCTGCGCTGTCGAATATTTTGCCTTCGATTAAAGCTGCTTTAAGCTCTAATTTCTTATGAGTTTTTGCAAAATCCTTTAAAACTCTAGCTGCAACAGTTGCATCTTCATATCCAAATGCTAATGAAATAGATCCTTGTAGATAAGTATCTATACCTTCAATTCCTAATTCCTTAGCCGCTAGAATAACTAAAGTGTTTTTATATACTTTATATTCTACCCCAACTTCTCTAAGGTTTTTTCTTAGCTCTGTATCTTCTTCTACATTAAGACCTTGATACTGACTAAGTACTACACCTTTAGCTTTTGCTAATTTTTCTTTTATTTCTGCCACTTTTACTTCTTTTACTTGTCTATTATTGCTTAACACTGTGTATCCACCTCCTAACAGTTTTTAACTGCTTTATAAGAAAATTAAAATCTCTCCGTAGACACGAAGAGACCTAATATCTGTACACAAGCACATTTATTGGAATCCTCGGTAGGTATGTTGTCTTTTACGCTTTCGCACCTACTATCTACGGAATATCATTTATTTTACTTTAAAAATCATACCATGTTTAAGCCTATTTGTCTATACTAATCTAACACTTTAGCCTGATTTACTTTTATTCCAGGTCCCATAGTACTTGAAACTGATACTGATTTTAAATATTGTCCTTTAGCTGCTGATGGTTTAGCTTTAACTACTGCTTCCATTAATGCATGAAAGTTAGCAATTAATTTTTCAGCTCCAAAAGATTTTTTTCCAATAGCTACATGAATTATAGAAGTTTTATCAACTCTATACTCAACTTTACCAGCTTTGATTTCATTTATTGCTTTAGTAACATCAAATGTAACTGTTCCTGATTTTGGATTTGGCATTAAACCTTTAGGTCCTAACACTCTACCCAATTTACCAACAACACCCATCATATCTGGAGTAGCAACAACTATATCAAATCCAAACCAATTTTCCTTTTGAATTTTATCAACTAATTCATCAGTTCCAACAAAATCTGCTCCTGCAAGTTCTGCTTCTTTAGCTTTATCACCTTTAGCAAAAACTAGGACTTTAACACTTTTGCCTGTTCCATAAGGAAGTACTACTGCACCTCTAACTTGTTGATCTGCATGTCTTGGATCAACACCAAGACTTATAGCAAGCTCTATTGTTTCATCGAATTTAGCCTTAGATGTTTTTACTACAAGGTCCATAGTTTCTTTTGGTGTATATAAAGCACTTTTATCTATAAGTTTAGCGCTTTCTTTGTAATTTTTTCCCATAATAGTATCCTCCTTCGTGGTAATAACGGTTTTTACCTCCCACGTAATTAATTCAAAATTATTCTTCTACAACTATTCCCATACTTCTTGCTGTTCCAGCTATCATACTCATAGCAGATTCAATTGATGCTGCATTTAAATCTGGCATCTTGAGTTCTGCTATCTCTCTTACTTTAGCTTTAGAAACTGTAGCAATTTTGGTTTTGTTTGGAACACCAGAACCGCTTTCTAAACCAACTGCTTTCTTTAATAATATAGCTGCTGGTGGAGTCTTTAGTATAAAACTAAAAGATCTATCTTGATATACTGTTATAACTACTGGTATTATCATGCCTGCTTGATCAGCAGTTTTCGCATTGAATTCTTTACAAAATCCCATAATATTAACACCATGTTGTCCAAGTGCTGGTCCAACTGGTGGTGCCGGAGTAGCTTTTCCTGCTGGAAGTTGAAGTTTTATCATCCCTGTTATTTTCTTAGCCATGAATTTATACCTCCTATATTGTGGTAATCGGATTAAAAATCCTCCCACTTAATAAAACTTTCGTTTTATTTAGTACTTAGTCTAATTTTTGTATCTGATTAAATTCTAGCTCAACAGGGGTTTCCCTGCCAAACATATTTATAAGTGCTTTGATTTTTTGCTTTTCCAAATGAATTTCTTGTATTAGAGCAACAAATCCTTCTAATGGTCCGAATGTTACCTGTATGCTCTCGCCTACTTCGTAATCAGAAACTATAGTTTTTTCTGCAATCCCCATAGTTCTAACTTCATCCTCAGTAAGAGCTACCGGCTTAGAACCCGGCCCTACGAATCCTGTTACTCCTCTTGTGTTTCTAACTATGTACCAAGATTCATCTGTCATAAGCATTTTCACCATCACATAACCTGGAAATACTTTTTTTAAAGTTATTTTTTGTTTTCCATCCTTTACTTCAACTACTTCTTCCATAGGAACTTGAATATCATGTACATATTCTTCAAGGTTTCTATTTTCGATCGCTTTTTCTAGGTTAACTTTAACTTTATTTTCATAACCAGAATATGTATGTACAACGTACCATTTAGCTTTATCTGCCATAGCTCAAGGGGTGGAGAATTCCGTCCCCTACCTCCCTCCTTTACCTTATTTAAAGATTAGCATATAGAGGTTATTAAACCCATAATCCAACAAACCTACAAATACTACAAAAAGTAAAGTAAAACTCGCCACTGCAAAAGTTGCTTTTTTAACATCTTGTTTTGAAGGCCAAGTTATTCTTTTCGTTTCTGCCTTAAGTTCCTTGAAAAAATTTACTATGCCTCTTTTGTTTGGTTTTTCTTTTAATTTAACATTCCCAGTAACAGCCATCTTATTCACATCCCCACTGTTTTTGTGTTTATGCTATATTATTTTGTTTCTTTATGAAGTGTATGTTTGTGGCAGAACTTACAGTATTTCTTCATTTCTATTCTGTCTGGATTATTTTTTTTGTTTTTCATTGTATTGTAATTTCTCTGTTTGCAATCATTACAAGCTAGAGTTACTTTTACTCTCACAATCTACACCTCCCGATTTTTCATCTATTTCAGAAAACTCATGCTTATTAAGCGCTAAGCTATCTTTAGCATTTTTATTATACTTATATAAGTTATCACAACTTAATACATATGTCAATGAATTAGTTAAGGACACTTTTCCATTAAACGTTCCTGCCGTTAATAATTCAGCGTCATATTTTTTTCTAAGGACTAAGCATAAGTCATTTTTCCACCTTATGCCTAGTACCATTGTAGCTTTTCTATACTATTTAACTATTGAAGTAACAACTCCTGAACCTACTGTTCTTCCACCTTCTCTGATTGCAAATCTTAATCCTTCATCCATTGCTACTTGAGTGATTAATTCTACATTCATGTCTATGTGATCTCCTGGCATTACCATTTCCATTCCGTCTGGTAATTTTATTGATCCAGTTACATCTGTTGTTCTAAAATAAAATTGTGGTCTATATCCGTCAAAGAATGGTGTATGTCTTCCGCCTTCTTCTTTTTTAAGAACATATACTTGACCTACAAATTTTGCATGTGGATGTATTGAACCTGGTTTTGCAAGTACTTGACCTCTTTGAATGTCAGCTCTTTGAACTCCTCTTAATAATGCTCCAATGTTGTCTCCAGCCATTGCTTGATCTAGAAGTTTTCTGAACATTTCAACTCCTGTACATACAACTTTTCTCTTATCTTCGCTAAGTCCAACTATTTCTACTTCTTCTCCAACCTTAAGTATCCCAGTTTCAACTCTTCCTGTAGCAACTGTTCCTCTACCTGTGATTGTGAATACATCTTCTACTGGCATTAAGAATGCTTTATCTGTTGCTCTTTCAGGTGTTGGGATGTAAGTATCTACAGCTTCCATTAATTCATATATGCATTTTGTTGCTTCTGGATCTGTTGGATTTTCTAATGCTTTTAATGCTGATCCTGTTACAATTGGAATATCATCACCTGGGAAGTCATACTCACTTAATAGTTCTCTTACTTCCATTTCAACAAGTTCTAATAATTCTGGATCATCTACCATATCTGCTTTGTTTAAGAATACTACTATATAGCCTACTCCAACTCTGCTTGCAAGTAATATATGCTCTCTTGTTTGAGGCATTGGACCATCTGCTGCACTAACAACTAGGATTGCTCCATCCATTTGTGCTGCTCCTGTAATCATGTTCTTTACATAATCTGCATGTCCTGGGCAATCAACATGTGCATAATGTCTATTTTCTGTTTCATATTCAACATGTGATGTATTAATTGTTATTCCTCTTTCTCTTTCCTCTGGTGCTTTATCAATTTGGTCAAATCTTGATACTTCTGCTAATCCTTTAGTTGCAAGTACAGCAGTTATTGCAGCTGTTAATGTTGTCTTGCCGTGATCTACGTGCCCTATTGTTCCTATGTTTACATGTGGTTTGGTTCTTTCAAACTTTGCCTTTGCCATTTTGTATTCCTCCTTGTTTAAATAATACCGTTTTTTGTTCGTAAACTCATCCTAGTGTACTGCATGACCTTAATAGCTATGGAGCCCATAACCGGGATTGAACCGGTGACCTCCACCTTACCAAGGTGACGCTCTTCCGACTGAGCTATATGGGCATTTAATTTTGGAGCGGGAAACGGGGCTTGAACCCGCGACACCCAACTTGGGAAGCTGGTGCTCTACCACTGAGCTACTCCCGCTGAAGTACAACTTAAAGCTATACACCAGTTATTAATTTTACTATTGTTTGTTTTTTTTGTCAATACATTTTTACCTTTTACTTAGACATTTTTCTAATTTCCTTTTAACTCTTTGCAAAGCATTATCAATGGACTTTGCATGCCTATCTAAATCACAAGCAATTTCTTGATAAGATTTACCATCTAGGTATGACATAAGCACCTCCATCTCAAGTTCCGATAAGACTTCACCAATTTCATTTTGAATACTTATTACTTCCTCACGACTTATAACCAACTCTTCTGGATCAGTAATTTTAGCACCTGATAACACATCCAATAATGTTCTGTCTGATTCCTCGTCATATATTGGTTTATTTAAGGATATATATGTATTAAGGGGAATGTGTTTTTGACGAGTGGCTGTTTTTATTGCTGTAATTATCTGCCTAGTAACACAAATTTCTGCAAAAGCCCTAAAAGAAGATAATCTATCTGCCTTAAAATCTCTAATAGCCTTATAGAGACCTATCATTCCTTCCTGGTAAATATCTTCTTTATCGGCACCAATCAAAAAATAAGACTTAGCCTTTGCCTTAACAAAATTTTTGTATTTATTTATTAAATATTCTTGTGCACGAACATTGCTAATTTGTGCCTCAATAACAACTTCCTCATCCAATCTTTCTTCAAAGCTTGAAGTATTCACACTAGCTTTAATGATTTTTTCCAACAAATATCCCCTCCACACCAACCATGTGTCATATAAATGATTATACCTCAGAGCAATTTATATAGTCAAGAAAATTCAACGACTCCTTCTCATTTTCTCAAGTTTTTCCAATGTTTTTTCATCTATTCTCTCTTCTAACCAATTTCTTTTTTCCAAATATTTTTTTTCAATCTCTATTTCAATCTTCCTCTGTGTATTGACTACTTCATGATAAAATTCAATTGAAGACATCCTTGTAGCTCCTCTTTGGAATGTAATCTGTTGTTCTAAGGAGTCAGATGTAATTACACAAACTTCAGTGTTTCGTCCTATGTTGTTAACCATTTTTTCAATATAATTATCTGCTGTTTCACCCTCTTTTGTAAAAACCACAACTAAGTTCCCTTGTCTCTCTTTTTTTTGAATACTACCCTTAACTAATTGTGCATCAAAGACTATAACCATTTTATAGCCCTTGAATGCTACATAGTTTTGGAGGATACCTACAAGCTGAACCCTTGAAGATTCATAACTATATTCTTTAACCTTTTTGAGACTTGGCCAACTATTAATAACATTATATCCATCAACGAAAAGTGTTCTCACTTTTTACCTCATCTAATTTTTTGTTTCATAATTTCATACATTACTATGCCAGCTGCAACAGAAGCATTTAAAGATGTTATTTTTCCTACCATTGGTATTTTCACTAGAACGTCACATTTTTCTTTTGTAAGTTTTGCGATGCCTCTACCTTCACTTCCAATTACAAGAGCTACAGATCCTGTTAAATCCGTATTGAAAATATAATCTTCTCCATCCATATCGGCACCGTAAACCCACACTCCACGTTTTTTTATTTCTTCTATGGCTACATTTATGTTAGTTACTTTTGCTATTTTTACGTGTTCAATTGCACCAGCAGATGTTTTATACACCGTAGGCGTAGCTCCTACATTTTTTCTCTTAGGTATTATTATTCCATGAGCTCCACATACCTCTGCGGTTCGTATTATAGACCCAAAATTGTGTGGATCTTCAATTTCATCTAATATAATTATAAAAGGCTTTTCTCCTTTTTCCTCTGCATATTTAAATATATCATTTATTTCAAAATATTTGTATGGTGTTACTACAGCAATAACCCCTTGATGTGATGAAGTTTGTGACATCTCATCTAGCTTTCTTCTATCTACTTCTTTTGTAACAATTCCCTTTTCTTTAGCCAATGCTAATACCACGCTTATAGATCCTACCATATCACCTTTAGCAATAAGAATATACTCTACAGTTCTATCTGATTTTAATGCTTCTATAACTGCATTTCTTCCTTCAATTAAATCTTCTCTAATAATCTTAAGCTCAATTTCTCCGCCTGTATTGCCATTCTTAGAGCTTATTTCAGATTTCACTCTATTCCCCTTATTATTTGCTACTACATTCTCTTCATTTTGCCTAGTTTTTCTATTTATTACTTTGCTTTTATCTTCTTTATTACCTGTAAATTCTCTACTTTCCTTAACACCATGATCGCCCGTTCTATTTCTTCTAGGCATTGCTCCACTTTTATCTTCCTTGCCACCTGCAAATCCTCTAGTTACTTTAGCACTTTTTTCACTAGTCCTCACTCTCTTAGATGCAAAGCCTGGTCTTTCTTCTCTACTACTTGCAAATCCATTACTACCTTTATTTCCTTGATATTTTTTATTGTCACTCATTTTAAATTCCTCTCCATTCCATCTATTTCATCTCGTATTCTTTTCTTACTTCCGTAGTCTTTCCACAACACATTTTACCCTCAGGACATTGTCCACTAACGCAACTTGGTCCTGCATATCTAAAAAGTGATGGTGCTACTTCTCTAGCTTGCATCAGCATTGTTTTGGCCATTTTGCGTATTTCCCACTGAGCTCTTGTGCAACATCTCTGATTAAAGAAATGCATTAATTCTCTAGCATTCATAGTAGCTATTATTTTAGTCTCACAAGCATTTGGGAATACATACCGTGCGTCTTCGATGGCTTTTTTCTCCGCTTTATTTTTAAGAATTAAATATTGTTTTTTTTCAATTTCTTCAACATTTGTAAGCTTTTCAGCCCTTAAATATTCCTCTATAAAGTTTGTTAATTCATTCTTAGACAATATCTCAACTAACTTATTGTACTCCTCTTGAACACGCTTCATGGATTGTATGAAAATTTCCTTTGCCTGCTCATCTTTCTCAATATTAGGTGGAATTATGTATTCAAATTGTTTAAGTTGTACATATCTCTGACTCTGTTGAGAATATGATGCTACCCTATGTCTAACTAATTGATGTGTTAAGCTTCTAGATATCCCCTCAACTGCAAAAGTAAAGCTTACATGTTCTATTGGTGAATGATGTCCATAAGTCATTAATGTTTTTATAAATTTATTTGTTTTTTGTTCATCTAAATTTTCTAATATTTCATCAATTCCTACTTGACTATAACAAAGTTTAGCTGCTGCTGCTATAATTTTTTCTGGATTCGGTGTATGTTCTATTAATTTAACCTTAAGCATAATTACTCATCTCCTAAATCAAGATTTATAATTTTCTCGAATATGTCGTTTAATCTTTCATTCTTTTCACTTAAGTATAAAAAACCTACTAAAGCTTCAAAGCCTGTAGCCCACTTATATTCATTTAAATCCGCATTTTTAGGTGTTGTGCCACTTTTAGAATTTCTAGCTCTTTTAAAAATTCCAAGTTCCTCTTCGTCTAAATCTGCTATTAAATTTTTCATATACTCACTTTGTGCATGCGCTTTTACATACGAAACCGCCTTAACGTGAATTTTATGTGCATTCATATCTCTATTTTTTTCTACAAGGTAGGATCTGATAAATACCTCATAAATTGCATCTCCAACTATTGCAAGCACTAGTGGATTTAACTGCCTAACTTGCGCCACTGTAAATTTGCCTTTTAGCATATTAAATTCCATGATTAGTCTCCTTTTTAATATTAGACATTCCTATTTTCGATTTACTTTTTACATATATCAAATTTAAAATAAAAACGACAAAAAAAATAAAAATCCACCCTGTTTTAGGGCGAATTTCATCGCGGTACCACCTAAATTTGTACTTATTTGTTAACGGTATATATTACCGGTAGTTTCGCTACAGCTCCAAAGCAGGTTCAAAACCTTTGAAAATCTCTCAACCTAGTATTTTCTCTCTGTAAATTGGTTTCTACTATTCTTCATCATTACTTAATATTTAATTTATGTGTGACATTTTATAGTTACTAATAAATATACACATTATATCCGATAATGTCAACAGTAGTTTCTTTGCAATATTTGCATAGCTATATCTAAATCTTCTGGTGTTGTAACCTTTATATTATCGTAACTACCTTCGTAAAGGTATACTTTATTACCATATTCTTCGACCACCATCGTATCATCAGTTACTTTAATACCCTCACTAATAATTTTTTTGTGGCATTCTAATATAAGATTATACCTAAAAGCTTGTGGGGTTTGAACACAAAAAAGCATCTCTCTCTTAAGTGTTTTTATAGAAAACCCAGAAGAATCTTTAATCTTAATAGTATCTTTAGGTTGTACTCCACAAGCTGCCGCTCCATATAAATCAGCATAAATAATAGCATTTCTAATAATATCTTCGTTAACAAAAGGTCTAGCCCCATCATGAATAAGTACAATCTCGCAATTTGTTACAGCCTTTAGACCATTTAAAACTGAATATTGTCTTTCTTTACCACCGCTAACAACACTTTTCACCTTTGAAAAGTTATATTTTTTAATTATTTGTTTATTACAATAATCTACTTCAGCTTCTGCAGCAACTACTATAATTTCATCTATAAAGTTGCTTTTTGAAAAAGCCTCCAAAGTATAGTATAAAATTGGGTATCCTTTAATATTTAGATACTGCTTATTAATAGATTTTCCCATCCTTTTTCCTTTACCCGCCGCCAAAATTATGGCGCAGTTTCTACCCATAAAAATCCTCACTTACATCTTAAAACTAACTTTTCACTAAAGAATCTTTATTTTTAGCAAAAATCATTCTACCTGCAGCCGTCTGGAGTACTGATGTTACAATAACAACTATATTCTCACCAATATACTTTCGTCCACCTTCAACAACAATCATTGTTCCATCATCTAAATAAGCTATTCCTTGCCCTGATTCTTTTCCATCTTTCATAACTTGGATTTTCATTTCTTCCCCCGGAAGTACTACTGGTTTTACTGCGTTTGCAAGTTCATTAATATTTAAAACCGGAACTCCCTGAAATTCAGCTACCTTATTAAGGTTGAAATCGTTTGTAATTACTTTGCCGTTCAAAACCTGAGCTAATTTGAGTAATTTACTATCTACTTCTGCAATGTCTGGAAAATCTTTTTCCCAAATCTCAACCTCAATATTTAATTCCTTTTGTATTTTATTTAGTATATCTAGTCCTCGTCTTCCTCTATTCCTCTTAAGCCCATCTGATGAATCAGCAATATGCCTAAGTTCCTCTAATACAAACGTTGGTATTACGAGTGGACCTTCAACAAAACCAGTTTGACAAATATCAAATATTCTGCCATCAATTATTACCGATGTATCTAATACTTTTGGATTTTCATTAGTAAACCCCTTGATTTTTTTATCTTTAAACCCGTTGCTTTTTTTGATACTTGTAAAGAAAGCTAATATTTCATCTCTTTTTCTAGCACAAATATCTGCTCCTAAAGCTATCATTATAACTGTAAAAATAATTACAATAATAGTCCATAAAGGTGATTTATAATTAAATAACCCTGAAAACAAAGATGCAATTACAAGCCCTATTATCGCTCCTCCTGTACCAAAAACAATTTGTGACGTTGGCATTTTCTGTGTGCTTTTCACTACATACTCCATGAATTTCATTATAAAAGACACTAGTATAGGAGATATCAAAAATAAAATAACCCCAACAATCAAAGTAGAAAAAATGATGAATATTATTCCTTGAATTGTACCCTCTTTAAAATAACTAAACCCCGCTAAATAGCTTGTGCTTAGAAGCATCTCACCTATTAGATACCCTAAAATTAATCCTATGATTGTAAAAAGTCCTCTAAAAATTTTTTTTAACAAAAAAATTCACCTCCCCTTAAATTATTAACACTTATTCGAATTTATATCCCGTTATTATCTAATATATACTATAAATGAGTGTATTTCAATAAAATATGTCACACAATCAACAATTTATTAAACTAAACTCCTTATTTTACATAATGCTTGTTCCATGTTAAGTTCAAAAGCTAACATTATTTCACTAGCAACCATTCCTTCAACTCTTTCTAAAATCTTGACCTCTCCTGGCGGTAGCATATCTTTCTTTTGTAAATAATATAAATCTCTAATTACCTCACACATTTTCAAAGCACTCCCACTTTGAATTTTTTTCTTGTTGCTTCTATACCTATTGTTCCAATTTCTTTCAATAAAATCTGAATCACTCGCTATTGTATTTAAAATATCCTCTAATTCTACTTTATTTAAAATTCCCCTTACTCTATAATTTTCAATTTTATTTATTGGAATCATAAAATTCATGTTATCTAATAAAAGATATATATTTACATATTTACATTCTATATTAGATGATTCTTCGTCATATATATCCTTTACATATCCAGCACCATAATCTGATATAAATATTTTCTCACCAATATTTAACATACCATTCCCCCTATTAATAAAACTCCTATTGATTTATTATATATTCATAAGGTGAAATGCGTACTTAGTTTATTGACAAAACCGTAATGTGAATCCTATAATGTAGCTAATTAAATTTTTACAAGGAGTTGAACTTAATGAAAGATTGTATATTTGATAATTTTCAAAATTCTGTAGATGAATCCCTATTACGGCATAGAAGTGTTTTAGATGTAATTACTAAACTTCAAGAATCTGACGCTAGAGTCAATAGGGCTGTTGCAAAATCTGTTACCAATTGTGGCTGTATTAAGTTAGAAGAAAAAACCATATACACGCCACCTAATATAGACGATTTAAATTTAGATACCCCCGCTGCTTCTCATTCTCCGGTGCAAGGTGCTCTATGTGAAAACTGTAGGGAAGTTTTAGAAAAAGAACTTGGTAACAATCTTTTTTATATTACTTCATTATGTAATATTTTAGGTTTGAATTTATATGACATTCTTTTAAAAGAATACGACAAAATTAGCACCCTTGGTAAATATACCATGCGCTAGCAAATATTGCACAAGATAAGTTATACCTTATTTTGTGCTAAATTTGCTTGTCTAGCATAAATTGCTCTTTCAACCTTCTTAATCCGTTTTTAATAGCTTTGGCTCTTGCTTCCCCAATTCCCTCTACGCTATCAAGCTGTTCATAAGAAGCTTCCATTGTTGCTTTTAATTCTCTAAAGTGCTTAACTAGATTTTCAATAACATTTACAGGTATTCTAGGTATTTTATTTAGCATCCTATATCCTCTTGGAGAAATTAAAGTATCAACTAAAGGAACCCCTACATATCCAATAATTCTAGATATAAACTCTAAATCTATTAGTTCAGCTGAAGTCATATTTTCTATTTGTCTATACATCTGGGTATAATCCATACCACTTTGACAATAATCTCTTATTAATAATATTCCATCTTCCTCAACACTTCTAATTAATTCATTTAGTTGCATTGAAATTAGCCTACCCTCATTGCCTAGTTCACATATATGCCTTTCTATTTCTCCAACTATTCTCATAACCATCTCTGTCCTTTGTATTGCTGATAGTACATCAAACAATGTAGCTAAATCTTGAAATTCTAAAAGATTTAAATTACTTACTACTCGCTCAAGCACTGAAACATATTTCTCTAATGTTTGGATAGCTTGATTCGCTTTTGCTAAAATAATACTACTATCTCTTAACACATATTTTATATCATCCTTATAAACAGTTATAATAGTTCTTCTTTGTGATATTGCAACAACAACGTACCCTGTTTGTTTAGCTATTCTTTGCGCAGTTCTATGTCTTGTTCCAGTTTCATAAGTTGGTATTGTGGAGCTTGGCATAAGTTGAGTATTAGCATATAATATTTTTTTCAAATCGCTACTTATTACTATAGCTCCATCCATCTTTGCTAATTCATATATATAAGCAGGACTATAGTCCGCATTTATTCCAAATCCACCATCTACAATATCTAATATTTCCTTACCATTTCCTAAAACAATAAGTCCACCAGTTTTAGCTCTAAGAATATTTTCAAGACCTTCTCTAAGCGAAGTACCAGGTGCCAGCATTTTCAATATACTCATAAGTTCCTTACTTTTCTCTTCTCTCATCCTTTTCTCCCTACTTAATAAATTATAAATTAAAGTTATATATTAAAATGAATTCTATATTTTCTATAAATTAAAAAACCACTCTAGAGTGGTTTACAAAAAAATATTACATTTTAATTATATACTTTTTAATGTATATAAACAATATTAAATATGTAAAATTTTAAAAATCAATTCACCATTTTCCATAACAACACTTATATTATCACCTTTATTAATATTCCCCATCAGTATTTCTTCAGATAATTTATCTTCCACAACTTTAGTTATTTCTCGCCTTAATGGTCTTGCTCCATAATTTCTATTAAATCCTGCCTTAGCCAAATGCTTCTTAGTTTCATCATCAAAACTAATATTAATTTTAAGATCTTCAAGACGTCCCTTCACAACTTTAAGCATTAACTCTACTATTTTACATAAATCATCCTGTTCTAGTGAATGAAATACAATAATATCATCTATTCTATTTAAAAACTCTGGTCTAAATGAAACTTTTAGCTCTTCCATTATATTTTCTTTCATCTTTTCATATTCAGAACTCACGCCATTTTCCTTTATATCAAATCCTAGCGACTTTTGCTTTTTAAGAGCAGACGCCCCTACGTTAGATGTCATTATAATTACTGTATTTTTAAAGTCTATTGTTTTACCTTTTCCATCGGTTAACCTTCCGTCATCTAATATTTGCAATAAAATATTAACTACATCTGGATGAGCTTTTTCAATTTCATCGAAAAGAATGACTGAATATGGGTTTCTTCTCACTTTTTCTGTTAGTTGTCCACCTTCATCAAATCCAACATATCCTGGAGGTGAACCCATAAGCCTCGAAACTGTATGCTTATCCATATATTCTGACATATCTATTCTTATCATGTTATTTTCATCACCAAACATAGCCTCAGCTAGTGCTTTAGATAATTCTGTTTTCCCTACACCAGTCGGCCCTAAAAATATAAAAGAACCTATTGGTCTTTTGGGATCTTTTAACCCTACTCTTGCACGTCTTATTGCACTTGAAATAGATTTAACTGCTTCATATTGACCTATCACTCTCGCATGTAGTAACTTCTCCAATTTTAATAATTTTTCTGATTCCTTTTGCGTCAATTTTTCTATTGGAATATTAATCCATTTTGATACAATATTAGCAATTTCGAGTTCTGAAACTATTAGTTCATCCGCTTGATTTTGTGTTTTCCAACTGTTTTTAGAATTATATAATTTCTCCTTTAACTTTCTTTCGGTGTCTCTTATTTTAGCCGCCTTTTCGAAATCCTGTACTGATATAGCATCCAATTTTTCTTTAGAAATTTTATCTATTTCATCTTCTAAATTTTTAAGATTTGGCGGAGCGGTCAAATTTCGAATCCTAACCTTTGCCCCCGCCTCATCTATAAGATCTATTGCTTTATCAGGTAAATATCTATCCGCAATATACCTATGGGACAAATTAACAGCGGCCTCTATTGCGCTATCGGTGATCTTAACTCTATGATGTGCTTCATACTTATCCCTTAATCCTTTTAATATTTCAACAGCTTCTTGTTTACTTGGCTCTCCTACAATAATAGGTTGAAATCTTCTCTCAAGTGCCGCATCTTTTTCAATGTGCTTTCTATATTCGTCTATAGTTGTTGCCCCTATGCATTGTATTTCTCCACGAGCAAGTGATGGTTTTAATATATTAGATGCATCAATAGCCCCCTCAGCTCCACCTGCCCCAATTATAGTATGAATTTCGTCTATAAATATAATAATATTTCCTGCGACGACTATTTCTTTCATAACCTTTTTAAGCCTTTCCTCAAACTCTCCTCTATATTTCGAACCTGCAACCATAGAAGATATATCTAAAGTTATAACTCTTTTATCTTTTAAAATCTCCGGGATACTCCCAGAAGCTATTCTTTGTGCAAGTCCCTCTGCTATAGCAGTCTTACCTACGCCCGGCTCCCCTATAAGGCACGGATTATTCTTCATCCTTCTACATAAAATTTCTAAAAGCCTTTGAGTTTCATTATCTCTTCCTATAACAGGATCAAGCTTACCTTCTTTTGCCATTTCAGTTAAATCTTTTCCGAAATGATCTAAGGTCGGCGTACTGTGATTTCCTTTTTCTTTTGATATACTTCCCTTCGGATTACCTTCAGAGCACCAATTATTTAATATATCATTTTTTAGTATATTAAAGTCTGCTCCTAAGTTAGCTAATATTGTATATGCAACTCCCTCTGATTCTTTAATCAATGCAAGTAAAATGTGTTCTGGACTAATATAATTGTGATTTAAATTTCTTGCTTCAATTAAACTTAGTTCTAATAGGCGTTTCGTTCTTGGCGTCAAAGGTATCTCATTTCTGCGCATTTCTACGTCGCCTTCACCTTCATACTCTATTACTAATTTTTTTACCTCGACCGACGTAATTTTCATATTATTTAATGACTTTTTACATACACCATCTTGTTCCTTTAAAATTCCTAACAGTATATGTTCTGTTCCTACATAACCATGCTTTAATTGTTGTGCTTCCTCTTGAGCATATACTAAAACCTTTTGTGCTCTTTCTGTAAATTTATTGAACATCATGTTCAAACACCTCACTTGCAATAAATTTTCTTATTATTTTAATTATGCCCAATTTTATCCTAATTATTGCATGATATAATAGCATTACGTAATTATTTAATAAAAAAGGACATGCTTAAAATATTCTATACTAAAATACTTTAAGCATATCCTTATTAAAATGTATTTTTTAATACGCAAACTCATTAAGAGATTTCCATATTAATATATTTTCTATCTTTATACAGCATAGAAATACCCGTTTCATAATCTAAAAAATTAATGATTATACATTTATCATCATAACATCTAATGTTAATTTTTTCACTCTCTTTTAAAACTACGTCTATTTCTGAATTATCTTTAAAATATGTGAACCTTTTAATTTTACCTAATAGCTCTACAATATTATTCTTATTTTTAATCATTTCGTTCCTCCTAATTTAATTTAATTTTAATCTTTTCTTACACCCTCATAAATACATATAACTTCCCAGTTGTTTTATTCCATATATTTACTATTCTATAAAACTATTTTTATACCTTGTTTCTATTATAATTTTCGTAATGGTTTTTTTTACATTTTCATTCATAATATATTAATAATATGTAAATATTTTAAAATAAGAATTACCTACCTAGTAATATTATTGCATGGTTATAACGCATTATTTATTAACGCTAAAAATAAGTAGTAATTCTAGAATTACTACTTATTCACATTTAATTATTTATATAAATTTACTTAGCCATAAATGCTTCAATTTCATCTACAGTCTTAATTATTTGTTTTGAAAGATTTTCACACCCATCTTTTGTGATTAGTATATCATCCTCTATTCTAATTCCGATATTCTCTTCTTCTATATAAAGTCCCGGTTCATTAGTACATACCATACCAGGTTTCAATTTTATGTCACGGTTTCCTACATCATGAGTATCTAATCCTAAATAATGACTTACCCCATGGAAATAATACTTAGATAGTTCACTCGGTTCTTTAATAAGACCTAACTCTATACATCCAGCTGCAAGTACCTCTTTAGCCGTTTCATTTAAAACTGAGAACAATATACCAGGTTTTGCAATTGCTATTACTGCTTCCTGCGCTTTTAATACTACATTATAAACTTGTTTTTGTCTTTCTGTATATTTCCCATTAACAGGGAATGTACGGCTTATATCCGCATTGTAATATTTATACTGAGCCCCCAAATCAAACAAAACTAATTCACCATCCTGAATCTCACTATCATTTTTTACATAATGAAGTATAGTTGCATTCTTACCACATGCTGCAATGGTATGAAAAGCATAATCTGTTACACCGTCACTTTTCAATGAAAAATCAAAGTAAGCCTCTAATTTATATTCTTTAATACCAACTTTCGCATTTTTCATTAGTTGTTTTATACCCATGTCTGTAATATCTATAGCTTTCCTTATTAACTTTATTTCTTCCTCTGATTTAATAAGTCTAAGACTCGCTATTTCATGGTATATGTTTTGTACCTTTAAATAAGGGTATCTTTTCGTTACAACTTTTGCAAACCTTTGTGGTGTAGACATTGATATATCAAACTCTTGTCTTTCAAGATCCAAATATAAATTTTCAATTTTCGTTTTCTCTAAAATTGCGTTAAATAAATTTTCAAAATTCTCTACAAATTCAATATTTTGTATACCAGAGATTTCTTTTGCCTCAGCTTTAGACATTTTCTCTCCTACCCACCTAGCCAATACTGGGTTATTTCTCTCTACAAATAATGTCTCTTCAGCCTTGCCCTTTATTTTTACTATCATTAAAATCATTTTATCTTTATCAACACCTGTTAAATAATAAAAATTTCTATTTGGAGTAAATGCATATTTTTCATCTGCTGATTTATATGGTGCTTCACCTGCAAATATTAATGTTATTGAATTTTCTTCTAAGCTTCCCCAAAGATTTTTCCTATTTATATTAAATAATGTATTTTTCATTTCAATTCCCCTCCCAATGAATATTTTAAAATGTATTATTTATTATTATAATATATCACTCAATTTAATGACATTCAAGACTTTATAGTAAGCCTCTTTAGAACATCCGCCTATCTTATTGAAAATATTGTAACTTCATAACTATCTTTCTTTTTGCGAAGTAATATAGTATTCACCATTTTGCATATCTCCTTGAGTCACTATAGTAAAACTATTATTTTCTAACATTTCACAGAGTATTTTCATTTCCTCAGAGTTTTTCATTCTTGAAGTAATTGTAAATCTATCATTTTGTGAAATTATTCCCATATAATCATGAATGCTACTATAATCACTTAAATTAATATTCCCAGGAATATCTAATCTATATTCAGACATTTCATTTCCCCCTCTTTACTGTTCTTAACATTAGGTTCTGTAATTTCAGGTAAAATATCCGTATTTATTATAAAAAATAAAAGTACCTATAATATAAAATTATTGGTACTTAACTACATATTATAAATAAATATAAATTACTAATAACACTCATATTTATTATACACACTTAATATAATATTTGTTTATTAACTTAATCCTATAATTCTCTACAAAATAAAAAAAGCTAATAATTAGCTTTTGTATATCTTAAACATATTATTACATTATAAAAATGGCTCCGCGAAAAGGATTTGAACCTTCAACCTATCGGTTAACAGCCGAGCGCTCCACCGTTGAGCTATCGCGGAACATTACCTAG
>NZ_JAHLDM010000009.1:0-168182 GCF_018861295.1 Clostridium estertheticum | reverse complement strand
TTTATTATTTTATGTATCTAACCTAAAATAATAAAGGCTGTCCATCCCCCACCTGTAGAGGATGGGAGAATTCCGCCTATTAAGGTTAAATACGGAATAAAAGGAGCTGCCATTGCAACAGATATTTCCCAAATGATATGCTTTATATTTTTACTGGTATACATAGGACTTAATAGTAAAACTTTAGGAGTTAAAGTTAAACATTTAACAATTAATATAAAATTATTGAAGGAAGCAATTTCTTTAGGATTATCAACATTTATGACTCAACTGGGCTATGGAGTTCTTTCCATAGTATTAAACAACTCATTGAGAATTTATGGAGGATCTGATTTATATCTTTCAGCATTTGGTATATATAATCGTGTATTTGCATTTATTACTGTTCCTATATATGGAATTAGACAAGCGCTTCAACCAATCATTGGATTTAATTATGGTGCTAAGAAATTTCATAGGGTAAAACAAAGTTTAAAATTGGGTATTTTAACATCAGTTGCGATTTCATTAGGATTTTTAATTATAATTTTTAGTTTTACAAATAAAATTGCAGGTGCTTTTACATCTGATAATGCTTTGATATCACTAACTGTTCCTATTTTAAGAGTAATACTAATAATGAGCCCTTTGGTAGGAGTTCAAGTAATTGTTGCAAGTTTCTTTCAGTATATCGGTGAATCTAAACCAGCATTATTTTTATCAATAATGAAACCATGTTTATTTTTAATACCATTAATGCTGATTATTCCAATATTTTTTAAAGTTACTGGTATCTTTGTATCCGTTCCATTATCCGATTTTTTTACTGCAATGATATCTTTAGCTTTTATATATCGTGAGATAAATAAGATGAATGCGTTAGGGGTAGTAACAGGGTAGCTGAATGTAACATAAATGCAATTAATTTTTTTTCGTGATACAATAGTGTAAATAATTGAGTATTTCTTTTTCACCTAAAAACTTTCTATCCTATAGAATAGGATATGTGTGAAATCATTTAATAAAAGGCTACAAGTTATAAAAATAATATAGAAATGGAGATATATATGAATATTTGTGATTGTATTAATAATAGAAGAAGCATAAGAATGTTTACAGATCAGGAAGTAAAATCAGATGTAATTGATGAGTTAATAGCGCTTGGAACAAAAGCTGCTACCGGTTCCGGAAATGAATCTTGGGGTTTTGTAGTTATTACTGATAAAAATGAAATGAAGAAAATATCAGATGAAACAAAAAAATATTTGTTAAAAAATTTTGAAAAACACCCATATTTTAAACAATATGAGAGCTGGCTTAATAATGAAAAGTTTAATACCTTCTATAATGCACCATGTTTAATACTTATATATGGTGATACTGACTCGCACTGGAATGTCTATGACTGCACTTTAGCAGCTGGTAATATTATGAATGCTGCTATGGAATATGAATTAGGTACCTGTTGGATTGGATTTGCTGAGCATGTCTGTGGTACAGAAGAATTTAAGTTAAAATACAAAATACCTGCTAACTACAATTTAGTGAGTTCCTTAATAGTCGGTTATCCAAAGGTACAATTGCCTTCTCCAAGTAGAAAACCAGCTAAGATTTTCTTTAAGCGATAAATAGTAAACTTTGAAATAAGTACTTATAGGTTGTTTAACAATGGAAGAATTAGTAGAAGCATTGGTAATAGTAACTATTGTTAAAGGTATCAATCCTTTATGTAAAACAGGTGTTGAAGCAATAAAAGCAGCAGAAAAAAGATTTCAATAAATAAACTTGATAAAAGAGAATTAATCATAATCATATATATTTACACATGTAAACCCATATCACTAGATATGGGCTTACTTTATTATTAAGCGCATATTAATATTTTGAAAGTAACACAATACCAATTGAGTTACTTTCACTTTGAGGCTATTATCCATTTTAAAACAATTGTAAATATACTAAATTTATGGTAATTATGATATAATTAAATATATATTGTTAGTCGTGTTTGTAATTTATTACGTCTTATATAATAAATTAATAATTAATCGTATTGGAGGTACAATGGGAAAAGTGAGAGGTAGATGGAGTGAAAAACAAACAGATGAAAAAGTGCTGTCTGTACTTAGCAATGGTAGCTGGCGTAAAAAACAATGGAGTAAAAAACAGACAGATGAAAAAGTGCTTTCTGTACTTAGCAATGTTTGTTCTATAAGTATAATAATATTTGTATGTACGCAGATTTTAGGTGTTTGGAAAATTGAAACAGATGTATTTGTTCCATTGTTGGGTGTGTCAATGTTAATTCAAGCCATTCAGTATCGGAAGAAAAATAAAGAGGTTGCTAAAGGTCATTTATTGGTTGCGATACTTGCTTTGGTGTATTCAATTTTTGAATTTATAATAAAATAAAATCAAATTTGTTATCTTTCTTTACTATTTAATTGAATTTTATTTGCAAATATAAAAACCTTGCAACTATTTTTCTTGCTTAAAGTGAATATATCTTATTGAAATAACTACCACGGTAATGATTGTCCATGGAATAATCACATTGATATTGGTAAAGGGATTTTGCTGTGCATTTATACCTTCTATAAAAGCAAAAACTACAAACATCAAGTCTAACCAATTAATAAATAAGATTATATTAGTTAATTTTTTAATACTTTTTTTACCATTTGTAACATGATTTTTATAAACTGAACGACAAAGAAATATTAGTTGTGCAGAAGCTAAAGTGAGGACTAGTACTAAAGAACTAAAATCATTATTACCTGCATAGTTCTTAATAACAAAGTCTATAATTAATAAAATATTGAATACAATTGTAATTAAGGATAATCTGAAAATTAAGGGGACTGTTTTTTTTATCATATACACACACTCCTAATAAACAATGTTATATTTTTATAGTTTTATTACATTATGCAAGACCAATTACATGTTATATAGTATAAAGCTTTATATTTTAATACACAAAGCTAATTTAAGCACTTCTGTAGATATTTAATATCTTCGTCAGTTGTGCTTTTAATGATTTCAGAGCTAGGAGCACAATAACAATAGAAATTGATTTAGATTTTGTTTTAATTAAAAAAATTACTAACTCTTGAAAGTTAGCAATTTTTTTACGAAAACATTTGGTTATATGTATTGTTAATCACTAAATTAAATTTTCATAATGAGTATTGTTATACTTCCAAATTGTTGGTGTAAGGTTACATGACCAATCTACAATTGCTTTTCCAATATATTTTCCAACACATCTACCATATATTTTTTTAAGTTTGTTTATTTTTACATAAAATTAATAAATACCCACGGAGTTTTGTGTGCGGCTTTAGTAAAAGCCCCTCCGCCGGCCATTACAGCCCCAATTAATGCAAATGCGCCACCATTAATGCACACTAACTAAATTTTGTTAGAGGTTTTTGTTAGAGGGTATTCCTACATAAATATGAATTTCACCATTGTCAATTTCACTTATATATTTTGCATCATATATCGATAAATTGTAGGGTTAATTTTTATTGAACTTATATCTTTTAATTTTTGTTATAATTGATTTCATATTACAATAATATAAAATGCTTACTTTGTTTTCAAATTAATCATATCATATTTTGCTATAATTTGCTATAATTAGTTGTAAATTGTTTTAAATTGCTTTAAATTAAATCTTAAAGATTAATTTTTATAGTTAAAACGCATCCTCATTATATGGTGTTTAATAATATAATATTTTTAGTTTATAAGTCGCAACTGTAGAATGTTATATTACATTGGAGGTGTAATACTTGTCGAAGAAAAAAAAGCATATCTCTAATACTAAATTTTCATGCATTGGATTGATTTTGGGGCTTATGATAGGTGCTTCGCTTGAAAATGTTTTTATATGGACGTTTAGTGGTATGATAATAGGCTCCCTAATTGATATATTCAAAAGTAAATAATGATATTATACATATTTCCTCCATACCTACGATACCTTTTGCACAAAGTTGAAGTACCATAAATATATTAAATGAACCGTAAATAATACCTATTATAGTTGCTAATATGATAGTACCTATGGTTAAATGCGGCAGATTCACTAATTTGCTTCTCCACTTTCTACTGTAGTTAAACCACTTGCACCATCCCATTTATACCATGTTAATATTTTAGAACACGTTGCATTGCTAGAATCTGGATCATTAGGATCCCTTTTTAAAGAAGAGAGTTCTAGTAACCCATCTCCATCAATATCTTTAATTTTAGAAGGATAGATTGAATATATATCATCTATTGCTGGAGTAAGTTCTCCATCTTTAATTATATAAAGAGACTGCGATCCGCTGTGCATACCCATAATGCCTGATACAAAGACTCCATTTATGTCATCTTTAGCTTTTGAAATATTTATACTCATACAATGTTCTGCAATAGTTTGCACTGTACTAAAAAGACTATATTCTCCATTAGTATATTTAAATAACTGGATGTTACTAGGTATATATTCCTCAGAAGAATAATTTCTTTCAAATACCGCCAGTAGAATTACTAATCCACGTTCCCTTACTTGTTTGGATATAAATATCACCTTCACTATTTACTAGAGCCTCACTTGTATCACTTGCATTTTTAGAATCATTAGCATATTGTAATTCATAAACCGATCATCCTCTGCTACTTTTCCTACTTCGCGTATTATTGGACATGGCGATAGTAGTGCCGTTACCAGGTCAGATATATCTGATGTATTAAACAACTCAAATCTAATAATTCTTTGGAGACCCGAACAACTCACACATTGAGTTCATAACATAGCTAGTAGTGGTGCAATTTTAGATTCAGATACTGTTAATTTCTATTTAGCACAAATTAGCATAGATAAATTATCATGGATTACAGAATATATGGGTCAATTAAGAGCTAAGGGAACTGCAATACTCAAAAAAAAGAACATAACTTCAGATGAAGCTATGTTGATGAATACCTTAATATTTTAAATGACTAAAATATCAGATGACTTAAAGCAGCAGGAATTGCTAGTTCTTTATATGAAGATTCAAAAAAGGTAGCCCAGTCAGCTACAAATGAGTTAGGTTCTATAAATGAAATTGCATCTACGAGTAATGCCTTGAATGATGTTACCACTAAATTACAAGAAACAATAGAGGTATTTAAATTATAAATATAAGTCGGATATCTTTAATTAGAGATTAATCATGGATTTGGCCTCTTAAGGAAGTACATAAGGCAGAAGATTTAATATAATCTTCTGCCTTAAATTGTTTATTCCTTTTGCTTTTTCAGTTTATTGCGTCCTGTCTCCCATATTTCCAAGCTCCAAAAAAAAGGGATTGCAAAATCCAAGAAAGTTCTAAACTGGAAATTAATCTTTGTAAAAAAGAAAGAATATACAGCAGATAAGATAATAATTATTGGTATGATGGCACCCCACACCCAATTTTTAAGCTTGCTCAATATAAATTGAGCAACCATGAGTAAAGACATAATTGCAAAAGCAATAATTATGATAACAACTAGTGACATACTATTTTCTTCCTTTCTTCGTAACTAATATAACTTCCCGCTTCCGTCCTTCATTGCAAGCGCCAGCACTCTTTTTGATGTAATCGGATGATCAGCTACCAAATTATAGCTCCATACGAAAACTCCTTTTACCATTTTTGCATTCTCTATATAATCTTCTATATCCACCTGCTTGTAGAGATGAATGCCAGCAGTTAGCACCATCATCGCTTCAATTCCATCACTACCTGATAGTTTCTGTCCAATTCTATCACAGCTGTACTCTCTTGTTCTGGATGCAGTGCTACTAAGGATAGGAATCATATTAGAGAATAACATAGCTAGTGCATAATGGAGCGTTGCATGTCCAAGTCGTATATGCGCCATCTCATGTCCTATTAAAAATCTTAAGGTTTCCATATCATGGTGCTCACGATAAGCTACTTCAATCAAATCAGCATACAATTCAATATATTGTCTGAATGGTATAAAAGCTGCAAATGCATTTAATATACCATTTCCCTGAATCAGATAAACCTTTGGAACCTTTTTCAATCCAAGACGGGCTGCATACTCATCCACAATTGCATATATTTCGGGGAAATTTTTCTCAGTAATTTTGACAGACATACTTCTATACTGTGCATACATATAACTGACTATAAAAGGAAGTGCAATAATCATAAAAATAATAAATCCCAAATACATAATAGAATCTGGAAACTTCTCCAATGTTGCAGAAAAAGTATCCATTGCAACTTCTGTTTTTTTAGCAGGAGCATCTGTCTCTACTTTTTGCATTATCTCGTGATTCGCAGCAATAAATTCCTTTTGCAGCCGTTGAAAATATGCTCCATTCGCTTTTGCAGTACTAATAACATATACAATAATTCCAACAATAATCAGAAGATTCAAGACAACCATTCTTCTATACCACCGTTTCTCTGCCTTATGTCTACAACTTTTCAACTCGACCTTATCCATTACCTCGTAATTTATATCCATTTTTCCACTCCTTAATAGCTTATATATTGATTATAACAAATTTGTAAAACCTATGTGAAATACTGTTGCGGTATGTATTCATTATGTTGTGAAATGCAATTTTTTCTAAATTATCACCATAACGTCAAGACAAAAAACCTTAGAATTATTATCCCAGTCAATAATACTACAGTTAATCTCTCCCTTATATTTTTCAGCTGTCATCCTTATATTTTCTAATCCAAATCCATGATTTTCCATATCATTCTTTGTCGTAACAGGGTTTATAACATTTTTCACCTCTCTTGTGGGATCTACAGGATTTATGAATGATATAAGAAGCATTTTGTTTTCTCTACGGACTGAAATCTCAATAAATGGGGTTTTAATTTCAGACTCTTTGAGCGATTCCAAACAATTATCCAGTGCATTTGCAAATATGGTACATATATCAAGTGGGGTAATTGATTCGATTCCAGCTAAACTTCCTTCCGTACGTATCGAAATTCCATTCGCTTTAGCCCTCATATTCTTTTCATTGATGATGGCATTCGCTACATCATTTCCAATATACAACGCCTTATCAATATTCATCACCTGATCATTTAATTTTTCAATATATGCGCCCATTTCACCGTATTCTTTCTCCTCATATAATTCTCTAATACACAGCAGATGATTTTTCATATCGTGACCAATCCTTCTAGTCTCACGTTGTGTTTCCTGATAAGCATGAAAATGTTCCAGTTGCGCACTTAGGTAATATTCATTCACCTTAGACAAAGCAATATAATAATGGGCGCAATTACTTTTTAATACCATCATAATCACCAATCCTCCTACCATTACCAAAAATAATGCACTACCAGCAGTCACATATCGCTCATATGCCACCATATTATTAATATCCTCTATGGCTGCAACGAAAGTACAGATAAAAAGCATAATCATGCCATTTACATTTAGTAGCGTTCTGTCCCATTTGTTTAACTTCACTTCATCTGCTGATTCTACATCCGTCGCCGACATGATTTTCCATCTATAGTGGCTATGCGCCAATAAAATTATGCAAGGTATTGCAAAAGCATACGATATAACATCAAAAATCTTTTGGTCATAAAAACTTTTAAAGGAAACGCCCATAACTGCAACAATAATAAATGCTGGAACCAAGTACAATGCTATTGACATTCCGAATACAGGTAACACCAAAAACATCCCTCGTATTCTTTTGCTTTTCCTAGTGATGCATACCATAATAGAAAAGGGACCAAAGATCATTAACAGCAGACTCACTTCAGCCAGTTCTCCTGAGCAAAATGAGAACGCACATTCCATTATAAAGCAGATTGCAAAATAACCCACTGCATGTATTGTTTTTTGAAAACAGGGTTCCATATAAATATATTTTGCAATGCATATCATGGTAGAAATTATCATGCAATATGAAATTATATTATATATTTTTTCAAATAGATCCATACTTATTCTCATATCCTTTTTGTTATTTTCCACATATTCTTACATATGTCATCATTGCCGTGTGAAACTCGGATACCTTATTTCTACTTAGTGCAATCCGTTCACCAGTTTCCATAGTAATTGCTTTTTTATCATAATCAGCAACACAACTTAAATTTATCACATAGCTCCTGTGTGGCGAGAAAAATACAGGGCCCTCAATTTCATTTCCCAATGCATTCAATGTCTTTCTGATGACATAGCTGTCTTGTTTCGTTCGAATCAGAACATTTATATTCTGTGCCTTTAAAAAGACAATGTCCTGATAACGCAGTAAAATTTCTCTATCTCCTTTTGAAATCAGTAATTTTTTGTTTCTGTCCAATTCCGTTTGAATATCGGTCAACGTCCGAAGCAGTTTTACCTCTTGAATTGGCTTTGGCAGAAATCGAAATGCATCTACTTCATATCCATCCACAGCAAATTCCACATGACTAGTCAGAAAAATAATCAATACTTGTCTGTTGCATTTTCTAATCTGTCTGGCCGTGCTTACGCCATCTATCCCACCCATTTCAATATCGAGAAAAATCAGGTCATAATGGTCTGGATGTACTATAAACCGTTTTAAAAATTCCTCACCAGATTGAAATGTTTCGATTAATACATCTAGACTATGATAATACTTTTCCAGATAACTAGATATTTGGTTTGTAAACACCGACTCATCGTCACATACAGCTATTTTCATTTTATCTCCCTCAAAATATCATTCTATGTATTGTTCTATTCTTTTTCCATCATCGTCTTTCCTTTTATCATATGCAAACTGATTAAGTAAATCACAAGGAAAATTAAAAATTTCAAATAAAGCTTTTCCGTTTTAACATACACTTACTTTTATACACATTATATCCTATTTAACTTGTTAAAGGGATTACTTACAGTGACAAAGATAAAAAAATGTAATTGGTACGAAGATATATTATGGTACAATAAATTCACTTCTAAATAAATTACTATACTCTACTTAATTCAAAATTAAATATGTAAATATATTAGAAGGAAGTTCACAAGTGAACTTCCTTCTATCAGTTTCATAATAACAACCCTCAGCAATGATGGGAGTTTTAATTCATTGGATCAAGAATGATATGCAACCTCCGAGGTCTCTATTTTATTCTACTTCTTTTCTATACTCATTGGCGAACTTAATATCTTCTACACCGTGTTCCCTACTTAAAAGTGTTAATATTTCATGTTCTAGGCCAAACTGCTTCTTTGCATCTTCTCTTGATTCTTCATCTTTCCCATAGATAGAATCTAAAACAAGAAGTGACATATTAAGACGCTTACTAAACTCATAAAACCAGTAATCCATTAAATCAAATTTGAGAGCATTAAACTTGTCAATTAAATGTTTATATACCGATTCATCTTTACACATTCCCTTTAATATAAGTAAATGCTCTGATTTTATATCAACTATCATTTGTTCGGCTAATAAGTAGTTTTTTTCAAAATTCTTATTTCTCTTTTTTAGTCTTGCTAGTTCAAATGTATTCATATATATCATTCCTCTCTAAAACAATATTCAGTATCCCACTTGTAGCGACTTCAAGTTCACTTAATGCATATCTTACTCGCTTAACAAATTCTAAAATATAGACTCTTAAGCTCTGAGACTACAATCTCAATTGCATCATTTTCTGTAGAACACCATAATTTTTGTATCACTATAATTACCACCTTAAATATCAAACTGATTTATAAATGGAATTTATTTGTATTATATCATATTTAAGTATTTATTTAATCGTAAATATTAAATTTAATCACACACAAAAAACATCTATTCGGAAAAGAATTAACAGATGCTACTAAATCTGATATATTAGGATCATTTATATTAGGATCATTTATAAATATATATCAATATGTTGCTAATGCAGAAAATTTATCTACTGATAATATAGCTATGGTTGCTTCTCATGATTGGGATTTATTTGGAGCACATACTTCTATACTATGCTACTAGTATTATCATCTTTATATGAACATTGTTGCAACTGTAATGAATATTTACGGTATTTTACTTATTTGTACATCTAGCATATAGCCACAAAGTGAATGTAACTCAATTACCATTTGTGTTACATTAACTTTGAGTTTTATCATTAATAGGAGTTTGCAACGGTAATGATGATATTATATCTTACAACAAAATTAGGCATGGCAAACCATGTTACTAATACTGCTGAATTACTTTTGAAAAGAAAACCTAGAACGATAGGAGACTTTATTAAAGATTATCTCAATGTTTGGAAATAAGAAAGATATTTTAGAATAAAGGGCATTCAACATAATATTAATTATCTTTAATGCCTTTTTTCTACCAAACTAGTTTGTGAACGCTACTTCTGATTTTTTATTAATTTTTTTATTTCATTATTAATAACATTAGGATAAGTATGATGTATGGCATGGTTTGAACCCTTAACAACCATTTGCATACTATTTGTAGACCATTTTTTTAACGCTTCTTGACTATTTTCCCATTCGGTTTCTTTACTGTTAATTCCAGAAGTAAATACTCTAAGTGGTAGATTCCCTAAATGACCATTTGCTAAAACAGTTTTTGCACCAGCACTTGACATACTACCCTCATCAATAATATTTTTATTGTACATAGTTTTTAGAGCCATTCCTAAATATAATTGTTTAAAGTTATTAGGCAGAAAATTAAGACCTTTTGAAAGATAATTTGTATGGTAAATAGATAACCTTGCTATGCCTGTTAACTTTAATAACTTATACTTAGATACTAAACTGCTTGGAAATACCAAATTGTTTTTGTCATAGTACTCAGGAGCACCACCATCTATGAGCACTAACCCAGACACTTCATTTTTATAAATTTGTGCAAATCTTATTAGTTGTAATGATGCAAATGAATGACCAACTAATATATATGGAGCTTTTTGTCCTGATTCTATTAGTGCAATGTGCATTTCCTGTACCATAGAATCTGTATCTCTTGGAACATCTGTCACATCACTCCAACCATGTCCTGGTCTGTCATAAACAACTATTTTAGTATATTTTGAAATTTCATTATAGAGAGGGTACATATCTGCAATTGCACTTGGAGTAGACAATCCAGATGAGAAAACTACAGTAACCTTTCCATTACCTTTACTGTAAACATTTATTTTATGATTATTTACAGTAATCATTTTTCCTACTGGAGAATACTTTTTAGCATCATTGTATTCACCAATCTTTTCGTATAAAAAACCAATTAATAAAATAACAATTATACTAATTAATGCTCTAAATACACATTTTCTAAATCGTTTTATGCCTTTTAGTTTGATCTTGTTTGTATTTTTTTTTGTTTCTAAACTCATTTGTAAATCCCCCCGTTATCATCAAATTTGTATTGTACATTTATACCAACAATAAACAAAATACTTGTTTATTGTACTATTTTTATGCCATTTTAGGTTTCTAATTGAGATTATGCACTACTTTCATTCATGATTTACATCTTTATCCACGCTCTCCAATCTATACTATCACCCTAATTATTGAGTACATCCTTTAAAAAAAATATTATCCATTATATTTCAATTAGTGCAAGAATGTTGATATTTCTAAATGGAATTAAGTATTGCTGCAAGAGTATTAGTACAGCCATGAAGCAACCAACTTGACAAAATAGAACCATCTGATTGTTTTTCATCAAACCAACCCATAAACCACCCTACTGTGCCAGTAATCGCGATAATAATTATTGTACCTAAAACACCTGCTAATGATATAAAAAATATCCCATGCATTAATCCAAAAATTAATGACTGTATAATATTCCCGATTTTAAATCCATATTTATCAATGAGCCTTTTTGAAAGAAATCATCTAAAAAAAAGTTCTTCTGAAAACCCCGTTTGTAGAAATGCATAAATATCCCTAATGGTAACAATGCAATGGCACTACCTTTTTTTCATCCATTATTTTAAATACCCCCTCTTATATAAGTTTCACTACAATTGATATTAGCATTTTATAAACATCGAGACTGAGATCCGCCATGTGCACCCACAATACCTGAAACATATATACCATTTATATCATCTTTAGCTTTTGAAATATTTATACTCATACAATATTCTGCAGTAGTTTGCACTGTACTAAAAAGACTATATTCTCCATCAGTATATTTAAATAATTGGATGTTACTCGGTATATACTCCTCAGAAGAAGAATTTCTCTCAAATACCGCCACTTCAAGAACTCCATCATTGTCTATATCACCCACACTATGATAATTAGATGGATCATTATCATATATATTTGTTTTGTTAACAAGTTCTGAATCTGCATATTTACTTAGAGCATTAATATACCCCGTATTATTCACAATATTTATACCATACTTAACACATGTAGCATAAGCCTCTGAAGCTTCCTTATATTTATTATCAGCAATCAATGTAGCTGCTTTATCACTTTCAACCTTAAGGTATGATTTCTTAAAAGTATCATCATTTAATATACCTTTAGCTAAAAGTAATGCATTTTCCGCTTTAACATTGTTTATTCTTGACTCACTTTGTATTAAATCTATAAATGCTGTAGAACTTTCATCATTTACTTTATACTTTATTGAGCCCATTAACAGTGCTGCCTTATCTTCAAAATCTGTACTCTCAATAGCTTTACCATTAAAGTTTGTTATTGTAATATTATTATGTTAAATATTTGAAATTTATATTAATATTCTATATAATTGAATAAGGACATACTTATAGTAAAAGTTGAAGCAAAATTTAGTTAAAAGCAATTACTATTATTAAATACTTATAATATTAGAAACTAAGAGGGAGTGGTATTATTACGAATAATATATTTATACTGTTCATGGTTATAGTAGGATTGTGCATTATTCTGTATGGACTAACGAGAACAGAAACAAATTTTGATATGCTTAGATATGCTTTAACTACAAATACAAAAATTGATAATAAAAAGGGTTTTGTAAAATCTTATAAAATTAGCTCTTTAATAATAGGGCTTTTATTATTAACGTTAAGTTTTTTATCGTATGCTGAGATATTTTCTTTTAATTATACGTCTTTATGTTTTTTCTCAATAATTTTATTAAAATCCATAATGAGAATGTTTATTCAATTTAAATATACTAAAAAATCTACAACGTAAGGGATGTTTAAAATATTAATATATTCTTTTAGATTTTGATGAATTTAGCAAAGGGTCAATATCAGAGAAAAAAACTAGATGCAATTGCCGATAGAATATCTATATGCACTGTAAATTTTCTAGAACCCTTCTATTTTATTATTCTAAGGAATAAGCAATGATAAGTAGCTTTTACTTTATTATTTTCAGAAAAATTTTCATTATAATACTTGATTACTTTTTTAATAAAAGTTAGAGAAGTACATTTATTGTTTTTATTACTATTATTAGCACCAGTTTTTTTTATTGAGGTGAAAAAATCATTACAGTTATTGAAATATTCATATTCAAATTTTTCTTTACCTTCTACTAAAACATCATCAATATTCTGATTTTTTGTAGCATCTTTGCATAATGTAGATAATTCATTAAGACTATAAAAAGACTGTCCTGAATATATTGATTCCTTTATGGACAGTTCTTCCTTTACTTTTTTAAAACATTCATTTAATTCACAAAAAGTATGTTCTCCAAATGTAGAAAAGCAAAGGATACCGTTTGGATTCAATAGAGTATATAATTTTTCTATTGTTGCATGTATATAATTAAACCATTGAAAGGTGGCATTAGAAATAATAATATCGTAAGTATTATTAAAATTCATTTCTTCCAAATCACCACAAATAAAGTCAACAGAATCATTTTTAATTTTTGACTTTATTTCAGTAATCATTCCTGGCGCAATATCAACAGCGGTTATATGCGAATGCGGAAAAAGATCAATTAAGGTAGATGTTAAGTAACCCGTTCCACAACCAATCTCTAAAATGTTTTTAACTTCAGTGTTATTTTTATTGTTTTGCATCATAAATTTCACTAAAAAATTTTTCATGTCCTTTTGCACGTGGGCATATTCATCATAATTTGATGCATTTTTACTAAAATGAAGTTTTAACTGTTTTTTATCAATCATAAATTCTCTCCCTTTATCGGTCTTTTTTTATAAATTTTGATATGAAATTATAACAATCATGAGGATTTGTGAAAAATGGGATATGACCTCCACTCTTTATAACTTCTATGTTAGAATGTGTTAATATATTTTTAATATATAAAGTAGCCTCTATTGGACATATTTTATCTTCCTCACCATGAATCATTAATAAAGGAATATTTACATCTACTAATTTATTTCTTAAATCTTTTTGAATTAAATAATCAAGCTCCAATGCCAAGGAATCTACTGACTGAATTTTAATGTTATCTTCCATTATCTTTAAAAATTCCGTGTTATATCCCTTTTCCTTTTCTCCATCTGAAAACAACGACTCATAAAAATTAAAGAGTGTTGCTTTCGTATTTTTATATAGCTGAGATTTCATTCTTTCTACAATTCTTTTATTCCACCCTAAATTGTACCCCTCTTCTTTATGTTGAATAAAAGAGCTTGTACCTCCAATCAAAATTAAGTTATTAATATTCCACAAATTATCTAAAACAATTTCCTCCGCTACTAATGATCCGAGTGACCATCCAAGTAATGAAAAAGATGAAAGTTGTTTTTCTTCTATAATATTTATTATCTTTTGTTTAAACCCATCTAATAAATTAATGTCATCCCATTCAATAAAAATCAATTCAAAATCCTTTGATAAAAATCCACTAATTCTTTTCCAAACACAACTGTTCATTCCAAAGCCAGGTAGCATAATTAAATAGGGCTTATTCATAATAAGCCCCCAATAATCTTTAATTCTTTTCCTATTTCTTTAATTTTAACCAATGCTTCTTCTAAATCTTCTTTTGAATGTGTTGCCATTAAAGAAATTCTTAAACGACTTGTTCCTCGTGGTACAGAAGGTGGTCGAATGGCTGGTACATATACGCCTTGTGATAATAATTTTTTGCTGAATTCAACAGCCTTGTCTACTTCTCCAATTAATATGGGAATGATTGGGGTTTTTGTTTCCATTACATTAAATCCTGCTACTTTAAGTTGGTTTTGAAACCAGTTTGAGGTTTTTAATAGTTTAACTCTTCTTTCCTCATCCTTTTCAATAATTTCTAGTGCCTTTATAGAAACTGCGATTGTACTAGGGGATAAAGCTGTAGAATAAATAAAGCTCCTTGCAGAGTTTATTAAATAATTAATTAAATCATTTTTACCGGCTACATATCCGCCTTCTGAAGCAACAGCTTTACTTAACGTTCCCATAATGATATCAATTTCATTATCTAAACCAAAATATGATGCTGTACCTGATCCATTTTTACCTAAGATCCCGGTAGCATGTGCATCATCTACCATTGTCATCATGTTAAATTTCTTTGCAATTTTCACAATGTCTGGCAATGGTGCAATATCACCATCCATGCTAAATACACCATCTGTTACAATTAAATTGTTACTTCCTTTATACTTATTTATTTTGTTTAATAAATCATTCATATCACAATGCTTGTACCTTATAAGTTTTGCACCACTTAACCGATAGCCATCAATAATACTGGCATGATTTAATTTATCGGAAAAAATTACCCAGCTAGCATCGCACAAGGCTGAAATAATACCCACATTAGCCATATATCCAGTATTAAAAACTAAACTTGCTTCAGTCCCTTTAAATGATGCAATCTTTTCCTCTAATTGTTTATGTAGGTCATAACTTCCTGTGGTTAATCTAGAACCACCTGACCCAACACCATATTTGTTGATTGCATCAATAGCAGCTTTTTTTAACCTAAAATCATCACAAAGACCTAAATAGTTATTTGATCCTAAAAGTATAAAATCTTTTCCTTCAATTTTAACCCTAGGTAATTGCGCTGTATCAATGTATCTAAGTTCTCTATATAATCCTTTATCCTTAATTTTTATAAGTTTATCTGTTATATAATTCATTAATTAGTCCCCCTATAATCAAAATATATAACAAAAGCGAAACTTTGTCAACCTTGTTAGCATGTTCGGTTTACAATTCACCTAATTACCCACTTTATATCAAAATAAAAAATAAAAACCTTTATTATGGATAGATATTCTTTTTATGCAAATAATACTAATGAGGTGATATTAATGAATAGTAACATTGAGTTTTTAGACTATATTTATCAAAATGCTGAAATGGGCAAAAGTACAATTAGTGAATTAATTGATATTGTTAAAGATGAACCATACAGAAAAAATTTGGAGTCACAACTGAAAGAGTACACTGAAATATTTGATATAACAAATAATAAAATTAAAGATACACAAGAGTCATCTAAAGGCATAGGAACTCTTACTAAAATAACTTCATATATAATGATTAATATTAAGACACTAACAAATAAAACCCCATCTCATATATCTGAAATGCTAATTCAAGGTAGTACCATGGGGATTATTGATATTACAAAAAGACTTAAACAATATAAAGATGCCACTCAAGATATAAAAGATATAGCGAATAGGTTGTTAAAGTTCGAGCAACAAAATGTTGAAGAAATGAAAAAGTTTTTATAGTCAATTACAAATTATAATAAACAGACACCTTTTATGCAGTTTAAATAGTAGTTTATCGCATAAGAAAAAAGCTATAATGTTGGTATAGGATGTATAAGAGCAAACAACAAATGTTTGAGAAGTTCAAATTGGTCAATAAAAAGGAGGTGTATCAAAATGATTTTTCTAATCATTTTGATACACCTTTTTATTGTTTTTTAGGTTTTATTATAAAATATAAATTCGTTCTTTATTTTCTACTTTTTATTCTAAGACATTTATATTTGTATATTTATACACGCATATTGATGTAAGTATAAAGAATATTAGTAAAAGTACTTCGCAAATGTTTTTATAATAAAACAAGATACTACTAGTTGTATTTAAAACTAATAACAAACAACTGGAGTGCCTACCTCTATATTATTAAATATTGTTTTTGCTACCTCATATGGTGAATTTACACACCCATGGGATCCACCGGTCTTATACAACTCTCCCCCAAAATTATTTCGCCAACTTGCATCATGAATTCCTATTCCTTTGTTAAAAGGCATCCAAAACTTCACAGGAGAAGCGTAGTTTTCACCTACAAGAGTTGCATTTGTTTCTTTATAATCGATCTTATAAATTCCACCTGGTGTTCTAGTCTTATCAGATCCAGCCTTACCTGTGACAACATCCCCTTGTGTTATTAGTTTTCCGTTTTTATAAAACCATAAGTGTTGCCCTGTAAGATCTATTTCTACATAGGTATTTCCAATATCATCATTACCCCGAGCTAATGCGGTTTGATAATATGCTGGTTCTTTTTCTATAGACTTCCCTTGCTTTATCATTGAAATTAAATCTTTAGTTTCTTTAACCTTATTAATTGACCAGCCATAACTACCACCACCAATGTTAATTTTCTTCCCTGATGATGAAACAAAATTTCTCGTCTTAGCAACTGTATTATATTTACTAGCAAGTACGTCCATATAGCTTTCAACGTACTTTTCATTAAATGTTATTTCATTATTCTCATCAACTGTAAACCACTTATTTATTGTAGCCCCATCTAAAATCTCCTTATCTTCCCCAAAAGTATATGTAATCTTTGAAGATACATATTTGTTAAGCATGTCCCTTGTAGCAACTACCTTCAGAGATTTAGAAGTATATTTTGGCTTAACATAGTAATTAATTGAATCTAAATCTATTATTGTTTTGCCAGTGCTCACTGCATCTATGGCATAATTATATAAGATGTCTTTATCTCCCTTGTTTCCAATAATTTCATCAACAATTACATAACCCTTCTCTGTATATTTATAGCTAGCATTTTTAGGTTCAACTACTTTACTACTATCAAAACAAGAAAGCCTGCCCAATTTCTCTTTTAATAAATCTTTATCATATTTAACTTTTGCTATCATTTTAGAATCTTTCGTATTAAAAACTGCCCAGATCCATTTATAAGGATTCTGTTTATCTTTAAACACTTTAAAATCAGCATTCGCATCATACTTTAAGCCAATTTCTACTCCTCTAATCTGTTCATTTTTACCGCCACGTTCTTTTATGTTTAGCTTATATGTTTGAATCTCAGATGCCATTTGTTTATTTACATCTTCTACACTTTTACCCGAAACATTAATGCTATTTATTACAGAACCAAAATAAAAATGATTCATGAAATATAACGCCATCCCAAAGTATATAATAAGCAAAATAAATATAGAAATTATAATACCCAAAACAATTTTCTTACGCTTTCTTATTGGTTTTATTGCTGACTCTTCTACTTCAGTTTCCATAACTGCACCCCTCTTCTGCATTTTGCCTTAAGTTCTGCTCTATTTTCACCTGTCATTTTTGTTGCACCTAATTGCTCTTTCATTTTGTGCCTCTTCAAATTAAGCTATAGTCCTAAACACCATATTTAAACAACAATTTTCCCAAAATAGGTTATCATTGTTACTTAAATTATATCACAGTTAGTTGTAGCAACATAGCTTGTTCGTTTCACTTCCAACCTACAACGACTAGTGTGTATTTTTATACCAATAGTAAACATCCAACGATAATATATTTTATAGGCACTTCAGATTTAGCAATTAATGGAGAGTATTATAAAATTATTAAAGGTGATCTAACTCTAGATAAGAATTGGAATAATGGGTATTAAACAATATTTTACTGATGTTATTACTTCAGGTGAAGTTGGTATTGCAAAACATTTTATAGCCTTAAAATGCATACATAATTCCCATATAGGTTTACTTTAATAAGCACACATTCAGATCTTATACAGAAAAAATGGGTAAAGCATGTATTATAATGGGAATAGGAATGATACTGATGATGGTTATTATTAAACTCACATCAAATACTGTATATGATGTGATATGCTTTGGGCTATTCTTTGTATGGGGATTAGCTATGATGTTTACGGCACAGAAAAAAATATAATGGTGGAATTTATTTTTTTAAATAATTAATATACTATTGCATTTATATATATGTATATACTATACTATAACTAGTGTATATATATATGTATATACACTAGTTATATAAATGATTAAATTATATAATATATATTATTATAAGTATTTATGAAGGAAGCTATTATTGTCATAGCTATGTCAGTTATATTATACAAAAGGATAAAAGTTACTAATATGTATGAAATTATAAAAAATCAAAAAAGAAAGTGAGATTAATTAAATGAGTAGTATTTCGAAAAGAATTGAAAGACTGCCAGTTACACCCATGCTTTGGAGAGTGCTGTTTTTAGTAGGTATCGGATGGTTGTTTGATGCCATGGATCAAGGGATGGTCGCCGGTGTGATGGCTTCAATTGGAAAGGTGTGGAAACTTACTCCCACTGATTTAGGTTTATTGGGCAGTGTTTCGGCGATTGGAATGGCTATTGGTGCGGCAGTTGCTGGAATGGTTGCTGATAAATGGGGTAGGAAAACGGTCGTTACGTTTACCCTTGTGTTATATGGATTAGCTAGTATATTATCTGGCATCGCGCCTAACTTTGGCCTATTGTTATTTTTCCGGTTTTTAACGGGATTAGGCTTGGGCGGAGAGTTGCCAGCAGCATCTACTTTGGTTAGTGAATTCTCACCCGCTAAATCACGTGGTAAAATGGTTGTGTTGTTAGAGAGCTTTTGGGCTTGGGGATGGATTGTTGCAGCTTTAATTTCTTACCTCTTGATTCCTATTTATGGCTGGCGTATTGGCTTTTTATTGGGAGGAATACCAGCACTGTATGCAGCCTATCTGAGAAGGAACATTCCGGAATCTCCTCGATTCCTGGAACAAAAAGGGCGCTTCAAAGAGGCAGATGAAATTGTAAGTAAAATGGAGCAACAAGCCGGAGTAAATAATAATAAAGTGGCTGTACCCAGTCAGCTAGAAAATGAGAAAATTGGTAGTTCTAAGCTTTCGGATTTATGGTCTAAAGCCTATTTTAAGCGTACCCTTGTCTTATGGATTTTATGGTTAGGTATTAATTTTGGTTATTATGGGTTTGTTTTATGGACTCCAACTCTCCTTGTCGGCAAAGGTTTCAGCTTAGTAAGGGGTTTCCAATTTACATTAATTATTAGCATTGCTCAGTTACCCGGATATTACAGTGCGGCGTATCTAATAGAAAGGATTGGTCGTAAAGCGGTTTTAGTAAGCTACTTAGCAGGAACTGCAGTGTCCGCATACTTATTTGGTCAAGCAACATCCGCAGCTACTGTGCTTGTTTTTGGATGCCTACTTTACTTTTTCAGTCTAGGAGCTTGGGGTGCGGTCTACGCTTATACGCCAGAAGTTTATCCCACACGTATTAGAGGCACCGGAACCGGTTGGGCAGCTGCAATTGGGCGTATTGGTGCCATCTCCGCTCCTTATATCGTTGGAGTGGTGTATGAGACTAAAGGTAAGCAGGCTGGCTTCACTTATGTGTTTATTATGCTAACTATAGTGTTCGCAGCAGTTGCCGTAGTGGTTGCTTTAGGTGGTATTGAAACTAAAGGTAAAACTCTAGACGAAATCGATGCAGCTTAACAAATTTTAATATCAACCTAGAATTCATTTATACCTCTCGAGTAAATTTCGAGGGGCTTTTTAATAGCCTAAATTAAAGACTGTATCCGAAAATTCAATTTTGTATATCTTTAAATATTTTAGAAAGATTATTTCGAAGAGATGATTTCAAATATAGAGATGTTGTATAATAGTCTTTAAATAAATATTAGATGTAAGGGGGGATATTTTCTATGGATCAATTGGTAAAAGAAAAACTAGATAGGTTGATAAATTTGTTTCAAGGAGTATCTAGCGAGTATAAATGGGAAGGATCTTTAACTAATCATTTTACTGCATTGACTTATACATTAAATAACAGAGAGTTTGATAAAGAAAAGATAAAAGATGTGAGAAAGTATATTAATCAAAATACAGGAATATTTTCCAATTATAGAGGGACTTCTAATATCATTTTATCAGCTTTGTTATTATCTAAATACGAGAGTCCAAAACAGGAATTTGATAGAATACTGGATTATAATAAGAAGATGAGAAAAGCAGGATTTAAGAATAATATGTATTTACCGATAGCGAGTTATGCCCTTTAATGCTTATCTATCATAAATTTATAAGATTCATATCTCCTTTTTTATCTAAAATATATGAAACAAATCCAAACAATTTTCTAAATAATCTTTTATATATTCATCTCTGACATAAACTATTTTCGGTTTACCATTTTACATCAAAAAATTAATAAATATTCCAAGAATATAAACCAAAATATAAAGGAAATAATGAAATAGATTGCGCCTTTTATAGCAACAATCAAGTCGGAATTGATATCTTATGTAAAAATTTCAATATAGTTCTTTTACCTTTATCTAAATCCTTAATGGAATACTATGATTTAGATGAAAGAATAGCTCTTTAATTTCATCTTTTATTATTTTGAATTAATTTTTTATACTCGCATAGGATGAGAGTCTTATTCTTCTAGCTTTAATGCACCTTTAGCTGGAGTTTTAAATTTAGGTATACCAAGTATTATAGCAAATACTGATGAAATGCCTAAAAGATATGGATAACAAAGGTATTTCATTATTAAAAATGGTGAAATTGCTGCAAGACTAGAAGCAACCAAAAGTTGGGCACCATAAGGTATACATCCTTGTACAAAGCAAGCAAAAGTGTCTAAAAGGCTAGCACTTTTTCTCTTATCTACACCATATCTTTCAGATAAGTCCTTAGCTAGTGAACCAACTATAATTATAGAAACAGTGTTATTAGCAGTACATAAATCTACTAAACTAACTAATATACCAATGCCAAATTCAGCACCTTTCTCGGAGTGAATTCTCTTTTGTATTGTATTTAATAAAAAATCTATACCACCGTTGAATTTTATTAATTCACCTATGCCACCAATTAGTATGGATATTATACATATGTCCTCCATACCTGCGATACCTTTTGCACAAAGTTGAAGTACCATAAATATATTAAATGAACCGTAAATAAGACCTATTATAGTTGCTAATATGATACCTCCAACTAATACTAAGACTACGTTAAATCCTGTTAAAGCTACTACCAGTACAGCTATGTAAGGTAATATTTTAACTAATTGGTAGTTATAACTTCCTGAATGATTGATTTGCATACCACCAGTTAAAAATGCATATATAAGTAATGTTATAATAGCTGCAGGAAGTACTATTTTAAAATTCGCTTTGAATTTATCTACCATTTCACAATCTTGAGTTTTAGTAGCAGCTACAGTAGAATTCGATATCATAGATAATCCATCACCAAACATAGCACCACTGACTACAGCCGCAATTAAAATCCCTATAGGTAACCCTGTTTTTTGTGCAATCTCAACTGCAATAGGTCCTAAAGTTACTATTGTTCCAACGGAAGTTCCAAGTGACATAGATATAAAAGAACCAATTATAAATATACCAGCTACTATAAAATTAGGTGGGAAAATAGCTAGTCCTAAATTTACAGTAGAATCTACAGCTCCCATAGATTTGCTGACTTCAGCAAAAGCACCTGCTAAAATAAAAATTAAACACATAAGTATGATACTTGGGTCTCCACCACCTCTACAAAATCTTTCAACTTTTAATTCTATAGGTATTTTTTTGTTTTGAAGTATGGCTATGGTAGATGCAATTATTAAAGCTACAACTACAGGCATTTTATAAAAGTCCTTCATTATAATTGAAACACCAAGAAATAGAACCATAAATATCCCTAATGGTAACAATGCAATGGCACTACCTTTTTTTTCATCCATTATTTTAAATACCCCCCTCTTATATAAGTTTCACTACAATCGATATTAGCATTTTATACACATTATATCTCATTTAACTTATTAAAGGGATTAATTATTAATAGATTTGAATGGCCATATGTTGTGTATGAAAAAAGTAGTTAAGATTTAATCTTAGCTACTTTTAATATTTGTGTTATATAAAATAAACTTGTAGATAGTACCTAATGTTAATGCGGCAGATTCACTAATTTGCTTTTCCACTTTTTACTGTAGTTAAACCACTTGCACCATCCCATTTATACCATGTTAATATTTTAGAACACGTTGCATCGCTAGAATCTGGATCCTTAGGATCCCTTTCTAAAGAAGAGAGTTCTAGTAATCCATCTCCATCAATATCTTTAATTTTAGAAGGATAAATTGAATATATATTATCTATTGCTGGAGTAAGTTCTCCAGCTTTAATTATATAAAGAGACTGCGATCCGCTGTGCATACCCATAATGCCTGATACAAAGACTCCATTTATATCATCTTTAGCTTTTGAAATATTTATACTCATACAACGTTCTGCATTAGTTTGCACTGTACTAAAAAGACTATATTCTCCATTAGTATATTTAAATAATTGTATATTACTCGGAATATATTTCTCAGAAGAATAATTTCTTTCAAATACTGCAACTTCAAGAGTTCCATCATTATCTATATCACCGACACTATAATAGTTAGTTATATCTTCTTCATTCAAATTTGTTTTTTTTACAAGTTCTGAATCTGCATATTTGCTTAGAGCATTAATATACCCCGTATTATTTACAATATTTATACCATACTTAACACATGTAGCATAAGCCTCTGCAGCTTCCTTATATTTTTTATCAGCAATCAGTGTAGCTGCTTTATCACTTTTAACCTCAAGGTATGATTTCTTGAAAATATCATCATTTAATATACCTTTAGCTAAAAGTAATGCATTTTCCGCTTTAACATTGTTTATTTTTGACTCACTTTGTATTAAATCTATAAATGCTATAGAACTTTCATCATTTACTTTATACTTTATTGAGCCCATTAACAGTGCTGCCTTATCTTCAAAATCTGTACTCTCAATAGCTTTACCATTAAAGTTTGTTATTGTAATATTATCTATTAAGCTTTTCGCAACGGTTAGTCCAGTAGAATTACTAATCCATGTTCCCTTACTTGTTTGGATATAAATATCACCTTCACTATTTACTAAAGCCTCACTTATAGCACTTGCATTTTTAGAATCATTAGCATATTGTAATTCATAAACCGAAGATCCTATTAGTATAGAAAACTCGGGTACTGTAAAATTCACAGCTAAAGCTGGTATACTTAATTGCGCTACTATTAAACTCATTGCTAAAATCTTCTTAATATTGTTCATATTATTATGTCCCCCTTTAAACTCAATCAAAAATAAGCATATACTTATACCTAATTTAGCATTTAATACTATATTTGTATATATTAACACTCTTATATTAACATCAAATAAAAGTTATCTTTCTTTACTATTCAATTAAATTTTATTTACAAATATGAGAACTTTCCAACTCTGATGAAGGTTTAGAACCAATTAAAGTATAGCATATAAGGTTTAGGATGTATTTAAAATTAAACATTGTTATGTTAAAATATTTGAAATTTGTATTAATATTCTATATATTTGAACAAGAACATACTTATAGTAAAAATTGAAGCAAAGTTTACTTAAAAGGCAACTATTATTATTATTAAATGCTTATAAAATTAGCTCTTTAATAATAGGGCTTTTATTATTAACGTTAAGTTTTTTATCGTATGCTGAGGTATTTTCTTTTAATTATACACCTTCATGTTTTTTATTAATAATTTTATTAAAATCCATAATGAGAATGTTTATTCAATTTAAATATACTAAAAAATCTACAACGTAATGGATGTTTAAAATATTAATATATTCTTTTAGATTTTGATGAATTTAGCAAAGTGGCAATATCAGAGGAAGAAAAACTAGAGACAATTGCAGATAGAATATTATTTGAAAATTTAGATGCTTTTAAAGAATTAGCTAAATGAATTAATAGATTTAGGATTAGGTATAGCCAAAGGAGAATTCTAACAGAAGAATATATACGAGTGGATAAAAAAACATAAAAGTGTATGCTAACATCTTTTTGTAAATCTAAATTTATTTTTATTGACAATGCATTTTTAATTGTATACAATGTAATTGAACTCAATTAATACATCGCATTATTAGAAAGGATTATAGGTTGCCTTTAATAACCTAAATATATTTTACAAGAGGTATAATAAATGAATGTTGATTTTTCAATTGAAGATGTAGTAAAAAAAAGATACAGTGTAAGAAACTATAAGGGAATAGAAATTGAACCGGCTAAAAGAAAAGCTATTGAATCTTTTATTGATTCTTTGAATAATCCATTTGGAATTAAAGTCAGGTTTCACTATCTTGATGACAAGGACATAAAAAACAAAGAAAAACTTGGAACCTACGGCGTTATTAAAGGTGCAAAGCAATACATCGGGACAACTATTAAATTAGAACCAATGGCACTCGAAGCATTGGGATATGAATTGGAAGCAGTAGTTCTTTATTTAGAACATCTTGGTCTTGGAACTTGCTGGCTCGGAGGAACCTTCGATCGTGAAGGCTTTGCAGATGCTATGAAGATTAATGAGGGAGAATTATTCCCAATCATAACACCTTATGGATACGCCGCCGCCACTAAGCATGAAAAAGAGATAGAAATGAGAACAATGATTCAAGCAGATAAGCGTAAAGAATGGGATCAATTATTTTATAAAAATGATTTTAAGTCTCCTCTTACGAGTGAAGAAGCCGATGGTCTTGCCTTTCCACTAGAAATGGTTCGATTAGCACCATCAGCATCAAATAAACAGCCATGGAGAATACTTCTTAAAGATGGTGACTTCCATTTTTATGAATATAAAGAACCTGGATATAGCGATAGATTCCCCTACGATATCCAAAGAGTAGATATGGGGATTGCCGCAGCACACTTTGATTTTTCACTTAAAGAAAAAGGTATTAAAGGTCATTTTAATACGGCATCTAAGCCGGATCTAGAGTTGCCTTTGAATATGGAGTATGTTTTTTCTTGGATAATGGAATAAAAAGTGAATTTTAGCCCTAAATATAGGAGAAAAACCACTCTTAATTAAAAATAACATATTTATTTATATGTTAGAACCCCCGTTGGTCGTGAACAAGTTGTAAACATAATTTGTTTTGCTACCCGACTTGCTTGAAATGCCAAGGACTTAACATAAGCATCCTATAAAGCTTAGTCCGCTATGATATTTTCTAGATTTACGTTACAAAAAAATGATAATGGTGGTCTAAACAATAAAACATGTGGAAATATAACACTAGCTATATTTCCACATGTTACGGGACCATTTATATCTATTATTGAACTTTACCTAAATCCCAATAAGTAGTTATTTTTTCTTTCCATACAAAACTATACTTTTCTAATAAATCTTTAGGATCTACCGGCTTTCTGCCAGTTAATTTTTCAACAGTATCCGTTTCATCTGCCATTAAACCATCTCTAATACCTGATTCATTTGTTACCATATCATTAGTACACCATGGTACAGGTGATTTTGAATAATTTCCATGTGAAGTACGAGGAATATATATTGAATCTAAATAATCATAATATTCTTCTTCATTTAGCGTTATATATTCATAATCAATACCAGACAATTTACTAATCATATCACAAATTTCATGTTGACTAACTAATTTACCTGTCACATCATAGTCTTTATTATGTTCTCCCTTACCTAATAGCAATGCAGCAGCAACACGACCACTATCATCTTTTGCAATAAATGTTGCCTTTCCTTCTCCTGCTGTAGTAACCCATCTATTATTATCTAAATTAGCCATCATAACAGAATTAAGTAAGTAATTTTCTAAGTAAAGATTGTTTCTCATAATATTATAATCTACACCAGATTCAATTAAATATTTTTCAGTTGCTGTATGATCTGGCAATACGTATTGTTTGTATTCTGGACGGTTAGCACCAAAAAATGAAGTATATGTAATATGTTTTACGCCAGCTGCAATAGCAGCATCAATTACATTTTTATGTTGCTCTACACGTTCTTGTCCTATTATTACACCAGATACCATATAAATACGATCTCCACCTTTGAAGGCCTCTATCATTTGCTCCTTGTTGTCATAATTTGCTTCTCTAATTGTGACACCTTTTTCTTCCCAAAGATCTAAACGTTCTTTTCTTAAACGGCTTTTATCTGGGCATGTAAAAATCAATTGATCTCCAGATACCTCTTTCAACATATTTGAAGCTACTCTTCCTCCTAGTTGTCCATCTGATCCTGTAACAATATAACGCATATTTTTTCCCTCCATTTGTTTTTAATTAAAGGTATTAATCGAATAAATAATGTAATAAGCCGTTGGCTAAACTCAAACATTTACATCAAGTAATATCTTATTTGTTAATATCTTAACATTTTTTTTATTGGAACAGAAATCGAAATATGTTATTATTAATAGAAAACTTCTATAAGTGAAGGCGGTAAATTAATATGCACATTAAACAACTTGAATGTTTCGTTAATCTAGCTGAAACCCTCAGCTTTTCTAGAACTGCGGAACTTTTATATATCACTCAGCCTACTGTTACTAATCAAATTAATACTCTAGAAGATGAACTCAGATTAAAATTATTAATTAGAACAAAGAGAAAAGTAGAACTTACTCCAGCCGGAGTTTCCTTCTATAATGATATGAAAGATATTCTAACAAGAACAAATACTGCAATAGCAAAGGCACGACACTGCTCTTTGGAATTCGAATCTAATATCTCAATTAGTTATGATGGGAATGCAGAGGTAAAATACCTTCCAAACATATTAAGTATATTTAAAGAAAAATTTCCACATGTGCATATGTATTTAAAAATATCTGATTTTAAAGAGAAAAGAAATTTATTTACCAATTATAATTTTGATTTAAATTTCACTGTAAAAGAAAGTATTCAAGATTTATCAGATGTTGATTATGAAGAGCTTTTTACCGGAAGATTTGTCTGCGTCTTACCTAAAGACCATCCACTAACTCACAAAGCTATCATTAAAATAGATGACCTTCAAAATCAATCCCTTATTCTCTTAGACCCTCTGAAATGTCCCTCCGAAATGGCACGTGTACAAAAGGATATACAGGAGAAGTGTCCAACTTCCATGGTTTATTTTGGTGATGGTCCACTCATCGGCTATACTATGATTAAGGGCAACCTTGGCATAGCAGTAATGCCGGACTTTGTATGCACCGAAGACCCTGAGCTTTCCATTATTCCTATGGATATAAGTGATTTAATTTCCTATGGAATTGCATGGCATAAAAACAATGTACGCGATGAAATAAAAGGGTTCATTACAATTACAAAACAAATGTATAAAATTCATAAAGTAAACAAATAATTTGAAGGCAAGAACTTTATTTAATAGATAATGTTATAATAAAGAATGCGGACATATTAAAGAAAAATTGGCTATGGCAGTTATAATTATAGTAGCTATTATTATGATAATAGTAGCCGCTATGGGTAAAATTTCTGTTTGAAAATAATAAAAAACTTCAGGGGAGCATAAATTTCCTTCTGAAGTTTTAATATTGTAGCAATTTATGTGATAAATAGCTACACAGGTTATATAATAAGTTTAAAATATGAAGTTTTGAGGAGCAAAATATTATGAAAAATAAGATAAGTCTAGTTTTAAGAAGTATTTAATAAAATGAAAAAAATAAAATATATTTTTACTATTGCTATAGGGGTTGCCTTGGCGTCTCAAGTTAATATAAATTTTTTTATGCCAGGATTTATAGTAGCCCTTTCTGTTGTTATATTACCTGTTTTTCTTTATTTTTATAAACAATTTAATCCTATAGAAATTCTTTTTGTAACTGGGATCATTTATCCACTTTATAGGGGAATATTCTTATATTTAGATACTAACAATCTTCACACTACTATTGGGTTTATAGGGGCAAATGTTTTGTTTTATTTTTCATATGGTATATTATTTTATTTATTGTATTGGAAAAAGAAAAAGAAAGGCATTACGGACTTATTCTTTTGTGCATTTTTATGTGATTTGTTTTCAAATATTATAGAAATAAGTACAATGATGCATTTTAGAGGATACAGTTATATAATGTTTCAAGATCTAGCAATTATAGCCTTTGTAAGAGCAATAATTGCAGTATGTATAATATTACTCTTAAAATATTATAAGTCTTTACTAATAAAGGAAGAACACGAAGAAAGATATAGAAAATTAATTTTAATGACTTCAAGTATGAAAAGTGAAATATATTTTATGAACAAAAATAATTCAGATATTGAAGATGTTATGAAAAAAGCATATCTACTTTACAAAACAATATCGCAGCAAAAGTATCCTTCTGAACTAAAAAACCTTTCTCTTGATATAGCAAAAGACGTGCATGAAATAAAAAAAGATTATATAAGTGTTATAAAAGGTTTAGAAGAAATGGTTGGTGAAAAAACGGATAAGGTTAAAATGGATATTAAAGATATAGTAAATATTATTGGAATGGATGTAAGGGAATATATAAAAAGAAATAATTCTAATGTAAGCTTAGAATTTGAAATAAAGAATAATTTTAATGTAGTTGAGCATTTTTATCTGGTTTGCATATTACGAAACCTTATTTATAATAGTATAGAGTCTATGGATAAAATAGAGGCTATGGATAAGCCCAAAAATGGATATGTTAAAATTTTAATTAGGAAAAGCCAAGAAGAGTGTATTTTTGTTGTATCTGATAATGGTAAAGGCATAAAAGAAAAAGATATCGAATATATATTCAATCCTGGATTCTCAACTAAATTTAACAGAGAAACTGGTGACATTTGTAGGGGTATAGGGCTTGCCCATGTAAAAGGTATTGTTAATGATATTTTTTCGGGTACTATAGAGGTTCATTCCATTACCGGAAAAGGAACTGAATTTGTTATAAAAATAAAACAAGATAAAATGGAAGGAGTATCTGTATGAGATACTATATAGTTGATGATGATATAAGTATAGTAAGAATACTTACCAATATAATAGAAGAAAATAATTCATTTGAAGTTATAGGTAGTTCTAGCAATGGAGAAACAGCCTTTAATCAAATACTTTTATTAAACCCTGATATTGTGCTTGTAGATCTTCTTATGCCTAAAATGGATGGGAATACTCTTGTACGTGAGCTTAAAAATTTAAGACCAGATATTAGTTTTATCATGATATCTCAAGTTTTAGATAAGACACTTGTTGAAGATTCATACAAATCAGGCATAGAGTTTTTTATAAAGAAACCCATAAATAAAATTGAAGTAGAAAAAGTTACATCAAAAGTTGCAGAAAAAATTGAAATGCGAATGATGTTGTCTAATATTAAAGAAATGTTAAAAAGTTCTGTACAGCCAGATAAGGATATAAATAGTAACATAAAGGAAATAAAACAAATTTTAAGTATACTTGGAATGCTTGGTGAAAAGGGAACAACCGATATAATCAAAATATGTACTTACCTTATTGAAAACAAAAAATCTTTTTCTGAGTGTAATTTAGAAAAACTGTTTAGTTGTTTTGGAGAGAATCCTGAAATTATAAAACAAAGGATTAGAAGATCGATTAAAGGTGGACTAGAGAATATTGCAAACTTAGGGATTGAAGATACAATGAATGAAACCTTTTGTACTTATTCAAATGTTCTTTTTAATTTTTCAAGTGTTAAAGCTGAAATGGATCATATTAAAGGAATAAAAAAATCGGGTGGAAAAATATCCGTAAACAAATTTTTTGAGGGAATTTTACTTAATTGTGAAATGGACTAAAAATTTTAGCGTTTCCCAGACATCTAAGGATCTAAATATTAAAAATATTTAGATCCTTAGATATTTTTTTTGATGTTAACTGAGTATTTTTGAAATGTTGCTTCTATAATAAAAGCGTGGGAGTGAGGTTCATTAACATTATGATCTTAAAATAATGTAAAAGAAAACGGTTACTCATTTAATTTAGCAAGTAAGCTTCAAAAGAATAACAAGTTTAAATATGTAAATTGTATTACATTGCGGAAAGGAGAAATACTTAACATGAAAAATTTTGGTGTCTTTGATATTCTAGGTCCTATAATGGTCGGTCCATCATCTTCTCATACAGCGGGTGCTGCTAGACTTGGTAAAATAGCAAAAACTATTGTTGGTACTGATATTAAAGAGGTTACATTCTTACTTCACGGATCTTTTGGTAAAACTTACAAAGGCCATGGAACTGATAGAGCACTAGTTGCTGGCATACTTGGAATGGAACCAAGTGATGATGATCTTAGAAATTCTATTTCAATTGCTGAAAGTAAAGGCTTAAAAATAAAATTTATTGAGTATGATCTTGGACAAGTACATCCAAATACAGTTAAATTTTTAATAACAGATGTTAATAATAATTATTTTGAAATAATGGGTTCGTCTATTGGTGGCGGCAATGTAGAAATAAATGAAATAAATGGAAATAGCGTTATTATAACTGGAGAATACCCTACTATTATCACTTGTCATGATGATATTCAAGGAACAGTAGCAAAAGTCTCAGACCTTATTTATGAGGATAAAATTAATATCGCTTTTTTAAAACTTGTCAGAGGCGAAAAAGGAAAATCTGCAACTATGACTTTTGAAGTAGATAGTACTATTCCCGATTCTTTAGTAAAAGATATAAAAAAAATTACTGGAATAAACAAAGTAATAGTTATTAATCCAGAAACAAGGAGAAAACATAATGATAGCAAAGTCAGCTAGTGAACTTATCGAAATATGTAAAACAGAAAATATAAAATTAAGTGAATATGCAATAAATCTTGAAATGAAGCAAAAGGATAGCACGCGAGAAGAATTATTTCTGCATATGAAAGAAACTCTTGATGTAATGAGACAAGGTGCTCTTTCTGGAAGAGAAAAAGAAGTTTATTCATTAAGCGGTCTTATAGGTGGAGATGCTTATAAACTGCAAAAATATTTAGAATCTGGTAAATCACTTTTAGGAGACACTGCTGTAAAGGCGATGGCTATGGCGTTATCTTCTTCAGAAGTTAATGGTTCTATGGGTAGAATAGTAGCATGTCCAACAGCTGGATCCTGTGGGATACTTCCAGCCGTAATATTAACTGCTGGTGAAAAGCTTGGAAAAAGTACAAATGAAATGATTGAAGGATTATTTGCCGCTTCTGCAGTTGGTATGATTATTGGAATGAATGCAACTTTTGCAGGTGCAGAAGGTGGTTGTCAGTCAGAGTGTGGATCGGCCGCTGCCATGGCCTCAGCTGCAGTTGTTGAAATGATGGGAGGAACACCAGAGATGAGCTTAAATGCTGGTGCAATCGTATTTAAAAATGTATTAGGACTTGTTTGTGATCCAGTTGCAGGGCTAGTTGAAATTCCTTGTGCAAAAAGGAATGTAGCTGGTGCAATTAGTGCACTTTCTACCGCGGATTTAGTTATGGCTGGTGTTTCTTCAAAAATACCATTTGATGATACATTATCTGCAATGTATAAAATAGGCATAGAATTACCAGCTTCCTTAAGAGAAACAGCTCTTGGTGGCCTTGCTATTACTAAAACAGGTCTAGCACTTAAAGATAAGGTGTTTTCAAAAAAATAAATTTGAAATTATAAGGAGGGAAAATTAATGAATATTTTAATAGGAACTGGTCTTTTATTATTAGTATTAGCTTTATTTACACTTTTTAGTTACAAAGCACCTCACGGAATGAAAGCGATGGGTGCACTAGCAAGTGCTGCTTGTGCAAGCTTTTTAGTTGAAGCTTTTCACTCTGCATTTTTTGGTGATGTATTAAACATAGGATTTTTAAAACAAGTTGGTTTATCTAATGGTAGTTTAGGAGGAGTAGCCGCTGCAATACTTGTACCTCTAGCTCTTGGTGTTTCACCAATATATGCAGTATTGCTTGGGCTATCTTGTTCTGGTCTTGGTATCATACCCGGATTTATAGCTGGATACTTTATGTCATTTATAGTTAAATATCTAGAAAAGAAATTACCAGGTGGCTTAGATTTAATAGTTATAATTGTTTTTGCAGCTCCATTAACTAGATTTATAGGAAACTGTATGACCCCTATAGTAAATTCGACACTATTAAATATTGGTGGAATTTTAACTTCCGCGTCAAGTTCTAGCCCAATAATAATGGGTATAGTACTTGGAGGAACAATAACCGTTGTTGCCACTGCACCTCTTAGTTCAATGGCTTTAACCGCAATGCTTGGGCTTACCGGTGCCCCTATGGCTATAGGCGCATTATCAGTATTTGGTTCATCATTTATGAATTTCGTATTATTTTCAAGAATGAAATTTGGAAGTAAAAAAGATACAATTTCAGTCGCTATAGAACCTCTAACACAAGCTGATATAACCTCAGCAAATCCCATACCAATTTATGTAACTAATTTTATAGGTGGTTCTTTATGTGGAGTAATAATTGCATTAATGGGACTTGTAAATAATTCTCCAGGAACAGCAACCCCTATAGCAGGGTTCGCAGTAATGTTTGCATATAACCCAGCTTCTAAAGTGTTAATAACAGCCTTGGGTTGTATTATAGTTAGTATTTTTAGTGGTTACATAGGGTCTATTATGTTTAAAAATTATAAAATACATACTGCTGCAGAAATTCGTGGAGAGATTACCCCCAATTTAGAAGAAGTATCATAAATATATGCTTTTTTAAAAATAAGGAAAGGCTGAGCTTACTTTTACGTAAAACTCAGCCTTTTCTTAATCATTGTAACAATGAACACTCGAATGGCAAATTTTTAATAAATAATATTTGTTCCTTTTTTAGATTATCCTCTGCATATTTATAATATAAATACAATTGTCGTTCTTTAACTGATGAAGGCATCCAAGTCTCAGAAATCTCTTCAAACCACATATCTAACTGCGCTATCTCTTTTCCAGCTGTTTTTGCCGTATTTTTAATTTTAAAAGACACCTTTAAACTTTCATTGTAATACATTGTTTTTTTATACAAATTAATGTCTGAATATTAAAAGCTTGTATAACTAAGACCATACCCAAAAGGAAATAGTGGCAATTGATTTAGATTTTGTTTTTATTAAAGCATTGGTTTATATGTGTTGTTAAGCACACAGTTAAATTTAACTGAGCAATTACGCTTTTGAATGGATACTTTTGATTCAAAAAAAACATCTTCTTATATTGTATGTTACTTATTTTACGTGGAACATAATGGTATAATTACTTTAAAAGCATTTTTTAATTCTATGAAATAATAATCGGAAGTGCTAATATAATGGATATAATATAAAATTAAATTTAGGTGGAATAATTTAAAAACTATTTCTAAAAGGGTAGTAGAATAATTATGTTTTTCTATGCTATATAAAAAAAACAAATTAAATAACGAAAAGTGGAGGTTTAAAATGATTATATGCAAAAATTGTGGTAATGAAGTAGATGAAAATGAACCTTATTGTCATTATTGTAGTCATGATATATATGAGAGTTTAGAGGATTATCAAATTTCTTCAATTAATAATATTCAAAAGTTAAATACTAAGAAAAGGCGCCTTACTACTCTATTGGTAGCAGGCACCATAATAACATGTTTTTGTATACCAATATTAATGAGCCATAAATTAAATCATAATGTTGCTCTTCTTAAGCAATCATCTAATAAAAAATATAACAATGTAGCACAAATACATTATAATAATAAAATCAACAAAAAAGTTAATCAGCAAGTAGAAACATCTAAAGTGCTTCTTATAAGAAAACACAACAAGAAACAGCTATAACTAATCAATATAGTATTAAATATGTAAAACTAACAACTAAATAAGGTGTTGTAACAAATTACTAACTTTTAAGAGCTAGTAATTTTTTATTAAGCATTTAGTGAAATTTAACTGAGCAATTACGCTTTTGAATGGATACTTTTAATTCAATATAACATCTTATTATATTGCATGTCCCATTCTAATTGTATGTGATACTTTAAGAAGTTACAATATAGGCCTATTCCAAAATAAAATAGCTCTTCAAAGTCGGCTTAAATACTAAGCTAAGAAGGTTGCATTTATCTTTAAAAAGTTAATTATTTCATTAACTGATTGTTTATAGTTTAAAAAGTAATGTCCCTCTAATTCTAAAACAATATGATTTATATTTTCTTTGTTATTACTATTTTTAACTAGTATATTACTCATCCTTTTACTTGGCCAATAATTGTCATTTTCAGCTGAAAGCAATAATATTTTTCCTTTATAGTTGTTAGTATTGATTAATGCATCTTTATTTAAATTATTTTCTATAGACATTTCATAACATTTACAATAATTCTTTTTTTCTGCTTCTTTCATAACATTTTCATCTAAATAAAATTTAATATATGGTAAATCATAATTATTAAATGACCATGAAGATTTAGGAGATTTCATGTTAGAAGGAGTAACTGGCAAACCCTGAAATACATAGCAACTAGGGACACAAGCAATAGTAATTGCTGATTCCATGTAATTAGATAATAGTAAGGCAGCTTCTCCTCCTTTAGATTGACCAATAAGAACTACTTGATTATCAGCTATTTTATGCTTTTCTTTTACAAAACTAATAGTATTTACAAAGTATTCCATTGAAATACTTTCTAAAGTCTTAGGGAGATCCCCAACGCCAAAATATGCTAGTAGTAAAACATTATAATTTTGCTTTAAATAATCCAATAAGTCTTCACTTAAGGGCGATGGAAGTCCAGATCTACTACCCCCTAAAATAACAACTAGGGGCTTGCCCTCATTTTCATAAAAATCACCATAAGTTTCCTTTGTCCTATATTCTTGCATTATAATTACCTCCATAAATTTAAATTCTTCTATTTCAGAAGTTCTTCATAATCTGATATGAGCACCTCATTGATATATTTATTTACCTCGTTATCTGTGAAATCAATATTCAATGCTCTAAGGTGATAAGTACACAAAGAAAAAATCATATCTTTCAAATTACTTGTAAGCCTTTCATCAATCCAGTAGGTTATAACACCAAATATGCTATTAGTAAGTAAAATCGAAGTCACGTTGATATCATTGATACCGAATGAGTGGACTTCATTTAAATGTTCCAATATGCCTTTTAAATAACTATTTGTCTTATCTAATGTCTCCCAACGTTTCCTTTCTAATGATTCATTAATTGCCATAGATTTTACAAATAGTAACTTTGACAACTCTTTATTGCTTACATATGTGCAAATTGCACAGGTCATTGCTAGAGTGAATTTTTTAGTAACACTATCATTTTCACCCATAGAAACATCAGAAGCGATTTTCAGACTCATATCGGAAATTTCATCGTAGATCTGTTCTAATACTTCTTCCTTATTATTAAAGTACGAATAAAAAGTACCTACTGCTACAGATGCTTCATCAGTAATATCTTTTATTGAAGAATCAATGTATCCTTTCTGTGAAAAGACCTTTGTAGCTGCTTCAATAATAATCTTTCTTTTTAAGTCCTTTTTATTTTCTGGTTTAGTAAAATTAGTACCCTTCATAATACCTCCTATTTCAATATAATGAATTTGAATTCATATTCATTATATGTGTATTGATACTAAAAATCAATATGTTTTAAAAAAAAACAGAATACATAATTGGTATATTAACTCATTTTCATAATGAGTTGAAAAATAATTATAATATTGACAATATACAACGTTTAGTATACTGTAATATTAAAGGTTACTTATGTAATTTTAATATCACAAAAATTCATATACTATATGAGGAGTAGACATGGTTAAAATACTAATTTTATTTTATTTAAACATTAAAGATACACATGGATATGAAATTCAAAAGTTTATACAAGCAAGTGGTTTTGATAACTGGACTAACATTAAAGCTGGTTCTATATATTATGCTTTAAGCAAGATGGAAAAAGCTGGCGAGATAGAGCTAGTAAGAGAAGAGACAAGAGGCTCAAGAATAAGAAGAATTTACAGAATTACAGATTTAGGAAAAAACGAGCTTAAGAAAGCTATTGAAAAAGAGCTAGATAAACCACTAGTTCCTTTGAATATAGACAAATTTATTCTACCAAGCACATTTAATAAACTAGATAAGGATGTAGCTATTAAGATAATTGAAGCACATATGAAAGAGCTTAATAAAACTTTAGAATATTGGAATTACTGGAGAAATATAAAAATCAATGGTGACAGTCCACTAGTTGAGAAAATTTCCTTCGATATGACAATATGTAACTATGAATATGAGCTCAAATGGTGTAAAGCCTTAATTGAAGAATTTGATTTATATTATAAATTGAGTGAAAAAAATGAAGTTATGATCAAGAATTTTCACTTTAGTGAAATGGAAGATAAGGATAAAAAAAATATTGATATCAATAAAGCAAGTGTAAATCAATTAAAGGATATCATATTAAATAATTCATATGATGCAAAAGACGCTTTAGAAAAACTAATAACTGTTATTGGAAATAAGTAGTAAAATATATTTAATTTTAAAAATAAAATAAAAATTTATTTAGCAATGATAATTCATTGCTAAATTTTAAATATAAATACTAAACGTTGTATATATAATGTTTTATATAGGAGGTAATGAAATTGGAAAAAATTTTAGAAATTAAGGGATTAAAAAAGAGTTTTGGAGAAAAGCAGGTAGTAAAAGGAATAACATTTGATATTGGAGTTAAGGAAATCGTTGGATTTCTAGGACCTAATGGAGCAGGAAAAAGCACTACAATAAATATGATCGCTACAATATTGAATATGGATGAAGGTGCGGTATTATTTAAAAATAAGGATGTTAAAGAAAATAAAGGAGAATTCAAAAAAGAACTAGGTCTAGTCCCACAAGATATCGCATTTTTTTCGGATCTTTCAGCTTATGATAATGTAAAATTCTTTGGTTCCCTATATGACTTAAGTGGTAGTAAGTTGAAAATAAATGTTCAAGAAGCATTAGATCATGTAGGTCTTTGGGAGAAAAGAAAGGATTATCCGGATTCTTTTTCAGGTGGTATGAAGCGACGTCTTAATATAGCTTGTTCAATAGTGCACAGACCCAAATTATTAATAATGGATGAGCCAACGGTTGGTATAGATCCTCAGTCAAGAAATAATATATTGGAAGTAACAAAAAAGTTGCGAGATGAAGGAACAACAATAATATATGTATCTCATTATATGGAAGAGGTTGAGTCCATTTGCTCAAGATTAATTATAATTGACCAAGGTATAATCATTGAACAAGGTGATAAAGATGAACTTAAGAAAAAATATAAGGAAAGTGGATTAAATAGTATAGAGGAAATTTTCTTACACTTAACTGGAAAAGAATTAAGAGATTAATGGAGGCGATGACATGAGTGGTTTTAAGGTATTATTTAATATGGGTATGAAAAGGAGACTTAAGGATTCTTTTTTGATAGGGTATGGAACTATATTTCCATTATTTTTAATAGCAATACTTGGATACATGGCATCAAATTATTATTCAGGGAAAAATGGAATAACTTCATATTATTACTATAGCATGGTAATTATTCCATTTTGCACATTTTTAAGCTCCGTAACTCTTGTATATATTACAAGAGAGGAAAGTATGCATAAATGTGGAGAACGGTTTATTATAGCACCAATTAGTAAGACCGCTATAGTATTATCTAAAATAATACCTTCTACGATTGCTATGATGTTTTACAATTTAATTTTAATGCTTATATGCAAATATATATTTAGTGTGAATTATAATAATAATTTTTTACAGATATTTATCCTATTTTCAATACTTGGATTAATGTCATGTGCAATAGGTACTTTTATAGGTGTAAGTACAAAAGATTTTATGCAGGTTAAAAATTTTATCAGTACTCCAATATTAATTATGGCACTACTAGGTGGAACTTTCTTTCCCATAGGATCTCTAGGAGAGATTATAGAGATTATAAGCTATATATCACCATTAACATGGATAAACAAAGGTATATTCCTAATGAATAACGATCATAGCACTAAGCTGTATTTTATTGCTACAGGTATAATACTAGCTTTGGGTATAATATTTACCTTTGGATCTATTAAAAAGTTTAGAAAGGAGTCGTTCTTATAATGGGTATATTATTAGTAACAAAGAATGAATTTTTAAAGAGCTTAAAATATAAAAAAAAATTGATATTAACAGTATTAATACCAGTCATTGCAGTTATAGCTGCATTAGGTATTAATAGTCTTATGAAGCCTTCTATTAATATAGGTGTAATTGATAAAGGATCAGGGAATGAATATTCAAGATTTAAAGAAAAGGCTGTTTCAATAAAAGGTTTAACTATAAAGAAAGCAAATGAAGATAGTATTAATACTGACATGATTCTTGCTAAATATTCTGTTGTAATTCAATTCAATAAGGATGAATCCTTCCAAGTAATCTGCTTAGACAATAAGGTTAAAGAAAATATTGAACAAATCATAAAGAATTATTTTGCTAATGGTGATCTGCATGGATTTGAAGATACTTTATCCGAAATGCTAAGCGAAAGTATGACTGTAGCGCAAAGAGGTGGAGGATATATACTATTAACCTTAATAATAACATGTACCTTATCCGCCTGCAATTTAATAAAGGATCAGAAAGAGGGTACATTAAAAAGGGTTTCAGTATCTCCTTATAAACCGATTATCTATATATTAGGGACATTTTCATATAATCTCCTAACCACAATTGTACAAGTGATAATTTCGGTTATTATAATAACAATATTACCTATTGATATTGGAATTAGTGCATTACAGTTACTATTTATCGGATTAACTATAGCCATTATTGCAACAAGTTTGAGTTGTCTAATTGTTAATTTGTGTAAAACCGAGCTGCAGGCAAGTTTAATTGCATCAGTAGTTTCTGTGATAATGTCATTACTTGGAGGCTCATTTTTACCTTTGGATAAAATGCCTACAGTATTAAAATACGTAAGTAATGCGACAATAACAAAGTGGTTAGTTATATTTATTGAAAAAATACAGCAAGGAGTAGTTAACACTGATGCATTCACTCCCATTGGTATTATACTAGGATTATCAATGTTAATGCTTGTAGTTGCTTGTAAATTGGGCGAAAGAAAATTTGCTTAATTTATAATAATATTTATAACCTTGTATCAAATGATAAGGCTCAATTTGTTGATTTTTCAAGCATTTTTTTCAAATATCCTTCATTCAGCAAATGCAGTGTTTTAAATTCACCTTTATAAAACACTGCCCAGTTATTAAACACACAAGGAAGTCTCTTTGATTTCTCTAAACTGTCAACCGCTATTAATTCAATAGGAATGTCATTTGTCTTGCAATATGCCTCAATTTGCTTTATGCAGTTCGGTATATACGGGCACTGTAAACCATAGTAGATAGTTAGAGTTTCACTATCTATTCTCTGTGTTTTTGCAGTTGGTGCAAACTGTGGTTTTGAGCCATCAAAAGATAACGCTAAAAGCTCATACTCGCCATCAATTGTATCTACCGTTTCAAATCCAAATTTCTGCATAAACTTTTTCTCTGAGAGAAAAGGTTTTTTCTTCTTTGAGCTAATAATGCAAACACCTGCCTTGCTTTGTTTTTTTGCGTCTGCTATACAATAATCAAGTAATTCTTTGCCATAGCCCTTTCCTTTGAAACTTCCCGAAACCCAAAGACAATAGATATATATATAATTATCACCAACAATAGGCACCCAAGCTTTTTCAAGCGGTGTATATTCAATAAATACCTTGCCCTTTTCATTGAGTTTCCTAAAAACATGGCCTTCCGCTATTCTATCTGCAATCCATGCCTTTTTTACAGCAACACCATATTGATGTTTTTTATCGGCAATAGCACAGCACAAATGCTCACTTGAAATATTGTCTGCGTTTAAATTTATAAAATCATTTCCCACCGTATTATCCTCCTGTTATATAAAATAGTCTTCGCACCATCATAAATTACAATTGTGCCCTTATTTGATTATACAGTATAACGATGTATTTATCCAAATATTTAACATATTTAGATTTAAATTGTTTTTATGCTTTTAAAATCCTTCGCATTAAATAAAATAATTTATATCCATTATCATCAAAATTCACAATGCTAATCACTATATAAATTTCATTGAATTATGCCTTACAATAAATATAAAGATTAGAGATATCCTACTCTTTTTGTCCGCATGTTTGCCTATTTTAATTCCTTTTCACATAAAGAATCTACATACTCTTTTGCTTCTAGTAACCCCAATCCAGTTACCATTCTATATTTTTTAATTGCTTCAATTTTTTTACCATCTAAAATAAGACTTTTCAGATCATTTGTTACTGTATCCGGCACTCCAACATGTTTAGCAATCTTATTTAGAGTTACATTTATTCTTTCAACGTCTTTTTGCGTACGAATAATAGCACATACTATAATTACTAGTAATCCTGCTCCTATAATTCCCCAAATAACTGTGTTGTTCATAATTTCACTCCTTCCAATATAGTTTACGAGTATGAGATAAATTATTTACTTATACTAGAGTAACCATAAATTCTATATAAAAAATTAAAATATCTCTTGTTACTAATACAATAAAAATCATAATAAGATGATACCTAGTATGGCCCTTGATTATGTTGCATTTCTTCTAACTATTAATATTTTTAATGATTAGACACTAGTTACCATTAATATAATTAAACCAATAAAAGCAATTACACAACCTATTATCTCTAAAAGGTTTGATTTATTTTTATTTTTTTTATATTTGTACAAACTTTCAAATCCTTGCCCTACACATAAGATACTAAAAAGACTATATGGAATTTGACTTTCCTTCATATATATAATTATAATTAAAATTAATATATAAAACATCATAGCTAAATAACCTATAGATTTTGATTGTAACCTCACAGCTTTTTCTTTACCAATATTATTTTCAGTCATTATTTCTTCACCTCTCGTATTTTTTATTTTTTAATTTAAACTAAATTAGATACCTGATAATATAGATGTGACGTTTCAAATAAAATCACATCTATATCATTATAAAGTTAATTGATTGATTAGAGATTACAATTCTCCTTTATTGCAGTAATACCTAATACTGCTGATCCTAACTGCATTAAAGCCGATCCAAAAGCCGCTCCTTTTTCAACACCAGTTGTTGATACTCCCATTAAAGCTGCGGCAGCTTCTTTCACTCCACCTAATGCAGCTACATATTTTTTTATTTTAAATATCTTAGCAACTGAAAATACACCAGAACCAATTGCCCAAGTTATAGAACCCACACATTTAGTTATTTGCCATGCTGATGGATCTGCAATAACAGGAAAAGCAGTATTATTTGTGAATTCAATAACTTGAGTTAATTTATTTCCATCTTGAATTTTATAATGTGTTGGAACTTTTTTACCGTTAGCATCATAAGCCCAAGGCTTATCTACAATCCCCGTAATAATATTTTTATTGTTTACAATAAAAACTTCACCAGTTGAAAACTCCTTCCCTAAGTATTCAGTGTCAGTTACAAGTTTTGTCCCCTCTTTTAAATTAAATTTAAAAGTATACTCTTTTGGAGCAGCACTATTGTTAATTGTAATTAGTGCTCTAACTCCCTCCATACCTTTTTCTTGTACAGCTTGAGCTCCAAAGGATGCAGAACTGTTATTATTAGTATATACAACTGTTCCATTTTCACTTTTATTAACATTTGAATCACCAGCTTGCTCCGGTAATAACATACCAAAGTTATTGTTGTTATCATATGCAGAGTTAATTAAAATAGGATTAGAAGCCTTTTGTGGTATTTTAACAACTGCATGAAAACCATCTGTCTTTACAACAAAATCATTTGATTCAGTTGTATTTTTTACAATAGTTTTTGTTCCTGTAATTTTCTCAATTGCGTTTTGTGCTAATTTATTATTGTATTCAGTAGCATTAGCCTGCACACTTGAACCTGATGCAACTAACATTGTTGTTAATAATACCCCTGCTATGTATTGTTTATAACTACTCATTTTATCTTTCCTCCTAATGTATTCATAATTTCTTCACTTTGACTTTCTACACTACAATCATAAACCTTTTCTACATCTCCTTTACTTACAACCATTATTGTTGGAACGGATTTAATACCTAAACTGTTTAAATAAACCCTCATTTCTTGCTTTTTACTAGCACGAACTTCAGTATTATAATACAATATTTGCTTATTTGTATCCTTTAATTTTTTTTCTAATTTAGGCGTAAATTTTCTACAATCAGGACATGATGGTCTACCAATATAAACTAAAAAACTTTCTTTGTTTTCTATTTTTTTAGCTAAACTTTCTTTATTAATGTCTAATAATATCTTAACCTTAGAAGTAGTTGGTATTACATTATTTTCTTTAGAGTTACCATGAACCCTAGTCAGATAAAAAGATCCTACTCCCAAAATTATTACAATAATTATAATACAGTGCTTTAAAATTTTTTTTTAATCATAATACCTCTTTTCATTAAAGTTTTTGAATAAAAACTCTTTCAAATGGAATTGTTTTCTTATGTATATTAATATTCACTCCATTGTTCATAATATTTTTTGGTAATACAAGTTATTTATCCCTTAGTTAACATGGTATTACATAAAGTTTTATAATGCAACATAAAAACCCTTAAACGTCATTATTTCGACATGAATGGAATATCAACAGCAAAATAAAGAAAAGAAGTAAAACTCCAGAAGAAGCTTATAATACTGCTATTTATTTAAATAACAAGTGGCTTTTAGATGGTAGGGACGCAAATGGATTTGCCGGGATAGCTTGGTGCTTTGGAAATCATGATAGACCTTGGGGTGAGAGAGCTGTCTTTGGATTAGTTAGATTTATGAATGATAAAGGATTAAAAAGAAAATTCGATATGAAAAGATATTTGCATAAGATTGAATCAATGGCTTACTATTCTGTGATTATAAGTGATAATGAGAAAACTGAACAAACATCATTATTTTAAATGGCATATTAATTCCCTCTTAATAAAATAGAATACTTCTTTATTATTTTATTAAGAAAGAAGTAAATTAACATAAATAATTATTCTAATTCATTTGTCCTTTCAAGAGCACTTTTTACACTTGACATAATGGTTCCATGAAAACTAGATTCGCTTAACACATGTAGTCCTGCAATGGTTGTACCTGCTGGTGAAGTCATTGTATCCGTAATTTGGTAAGGATGTTTTCCAGTTTTTTGAATGGTTAGTGCAGAAGCAATTAAATTCTCTAAAGCTATAGCTGCGGCATCCTTACGGGAAAAACCAGATTCCACTCCAGAATCTATAAACGCTGCAAGAAAATACATTATGTAGGCAGGCCCAGCACAACTATATGCAGTAAATGCATTAAAGAGGTTTTCATCTATGAACATTGTCTGTCCTAATGCACTTAAAAGTGTTTCAACTATTTTTTTGTCTTCAGGTTGAACCTGCTCATTTACGTTTGCTGCACTATAACCATGTTGTACGTCAATCATGGTATTTGGCATAATACGAACAAGTTTGTGATGGCTTTCAAATAAATTTTCTAATTTTTCCATTTTGATTCCCGCACATATAGAAATAATGATAGTAGATTCAGATAAATGATCTTTAATATTTTGTGCAACACTTACAATATTTTGAGGAAGTACTGCAATTAGAATAATATCTGCATCTTTTACAGCAACTGTGACATCTTCTGCCTCTACAATACCATATGTAACATTAAGGTATTTTCTTCTTTCACTTAATATGTCAAAAACTGTAATGCTTCTTGGAGAAAATATTTCATTTGAAATAATTCCTCTGATGATCCCTTCGGCCATATTTCCACCGCCGATAAATGTAATTTTTTTATTTAACATATTTTATTCCTCCTGTTTTATTTGCAAATTTTTTAAAACATCAAAATACTCTTTGCCAAATAGCAATATGTATTCTTCTACTACTTGACTAATAATTAGAATACCACCTTCGCCGAGTTTATCTTTTAATGTTTTACTCATTGAATATAGCAAATGAGCAGTGTGAAAGTTAAAATCTCTAGTGCAGGTACTACCCAGTTCAGTTCTCTTTTGAGCAAGTTTTATCGTATCCTCTTCATGCATTGGATTTTCCCAGTGAAATTCACAATGATCTGCTCCAAAGCTTAGATTACTAGTAGCTTTCATATGAAAATTTTTATTGAAACCATTAAAAACAGCAGCATCTATATTTACACAGTAATATTTCCCATAATCTAAAAGATTATATTTTTTCCATGATACACACCATTCACATTTCGTTACAGCACTTACAAGTTCCGGTTCTGTTTTAAGAATACCAAATTCCATTGTACTTTTTTCTGGAACCCATTCACTGTAAGCTTGACTATTTATAAAATCCAATGCATCTCCATTTGCAATTGCTCTTTTAGCCATCCTTTTTCCACGTTCATGCCCATAATTTTCAATTCCAATATAGATCGCCTCTTTGCCTTTTTCACCAAAACGCTCTATAGTATATTTTGCGAAGAGTGCAACTAATACTGCATGATGTTCAATCCTGCAATGAACTATTTCAATTTTACCCATTTTAATATTCAACATCCTTTCAATAATTTATAAATTTACTCAACAACCCTTAATTATAAGTCTCTTTCTATTAAATACTATGATTTACTTCATTCTTTTTTAATTTTTTAGTCTTCTCTCTTAATTCTTTATAAATCATAAATCCTGCGAAAACAATAGCTGAATATCCTGCCAAAGGATATAGAATATTTAACAATTTATCAAAAGGAAGTACTCCTCCAAATAACATACTGATTACAGTTAGTACTGTTGCAATGATGTTAAACTTTTTAGTTTTGTCAGTAGCAAACTTTCTAACAACCATTAAAAGAAATGAAGCCACTGCTGAATAAATACTTAGCACTATTAATACTGAAAAAATTAATCCTAATATAGGAGATATGTGATTAGCGATTGCTAATGTTGGAACTTGCGTACCTATAATTAATTTATAATAAACAAGTTCACCTATTATAAGTGCAATAATTGCAATAGTAAAAGCAACAGTTCCAACAACAGCTGCCGTTCTTGCTTCTTTTAAACTTCCTGCAGATGCTCCACAACTAACCTGAAATGGTATACTAACCATAAGAGCAAGAAAAGCATATAGTGCTCCTGACCATGCCCAATTAGAAGAAGCGGATTTAAACCCTAATGTTGGCATAAGCCTGCCAGCTTCTGACAATATAGTTGGCTGCCCAAAAATAGTTATAATCCCATAAATACCTATTATTGCCACAAATAAAATTTTAATTGGGCCTATAACACCTATTATGTCAATGAATTTTTCTACCCCCAACAATATTGTGCCCAATGCAAGAAGAGCTATAGCGCCAGTACCTATATATGTTGGTATTCCATAATATTGATGAATTGTTGCTCCTCCACCAGCCAACATAACTACAGATATGGCATACACCAATACAACACTGTACCATACATAAACTTTACCTAGAGCTTTTCCACAATAATACTCAAAAACATCATATGGATTATCAAATTTCTTTTTTTGCCCTATTCCATATAAAATGTACGTTAAGGGTATCATTAAAGCCACAAAAATTAACGCAGCTATAATCCCCTTTGTCCCACTTGTTGCAAAAAATTGCAAGACCTCCTGTCCTGTTGCGAATCCAGATCCAATCCAATATGCACACAATGCGCCTGCAAGAAGTACTACTTTTTTTACACTAGTTAATTGTTTTTCCACCTTCACCACTCCTTTTTTCTAATTTAAATATTTATAATATTGTCTCATTATAAATTACAATAAAAAAACATATGGTTGCTGAAACTTCATTAGGACAATCCCTTATTATCTCTAGATAAGAATAAATAATTTTTAAATATTCAATTGTTTTAGATTCATTATATTTACTAAATTTGATAAATTCATACTATTCCTATTATATTACTATGTTTTGTACTAATATGCAATGTAATAATATGGAGCAAGTATGTTTTTTTCCCCTACATTCATTTTATTTTAATTGATTGTTTTTTTATACAAATGAATTCATATAAAATAAAACTTGCATTTTTCATAAGCTAGTACTACAATAAAAGTAAAATTGCAAATGAAAATATACCCAACTCTATAATAACAAATAGAGCATTTTTTTTGTTTTCAAATAACATAATAGCAATTAATATTTTATTAATGGAAAATTCAAAGGAGAACACGGGATGAAAAAATTAAAGCTTGGACTAGGTACACAGATTCTTATCGGACTTACACTTGGTGTTATAGTTGGTGCTATTTTCTATGGTAACCCAGCAGTTATACCATTTCTACAACCTTTAGGCGATGTTTTCATACGTCTAATTAAAATGATTATAGTTCCAATTATATTTTGTGCACTTGTTGTTGGAATTGCAGGTGGAGAAGATGGTAAACAAATTGGTAGATTGGGTTTAAAGACCCTAATTTACTTTGAAGTAGTAACTACAGTTGCCATCTTAATTGGAATATTGGCAGGCAATGTATTCCATCCTGGAACAGGTATAGATATGGCAACACTTGTAAAAACTAACATATCAAGTTATGTTAGTACTACTAAATCCGTTGCAAATCACAGCACGGTAGATATGCTTGTAAATATTGTTCCTACAAACATTGTTAGCGCCATGGCTGAAGGCAATATGCTTTCTATCATATTTTTCTCGGTTATGTTCGGATTAGGAATTTCTGCAGTCGGGGAAAAAGCGAAACCTGTTCTTCAGTTATGTCAAGGGATTTCTGAGGCAATGTTCTGGGTAACTAATCAAGTTATGAAAGTAGCACCAATTGGAGTATTTGGCTTAATGGGTGTGACCGTTTCAAAATTTGGTCTTAAGTCCCTAATTCCTCTTGGCAAGTTAACTTTCACTGTTTATGGATGTATGATATTCTTCGTTTTAGTAATACTAGGATTAATAGCTAAAATGGTTGGAATAAACATTTTTTCACTAATTAAAGTTCTAAAAGATGAAATTATTCTTGCATACACTACAGCAAGTTCTGAAGCAGTATTACCTAGAGTAATGAACAAAATGGAGAGCTTTGGTTGTTCAAAATCTGTTGTATCCTTTGTTATTCCAACTGGTTATTCATTTAACTTAGATGGATCAACATTATATCAATCTATTGCAGCACTATTTATTGCTCAGTTATATGGAGTTCATTTGTCAATATTTGCTCAAATTAACTTAGTGGTAGTTCTTGCAATTACTTCAAAAGGTATGGCAGGTGTAGCAGGAGCATCTTTAGTTGTATTATTAGCTACTCTTGGATCTGTAGGTATTCCATTAGAAGGAGTAGCATTTGTCGCTGGAATTGACCGTATCCTTGATATGGCAAGAACAGTTGTAAATGTGGTTGGTAACTCATTAGCCGCTGTGGTTATGTCCAAATGGGAAGGTAAATACGATGCAGTTAAAGGTGAGAAATATCTAGAAGAAATTAAGAACGGCGTTATTAATTCTAACGAAGCTCAAAGTTTGTAACCGACATTAATATATTCTAAGTAATGGCTACAATATTTTCATTTCTTAATTGAAGTGCACTAAGTAAGAGAATTGTAAAATATTGCTTAGCAACCCAATATCATAGATTGTATTAAATAATAATTTTAAATATGGATAAAATAACAATAAATTGGCTTGTCGTAAAATAGACAAGCCAATTTATTTTTCCCTAATTATTAAAGCATCATAAATTTATGATTAATAAACTAAAACTTTTGTTTATATGAGGGGTAGAACCTTATCATATGCCTTGGTTATTGTTGATGAAAAATCTAATGGATTAGTCTATACCATTGAAAAAATGAAGCCTTTTGATATAACGAGTCATGTACCCATTTAACATGTGGAAACAAAGTCAAAACTAGCAGAAAGGTCTATGTAAGTTTCTTACTATATCTCAAAGCCTCACATTATGACATAAGTCTAGATTTTTTCAATGCATAAATAATGGTAGGTATGAGAGCAATTTGAATAATAATACCTGGAAGTGCGGTAACAAATGAAACAGAAATAAATGATACCATACCATAAGTTTTATCGGTAAATCTAAAGAAAATAGTATTAACTATACCCTGGACAATTCTGCCACCCAACATAGCTCCAATAAGGGTTGGATAAATTTTACCCTTGGTATACCGATACAATAATGCAGACAGTGCACCATAAGCATACAGTTCAAACATCATAGATATAGCTGTAGGAAAAATTGCTGGCCTTCCGGTAAGAGCATAAGCTAGTATGGGTAAAATCATGCCACAAACAGCACCATATGGGAATCCACAGAGAAAACCGCATATTAGCACAGGTATATGCATAGGTAAAAAAATAGCCCCCGGATTAGATACTGGTATAATTTTTACAAATTGAGGAAGTAACAACCCAATAGCGATACATAACCCAGTATAAGCAAGCTTTCGTGTACGATTAATTTTCATGTTAGAATCCCCTTTTTTAATTAAATTATTAACCTATATAACAACGTGACAGTTCTCTATATCCACAAAGCAGAGGTATCTACTACAATGTTACATTGAGCTTCAATATTAAGGTTTAGGAAATAATATTCCTCCATAGGAATCCATTTTTCACGGAAATTTTGAAACATTTTTTCTCCGTTGCGACTTAAAATACGTTTCTGCTGCACCTGTGAATTAAGATCTAAAAATATTTTATAGTCGTAGTATTTCGAAATTGTAGGATGTAGACAATAACTGCCCTCAACAATAGTAATTTTTTTAAAACCTACATGGCGTGCTTCTCCCAAAGTTCCACTTAAACATGAATATGGTCGATAGGTAACTGCCTCCCTATTTTGTAGTGGTTTAATAACTTCTTCTTTAAAGCGCTCATAATATACATTGCCACCGCATTTGGACAGTCGTTCCTTCGTTTTCATCTCAAAGGGAAGGAAAAAATCATCCATATGAAATACATTACAGTCAAACGTTTCTGCAAGCATTGTTGCCAAAGAACTTTTCCCGCTTCCACACCGCCCTTCAATTGCTATAATTGTAGGTGCACTTGCCTTAGATAACTTTTCCACTGCTGCAAACACCAACGGATACTTTACCTTATCCAATAGTGAATATTGATTACTATTATTGTTCATAATATATTCCTCCTTAATATTTTTACTTTTAATTTTAGATATATAATTCAAAGTTTTATTGCTGTATCTAAGTACAGCTCCTGATATTAGTAAAACTATTACATTCATAAATTCAGATTTTAAATCCTCTCTTAAATAATTTTTAAAAAATAAAACCACAAAAACTGATAACTGCTCTGCAGAAATCAACCTTCGTGGTCATTAATTAAATTTATAGATTTATATAATTTTCCAACAATTGTATACTCTCGTAATATACTGACTTATAATACCATGTAACTTCTACTTTGTAAATATTAGCTCTGTTGTTTTGTTATCAAACAGAACTCGTACACTTTGTTCCTAATTTCTATAACTGGACTTCTCACTGCATAAATTCTTGCTAGCATTAAGTGTATAACAAGAATATAACAACAGTTAATTTCATAATATATGTAATGTATTTATATTATGGAGGGTAGGCTTTGAGCAAATTCAATACGGATATGTTACACGTTAATTTTGGCATGGGAACAGGTAAAACAAAACCAATTATTCCTAGGAAATATACACTTACTCATTCAGACGTTACCGGAGAATTATTTTTAACTATTGCAGCAAAGTATGATTATGATAAAATCACTGATATGAGGGATGAAGTGCTGGCAGAATGGATTATTGTTAATAGCGAATACGCACTGATGGTTAACGTTATGGTAGATAAAGAAAAGAACCCAATAATGTCAGCGGTACGTAATAGCATTTTCACAAAAGAATTACCGCTAGCACTTTCGGCGATTAGATATGGAGATAGAGAATTTTTTAGAGAAAATCCCTCTTTAGATAAAGCACCTATTTATGTGAAATTTAATTCTGTTTATCCTATGTTTAATCGTTTAGAACTATGGGGAACGCCTTCAGATTATAAATAATTTTTTTATTTAGTATCCATATAACATAAGTTAAAACTGCAATGAGAGTATAAGGGAAATAACAGGGTGAATATTTTTCACTCCAGTTTCTTCCCTTGATTCTTTAATGGCAACAGCTAATAATATCAAATTCGCTTCACTCATAAAATCCGTCAATAGCCTGTGTAAGGGGCCAGACCCTTGAACAAATATGTAAAGTTGTCTTAAATCAAATTATCTATACCATTAACCGTAGTTTGTTCATTGTCATTAATAGGAATAACTATGCATTTTTGGCCATTAATTATTTGAGATTTTATTTGAGATACTTTTTCGGGTTTTACCTGTAGTATAACATCATACTGAGGGGTAACATCATTATCTTCTGCAAATGCATCTGGAACTTTCTCTAAATTAGTTTCTAAAGTTTCTTTTAATTCAGTTACTGAAGCTTCTTCTAAAACCACATTGTCATCGTTAACTTCTGTAGACAGTTGAGTTTCATTATCTATAGTATTATCTTGGTTAACTTGATCAAGTCTAGCTTGAAGTGTTTCTACTTGTTTATGTAGGCGTTCTTCCTTTTTTCTTTGCACATTTGCCTTAAGTGCCTTTGCGTCAATTAAATTTTTAGCTATTGTGATATCATCACCAAAGTTCTCTACATAAGAGTTTTCAATCTTAGTAGTAATTTCGCCTGGAACTTCACTTTCTATTAAAAGTTTTTGTATATCCTTCTTTGTTAAGCTTATAGGTTCACAATCTGCATCATCGTTTAGCTCATTGTATTCTTCTATCATAGTGCTTAAGTTTTCTTGTATATCCATAAAAATTTTATCTGCTTTAATTTCATCTTCGCTAAAAGAATCTTTAATAATTGATTGAAATGTTTCCTTTTGCACCGTAGCCGTTTGTTTTGAGAGGCACCCTAGAACATTTTCCATTAATTCAGTATGTGTATCCTTTGCATTTTTTGTGTAATACATAATAGAGTTAACATCTGAGCTACGATCAATAAAAGCAGGAAACACAAAACCATTAGTTGGAGACTCAACTACCCAATCTCTAATACGTGCTTTTATTTCGTTTTGCTGCTCAAAGTATCCAAGACCTGGCTCTGAAAGTGAAACTGGACATATTGCACATAACACGTATTCATATACTTCTTCAGATTCATCTATCTTCACATTATCTCTGGTTTTGCTAATAACATCATAAGCATCATGAAAAAAGAGTATTAAAAAATTACCGGTGTAATCATAATTATCTATAATCAAATCATAAAGGTTACCTACAAGAGCATCATCTTTTAATTGACTCTTTTTAAGCTGCATAAGCAAAGTTTGTCTTTCATTTGTAAAATCTTCATTAACTTCAAAGTTAAGTTCTAAAATATTATTCCCAATAGTCCCAGATAGTACTTTTTTAGCAATTTCTAAATATTTAAAGTATTCTTCCTCATCTAAATTTAGAAAACTTTCTCTAAATTTTAAAATAGTATGTTTTTCTCCATTAACATAGCAGCCACACACTTTAGTGAAGGTGCATTGTTCTTTTTTAAAACGTCTTTTTAATTCAAGTATATCTTTTCTTCTCATATATAAACTCCTCAATTTATAGACAAACCATACGTAAATTTATAATTGTAATGGTTTGTCTTTAATATTTTTTTTGTAGTTATAATTAATATATTATCGTTATTAATTATAGTATTTCTTTTACAAAAAATAAAGGATTTATATATTAATCAATTTTTTAAATCCTCCCTATTGATATATATGAAACTGAAAAAAGGTATATAGATATTAACTGATAATTTATTGGCATATCTATTGGTTTTGAAGATTTACTTCACAAGGTCTTCAGAATCTTTATCCTCAATACTACTTTTTTTGTTTAAACTTCTTATTATTTCTTCTATTCCTGTTACCGTTAAAATAATCAAAAGTATTATACTTGATTTACTTGAATCCACAAAAAACATAACAACCTCAGCAATTGCGAAAAGTAAAGATAGTACTCCCAATATAAATCCTTTATTATTATATATTTTCATTTATATTCTCCTTACTATATTTATTTAAATAATACAATTTGAAAGATCTTCATCACTCAGTTAACATGATATTACATTACCGCCTATAATATAACCACAAAAACATGAAACGTCTGTTTTATGACATAAAACGATATTTTGTAATCTTTACATTAGTATCCATATAACATAAGTTAAAACTCCAATGAGAGTATACGCATTTCTGCAGATATTCAATATCATCGTCAGTACAGTAACCGGAGTTATAGACGTTCTTGCTAGCTTCCTTGTAGTCTCTAGAAGTTATTACCGATTTGTAGAAACCTTCAGTGGTGGGATAACAATTGAGAATTATTATCTACTCCAGAGAATTACAAAGGGGTAAATCTCCTTCTGAAGTCATCAATGCATCTTCTTCGAAGCTGTTGCAGCGACCCAGGGGATGATTTAATCAAAAAAAATTACTAACTCTTGAAAGTTAGTAATTTTTTATTAAATCATTAGTTTTATTTGGTAGAGATAACTTGAGGTGCCATTTTAACTAATTCATCTTTCGATATATGAGAATTCATTGATGATAAAGAATAATGAATTCCATCCTGCATCCAATCTAAATATTTAAACTGAGAGATTTCTATCTTGTCACTTCCATAGCTGAACACATATTTACCGGACAATTTATCCTGCTTATCCTGCTCTGTCAATTTATAATTTGCTGGTACAGTCTTATAAACAGATGAACTATAATATAAATCTATACCGTTACAAGTATCAAAAACAGTCTCTTTATTTGATCTTTCCTCGAGCATTCCGTTTTCCATAGAAAGATCTAATTTGTCATTACCTTTTGTATACGTAAAATCAAGGGATTTTGATTTTTTTACAGTGTTGCCTTTCTCATCAACGCCTTTATTATTAACGGTATATCCATCTACAAAGGTATATCCGTTGTCAAATTTATCTACTAGTTTAGGCTTAAATTTAAAATCATTTTTCACTTGTTCTACTGTAGGTATAGTAGTATATTTTGGTATAGTACTTGAACTTCCATATATAGACTGTATTTTTCCTGTGGCAAATACAGTTGTTCCCATTATCATAGTAGCTGCTAATGTAATAATAATTTTTTTCCTTATTGATCCTTTTTTACATAGTTTTGTATTTTCCATTTCATCATTCTCCTTTTTTTCCGGTAAACTGCTTAATGTTTCATTTACCTTACTTTTAAAACTTTTAGGCATATCTGGAAAGATATTATTCCAATTATAGGAATCCATAATTCGCCTCCATATTCTCTAATTTTATTTTTATTGATTTTCGTCCTTTTGATAACCTGCTTTTTACAGTTCCAGTGGGTATTCCTAAAATCTGTTTAATTTCTTTTACTGAATATCCATCTACATAATAAAGAACAATTGTAATACGAATACGCTCAGGTAAATTCTGAATGGCCATATATAATTCACTATAATCATTTTTATCATCAACCTTTGCAGACTCAAAGTATTCTTCATAAGGTACTTGTGAATGTTCTTTACTTTTCAAACTATAACATTCATTTATTAGTATCCTAACTAACCATGTTTTAAAATATTGTTCTTTCTTTAGTGTATCTAATTTGTTATAGGCTTTTAAAATTGCCCCCTGAACTGCATCCTCACAATCTTGCTCATGAATCAAAATTGATTTAGACACATGATATAAAATAGATTGAATCTCAAGAACTTTATCTGTAAATATAGCCTTGTTCAATTGACTTCCTACCTTTCTTTGCAAACTGTAGCGCTACCTCTTTTTGCTTTACACTAATTAGATAGATATATCTGCTAAATGGTTCATTTAATTTAAATTAAAATTAAATTTTTTATAACATCCCATTATATTGTATCCCCTAATGGTATTAAAGTTTAACTATTTATAATATTATGATATCATTAGATAATGATTACATAGGAGATGGATAATAAAGTAAATGCTTTGATGGAATTGCTTATAGCCTTTCTTAAATGCGAGTTTGAAGAGTTAAATAAAAATGAATACAAGGAGGTTTTATTATGATTAACAATTTAACAGTAACAGCAGATTTAATAAATGACGAGGTAAAATTCTCAGCTATATCTCGTGATAACAATAATGTATTTATAAATGCTATACAACCTTTAGGTGAGGCAGATGGTTATACTCCACTTGAATTATTTCTTATGAGTCTAGCAACTTGTAGTGGAATGACTTTGGTTTTATTACTAAGGAAGATGAATAAGAATGTATCTGGATTAAATGTAAGTGCTTCAGGTGAAAGAAAAGAAACATTACCGAAGTATTTCAAAAGTATACACTTAAAATTTGAACTTACATCTAATGATGTACATGCATATGATATTGAGAAGGTTATAAAAAATATGGAAGAATGTTCATGTCCTATTTGGAATATGGTAAAAGATAATGTTGATATAAGCAGTGAATATAAGATAGATTAGCAATTACTGATAGTTTATCATCTCCCTTAGCATCTATAATACAACTATTCTAAATCTATACCCGCCAACTTAATTAAATATAAAGCATTCTTAGTAGTTGATACTCCGTCTCGAATTTTATAGTCAAATTTTATCTCATTATTTACATAATACTCTTGGAAGTTATAATTCTTAATTTTGAAATACTCATATTGTAAATCACACAATTCCAAGTCGTGAGTAGAAATAACTCCTGACGCACCTTTTTCACCTAATTGTTTTATTAATGCTTTAGCTCCATCATGTCTATCAATAGAATTAGTTCCCTTAAATAATTCATCTAATAAGAAAAATACTTTTTTATTCTTTCTTGTCTCTTCAACAATCATTTTTATCCTTAATATTTCTGCATAAAAAGAAGATATGTTATTTTCTAAGTCATCACTTGTTCTCATACAAGTAATAATTTTCATAAGTGAGCATTCAAATTTTTCTGCACATACGGTGGCGCCAATATAACTTAATACTAAATTTATACCTATGGTTCTTAGAAATGTACTCTTACCAGACATATTCGAGCCTGTTATTAGTAAAATATTTTTTTCATTGTTAATTGTAATATTGTTACATACTTTTTTTTCACCTAAAAGTGGATGACCTAATCCATTAGCTTTTACTATGAAGTGGCAATCTGTAATTAAAGGTACAGTCCATTGTGGATTGTCATAAATAATATTTGAAATACTACTTAGTGCCTCAAATTGACCTATAACATCAAACCACTTTTTCAAGCTGTTACCTGAATTAATTCTCCATTTTTCAAACTCTATCATACATTGATAATCCCATAAGATTGATATATTAAATATCATAAAAAATGAGTTCTGTCTATCAGATATTTTGTCATATATAGTAGCCAATTTTTTTATTGCTGTTACTGCATCTTCACCTTCATAGGTCACTAAATTACTTTTTAATTGTCTTAAATAATCACTTTTAAAATCTTTATCTGCAATTGAACTTAACAATCTAAGATATACAACTATAATACCTTTGTATTTATAAATATTATTAAACGTGTAACTTCTCTTTTTTGCACCAATAAATAAAATTATTGTCTGGAGAAATATCGTAAAACAAGGTAACTTAAAATCTATTAAAGAAGTAAAATAAGTTAATGTAATTAATAACAATGTTAAACATGGCAAAAGTCTAACAAATAAAATAAGCCATGACTTAGTATATAATTCATTTTTATCCTTTCCCCATTTATATAACTCTTTTGGATTAATATTTTGATTAGGTATGACCATACCCTCGGCCTCAAATTGCTGTCTCCATTCTAAGTTTATAGCTAATTCATGCAATGATTGCTGTATTGTATTTATTTCAACAGAAGTGCTTAATGGGTGAATAAGTCTATTTTTTAATTTTTCTCTCCCCATAAATGTTTTACTACTATTTATCCACTGAAATAATGAACATTCACCAAACATATCCAAATCATCCGAATAACTATGTTGTTTATCCTTAAATTCACTTCCGTCATCCTCGAAATCTTTCCATTCTCCATTTAATCTTTTTAATGCTTTTTCATTAATTTCTTTCAATGCCATTGAGTAATTTCTTTTATTGATTGCTTTACTCTTCTCTATAATTAAATAAATAAAAATAGCCAGTGAAACAATAAAAATACTTATACTTACCAAATAACTTTTAATGATAAAAGTATATACTGTAACACTAAAATCAATTACGAAGGTAAAAAATCTAAAATAAACTAAAATCTTTATTGACTTATTTTGTTCTTCAATTAAATCTTTGTAAGTCCTCAATTTATTAACATAATTATTATATGCACTAACCAACGTTTACCCTCCAATTTCCATCATAATATTTCGTTCTAATATATTTTAAAAATAAGTATTTGCTTATGGCAATATCATAGTAGGTATCGATTATAAAAATATAACTCTGCTACATTTCAACAAACATACTCAATTATCCTTTAAAATTTCTACCCACCAGCTTTAATTAGGTTATTAAAGTGGAATTGTATTATTAACGACATTTTAATAAACATATAGTATAATCTAAATAGTATTAATTTAAATAAAGTTAAAGAATACAATAAGTTTGAGAGTGTGATTATTATGAATTTTTTAAGAAACATAGAAAAAGGAACTATAAACATTAAAAAAATAACAATAAAAAAAGCGTTTTTTATAATGATTCTAACAGTTTTGTTAGAATCATTAGGACAAATACCTATAGTTATTATCAATATACTTTCTAAAAAATATTCAACTGCATTACCATATATAGACCTTGTAGCAGATGTAATAATTAAATTTTTTGTTATTACTCTTTTATTAAAATTGTATAGTAAAATGTCCTATGACATGCCCGGCAAACAAGGTTTAGATAAGAAAAAATTTATTCGTGTTGCTGTAATTATTATAGGTTTTCGTTTAGCGTACGATAATAGCTTAATTTACTTGGTTGATAAGATACCTATGCCCACTTTTATAAGTCAAGCCTTTGGAGAAATGTCTATTTCACCTATTATTCTGATACTTTCAATTGCTGTTATAGCACCTATATATGAGGAAGTCATTTTTAGGGGGATATTGCTAAAGGGTATGGCAAATAAAATGGATCCAGACTTAGCAATTGTAATATCCGCCTTAATCTTTGCATTAGTTCATATGAATATTCCCCAGGGCATAAACGCATTTTTATTAGGATTAATTATTGGAGCTATATACTTAAGCTCGAATTCAATATATTTATGTATATTTGCACACTTTATAAATAATTCTGTGGCAATTACAACTTCAGGGTCCTTCCAATTATTAAGTGGAAAATATTCCATGATAATTCGTAGTATATTTTTCCTTGTGGGGATTACAATTTTAATTTTTGCCTATAGATGGTACACCCGAAAGAAACCAGAAGATACATTAGATATATACAAGGAATTTATAGAAAGATAATAAGCTAAACTAATCCTTGAAGAACAAGGGGAATGGAGTAATATTAGATGTTTCAATCACACTTAGGCGAAATGGCTGCACTTGCAACTGCATTATGTTGGACAATTACTGCTGTATCATTTGAAGCCGCAGGAAAAAAAGTCGGGTCTATATCAGTAAATTTAATAAGACTTGTTATCGCATTTATATTAATATCAATTTATAATTTATTTTCTAGAGGAATGCTCTTGCCAATAGATGCTTCCAATTCCGCCTGGTTATGGTTAACTTTTTCAGGAATAATTGGTTTTGTTATAGGGGATCTATTTTTGTTTCAGGCATATGTTGAAGTTGGCGCGCGTATATCAATGTTAATTATGTCAACAGTACCACCAATAACAGCGATTACAGGATTCCTTCTTATGGGTGAGAAAATCACGGTGCTCGGGCTTTTGGGCATGATAATAACTATTGTTGGTATCGCTCTTGTAATCCTAACTAAAAATCCAGGTAATAAAAAGGTAAGGTTATCCCATCCAATTAAGGGATTAGTATATGCTTTTATAGGCGCCTTAGGACAAGCTTTTGGTCTTGTTTTTAGTAAGTTTGGAATGGGATCATATGATCCGTTTGCTGCAACTCAAATTAGAATTATAGCAGCGATTATTGGGTTTTCAATTGTCATTTCTGTATTAAAGAAGTGGGGTGAGCTAGTTGTTGCGATTAAAGATATGAGGGCAATGAAATACATTTCTATTGGTTCACTATTTGGTCCATTTGTAGGAGTATCCCTCTCTTTACTAGCTGTTCAACATGCATCAACTGGAGTAGTTTCAACAATAACATCAATAACTCCAATACTACTAATACCTATTTCAATTATTGTATTTAAGGAAAGAATTGCTCCAAGAGAAATATTTGGAGCAGTTATAACTTTGTTAGGTATTTCACTTTTATTTATATAAGCAAATCACTGGTTTCATTCCTTTATTGTGACAAGGAGTTTTGCTTTTGGCTCCTTGCTTGAATGTTAATTTCTAAAAGAAAAGATCCTCACTAGTATCATATTATACCTTCTTTTTCTTAACTATTTTTGCCTTGACTCAAACAATTTTGAAACTCCATTTAATGATTTTGATTCCATATCTGGTTTAAATGGTAAGGCTTCCTTTTTACCATTTAAACGATTTATCCAAAATACATTAAATCCAAAACTTTTCGCACCGGCTACATCCCAAGTATTACAGGAAATAAATAATATTTCATCCTTTGCAAGGTTATATTTCTCAGAAACCAAATTATAAACACTAGGATATGGCTTATATATTTTTAGGCTATCCGCAGAAAAAGTGTGATCAATATATTTATCTATTTTAGAATTTTCAACTGCCTTATTTAACATATTTGGTGAAGCATTTGATAATATTGCAGTGAGTATTTTTTTCTCTTTTAATATAGATAAAACTTTAGAAACTTCCTCGTAGCAATTAACATTCTCATATGCTTTCAAAAGCTTTGATTTTAAAAACTCATCTTTAATATTAAAATAATCCAGAGTATACTCTAAAGCCTCTCCAGTTACACACCAAAAATCTTCATATTTATTCATAAGACTGCGTAACCAAGAGTATTCTAATTGTTTAGCTCTCCAAAGATTTGAAAAAGATTCTGTTATGTCCCCTAATTCTTCACAGTGTTTTTGGGTTACTGAATTAATATCAAATAATGTGCCATATGCATCAAAAACACATAATTTTATATTTTCAAATTTTTTCATAAAATTACCTTCCTCTCTCGTTATTAAATTAGATTTGTGTATATTGATATTGTGAATGTAACACAATTGAGAACTTATTACATTGAATGTATTATAAATCACTAATTGAGTAATTTTAAAACCATCCGATATAAACGAGTTAATTGTTATATAATGCTTTAAATGTTATAATAAAAATATATATTAACTGGATAGTATTTTAAATTTCTAAAATTTAAAATACTAATATCTATAATAAGTGAGGTGATTAAAATATTAGTAACATATAAAATCAAAATTAAATCTGATGCTATTAAAAGTTTAGTCAAAATGACACGCTCTAAAATCAAATGGAGAAAAAGACTTGAAACGACTCCTAAATTAAAAAAATTGAATTGTAATCAATCACCAATGATATTAACGAGATCAGCACTACATAATTTATTATTTAGTCGCTGTTTGTAAACGTTTTAAACAATACTCCATCATAATAGTACTGAGTACTACTCGATACATTTTTAATATTAAGGCTTAGGACATTTATTCCCCCCCCTTTCTTGTTCTCTTTGTAAAACCATATTAGATAACATCATATAAAAATCTTGCTCTTGTTTACTCTTTGCATTCCTAAATAAAACCTTTAATTGACTATATGATAAATTAAAAAAAGTCTCATATATTTCTTTATCACTAAACTTTAAATTGTAACTTTAACTTGATCAATATTACATGAGTAGTACCACTAGTCTTCGTTAATCCTTTTGTTTCAAACTCAAATTGAGATGTAGTTGACGCAACTTGTGTATTACTAATCAGCCTCGGATTCGTTGAATCATTTACATACTCTAAAGTATACATATTATCCCCTATTTTTATATTTTTTTAATTTAGAATACTATGGTTAAATTCAGATAAAAATCATTGTAAATATTATTGACCTTTTAGTTTATTAGGGTTATTATAAATATAAATCAAGTCTAATATTGTACTCAGTACAAAAATAAACCAAGTTCAAAAATAAGCAACATATAAATATGTTGGATTAATAAGGAGTATCAACAAACATGAATAGAAGAGAGCGTAAAAAGGAAAAAACAAAAGATAGTATTATAAACTGTGCAATAGAATTTTTTAGATTAAAAGGCTTTCATGAAACATCTATGGAGGAAATTGCGGAAAAATCAGATGTGTCCAAGGGTACATTATATAATTATTTCAAGGACAAAGAATCTATTCTTGTTGCATACTTTCAACTTCTTATTTCTAATCATAGTGAAAAAATTAATGAGAGTTTCATAGAAAACAAAGATATGAAATCACGGTTAAATGAACTATTGGACTTTATCAATCATATATTTCGTAATGACATAGAATTAGCATCAATCTATTTTAGATACAGGGTGCAAACTCTATTTAACAGCAATATTATTGAAAATACTCAGAGGAGTGGGTTAGAGAGTCTTGTTTTGAAAATTATGAAAGAATCACAAGATAATAATGAAATAAGGTGTGATATACCACTCGCAATAATATCAAGGAATTTTATGTTTTTATATATGAATTTTTTTGTTTCAAGTATCTATGGCAAAGAGTTTTTTGAAATAGATATTCTAAAAAATCAACTAATCGACCTATTTGTAAATGGATCAAAGTTATAATAATTACAAGGAGGAAATATTATGAAAAATAATTACATCCTATTTTTCGATGAAATAGATAAGAAGGACATATCACTAGTAGGTGGAAAAGGTGCAAACTTAGGAGAAATGACTAAGGCAGGGTTCCATGTTCCATATGGGTTTTGCGTCACAACACAGGCCTATAGAGAGTTTCTACAATATAATGATCTTTTAAACTTCATAACTGAGGTTATTAAGGATGCTAACATTGACAATATAAGCGAGATAGGAGAGAAAATAAGAGAAAAGATAGGACAGTCAGTGATACCCGAAGAAGTAGTTAAAGAGATTCTGAGTGCAATTAATAAGACTGGAACAAATAGCTACTATGCAGTAAGATCAAGCGCTACAGCAGAGGATCTAGCGTTTGCTTCTTTTGCAGGCCAACAAGACACTTATCTCAATATAAAGGGAGAAAACCCAGTACTATTATCAGTTAGAGACTGCTGGGCCTCCTTATTTACAGATAGAGCAATTCTATACAGAATACAGAACAAAATAGATCATGAAAATGTTTATATGTCTGCGGTAGTTCAAAAAATGGTAATGCCAGAAGTAGCAGGTATCATGTTTACCGCGGACCCACTATCAGGACATAGAGGGATTATTTCCATAGATGCCAGTTATGGACTTGGGGAAGCTCTTGTGTCAGGTCTTGTATCTCCAGATATATATAAAGTTAGGAAGAGTAACATGCAAATAGACAATAAGATTATAGGAGATAAGAAGTTGGCAATTCTGCCAATTGAGGGCGGTGGCACTAAAAAAGTAGAAATAACCGATGAAAAGTCTAAAAGCCAAGTAATGATAGACTCTTGTATAAAAAAACTTGCACAACTTGGTATGAAAATAGAAAAACATTATGGATGTCCTCAGGATATTGAATGGTGCCTAGAAAAGAGTGAATTATATATAGTCCAGAGCCGTGCTATTACATCCTTATTTCCACTACCTGCGCCATTACCTCAAGATGATGCGTTGCATGCCTATTTTTCCTTTAATCATTGTCAGGTTATGACAGACCCAATTTCTCCTCTTGGAATAGGTATACTTAGAATTATCTTACCTTTTGATAAAGGAGTGAGAAGTGAATCAGGATATAAATTTCTTACCTGCGCAGCAGGCAGGATATATATTGATCTAAGCGAACTTTTACAATATAAAAAAATAAGGAAAGGATTGCCTTCATTTTTTAAAAATGTAGATGCCCTACTAGCAGAATCTTTAATAGAACTTATTAATAGACCAGACTTTAAAACTAGAACCAGGAAAAGAAAGCGCACAGACGTAGCATTACTTAAATACATGAGCCCTATACTGATAAATGGGATAAAGAACATCACTTACAAAAAACCAGAAGACACTATTGAATTCATGAACCGCTATGTAGAAACTCGTATAAAGAAAACAATAGAGGCCATTGATAATGCCAAACAAGGTATAGATAAACTGGAGGCAATCTATAAGGCTAGTAGTTACGACAGAGATTTCCAAAAACTAATTCCCAAAATGGGGCCTGGAATGATAAGCTTTAAGGCTCTTGAAAGCCTAGAACAAAAGCTCCTTGGAACCAATAAGTATGTAAATACTATAGCTAAAGGATTAGAGGGTAATATAACTACTGAAATGGGATTATTGATTGGAGATTTAGCGGATATAATAAGAAAATCACCAGATTTAGTGATTGAATTTGAAAATGAGGACTACAGTACCTTATTTTATAGAATAGATAAACTCAAAGGGAATGATGAATTTAAGCGACTGTTTAATACTTTCATGGACAAATATGATATGAGAGCCGCAGGAGAAATAGACATGGCAAAGGACCGATGGATAGAAAACCCTGAGCCGCTAGCAAAATCAATACTAGCTATTATAAAAACTTCACAGGAAGGTATCCATAGGAAGGAATATAAGGATACAATTGAAAAAGCGAAAAAAGCATCAGAAGAGTTTATAAAAGAAGTAGAAGCTAAACACGGAAAAGTGAAAGGAAAAATAGTAAGAAGGTTTATACGAATTTTAAGAAATGTTCTACCTGCAAGGGAGCACCCTAAATATTTAATTATGAAAATGATCCTAATTTTCAAAAAAGCCTTTCTCGAGGAGGCAAAAGTATTGGTGGAAAAAGGATACCTGGCTAACGAAAAGGATATATTCTATATAAATTTTTGGGAATTGTATTCAGCAGTACAAAACAATGAAAGTCTAATAGATCTCGCGAGGCAAAGGAAAGAGGAGTATGATCATTACAGAAAACTCAGCCCTCCACGTGTACTTACAAGTGATGGAGAAGAAATTAAAGCAGGCTATAAAAAAGAAAACATGCCAGAGGGAGCATTACTGGGTATCCCTGTGTCCTCCGGGGTCATAGAAGGAATCGCAAGAGTAATTACAGATCCTTCAAAGGATTCTATAAATAAAGGTGAAATTCTTGTAGCACCGTTTACAGATCCTGGATGGACTCCCCTCTTTATAAATGCAGCAGGACTCGTAATGGAAATTGGCGGCCTTTTAACTCATGGAACAGTAGTTGCCAGAGAGTATGGAATACCAGCCGTTGTTGGTGTTTCCGATGCTACAAAAAAAATTAAGACAGGACAAAAAATCAGGGTGGATGGTAATACTGGATTTGTAATGATTATATAGCCTTATTAAACCCCAGGGGTATACAATTTGGTTTTTGTTAAAATCTTGGTTTTTATTTGATATGCTTCTTTTATAAATAAAAAAGGAAGTGTTAATTATGCAAAAAGACTATTTATTAGTAACCCAAGAATTAACGAAAATATTTAAAAAGGAATATGCAGTAGATGCTCTTTCCATATCAGTTCCGAAAAATCACATTTATGGATTACTAGGGGCTAATGGTGCAGGAAAATCTACCACATTAAAAATGATAACAGGACTCTTAAAACCAACTTCAGGTGAAATTAATTTTGATGGACATCCATGGAGCCGTAATGATTTAAAAAACATTGGTGCCTTGATTGAGCAGCCACCTATCTATGGGAATTTAACTGCACATGAAAATCTAAAAGTTCATACCACTCTTTTAGGATTACCAGATCACCGTATTTCCGAAGTATTAAAAATTGTAGATTTGACAAATACAGAAAAAAAGCAAGCCAAACATTTTTCTATGGGAATGAAACAGCGTTTAGGAATTGCTACTGCACTTCTGAATCATCCTAAATTATTGATTTTAGATGAGCCTACTAATGGGTTAGATCCCATTGGTATTCGTGACTTACGAAAATTAATAAAATCTTTTCCTGAGCAAGGAATCACTGTAATTTTATCCAGTCACGTTTTATCCGAAGTAGAACAGGTTATAGACTATGTTGGGATTATGAGCGGTGGCATCTTAGGTTATCAGGGTGAAATTAACGAGAATGAAGATTTGGAAACTTTGTTTATGAATGTTGCAGATAAAAATAATGAAAAAAGGAGCATTGCCAGATGAAAAAATATTTAATATCGGAAACATTAAAAACCAAGAGAACTATGCTCCGTAAATTAACAATTTTTATACCAATATTATCTGTGGTCCTTGCCTCTATTTTTGGTTCTTTAGGCGGCGATATCAATAGCGCTGATATTACTTCGATTAATCATTGGTCATTATTATGGTTGCCAGCTTTAATTGTTCTACTTACAGGTATGTTTCATAAACTTGAACAAAATAGTACAGGTTACAAAACAATTTTTTCTTTTCCTATTAATTTAAGAAAAAGTTGGATATCTAAAATTATACTTTTATCATTATTTACTTTAGTATCCTCTATTTTTTTAGGTATACTTATTCTTATATTAAACTTTACCATTATTAAGGCGTCAACAAATGGGATCTTAATAATGGGACAACATTTGAGTATTGTCCCATTTTACAATTACTTTATAGCCATTATCATAAGTTGGTTGGTATCACTTTGGCAGATTCCTTTATGCTTATGGTTAAGTAAAAAAATAAACTTTTTTGTTTTACTATTTATAACTTGTGCAGCTAATTTAGAACTTGGCGCAGGAAAAGCCGTTTCTTCTTTGTGGTGGATGAATCCATGGACTTGGCCTTTGCGGTTACAATGTCCTCTATTACACCTTCATCCAAATTGTCTTCCATTAGAATCAAACAGTGCTTTATTAAACAGTGAAGTTATTCCAATAGGTATATTATTAGGTGTTTTTCTATTTTTAATTCTAACTTTTCTCACAAGCTTTTCATTTAAAAGAAGTGAGGTGCATTAATATGAGTGTATTTTGGCATAGTTATAAAGCAGAATTTTTTAAAAACAAACACAGTGTTTTTCTTTGGACACATGTTATAATGCCTTTTCTTTTAGTTGCCATTATGACTTTTAGTCGCTTTGGCAAGTTGAGTAGTTTAGGTTTGTTTGTGATTTTTTTTAAAATGATCGGTTTTGCCTTTCCACTGCTTGCTGCAGCACTTTGTGGGTTAATTGCAAGTCAAGAGAAACAGGCTGGAGATTATCAAATGATGATTGGTAAACTTCCACATAAAACAACTACTTTTATAAGCCAATTGTGCATGTTACTAACAATGTGTTTAGGTGCTATATTTTTAGCTATCCTGTTATTTATGATATCAATGAAATGGATATTACATGTAAATAACATCAATTATCTTTTATTTTTTAAAACAGGAGGATTGATATTTTTAAGCGTTATCTTCCTTTATAGTTTATATTTAATTTTAGCTTATCATTTCAATACAGGAGTCTGCACTATGGGTGGATTTTCTGGAGTTATCATTGTAGCTTTAGCTTCTACGAGTCAGGGAGATAGTATTTGGATGTTTTTACCTTGGGTCTGGTCTGTACGATTTATCGACTTTATAGTTGCACTTCGATTTAATGATTTAAGTAAAATACCACTGAAGTATATTTCTTACCCTCAAGGTGGGATGGATATAGGATTGATGTGCATGGGAGTAATGACAATTTTCTGTGTTGCTGTTTATATTTTTTCATTTCATTTTTGGGAAGGTAGACAAAAATAATCAGAAAAAGTATTATGTAAATAATGGAGGTGAAAATATGGCGAAAATTTTAGCTGTGGACGATGATAAGCGAATTTTAAAATTGATAAAAAACACTTTAGAAATCAACCAACATAATGTGGTTACATTACAAAATGCAGAAAATACTCCTATAGAAACCTTTTGTGGATATGATTTGATTTTACTTGATATAATGATGCCAGGAATAGACGGATTTAAACTTTGTGAGAAAATACGCCATACAGTAGACTGTCCAATTATTTTCTTAACAGCAAAAACAGAAGAATCAGCAATTGTTAGAGCTCTAATGCTTGGAGGTGACGATTATATAAAAAAACCCTTTGGAGTAATGGAACTCAACGCCCGTGTTGATGCATACCTACGGCGAGAAACCCGTGGAAAGCCCACGAAAAAGTTAGTGTATGACAATATTACAATTGACTTTGATAAAAAGGAGATTAGGGTTTGTAACAATCTTATTGCGTATACGAAAAATGAATACAACATTTGTGAGTTTTTAGCATTGAACAGAGGTAAAGTATTTACAAAGCAGGGAATTTTTGAAGCGATTTATGATTTTAGTAGCGATACCCAATTTTCAGTGATTACTGAATATATCCGATTAATCCGCAATAAATTCAAAGAATATAATTGTTTCCCTATTGAAACGGTTTGGGGAGTTGGATACATGTGGAAATAAAAAAAATATCCTTGCAAGGATATATTATTAAATTTATTTTTAAAATAGGACTTTCTTCTATAATGTTTTTATTTGTTATTTTTCTTATTTTCAGTTATATGGCAAATTCCGGCATTCTTCTATCAGCCAACCATTCACAGCAATTGATAGATAAGGCTAAAACAAATATAAAAAATGCTAAACAAGTAACTCCGGAATTAATACCCGAAAACTTAAAATATGTGATTTTAGATAAACAAACTTTAAAGACTATTAATGGTACTATGAATAAATCCGAAACCGAAAAAGCAAAAATTAATGTTAAAAATCATCAACTAGGGACTAATGTTTATGAGGTAATTGAGCGTCCAGAATCATACTGTGTCATTCATTACCAATTGATTGTCCAATTTGCGAATCCAATATTTCGAAGGCTAATACCTTATCCTGAGATAACTATCGTTGCACTTTCTATTATTATTTTATTAATTGCACTATATGCTCTTTCTTTGCAGTTTTCAAACAAAATAAAAAAAGAATTAAACAAATTTAGTTTGATCACTGAAAAGATTCAGCAGCAGGATCTGGATTTTAAAGTTCAGCCTACCTGTTTTGTAGAACATCAAAAGGTTATGGATTCCTTGGACAGTTTGCGTCATAATCTTAAAAAGTCCTTAATTTACCAATTTGAACAAGAAAAAAACAAGCAGGAACAGATTAGTTCATTGGCACATGACATTAAGATACCTATTACCATTATTAAAGGAAATGCAGAACTGTTGAGTCTTACACAAAAAGATGAAAAAACATTAGACTACGCAAATGAAATTATGGGAGCGACAAGTGAAATCGAAGAATACACACAACTGTTGATTGATACTTCTCAAAATGATCAAATTTCCACCATGCATAAAGAAACAAACAATATAAATGAATTTCTAAATATAATTCAAAAGGATACACTTGCTTCTATTGGAAATCGAGATATTCGTTTTGGGCTGGATAACCACATGCCCAAAGACGTAAGATGGAGCATTGATTATTCTTCAATGAAACGGACATTTATGAACATTATTATAAACGCACTTGAATATACTCCGAATGAAACATCATTAAATTTAGAGGTTTCTTTGAAAGATAATTTAGCTTCTTTTGTTATTACTGACTCTGGAAAAGGGTTTTCTTCTGAAGCCTTAAAAAAAGCTACAGAAATGTTTTATACAAATAATAAAAGCCGAAGTCAAACAGGACATTACGGTATCGGATTAGCTTTTGCTGATAAGGTAATTAAGGTTCATAATGGTACGCTTCGTATACAGAATGATATATATACAGGCGGTGGACAGATTGTAATATTATTGCCAGTAGAGTTGCCCTATTAATATTTTTTCTTTAGACCACCTACCTTTCATATTTAACGATAGCTCCGCAGGAGATGATTTAATTATTGACATTTGTTATAACCTAAAGTATAATAAAAAATATAGACCAGTCACTATAATTTATTAGAGAGCTATAACTTGTTAGAGAGCTATAACCTGTTAGAGAGGTATACTGATATGAATAATAAGGTAAATGTAAAAGAAAAATTTATAGAAACTGCATCAAGACTTTTTCAAATTAAGGGATATAACGCAACTGGGCTAAATGAGATTTTAGCAAAAAGTGGAGCGCCAAAAGGATCGTTATATTATCATTTTCCTAAAGGAAAAGAGCAACTTGCATTAGAGTCTGTAAACTTAGCAGGTCAAAAAATAATAACTAAAATAATTAATGCATTAGACAGTATCGAAGATCCAATTGAAGCTATTAAATTTAATATAGAAAACATTGCAATACTAATTGATAATGAGAAAAGTACTCCAGATATTTCTATAAGTTTAATAGCTTTAGAGACATATATAACAAGTGAAATTTTAAGGAAAGCTTGCGACGAGATATTTACTTCACTCGAAAATATATATGCAGAAAAATTAATCAACTCTGGAATTAGCAAAGATAAAGCCTATGAATTAGGTTGTGTAATTGCTGCAATGATAGAAGGTGGAATTACTTTATCACTTACGAAAAAAAGTGGTGATTCACTTAGAATCCTAGCTAAACAAATACCTAATTTAATAAACATATAGTAATGGAATACAAAATTCAAATGATTAATTAATGCCTATTTTATAAGTAGGTGTTTTTTTAGGAGCCCATTATACAGACTGGTCTAATATTAGGAGGAACGAAATTTATGGAAACAACGAAACCTACAAAAAAATTCAATTCAAACGCAATTATAGGAGTTTTAGCCTTCAGCGCATTTTTAGCTGTATTTAATGAAACTATATTAAATGTCGCATTATCTCCTCTTATGACGGAAATGAATGTTACCGCAGGAACAGTGCAATGGATAATTACTGCATACATGATAGTTGTATCAGTTATGGTACCTATTACCGCTTTTCTAATTCAAACATTTGAAACAAAGCATTTATTTTTAGGTGCAATGACATTACTTCTAGTTGGAACAATATGTGCAGCTTGTTCAAGCTCTTTTGCAATGTTACTTATTTCAAGAATGTTACAAGCCTCGGGAACTGGAATGATGATTCCACTTCTAATGAATACAGTATTATTGGTAACCCCACCCGAAAAGCATGGAGCGGCTATGGGAATTTGCGGTTGTGTAATTTCAATTGGACCAGCACTTGGACCAACAGTTTCAGGAATCTTATTACAATTTTTTAGCTGGCATGCATTATTTATAATGTTAATACCACTTATACTAATAGCTATGATTTTAGGTTCAATTTATTTAGTTAATGTGTCAACTCTAACAAAGCCTAAAATCGATTTTATATCAATCATATTATCAAGCGTCGGAATTGGTGGAGTTATATATGGTATAAGTAGTTTTAGTGGTGATGGAAATATGAAGATTATTAGTTTAATATTTATTGTTGGAATAATATCATTAATTATATTTGTTAAACGTCAATTATCTTTAAAAGAACCAATGTTAGAAATGCGTATATTTAAATATCCTTTATTTTCAGTAGGGGTAGTACTTGTTATGTTAACAATGATGACAATGTTCACTATGAACGTAATGTTACCTATGTTCCTTCAAGGAGCCCTTAAAACAACAACCTTTGTAGCCGCTATGGTATTACTTCCAGCATCACTTGCTTGTGGAATTGTAACTCCAATAGGCGGGAAAATTTATGATAAATTTGGAGTGAAAGTACTAATACCCGTAGGTTTTACTATAATCCTTGTGGCATTATTCGTTTTATCACGTTCAAATAGTAATACATCTCTTATTAATATTATGGTTTCATATATAGTAGTCTGCATTGGGGTTGGTATTACAATGTCACCAAGTCAAACGAGTGCCCTTAACCAATTACCCAAAGAAGCTTATCCACATGGAATAGCGGTTATGAATACCCTTCAACAAATATCCGCAGCAATTGGTTCCTCATTATTTATTGGTATTATGTCAGCTTCCCAGCTAAAAGCCTTAAATAATTCAGCTACAGAACAAGTTGCAGTAGCTACTGGCTTTCAGTCAAGCGCAACAGTCGCAGTCATATTTGTTTTAGTAGGACTTTGTTTATCCTTTGCTTTAAGATTTGGAAATAAGAATTCTTGTTCAACCTCTGATTTAAGCTTAGAAAACGAAAAAGTGAGCGGTCTTTAATTTAAATATCATATATAATGAGGAGGATAAAAAATGAAAGTTTTAGGTATTTCAGGCGGAAGAAAAGATGGTAATAATGATGCTATGTGTAAGGAAGCTTTGATGGCTGCAAAGGAAATGGGTGCAGAGGTTGAATTTATTCATTTATTAGATTTGGATATAAAATATTGTATTGGGTGCACAGCATGTGTTGGCTCACTTATGACAGGAAAAGGAAATATGTGTGTATTAAAAGATGATTTTGATTGGTTACTAAATAAGATGTTAGATGCAGATGGATTAATTTTTACAAATCCAATTTTCTGTAAAGGGACTCCAAGTTTATTCCTTACAATTAGAGACCGTTTTGGACCAAGGATGGATAGAGGTAATAATGTTATAGCAACTAAAATTGCAAAAGCAACAGGAGGTAAAGCACCAGATCCAAGAATATTAAAAGATAAAGTGATTTCTTATATAGGATTTGGTGGTTCAGACTGGGTTACAAGATTTCAATGTGACTGTGCAATACAAGCATTAACTCCTATGTGGAAAGTTATAGATAACGAAGTATTTCCTTGGTCTACAGGTATTATTATAGATAATGATAAAGTTACACGAGTACATGAAATAGGTATGAATCTTGCAAAAGCTGCAAAAGATATTGCAAATGCTTCTTATAAAGGAGAGGAAGGAGTTTGTCCACATTGTCATAGTAGAAACTTCTATTTAGATAGAGAATCTACACATGCAATTTGCTGTATGTGTGGTATTGAAGGTGATGTTAAAATTATAGATGGTAAAGTAAGATTTGAATTCCCAAAGGAGCAATTAGAACACGCTCATGATACTTTATCCGGAAAACTTATTCATGTAGAGGATATCAAAAATACTGTTGCTATAAGCATGGGATTAAAGAAATCAGATGATTATAAACAACGTTTAGAAAACTATAAGGAATTTATTACGGCAACTAAACCAGAAAAATAAAACATTATTTTTTCAGATATTGATTTGCTCACCTTTCCGGTAACAGGTTAAATAATAAAAATCTTTCACCGGAAAGGATAATATTTTTTTCTTCAATAATTACCACGACTCCTAATAGGAAGAAGTAAATTAACAAACCGATCATTGGAGCCCTTTTTCTATTAACGACGTTCATTATACTGAATATTTATTATTTTTGATTATTTTTGTCCATATAGTCTACTAGTATTTGTCGATCAAGTTTAAAAGGTTTAGTATTCTCAGAATCATTATTTGCGACATCTGCATTAACCGGATCTATTTTCTCTACTGCATGTAACTTTTTAATCTTCTTTAACTTCTTAATCTTTTGAAATATCTTCATGTTTTCCCCTATCAATCATTATTTTAAGTTATTTTTTACATTTTGGCCTTCCATTCATCCATTAAATCACTAATGTGTATACCTATCATATCAGACTTTTTACTTAATATCATTATAGAAAAAATGTTAAATGAACAGGTTTGGATAAAAACCTGTGTGATTTTATGCTAAAAACAGTTATATTTTACATGGATTGAGTAATTATTGATAGTGAACCAACCTATAGTCTTGCTAAAGAGTTCAGCTTTTCTATGGATTACATACACTACATGCGGTATAACCTTCATTTATTGCTTCGGATTTTTTAATAGAGATCTCACTTCTACGTAAGTATCTACATCCTGAACTATGATATTTTTTTCCGGTTTTAGTTATATAAACCATTTGACTGTTATTTTCACTTGATGATTGTTGAGTAACTGTATTAGATTGTGACTGTACAACTTGTTGTACTTGTGCAGCTTTAGCAGTTTCTGCACTCTTAGCTTCAGCCACAATTTTATTTTCTTGAGCAACCTGCTTAGCTTTAATATTAGCCGCAATTCTAGCGTCAGCTACAATTTTGTTGTCTTGTGCAAGCTTTGCAGCCTGTTTAGCCTTGGCAATAGACACAATCTTAGCATCTGATATTTTTTTAGCTTTTGCATCTGCGGTTAACTCTATCACAGTTTTTACATGTTTGACTGGTAATATTTTATCGACCGCAGCTTTTTTTGATGCAGCTACAGTTGTATTTGTACTTGTGTTTGTAGAATATGTATTATCTAGTTTCATTCCAATACTAAATATTAATATACTTCCTATAAGTGTTAGTATTACTGCTTTGTTTCTATGTTTTATTAAATCTACAAGTCCGAATACTATAAATGGTAAAGATGTTATTATTAAAAATGCACTAATTCCAGAAAATAATGAGATTATACAAAACAAATAATATATTGATGCAACTATCTTCTTCCATTTTGTATTTGTTCTAAACCCCGGTGTGTGTTTAAATATATTTTTCATTGACATCCCCCTTTAATATGTAAAATGTAATAATATTTTATAAAATGATAGTGTTTAAAATAACTTTAACTTAATTACATTTAGGTATTCAGAATTTATACTGCATCCCTAAATGTAAGTTACAAATTTATACAAGAAAACTATTTTTTAAAAGTTTCTTTTGGTTTCTGAGTAGGCGGCATAGGTTTGCCAGGGTGAACATGAACTGTATTGCCAGTATTTCCGCCTCTTGGACCTATTACATGATATGTTCCACCAGTAGGAGCAGGATTGCCAGGTTTAAGTTTTGACATAATTATCGCTTCCTTTTAGTGATAATTCTACAAAATAGTGTAAAATCCTCTAATTACAAAAAAATAAAAAATTAAAATTAAGTTTGATGTTGTTAAAAGTTTAGTCAAAATGACATGCTCTAAAATCAAATGGAGAAAAAGACTTGAATCGACTCCTAAATTAAAAAAATTGAATTGAATGCACGTGACTTAGAAAAATATAACTCCATATCATTAGTCTCCTTTTAGTTAGTACCTTACATTAAAGTGCATACTATCATTAATGTCCTACTGATTATATACTATATTTGAATCTGCTTTGCAAAGTAAAATAATTATTAGGAACCTATGATACAGTTTAATGTAGTAAATAAGGAGGATCAATATGAAAAATTTATTTGAGAAAACAACCGTTAATAATATGCAGGTTAAAAACAGATTTATTAGAGCGGCTACTTGGGATGAAATGGCAGAAGATGATGGTCATATAAATAACGCATTTATTCATCGATATGAGAATTTAGCAAAGGGAGGTGTTGGATTAATACTAACCGGATATGCATTTATATCAAAGGATGAGAAACCTAATCCTGGTATGTCTGGAATTTATGATGATTCTTTTATTGAAGAATATAAAATTTTAGTAGATAAAGTACATAAATATGAAACTAAGATTGCAATGCAGATAGTATATGGGGGCTCCCAAAACGAGCATGCAAATGCCAGTGAAATGGACATATACGGACCTTCAGCTATAAAAAATATAGTAAGTGGAATTACACCAAAGGAAGCTACAAAAGCAGATATAAAAGTGATTGTCTCCAAATTTGCTGATGCGGCTGTGAGAGTAAAAAAAGCTGGTTTTGATGCTGTAGAAATTCATGCAGCCCATGGATATTTATTAAGTCAATTTTTAACACCTTATTATAATAGAAGAACTGATGAATATGGTGGTGATATACATAATAGAGCAAGAATAATTTATGAAGTAATAGCAGAAATAAGAAAAAGAGTTGGCAGTTCTTACCCACTTATGATAAAAATTAATTTTGATGACCTTATGGATAAAAATCAAGGCCTTAGCAAAGAAGAATCTATAGAAGTTTTTAAAAGAATTGATAAACTAGGAATAGATATGATTGAACCTAGTGCAGTTAACCTGTCTTCTGGAGAAGGTAAAGTTCCATTTTTGAAAGGAATTAATACTGTAGATAAACAATCATATTTTAAAGAAGCTGTAATGAATATTGCAAGTGTTGTAAATGCCAAGGTAATCCTAGTTGGAGGAAATAAAAATATGGATTTAATGAATGAACTTTTAAATACTACACAAATTCAATATTTCTCATTATCTAGGACTTTACTTTGTGAGCCAGATTTAATTAATAAATGGAGGGATAACAAAGATTATAAACCTAAATGTATTTCTTGTAATAAATGTTGGGACGAGATACCAAATTCTTGCATTTTTAATAGATAAGTAAGATAATAAAATAATTATTTATCATAAGACGACCTCTCATAATGTCATTTTCATAAATAAAGATTAGCATATAAATATAGAATTTACCTATGCTATACGTATAACAGGAACAGACAACTTACATATAAAAAAAATGAGTCACATCACGTATGATGGGGCTCATTTTTTTATTTATGAGGCAATACTTACTTCTAAATATTGTGGTCCATTATATTTAAGTGTTGTAATATTATTGTTTCTAAATGTGCCTATAGATTGTGGACTTAAAATCGGTAGTACAATTCCATTTTTATTATAGTAAGTAATTACCATATTAGATGAAGTCAATGGTACACTCTGCGCAGTAGTGTAAGTTAACTTCTTAATTTTTGGACTTACCACTAGTACATCAGGATTTGACGTATACCATTTACCGTCTTCATACCACTTTTCCCCGGTAACATCAAAGCCCGGTTGATTCATACCTGGATTTTGATGTTTACCGTCATTGAAAATCACCTTCGCCGTAGAACAATTTTGAATAGTATAAGAATACCAACTGTTACCGTCACTATTCATCTTTATTCCTGGCCATGTTGATGAAGTTAATACTTTTGAAGCATCATAATAATAAAGGTTAGGCGCTCCCCAGCTACTTGGATTTTTATAGTGTACAGTTGTGGAAACTGTTGATATATTTATAATGTATTGTTCTGTATCCACTGAAGATTGATTACCTTGTGAATCCACTGCAATAGCCTTTAATGTTGTATTTGCACTAATTTTAATTGTTCCAATATATTTGGTGCTGGCTATTGTAGGTGTTGTTCCATCTGTAGTGTAATATATACTTGCTGTAGAAGATGCTGTTAATTTTACTGTTTGTGCTAAAGCGTAAGTTCCTCCTTTAATATCAACTGCTACTGTCAACTGTGATGTACCAGATGGTGCACCTGATTTTATTATCCCTGCATTAAAGGTTGATATTCCTGCATTAAAAATATAATTCTTGCCTCCATTATTATCCCATATCCCATTGCCATCATTAAAACATACTTCTGCCGATGTAGCTGTTCCAATATTAAGAGTGGCTTTGGAATAGCCAGCTATCTCAGAATCCTGCATTTTAGTACCCGGTGAAGTTGTCCATGTTCCTGTGCTAGGTCTCCAATGTGTATATGGAGTTGTATAACCTTTTTTATAATAAATAGTTACTCCATTAGACCAATTAGGATTTCCAGCAATAATAGCACCGGTACTATCATTATAATAGTCGCCTGCACCTACAGCTTGACCTAGCGAAGACGGTTTCCAAGTTAATCCACTATCTTCTGAGTATCTAACTACTGGTGTTTTTACATCTGTAGGAAATGCTAATTGACTCATAAATTGTCCATTATTCACCCCATATTTAATCATTAGAATATCGCTACTCCATTTCCCATTGTCATCTAAATATTGAAGCTTTACTTGATTATTTGTTGTAGTTCCAATATATAAATTTGTTGTGTTAGTTTTAGGCGCTCCCGCAGTAACTTTTCCATCATTTGCAATGGTGCAAATGTCACCTGTAACAGGCAAAGCAACTCCTGCATCAGTTGGTTTGTTTAAAGAACCGTCTGAATAACGTACTTTTACTGGGTAAGAACTTGTTAAAGTATAGTTTAAATCTGTTTGAAAATATCCTATTTTATCTGATTTGGTCATTGCTTGTGATGAACTCCAAGTATTCCCATTATCCAGACTGTATTGTAAATTTGCACTACTTGCTGAATCTTTTACATATACTGTAGTCTTTTTTGCTGCTTCTGGGTTAAAAGTACAAGGTGCCACTATGTTCTTTATCTGTCCTGCTGCTACTTTAACATAAACAACAGCCCCATAAACATCAGTTCCTACTACATAACCGTCTCCCGTTGCATTTTTTAACGCATCTAAATTACTGCATTGTGGAACAGCTTCTCCACCAACTGTTACTGCTCCAGTTGATTTTACATGTAATTTCACTATATAATTTTTTACATCTGGCGTATAACTTCCCTTTTGTTGCGCTGTATCAAACTGAACTGACTTACAATCATTACTTCTTTGTACTGTTAATTTTTGTTCAAAGCAATTTCCACTTTTATAGTTGTAAGTATCACCATCATCGTCATAATAATTAAAGCTTGTTGGTTGAACAGTAGGAAAAGCATCTACATATATATTTGTCATTTTCTTTTCGCCAACATAGTTTTCATAATCCTGTGAAGGAATAATCGCACCACTCTTGATAAATAATGGTACATCCTGCCAACTTGATGAATCTATTGGATAATTTATAGTCTTACCACCAGTATAAGTTGTTCCTTTAAAGTAATCTATCCAGTTTCCTTCTGGCAAATAAATACTTTTTGAAGTTTGTCCTTGTGTTACAACTGGTGATACTAGTAACGAATCTCCAAACATCCAAGATTCTTTATCATTCGCAGCATTAGGATCATTAGGGTATGCCATCATTAAGGATTTTATTAAACCTATACCTGTATCCGAAGCTTGTTGATCGTATTTATAAATATATGGTATTAAGGTGTATCTTAATTGCATAATCTTCTTTGCTGCTGCTTCTGCTGTAGTACCATAATTCCAAGGATAACGTGCCATACTTGAATCTGTAACTTTTGTACCATGAACTCTAAATATTGGTGTAAAAGCACTAAATTCAAGCCATCTTGCGTAATTTTCAGGATTAGGTTGACCATTAAAGCCACCAGTATCCATTCCCCATTTAGCTTCTCCAAGGTTTACTGCTGAAAGCATTCTTTCACGCTGATTTGCCATACTGTCAAACCCAGAGCCTATATCACCAGACCACATACCATAACCATATCGTTGTGCCCCAGCATAATAAGTTCTATTAAGGGACCAAACTCTTTGATTAGTATACGCCGTTTGACCATCATAGAATGATTTTTGCATATTCATATTGTCAAAGTTACCAAACCCATTATCGCCATCACATTCATCATTCCAAAATCCTACTATTCCCTTGTCAAAAGCATCTTGTGTATGATTCCAAAGCCATGTTCTTACACTAGGATTCCCATAATTTAAACTCTGCATTGGTACATTTGCACAATAATCATTTTTAGGACTACTTCCTGGAAGCCATCCATTCATTGCTTTAACATCTGTTGCCTGAACTGAGGGTACTAATACTCTCGGTTTCATAATTCCTGTTAACTTAATACCTGCAGAACTCATAGCTTTTTTTAGTTGTCCTGATTCTGCACCTGGAAAGTTAGTTGTATTCCACTTAAATTCACCATAGTTATCTGACCCCCACTTTTTCCAGTCAAAATCCAAACAAAAGTTATCTATAGGTATTTGTTTTGACCTATAAGTATTTATTACATCTGTAAGTTGTTGTTCATCTGTCTTTGTTGCATCTGGCCAACCCCATTGAGTATTAGTAAACCCTGTAGCCCATTTAGGTGACATAGGCGATTTTCCTGTAATATCAGACTCAGAGGATAAAATATCTGTAGGACTTCCTACCATAATATAATATTGTGTATTTTTCTTTGAAATTGCACTATAACCAAGGGTTTTCTCTCCAAGAGAAATCTTTCCTCCATCTGAATCTACCAATATACCATATCCATTATTACTCCATACAAATGGTGCTCCACAATGACCTTGTGTACCAGCTTGGACATTTATAGTACCAGTTCTTAACATCCCCGCTGAAGAATTTTCTCCATTATTATAACCACTTATACCATAAAAATTATCTCCAGAATTATGGCTAAATGTTACTCCATTACTAGGAAGAGCTGTTTGTTTGATAAGCAGACCATTTGAAGAATCATATACAGAAACACTTAAATCTGATTTGTTTATCTTTACTATCATTTTACTTGTAGTGATAACCATGGGATCCGATTTAATATCAATAGATTCTGTATTTCCCGTACTCCAGCTCTTATTCGGGTCAATTACTTGAGTTTCATCACTTGATGCTCCATTAGGTCTATAATCAACTTTAAGAATCTGAGGTTCACATATTTGAATAATATATTGATCTGAACCATTTGGAATTGTAATTGTATCACCTTTTACTGTAATCCCTCCACCTACTGCCGCATTTACTTTTACATTAGAAATAAACGTAAAATTACTAAATACTAAGGTGATAACCATAAACAAATACATTATTTTTTTAAAACATGTATGTCTTTTACTATTAACCATCTTATTTTTACCATCCTTTCCCTTTAAAAGTTTTCATTGTTAATAATCCTTGTAATTTTGTACTAACAAATAATATATTAACAAAGCATTAGTGATACTATTTTTTAGGTAATAGTTTTAATCTCATTTCATTTCATTAGAAGTCCCCCCCAGATATATTTTTTAAATCTTTTACAATAAGAATAAATCACACTTTCTTTAACATTAACACATATCTGTGCAAACGTTATCTCATTTGAAATTAATTACATTATAACATGTTTGTACCATTATTGTAATATATTTTTTTATAAGAATACGAGCTTATTCATTTTGTAAAAAGCCTAATACAAGTATAACTGCTATGAAATACAAGCTTAGAAAAATAAATCAAATATGTATATTATTTAAATTAAAGTGAGTCATACTTCAAATTATACAATTAAAAATGATACACCAAAACAGCTAGTAAAGGTAATTTTGTAAGAAGAATGACTGTAAGAGCTAACAATATTAATATAAGACACGTCAGTTCATCTACGCTCTGTTATATCTAAATATAATGAATTAACAAAATACGGTGATTTAAGCTGTTGGAACTTTTTTCTAAATTCAAGTTAAATACTTGAGGCAACTTGAGTTGTTCCCAAAGCCCCAGCTGTTACAGGATAAAAATTTGTTGTAATGTATATATAAAGGCGCCTCTTATATATATGAACCCTTAGTGTTTATTTAAATACAAAATGTTTACAATTTGTTATTTGTTTTGGTATGAAATATTAACATTGAATTGATATAATCATTATATTAAAGGTGCCCCCTTTGATATGACTTTAATTCTTGAACAACCCTAATACATAAAAGGCTGTACTCCTAATGAGTACAGCCTTTTATGTTAGTCAATCTTATAGTTATTAAGATACCCAATAACACTTACTTCTGGACAGGTTTGTAATATTTATTTCATAACCTAAATTTTTGAACTATATTATTTAGCTTATCTGCTAATATGGCTTGATTTTGAGAAGATTTTGATATTTTTTGGACTGCCATAACAGATTCATTAACAGTTGCTGATATTTCCTCGGAGCTAGCAACCGATTCCTCAGCTGTAGCCGATATATTTTCAATTGCATTTCTAATCTCTGATATAGTTTCATTTACTATATTCATTGAAGCTCCAATATCCGCAGATATCATATTGGTTTTTACGGCATCCGAGCCGTATTGCTTACTTGTATCTACAAATAGATCATAATCAGGTTTAACCTTAGTATCAATAAAGCTTAATATATCCTGAGCGTTGCTGGTAAGATTTTTGAATGCATTTTCAACTTTTTCAGTTACCTCCTGAATCTTTTTAACTGTAGCCTCTGACGCCTCAGCTAATTTTCTAACTTCGTCAGCAACTACGGCAAACCCAGTATAAATCTGTCTGAACTTAGCCATTATTATTCCTCCCTTAACATTGAATAATGTATTTATCCTTGTACTTGAGTAGGATACGTTTAAATTGGATAGAATATATATTATTTCAAACGCTATAGTTATAGGGAGATGATAAGCTTGGATAAAATTCAGGGTGATTTTATACTAAACGCCGTTATATTTGATATGGATGGAGTAATTATTGATAGTGAACCAGCACATATGAAGCTGGAAAATGAGACTTATAAAAAATTAGGCATATAGGTTACAGACGATGAGCATCACTCTTTCGTAGGAGCAACTTCTCATTATATGTGGGAAGCTCTAAAAAATAAATATAAGCTTAATCAAACACTTGATGAGTTAATTGAATATGATCGAAGTAAATATTTTAAATACCTTAATTCAGATGAATGCGAAATAACTCTTATTGATGGGGTGAAGGAGCTAATTAAAGACTTTCATGAGAATGGAATAAAGCTAGCCGTTGCATCATCATCTCCACTAAATGTGATTATGGCTATTGCAACGAAATTTCAAATAGAAGAATACTTTGAAGTTTTTGTTACCGGTGACTATGTACAGAGAAGTAAACCTGAACCAGATATATTTATTTTTGCTTCAGAGAAGCTTGGGGTAAGCCCTGAAAATTGTATAGTTATTGAGGATTCTCATAATGGGGTTCGTGCTGCTAAAAAAGCAGGTATGAAATGTATCGGAATTAATAGCGGTGCTGCAGGAAGTCAAGACATTTCCATGGCAGATTTAGTGATAAATAGCTTTAAAGAAGTTGATTATATTAAATTAAGTTAATAATCATTTATACATTTATTGGTTTTCTGATGAATATTCTTTTGATATCACTGTACCGTTTGAGAAATATAATTTAAGAAAGCTTAATATATAATAGGATAACTCGTCAATATTTCTTGTTGCTGTGATTCAGAGAAATGTTGACGAGACCCCTTCTTTAAAAAATTTCAATAAATATAACTATAAATCTGCTAGATATTTACCTACATGGCGACCAAATGTCATAGATCTTCCTGCTGCAACTCCAGGAGCTAGTTCTGGATACGAATATGCAAAGAAGCCACCACTATCGTTTCCAACTGCAAATAGCCCTTTAATTGGCTCCATATTTGTATCTAATACTTGCATATCTGTATTAATTCTCAAACCATCTAATGTACATAATAAATTTCCACCTACTGTTATGCCATAAAATGGGGCCTTAACAATAGGTCTCATACGAAAAGATGTCTTTCCGAAATCCTCATCTTCACCTTTTTCACATAATTCATTATAATGGTATATATTTGCTTCTAATGTTTTGGGAGGAAGCATTAATTTTTCAGCAAGTTCTTCAATTGTATTCGCCTGTTGCATATAACCAGCTTTTAATAATTGTTCATTCATTCCTTCTATAATTTTCACATTAAAATTGCATGGATATTTTTCAATATCTTCTGGAAGTACAACTCGTGAACAACCAATTGTGTGAAATTTCAGTACATCTTCCATCCAATTTGAATCAAATATAGAACACCACACTTTACCTGGCTGCATACTAGCCGCATGTATACAAAAATCATATGGAACTGATTCATTTGTATAACGCTCACCTAGTTTATTTACCTTAAGGAATGGCTGACTGCCTAACCAAAACAATTTATCTTCAAATGGTTCTCCCGCTACTTTTCCCGGCTTAACTGCTCCACGATCAAAAATCATTGCCGTCGAAATAAGATCCATTTCAGCTCCTATTTTTTTAGCAGCTTTAATTCCATCACCTGTTACACCTGGTGTTAATGGAAGTGAACTTATATTAAATGCAGCAATTGGATTTAATTCCTTTAACATTTCCATATTATTAGAATAGCCACCTGTTGCAAGAACAACTCCCTTACTTGCATTTATTTGAATATATTCTCCATCTGAATTTTTAGCAATAACACCCAATACTTTATCATCATCCCTTATCAACTGAATCATTGGAGTTCTTGTCATTATATTAACCCCGTGTGCTTTCATCCTTTCTTCAAGTATTTTTACAGGCCTTTTTTTATTTTCCGTATTATCATTATAAAAACAATGACAGGTTGACCACTCTTTTATATCCATATTCTTATTGATATCAGTTTCAAGAGTAACTTTCATACCATTATCTATCATTATGCTTCCCAACCAATCTAGCATCTCTCCACTTTCATCTGCCCAAAGATTAATTAGTCTTTGATCTACCCTATAACAGGCATGACGACATAATTCATTTACAATTTCATTTCTATCTATTTCTACTCCATTTTCCTTCTGTACTTTCGAACCTATTGCTCCAATAAAAGTACGTGGTGGATAACAATTATTTCCCTTTTCAAGCAAAATAACTTTAGCACCATTTTCTGCAGCTGTTAGTGCTGTAATAATACCAGCAGTACCACCTCCACATACTACAACCTCTGTTTCAATTATTTTTGTAATCGTTCCTATTTTATTTTCCGCTTGCTTGTACATAAAATCCCTCCTAATATATAACACCATGTTTTCTAAAGCATTCAAATTGACATGATAAACAACTAGCATAATGGCTTATGTTGGATATAATATAAGAAAAAGCCTCCCTACCTTAATTAACTTTAAGGTATAAAGATTGCTAATATGGTTTATAGTTCTTTATCACAATATTAACACTATAACTATAACTCTAATTTTAGAGTATATCAATGATCCTATCTAGAAGAGATAATGAAATCGCCTAAGAGAAATAATTTAAGCTTTTGCTGAGATCATTTATAATATCATTTACATTTTCTATGCCTACTGAAAGCCTTAAAAGCTTATCAGTAACACCCATTCTATTTCTTATTTCTTCAGGAATAGACGCATGTGTTTGAAGATATGGATAAGTTATAAGACTCTCTACTCCACCAAGACTTTCAGCAAAAGTTACAATTTCAACTTTTTCAAGTACTTTGCCTATATCTTTCTTTTCCTTAACCGTAAATGAAATTATTGATCCAAATCCACTTGTCTGCTTTAATGAAACTTCATAACCTTCATGCTCCTTAAATCCCGGATAATATACTTTTTCAACAGCATCGCAGTTTTTAAGCCACAAAGCTATGTGTTTTGCATTTTCTTGCTGTTTTTCAAGCCTTATTGCAAGAGTTTTTATACCTCTGAGTATGAGCCAACTATCAAAAGGTGAAAGAGTAGCTCCAATGGAAACTTGAGTAAACCTTAATTTTTCAATTAAATCATCTCTACTAGCTACCAAAAGGCCTGCCAGAGTATCGTTGTGTCCACCTAAAAATTTTGTTCCACTATGAACTACTATATCTGCACCAAAATCCATTGGTCTTTGAAAATAAGGTGTAAGAAAAGTATTATCTACTATTGTAATCAAACCTTTTTCTTTTGCTAAAGCTGATATTTTCCCTATATCACTGACTTTCATCATTGGATTGGAAGGCGTTTCCATGTAAATAGCTTTTGTATTATCCTTTAATTCCATTGTGATTTTTTCTAGGTCTGTTGTATCTACATATGTTGATTCAATACCATAAGCTTTATATACATCTTCGAAAAGCCTATAAGTTCCACCATACAAATCATCTGATATTATTATATGTTCTCCTGGTTTTAATAGCCTTGCAACACAGTCTATTGCTGCCATCCCAGTTGAGAATGCTAAACCTTCCTTTCCACCTTCAAGTTTCGCTATAGTTTTTTCAAGTTCTTCTCGCGTAGGATTTTGAAGCCTTGAATAATCATAACCAGTACTTTGGTTTAATCCCTTATGTTTAAAAGTTGCACTTTGATATATTGGAACACTTATACAACCTGTTTGATCTTCCCATTCACCACTTCCGTGAACAATTATTGTCTCCAAGTTATTACAGTCTGTTTTCAAAACCGCCACCCCCTGTTATTTTCCATAAAAAACAAAAGCCACTTTTCAAAAGAAAAGCAGCGCACAAATAAAATCTGCGTCTTTTCTTATCTTCCAGAAATATATTTCATTTCTGCAGGAATTAACACCGTTACATTCGAATAAGAATGCCGGTTGTTGGGTTTCATAGGGCCAGTCCCTCCACCTCTCTTGATAAGAACAAGATTGTTATCAATATTAAATTAACTTATCTAAATTTTAATCACTAAATATGATTATGTCAATACTTTTATCCGACAATCACTCCCATTATCTTCTCTATCCATAAACTAGTACTCTTAACTACTCACTAAATTTAGAGTAACTTAATCAGCCCTTCTAACTCATCAGATAAAACTTTTGCAAGCTCAATATCAGTCCCTTTTAAAGCTAATGCTATTTTTGTTTCAACTAATTTTTTCTTTTGTTCAATTTCTAAATAGTCCTTGTCAAAATAACTAGCATAAATCATCTTTCTAAACTTTCGCATACTCATTTTTCTAATTGTCTTATCTTCAATGATTAAAACAAAATCCATACAATTTACTATAGTATAAAAATCATGAGAAATCATTAAAATCGCACCTTTATAGTCTTCTATGGCTTTTTCTAGTGCTATTTGTGAATAGGTGTCTAAATGACTTGTCGGTTCATCAAGAATCAACATATTTGCATTACTAGCAGAAATTTTAGCCAGTTGAAGCATGTTTTTTTCTCCACCAGATAAAGACTCTATCTTTTGATTAATGATTTCTTCCTCAAAACCATAACCAGAAATATATGACTTAATCTCTTCATAAGTTTTAAACCCAGCATCGAAAAACTCTTCAAGTATAGTATTAGACTCATTTAATGTTTTGCCTTGAAGTTGAGATAAATAAGCCACTTCAACCTGCTGGTTTATCTCAATAGAATCATTATTATTTTTAAAGATTTCTTGAACTAAAGTCGTTTTACCGGTGCCATTTAATCCGACAAGAGCTACTTTATCAGTAGATTTAATCTCAAAGTTAACATTTTCTAAAAGTATATCATCAAAGCGAGCAGTGTAATCATTAACTTTTAAAGCAATGGTTTCTTCCATTTCATTATCTGTAACAAAGCTGATACTTGGCTCTTTAATATCTACAAATGGCGCTTTAATTCTACGTTTTTCTAATCTTTCTTGGATTTTAACTCTAGCATTTAGAGATTTTCCTCTAGCAGCTTCAGTATGCTCAGTTGCGAGATATCTTAGTTTTTTTATCAACATCTCGTTTCTCCAAAATTCTTCCTCATCAGAAGTAGCTAGTTCTTGCAGTTCAATTTTCGTTTGGAGTAAAGAGAAGTTATACTCAATATAGCTTCCATCAAACTCTTGGAGCTCCATGTTTTCAAGATGCAGAATTTTGTTAAAACAATGATTCAATAGATATCTGTTGTGCGTAATAATTAACATTGTTCCTTTATGTGAATTAATTAGATCTTTAAGCGAATTAAGGTTTCCAAAGTCTAAAAACACATCGGGTTCATCCATAATCATTAATTCTGGACTATTTAGCATTTCCTTAATTACTTGAATAAGCTTAAATTCTCCACCACTAAGTTCAGATATCATTAGATCTTTATACTTGCTTAAGTTTGCAAGATTTAGGTTTTTGTTAATATTGTTTTCGAAATCATCCCCATTAATTGCACCAAATGCATCTAAAGTTTGTTGATACTTTTCTAGTAAAGGTTCAATATCTGAAGATGTTTCCATTTCACTGCAAATAGATGTTATTTCATTTTGCAGTTTAATAAATTTTTCCCCAATATATTCGAAAACTGTAATTTCTTTTGTTTCGCCAAGTTGTGAGAATTGACTTACATAGCCTATTCTACAATCTGAGTCTATCTCAAGCTTTCCATCGAACATATATTTTTCTGGATCCATAATTATATCTATAAGTGTACTTTTCCCGCAACCATTTGTTCCTATAAAAGCACAATGTTGACCATCTTCTAATGTAAATGAAATGTTCTTATATAGATCCTTTTGCGGAAACGAGTAGGACAAATTATCAACTTTTATCATATTATTACCTCTCTTTATCACTAAAAAAGAGCCTATAAAATAAGCTCTTTAATATATTTTCTTCTCAATTGTAATTTTATACTTGAATTTTATCTAGTAGAGATATTCTACTTAGTTTATCATTGATAGCATAACACTTTTTAAGATTAAGTTCAATCATATCTTCAACATACATTCCTGCAATATATTCATTCTAATGCACAAGTTTCCATGTATCCCTATCAGATCTTCTCTCAATCATTCTCCGCTGTGTTACTTATATTGAAGTTTCTACCCAAATATATTTAAAATATACTTTTCAATATATACACATTTCTGCTATTCTTGTAATATAAGTTCCACCTTTGTCCCTTGTTTTAGAACCGATGAAACATGAATATCATGTCCTAACTTTCTTGCCAGTTTATAACTCAAATATAGACCCACTCCTGTAGATACTGTTTTTTTTCGTCCATTTAACCCAGTGTATCCTTTTTGAAAAATACGTCTAATATCTTCTTCTCGAATACCAATACCCGAATCTTCAATAAGCAATTTTTGGTTGTGTAAATCGTTTATTCCATAAATCTGAATAATTCCTTTTTCCTTAGAGTATTTCACTGCATTATCTAAAATCTGTTTTATAATAAAATAAAGCCATTTTTCATCACTATTCACTTCAAAATCCAGAGTTCTAATATCCAGTTCAAGATACTTATTATTGATATTCGAATATTCATTTTGTAAGCACTTATTTACAACCCTCTGTAAATTCACATTACTAATCTGGCAATCCCTTGAAAAATCATTCAACTGACTATAACAAATTGTTTTCTGGACCATATCTTCAATTTTTATAATTTCATCTGAAATAATATACAATACCTTTTCTGTTGGATTATCTAGGCTATTCTCAATGATCAATTTAGTTGCAGCAATTGGCGTCTTAATCTCATGAACCCAGGTTTCGATAAATTCAATATCTTCCAGCTTGTTGTCTTCAAATGCTTCCATCATCTTTTCAGCATTTCTTTTTAACTGTATCATCAGCTTCGTATACAATTTTTGTTCATAGGATATTGGATTTGGTAATGAAACAATAAAATCTAAACCATCATTACCACTCAACTGCGAAAGTCGTTTGCAATATCTATTTAACCTTAAATAATCCACAATTATGTATATAACAAAAATAAATATCATTACTACAATACAATAGAGACCATTCGTTGATAAAAATGCGCTCTCTTCTGAAAGTCCCATTATCATTCCTGGAAATATAGCAAATAGGATACCTAAAATAAAAAGTTCCTTTTTTTCTTTTATATAATCTATGACTTTCATATGATGTATCCCTCATTTCGGATTGTCTTTATTATATTTTCATATCCTATAGCACTTAATTTCTTGCGAAGTCTTGTAATATTCACCGTTAATGTATTGTCATCAATAAATCTCTCGTCCTTCCATAGTGTTCGCATGATTCTCTCTCTGCTTACTATTTTCCCCTGATTTCTAAGTAGTATTTTAAGAATTCCCATTTCATTATGAGTAAGTTCCTCTATCTTCTCTTTACACGCAATCATTCCATTATCAGCATTAAAAATCAATTCTCCAAATGACAGAATATTGGTATCACCTTCATTATAAGAATATGTTCTTCTAAGCATTCCTTTGACCTTAGCCACTAATACTTCTAATGAAAATGGTTTCACAAGATAATCATCTCCACCCATATTAGTTGCTACAACAATATCCATATCTGAATTTCTGGCAGATATAAAAATAAGGGGTGCTTTTGAAAGCGCCCTTATTTTCTCACACCAATAAAACCCATCATTTCCTGGCAAATTAATATCCATCAGAATAAGTTCCGGTTTAAACTTTATGAATTCTTCTACTATATTTTCAAATTGAACAATTCTAAGACACTGAAATCCTTGTTTTTCAAGATTTTCACATATTATTTTACTAATATTAGAATCATCCTCCACTACCATGATTTTATACATCCATCATTCCCCCATTACGAAACAGTGCTCTTATTCCATACCGTTTTCATATATCCTTTTACTGAAAATAAGTAAAACAGACCATATATTATAAAATATATCGCTACAACCAAAAGTGCATATACAAGTATAGGTGAATCTGTGGTTAATGTATACACCATATTCTGATATGTCTTTAATATAACCACTGTATGCATCATAGCCACCATAAATGGAAGCAAAAATACAATTGCGATCTGTCTTCGTACAGATCTTAATACCTCTTTTTCTGTCATTCCAATTTTTCTCAAAATCTCATATCTTCCCATATCATCTCGTGCTTCCATAAGCTGTTTGTAAAATATAATACTGCCTGCAGCCATCAAAAACAAAATGCCCAAAAACATACCGATAAAGATATATGCACCATACATATTGAAAAATATCTGGTGATATTCTAAATAAGACTTATCGTGATTTTTAGTAGCTACAATGGTATTCAATTTATCAAAGAGAGTACTTACTTCCAATGGATTATCAAACTTTAGTCCAATATAATGGCAAATTTTATATGAATCCTTTAATGCAAAGTGCCGCTCATAATCAGAATCCTCAAGAACCAGTGTTGTTCTCGCATGTGCTGCTCCAATATATTTAAATAAAGATACATCTACAATTTTAAAAGCGGTAATACCACCATCTGTCTTAACCTGAATATTCTTACCTGTTATATGCTCACTATAATCATGTCCATAGTTCCCATCTAAGAAAAGACATTCACCTTTAGTTAATTCAGATACAAAAATGGCTCCTTTATTGCCTTTTGATTCTATTGCTTCAGTGTCTTGTACCACCTTTTGATAATCACTGAACTTAATAATATCGATTGTAAGATTTTCCCCTACCTGCGTTGTTGTTTTCTCATAAGCATTATTGGTATCTACTTTATAACCTTCTAGTGATGCAGATGTTGAAAGAACATTCAGATCGGTTACTGCATGTAATTTTACCGTATCATCTTCTGAAACAGTTTGCAGTACCTGCTTTGTTGCCACCTCATTTAGATTTTCACATAAATATGAATATGGTGCATAAATTGGCATAGAATTTCCCAGTGTTAAATAAAACGAAATTGCTGCACTCATAACTGTAACAGTAAATGCACTTAACAGAGCTATTACACAAAAAATATTTGAATTTGCTTTTATTCGATATACATTCTGCGATGTGCTAATGAAATTTCCTGTTTTATAATAGAACCTTATATTCTTTTTACATTTTGACAGTAACCATATTACTATATTTTGAAATAATAGATAGGTTCCAGTTGCAAGTAATACACAGGCAAAAATAGCTGGACCAATTAATTTCATTGCTCCATCGTCACCATTAAAATTAAGAAAAACTAAATAGGAAACAAAAATCATTAATATTGATAATACAGATAATACAACCGAAAACTTAGGTGCTGTTTCTCCTTCCTTTTCTGCTGATAACAAATCTATTAATTTACTCCCAAAAACGGTTTTAAGTGAGTATAGTGCATTTAAAATAAAGAGTATCAAAAAAACAACAATACTAACAACAACTGGCTGCCAGGTAAGATGAAAGGCAATATCATTTCCAGGTGCTCCACCTAGCATTAGTTTTTTTAGTATCATAGAAAAAAATCTTGTAAAAAGACTTCCTAGTAAAATTCCACTTATAATAGAACCTACTCCAACTAGTAAGGTTTCTAAAAACAAAAGCTGCCCAATTTCTTTTTTCCTCATACCTAACAAGGAATATATGGCAATTTCCTTTTTTCTAGACTTGATAAACAGTGAATTTGCATAATAAACAAACACACCAGAAAATAAGAGAACAACTACTGATGAAATTTTAAATATAATTCCTATTTTACTTACTCCCGTATGAAAATCAGCAAATTCCGGATTATAATAAATGGAACAAAAGATAAAGAAAATAGTTACAGCAAAAGCGGCACTCAAAAAATACGTAAGATAAGTATCTAATTTTCTTTGAATATTTTTAACTGCCATACTAAAGAAGTTCACGATTGTCACCTCCTAGTATTGCAAGCACTTTTAATATCTGATCAAAAAATTCTTTTCGGCTTCCACCACGATCTATTTCGGTAAAAATAGTTCCATCCTTTATAAATAAAATTCGTTTACAATAACTTGCCGTAAACGCATCATGTGTAACTAAAAGAATTGTTACTGCATTTCTCTCATTCATGTCAGTCAAACATTGAAGTAGTTCTGTAGATGATTTGGAATCTAATGCTCCTGTTGGTTCATCTGCTAATATCAATTCTGGATTACTAATCATTGCTCTTGCTGCAGACGCTCTCTGACGCTGACCTCCCGATACCTCATAGGGATATTTTCCTAATAGTTCTTCAATGCCTAATGCACTTGCTATCACTTCTACTCTTTGAGCAATGATTTTTGGATTTTCTTTTGCAAGTACAAGTGGTAATGCTATATTCTCACGAAGAGTCATGGTATCTAGCAAATTATAATCCTGAAAAATAAATCCTAGCTTTTCTCTTCGAAAAATTGCTAGTTCTTCACTATTCATCATGTTAATATTCTGTTTTCCAATTATCACGCTTCCTGAAGTTGCTTCATCAATTGTTGCTATCACATTTAGCAGTGTTGATTTTCCTGATCCTGAAGGTCCCATGATTCCAACAAATTCTCCTTTTTCTACTTCAAAACTAATGCCATTTAATGCTTTTGATCTGTTTCCACCATTCTTTGATGAATAAGTCTTTTTCAAATTTTCTACTTTTAATACTGGCATATCTGTCACCTCTTTCTTATTGATATAGTCAGTATAATGTTTTGAAAAATATTCTACCATCGATTCACCTTACATTTTACTCCATGCCATCTTGCAATTATATAAAAACCCTTTTAATGAATTGCATTTTCATTAACTCCATTAAAATGGCAATAAATACAAAAAAACTTTATTAAATTATACTTCAGCTCTGGGGTTTAATAGGGTATAAAAATTATAACTTCTCCGCCACCTTCAACATTATTTTTAGCTTTGACAAAGCCATTAAATTTGCTTACCAAAGTTTTAACAATGTAAAGCCCTAACCCAGCATGATTTTTTTCCATTGACCTAGATTCATCCCCTTGATAAAACTTTTTAAAAATATTCACCGTATCCTTTTTAGAAAATCCACAACCTGTATCAGAAATTGAAAAAATCATTTTATCTAAATATAACTTTAAACTTAGAGTTATATTTCCTCCCTCCGGGGTAAATCTCACACTATTAGACATCAGATTATCTAGGATTTCTGACAATGCATAGGTATCTATTCTAATCAAGCTATTAGAATTTCTGAAGTCTTCAATTTTACATGTAAAGTTTATTTTTTTATCCTGAACTAAAATATTATAGTCCATGCTTAATTCCTTTATGTGATCTACTAAATCACATTCTTTAGCATTAAGCTTAAAATCTACATTTTCAATTTTAGTTAGTAAATTTATTCTTCCAACTAGCTTAGTCATTCTATCTGTATTTTTATTTATTAAATTTAAGTATTTATATAACTTATAACTATCCAATTCTTTACTTTCTAAAAGACCTTCCACATGTCCTTTTATTATAGTAATAGGCGTTTTTAAATCATGAGCAACCGCACCTACCATTTCTCTTCTTTCCTCTTCCAATCTCCACTGACTTTCTAAAGATTTTTTAAGGTCTATCCTCATATCTTCAAAGGATTTACAAAGCTTTCCTAGTTCATTATTACTTTCATAAGTTATGTTAAATTCTAAATCTCGGACTCGTATCTTTTCAGCACCCTCCATTAACTGTTTTAGAGGAATATTTATTTTTTTATTAAATCTACCAGCAAAAAATACACTGAATAATATAATGTATACAAATGGAGCTAGGAATACGTATAAATCTGAATAGGCAACAAGCCAATTATAATTAGGGTTTTTAACACTATTTCCTATATAATATTTTAATATGACCATTCCTTTTAATTCATTGTTATCTAAGACAGGAATGTATTTTATTACCTTTGTGTTTATCCATCCATTGGTTTTAGTGACTTTCTCTTTAGTCATTGATATTTTTGATACAATTGGCTTTTTAAAATAACCATAAGAAAGAGTACCCTTTGAATCCACAACTTCATACTCAATACCAGCAGTAGGTATTTTGTTTTCAAGTTCCTTCTTAAAATTTTCATTTAAAATTTTATCCTTATTTTTATTTATATACTCTTCGATTTTAGGAACCTCTGAACTATAATAATTTGCTCTTAATATTATCTCCTTGTTAATTAGCCAAAGTTCTAATACTAAACCACCTACAGTAAAAGAAAGACTTAATACAAGAACTAGAATTATTGAAATCATAAATTGTCTTTTAAAAGTTGCGTTTTTCATTGTCCTTAATTTTCCCATTTATATTCTACTCCTACAAAATTAGTTAGGTTTAGTACTGTTTGTGGTATTTACAAATATTAATCCATCGTATCGAATATTTAAAATTTCTGATTTAAAGCTCATAGCTTCTCCTGAAAAACCAGCACCTATTTCATGACAACTTTGTGATGTGGATAAAATACTTTTTGCATATTTATCATCCGCACAAGTCTTAAAATCTATGAAAAAAAGAGGGTTAACTTTAGAAAAAATATATGCTGCAGACTCTTCTTTTGCTGCCTGTAGAGTGCATTTTCCATTAACTGTTTGACCATTTTTTTTATTTGTAAAGTTGGCTCTAAAATCACCTTTATTAAATTCGAAACCAATAACATACATTTTATCTTTATACATATCATATAAATTGGAACCCATTCTTTTTACATTTCCCTCTGAATATTCTGGATTTGAGTCATTAAAATTATCTATTCCCTTTGAAACATGTACATTATGTGCCCATATCATGATTTTACTACCTTCTCCTTCATAATCTAAAATCCATTTTACGTTCTCAGCCATATACTTATCTCTTTTAGTTTCCATTTGAAAATCACTTTGCTTAGTACCGAGCATATCATATAACTCACATATAACCTTTAAATTTTGCATGCAAAGTTCATATTGCTCTTTTGAAGATTTTTTTATATATTCATCTTTGTTTTTCTCAAAGGTATTTATTATTTCTTTAACCTTATGAATGTCTATATTATTGTCATTAAATTTTGAAAGTGCATCATGTACATTAGCTTCATAATGGGTATCAACTCTTTTTAAATATTCTATAACATTTTTAGTCGCTGTATGTGAAGACTGCATATCAAAGCCATAAAATTTAATCTTTTTTGTATGGGTTTCATTATATTCTCTCATCCACTCTACCATATCTAAAACTTCCTTAGTGTCCCAGGTCCAAAATCCCATTCCCTTTACAACCTGTTTTGCATCTCCATTACCATATAAAATATAGTCATTTATTGCCATACAATCGGGCATAGAGGCTTCTATACCAAAAACAGTATAGCCCATTTCTTCCACAAGGAATTGAAGTATTCTATGTTTCATTTGAAAAAATTCTTTTGTTCCATGAGTAGCTTCCCCCATAGCAATAATTCTTTTATCCTTTAATGTGGATTTTAAAGCCATTAAATCTTCAAAACCACTATTGTATTTTACAGTTTTTATATTTATTGCTTTGCTTTTAAAAGCATTAATAGCTTTATTTGCTTTGTATTTATTATACTGCTTATTAAATGTAAATCCTGCTAATATAAACATAAATGCACAAACTACTATAATTATAATTTTCTTCAACGGAATCAACTCCTATTAATAAAGATGATCTTTCTTTTGCCATAAAAACATACTTACAAATAGTCCTACAACTAAAATGGCTATTAAAGTCATGTAAAAGCTTATAGGTGCTGTATTAGCTAAAACATAAAAACCATATTTAGTAGTGTAATTTAAGAATTCAAAAGCTTTTGTAAAAAAGCCTAACCCTACTGATATAGCTATAACAGATAAAATTGAAATTACAGAATTATTTATTATTATTCCAATAACACTTGCTAAAGCTAAAATGCATAAGGATATAACAAATTGTATACTAAAAAATTTTATAGTATATGAAAAAGCCTGTGCCATTGAAAAATCCTGCTGTATATTATAAAACGTAACATATGATGCTTTAGGCATAAACAAATATCCAAAAACAGTACTTATTATAAAGGCTGTAAATATGAATATAAATGTTGTTAAAGCTAATGCGATCCACTTACTTATTATAAATTCCTGCTTTTTGTATGGTCTTATTACATACATTCTAAAAGCTCCTATAGACTGTTCATAGTTAATGGAATTCATAAATAAAATAGGCAAAATTATATATAATAGTTCAAATCTTATTTCATAAAACACAAAAGGTGAAAAATTAAGCCTATTCAAATCCACATTATATTTTACTCCATCATAAGCACCATATGGACTCATAAGTCTAAATACACAGCTTGATATTATCACTACTACATAAAATACTAATAATAATTGAGTCTTTCTATTTCCCCATATTCTTTGAAATTCTGAAGTTATTAATCTTTTCATATTCACCATACCTCCTAAATATAACAATCTTGATCACTAAATAAATTAAATGCTATTAAATAAAACACTATTATATGAAAAACAATAGAAGTTAATATTATACCTACTTCTTGAGGTCTTTCTGAAAGTAAAATGTCAATTCCACCATACTGAATTCTTATGAGAAAGGAATAATTAAAAAATTTATATATTTGTGAAACATTACCTGTGAAAACAGAACACAAATCTGGTATAAGTATAGATAGAATTATAAATATCAAACTAGATGTTAATGCACCTATAGTGGTTTTACATATTATTGATATACACATAATCACTGATATAATAGCAGCTAAAATTACAAATGCAATAATATAATATTTTATATTGTAAAATATACTTTCATTTGCTGTAAATTTTCTTGAATAGTAAGGAAATTGAACCGCTTGCTTTGGTAACGTTAAATAGCCTAAAAAAGTGCCTAAAATAAAATTAGTAAATAGAAGTAAAAACACTGTACTTAATACAACTAAATACTTCGCTTTAAAAATTTCACTGAAGGAAAAGCTCCTTATCATCACCATTCTTAACTGCCCTTCCCTATATTCACTGGTTACAGCCATGATAATGAGTACAATTACTATAACATCAAAAATCCATATACTCTCGCTTGCTAACACTGCACTGGGAAAATTTAAAGAGGAAACATATTTAAGATTATTAGCTGTAATTAAAGCATCTACTTTAATATAATGCTTTATTGAAACTATAAGCACTACTGGTATTAGCATAAATGAAATCCAGGTAGATTTTCTGCTCCACAACCTTTGCCATTCACTAAGAAATAATTGTTTCATAATTTATTGCCTCCTAACATCCACTTACTAGTTTTATAAATGCCTCTTCCAATCTTCCACTTTCACCTATGCACTCAAATTCAGTCTTACTTCCTTGCCATATAAGCTTTCCTTCATTTACTACTACGAACCTATTACAAAGTTGCTGTAATTCATCTAACAGGTGACTTGATATTAAAAAGGTTATTTTCTTTTCCTTTTGAAGCTTAAATATAAGTTCTCTTAGGTCTCTCATACCCATTGGGTCAAGTCCATTAGCAGGTTCATCTAAAATAATTATTTCTGGATTATTTAGGAGTGCTTGTGCAATGCCCAGTCTTTGCTTCATTCCTAAGGAATAAATTTTTACCTTATCATCAGCTCTAGGTTGAAGGTCTACTATCTTTAAAACCTCTTCAACCTTTTCTCTCTGCTCGGCCTTTGACATACCTGGATTTAACATAGCTAAGTTTCGAAGATTTTCCCTTCCAGACATATAAGGAAAAAATATGGGCTCTTCCACTATTGCCCCTAGTTTTAACAATGCAGTTTTTCTTTCTTTTACTACGTTAACCCCATTTATATTAATTTCGCCTTCTGTAGGTGAAATTAAATTTGTCATAACCCGAATCATAGTGGTCTTTCCTGCACCATTAGGTCCAATAAAACCACAAATATCCCCTTCATAAACATCAAAAGAAACATGGCTTAATATCGTTCTTTTGCCTATTTTTTTACTCACATTTTTAACTTCAATTTTTTTATTTAACATAAATTAATGCCTCCTAATTTTAATTGGTGCTACTGATTTCTTAGCACTAATTAATTATAAGAGGCAATTTTAAAGTTTTTATAAAGTTTTTACCCAGTTTGACGAATTTTTAATTTTTTCTTAAGATATGATGTAGCTCTAGAAGTATAATTCCTTCTATTCATTGCAGGAAAATAAACTAAGCCTTGGAATCACTTTATAAAAAATTCTACTATAGCTCCACAACTTATATTATTATAAGCTTTTATCCACCCATTATGTTTTTCTACAATAAGCTTACAAATATAAAGTCCCAATCCACAGTTATTTTTTTCATTTTCACTACTCTGTCCTTTATAAAACCTTTCAAAAATAGTATTAATGTACTTTTCATCAAAGCCTCTACCTGAGTCAGATATTTGAAAAATCAACCCCTCATCTTTTCTTAAACACTTAATGCTTATATATCCTTTCTCATTTGTAAATCTCAAAGAATTAGATATAAGATTTTCAAGTATCTCTTCAATCCTAAAAGCATCAAAATTAGAACACTCTTCTTCATTAAAGGAATGTCTAATAGAAAAGTTTATACTTTTTTCATTACAAATATAGAAGAATTCATCCTCAATTTCGCCTAAAAATTCTACTAAGTTAATATCTTTTCTACTTAGCAAAAAATCCGGCTTTTCTAAGTCCCACACTTCATTCAATTCATTAATTAAAGTTTTAACCCTATTTGCATTATTGGTGATAATAGTAAGAGATTTTTCTTTATATTCTTCAGTTATATTAGGATAAGGACCTGTAATAAGTTCTAAATGCCCACATATTACAGTGATAGGTGTTTTTATATCATGAGTCAAAGAAAGTATCATATCTTTTCTCGCTTTTGCCATAACCCATTGCTCTTTTAAAGAATTTTCCAAAGCTGCTCTCATATCTTCAAAACCTTCCATAACTCTACCTATTTCATTCTTATAAGAAACATCAACCTTAAAATCCAAGTCATTATTCTTTATTTTTTCACTCCAGATAATAATCTGTTTTAGAGGCTCACTAATACCTTTTGCAAATAGTAATGAAAGAACTAGTATAATTATAATTGGAGAAAATAATACTGCTGGAAGTAATATTAAAAAATTAACAAAAGAATCAGCCATGCTCCTTTCTATCAATTTACTAATAAATTTAATATTAAATATAAACCTATTTTCACATTTTAATACAAGTGCACCTTTTACTTCTCCATTAAATACTAATGGCTTTAGAATTAATCTATTAGTTTCACTGTTTTTCTCATCAAATAATTTTTTTGAATATTGTATAGGCTGTATTTCTGTGTTTTTTGGTAAAGCTTGATTTATATAAGAATATAAAATAGTCTTATCTTTTAAAATAATCCAGTAGTTAACACTATTTCCAATCTCATTTTTGAGCATTTCATCTTTAAATTTTTTATCTATTTGAACTTTAAAACTCTTTTTTAGGAGCTTGTCTTTATTTGTTTCTGCAAACTCCTCAATTGAAACTACAGATCTTAATGGGGCAAGTGTTATACCAATAATAGAAACGAATACTAGTGTTAAAATAAATGATAGGACTATACTCAATATACAAAAGATAAAAAACTGTTTTTTAAGTGACATATTTCTCTTTATATAGGTAATCATTGCCATTTGTAACCAATCCCCCACACAGTTTTTATAAAGTCAAATTTAAAGTGCCTTGATGAAAATTTACCCCTTATTCTTCTGATATGCTCTGTTATAGTGTTTATAGTGCTCTCACTATCTAATCCCCATAACATTTCAAATATTTGTTCTTTAGAAAAAACCTGTTTGGGATGCGTAGCTAAAAGTTCAATTATTTCATATTCCTTTTTAGTAAATTGTACTTCTTTTCCATTTACTTCTACAACTTTTTTCATAATGTTAATTGCCAAATCTGTAAACTCCAATGTATTTTTTTTCTTTTCTGTTATTCCATTGTTATATCGTCGTATATGTGCTTTAATTCTTAAAACCAATTCCTTTAATGAAAAGGGCTTCACTATATAGTCATCTCCGCCTACTAAAAAACCCTTGATTCTTTCTTCTTCAAGGCCCCTAGCTGTTAGGAAGATGATAGGACATGAAATGCTCTCTCTCTTTCTCCTACATATATCAAAGCCATTGAATTCAGGTAACATAACATCAAGTAAAATAAGACTTAAATCGTCTTTTATTTTCTCCATAGCTGAAATGCCACTTGTTGCATATTCAACAAAAAATCCCTCTGCTTCAAGAGCGGGCTTTATAAATAATATAATTTCATAATTGTCATCTACAATTAATATTTTCTCTTGCATTTTTCGCCCCCTTTTAAACACTTGAACCAATATTTTTATCCCATATATAAAGAGATGTTCCAAACAGTATAAAGTCTATTGTAATAATATAAAGAATTGTGCTAAAATTGTAATTACCACCTAAAACATGACTTATATATGAACTAATTCTAAATATAATATTGCTAAATGCTTTAGAAAAATAGAAAGCTCCCATTATAACTCCACTCGTTGTCATAAATGTTACTAATGTTTTTTTTACAATTACACTTATAAGCGAAGTTATTCCTAAGATTGTTATATGAATCATAAAAATAATAAAGTAATATTTTATATTATAGAGCAGTGCATTAAACAAATCAAATCTCCCACTTATGTTAAAATAGCTTGTATAAGATACTTTTGGCATAAACAAAAATCCCAGTATAGTCTTAATTAAGAGTACACTAAATAGCATACATAAATATAGTAACGCACTAGAAATCCACTTAGATACAATAAGCTTCCACTTTTTAAAGGGTCTTATTGCAATTAATTTATATGCACCAGAATCAACTTCCAAGGTAAGACATTCATTGAAAAATAAAGGTCCTATTATAACTACCAAGAGAATATTAAATTCATCAACAAAATATACTGGATAATTTAAACAGTCCAATGCATCGATACCATTATTACCTCCACATCTTACTTGATATTGAACTATATAATATATAACTATAGGAAGAACCGCAGTTACCATAAATAAAATCCTAGTACCTTTTCGTTCTACACTTCTTTCTAATTCTGCAATTATCAATTTTATCATTAAAAATCGCTCCTTTCATTTATAAATTTTCATACTAGCAACTTAACTTGTCCCCATAGATTATAAGTTAGATTTTATCCTAGTATCTCTATGTTAATTATTCTAAATAATCTTTTTTTGTAAATCTAAAGAATGAAATAACCTTGAAAACAATAAGCATTATGATTAAAGAGTATAAACAAATATTGGATACCCCTGCTGCGAAGTATGCATTTCCTTTAAATTCTGTAAAAATCAATGATAATGATGCATACATAAAATAGCGAGAATTACTTTCTGGAATGCCTTTAAACCTCCCTATAACAATACAGAAAAATACTGCACTTCCAACTAAAAAGCCTAAGCTTCCTCCAATAACACCTGTAACTGTTTTACATCTTGTGGAAAACAGTTCTGTAACTGCTCCTAATACAAGCAAATTAATGAAACTTAATAAATAAAATTTAAAAGAATATATTATAACTCCCTTTGCACCATATACACCTGACTTAAAGAAAAGAAGAGTTTTCGTAGCTGTAGGTAAAAATATTTGCGCTATAATTAAAGAAATTAACAACTGCAGAAGCATTATCAAAAACAAATTAACAATTAATATTACCGTTTTTGCTAAATACAGTTTCTTTATAGATATTGGTCTTATAAATGCCATCCTCAAGCATCCACTTTGATATTCTTCATTGAAGCTTAATGCAAAAAATATAATAGTAATTCCATTAAAAGCACTTACGATCATTTCCTGAAGACTTATTATATGAAAGTTCATACTGGTTCCAAACGCTGGACTAGCTATTCCATATCCAGGATTTAATTCAATACAACCTTTAAGTGCCATAAAAACTATTAACGGTATCACTAAAAAACAAGCTATATTTATTTTCTTTGCCCAAAATTTTTCGAATTCATAAATTAAAAGTGATTTAAACATATAGTCCTCCATAACAATTTATTAAGCCATTAAATCTATAAAAGTCTCTTCCAAAGTTTTTCCTGAAGTTTTAAGTAAGATATCACTACTACCGCTCCAAATTATTTTCCCTTCCTTAATAATTAAGTAACGATTGCAAATTTTTTGAAGTTCATCAAGCAGATGACTTGATATAAAAAAAGTGATACCATATTTCTCCTTAAGCTTTAATATCAGTTCTCTTAAGTCTTTCATTCCAATTGGATCAAGTCCATTTGCAGGCTCATCTAGAATAACAATCTTTGGATTATTAAGTAAAGCTTGAGCTATTCCAAGTCTCTGCTTCATTCCAAGAGAATAGGTTTTTACCTTATCCGCTCCTCTATCCTCATCTTTTGTTTTCAAACCTACAATTTCTAATACTTCTTCAACCTTTTCAAGCTGCTTTTTTCTATTCATCTCAAAATTTAATCTAGCAAGATTTTGAAGATTTTTCCTTCCTGTCATGTAATTAAAAAATATTGGAGATTCAACAAGTGCTCCTACTTTTGTCAATGCTTTTTCCCTGTCTTTTATAACATTTATACTCTTTATAAAGACTTTACCTTTTGTTGGTGTTATCAATCCAGTAATCATTTTTATAATTGTAGTTTTACCTGCACCATTGGGACCAATAAAACCACAGATATCACCCTCAAATATTTCAAAAGAAACATTTTCAATAACTTTCCTTTTACCAAATATTTTATCAACATTGTCTAGTTTTATTATTCTTTCATTCATTTTTATCTCATCCCGCCTTTCACTCTTTTAATTTAAACATAAAAAAAACAACTTTTTATCAACTTTTATTGTTTGTGAAAGATGCTTGAAAGCTTAGCATAAGAAATCTTCATAAATTCTACATCAAAAAAAGTTAAGTCGAAATTTCGACTTAACTTTTTACCTCTCTTTTTCCCACTTATAGCCAACTCCCCATACAGTAGCAATATATTCTTCTTGTACATCGAAGTTTTGAAGCTTGTGTCTTATTTTTTTTACATGCTCTGCAATAGAAGATGAATCTCCTTCAGCATCATACCCCCATATTTTTTCATATATTTGCTCCTTAGAAAAAACTTGTCCATAGTTCACTGCTAATAATTCAAGTATATCAAATTCTTTTTTAGTGAAAATAACTTTTTGACCACTACAATAAACTTCTCTATTTCTTAAATTTATACTCAAATTTTTAAAGTACAAATTAGCCTTATTAGGGCTATTTATATTTCTGTTTTCTCTTCTTAGATGAGCATTTATTCGTGCCTTCAACTGCTTTAGACTAAAGGGTTTTTGAATATAATCATCTCCACCAGTGGCAAGTCCTTTAACTATATCCCGTTCCTCCCCTTTAGCAGTTAAAAAAATAATTGGACAACTCACTATATCCCTTATAGCATTACATACCTCATACCCATTTTTATCTGGCATCATAATATCAAGTAATATTAAATCTGGATAAAGCTTTATCTTTTGTATAGCTTCCTTTCCACTATATGCAGTAAAAACTTCATAGTCCTCTTCCTCTAAAGAATCTTTTAGAAAGGATATTATATCTTCTTCATCATCTACTATTAATATTTTTTCTCTCAATTTTCATCACTTCCCATTAAAATCATCAATCATTAACTTTTAAAGCAATGGTTTGGACCATTTCTTTTTAGAATTAAGCTCAATCATTTCATTTTATCTATTAGAATTGACTTTCTTTTACCATATTATAAAGCATTCCTTCCTTTAACAAACTGCTATTGCCACCTAAAACATCTACTAATGTATAAGCAAATGGTAGGACAGAAGCTGGTCCTCTGCTAGTGATCAAGTGATCATCTACCACAACAATATCTTCAACATAATTTGCATCTTTAAGCAAAGTAGTATATTCCTCTCCAGGATATGATGTTACTCTGCGTCCCTTGATAATTCCTGCTTTTTCTAGAATAATCGGTGCCGCGCAAATAGCAGCAACAAATTTTTCAGGTGCTTTATCAAAATATTTTACTAATTCAATGACCCTTTCATCATCTCTTAAATTTGTTGCACCAGGTAATCCACCAGGTAAAACAATCATATCATACGCTTTTATTTCATCACTTATAATTTTATCTGCCAGTACCATAATACCATGAGCACCTTTTACCATTTCTTCATTGATACTTACCAAATTACACTGAAATTCTGCCCTTCTTAAAACATCAACTACAAATAATGCTTCACCCTCTTCAAATCCTTCTGCTAAAAAAACTGCAACTTTTTTCAATTTAACCCTCCCCTTCTTTTACCAATATAACATACGCCTTTATTACTATATTTATTTTCTACTCGACGATTCTTCCAGTATATCTATTGTTTTTGTTAAGGACCCTTCGAATTCTTCATCTGAAGAGTTCTTGAAGATAAGTAAATCATCCTTTATACACGGATCATCCAAAGCAATAGGAACATCAAAATTAATTCCTGCAATATATTCATTCCAATTCGCAAGTTTCCATGTATCCCTATCAGAATTTCTCTCAATCATTCTTTGCTGCGTTACTTCGATTGAACTTTCTACCCAAATAACTACTAAAGATGCGTTCTTATCTTTTAATGCTACCTTTAGCTTTTTTATATAGTTTAAATCCCGTATTTCTTTTGTAAATGGTGCATTAATTAACACAATATCATCATAATTCAGAGCTTCCATTGCGAGTTCTACTATTGTTTCGTATTCATAATCACGTATATTTTCATTAAAAAAATCTGAGCTTCTATTATATTCTTCACCTGCTACAACAAAAATCTGTTTTGATAATTTTATGAGTGTATCCTTATCAAGATAGACAACATGGCGTAATGCCTCAGCAAGCTTTTTTGAGATATAAGTTTTTCCACTTGCTGGTGGTGATGTTACTAAAATCAGTTTTTTCATAACAATCCTCTCCTAGTCAAAAAAATTTTAAGTCTGAAACTTTTCATGTTCACGTTTATTATACCCCTTTTTCCTGTTTAATAAGTTAGCAAATTATACATAAAACACCCCAGGGGTACGTGAATACGTGAATAAAAAGAAAAGGATTAAAGCATTTTGCGCCTTAATCCTTTTCTTACAATTCACAAGTATCTGTAATAGTTAATATCTATTATTTGCCGCTTAAAGCTTTTTTTAGAGCTTTAATTTCATCTTGATGTACTTGCTTACTTTTCCTATCACTTTTCTTATCATCTATAGGTAGTAGACTTTGTAAGGCTTTGATTTGTCGCTTTATTTCGTCCTTATCTTTTGGAATTTCAAATTTTGGCATTATTTGACCTCCTTAAAATAATCTTTCATATATCTATTCTACATTTGAGAGTTATTTCCTTCTAAAATTAAATATTTATATTTATATTGCCACTGTTGCTTCTTTCAAGTATGCTAATTCTTCTCCCTGTAAATAGGTAGAAAGCTTCTCAAATACAGTTTTATGATAATTATTTAGCCAAACTTTTTCATCATTTGTTAATAAGGACACATCTATAGCCTCTAAGTCTATAGGGCATAGTGTTAAAGTCTCAAACTTCATAAATTGTCCGCCATACTCAGTCTTTTCATCTTCTTGAACAACAACTAAGTTTTCTATTCTTATACCATGCTTTCCTGCTTTATAAACTCCTGGTTCATTGGAGACTATCATTCCTTTTTTAAGCACAATATTATTGGGAATCACAGATATACTGTGTGGTCCTTCATGAACATTTAGAAAGAACCCTACTCCATGTCCTGTTCCATGCTTATAATCCATACCTGCATTCCAAAGTGGAATTCTAGCTATGATATCTAAATTTGAACCTGTTGTTCCATATAAAAATCTCTGCAATGTTAAATTAATCATCCCTCTTAATACTAAAGTATAATCTGTTTTTTCTTCCTTTGTTAATGGACCTACAGCTAGTGTTCTTGTAATATCTGTTGTTCCATCTAAATATTGAGCACCAGAGTCTAATAGATAAAGACCCTTCGGCTTTATAGTAGCTTGATTTTTCTCCGTAGCGCAGTAATGAGGCATAGAAGCATTTGCTTTATAAGCTGAAATTGATGCAAAGCTCAAATCATAGAAATTTTCTCCTGCACTTCTTAACTCCTCGATTTTATCTGATGCTTCTATTTCTGTAATACTACGCGATTTTATAGTTTTCTTCATCCATGTTATAAATTTAACCATAGCTACACCATCGCGTACCATAGCTTTTCTAACATTTTTAATTTGAATGTCATTCTTTATAGCCTTAAATCTTGTAGTAATATCCATAGCCTCTAAAATCTTAATGTTTATGGAACTATAAATCCAAGTACTAGTTCTTGCTGGATCAAGTAATATTGCTCCATCTTTGATTTTCCCTAAAAATTCTCCTATGCTTTCGTAAGGTTTTATTTCTACATTAGCCTTTTTGAGTTCCGCTCTAACCTCTGAATTTATTTTCTTATCGTCTATAAATAAATGATATTTTTTCTCTGAAACAACAGTGTAAGCTATAGTTAGTGGATTGCATTTTACATCTCTCGCTCTAATGTTTAACATCCATGCTATGTCATCAAGTCCCGATATAACATAGTAGTTTGCTCCCATAGTTTCCATTTCACGTGCAACCTTAGTGAGTTTTGATTCTCTTGACTCTCCAGCATACGCTACATCATGCAAAACTACCTGACTACAAGGTTTTTGTGGTCTATCTTTCCAAATTATATCTACTAAATCTTCATTAACTTCATAGGAAAACCCACTACTTTCTAAAGTACTCTTTAGTCCTTTAAAATACTCTATTGAAATAACCTTACCATCAAAAGCAATTTTTGCTCCCTTCTTAAGTTTTTCTTTCAAAAATTCTTCCACAGTTGGAACACCATCTAGGCCCATTCTAAATAGTGTTACCCCTGTATCTATTAGTTGATTTTCTGCTTGTATAAAATATCTTCCATCTGTCCATAAACCTGCCTCTTTTAAAGTTACAATTGCAGTACCCGCAGAACCTGTAAATCCTGTTATAAAAGTTCTAGCACTATAGTGATCTGCTACATATTCACTTTGATGTGGATCCGAACTAGGAACAATGAAGGCATCTATTCCTCTTTCTCTCATCTCATTCCTTAATTGTTCAATTCTTTCTTTTACACTCATCCTAATCACTCCTTTAGTTTGTAAACTTCACTTGCAATTTCCATTGTAATCATTTACTCACAATATTTTATATCTGTGTCTTTATTATAACAGAATTAAATAGGAATATTATGTTAAATTTTTTATTAAAACCACCCCCGTATAATGTGTTTGTTACAGATTTATGGCCCAACTAGTATTGCAATTCTTTTATATCAATTTCAGATTCTGCCAAATAAACTACAGCCGTTGTAACAAAACAACGAAAACAGAATATTATATATGGTGAATATTATTTTGGAGGTACTTATGTACGACTACCGCTGTAAAGACAATGAAAATCTTGGGCAGAATATGCCTATGGCAAGTATGCCTATGAATGATATGCCCATTAAAGAAATACCCATTAAGGATAAGAAGGATATGTCCATGATGAATATGCCCATGAAGGATATGTCTATGCTGAACATGCCTATGATGATTATGCCCATGATGATGATGCCAATGTATGATGATGATGAAGATGAAGATGAAGATGATGAGGAGGATGAAGATTTAAAAAACATTTATCCCAAGATTTATAGCATAATATATCCTATGGTAAAAAAACATTGCGATATAATGGAATCCACGTATGGCACAATGCATTGCCCTAGCAAGGATGAAATGGATAATATGTGTAAAGAAGTAAGTGACAATTACGAAAAATATTATAAAGATGGCGATGATGAGAATATGAGGGGCACATTTCGTCAAGATAGAAGAGTTCCGATTCATGATTTAGCTAGAATACTGTTTATCAGAGATTTACATGAAAGAAGAAGAAGAAGAAGACGTAGAAGAAGACGTAGACCAATGTTCCATCATGGGTATTAGGATAAATGACTGATAACATGGTGAAATGAGATTTCAAGAATAATTAATGAAGCTCCGAGGGATACCCTTGGGGCTTTGTTTTTTACTGCTAATTGGTTGAAATTAGTAAATGAGGTATAAGGCAAACCGCTCATTTTTTTAAAAATATATGAAGAGTAGGCAAGTATTATCCAGTAATATGGGCAAAATAAAAAATATTAAGCCATGGAGGGGATAAAATGAGTTTTAAGATTATTGCAGACTATCATACTCATACTAATATTGCAAAGGGACATATTCCCTTCTTTAATATTATTTTCGGAGAACATGCAAAAGGAAATATTGAATCAAATGTTAAAGCTGGAATAAAAAAAGGATTAAAAGAAATTGCCATAACAGATCATGGTTATAAACATACTACCTTCGGGATGAAACTGAATCAATACGAAAAACTACGTAAATTAATTGATGACCTTAATAGAAGTTCATTATTGAAGAAGAATGACTTTAAGATTCTTCTTGGCGTAGAATGTAATATTGTTACTAAAAAAGGTGATATAGATATTAAAGATGAAATAATTGATTACCTGGACATAATTTGCGCGGGTTATCATCCTGGAGCAGTACAAAATCCATTTTTACTTAGGAACTATACAGAAGCCGCAATTAATGCTATTAAAAAATATGATATTACAATATTAAATCATCCTTTAGAGCATGTTAATCCAGATATTATCGAAATTGGAAGGGTTGCCGCTCAAAGAAATACTGCTTTGGAAATTAACAGAAGTCATAGGAATATGGATATTGAAACAATAAAAAATTTAAAGAAGATGGGTGTTAAATTTTCATTGGGAAGTGATGCACACAAATCTGAGGATGTAGGGTATTTTGGTAAAGCTTATAATATTGCAGTTAATGCAGGCCTTACAGATGATGATATTGTTAATGCTGATGGAAGTGCACATAGATCAATGAAATTATTAAGAGATTAGGTTCATTATAGAAATCATGTTCAAATAATGTTTAATATCAATGTTTATCGCATATACTACAATTATTAAAAACTACTATTAATAGGAATCAGGTGATTTAAATGATATACATATATAATTGTTATGGAGGAACCCACTCATCTATTTTAGCAATGGCTTATCACTTAAAAATGCTAGATGAAAACCACGAACCGACTAAGGATCAAATATTGAAACTACCTAACTTTAATAAGTTAGTATATGGAAATCGTGGAGAACTTTTTTATTATGGAAGTGATGAAGATGAAAATAAAATCTATGTTGTAGGTAGGGGACGTTCAAAGGTTTTAATTCCAGGATTATATAATTTAGCTTCTATGCTTCATAAACAAAATCTACTAAACGAGAAAATTATATTTTCCAATACTTCGCCAACTGTTCCATTACCAATGACCTTTGGTGGATTCTTTTCTAGGTGGCTAAAAATTGATTTTATAGGAGTGCCATTGCTTGTAAAGGGAGCAAAACAATCGTACCATGACGTTATAAAACTTGTAAATCACACAAAGAAAGCAGCAAAGGAAGATAAGTCAGGGGTTATTATTTTAGATAATAAGGAATTTAAGAAAAAATGATCTTTAATTATTAAAGCCACTAATACTTATTTTATTATTAGTGGCTTTAAAAGCTTTAAATTTGCTTTCTATTAAATTTCTCTTTTAGATATGTTGAAATTTCAATTAAAGCATCATCTGCTTTATTCGTAATCTTATCCATTGATATAAAGCCATGTGTAACACCTTTATATCTGGTAGAAATCACATCCACACCTGCTTGCTTTAATTTATTACCGTAAGCTTCACCTTCATCCCTTAATGGATCAAATTCGGCTGTGATTATGAGTGTGTCAGGTAAATCTTTAAAATTTTTAGATAATAAAGGCGAGGCATATCCACTTTTTCTTTCTTCTAAACTTGGAGTGTATAAGGATATAAATTTTTCAGAGTTTTCCCTTGTAAGATTATAATCCATACCAAAATACGACCAAGATTTAGTATTTAGTTGATAAATATTTGTTGATGGATATATTAGTACCTGAGAGATTATGTGGGGTCCACCTTTATCACGTGCCATTTGTGAAACTACAGCAGAAAGGTTGGCACCTGCACTGTCCCCTACAATACATATTCGGCTAGAGTCCCCATTAATGCTTTTAGCATATTTATAAACCCATTGGAGCACATTATATATGTCATTAACACCAGCTGGGAATGGATCTTCTGGCGCAAGACGATAATTTACAGATACGACTATAGCCTTTGAATTTTTTGAAAGCTTCCTGCAAACATTGTCATAGTCATCAATACTACCACTAATCCAACTACCGCCGTGGGAATAAATTATGATAGGTAATTTATTTCCATTGACATCAGGCGTGTATATTCGCACTGGCACTTGATTTGAAGCTGTTTTTATATCCATATTTTTTATGTTCGAAAAGGGTATAGGTTTAGATTTCCATATTGTTGTTGACTTATGTAATGCTGCACGCATTTCATATATTGATTTTCCTTTAAGTGAAATAGGATTAAAATGTTCTTCTATTTTTGACATTACTCCAAATAATGTATCAAGCTTACCATAACTTGTTGTAGTAAAATTTTTAATTAAAATAAAACTGTAGATTATAACAATCAAGACAACAACAGGAAAAATCAACAATATTTTTTTCTTTTTCATTTTAATACCTCCACCAGTGAACTTAAATATTTGCAAAATTCATTTTTCTTTATAATTGTTACGTAAAATAAAATGCTCTTGAATATTTATATATTCACCATAAAGTTAAGTTTATATTATAATTAAAAAAATATTTATTTAAAATTTGCTCTTTATTAAATTATTCTTTTAATTTATTTCCATAACTTTCTCTTATATTTCCGATTTTCAAACAGGATATTATATCTCATGTAGGGCAATTTAATAAGGATAAAAATATTAATTTATGGAGGTATATATATGAGCGTACTTGAAGGGGTTTTTGAAAAACACGACGATGATATCAAAAAAGAAACTAAAGAAACTAAAGATGATGCCATAAAGCTTAGTCTACGAAAAGAAGAACTTGATATTGCCAAAAGCAGTGTGCAAAAAGGTGAAGTAGAGTTTGGAAAGGAAATTATAGAAGAACAAAAAACAGTTGATGTTCCTGTAACACGTGAAGAAGTAGTTATTGAAAGAAAGAGCTTAAACAATGAAGCAAGTGATTCACCAATCACTGATGAACAAAGCATTCGAATTCCTGTTAATGAAGAAAAAGTTCATGTAGATAAACATACAGTAGTAACAGGAGAAATTTCGGCTCACAAACATGCTATAGAAGATACAGAGCATGTAGAGGAAACACTTAAACGAGAAGAAGCAAAAATAAATAAAGTTGGTAACCCTGATGTAGTTGATATTGGTGGTCATCACGAATAAATGAAGTAGAAAACACCTCCGAAGTTCATGACTCGTGAGGTGTTTTTCTTAACAAATGGAGGGAGTATGTATGGCAACGTTTCAAATAAAAAAAGAACAGCTTGATATAGCAAAAAAATGGTTACGAACAGGGGAAGTAAATATTTATAGGGAGGCTTTTACAGAGGAAAAAACATTTACGGTACCAGTTAAACGAGAAGAGCTTGTAATAAAGAAGAAAGTCCTTGCCTCAGCTGATTCAGAAATCAAAAATATGCCAACAGAGATTATCCGTATACCTCTTAGTGAGGAACATGTTGAATTCACCAAGCATAAAGTTAATTTAGAGGAGGTATCCATTTATAAACAGCAGATACAAGATATAAAACACATTGAAGAGACATTAAAGAGGGAGTCTCTTAAAGTTAAAATCTCCGCTCCTAATATTCCATTTTCTAGTATTAATAACTAATTTATAAAAATCACTATTTATATTGAAATTATAAATAGTAATTTTTTTATTTACGATAACAGTATCATTTATTCAAAAGGACGCACCCTTAAAGGTACGCAAATATCATCACATACAGCTTTGCAAGCATCTATTTCTTCTTGTCCAATACAATCTACTACTGTCATAACTACATTTGGAACATATTTTTTGCAGCTTATCGCAAATTTAAGCATGGCGTCATAAGATTCTATACCAAATTTGCTACGAGTTAATCTTAAATATTCTTTCGCATTTGATGCATTAAGGCTTATGGATACTGTATTAATCAAGTCTTTGAAAAATGTTGCAGTTTCTTTTTTATTAACTAAATCTGCGAGTCCATTAGTGTTTATACGAATTGGATTATTGCTACTTCTATTTTTTAAGTATTTTGCCACGTCTATTAGATCATCAAGACGTGTTAAAGGTTCTCCAAATCCACAAAATATAATTTCATTGAACTGAGTTAAATCATATTTTTCAAACTCTTCTATAACCTGCTGAGCGGTAGGTTCTTTATCTAACCATAGACTATTTGATTTAGCCATTTCCTTAGTGTTTCTTAAACAAAAGGTACAAGAACAAGGGCAGTTGTTAGTTAAATTAACATAAATATTTTTGTGGCTCAATTCTTTACTCGTAGTATCAACATCTTTTAAATTGATATAAACACCATTGTTATATGTATATAAAATAACCATATCCTATCATCCTCTTTTCTTTATATTTTTAAATTTATAATTAATATTAATAAGTAAATATACTTAAATTATTGCAGATCAGTCAAATATTCTTCAAAGCAAATACCATCATGTACTGGAGTTCCTATTTTAGCAGTATAATCAATGGCTTTACTAATAAAATCTGTGGCTTTTTTTACCGAAGTCACGATATCTACTCCCTTTACAATATTCGCAACTACAATAGAAGAAAACACATCTCCAGTACCTGAACGATCTTCACCAATTTTTTTTACTTCTATTATGGTATATGGTTTTCCTATTTCATATATAAAGTTTCGTATACTCCCATTATGCTGCAGTCCAGTGATAACAATTTTATTTGGGCCTTTTTTGCAAAGCTCTTTTGCAATGTTTTCAAGTTGCTCAGGATTCAAAGTTTTTTCTGGATAAGGAATATCAAGAAGTCTACAGGCTTCAGTAAGATTAGGTGTCATTACATCAGCATATTTAATTAACTTCTTCATTTCATCACACATTTCCTGTGTATATGTAGAATAAAGCTTACCATAGTCACCCATTACAGGGTCAACCATAACAATAGTATTTTTTGTTTTAAAATTGCAAAGAAACTCCACAACAACATCAATTTGTTCTTTTGAACCCAAAAATCCAGTACAGATTCCATCAAATCGTAAATTAAGCTCTTTCCAATTATTCATGTAATCCCTCATATGAGGAGTATAATCATCAAAAAAGAAATTTGAAAACCCCGTATGTGCAGATAATATTGCAGTAGGTAATGGACAACATTGTATCTTCATTGCTGATATAATAGGCAATGCAACCGCTATGGAACATCGTCCAAATCCAGTAAAATCATTTACAATAGCGATTTTTTTTTGTTTGTTTAAGCTCATTATCTCACCACCTTTTCTAATAACCTTCATTATAATCTAATCAAGACAAAAAATAAAGTGTACGGATACAAAGCCTAAAGCTTTTTATGAAATAACTGATTTAGGGAAATCAATAATACAAATGGAAATAGTTAGACTAGAAGAGTTGATAGGCAATGGTAAAAAGATTATTTGCGGCAAACTAATATGAATCACGTCATTCGTAAAATATATTCTAATTATGAAAAATAAGAAAACTGGCTCAATGATATGTCCGCTAAGATTTTTAAGGTTCTGGTGACAGAACCGAAAAGTGATAAAAAACCTTAAGCAGGAAAAATCTATAAGCGAATAATTAAATAACAAAAGAATAGAAAGTAAATGAATAAAATGTTGCATATATCGTTTCATTTCCACAACACTATGCCAATTTTCAAATGCAAAACTTTAACGCGTATTGGAAGTTTTAGTGGATAGATAAAAATTATAATCAGTATTTCCGCTAGTCGCCACAAGTACGTCTCCTGTTACAATAGTAGCATCAGCTTTTAAAATATTATTGTCCTTATCTTTCAAAGTTATGGTATATGAATCATCATTAGTTAAACCCTCTATTAAACTTGATACAGAAGTTCCTACTGGTATATCTAATATAATCCTATTATAAATATTACCAAGTGAACTAGAAATACCAAGTGGTCGATAGTTTAATTGTTGGTAAACAGGTAACTGTACCCTTTCTAAATTATAAATATTATCTGGTAGCACAATGTTGCCGGATATTTCGACATTCTTTGATATTTTTAAATCTACCGGTATGTTCCATTGAACAGGTAGGTTTACAACTCCAGTTGTAGTATCAATCCGTATAATTGAAGGTAAATTTAAACTACTCTCCATACCAGTAATAGGTACAGCTATATGTTGCGGTGGAATTATAGATAATAACGAACTTGAATTTGATGGTGTTCCAACTAGAATACTAAGATTATAAGTACGCGTGTATTCTCCATCTATAATTTCTAAAGAATCTTCCTCATTTACGATACTATTGCCATCTAATCTATTGTTATGATTGTCTACGATGATTGGAGACATTTCGCTTGTGAGAGCTTTACCATTGTAGCTTAAGTTACTTATAAGTTCCCTTGCGGTAGTAGCTGGAGGTATGTCAGTTATGTTTTTATATCTGACTGCACCTAGATTACTACAAAGTCCATCCCCTTTATAGGTTACTGTCTGAGTTACGTCTAACTGTATATTATAGGGATTTAAAATGCTTGTAGGTAATACAACTTTACCACTTAGCTTTGTAGTTGTATTTATACTTAAGCCAGAATAATTAGACCACTCTACTGGTACTAACATATTTCCTTCTGTAGTTCTAACTAAAATAGTTGACTGTAAGTTCAAATTACTTCCCGTAGTAGGTTCATGTATTGTTATGTCATGAAGTGATCCTATCGATATTAAGTTTGAGATTGCATTATTTGATTTTTTAGAATAAAGCTGATTATCAGTTAATCTGTTACTTGCATGATTTATATAAATATTTTTTGTGCTTGTTATACCTCGCAACGAATCTGCAAAAACTGTTGAACCAAAAGTTAAAGAGAATGTAAGTGCAAATGTTGTCATCATATAAAATTTCTTTTTTGTCATTTAAAATACTCCCCTTTGTGAAAAGATTAAAGAATAACTTTATTAGATAAGATTTTTAATTAATTGATTTAATTTTAAATTCTAGTAAGACCAATACTTAAATAATCTTTTTCTAAATTTGTATTACTACTTTAGTCAATTATACTATATATAACATATATTTCAAATTAAAATTTTCTACTAATATTTATATTCTTCCTTTTCTACTATGGCTAAGCCATTTATACCATGTTTTCTTGACAAATATTTCTTGTGAAGTTAGTATATACAACAGTTAGTTAAATTAACTATTGTATGTACTAACTTTTTTTGTTTTTGTTACTTATATTAATGAAATATTTACTAACCAATAATATTATTTAAATTAGAATCTTGGATTAACCATAAATATAAATAAAGGAGAATAGGTATGAAAGATAAAAATATTGATGAGGTATTTAATGGATTATTATTAAAATTTCCCATATTAACAAAAAACTCTTAAACATAAGTTCTGTCGTAACTAGTAATAAAGAAATAACAAGAGCTCATGTATCTTTAATGCGTTTCTTAAAAATTCAAGAGTTATGCAAAATGTAAGACTTAGCTAAAATTCTATATGTATCAAAGCCAACTGTAACTATATTAGTCGAAAAACTTGTAGAATTAATATGGTTAAAAGAAAATTAGATCAAAAAGACAGACGTGTGATATATATAGGTCTAACAGATACTGTATGCAATTTTTTACAAAAGCGTACAGAAACTATGAAAGTGGCCTTTTGTAAGAGCATACAAAAATTTAATACAGATGATCTCATATTGTTAAACGAAACTCTAAATAATATGGAAAAGCTTATAGGAAAAATGGATGAATAATATCCATTTGATGCAAGTGGTTTTTACTCTATATTTATATTAGGTCAATATCTTTGGAGGTAATATTTTGAATATTAATGTTATGAATCAAGTAATTATATTAGCACTTATGATGATGGTCGGAGTTATATTAAGAAAAACAAAAACAATTACAGATGAAGTGAATAAAGGGTTTTCAAACATTTTAATTAATGTAACAATGCCTTGTATGATTATATATTCTTTTAATTTCAAATTCTCAATGGATATGCTAAAAGGTGCTAGCATGATACTTTTCTATTCTATTTTGATACACATTATTTTAATAATTTTAAGTAAATTATTATATTCTAAATTCGAAAACTCTAAGAAGAATGTATTTATATTTGCAACCGTGTTTTCTAATTGTGGATTTGTAGGATATCCTGTAATTCAAGGTATCTTTGGGAATATAGGAGTGTTTTATACATCCATTTATACAATTCCTTTTAATATTTTTATGTGGTCTTATGGTGTGATACTTTTTACGGGCAAAAGTGACTTAAAGAATATAAAAAAGAATCTTATAAATATACCTCTTATATGTACTCTTTTAGGAATTATAATATTTCTTTTTTCTATAAAACTCCCATCACCATTACTTAAAACTTTAGGCAGCATAGGAAATATGACGACTCCCCTTTCAATGTTTATAGTAGGAAGTATGCTTGCAGATGTTAAATTAAAAGATGTGTTTAGAGGTTTTGACATATATTATGTAAATTTCGTTAAACTAATAGTCGCTCCACTCATAACGTATTTTGTACTTAACCTTTTAGGTGCTAGTAAAACACTTCTTTATATATGTGTAATTTTAGTAGCAATGCCGACTGCAAGTTTAATCGCAGTTTTGGCAGAAAAATATAATGGAGATAAAGTAACTGCTTCAAAATGTGCTTTTTTAACTACAATCTTATCTATAATCACGATACCTGTTATTATGTCAGTAATAGATTTTTTTATAAAATAAATACCATCGACCATTAGATGATTATCAAATTCACCAGGGACATAAAAAAAGCCTTATTATTTTATAAGGCTTTTTAAAGTTTAGTAAATTTAGGTCAAAATTACTAATTTTAATTTAAGAGATTACAGTTTGCTTAGGAGCTTTTACCTCTAATCGTAGTCACTAATATTAAGTATTGATTCATCTTCAAAAAATGTATTTGCATTATAAAGCATAAGGACATCAGTGATCTTGTAGTCTTTAATTAGAGTACTTATATTATCTGAGTAATATCTTAAATCAACAACTATTATATCACTAAAATGAGAAGTCAAAAAAGGAATAAAACAGTTAGCATATGAATCTTTTATAACTAAGAGTTTTTTACTACTATCGCTCATGGTGCTTATCTTTATAATAGGATGATTTCCACCTAAGAATGTAGAATATTTATCTTTAGTATTTAAATTGCTCGAATTATACAAACTGCTACTCTTTTTTTTCTCTTCCACATAATTAACTAGTAAATCTTCATGTTTTTTAGGTAAATATACATTTATCGTGTCACTATCAACATTTGTAACTCCCGCTTTTGAATGAAGAGTTCCATAAAATTCATTGCTGACTTTTTTAATATTGTAATAATTTGCATCCTTTAGTGTTAAACCTGAGCTTTTACAAAATTCTAAATATGCATAATATGCTCCCTTGGTTGTCCAATGGTGATCAGTTTTATAATATATGTACTCATTTTTGTTTTTATTTAGTGCATCAAAAACATTAATTGTTTTTATTGATTTATCTAACCCAGAATAAAATTTATTTATATATTCAAGTTGATTCTCTACTGGAGCAAATTCTGGTAATTTATCTTCTAATACTTTTATTTTATTTGGAACTAACATAATGTATTTATTTACTTTTTTATTTTCAGTACTGAAATCATTTATAGCTTTCACTTTCTCATCAAAGGCCTCTTTGCTAGGCTTCTTGAACTTAGCTATTAAATATTTGTTTTTGCCTAGGTATACATCATTGTTTTCCTTTTTACCAGCAAATATTTCTGATCTTGACTTTACATTTATCCAAAAGTTTCTTAGTATAAATTGATCAGCAATATACTTTTCATATTTTGATGTAAATTTATTATATAGTAAATTATCTACTGATAATTTAGGTTTACTTTTAAGGTTCCTATTTTCCTGAGAAGAAAACTTCTTGTCTGGAACTATAACATTTAATATCATTACACTAAATATGAAAAATAAAAACATTAAAGTTAAAGATTTTATATATATGTTATTATATTTTTTTCTTGCACTATTATATTTCATATCTATCATCATCCTTTTTATCTAAAATCTAAAGTACAAGAATGGGTTAAAGCTCTGATTTACAAGGTATGCTGTAGATAAAAACAATATAAAAATACGACCTAACGCCATCGCTATAGCACCTCTTGCATTAAACTTACTTTTAATCTTTTTATGGAAAAAATATATAATTGGTGTTGCACAAAGTATTGCTATTACAAACAAGATAAAATTTGCATGAAAATAATATTTAGCAGTATTGTCTATAAAGACATTTCCACTAAGTCCAAACATTACTTTTATATAATTTAATGCATTACTCAATTTATTACTATCGAAAAATACCCAGCCAACTATAACAATTATCATAGTATATAAATTTGAAATACACCTATGAAGTTTATTTAACAGCTTTCCTAAAAAAAACTTTTCGCAAGCTATAAAAAAGCCGAAATATAGTCCCCAGAATATAAAATTCCAACTGGCCCCATGCCATAATCCTGTTATAAACCATACTACAAATAAGTTTCTAAGTTGCTTTATCAAAGAAACCCTATTACCCCCTAAAGGGATATAAAGATATTCTCTAAACCAACTTCCTAAGGATATATGCCATCTTCTCCAAAATTCAGTTACGCTTTTAGATATGTATGGATAGTTGAAATTTTCAATAAATTCGAATCCAAACATTTTTCCAAGACCTATTGCCATATCAGAATATCCACTAAAATCAAAATATATTTGAAAAGTAAAAGCTATTATTCCAATCCATGCGGAAATGACAGATATTCTTGAAACTTCAGTCGCTTTTATGATTGTCCAAACCATCCCTATATTGTTAGCAATCAACACTTTCTTTCCGAGACCTAGTATAAATCTATCTATTCCTTCTGAAAATTGATTGATATTTTCTTTCCTATTTTTTAATTGGAGGAATATATCATTGTATTGCACTATGGGTCCAGCAACTAGCTGTGGAAACATAGTTACATATGCTCCAAAATCTATAATATTTTTTTGAACCTTAACTTTATTTAAATAAACATCAACTACATAAGATATAATTTGAAATGTATAGAATGATATTCCCACCGGTAAAGCAAGCTTTTCAAAATATATATTTAATCCAAATAGTGCATTAATATTGTTGATTATAAAACCCAAATATTTAAAAAAAGCTAACATTCCTAAATCAATCACAAGTGTGGCTACAAATATTTTCTTTGAAAGCTTTTTAAGTTTTCTATATTTATGTATAAATAAACTACTCAAATAGTTGAAAACTATACAGAAGATCATAAGGCCTATGTATATTGGTTCGCCCCATCCATAAAATATAAGGCTCATAGCTAAGAGAATTAAATTTCTTCTTTTCTTTGGGGCAATAAAATATATGACAAGGGTTAATGGTAAGAATATAAAAATAAATACTAAGCTGCTAAAAACCAATTATAGTTCCTCCACTTCATGTTGACCTTTTATTTAAAGTTGTCATTAACAACTTTTGTTATTTTATCTACATCTTTTGATACAATTAATATAAGATAATTTCCTTTTATTTTTAAAGTGTGATTTTCCAAAATTTCATATTGATCAGGACTATACTCTTTAAAGCTATTTGATTGAGCTTCAATTATATTTTCAAGGTTTTCTAATAATCCATCCATATCGTCTTCATTTACAACTTTTAATATAAGTATTTGATTTGCCTGCATATTGTTTTTTGGAGCATACAAAACAAAATCATTCAATCCTTTAGTGTTTATAGAATAATTTTTTCTAAGATTAGTTTTGCTACCTTTCTTCATTGCTGATAAATCTGTAACCTTTTGAATATTAGTTATTATTTCACTAATTTCAGGACTTTTAGGTCTAATGAAAGCACATCCTTGAAATATAACACCAATACTAATAACCAAAATTAAAATCAACACCTTCTTTTGTATATTATCAAATATCTTCATATTCATCATCCTTATTTACTTAATACTAAGTCTTTGATTGACTTTTTAATTGACTCTTTAAATCATCTAACCATAAACCATAAAAGTCGACCTTAAAATGAATGCCATCTTGTTCAAACAAATCTTCTTTACCTTTAAGCATAGGTCTTATATCTATGAAATGTACATTTTCTTCCCTTGCAACCTCAATTATTGCTTGTGTAAATTTATCTAATCTATCTTGTGAAAAGCTATTATTTTTTTGTTGTACTTTAGCTTGCACTGGAGTTAAAGATTGAAGATATATTTCAGCACTGGGAACTGTTTGTTTTATATCTTTTACAAGCTTAATATAGTTAGATTTAAAATCATCACTGTTTTTAGAACTTTGTAAGTCGTTCATACCATAAAGCAGAAATATTCTTTCTGGATTAATGTTTGATAAAATACTTACTGATTCCTTTGCTTGTACCAATCCTTGCCCTTTTTTAGCTAATACAGAAGATTTATTTACTATATCATAAAAGTCTAACCCTTCAGTAATAGAATCTCCCATAAAAACGGACTCTTCAAAGTACATTTTATTACTTATTTCTTTTGAGTTATCACCACTTTTTTCATCATTTAGCTTATGCTTTTTATTTATCTTCTCCTCTACCGTAGCAATATTTACATTTCCTAGCTTCTCCAAGCTAATATAGTTATTTTTTATTATTCTTTTTTCTTCATTACTATTTATTAAAGACTTTACTAAAAAACAACATGGTATTAATATAATTATTCCAATTATAATTTTCAGTTTCCTTTTTTTTAACTTATTATTCATAATCATCACCTTATTTAACATATATTAATGAATCTTTTGTCGCAACGAAGTTTATTATAACTCTTTTTAGAAACGAAGTTATTACAAAATAGTTACTTTTATAAAAAATAATAAAAATTATGGATAAAAGATTATCACTACAACTAAAATTATTGTAATTGTGCTTATTCTATACTTTAAATCCAGTTTTATCTTCTTGCGTAATTTCCCGAATTACTTTACATGGTACACCAGCTGCAACCACATTCGCTGGAATATTTTTTGTAATAACGCTGCCTGACCCTATGACTGTATTATCTCCAATAGTAACACCTTGATTTATACTAACTCCTGCTCCAATCCATACGTTATTGCCTATTTTTACAGGTTTTGCATAACATCCTCCTGCTACTCGCTCTAATGCATCTATTGCATGATTAGATGTATAGATTCCAACTCGTGGTCCAAATAAAACATTATTACCTATGTCTATCTTTCCACCATCTAACATTATGCAATCGAAATTGGCATAAAAATTATCGCCTATTGTAATATTAAAACCAAATTCACATCGAAGAGTTGGTTCAAAATGAACTCCTTTTCCGATCTTTTTCAGTAGTTTTTTTAATATTTCTTCTCTTTCCTGCTGCTGACCACCAAAACTATTATTATATTCATTTGTAAGAAATATAGTATTTTCTCTTGCTTGAATTAATTCTTGTGATAAATCATTATACATTTTACCCGATAACATAAATTGTTTCTGTTCTTCTAAATTCATAAGATAACCTCCAAACCTACTGTAGTATTTTTTAAAACATAGATTATGTTTATTATACAATAAATACAAGTATTAAAAAAGCAAATGCCTTGCCTCAAGTAACTTTAAGGTATAGAGATTGCTTTTTATATGTTTTATAGTTCTTTAGCAATTTTTTTAAGTTTACTAACCTGTTCTTCTGTTCCTAGAACTACCATGGTATCACCAATTTTTAGTACCTGATTAGAACTTGGATTAAAGACTAGTTTTTTATTACTATCCTTTTTAATGGCTAAAACTATTAGTCCTGTTTTTTCAGGAATTCTAGCTTCCATAAGACTCATATTTATTATAATGGACCCTTCACAAATAGTTACATCCTCTAAGTCTAAAACTAGATCTCCATCATGAGTTACTATATCCAAAAAAGCAATAACGGTAGGTCTAAGCATTAGAGCTGCCATTCTACTTCCGCCTATTTCATTTGGAGAAATTGTATTATTTGCACCTGCTTTTTTTAGCTTTTCATTTGCATTTTTATTTATAGCTCTAGATACAATATATAAATTGCTATTCATTTCTCTTGCGGTTAGGACAGTATAAACATTATCCGCATCTGTAGACAATGAAGAAATAAGACCCTTAGCAAACTTTATTCTTACCTTATCTAATACCTCTTCCTCCGTGGCATCTCCTTGAATAGCATATATTTTATTTTCTATTAGTCCCTTTATTATTTCTTCATCTTTATCTATCACAATAAATGGAACATTGCTTTTTTGAAATTGTTTTATAGCATTTCCCCCTGTTTCACCCCCTCCACATATTATATAGTGGTCTTTTAGCTTAGCGATACCAACTTCCATACGTCTCCTCCTCCATGCATCTTTTAAATCTCCTTCTAAAAAATAAGCTACAATGCTACTAAATATATACCCCACAGTACTTAAACTTAAAAAAATAAGAAATATAGTAAAAAGCTTAGCTTTTGCATCCATAATAGCCACTTCAGTATATCCTACTGTTGATATGGTTATAACAGTCATATATAATGCATCTACCATACTAACATCTAATAAAAGTTTATATCCTAATGTTCCTATAAGGAGCAACGCTATTAGTATTGTGATAACCAAGTTAAATTTACGGTAACCTTCCATAACTCCGCCCCCTAATTCCTTTAAAAAAATTATACCATAAAAGGTGTCATAGCTATGCAAAGAAAAAATATAGGTCTTGTTTCATCCAGTTAATAGTCCTTCTTGAATAATTGTTGTTTGATTGCTGATATTTTCAACTAACATATTATGTTTCATTTTTTATTATATATAGCAATTAAAGATGTATGAAATGTTAAATTTAGAATAAGACTTATTTTTATACTAAAATAAGGTAGAATAGTATGGGTAATATATACTTAAAGGAGGATTAACATTGAAAAATATTAAAAATTTAACAGAATTTAGAAAATATTCATTAAAAACAAAGATTGTTATAGCTATTGCTGCAATGGGTATCACATTTGTATCTGTAGGTGGTTTCAATAATGCAAACTATAAAAATAGTACAAGCAGTATGGATAAAAATATAAAAGTGTTGGGTAGTGTGTACACAACACAATATGGTGTAACAACTGCAAGTGCTTTGAGTGTAAGAAGTGGAGCTGGGACAAACTATGCTATATTAGGAAGTATGAAAAGCGGGACCAAAGTTATTATAACTGGTAAAACAAACAATTTTTATAAAGTAACCTATAATAGTAAAACAGCTTACATAAGTACACAATATGTAAAAATAACAGCTAAGCCTGTGGTAGTAGTAACACCACCTATGGAATACACAACACAATATGGTGTAACAACTACAAATACTTTGAGTGTAAGAAGTGGAGCAGGAACAAATTATGCTGTATTAGGAAGTATGGCAAGTGGGACCAAAGTTATTATAACTGGTAAAACAAACAATTTTTATAAAGTAACCTATAATAGTAAAACAGCCTACATAAGTGCACAATATGTAAAAATAACAGCTAAACCTGTGGTATTGCCAGCAGTTTACGGTGGTAGAGTATATTCAACTTTGAATGTACGAAGTGGAGCAGGTACAAACTATTCTATAATCGGAAGTGTAAAATCATCAACAATAGTTATGATAAGTGGAGAAATAAATAATTTTTATAAGATAGCTTACAATGACAAAATAGGATATGTAAGTGCAGATTATGTACTTCCCGTCGGAAGTAAGGTAACAGATTAAGTAAAAAACTTGAAACTTTTATAATATAAGATGAAGACTTTAACGATGTTAAAGTCTTCATCTTTTAATATATCAAATTGTCATGTATTTCAAAATAAGTATGGATTTATCATCTTTTTTAATGTATTATGTTATATATAAATGTTTTTATTTAGAATAAATGTAAATAAAATGTTTGTTTTAGATGTTAAACCTGATGATAATATAAATGAAGTACCAAAACATGATAGAAGATATAAAAAATATAATTATCTGTAGCTAAACCAGTTAGGTTGTCTATAGGTAAATAGAAGGTGAAACATGAATAACAATGATAAATATAGTAACATTTTAGCAATAATTACATTTACTAAGTTCGCTATTTTACTATTTATATTAATACTTATTTTCAATATTCCATATAATAAAACAAACTCCATAACTCGTGTACAATTAAATTTGGCAATATTTCTTATCTTTTTATCATTATTTTATTTATTATGGTGGATTATTTATTTTAAAAATAACTTTAAAAAATCAAAGAATCTTTTAGTTGCAGAAGATATCTTATTTATTTTTATTCTATCTTTATTTATTTTATTATCTGGCACTTATGAGAGCCAATATAAATATCTGTTTTTCTTTTGCATTATAACAACAACCATATCTCAAGGTAAGAGGCGTGGTTTGATACTTTCTTATATATCGTCAGCTATTATATTATCCATAGATTTGACTTTCGTTTCTAATTTAGTAGTAAACACCTATTTTGAAAATGACTTGGTGTTATCGGTAGGATTTATCATTATCGCATGGATATTGGGGGAACACGTAACTTTTGAAAGCAATCAAGTAAAACTATTAGAAATGGAATTACAAATGCTAAAGTTAAAAGAAGATGCAAAAACAACTATTGAACTATTAAACGAAACAAAAGAACATACTAAATTTATAACAGAGTTCTTTTGTAACATATCGCATGAATTGAAAACTCCATTAAATGTAATTTTTGCTTCTCTGCAGATGATGAATATGTACAATGAAAGCAATGAAGAAAAAATTATTAAGAAGAGAAGAAAGTATTTACAAATAATGAAGAAAAATTCTAATAGACTTATTAGATTAATTAACAATTTATTAGACATGACGAAACTAGATTCGGGATTTATTACTCTACATTTGGAGAATGGAAACATTGTTTATTTGATTGAAGATATTACCATGTCTATAATTTCTATCGCTGAAAATAAAGGTATAGACATAATATTTGACACTAATGTTGAAGAAAAGTTAATGGCGTTTGACGGCGATAAAATAGAGAGAATTATACTTAACTTACTTTCAAACGCTTTAAAATTTACAGACAGAGGCGGCAAAATATATGTGACCGTATTGGATAAAGTGGATAATGTTGAGATATCAGTTAGAGATACCGGAGTAGGAATCCCCGATGATAAAAAGGAAATAATTTTCGGTAGATTTATGCAGGTGGACAAGACCTTAAAAAGAAATAATGAAGGAACTGGTATAGGACTTTCTCTAGTTAAATCTTTTGTGAAACTACATGAAGGCAAGATAATCCTTAAAAGTGAAGCGAATATCGGAAGTGAATTTATTATCATTCTTCCAGTAAAACAAGTTGATAATTCCTTAGGTGCAAACGAGATAAAAAAAGACATAACTGACCGAATCAATATTGAGCTGTCTGATATATATACAGAATAATTCAAGACGTTAGCAGAAAAAATATGATTAAATTATCAATGACTAAATATAAATATAACTTTAGCCATTGCTACTAGTTAAGCAATGGCTAAAGTGTATAAGCAATTATTTAGTTGGTATTTTAAATGTCATATGTCCGCTATCATTAGTCACATTATAGTCTAAAACTAAATTTATGAAAGAACTTTTATTTTTAACTGCTACAAATGTATCTGCTGAACATTTAGTCCCTATAATAGTTAATGGCTTAGGGTAATTACCAGCCCCACCTGGATAACCTTCTCCTGACTCTCCTGTGCTGTCAAATGAAGCGAAACTCGATACATATAAACCATGTGTTGAAGTTCCACTAGACAATAATTTATAGGTATAATTAATCTTATACACTTCTACTGGTTTAACCTTGCTATATTTATTTCTTTCTGTTGTTAATGTAATACTGTTAATTGTAATTTCATATGTTCCATACCGAATATCTGGAACAATAACTTTCTGATGTAATTTTCCTACTATGTCTGATTTAGCTGTTTTAGCTGGTTCAGTTTTAGTTGCTTCGGGAGTAACACTTTTAGTTGAAGCTTGTATATCCTGATATTTACGATCATCTGATTTATCTTTATTAGTTGACATTAAACCAAGTGCAGCAACTCCTACTATTACTACTAAGACTATTATTAACATTGGACTATGTTTACGTTTTGCACGAAAGTTATTAGCATCTTCGTAATCTGAGTTTTCTCTATACTCTGGCTTAGTAGTATATACAGGTTCTCTTGTGTAACTATCCTCCTGCTCATCATAACTATCTTGATTGTCATACTCATCTGTCGCTTGGTTTTTTCCACATTCATTGCAGTATTTACTTTTGTCTGTCAGCTCTGTGTTACATTTTATACAATATTTCATTTTAACACTCCTTTAATATGAATATCTCTTTATTCACTTTTGATAAGTAAAATGCAACCATAAATTATAAGATAATACGGAAATACTGAAATACTGTAAGCCTACTATCCAGATCCAGATTCCAATTTAATTTTAATTCATAATTTTTTAACGACATTTATCATAGTATACCATATTTTATTATACATTTTCACCAACTTTTTCTAATTTGAGTATGACTTTCCTCTACATTGCCATCTCAGTATCCGCTGTGGCAATGGTGCTCGGCCGATGAGCTATCATAATCGTGGTTCGGTCCTTCATGAGCGACTGTATTGCCTCTTGAACCAAATATTCTGACTCGTTATCAAGTGCTGAAGTTGCCTCATCCAGTAAAAGAATGGGCGCATTTTTAAGGATGGCCCTGGCAATTGCAATACGTTGTTTCTCCCCGCCAGACAGCTTGTTACCACGCTCGCCTACCAGGGTATCATATCCTTCTGACTGCTTCATAATGAATTCGTGTGCATTGGCAGCCTTTGCCGACTGCACAACCTCTTCCATAGTAGCCTCAGCCCTTCCATATGAAATGTTTTCGGCAATACTTACGTTGTACAAATAAGTATCCTGTGGCACGTAAGCAATCAACTCACGAAGTTTATGTAATCCCAGTTTTTCCAATGGTACACCATTAATATATATTTGTCCCTTTTCTGCTGGATAGAATCCCAATAAAAGCTTAGCTAACGTACTCTTACCACGTCCAGAATGACCAGTAATTGCTACTGAAGTTCCTTTCTTTACAGACAAATTGAAATCCCTTAGAACTTTCTTATCACTTTGCGTATATCTGAAGGTAATATTTTCCATAGAAATATAAGCACGCTTAGAAGACTCATTTTCTGTACCTTCCTGCCTATGTTCCACATAGGTTTTCGGTTCTTCTTGCATACCCATAAATTCAAATACTCGCTGAGCATTAACCAAACAATTGACTAGCTCTGGAATATACCGCCCAATCTGTAAGAAATACCAACTAAAGGTTCCATACAACATATACAATGCCGTCAGCGAAGCAACATCCACCACGCCTTGTTCAACATAATAAATTCCCACACCTAAGAATACCAGTGAACAGAGCAAATTAAAGGCATTATTCAAACCTGTCAGCAGTGCTGAATACCAATTCTGTTTCTTCTGTGCCTTTGCACACTGCTTATTTGAAACATCGTATTCCTTCATAATTATATCCTTCACCGCAAAAATCTTAATCATTTCTATACCCTGCAGAATGTTGGTCAGATTCTGTATCATCCCTTTGTTTACCTTTGACATTTTGGAACTAACCTTTTTCATGGGCTTTACCATTAATGTATTCACTAGCAGGGAAATGCAGCTTACCGCTAGCAATCCCACTGTCACCTGTGGGCATAGATAAAACATAGGAATCAGAAACAGAATAACCATAATAATCGGCATAATAACACGACGAAGCCTAGAACCAAAAATGTCTCCGGTTTTGCTTGCATCATACATTAATTTTGACATAAAATCGCCGGTATGATGAGTATCGTAATATTCTATAGGAAACCACACTGATTTCATATACACCAATTGATTAATCTTTGCAACTGCCCGTTTAGACTCATTGTTATAGATGACTGTTGCCACCACCTGAATCACCATGACCACAACACCTATCAATAAATTTTTCACAAGAAGTAAGACCAACCCATTGGTTGTTCTATGCCCAGCCATGGTGAATAAATCTCGAATCAAAAAAGAACTAATAGTCTTGAATAGTCCTTCGAATATCGCCATTACAAGAATAGCTCCAAAATATATGAGAGCACGCCTCCCCATGAATGTCTTAGTCAATTTAATAAGTATTCTAGATAATTTCATTTAATGTCTCCTCCTTTCTTTCCTCCTGAGTCTGCCGTTGTACCTGGTAAAGATGGTGATAAACACCTTTTTTCATCAACAACTCCTCATTAGTTCCACTCTCTACAATCTGACCCTTTGACAGTACCATAATGGTATCTGCGTTCTCAATGGTGGACAGCCTATGTGCAATGGTGATGACTGTTTTTCCGTGAGAAATACGCTCTATGGCCTCTTTAATCAAATCTTCTGTACCTACATCAATGGCGGAGGTTGGTTCATCCAAAAGAAGGATTGGCGCATTTTTAAGAAAGGCCCTAGCAATGGAAATACGTTGCCGTTCACCGCCTGAAAGCCGTGTTCCACGCTCGCCTGCCAAAGTATCATACTGCTGTGGCAGACTGATAATAAAGTCATGAATATTGGCTAGGCGGCAGGCTTGCTTTATTTCTTCCATGGTAGCTCCCTGTCGTCCATAGGCAATATTATCAGCAATGGTTTTGGGAAATAAAAACACATTCTGGGATACCAAAGAATATAGATTTCTCGCCACATTCAAATTCCAATCTTCAAAATTTCTGCCGTAAAGCTTATAATTTCCTGATTGCTTCTGATAAAATCCACAGAGTAGCTTAAAAATAGTAGACTTACCTTCCCCAGAACTACCTACGAAGGCCACATTTTTTCCAACCTGAATGGTGAAATCCACATTGTGCAACACTTGGCAATCTTCATTGTAAGCAAAATTTACATTTTTAAATTCAATAACAGTTTCCAGTACCTGATCACAATCTCTGACGCAGTGACTCCCAGCCCAAGTTCCGCTGGGTTCGTCCGCTTGCCCCATCAGTTCTTCCAGACGCTGGATGGACACACCTATTTCACGTGCATCATTAAACAACATAGGTAGTTCGCTTAAAGGATGAATAATTCGGTCCAACATAAGAATGAAGAAAGTCATCTCTCCCACAGTAAGTGAACCGTTTAACACCCTCATTAGTGCCAATGTGGCCAAAATAATATTTGGTAGCCAGTTAATCACGCCCTGCATAATCCATGATATTGATGACAATCTATTACGCATAAATTCAAACTCCAGAATTTCATCGTTAGCTTTGTAGATTTTTTTCTGCATCACTGACATCAGATTGAAGCTTCTGCCCACAATGATGCCTTGAATATTGTCATAGGCAATGGAGTTAAGCACATCAATTTTCTTTAATCGGTTCTTGGCTAAGTTTGCCATTCGCTTAGATGAGTAATGAGACACCACAAGCACCACTGGATACCCAACCGCTATAAATACCACCAGCATGCCATCAATCTTACCGATGGAAATAATAATAGTCACAGCCTCAACCAATATTCGACAAATATCAGGAAGTGTTTCTGAAAAGAACCGTCCAGCTTGGCCAATATCCGAAATCAACTTGTTCAAAATGGTACCAGAGGAGTTCTTGTCAAAATACTTAAATTCTAGATGAACCAGTTTTCTCCCAGCCTCCTCGCGAAACTGTGTCTGAATATTTACACTAAATTGTGACGCGCACACATCCCTAACCAGAGATGCCACAAAACCAATTCCCACAAAGAGGAAAAGTTGCATCATAAAACTTGTACTTACAATACCCGACACTTGTCCAGAAAGAAGTACATCAATGGCATTGGATATTAGACTGCTACCCTTCACAATAATTGAGGTCAGCACATATGCTGCAATCAATTCCACAACCATCCAGGGAAGATACCGTATAGCTATTCTCCGAAATACATTATTCTTTCTCATTTTTGTTTTCTCTCCTTACTTTATCAATTTTAACTATTTCAGTTGAGTCATTTAGTGTTAATTTTCAGTAACATTCGAATTTTTCAAAACGATTACCATAAACACTTTTAAGTGGTATATCACTTATCTAATAGCTTAATATATCTTTTGAGCTGAATGGTAAAAAATCACCTATCTACAAGATAGGTGAAAAATTTAAATTACAGATAATCACGTTGCTAATATGATTGCAAAAAAGTTAAAAAGCACCCGATTTTTGTCAGGCTCCTTTTTTAACAATTTCCTTAATATTATGCCTTATATTTGTAAAATATAATATTTATTCTAATAATACCTAAATATTACGTAATTGTCAATTACCATTCTGAATCATAACAGCTGGAGCATAACTTTTTAGAGCACTAATTTGATACATCTTTTATATGGATTATATTTAAAATTGGTATTATAATGTAAATAATTATGTAACTAGTGAGGTGTATTTATGTATAAAGATGATTATATATTCCCAAATTTTATGTGTTCCGCTTCCTTTTGGATGCGTGATCTTACTGACGCTACAAAAATAATACTTTCTATAGATGAAATTAAAAAGTTTAATAATAATCTTAAATCTACAATACCTTCTTTATATGATTTAGATAATGAAGAGGATACTATAGCTTCTAAACCTCTCATTGATCTCATACAATCATATAAACTATTCACTAAAGATATGTTTGATTCTAATGGAAAGTTAATCCCCACTGATTACTTTGAAGAGATTATACGCAATACAAATTTAAATAAAATAAAAGATTATACTACTATTGAGTACGGTATAAGCATAAAAAAGACTTCAGTGAGAAGTTTCCCCATAGAAGACCCTATTTTTTCGTCTTTAGAAGATAGTAAAATAAATAATTTTGACAGGTTTCAAGAGACAAGTTCCTTTCCCTATGAACCAGTTCTAATACTCCATAAGAGTCGAGATAAAAAGTGGTATTTCGTAAAATTTTACAATTATTTTGGTTGGGTTAAAAGCAGTGATATAGCATTAGCCAAAAATAAAAAACAAATTTCAAATTATTCTAAAAGCAAAGAATTTTTAATGGTTATTGCAAAAGAAGCTACTTTAACTATTAATGAAAAAGACTCACCCTCAATAACTATAAAATGTGGAATGGGTACAAAGCTGTTCTTATTAAAGCATAATGAATCTAATCTAGTGGATAATTATATTATAAAATATCCAACGAGTGATATCAGTGGCAACCTTATATTTAAAAATGCTACTATAGATAACACTGAAGACCTTGTATATGGAAACCTTCCATATACAAGGTATAATATAATAAATCAGGCTCTTAAATTTATCGATACACCATACGATTGGGGAGATAAATTTTCCGGAAAAGACTGTTCCAGCTTTATACTAACAATTTATAAATGTTTCGGACTCTTACTTCCACGCAATGCTGACCAACAAGAAAATAGTTTTTTTAATAAAGATAATTCTTTTAAATTTAAAAAAGATGATTCACTAAAAAATAGATACACCTTAATGGATAAACTAAAACCAGGTGCTGCACTATTTTTAGAGGGACATGTAATGATGTACCTTGGCAAATATAAGAATGCTCATTATATGATTCACAGCTTTTCAGGATATAGTGTTAAAAATGGGTCTAATTACGAAACACGTTCTGCTTTACAGGTTGCCATTTCGACCATAGATCTGATATCAGCAAGCGGAACCCCTTTTATACAAAAATTCACTTCTGCAGTACATTATCAATAAACTAAATATGCAGTAGATGCTCTTTCCATCTCAGTTCCGAAAAATCACATTTATGGACATTTTACAATTACTCTATTGCCTGTAAAGTTACCATATTAATATTTATTAGCAAATTGCTTTCGATCATAAAAAAAGAAGAAGGTACCATTATATATGGTATACCCTCTTCATACTTTTTAACTAATGTGTTTGTTCCACTTATACCAATTCAAAACTACATTTGCTCCTTTAGTCGTCAATTGCTTCTGCCATTTCTCTCATTAATCTAGCATCCGATTTTGAAAGTTCAACTTCAGCAGATTTTACATTCTCTTTAATTTGGTCTACGGTAGTTGCTCCACTTAGCAGATTAAAGAAATCACCCTGTGCCAAAACCCATGCAAGAGATAAATTGGCTATTGTACAATCGTATTTTTTGCACAACTCTTTCCAACTATCCATCATATTCATTGCCTTTTGCATATTTTCAGGTTGGAACCACTTTTTATTACACTGCGCCCCTGTTGGAACATAATCTCTTGGAAGGCACCCGCTCAATAACCCTTGCTCCAAAGGAGAGTAAGCTTGAAGAGTAATTTTATTTTCTCTACAAATTGGAACCAAATCCTGTTCAATTGCTCTATCCAAAATACTGTATTTAGCTTGCACCAAATCTAATTGTCCATACTTTAAATATTCTTTTATATGTTCAGGTGTCATGTTTGCAGCACCAATGGTTTTTATCTTTCCGGCTGCCTTTAGTTCATTTAATGCTTCCATTGTTTCTTTGATTGGAGTAAAGTAAGGCTCTACTGATTGCCAATGAGTCATGTAAACATCAATATAATCCGTTCCCAACCGCTCCAAACTCATTTCAATCTCTTCCATAATTGATTCTTTGGAAAGATTCTTATAAAGCTGTACGTCACCTACTTTGTTAAACAAACTTCCTTTTCTATTCCATGTTATACCACATTTTGTAATTAAACAAACATCCTCTCTTTTCATACCTTTCAAAGCCTTGCCAACAATTACTTCGCTGTTACCAAAATTATAACCTGGAGCTGTATCAATTACATTAACCCCAATGGACGGACAAGTTCTTATAGTATCTATGGATGATTGTAATTCTCGGTCTCCGTTCCATGCAGGACCTCCACCAATAGGCCAAGTTCCTAGACCCATTCTTGAAATATTTATATCAGTTTTTCCTAATTTCATTGTTTTCATTTCAACACTCCTTCAGTTTTCTATTTTGGAAATAATATATTCTTTCATTCTTTCAGCTACCTGTTGTTTGCTTTTCACTCCAGTTGTTGCCCCTAGATATTCAACGGAAATGGATGCTGTCACGTTAGCGAACTCGGCACATTCCTTGAGTGATTTTCCATCCAAAATAGCTGTAATAAATCCAGCAGCAAAGTTGTCCCCTGCACCAATAGTATCAATTAATTTAGAATATTTATATATAGGAACAATTAATGTTTCATTTGAATTTTTTACAAAACATCCATCTTTGCCAGTCTTTATAATTATATTTTTAACGCCGCAGCCTAAAAAAACATCTGCTATTTCATCCAAATTTGTTTTGCCAGTTATCAAACAAGCCTCATCATAGTTTGGAAAAAAGTAATCAACATATCCTAAAGCTTCACGGATATCTTCAAACCCCTCACCAAATCTTCTTTTAATCATGTCTGCACAAATTAGCATATTGTTCTTCTTTGCCTCTGTAAAAATCTTTACAAGTGACTCTCCATCAATTAATGGATTATTAAATATACTTGCTAATGAAAGTAATCTCGCTTCTTTAAATCGTTTAAAATCAACATCATCAATATTGGTCTTCCACAAGCTTCCATTACGATTTGTAACAAATGTTCGCTCACCATCTTCAGTTACTAAACCCACATTGATAGAAGTATCAATATCTGGATCAATATTTACACTAAAACAATCAATATTATTTTGTTCACAGAATTTAAGAATGTAATCTCCTACTACATCTTTCCCAATGCGACTCATTAATGCAACTTTATATCCTAACCTTGAAATTATAGTAGCTTCATTAATTGCATCTCCACCTATAGTCATACATATTTTTTCTAAAGGATAAGATTCACTATCAAATATATTTTTGCTTACAGGATGTAAAGGTATATCAACAATTGCAGCCCCAATACAAATTACATCTAATTTATTATTCACAATTAACTCCTCGCTTTTCCATAACATCCGAATAATTTTATTTTTTCCATTGCTCTTTTTGCAACTTCTTTTCTAACTTCTTGCTGCAATTTCAAATAAGGAAGCTTCCTCTCTTGATTTGCTTCAATAGCGATCATTGCCGCCTGGCATAACTCAGTATGAATGTTGATTTTTGTAATTCCTATGGCAATACATTTTCTAATATCTTCATCACAAATCCCTGATGCACCATGAAGTACCAATGGAATATCAACAGCCGCTCTAACAGCTTCTAATACGGGATAATTAATTTTTGGTTTAGAGGTATAAACTCCATGTTGGTTTCCTATAGCAGTTGCCAAGCAATCTATGCCAGTTCTTTCACAAAATTCTGCAGCTTCTGATGGATCAGTATATCCGTATGCAGCCATAGCTTCTTCATAAATCGTCTCAGCACCAACATGTCCTAATTCACCCTCAATTGGAATTCCTAATGGTTTGAACTTATCAACTACCTCTTTTGTTAATTTAATGTTAGTTTCTAAATCATTTGCAGATGCATCAATCATAATAGAAGTATATCCTATATCAACAGCATGACTTACTATTTCAAAGTTTCTGCCATGATCCCAGTGAATACAAGCGGGTACAGTTGCTTTATCCGCCATAGAAACCATCATTTTTATGAAGTGATCTATATCTGTGTTTTCTAAGAATCCACTACCAAAAGATAAAATAATTGGTGCTTGCGCCTCTTCAGTAGCATCCATAACTCCTTGTAGCATTTCAGTATTCCAAATGCAGAAATTTGGTACTGCATAACCTTCCTTCTGAGCTTTTAGTAACATATCTTTCATTGAAACAAACATAATAATCTCTCCTTTATTTTTAATTAATTTTTATAACGGACTTGATAATATCTTTTTTGCAATTAACAGAGTCTTCGAATGCTTTTTGAACATCTTTATAATCGTAAATATTAGTAACCATTGATTTCACATCAATACGACCAGATGAAATTGCGTCTATTGTAGCTGGATAACGATTAGCATAACGAAATACGGTTTGGATCGTTACTTCACGGTTAATTTTTAGAAAATCAATTGGTGTTGCACCAGGAATAGTACCAACAATCATAATCTTACCGCCACGCATTACCAACAATGGTGTCTGTTTCGCTGTTACCTGCGAACCCGCTGTTTCAAACACAATGTCAGCTCCCAAATCGCCCAAAATTTCTTTACATTTTACTACCGTATCATCTTCCATACCATTGACTACTTCCATAGCCCCTAATTTCTTTGCCATTTCTAGTCTCTTTGGAAGTACATCTACTACTACAATTTCTGTTGCACCCATAACTTTACATGCCTGAAGAGTCATTAGCCCAATACAACCTGAACCTAAAATTATAATTTTTTTGCCAGGCTTTGCACCTGCGCTCATTGCTGCATGCATACCCACTGCTGCAGGCTCTACTAACGCACCTTCCATGGTATTCATGTTATCCGGGAGTTTGTATGTAAAACTTTCCGGATGGCAAATATAATTTGTCAATGCTCCTTTGTAATTCGGCTGTGTTGCCAAGAAATCTACATCCGGGCAGATATTATACTTTCCTTCTAGACAGAACCTACATTTTCCACAAGGAACTCCTGGTTCAATGCAAACTCTATCCCCTATTTTGAACTTAGTCACTTTAGTACCGATTCCTACAACTTCACCAGCACACTCATGCCCTAACCCAATCTTTTGATTTGGATCTGATGGAGGAATAAATGGGCCCGATTCGAATCCATGAACATCCGATCCACAAACTCCTACATATTCTACTTTAATTAGAACTTCATCATCCTTTGGATCAGGTATTTGTGATTCTTTTATCTCCATCTTTCCAGGAACAACTAAAATAGCTTCTGTATTTTTTTTTTCATTTTTCATTTCAATTCGACCCCTTTCAAAATTTACCAAACTTACAATCTACTATTCTGCTTTTGATCCAATAGCCTCAACAGAAGCGCCTCTTGTTTCAATACCAATAGTGGCAATTACTATTGCAACTATTACTGCTACAGAACCTAGCAATACAAATACACCTTTTACACCTTGTTTATCAAGTAAATAAGCAACAGCAAATGGTGCAACAATGCCACTGATACGTCCAACAGCGTTTGCAAGACCCGAACCACGGAGTTTTGCTTCCGTTGGCCAAATTTCAGGAACGTATACTGCTGATGCATAACAGACAAACATATAAACAAATGTAATTAAGCAAAATCCCATTAATGTAATCATAACCATACTAGTTTGTAGGGAATACACATATCCAAGCACAGCGATCATCAAAAGTAATCCGACACCCATCACTTTACGTGGAATTTTATCAATAACAAGAACAGCTATAAAAATACCAAAAGGTGCACCAAACATACTCATAGTATTTAATACAATAGAATTCTTCAAATTAATGCCCTGTGACATGAATATTGTAGGAAGCCAATTAATTAGTGTATATTGAACCACATTCATTGCAATCAAAACGGAAGACCCAAGTATAACCCGTTTGAGCAGTTCCCCTTTGAACAAAGCAGAGTATGGAATAACATTTTCTTTTTTGTCCGCAGAAACATCGGTAACTGGTTCCAACTTTTTACCAGTTTGATGTTCCACTAACATCTCAATCTCAGACATAATCTTTTCCGCTTCTTTGTATCTTCCTTGGACTTCTAACCAACGCGGTGATTCCGGGAATTTTTTATAGGCAATAACTGTAGCTATTATAGATAAAATAGCTGGAACAAGAAACTGTACTCTCCAATTCATATTTGCAGCAATAAGTGGAGTAATGCTCATAGCAATCAGTGAACAGATTGGATAAGACCAATTTCCAATAAAGGAAACTCTACTAGACCAAGTACCACGATTACGCCCAGGCATATATTCTGTGAACCCTGCAAACAAAGTTACAAGCAAAGCACCAAGTCCAACTCCCATAAAAAAACGGCAAACAATTAAAAATGTCATGTTTGGTGAGAATGATCCAATTATCATTGCAATAATGTGAATAATCTCAAAAGTTAAAACACTTTTACGCCGTCCTATTTTATCACCAATAATTCCTCCTAAAAGAGCACCAAAAAACATGCCTGCTACCGTCAGCGAAGTAAATATTGCACTTATATTGTTATTTGTCCAACCTAGCTCTTTCAATTGTGCCAGAACAAGACCACCAATAGCATTACTCCAGCATACCAATAATGAAAAAGCAACAATTGAAAATATTGACAAATGCCATTTGCTGTTTGGCAGGCGGTCAAGTCGTGCACCACAATTAGGTTTTTTTATTGTCTCCACTTTGTTCACTCCTTTTGTTTTACATTATTTTAGAATATCGCTTACTACATCAATAATTTTAATTTGTTCTTCCATTTTAAACATATAACAACAGCCTAATTAAGGTGCAACCATTAATTTTTTCATTTTAATCACAATCATATGTTAGAATAACTTTGATTGCTTCCTTACTCTCCATTAAAGCGAAGCCTTTATCCCATTCTGAAAGACCTAATCTATGTGTAATCATAGGTTTAACTTGAATTTTTCCCGATTTTAACAAATTAATAGCATTTCTCCATGAAGTTGTGTCATAACCCATATGCCCAATAATAGAAATCGCTTTCATTGAAATATCATTTATACAGAAATCAACTGGTTTGAATCCCATGCCAATTCTGACAATTTCACCATTAGGTCTGCACATTTCAATCGCTTGTTTTAATACTATGTTAGCACCTGCACAATCAACAACCAGACTTATGCCATCTTTGCCGCAAATTTCTTGACATCGAGCAACAACATCTTCTTGTGAACCATTAACTATATGTGTAGCACCAAGATCACTCGCAACTCCAAATCTAACTTTAGTATCATCGTCCAAACCTACCATAACTATATTAACAGCCCCCATTATTTTCGCAATTTGTACCGAAAACAGTCCTAAAGGACCTGTCCCAAATACTATAATATTTTGTCCTGGTAGAAATTTAGAACGTTGAGCTATTGCTTTGTAAGCATTACAAATAGGATCTAAAATAGCTGCTTCTTCATAACTTATATTTTCTGGTATTTCCCATATTGTATGTTTATGAATACTTAAAATTTCACCAGGTATTTTACAATACTTTGTAAATCCACCATTTGTACCATATCCTAATCCTAAATTTACCTTTTCAGGACATGTTAAGAAGTCACCTGATTCACATGATGGACAAACACCACATACATGGGCTGTGTTATCAGAAACAACTCTTTGTCCAAGTTTCCACTGAGTAATATTTTTCCCTATTTTAACAATCTCACCTGATAATTCATGCCCTCTTACTGATCCAAATTCATCTGAACCATTTTCTACTTTGTAATGTTTCATATCAGCACCACAAATTGCTGCTGCTTTTACCTCAATGATGATATCGTCATCACCACAAACGGGTTCTGGAACATCGATCCATTTATAACTTCCAAATTGACTTGGTGTACCATACTTTGCTAATGCTTTCATAAGATCCCTCCTAATTAATATAACGTTTTCATATTTGTTTTGTTTTTGTCTATACGCATATAATACTATTATAAATCTTTGTTGTCAACAAATTTATTTTGTTATAAACATTTTTTTATTTAAACAAATATTTTCATTCTAAAATATGATTTTATTTAAATATTATTTCCATTTAATAATTAAAATAGTACATTTTTATTCGGTTTCACCCAAATAAAAAAAGAGTTATTCCTAATAAACATACTGAAAGTCCTCAAACCCACACTAAAATGTCAGGCATTCAAACTTTCAAATAAGAATACAGGAAAAACTCATGAAATAAACATAATAATTTTGTTGATTACTTTATTTCCATACATATCTCTTCAAGTGATTTTTGCTTAGTTTCAATACCTATAGTAGCAATTACCAAAGCAACGAGACCGAGCACCCCTCCAAGCGTAATAAAAACTGCAACCGATCCATAGTTCGTCATAATCCATGCCACTCCATATGGAGTAAAAATCGTTACGCCTCTTCCAACTGAATTGCATAGTCCCGAACCCCTAAGACGAATTTCAGTTGGCCATAATTCAGGAACATAAACTGCCGATGCAAAACAAACATACATATAGAGAAAAAGAATAAGTGAAAACCCCAATATAACAATCAGCACTTCAGACCTCTGAATTGCATAAATATACCCAAGTACAGCAATTACAATTAACAGTGTAACCCCCATCCACTTACGTGGAAATTTGTCTATTATCCTTGTTGCAATAAATACTCCCAGTGGTGCTCCAAACATAATCAAAGTAGTCATAATAATTGACTTGGTAACAGTTATACCAGATTTTACAAATATTGTTGGAATCCAAGTTGTAATACTATAAAGCGCTGTATTCATCCCTATAAGCACAAAACATCCTAGTATTGTTCTCTTTAATAACGCTCCCTTAAATAGACTTGTAAAAGGCATTTTTTTATCATCACGAGATTTGTTTAATTTTTGTTCCGCTACTAGTGGTAGCTTAATTCCCTTCTCTAGTTCTATTTCTTTTTCAATATTTGTGAGTATATTGTCTGCTTTCTCTTCCATTCCACGTGCTACATACCATCGTGGTGATTCCGGGAACCCGTGACGTACAACCCATAGAGCTAGTGCAGCAACTCCACCGATAATAAACATTGCACGCCAACCATAATTGGGACCTAAAAGGGGCATTGCTATAACCCCAATCAACGTTGCGAGTGGCGGTGCACAGTTCCCCACCAATGATAATGTAGCAGCCCATTTACCACGTTCTTTCGCCTGAACAAATTCAGTAAACGTAGCAAACCCAACGACAATCTCCGCCCCCAGGCCAATACCTGTTAATCCACGAAGTACAATCAGCATAGTCATATTAGTTGCAAATGCCGCTGCTATAGAAGCTATTCCAAATATAAGAAGGTTAACTTGATAAGCAAATTTTCTTCCAAGATGATCCCCTGAAAAGCCTGCAAACAGAGATCCAATAAAAAGTCCAGCCATAGTAGACGAAGTAAACGCTGCATTTAAATAATTGTTAGACCAACCATTCTTTACTAATTGGGCTAAAACTATTCCACCTAAACAATTATCAAATCCATCAATTAATAGACCTAGCCCAATCAACCAAAAAATCTTATAATGCCATTTCGAAGTAGGTAACCGATCAATCCTAGCACCTATATTACTTTGCATGTTCATACAAACATCTCCCCCACAAATTTTTTTATAATATATAACTATAACCAATATGTTTTTTTATAATCGTTTTCATTAAGGATAAATAACTTTTTCATTGATTACCCATATTAACTTAATCCATTTATATATTTTTCAAAAGAAATCGTATACACCTTTTGTTAAAAATCACTTGCATATATATAATAATATTTATTTTGTTGTATGTCAACATTTTAATATTTGTTTAGGACAACTTTTATTGTTTTGGTTCAAAAATATATAGTTGAAAGCTGTTATTTTCAAACTGGTATCTATGTCGAACGCCTTTCCATTCCCATAAGCATCTAATGTTTCATACTTTTGTTCTGTTGTATATTTAGTTCTTTTAGACAAAAAAATGCTTTCCTTTCTAGTATAAGATTTTTATTATTTAATCTTTCTACTTTAAGGGAAGCATTTTTTTGTTTGAGCTATATGTATTTTTAAAAAAACAAACTCTTTTCATAATATTAATATAGTATTTTTATATTATTGCTTTTCAGAAATTCTCTCCACTCAATTCCTGGCTCTTTTTCTGTAACTATATAATCTATATTATTAAAATCAAAAAGTTTAACTAGCGATAATTTATCAAATTTAGTATGATCTATTAACAATATAACATTGTTAGCTTGCTCAATCATTTGTTTTTTAATTTCTACTTCTTCATCACTAGAATCCATAATACCTTCATTTATATCCATACCTTTGCAACTGACTAAAGCTATCTCAACATGATAATTTTTAATAGCATTTTTTGCTATAATTCCTATTAATGATGATGAACTTTTTTTAAAAGCTCCACCAGTAGACAATATCTTCAAATCGGATTGATTTAATTCATGCAATACCTCTACAGAGTTTGTAATGACAGTAATGTCAGTTCTGTCCTTAATTAATTTCAATACCTCCATCACTGTAGAACTTGAATCTGCAAACAACGTTGCCCCCTCTTTTATAAGTTCAAGCGCCTTGCGGGCTATGACTTGTTTACTTTCAATGTTAATACTTGCCCTCTTAAAAAACGGTATACCCTCACTTTTATTTTCAATATTTAGTACTGCTCCTCCATAAGTTCTTATAACTATACCTTTTCCATCCAACTTTTCAAGATCTCTTCTTATTGTTTCTTCCGTAACATCAAACATGTGACTCAATTTTGATACGGTTACTTTTTTTTCATTAATCACCATTTCTTCTATAATATCCAATCTATCTCTAGCCGCCATTATTATTCTCCTTTTTTAATAAGTATTACAATTGTTGTTTTTTAATAATTTCTTTTATATCCAAGTATTCTTTAAATCAACAAATATCAGTATATCTTTTTTATTCTCTTATTCTTTTATTCATTGTATCAGATAATCAAAAATAACTCAAACAAATAAAAAATGTTGTAAATACAGAAATATTAACGTATTTAAAGTAAGTTCCGATACTAAATAATTTTCTTTTAGAATACAACCTATAAAGAAGAAAATACCATTATATGGTATACCCTCTTCATTTTTTCAACTAATGTGTTTGTTCCACTTTTGCTGTAGTTACCCCTCTTTTTCCATCCCACTTATACCAAGTTAAAATTTTAGAACCATCTATATTACTTGAATCTGGATCTTTAGGATCCCTCTCTAAAGAGGAAAGTTCTAATATTTTACCTCCATCAATTTCTTTAATAGGAGAAGGATAAACTGAGTTTATGCTTTTATCTAGAGCTGAAACAAGTTCTCCATCTTTTATTATATAAAGAGATTGTGATCCGCTATGTGACCCTATAGCACCGGATACAAATAATCCGTTAACATCACCTTTAGCTTTTGAAATATTCATTTTTATACAATCCTCGGAATCATTTTGCACAGCACTCATTAAACTATATTTACCATTAATGTACTTAAATAATTTAATACTATTTGGAATATATATTTCTGAAAATAATGAAGAGTTTCTTTCATATACCGCTACTTCAAGCAATCCATCGTTATCTATATCACCCAGTGTATAATAATTAGATGGATCTTCTTGGTTTATATATGTTTTTTTAACTAATGAATCTGCATATTTTCCAAGAGCATTAATATACTCAGTGTTATTTACCATGTCAATGTCATATTTACTACATGTAGCATAAGTTTCTGCAGCTTCTTTATATTTATGGTCAGCACTCAAAGTAATTGCGGTTAAATATGCAATTTTGTTAGTCATGACACTCTTCAAATTTTTAGCCTCACTGCTGTTACTATCAAGCTTTACAATTTCCTTTATATACTTGTTAGCCTCCTCATATCTCTTGCCACTTATAGCCTTATTTGCTAATGTTACATTTAATTTTATAAATTGTTTTGTACATAACTCTATATTTTTTTGTGCATTAGCATAAAATTCAACATTTGTTTTTGTTACTTTTTTAAATTTTTCTATGCTGCTCCAGTAATCCTTATCATCCATTAATTTCATGCCAAATTGGTAATTTGCCTTTTCTATTAATGTTTTACTGTCTTTATATTCAGGTATTTGCTGCAACCGCAATAATGCTTCATCATATTTGCCACTGCCTAATAATTTTATCGCACTTCCATATTGTTGTTTTTTTATTACTGCTGGTTTTATATATCTAATAGATATAAATATAATAAAGACTAATAATATTGATGCCAAAGTAATTTTAGCTATTCGTATCTTTTTAACTTTTTGTTTTTGTTTCATATCTTCTTCAACCTTGATTTTTTCTTGATAGATTTGATAATCATTGTAGGACTTTTCTAAATATTCTTTTCTTATAATATTAAACTGCCCTACTTTATCTCGTCCACATCTGCAGCAATTTAAAGCGGAAATTTTATTTAATCTCCCACAGCAACATATCCATCCTAATTCTTCTACAACTTTTGGAATAAACTCGATACTGTAAGGATTCTCTTCTAACTTAATTCTATCTAGTTCTCCCATTAACACATTTCCTAAAACATCTATTTTTGTTCTTTCAGGTATTTTATTTACTTTCTCATCTATATTTATTTCCTTAATATCTCCATTTTTATAAACTACCTTTTCAACATATAATTTAACCTTTCTTACATTTTTATTTGTAAGATGTACAGCAACATTATCACCAAAAGTATTATTTGGTTTTACATCCAAGTCCTGATAAGAATGCTTAATGGTATTACCATCTTCATTCATTGGGTTGCCGGCATCGTCAAAACATTCAACTGAAATATATACTGATGAGATGTTTTCATTTGATATATTACATATTTTTAATTGAAGAACAACATTGTCGCATGCCGCATCATAAAATAAAGAACCATTAATTATTTCTACTGGCCATTCTTTAAACCAGTAATTAAGATCTATATGCCTAATATTAGTATATTCATTTTCAACCATTATTATTTCCCCCTAATTCATTACAGTGCTTACAGAGTTCCATTAATAATATAATTATATGCATCCCCTTCAACATAAGAACTTTTGTTTAAAGGGGATAATATTTCACTAAAGTAATATGTAGTTTATACTATTTATTTTTAAGATTTACAATATCCTTAAATTTCAATCCGGAAACAAAATATAATATTATAGTAGATATTAGTAATAAACATAAGTTACTTATAAAATTTAACATCATTTTTTTTATTATAAATGTAATAATCATAGAAATTATAACTATAGAATATATTTTTTTATAGTTCCACTTAAGATCATCTTTTTTATTAATTCTTCTTGATAAACATAAAACCATAACAGAGGACAGTGCAAATGAAATTAGAGTAGCTGCACTTGCTCCTATTATTTCATATTTTGGTATAAGTAAAAAGTTTAATGCTACATTTACAGCAGCTGATAGAGTTGATGCTATAAATATATATTTAGTTCCTGTTTCATTATAAAATAGACCAGCAACGAAAAAATAATAAACTCCATTAAAAACATAACCAAATGCAATATAAGGTATACAATCTACTGCACTATAAAAGCTTTTATGAACCATAAATTTTAAAATGTAAGGGCTCAGAATTGATAACCAAAGTGCTCCTAGTGAATATAGTAAAATAAAAGCAGTTCCAAACCTATAAATTTGATTTTTATCATTTTTGCTGTCTTTCATAATACCAAAGAACCATGGTATAAAAGCACTATTAACAGCCGTAGCAACCAGGTTAATTATATTTCCATATTGATATCCCGCATTGTAAATCCCTACCACAGAAGGATCTTTAATATTATTTAGTATTAATCTATCAGCCATTGTCGATGTCCATCCTGCTAGTGAATGTGGCACCAGAGGCATAGCATACTTCATGCTTCTCACTATTATCTTTTTATCAATTTTCCATTTTGTAAACTTAGTAAATACTATAAATGCATAGATGAAAGTTATTATAGACACTATAAATGGGCTTAATAATTGTCCTGTAACTCCTAACTTTATAACCACAATAAAAACTATATTTAGTAACAATGTTACTAAATACACTGAGAATTGTTGCACCGCATATTTTTCGGCTTTATGTTGCATTTGTAATATACTTTGGTATATAGGAAATAGCGTTGAAAGACCTACTGTTAATAATCCAATTGCCATATATGGATAAAAGTCTATTCCCTTTATAAATTTATCCAATATAAATTTATGAGTAACAAATAAAAATATAGTTAAGATTAATGAAATCATTAAAATTGTCGTGATTATTGTTCCTATAAATTTTTTAAATAAAGCCTCATCATCTTCATACTCATAATAATATTTAGAAATAGCACCATTTAATCCAAGCAAATAAAACACCCCAAGAAAACCCGTTATAGATGTAACTATAGAAAATATTCCATAATCATTAGGAGTTAGATACTCTGTGTATACACGAAGCATGAAAAATCCTATAGCTCCCTGCAAAACCTGAACAGTACCATATATCCCTGCATTTTTAATAACCTTTTTTACTGAAATCATAAATTACCTTCCTTTAATATCATAGAAATTTCTCTTATATTTCCATATGTTGATTGTTTATATATTTGCATAACTTATCTCCTTTAGATTCTTTATCTTAAATAAATAATTTTCTCAATATTTTAGGGATCCATTTCCAAAAACTTAGTAACTCCTGTATATAATTACAAATACTTATATAATGTTACACAAATTAGTTAAAATGGTCAATCTTTCAATGAAAAATTCACATAATTATTTTTTATTTTTAGTTATTCTCATAATAATAATGTTATAGAAAGCCTGTTGGAAAATTTGTTAAGTTTTATTAATAATTCTCAGCATAATAGTATAAAAACAAAAAAACAGCTAGATAATTTAAAAATTATCTAGCTATTTTTTTTGCACTATATTGTTTTATACTCTTCAAATTATATTATAAGGTTTAATTAATTAAAACCTTACCTTACAACAACTCAGACTTCATATAGTGTTTTTATTTATTAATAATGATCTCTTTTCCTTCTTTACGCATCTTCGCAAATTCAGCTGATGCTGTGAAAAGTACATCCGTAGATGAATTAAGTGCCGTTTCGCAAGAGTCTTGTAAAACACCTACGATAAAACCTACACCAACTACCTTCATAGCAATATCATTTGGGATACCAAACAAGCTACATGCTAGAGGAATCAGCAATAGCGAACCACCAGCCACTCCTGAAGCACCGCAAGCACATACTGCTGACAATACACTAAGGATAAGTGCTGTAGGCAGATCCACTTTAATTCCAAGTGTTGTAACTGCTGCAAGTGTTAAAACAGAAATCGTAACTGCTGCTCCAGCCATATTAATTGTAGATCCTAATGGAATAGATACAGAATACGTATCCTTATCTAAACCTAGTTTTTCACACAAGCTCATATTTACAGGAATATTTGCAGCTGAGCTACGTGTAAAGAATGCTGTAATACCACTTTCCCTTAAGCACATCAACACAAGTGGGAATGGGTTCTTTCGAATATAAATGTAAACAATAATTGGATTGACAACAAGAGCCACAAAAAGCATACATCCAATCAAAACTGCAAGTAAATGCCCATAGCTAGCTAAAACCTTCATTCCAGTTGTAGAAATCGCCTCAAATACAAGCCCCATTATTCCAAGTGGCGCAAAGTCTATAACCCATTTAACTATTTGAGTTACTGCATCTGAAAAGTTAGTAATCATCGTTTTTGTGGTATCCGGTGCATTTTTTAATGCAGCGCCAAGAACTAACGCCCAAGACAATATACCAATGTAGTTGGCATTAAAAAGCGCTTTTACTGGGTTATCAACAACGTTCATTAACAATGCTTTAAGAACCTCTACAACACCTCCAGGTGGTGTCAAACCCTCTTTAGCAATTGCAAGTGTAAGTGTTACTGGGAACATAAAGCTTACAACAACAGCTGTAAGTCCAGCTAAAAATGTTCCTAAAAGATAAAGAACGATAATTGATTTCATATTAGTTTGATGACCACTTTTATGTTTGGATATGGCAGACATGATCAAGAAAAATACCAATATAGGTGCAATTGATTTCAATGCACCAACAAATAAAGAACCAAAAATAATGACGAATTTTGCTTGTTGTGGAATCGCTAAAGCCAAGAAAATACCAACAGCTAACCCTATAATTATTCGTAATACTAGGCTTACTTGATTCCACTGTTTGAATAGATTTTTCAAAATAATTTCCCCTCCAATAATTAATAATAACGAAATAGTGCAAGTTTAGTGTATATAATAATTCATTTTAACATTTATAATATATTAATTCAACACAAAATTAGCTTTTATCACACTATTCGTAAAATTTAATATAAAGACCTTGTTAAGTAGCAACATATAATGGTAAAAATTTTAAGTTCTAAATGATTACTTTACTTTTGAAGTTCACAAATGTTAATATTAATTAAACTAGAAAAATAACGGAGGTTATATTAAATATGAAAATTGCTATTGCAAGTGACCATTCTGGATTTGCTTTAAAACAAGAGATAAAAACATTTTTAGAAACAAAAGGATATGAGGTTCAAGATTATGGAACATATAATGAAGAAGCCAGTGATTTATCCGATTTTGTCTATCCTGCATCCTTAGCTGTTGCTAATGGTGAAGCTGATAGAGGAATCTTTATTGACGGAGTTGGGTACGGAAGTGCTTTAATTGCTAATAAAATATATGGTTTATATGCTGCTGTTTGTCAAGATCCATTTTGTGCAAAATTAGCACGTTTACATTCTAATACAAATGTCCTTTGTATTGGTGCAAAAATAATTGGTTCAGGGATAGCACTTGAAATCGTAAATACATGGTTAACTACAGATTTTCTTGTTGACACTAAAAAATATAAATTACGAGTGGACAAAATAAACGAAATTTCTGAAAAGCATTTGAAAAAGCTCTCCGAAATATAACATAATTAAAATATTTATATATAAGTAAAGGGAGTCCATTTTGTGGGCTCCCTTTATCAACTAAGATAAGAAAGGCTGCAGCAAGAATACTTATAAAATTCGTATTGTTAGGTCCATTGAGGTCATAACATAAACTGGAAGTTTATATCTGCTAATGATATAATAAAGGTAAAAGGCGTGATGTATGAAATATATCAATGACCTTAAGGAGAAATGTTATGCTTAAGGTAATAATTTGTGAAGATAATGCGGTCCATAGAGGCAAGCTAAACAATCTTATAGAAAATACTATTTTAAGAGAAGAGTTAAGTTTGGAAGTAGCCGTTTGCACGGCGAGTCCTGAAGAAGTGATAAGCTATGTACAAAAAAATCAAAACACAAGTATATATTTTTTAGATGTAGATTTGAAAAACAATATAAATGGCATAAGGCTAGGCGAGACGATACGGGAAATGGATTCACTAGGCTTTATCATATTTGTCACAACTCATTTAGAGATGAGCTATTTGGCATTCAAATATAAGGTGGAGGCTATGGATTATGTAATAAAGGATGATGAAGATTTTAAGCATAGGGTTAACAGCTGCATTTTAAAGGCTTATAACACTTATTATAAATCAGAAAATAAAAATGGATACATATCCATAAAAGATGAATCAAGAATAATAAATATAAAGCTTTTTGACATTTTATTTATTGAAACTACAGTAGTAGCTCATAAGATATGTGTTCATGAGGAAGATAGGCAATTTGCCTTTTATGGTAATCTAAAAAATATTAATGAAAAGCTTACCCCAAACTTTTACAGGTGTCATAAGTCTTATATTGTTAATAAGGATAAAATAAAAGAAGTGGACAAGAAAAACAATAAAATAATAATGGAAAATGGAGAAGAATGTTATGTTTCCTTTAGATACATGAAGGGGCTTTTAGCATGAGCTTTGAAACTTTTATAATGGTAATTTTAAGTTCTCTGATTATACCTTCCATACTTATTAGCATTTTATGTTGCATTTCTATATATATTTTAAATAAGGAATTAATAAGGAAAGAAGAGATAAGAAAATATTTTTTTATATCTTTTATAATAGGAATATTCATTAGTACTGGTTCTTATTTAATCATTCTTCCTGCATTTTGTATAATTACTATTTTTCAGCTAAAAAATAATAGAAGTAATATAAAAGCATTGCTAACAATTTATGTGGTTTATTTATTGCATACGCTATACATTTTCGTATATACTTTTTCAGGTAAAAGCTTATATAATATACCACCAACAAGATACAACTTTTTAGAATTTATTATATTGTTGCCAGTAGTTATTTTAAGCTGTTTAATAATAAAGAGTATTGTAAAAAGGAAAAAATGCTATAAGAAGCATACAGCGGATAAATTAAGATTTAGAATTATATTAATTATTAGCCTACCCTTAACTTTGATGATATTTGGACTGTGGTATATTTTGAGCTATCACATAATAGATAAGGGGAAAGTAGATTTTATTAAAGGTAACTTTATACCAGCAGTATTGCCTTTAATAGCTATTATTCTTATAACTATAATTGTGTATAACTATGACAAGAGCTTAGAATATAGTGTTAAGCTTAAAAGAGAGATTGAGGAAAAAAAAGAAATAATGGAATATTCTAATATGATAGAGGAAATGTACGGAGAAACCAGAAGATTTAAGCACGATTATATGAATATGCTGACCCCTCTTAAAGAATACATAGATAATGCTGATATAGAAGGATTAAGGGAGTTTTTTTATGATAATATTATTGACATGGACAAGGACATAAAGTGGAGTAATAGCAATATTGATAAATTAAAATATATCAAGGTAGATGGCCTTAAAGCCATCCTATCTACAAAGCTAATAAAGGCAGCAGGACTTAACATTGATATAAAAGTGGAAATAATTGAAGATATAAAGAATATAGCTATGAATATAATGGATTTATGCAGAATCATAGGAATATTGCTAGATAATGCTATTGAAGCTGCACAAAAAAGTGAATATCCTAAGCTTTATGTTTGCTTGGTAAACAAAGATAATTATGTGACCATAGTTATTGGAAATAATTTTTTTGGTCAAAAACCTAAGATTTATAAGATATATGAAGAAGGCTATTCCACAAATGGTAAAAGACGAGGATTAGGTTTATATAGCGTAAAACAGATTTTAGATAAAAAATATCATAATGCATTCTTAAATACAAGCATTGAAGGTAAGATGTTTGTTCAAGAATTGTGGATAAAATATATTTAAAAAGCATCCTATGTGGATGTTTTTTTTGCGCAGGAGAATTTATTCAATTTTCATAAACGTTAATTTTTTAAGCCTTATAGTAAAAATAAGCTTTTTTATGAAGGATTAAATGTCACTTAGGAAGAGCTAATCAATATAGTACTAAAATATTGGTAATATATAATCATCAAGTAGAAATGGAGCTGATTATATATGACGCAAAAACATTTATTAGAAACAGAGGGTTTAACTAAAGAATATAAGGGTAAAAAAGTGGTGAATAATCTAAGTATTACAGTATACGAGGGAGATGTTTATGGATTTCTTGGACCAAATGGGGCGGGGAAAAGTACGACTATAAAGAGTATTATGGGTCTCATAAAGCCTACATCAGGAAAGGTTATTATAAACGGGTATGACGTTCATAGTCAAAGAGAAAAGGCTATTGAAAGGATAGGTGCCATGGTAGAAGCACCAAGTTTTTATGGTGGATTATCAGGTTACAAAAATCTTCTTCTTATGGCTAATCTTTATGAACTTCCAAAGGAGAGGGTGAATGAAGTGCTTGAAATGGTGGATATGACTGATGCCGCAAATAAAAAGGTTTCAAAATATTCATTAGGTATGAAACAGAGACTTGGAATTGCAAGAGCTTTTTTAAACAATCCCAATATAGTTATACTAGATGAACCTACCAATGGATTAGATCCTCATGGCATAAAAGACATAAGAAAATTAATACACGATTTATCCGAAAAATATGGAGTAACCTTTCTGATATCATCTCATATATTGAGTGAAATTCAAGCCGTATGTAACAGAATAGGAATTATAGAAAACGGTTGTCTAAGGGTTCAAGGTTATGTAGAGGAATTATTAAATACTGACGAGGAAATAATAGAGATTCATACTAGGGAAGAGGAAAAGACTGTAAGGCTTCTCACGGCCATGGACATTTCAATGAAAATCGAGAAATTTGAGAGTGGTATAAGAATTAGGCTTAAAAAGGGTAATTTCCAGAAGATAAATAAGCTACTAGTTTCAAATGAAATAAATATTGAAAATATATGCTGCAAGGAAAACTCTCTGGAGGATTACTTTTTAAATCTAATGGAAGGAGATAGAAAATATGCTTAAGATTTTTAAAAATGAGATAATAAAAATGGTTAGTAGTAAAAAGTTTTATTTACTGTGCGCTATATTAATCTTCAGTATAATCCTCATGGGCACAGTAAAAAATCCTAGAATTAATGCAAATAACTTTATGCTATCAACTCTAGATGGTATGGTGATGAAACCTATAGTACCAATATTTATGGTACTGGTTATAGTAGAAGTTTTAACAGATGACTACAGCCTTGGAACTATGAAATTTTCTTTGATGACAACTATAAAGAAAAGTGATTTTATAATTGGAAAGCTTTTATTTATAGCTTTATATGCATTGATATTTATGGCTATTAGTTTTATTTTTAGCTATATTGTAGGGACTACTATATTTGGACTGGGTGGAAAAGAAGAGACTATAAAAAATCTTGTTTACAATATTAAATGTTATGGTGTTTTAATACTTCCCTTACTATCCTTTTGTGCAATGATAAGTTTACTTGCTTTGCTTATTAATAATAGTGGTGCTATGATTGGTTTAGGAATTGGAATTATTGTTATATTAAGTACGCTTATATCCGTACAAGAAAATGTAATTTACTTTATGCCAGGTGGAGGAATGTATGCTGCATCCTACATAAATAAGAGCGGTCCACACAGTATATTTTCATTTGCAATAGTTGCTGTTATATATATAATAGTATTTTCTTTTATAAGTTCATTGGTTATAAACAAAAAAGATATAGTACAGTAGTAGCTTCAGATTCATTAGGAATTGCTTCATACTACATTGGTGATATTATTATACTTTTTAGTTAAACTATAAACATAGAAATCCCATGTTCATAGTTTAACTTTTCATTCTCATCCTAAGTATTTTCTATTTTTGTTATTGTAAATACTTCTTTTACTAAAGCCTTTTATATATATATAATTACTAATTATAGCTAACAAAAATCCTCCTAAAACATCGAACGGATAATGTTGGCCTACATAAACTCTTGATATACCAACAATAATTGCTAGGATAATTAAAAGTTTTCCTAGTTTTTTTGTTTTATTATTAACTCCTAATGCTATAGTCATTACCCCTATTGCGTGAGTACTTGGAAATGAAGCATTATTTTTATGCGTATATAATAGGTTTACTGTATGCTCACTAAATGGTCTTTGTTCATGCCACATAATCCCGATTATAAATGTTAATATAAAGTTTATTGTAATCAATACTATAATTGGAGTCACAATCTCCTTTGCTTTTTTATTTTTACCCGCATAACCTATTATTAGATATACTCCTAATAATAGTGCATATAAATAGATAACATACTTTGAAGATACAATCATAACAGTATCTAAAAATGCGTTTTTATCTGCTAAATTGTTTATTAGTCTAAATAAAGTCAAATTCATGTTTTCAATCTCCCATCTTTAGTAAAAAATAAAGAGCTTGTACCCTCATATATTAAAATTCCTTTTTATGTTTTTTAATATATCATTTTACCTTTACTAAATTATACTATTATTACCGTAAATTTGCTATATATCGTTTACTTGTTAATTATGACATTCTATATTTAGTGTATATATACCCTATTTTTAAAACATATGCCCTTAATTTGAAGTATTTATACAAAATTCACTGTATAATTAAATAAATATAATTATAAAATGATAACTATTATGTTATTATATTACTATAGTGGTTATTATTAAAAATCAATTTATATTTTATCTTAAACAAGATATTAGATAATATATGTGAATTTATGTTTAAGAACCACCTTTTTAGTATTTATAAAACATTTTTTTGGGGGTATACAATGGATATTTTTTTAATTATAGGTATTATTACAGGTCTCGGTGCAATTGTTACCGGAATGACTCTAAAGGGTTCAAGCATTTCAGTATTACTAAATCCAGAAGCAGCAATTATAATTCTTGTTGGTACTACTGCCGCCGTAATGAATTCTTTTCCTAAGAAAGAGTTTCTTAAAATCCCAAGTCTTTTAGGTGTTCTTTTTAAAGAAAAAAAAAGAGACAACTCTGCTGAAACAATAGAAAAAATTGTTCAAATGTCACAAGTAACAAGAAAAAACGGATTATTATCACTTGAAGAAACGATTAAAGATATTAATGATAAATTCATGAAAAAAGGCTTGGAAATGGTAGTAGATGGTGTAGATCCAGAAACCGTACGTGAGATTTTAGAAATTGAAATTGACGGTCTAGAAGAAAGACACCGTTTGGGGGCCTCAATTCTTACAACGGCAGGAGCATCTTCTCCTACATTAGGAGTTTTAGGGGCGGTTATAGGCCTAATTGGTGCACTAGGCAATTTAGCTGATACTCAAAAACTTGGTGAAAGTATCGCATCGGCCTTTGTTGCTACCCTTTATGGTATTTTCTTTGGATATGTAATATTCCATCCTTTTGCATCTAGATTAAAAAGAAAGTCTAGTGAAGAAGTGAATACTATGAATATAGTGCTTGAGGGAGTTTTATGTATCCAGTTAGGAGAAAATCCAAAAAATATTGAAAATAAATTAGTATGTATGTTAGAGCCTAAGGACCGATTAAAGTTCCAACAAATTAGCGTAGAGGAGAATAGTAATGAGAAAGAAAAAGGAACACTTTGATGAGCATGTTGATGAGTCATGGCTTCTCCCATACTCTGATATGCTCACACTTCTAGTTGCACTTTTCATTGTAATGTTTGCTATGAGTCAGGTTGATAAAGCAAAACTTCAGAAATTAAGTTCACAATTTAACATAATTTTTTCAGGCGGTAGTGGAATTTTGCAAAAAGATAGTGGCACAATTGCTTCTATCGACCCAAGCTCATCTGCCTCACCTGCCTCATCAGCTAGTTCCCTTGAGCAGAATACTATGAATTCATTGAAAAGTACACTTGATAAAGAAATCAGTAAAAATGGTTACTCAGGTCATATTAAAGTTGCTGTAAATAAAGATGGACTAGATATTTCAATAGAAGCCATTGCTCTTTTCGCTTCTGGTGATGCATCAGTATTAAAAAATGTAACTCCTTTGCTTTTAAAAATTTCAGCCATGCTTAAAAATTTGGATAACGATATTAAAATTGCAGGATATACAGATAATAAACCTATAAACAATTCGAAATTCCGTTCAAATTGGGATTTAAGTTCAATTCGCGCTATAAATGTTATGACATATATGGTTAATTCAGGAGGACTTAATCCTAAAAATGTTTCGATTCAAGCATATGGTGAATATAATCCTAAATATAACAATTCTACAGAGGCTAACAGAGCTAAGAACAGAAGAGTAGAAATTTTCGTTGCCCGTAAATATCCTGTAGCTACAAAGTAATACTTCAGAGCTAAGTCCGCTTCTTTTTAACGCTCTGCATGAGATTTATCTTGATGAATATATCACACCTTCTGTCTTAAGCAAACGATTATCTATCACAATACCTAATACCAGCAGATGCCTGCATAGTCTTACAAAAATGGTATATGTAATAAAAGTAAAGGACAAAGTTGATAAAAGAATAACACATATAGAATTATCTTTAAAAGGAATAGATTTGGCGCAAAGCTCCTTTAATCACATGGATGAATCAATGCTCAAAAAAGTAGAAGTTCTTAATTCGGGTGAATTAGCAAAGATTTCAGAATCTTTTTTAATCTTAATGTCTTTGTTTAAAAATAGAATTAAAGAATGAAGTGTAAACAGAAAATAAGACATTTTTCTAAATAGAGGAGAATTAATTAGCCAGGTAGTTGGAGTAGCCTTTACAATTGCATCATTAATATTAAGCATAAAACTAATGAATAAAAAGATACTTGCTACTGTAATGACTATTACCATCCTATCTGGTTTATTAATGTTTACTGTATTGTCATATGCATATCCCCAGTCTTTATAAGTCCTGATTTTTTCATTGCAAGATAAATAGGCATTATTATAGCTGAAGGCAAAATTATACCAGTAAATATATAAATTAAAATTCCTTTTATCCCTCTTGTCGCTAAAATATTAAGTGGTGCAATTAATGAATTAAGTCCAAGCCCTGCAAGTTCATATGTAGTAGTAAATTTAAATAAAACCGTTGCTATAGGTGCACATATAATTGCGGCAATAAATGGAGGTATTAAAAGCCTCGGATTTTTTATAACATTAGGAAATTGTATTTTTGGCGTTACTAGTCCTTGTGCTATATTAGCTCCAGAATCATTTTCCTTAAAAGACATTATTGTAAAGCCTACAAACTGGATGGTGCATCCTATAAGTGCTGCTCCACTTGATACAGGATCAAGTTTAAGTGCAATTGCAATTGCTACAGAAGATGCAGGTGTCATTAATAAAATACTCCAACTAAGAGATACTAATACTGATCCAATTAATGGAGATATGTTTATTGTATATGCAATTTGAGTACTAAGCCAATTAAGTGCTGGTGTTACTACAGCTGCAAGACCAAGGCCCGCAACACCTCCAACTACAACTGCACAAAATGGTATGGCCATCATATCAAGTTTTGTTTTTCCGGCTACCTTTTTTCCTACATATACAGCTATAATGGCTGCTATTACTGCACTTATGGGTTGTCCAGATACAAAAGTAAGTCCAAGAGTAGTAAAGTGGACTGCATTAGCTCCAACTGTAGCTGCAATCATAGCACTAAATATAACAAGTGTGTTTCCCTTAAGCTGATATGCAACTCCAGCTCCAAGGGCAGGTGCAAGCATCGATTTTGCAATAGTTCCTATTCCAACAAATGCTTGCCAATGCATAAATTTCCCTATGGTTTCACAAAGAAGTCCAATTCCAAGCATAACAAGTACTGCATTTGCAATCCCTGCTGCTACTTTATTAGCCATTTCTCTTACTGATTCTTTATTTTCTACCACCTTTATAGTGGTTTGGGAAGTTTCCACTTTAGTCATCTCCTTATAATTTAAAAACTATATTACAAACATCAAAATCACATTCATAAATTTGAACTACACTTATATTGAAATAATTAGTTCTAAAATATAAAATTAGGTAATTATGTTGTGATTATGAATTATACAGAAATAAACCAATTTTGTAAAGTTATTTAGCAGATAATTGAAATAATATATATTTTTATAGTCAATTAGTTTTAAATTCACAATACTTAAAAAACATAAATAGCCAATACCCCTTAATATAATCTGTTATATTAAGGGGTATTGGCTATGCGCTCCTTACACTTATGGTGCTAATCTTGTTCTGTCCCTTGGAAATAAAGATGCTTCTCTTACATTTTCTAATCCTAGTAATTGCGCTGTGATTCTCTCAAGTCCAATTGCAAGCCCTCCGTGTGGTGGCATTCCGTATTTGAAAGCAGAAGTGTAATTGTGATAAACCTCTGGCGTTAATCCTTTATATTTAATATTTTCAATTAACATGTTATAATCGTGAATTCTTTGACCACCTGTTGTAATTTCTACACCTCTAAATAATAAGTCAAAGCTATGGGTTTCAGTTTCACCTAAAGGCATTGTATACATTGGCCTTTTTTTTCTGGGATAATGAGTTAAAAAAATAAAATCACACCCAAGTTTCTCTTTTGAATATTTACAAATCAATTTTTCTGCATCAGGATCTAAATCTCCATCTAAATCTGATTTATTATATTCAGTGCTCAATATTTCTAATGCTTCACTAAATTTTATTCTTGGAATTTTTGTATTTAATTTAGGCAAATCTACATTTAATATTTTTAAATATTTTTCCCCCTCTTGAGATATTTTGTTTATTATAAATATTATTAAGTTTTCTTCCAAATCCATAATATCTTTTTCATCCTCAATAAATCCCATCTCACAGTCCATGCTAATATACTCATTAAGATGCCTGCTAGTATTATGCTCTTCTGCCCTATATACATGAGCAACCTCAAAAACTCTTTCAAATCCTGCACCTACCATCATCTGTTTATAAAACTGAGGACTTTGAGCTAAGTATGCTTTATTTTCAAAATATTTTAATTCAAATACTTCAGTCCCACCCTCCGCACCTTCAGCTACAATTTTAGGTGTGAAAATCTCTGTAAAACCTTCCCTAGATAAGAACTCTCTAAACCCTTGTGCAATCAGGTTTTGTATTTTAAATATTGAATTAATTTTTTCATGGCGTAGGCTCAAAACTCTATTATCTAACATGGTATCTAAATTAATATCTAAGGTAGCTTTATTTATTTCTATTGGTAATTCTTCTGTTACACTATTAATTATTTCAAATTCTTCAATTACTATCTCATAAGGATTTAATGTGTTTTTATCTTCTTTTACTTCTCCAACGATGGATATTACGGATTCTAACTTTATTGTACTCATATCAATAGCCTTATTCTCTGCGATGCATTGTACAAAACCAGTCCTATCCCTCATTACAATGAATGTTATAGTTTTTAATTTCCTTACTCGATAAACCCAACCTTTAATTTGTATTTTTTCACCTATTAAATTACCTATTTCATTTATCATAAATCTTTTCATATACCAGCTCTCCTTTAAAATTGATATTAAAAAGTCCCTTGAGTAATAAACCCAAGGGACGGAATTCGTGGTGCCACCCTAATTAACCTACTTTAATAAAATTTGCAAAATAGTAATGAACCCTTCAGAATGGGCCCTATTCTGAATAAAAAAATAAAAGCCTTAACTTCTTATATATAGAAGTGAAAACTTTTTTCACGGTACCATCCTACTTTGACAAAGTTTATTAAACTACGCCATCTCAACTCCCTATAACGGAGGAATCCGATTTATCTTACTTTAAATTTCAGATAAACTTCTCAGAGATGTCTTTCAATATTACTTTTCTCATGGAGCTTCCACCCTTCCCCACTCGCTTTAGATACTCAGATAACATTTACTCTTCTCTTCACAGAATTATGAATATTTATTACATTATATTACTTATTGTATATTAAATCAATAGGTAAATGGAAGAAAAAACATAATTCAACAAAAATTATGCTGTATGCTTTTTCTCCTATTTATAACTCATATTATACAACTAATTATCTAACATTTTACCATCAATCTCCTGTGTTATCCTTGCAATAAAGGCTTCTAGTGAACAATTGCCCTCATCACCATTTTTTCTACTTCTGAGGGAAATACTTTCTGAGTTTTGTTCTTTTTCACCAATGACTATGATATAAGGCAATCTTTCAATTCGAGCCTCCCTAACTTTATACCCTATTTTTTCTGCCCTGCAATCTAAACTAACTCTAATATTACTCCTCTCTAACTTGTTTTTTACGACCTCTGCATAATTGTTGTACAACTCAGATATAGGTAGTATTTTAACCTGAACAGGTGATATCCATGTTGGAAACTTGCCTGCAAAATGTTCTATTAAAATACCAATAAATCTTTCTATACTACCAAAAATTACTCTGTGTATAACAATAGGTCTATGCTTTTCTCCATCACTGCCGATATATTTCAAGTCAAATCTTTGTGGAAGCTGTAAATCTAGTTGTATAGTTCCACATTGCCATTCTCTTCCTATACTATCCTGTATATGAAAATCAATTTTAGGACCGTAGAATGCTCCATCTCCTTCATTTATCTTAAAGTCCATGTTCATTTCCTCGAGAGCTCCTTGAAGTGAACTTTCTGCTAATTGCCACTCTTCATTACTACCCATAGAATTTTCTGGTCTTGTTGAAAGTTCCACTTTATATTTAAAACCAAACCTTCCATACACTTCATCTATAAGTTTTACAACACCTTTTATCTCATCTTTTATCTGGCCAGGTAACATGAATATATGAGCATCGTCCTGTGTAAATGCTCTAACTCTCATAAGGCCGTGCAAAGCTCCAGATAGCTCATGACGATGCACCTTGCCTAGTTCTCCAGCTCTTATTGGTAAATCCCTATAGGAGTGAGTTTCTGATTTGTATACAAGCATTCCTCCTGGACAGTTCATTGGTTTAATAGCAAATTCTTCTTTATCTATATTTACAGTATACATATTTTCTTTATAGTGAGACCAATGCCCTGATGTTTCCCAGAGTTCTTTGTTTAATATCATAGGAGTTTCTATCTCAACATAACCAGCCTTTTTATGAATTTCTCTCCAGTACTCAATTAACTTGTTTTTTAAAACTACGCCATTGGGTAAAAAGAATGGAAAACCTGGTCCCTCATCCATTAAAGCAAATAACTTCAGCTCTTTCCCAAGTTTTCTATGATCCCTTTTCTTTGCCTCTTCAAGCATATTCAAATATTCATCAAGTTCGCTTTTCTTCGCAAATGCCGTTCCATATATTCTTTGAAGCATTTTGTTTTTTTCATTGCCCCGAAAGTAAGCCCCTGCAACTGATAATAGTTTAAAAGCTTTTACTTTTGAAGTTGATAAAACATGAGGTCCTGCGCAAAGTTCTATAAAATCTCCTTGCTTAAAAAAAACTAATTCTTCGCCTTCTGGCAAATCATTAATAAGTTCTATTTTATAGATTTCCCCCTTATCTTCCATGATTTTCAAAGCTTCTTTTCTAGAAACTACTGATCTTTCTAATCTTAAGTCTTCTTTAACTATTTTTCTCATTTCTACTTCTATTTTTTCGAGTATATCCATCGTAAAGGGTTCTACTACATCAAAATCGTAATAAAATCCACTATCTATTGCAGGACCAATAGCTAATTTAGCATTTGGATATAATCTCTTTACTGCTTGAGCAAGTATATGAGAGGCGGTGTGTCTAAGTGCCCTTCTTCCTTCTTCTTCATTAGAATTTATTACAGTGCCATCTTTCATTACAATTTTTAACATAAATATTCCTCCTTCAAAAAATAATAAACCCGTCCCAAAGTAAGGGACGAGTTTTATCGCGATTTAGGGACATCTTTTGTCCCAATTCCACCCAAATTACAAAAGCATAATAAAAAAACACTTCTATCACGCAACACCATTAACGCCGGCTAGCGGAATTACCTACTTAAGTTCAGTAATCAACTCAGAGGTGGTTTTCAATATTGCTTGCTCAAGAAACTTTACAGCCGATGAGTTTCTCTCTCTTAGAACAGCATAATATTTACTTTTCCTCTTCACAGTTTTTAATTTAAAATTAGTATATTCTAAATCGCCTCCATTGTCAATATGTGTTTTAATTAAATAAATATGTATATTAAACCTATAAATTATTAATTTTCAAATCATTATCATATTTCAATAACTCTATTAAGAAAATTCATACCTTCTATGACGTGAGAAACAACAATTAATATTCCCTCAAAATTCTTGTTCCTTAAAATACCTAGAATTAAATCTCTTGTCTCAACATCTACATTTGAAATTGGTTCATCTAAAATTATTACATCCTTATTAGAAAGAATAACCCTTATAAAAGCTATTACCTGTGCTTGTCCACCTGAAATTCCAGAATTGTTCTGAGTTATTTCAGTGTCCAAACCTTTAGATAATCGATTAATATATTCCTGAAGTCCTAATTTCTTTATAAGTTCTTCCACATCTTTAAGTTTCTTTTTAGTTTGTCCATACAATATATTAGCTAAAACAGTTCCCTTAAATAGAAATATACTCTGAGAAACAATTCCTATTCTTTCCCTTAAACTTTTTGTATTAATCATAGACAGATCTATATTGTTGCATAATATTCTTCCCTCTACTGGATTATATAAGCCTAGCAGTAATTTTATAATTGTAGATTTACCAGAACCATTTTCCCCTTTAATAAGAACTTTTTCACCTTTGATTATTTCAAAATTTATATTATTAAGCACATTTTTTATATTATTTTTATATTTAAAAGCCACATTTTCAAGTTTAATACTCTTAATTTCTTCATTTAAGTTTTGGTTTTTACCACTATTCTCATCATCCATATCTAAAAGTTCGTAAACCCTCTCAATACTTAGACATACTGGCTTTATCATAGTTCCCATAGTACCTATTCCTTGAATGCTACTAAAAACCTTAGTTATATATAAAGAAAAAGATGTATATAATCCTACTGTAAATTGTCCCTTTAAAATCAAAATTCCTGCAATAAGTAATACCAAAAGAGATCCAAAATTATTAATAAACGTTATATTTCCCATAAATATAATCATAGATTTGCTTTGCTTTAAGCTACTCTTTACAAGCATAGATAATTTATCATTAAACTTTTTAAGATGATTGCTTTTTCCATTAAGTATTTTTATGTCCTCGATTCCATTGATTATTTCAAAACACTCTCCATTTAGAGTTGCATTATATTCTAACATTTCTTTTGTATTCTTCATGAAATTGCCCATAGACATCTTAGATGAAAAGAAAAATAATGGTGTCAAAATAAGAATTACTATAGATAGTTTATAGTTTATAGCAAACATTGTTACCAATGCAAGTACAGCATCTGTTAGACTTAAAACTATGCCAACATAAGATGGTGAAAATATACTACCAACAGTGCTACATTCCGCTATTCGACTCTGCACATATCCTTTCTCAGTATTTGCAAGATAACTCATAGGTAGTTCCATAACTTTATCCATTACAGTACATCTAAGCTCATTAACCACTAAATTGTTAATCTTTACAAACATGTAGTTTGAAAAGATTGAAATAAAATAACGCAAAACATAAAATACAGCTATTATACCAATATAATAATAGAGCTGATTATATCCCTTTTTCGCTATTAGCACCTTATCCATAATAATTCCTATTATATATGGAATTGGGGTAGCGATAATTGAACCTAATAACATACCTATAATTCCTGCTATAAAAACCAACCTATGTTTTTTTATAAACGGTGTTAATTTTAATAAGCTACTAATTTTGCCCATCATATCTCCTTTAAATATTTATTATTGATTATATACTTTATTCAGTTGAAATACTCTTCTAGGTAGTTTAATACATAATATACAACTAAATAAATACTAGTGACCATGTTTTTTTAGTTTAAATTTCATGTTTCCCCCTAAATTACTTTTACTCTCGTACAAATATGGGTCACAGATTCATCATGGGTGACTATAACTATAGTTTTCCCCTGTTCATTTAGCGATTTTAATAAACCTAGTATCCTATTTTTGTTTTCTTCATCAAGGGATCCCGTGGGTTCATCAGCTAAAATAATATCGCAAGGTTTTACCATTATTCTTGCAATTGAAACTCTTTGTTGCTCCCCTCCACTTAGCTCATATACTTTTCTCTTTTCATATCCTTGTAATCCAACATCATCTAAAGCTTTAATTACTTTTTCATGTTTCTGCGCAGAACTAATTTTAATATATTTCATAGCTATATTAAGGTTATATTCAACAGTAGAATTATCTATTAAAGCAAAATTCTGAAATAAATACCCTATTTTTTCACGAATCATCTTTGGTGTTTTCTTATTTGTAGGAGTTAATCCTGAAACACCATGGATAATTAATTCACCATTATCAAAATTTTCTATTAAGCCAATTATGTTAAGCAACGTACTTTTACCTTTTCCACTGACTCCCTTTATAGCAATAATCTCACCAGCTTTAACACTTAAATTAAATTTATTTAATATCATTTTTTCTTCGTAACATTTTGTGACGTTCTTAAGTTCTATAATATTCATCTATTATCCCCTCTTTATAACCTTAATAATATTCCTTTTTTCAATTTTTTTAATGCTTATGGATGAAATCATTATCTCCATAACTAATGCCCCCATAAAAATACTCCAACTATTATCAGGTTTAACACCATTTTTAGCGATTATAAAAATGGCTATTATAATCCATGAATATAAGATTTTCAAATAATAGTCTCTGTACTTATCATAATGTTTGTATCCATGAAAAGTTTCAATAGCTAATAATTGTTTATTTTTTTCAAAGTAATTAAATATATTTTGCAGTATAATAAAAATAATTATTATTACACACAAAAACATTACAACTGAAATTACAAAAAGTTTTTGTTTTAATTTATAAATTTCAAGTGATACTTCATCATATACAGAATAGACATTAACTAATTTATTATAAATACCTAATTCCTTAGCTTTATTTTTAAATGTCCCTTGAGGATTATCTCTATTATTACTTTTAAATTTAAATGGAGCCCCTTCTTCCCCAGCTACCTTAGCATAATCATGCAAGTCTCCGTTACTTTCTGTTATTACCATTAAAAGTGGATCTGTTACCATATTCCCATATTTAGAGTTTACATCTATATCATAAGAAAACAACTTTTGATTATCTTTGCTCCATATTATTTTTATATCTTTTCCTAAATGTGAGAAGAAATTTTTTATTTCTTTTTCTGAGTTTATATATCTATGTGGAATAATTATTATACTGTCTCTTTCTGATTCTAAAATATTTATTTTTTTATTTTTACTATCATAAAATTTATTATTTATTAAGTAATTAGGATTAACAGTTGCGAATGCTTTAACCTCATTAGGTATATCATTATTTTTATTCATTTTCATACTTTGTTGAGTAAAGTCATTAAAATCTGCCAATATACTGCCTTTAGCATTCAAATAAAGATATAATTTTTTTAATTTCAAATTAAATGCGTCTGATTGGAGTTCTTCATAGTCTTTTGCTTTAAGACCACCTATAAATGCATAGTCCTTTGTTTTTTCCCATTTTTCAAAAGACATATTATAAAATGAATGGATTGAATCATATTCATTTAATGCTATTGATGAAACTAATATAAAACTAATTATCAATATAGTCTTTATAATACTATTAAAAGTCACAATCGCTTTCATGTTTTTTTTATCCTTTATCATATTAGAAATGGTAATTTTAGATATGTATATATATGGAATAGATAAAAACACAAATGAAATTATTAATTGAATAATTAAGCTCATACAAACTTTAAATATAAAAGAATTTAAATAATTAGATGATCCCTTTAACATAATAATAAACATTGAAATGTCTATTATTACATTTATTATTAATTGCAATTTTATTAAGCATGTAATATCTTTAATCCAAATATCTACGGTTGTAAAGCCCAACATTTTCTTTATTCCAAACTCTTTATAAGAGTTTAGCAATTTATAAAAAATAATTAAAATTAGAATAGCATACATTATTATTACTATATAAACTTGCATACAATTAGCACTTTTATCTTGAATATTTAACAATATAAAAAATGAGCTTATTGAAATAATTGACAAGATTATTACAAATATTTTTTTCAATGTAATCTCTCCTTAAATAAAAACCAAGTAAATAAATCTACTTGGTTTCAAAATTTGATACTACAATTATATATAGTATCCAATTACAATTCAACACTAAATTCCTTAAATGTCATTATTCAGGCATAAACAGAAGCCTAAAATAGAATTTTCACCATTTATTGAGAATATTGATAATAGCTATTAATTAGTATATAATATTTATATACTATTAACTAAAGAAGGGACGTTTTTATATGAGAACAAAAGGAAATAAAATTTCTATAATTGGAGCAGGTTTTGTAGGTTCTACTACAGCTTTTGCTCTAATGACTAGTGGACTTGCATCTGAAATTGTAATTGTAGATATAAATAAGGATAAAGCTGAAGGCGAGGCGATGGATTTATCACATGGTGCTTCCTTCGTAAAACCTATAGATATAACTTCCGGAGAATATTCCGATACAAAAGATTCAGATATAGTAATTATTACAGCAGGAATTAGTTTGAAACCAGGAGAAACAAGACTTAATTGTATAGCGAATAATTTTAAAGTATTCCAAAGTATAATTCCAGAGGTTGTAAAATACAGCCCTGATTCTATATTAGTAATCGTATCAAACCCTGTGGATATATTAACTTATATAGCCTATAAGCTTTCAGGCTTTCCAAGTAATAGAGTAATTGGATCAGGTACGGTTCTCGATACTTCAAGACTTAAATATCTTCTTAGTCAGCGTTTTGAAGTTGACGCTAGGAATATTCATACCTATATAATGGGTGAGCATGGCGATTCAGAAATAGCTACTTGGAGTTTAACTAGTATTGCAGGTATGAATATTGATGAGTACTGTGCTATTAGTTCTAAAACATGTAATGGTGATATGAAGTCTACTATACATAATGATGTAAAAAGAGCAGGATATAAGGTGCTTGAAAAAAAAGGTGCAACTTATTATGCTGTCGCTCTAGCTGTAAAAAGGATAGTTGAGGCAATATTAAGTAATGAAAACTCTATTCTTACAGTGTCCTCTCTACTAAAAGGTGAATATGGAATAGAGGACGTTTATATGGGAGTTCCAACAATTCTAGGTAGAGAAGGAGCAAAGAAAATATTACAAGTTAACCTCAATGAAGATGAAAACAATCAACTTGTCGAATCTGCCAAGGTACTCAAAGCAATTATAAAAGAATCAAAAATATAATTACTATACTCTACTTACTTCACAATTAAATATTTGTATATATGTAAATGAGGTGTCTCAAAATGATTAAAAAATCATTTTGAGACACCTCATTTTACAGTTTGGAATATTTAACTTGCTTGTCTGTTATATTATCTGCTTTTTACATCTATACCCTATATACGGTTACCTTATCAGAAACTGTAAAATCAGCATCTGTAATGCTCCGAATGTCTTCAACAGTTAGGCCTTCAAACATCTCAATAAGTACAAGCCCAGTAGGTGTTACATCAAATACTGCTTTTTCAGTAACGATAATATCAACTACTCCCTTGCCTGTAATTGGAAGAAGACATTTTTTTAATATCTTAGATCCACTCTTACTAGAATGCTTTAATGTAGCAATAACTTTTCGAGCTCCATTTACTAAATCCATTGCGCCACCCATACCTGGTGCAAATTTTTCTGGAGCAAGTGGCATAGCCCAGTTGGCAATATTACCTTCTTGGTCTACTTCAAGTGCTCCGAGTACTGTGGCATCAACATGCCCTCCACGAATAATACAAAATGATGTAGCCAAGTCAAAAACTGCAGCTCCAGGTAATAAGCTAATCGGTTGACCACCAGCGTTTGCAACATCCGGATCTTCCTTACCAAGTTTTGGCGTAGGCCCAAACAGTAAACCACCATTTTCTGATTGCAATATTACTTCCACACCTTCAGCTAAATAATTGGCAACTGCTGTAGGCATTCCAAACCCTAAATTAACCACTTGACCATTACTTAGTTCCTTAGCTGCCCTGCGAGCAATTATTTCTCTTGCTTCCATATTCAATTACCTCCTTAGATTTATAAATAATCAATTATTTTAATTGCTTAGAATTAACCCACAAATCAGTATATACTTGTTTATGCTCATCAAATGAATATCCTTGTACAACAGCCTGTACAAATACGCTTGGTGTACCTACACATTCAGGTTCAATACCACCAACATCAACTATTTCATTCACTTCTGCTACTGTATAGTCCGCACCCATTGCCATAATTGGATTAGTATTAATGGCTAAGCCACGATATTGTATATTTCCTAATCTATCGCCTTTATAACCTTTAATAAATGCAAAATCAGCCTTCAGTGGCAATTCAATTAAATACATTTTACCCTCTATTATAAGTTTTTGTTTTCCTTCTTCAACTAATGTACCTACACCTGTAGGAGTAAGTACTCCACCTAATCCAGAACCCGCTGCCCTAATTTTTTCAACAAGACTACCCATTGGAAAGTATTCAATTTCAATATCTCCGTTCTTAAATTGTTCCAGTGCAAGCTGACATGTACCAGAATGAGCAGTAATTAATTTTTTAACTTGCTTGTTTTTGTAAAGCCTCGCAATATCAAAATCTTGACCAGGATAGGCATTAACTGCTGATATTATAGTTAAATCCTTAACACCTTTTTCTACCAATTTGTCAATTGCTTTAAGTGGTGCTCCCACCCCTAGAAAGCCACCAAACATAATCGTCGCTCCATCGTGAACCTTTTCCATCACTTCATCTAAACCCATAACTTTATTCATGAAATTATCCCCTTTCATTAATAGCTTGTTGTATAAACTTAAACTTCCCTAATACGTTTTACTCCATCAACCATACTTGGAAATATTGCTCTTAAATGTATACTTGAACCGTATAGTTTTATTGTATACCTAAAAGGTTTACATTGCAACCTTACCTCAAAATATTATTTTATTTATTCTAGCATTTCCCCTATCTTCATAATATATTATATTATATGAATTATTAACTACTTGTTATATACTTATAAATTATACAAAGACCTTTAGATTATAGTCCTAAAAAATACCGTAAAATCTTATATATTAATCAATAAGATTTCACGGTATATAATGTTTATTTTATCCAACTTTAAAAGTCTACTAAGAACCCACACATTTAAGATCATTATTATCAGTGAATATTTATCATATTTTTCTTAATTATTTCCATTTCTCTCGCAATACCTTCCATTGACTGCCAGAAACTGTATGAATTTTTAGAAACATTAACAATTGTATTAGTTATTAGTGTAATATAGTTATTAAAATCTTTCAGGGTAGCATTAATCTGAGCAACAGAATTTGAGCTATCCTTTGACAGCTTTCTTATTTCATTAGCAACAACAGTAAATCCTCTTCCATTTTCGCCTGCTCTTGCCGCCTCAATCGCCGCATTAAGCCCTAACAGATTCGTTTGGTCAGCAATTTCTTTTATAAAGTACAATATTTTATTAGTATTATTTAGTTTAGATTTTATAGTTTCAGCATTTTCGGATAATATATTTAATTTAGATGCTTGTTCTTGAGATGCAGTTGCCTGTTGTTGGACATCCTCTGCTACTTGCTGTATACTAGACATTATTTCAACGATTGTTTTATTTATCAATTCATTTTTCATATATTGTTTAATTTGAGAAACAATGAATGAACAAGCTATTCTAGCAATAGGTTTTACAATGATAGGTTCCCCACTTATTCCAATAACACCTATTACCTTATTCTCATACATAATTGACATATTATATCCCGGCTTAGCTCCTCGAAGTTTATGTGCATCCTCTGCTGAGATTGCAATCTCGAATACTTCTCCAGACATTATTCTTTTGGCCCCTTCATGAATTGTTCCAATACGCTCAATAGAAGTTGATGCGATAATTTCTCCACCATCACCCATGATATTAACATTGCAATCTACCTCTGATGATATAGAAAATGCCAACTCCCGAATAAAATCAATTAGTCTTAGCAAAATATTTGTCATACTAGCCCCCTCGTATAAATTTTCATTATTGATTCGATACCTTTTTCCAAAGCAATCTAACTACTTTTAAAGAATATACTTTTCCATTGCCGTGCAAACTTCTTTTAGCTGTCATACTTTCCTTAAAAGAATCTGATGCTAATACAATAACTAAATCCTGTTTCATATATATCACGCCTAACCTATATTTTTATTGGATAAATAAGTATAAATCCATATTTTCTTGTTATTTTAAAAACCCATATATTATAGTTGCTGTAATCATCATAGATCCACCAACCATAGATTCATATGGAATAAGTTTCATACGTTCTTTAATTTTCATTTTTA
>NZ_JAHLDM010000008.1:0-172667 GCF_018861295.1 Clostridium estertheticum | reverse complement strand
CAACTACTTCATTTAGAGATTACCTAATGGGCGAAGTAAGATATTCTTCACTTGCAAAAAGTTTCCCAGAAGTTGCAGAAGAATTATTTGTCAAAACAGAAAATGATGCTAAAGAAAGATTAGCAGGATACAAAAAACTTGCTAGTGAAAAATAGTATTTAAAATAAACTAAGGGGAGCATATCAACTGATATGCTCCCTTTAGATTATTAAAAAATCATTTGAAGAAACATTCTTTTTTATTTAAATTCAAATTTGTTTCAGTTAAATCATTTCCTTCTGAAATGTCGTTAAAAGTTAAGCATTGAACTATAAAGCCAAAATAGGTCAATGTAGTTTCTAGGATTTCTATTTGTTATATTATAAATATTATTTAATCGGTATCTAATAGTGTTTCTATGAATAAATAGCCTACTGGATACATTATTAAGCTCCCCATTTTCTTCTATTAAAACTTTTAAGGTTTCTCTTAACACCCCATCTTTATCATTTAATGATATTAGTTTGTACGTGTCTTCTAATTCGTTAATTTTCCATTCTTCACTATTTTGAGAAAACAACATCTCACACTTTAGTGAATTAAAAGTATAAATATTATCATTAGGATATATCTTTTTTCCAAATATAAGTGTGTCTTTAGCTATATTAAAAGATTTATACATGTCAGTTAACTTTTCATATGTTTTTCCAGTGGATATTTTTACAACAATGCCTAATTGGTTACATATTTTCTCATTAATTTCTTTTAGTTTTTCACTATAATCTTCAATTTCATTATTAATATGCACGCATTTATGTAATACTACAATGGTTTCCGAATTAATTATGGCTGCTAGTGATTCCATAAATGTTACTTCTAATAGGTTTATTATTGTATTTAATACATTTGAATCAATGTTGTCTGGATTATCTTTAAAATTAACTTCAATTATAAAAATAAGCATAGGATCATTGTATGGGATTTCAAATCTTTTAATATATTTATCTAATAAGAGAAGCGTATCTTGTTTATTAGATATAAGTGCTAGCATAACCTCTTGCTTCATTTTCTTGTTACTTTCTAATTCCCTCAGTGCATGTTCTTGCTCTATCATCATTTCTGCCGTCATTTTAATTAATTTACTATAACCTAAAACATCTTTAGGTTTCCCTGCAATACCGATTACCCCAATAACGTTATTTTGAAACTCAATAATTAAGTTGGTTCCTGAATATACACCATTTAATTTTTTACTTAGATGTTCACTAACCTTAAATTCTAATTTTGTTTTAAGCGCTATTTTTGCTCCCTCGTGTATATCTCCAATTCGTTCCTTATCTCCTGAAGCTATAATAATTCCTAATGTGTTGGTTATAATAATATTATAATTAACAACATTCATAGTCCGTTCAATAATAATTCTAGCTAATTCTGTACTTAAGAATTCCATTAATTACATCTCCTATTAAGTTATAAAAATAGATACTATGATTGGACCACAAAAACTTATGTTTTATCCGTTAGGATACTGAATTATTCCAAATTTTAACTTGTTACACTTGAATATATTGTAAAATAGTAGAAAAATAGCAATAAAAAATTTAATTAAGGCGTCAGCCGTGTTTTTGAGAATGTTAACTAGCAACCTTTTAAAATTATATGCTGCAATTTTAAATCCTACCCATAATTTTGAGCGAAGTAGCCCACGGATAGGAATATTGTCAATTTTATATCTTCGCCTTAGTACTGATGGTATACCCTCAACACCCGCTCTTTTATTAATAAGCTCGATATATTCTGATTGAGACATTTTTTCTCTTTGAAGACCATTGTTACGTCTTTTCTCGCTAACGCTGATAGTATTAAATTTCTTTTGTGACTTTATTGGGCATTCATTCTTAAGAGGACATTTTTCCCTTTATCTACAGCAAATTTACTGTAATCTAGTTTATCTGTGGATGGTTTTCTTCCAACTAGTTCACCGGGTATTAACTCAATATTTTGCTTGTTCATAGTAAGCACCAGCTGTAATCATCTGAATCTTTTCATCAGATTTTTTCTTTTCAGAAATAGCTTTTATAACATCATCTGAAAATTTAGAATCGCTGTATATATTAGGCTTAAGATCATAATTAGTTATAATGCTTGTATCATCATTAAAAGTTTCAACAATATTTGCAACATAACCAGTATTTCCAGCATACTTAAATCTATATGCATCATCTGGATCCGTAGGATTTTGAAGGCTTGTTGAAGATATCTCTTTACCACCCTTAGGTGTTAATTTATTATTTCAATCCATAGTTGTTTGATCCTTAAGCATTATAACTAAAAGTTGATAATTTTCGCTATCGGTTATAATTGAATCTAACTTTGAACAAGCATCATAAAGCAGTTTTGAATGCCTTAGTAAAATTAATAACTTAGAAGTAGCTTTTAAATCTTGAGTTCTGTATATAGTTTCATTTTTATTGCCTTTCTCAAGATATGTTAAACATTCCTCCGGAATAAGGGAACTATTATATTCATTAAGGTCTTTAATAAGCCTATAGTTTACAGAATAAACTAATTCAATCCTGCTAAGTTTTTTACATGAAGAACTAACCATTAAAGAATCTACCCTAACTTTTTTGTTATTAATGCAAAGATATTTTGCAGCAGCGGAAGCTAGCGCTTCTACTTCAAGTTTAATTAAATCAATCCATGAAGATTGTTCATATTCAATAACCCTATTTCTAAAATTTGTTAAGGTATTTATAGAAACGGGCTGTTTCTCATAAGCTGTAGTATAAAGAGCATATTGATACCTTATATCAAAGTGAAGAGAACCAATAAGTTCTTCATCAGTCTGCTGAAATATTTCTTTTATCATAAGTAAAGCAATAATGATATTTATAGGTGTGTTGGGTCTTGATGCATTATTAGTACTATAAATTACAGAAAAACGCTCCTCATTTATTTGAGGAAAAACATAATCTCTAAAGGACTGCGCCCAGCAATTCTTTAAAATATTTTAAAGATATTTGGGCATTTGGGCTACGGGATCTAAAAATGTAGTTTGTTGCGTGTTATTTTTGCAAAACATAGTAATCCTCCTTAAAGTGGTCATTTTGGTATTATTATATCATAAGCGCTATGTTTGGAAGTAATTACAAGCTTTTGTGGGATAATCATACTATATATAAATGAAATAACATACAGCGTATACTATTTTAAAATGGCGTTACATAGGATTTATTATAACTTAATCTTTTTAAGACGGATATAGCTAATTAGTTTTATTTCACAAACATAATCTTATTTTGTAGTTATCTATCTTGTCTGGTTAATTGCATATTATGTTTCTTTACTGATTAAATCATCTCTCGCAGATCTGAAGTCGTTAAACAAAAATTTTATATTCACTAGCAAAAAAACATAGCTGATGGATATAAATTTTTATATCCATCAGCTACTACAAAATAATTAAGAGTTCCTAAAACAACCTCCTGTAAATTATTGTCAGTGCTTAAATCTATTTAAGCAGTCTATTAATTCATTGTAATTATTTTTTGCTGTTATTTCTTTACCATTTAAATTTCCTATTTCTTCTTTATTGAAATCTCCATTATTATTTAAATTCACTAGAGCCTCCGTCACAGTGTTCTTAAAACCCGGAATCATATTTATTATTTTTTTTACTCCATAAATATATTCATCATCATAAAGCTTAAAGCACTGAAACAATCCTGATGTAAGTCTCCCGTCTGAAAATATGTAAATGTATCTATCGCTCATTTCATCCGACAAATCAACTTCAATTTTATGCTTATACAACCTAAATATAACATTATCTTTCTCTACGAAAACTGGAAATATCATAGAATAAAGCACTACTATTTCTTCTTCATCATCAACTAAACCTGTAAAATCATTTTTATAAAGTTTTTCAACTATATCTTCTGTAAAAATGCATTCACGTATTTCTTTTCCCAACTTACTTCTTAATGTCTGCTCTTTCTCATCAGACAAAAAATTGTCTATTGAATTAAATAATTTGTTTAGTGGCCCTTTACGCTCATCTTTTTTCATAATTATAATACCTCCTAAATCAACATACATTACATTTATAGAATTGATTTAACGTTGTAATATTCATAGTATATTTCAAGAAACTATTTAAATATTTCAAGAACTATCTTCCATAAAAGGGGATATAAAAGAACAGCGACAACTCCTGAAATAGCCATAGTTAGGCCACTCATTGCACCTTCAATTTCCCCTATTTCCATAGACCTCGCTGTTCCTAATGCGTGAGCGGATGCTCCCATAGCAATGCCTAAAGCAACTTTATCTTTAATTTTGAAGATTTTATGCAAAAATGGTCCAACAACAGATCCTATAATCCCTGTCATTATAATAGCTACAACTGTAATTGACGAAAGTCCACCTAACTGCTTAGACAGTGCGATCCCTATAGGTGTTGTTATTGATTTTGGTATTAAAGATTCTGTAAGCACATTAGTTAATCCAAATAATTTTGAAAGAAATACTACACATATAAAACCCGAAATGGCTCCACTAAAAATTCCTATAAGTATAGAAACAGCATTTTCTTTAAATAAAGCAAATTTCTTATACATTGGCAAAGCTAATGCTATCGTGGCAGGAAATAGGAAAAATGAAATTATTTGACCACCATTATTATAGTCTGCATATGGGATATGGAATTTTTCAAGAAAAAATATTAATATTATAATTGCTATTAATAATGGATTAAATATTGAAAGTCTTCCCTTGCTCTTTATGTAAATTCCAATTTCATAAGCAATGAGAGATGTTATTACACCAAAAACCGGTGAAGTAATTAAATCATTCATTTTAACGTCCCTTCCTTAAAGTTTTAACTACAAAAGCTGTTACAATCCAAACCAAACATGTGGATAAAACAACTATAATAATAAATGATATCCATTTCCCTTTTAATACACCGAAGGCTGTCATTAAACCTACTCCAGCAGGAATAAAGAAAAAGGACATATTTGATAAAAGAAACTCGCAAAGCTCTTCTATCATTTCGAATTTAACTATTCCTATTTGTAGCCCTAAAAACAGTAAAATAAGTCCTATAACCGCTCCTGGAATTGGCAAATGTAATGTTATCTGTAATACCGTTCCAACAATATATGGAATTAAAATAATCATTAATTGCCGTAAGTATTTCATTTTTTCACCTACTCGTTAAAATTTTGCCTATTTAGTCATGTAGTCTCTTGTCAAAGGCAAATCATTATTTACTCCTTTAGCAAATAATATCTGATGAAGATTGATATTACCGCAATTGAATGATGCAGCACAGGAATTTAAGTATAACCTCCACATTCTTATAAATGTTTCATCTTTAGTCTTTTCTACTATAGGTAGGGCACTTTCAAAATTTTCAGCCCAGTGTTCTAATGTTTTTCCATAATGTCTCCTAAGGCTTTCTACGTCAATTAATTCAAGTTCTAGACCTGCTATATCGGTGATAATATTTTTAATTGCAGGCACATGTCCACCTGGAAAAATATATTTATATATCCATGTATTATTACCACCTTCATTTACTGCTGTTATGCAATGAAGTAAAGAAAGGCCTTTATCATTTAATAAGTCATTTACTATATGAAAATATTCAGATAAACTTTCTAGTCCTACGTGTTCGAGCATTCCTACACTAACAATTCTATCAAAACTTACATTCTTTATTTCTCTGTAATCCTGAAGCTTAACTTCAACCAAATTTTCTAATCCCTCTAATTTTATTCTTTCAGTAGCCTTTTCAAACTGCTCTTCACTTATGGTAATTCCAGTAGCCTTCACCGAACTTATCTACAATTCCGTCCCAAAACTTAATTTCAAATGGATCGGTAAACATGCTTTTAAATATAGTCTTATAAAATAATTTATCACAAACCAAAATTTATCACTCCTTAATTAATATTAAACAGTAATCTAAGTTATTTACTGTTGTTGAAATTTTATATGTAGTAATTTATGTATTTATACAAATTGGTATATGTTGATTTTCACAGTAAAAACAAGAAAATTGATTAACAATATAAATCTATTATCATGTTTTTTTATATTACAATCAATATCTAATTGCACAAACATTAATCACTAAATTTGTATATATGCACACCGATAATTTTATTTATATAGGATATCTATTTTTATAACCAACACATTAAGAATTATTATAACATCATGAGAGAAGGGCAGTATTGAATGTTACATATAGACGATGTTGCAATAATATTGATCAAAATAAATATATTAATGATAGTATTTTCAAATATTTATACCTTTAACATTAATTGCACTTCCTTTAAAATTATAAAGAAATATGCTGTAAAAAAACACTAATGTGCATATATACAAAATTAACGATTTTTCATTTATCATAGCCTTATATATGACTCCGTTAAATAATTATACTGATTATTATTTCTTTTTAGATGATTAGGAAAGTCTTTATTACCATTTTGTTGATTGAACTTTATTAAAAATTCATTTAATTTACGTAAGGATACTATTTTACTTAATATAGTACTTTTTTTATACCCTTTTGAATTCTGGAGATAAAGTCCATATTTATTATAATTATCTTTACTTAATATGAAATAGTTATTTATATTGTTTAAAGAATACCAATCAATGTATTGATTTACGTTTTTAAGACAGACATTGGTAACATAATTTTGTTTGTATTTTTTTGTTAAATAATATTCAAAGTATTTAACAATTTCATACCGATAATATAATTTGCTTTGAAAAGTAACTACCTCAATTTCATTTCTTATATTTGTGACACTAGATTTACTTAATATCAAAATAAAACCTTCCTCTCTATATCTCACTCATTCTTAGAATTTCATCATTTCAAAAACAAACCTTCTTGGTATATATTGAATTTTTGCATTTATATGGGCAGAGATAGGTGACTTAAAGAGAACTATAATTTTTGTTAAATTATGGATACGATGGATCTCCGCATTATCTCTGGTAACTACCCTTCCATGTCTCAAAGGATCTATGTCCTAAATTCCTTTGTTCAGTCTATCCAAGAGGCAGATGTCAGTATGTGCTCCTCGACCGGGTCTATGCCCTTATGGTGTAATTTAAACCTGACTAATCCCAGTTTCTTTTTTCAAAGATCTATTTAAAAATGAGAACCTTTTATAAGTTTTCCACAATTATTGGCTTAAAAATCAGCTGTAGACATGCTGTGGATTATTTTAAATATTGCTAAATAGAAATGTCTTGTGGATAACTAACTTAGGCTACTTTGAGTTGTAGGTTAAATCCTGTATCCTTCATTAATTTTTGTGGATCATATTCAACTCTTTTAGTTATTATAGTGAAAAATATTCTTATAAGCTTGCAACATAGCAAAATTAATGACTGCTTTTTCTTTAATGGATTACTTTTCTATTTGTATAATATTCATGTAACATTTTAAACTCTTTATTTTTAGATACTAATGGCATTATTACACGGAATAAAAGTGCTCTAAGCCTAGCTCTAACTCGGTTACTTATACTTGTTTTATCTTTATGTTTACCCGAACTATTCTCAATTAGGTTTAAACCTGCAAGTTTCGGAATTTGGCTTGGATGTGTAAATCTCTTTATGTCACTAACTTCAGCAATGAATCCAGCGGCGGTCATGATTCCTACCCCTTTCATTGATACCATCTCCTTGACGCCAGGCACCTGAAAAGCTAATACCTCAAATTCAGGAAAGTATTTGTCTAACCAGTGATCTACTTTATTTTTAATTATACTTAAATTTTTAGTAAGACTTTCTCTCATTCCCATTGCTATTCTTAACGCGCTATATATTTCTTCCGGAATGCAAGGCAGAGAATACCGACCTTCAATAACAAGCTTTGCAATTGTTTTTGGATCTTTAAGGTCATTTTTTGTCTGAGAGTTATCATCTAACTCTTTACTTCTTTTAACATGAAATGGGTTAACAAGAACAAGTTTAATCCCCAGTTCCTTTAGAAAGTTTCCAAATGTGAACCAGTAATGACCTGTAGGTTGTAATCCTACAATTATGTTGTTTTTTTTATTTTCTTTTGCAACTAATTTTAACCATTCCTGAAATGTTTTAAAGCCCGCTGCTGTATTTTATCAGTAGGTACTCTTTTTTTAAAAGTTCATTTTAATTAATAACAGGAATGCTCCTCAAACATTATAAGAGCGATCACTAAGTAATATCTTTTATTTTACCTATTTTCTTAAATATAAAAGAGATACATGTTATTAATCATTACAATCAAATCACTATATCATTAATTATAGTTACTCAGTAAAAATAAGAAGATCGTTTAATAATATAAGTCTATTATTATATTTTTGCAGATGATAATCAATATCCAATTGCACAAATATAAAATGCTGATTTTGTGTATGTGCACATAATGGGTGAAGTAAGGTTTGATTATACTGATATTTTTTATATAAGATGAGTATGAAAATATTTTTGTGTTAGGAATAAATAATAACGATGACAGTGCGAAATTATTATCAAAAATTTAGTAGTTAGTTAAAAATATTTACGTTTATTTAAAGCAGAGGTGAGTGAAATAAGCATTGTTACCTTCAACTTTAACTTAAAAAAGATAAAGATCGTTAACTACTTAACAATTAATAGAAGAAATAGAAAAAGCCTATGAAGGTGTAGCTAATATTTGCCTAGAGCAAGGTGCTCTTGATGTATTTATAACGGATACAGATGAGAGAAAAGAAGCATTTGAAGCGATGTATAGTAAATCAAGAGAACTCAAAGGGTTAGTATCCGGAGAACCTGGTATTGGATTTGCAAAAAAAGCATATATGTTAGAACAATTAGGACCTGTGTATGTAGGACTTATGAAAAATATAAAATTGGCATTTGATCCTAAAAATATATTAAACCCAGGAAAAGTTTGTGAATAAAGTATGGCATATCGTCAATGTCTTTTGTAGATATTGGCGATATCTTATATTGAATTTATTCACTTGTATGCTGGCTGCTCCGAAGAAGTAAGAAAATCAATTGAACCAATCGTGGTTAGTATAGCAGGGTTAGATCGTTATGCTCCAATTATGAAATAAAGAAAATTGTATAAATCATTGAGTTGTTTTAAATATTGTGATAAAATTAAATAAAGTGGTAGTACCATACTACCACCAAACAATATTTCTATAAAAATTAATCAAAACAATTTTCATAAAATGGTTCTTTATAAAAAATTTAAATATACAATTGTTCTATCAAGAAAACGATTTAATAAAGTAAAAGTGTAAAGGAGAGGGAAAGTATGAATATTATTTTATGTGTAAAACAAGTTCCAGATGATTCTATTGAAATCCATTTGGATAATAAGACGAAAAAACCTAATTTAAATGGAGTCAGTTTGGTAGCAAATGCATTTGACACATATGCATTAGAGTTAGCGGTTCGTTTTACAGAAGCTAATGGAGGAAATGTTAGTGTATTAACTGTTGGAGCAGATGATTCTTTAAATACATTAAAAAATTGTCTTTCTGTAGGAGCTAAGGAAGCATTTTCTGTAAAAGATGATTTATATGCAGATTTAGACGCTAATTCCACAGCTCATGTTTTGGCAGATGCTATTCATAAAATTGAAAAAGACAAAGGTGAAAAATTTGATTTAATTCTTTGTGGAAAGGAATCCACAGATGAAATTACTGGTCAGGTAGGAGCCATACTTGCTGAAAAATTGGACACAAGCTTTGTTAGTAGCGCAATTGAAATCAATTTGAAAGAGGGTGGCTTGGAAGTTCATCAAGAAACTGAAGAAGGATATAATATAGTTTCTGTAGGATCTCCAGCTGTAGTAACAGTAAGCAAACCCAATTATGATCCACGTTATCCTAGTATTAGAACTAAGATGGCAAGTCGTAAGGCAATCATTCCAATTTATTGCGCAGCAGAAATTGGAGAGGTAAAACAAGCCAAAGTACGTTGTATTGAATATGTGCAGCCTCCTAAGAAAGAGGCTGGTATCAAGATCCAAGAGAAAGATGCGTCGCTAGCAGTAAGTGCTGCTATTGAGCAAATGAAAAAAGATAAAACAATCTAATTAAGGGGGAAAACGAAATTATGAAAGCATTATTGTTTATTGAAACAGATGGAGAAAAAGTATTAGGCGGAAGTCTTGAATTGATTAGTGCAGTAAAAGCATTAGATGCAGAAGGAACAGTTATTATAGTAGGTAACAAGGCTGCGGCAGATACAGTAGCAACTTTTGGAATTCCAGTTATTTTTGCAGAAACGGCTACAGACTGTGATACTTTGACAGAAGTATTATCACAAATTGTTAAGCAGCAAAACCCAGATATTCTTCTACTTGCAAATACAGCAATTGCTAAAGATATTGCACCACGCATTGCAGGACGTATGGACTTAGGATTTGTAAGTGATGTAATAGGAATGGATAAAACTGATGGTAAAGTTATATACACAAGGCCGGCTTATGGTGGTACAATTTTAGAACACATTGAAGTAGATGGCACAGCTGTAGTTATAGTTAGAAATGGAACTTTTTCAAAGCCAGAGACTGTTTCAAATGCAGGGGTTACAGAGAAGGAAATAGAAATTCCAGCGAGTGCTGTTAAGGCAAAAATCGTTGATACAGTAAAAGACGTTTGTGAAACTGTTAATTTAGAAGAAGCAGAGGTTATTGTTTCTGGTGGGCGTGGATTGGGAAATGTAGAAAATTTTAAACTTGTTGAAGAATTAGCACGTGTGCTTGGTGGTGAAGTAGGTGCAACAAGACCAGCAATAGAAGATGGATGGATTTGTCGTACACACCAAGTTGGACAATCGGGAAAGATTGTAGCACCAAAACTTTATATTGCATGCGGTCTTTCTGGAGCAACACAACATACATCTGGAATGACAGGTGCTAAGTATATTGTGGCAATTAATAAAGATGAGGAAGCTCCAATTTTTGAAATAGCAGATATAAGTATTATTGGAAATGTAAATGAAATTCTTCCAATTATGATTGAAGAAATGAAAAAAGTAAAAGCAAAATAAGGAGTTTATTGCTTATGTTATCAATGAAAGAAGAAACAGCTTTATCATTTGGTAAAGCTGTGTAAGCATGGTGTATCTTTATTTTGACATCTACGATGTAAATGTTTACTTAAAATTTGTATAAATGATTGAATTGTCTTAGACATTGTGATAAACTTAAATAAAGTGGTCATACCATAGTACCAATAAATAATAGCTAGTAAGAAAAAGTTTAGAAAGGAAGGATTATTATGGCTAAGTATAATCAATTGACAGAAGAATTAATCTTACAATTACAGGAGGCAGCTCCAGGACATATTTTAACTGGTGACGATATAAATGAAGATTATTCCCATGATGAAATGCCTATATATGGGAAAAAAGCTCCGCAAGTTGTATTTATTGCGCACTCTACAGAGGAAGTTGCTGCAGTAGTGAAAATATGTAATGAAAATAAGATACCAGTAACTCCAAGAGGAGCAGGAACAGGACTTGCAGGAGGAGCAGTTCCACTACTCGGAGGAGTTTTGATTGATCTTACAAAGATGAATAAAATACTTTCTTATGACTTAGAAAATTTTGTTGTTCATGTAGAGGCAGGAGTACTTCTCAAGGATCTTGCAGAGGATTGTGCAAAACAAGGATTACTTTATGCTCCAGATCCCGGTGAAAAACTCGCTTGTTTAGGCGGAAACGTTGCAACAAATGCTGGTGGAATGAGAGCTGTTAAATATGGCGCAACACGTGATTACGTACGCGCAATGACAGTTGTTCTACCAACAGGAGAAATTACTAAGTTTGGAGCTACAGTATCAAAAACAAGTTCAGGTTACAGCCTTTTGAATTTAATGATTGGTTCAGAAGGTACTCTTGGAATTATTACAGAACTTACTTTGAAAACAATTGTAGCACCAAAGGAAGTTGCAAGTTTAATTATTCCTTTTGAAAATCTAGATGATTGTATTTCTGCTGTTCCTAAATTTAAAATGGAACACATGAATCCACAAGCATTGGAATTTATGGAAAGAGAAATTGTTTTATGTAGTGAAAGATATATTGGAAAGAGTGTATTCCCTCAAGTAATTAATGGGGTAACTGCAAATGCTTATTTACTTGTTACTTTAGATGCAAGTAGTGAAGATGAATTAAATGATCTTATTGAACAAGCAAGTGAAATAGTATTAGAAGCAGGAGCAATTGATGTTCTTGTAGCTGATACACCTTCAAAAATTAAAGATGCATGGGCTGCACGTTCTAGTTTCTTAGATGCAATTCTTGCAGAAACAAAATTATTAGATGAATGTGATGTGGTAGTTCCAATAAACAAAATTGCTTCTTATCTTGCTTTTGCAAATAAGGTTGGCGAAGAGTGTGGATTAACTATTAAGAGTTTTGGACATGCAGGCGATGGAAATCTTCACATATACCAATGTAGTAATGATTTAGATGAAGCAGAATTTAAAATAAGAGTTGAGAAATTCTTTGATATTATTTATAAAGAAGCAATAGATTGTGGCGGACTTGTTTCAGGAGAACATGGAATAGGTAGTGGAAAGATCACCTATTTAGAAGAGTGCGTTGGAAAAGTAAATATGGAATTAATGAAAGGTATTAAAAAGACTTTTGATCCGAATTCTATTATGAATCCAGGTAAAGTATGCTCTCCAATAGACGGTGTCAACTAATAAAACATAATTGACAAACACAAATAAAAAAAAGAAAGGTAGGTAATTGATATGAATTTTATACAAGATGAAAATAACCAACAATTACAAGAAATGTATCGCGAATTTGCAGAGAAAGAGGTAAAACCAATCGCAAAAGAAATTGATGAAAATATGCGCTTCCCAGCAGAAAATATACCCAAAATGGCTGAAATGGGTCTACTAGGAATTCCATTTCCTGAAGAATACGGTGGAGCTGGAATGGATACATTAAGTTATGTACAATGTGTAGAAGAATTATCTAAAGTTTGTGCAACAACAGGTGTTATTGTTTCAGCACATACAAGTCTTTGTGCAACACCGATTTACACATATGGTACAGAGGAGCAAAAACAGAAATATTTAAAACCGCTTGCCTCAGGTGAAAAATTAGGTGCATTCGGATTAACAGAACCTTCTGCCGGAACTGATGCATCACTCCAAAAGACAACAGCAGTACTCGAAGGAGACCATTATGTATTAAATGGCAGCAAGATCTTTATTACTAATGCAGGATTTGCAGATATATATATTATTTTAGCTATGACAGATAAGAGTAAGGGAACAAAGGGTATTACAGCATTTATAGTTGAAAAAGATTTCCCTGGTTTTACTGTTGGAACTCATGAATTAAAGATGGGAATTAGAGGGTCTTCTACATGTGAATTATTCTTTGATAATTGCATAGTTCCAAAGGAAAATCTTTTAGGAGTAGAGGGTAAGGGATTTAGTCTTGCAATGGCAACTCTTGATGGAGGCCGTATTGGTGTTGCAGCGCAAGCTCTTGGTATTGCAGAAGGTGCAATAGAAGAAACTATAAAATATGTTAATGAACGTGTTCAATTTGGACGTACTATTTCAAAATTCCAAAATACACAATTTGAACTTGCTCAAATGCGTGCAAATACAGAAGCTTCAAAACTTTTAGTATATCAAGCTGCATGTGCAAAGGATAATCATGAAAGATTTACACATTTCGCTGCTATGGCAAAATTAGTTGCTTCTAGAAATGCAAGTGATGTAACAAGACGTTGTTTACAGTTATTTGGTGGATATGGATATTCAAGTGATTATCCAATTGAAAGAATGATGCGTGATGCAAAAATAACAGAAATTTATGAAGGAACATCAGAAGTTCAAATGATGGTCATTTCTGGATGGATGGGTGTTAAATAATATATAACTAAAATTAAATAAAAAACAGATGAAAAAAAGTTTGTGAATAAAGTGAATAATATCGTCAATGTCTTTTGTAGATGTTGGCGATATATAATATCAAGATGTAGTCGATTTCACTACTGTATCTAATCTTACTAAGTAGAGGAGATAATAAAAAATGAATATGTATTTATTATTTTTTATAGCACTTATTCCTATTGTATGGCTAATGGTATCTCTTGGTGTTTTAAAAATGCCAGGACATAAAACTTGTTCAATTACGCTTGCAATTACAATAGCACTTGCGATTATCGTTTGGAAAATGCCAATAGGTCAGGCACTTACAGCAACAGTTGAGGGTGCATCAATGGCAATTTGGCCAATAATTGTCGTAATAATAGCAGCGGTGTTTACCTATAATCTTTCTATTCATACCAAAAGTATGGATGTAATAAAGGACATGATGACAGGAATAACAACTGATAGAAGAATACTAGTTTTAATTGTTGCTTGGGGTTTTGGTGGATTTCTCGAGGCAATTGCAGGTTTTGGTACAGCAGTTGCAATACCTGCAAGTATCTTAGCCGCACTTGGGTTTGATCCGATATTTGCAGCGATAATATGTCTTATTGCAAATACAACGCCAACAGCTTTTGGAGCAATAGGACTACCTGTAACAACTCTTGCAAAGGTTGCATCAATTGATCCAGTTACTTTAAGTTATGCCGTTGGAATTCAATTATTTGCGTTAATTGTAATTTTACCATTGATACTCGTAATGCTTACAGGTAAGAGTGTGAAGGCGATAAAAGGAGTCGTGGTTATTTCTATTGCATCAGGTCTAGCTTTTGCAGTGCCAGAACTTTTAGTAGCAAAATATCTTGGAGCTGAACTTCCAGCACTAATTGGATCAATAATATGTATTATTGTAACAGTTACGATAGCTAAAATATTCTATAAAAAAACTGCAGCTAAAGATGCAGTTAATATACCTGTAAAAAGGGCTTTATTAGCTTGGGTGCCATTTATATTAATATTAGCTTTTATATTAATAACAAGTACTTTAGTTCCAGCAATAAATAAACCATTATCAGCTATAAAAACTTCAATACAAATATATACTGGTCCACATGCAAAAATCAGTACTTTTACATGGATTGCAAATCCTGGGACACTTATAATTATTGCAACATTTATAGGGGGACTTATTCAGGGAGCTAAGTCTAAGGAAATAGTAAAGGTATTCACGGATACTTGCAAGCAAATGTCTAAAACTGCAATTACAATACTTGCTATAGTTTCTCTAGCAAAGGTAATGAGTTATAGTGGAATGATAACATCTATTGCTGTGGTACTAGTTGCAGCAACCGGAGGATTTTATCCATTATTTGCACCGGTAATAGGAGCTCTTGGAACATTTGTAACTGGTAGTGATACCTCGGCTAACGTACTATTTGGGCCACTTCAAGTTGAGGTTGCAAGAAATCTTCATATGAGTCCTTATTGGTTAGCAGCAGCGAATACTGGTGGCGCGACAGCAGGTAAAATGATTTCGCCTCAAAGTATTGCAGTTGCAACGGCCGCTACTGGGATTGTAGGAGCGGAAGGTAAGATATTAAAGGCAACTTTAAAATTCTGTTTAGTATATGTATTAATTTTAGGGTTGATTGTGTACTTTGGATCAAAATTCTTTACAATGTAGGGAGGAATAAAAATGACTAAAGTGAAAATACCATATTCAAAACGTTTTTTGGAAGTTGAAATACCAGACAAAAATTTGGTGGCAATACTAGAATCAAAAGCACATGATTACAAAGTAGAAAGCACTCAGGAGGACATTGTAAATAAGGCATTAGATAATCCTATTGGAAGTGTAAAATTAGAAGAATTAGTTAAAGGTAAAAAAAACTTAGTATTAATAACTAGTGATCATACAAGACCAGTTCCTAGTAAAGTAACACTTCCAATATTACTTAGGAGAATAAGATCAGCTAACCCTAAAATTGATATAACAATATTAATTGCTACTGGTTTTCATAGACCTACAACAAGGGATGAAATGATTAATAAATTTGGACAGGAAATTGTAGATAATGAAGTTATAATAAATCATGTATCTGAGGATTATAGCAATATGGTTAGCGTTGGAATTCTCCCCTCAGGTGGAGAGCTATTGCTTAATAAATTAGCAATGGAAGCTGAACTTTTAATTTCAGAAGGATTTATAGAACCACACTTTTTTGCAGGTTTTTCAGGGGGACGAAAAAGCGTTCTTCCTGGAGTGGCATCAGCAAAGACAGTTATGGCAAATCATTGCTCTGAATTTATAGCAAGTGAGTATGCACGTTCTGGAGTTCTTTTAAATAATCCAATTCATAAGGATATGTTATACGCTGCTAAAAAAGCTAAGCTAGCATTTATATTAAATGTTGTTATTGACAGCGAGAAAAATGTTATAAATGCATTTGCAGGAGATAGTGAACTTGCACATACAGCTGGATGTAAATTTGTAATGGAACTTGCATCTGTGAAAGCTGTTAAAGCAGATATTGCAATATCAACTAATGGAGGATACCCACTAGATCAAAATATATATCAATCTGTAAAAGGTATGACAGCAGCTGAAGCAACTTGCAAGGAAAACGGAGTTATAATTATGGTATCTGCTTGTAATGATGGACATGGTGGCCAGTCTTTTTATGACAATATAGCAAATGCTAGTTGCCCACGTGAAGTTCTTGATAGGGTGATTAAAGTTGGAAGAAATGATACTGCGCCAGATCAATGGGAATTCCAAATTCTTGCACGGATATTAGATAAATTCACCGTAATCCTAGTTTCAGATATGTGTGACCCACAGATGATAAAAAAAATGCATATGCAGCATGCGTTTACATTTGAAGAAGCACTTGAAAGAGCCCTTAAGATAAAGGGTGAAGATGCTAGCATATCTGTAATACCAGATGGTGTTTCAGTAATAGTAAGATAAATATAAAAATAGTAGCAAAAGAAGAGATGATTCTTGTATTATGAACTGTAAACTAGATATTAGACACTAAAAAAAAGTGACTAGTATCTAGTTTTATTATTTTTTTGTTGTTATAATAGTATATGTATTAATATTCCATAGGTATAAATTAAAGGAAGAACAATGTGAAATTAATAACGACAAAATTCGAATAAAATTTTAAAATATCCTTGCAATTTTACAATTTTATGCTTAAAATTTAACTTAAGAGATATTAACAAAAGTGTTAGAGATGAGGGAGGGATTTAAATGAAAATTGTTCCGGTTGAAGAAGCATTAGGAATGGTATTATGCCATGATTTAACAAAAATTGTCCCAGGAGAGTTTCATGGTGTGGCATTTAAAAAAGGACATGTAATATCTGAGGAAGACATACCTAAAATGCTAGATATTGGGAAAAAGAATATTTATGTTTGGGAAATGCAAGAAGGAATGATTCATGAAAATGAAGCTGGAGAAAGAATGGCAAGAGCGGCAGCTGGGAAGGGAATAGTTTTCACGAAGCCATCAGAAGGTAAAGTCAAATTGGTGGCCGAGTGTAAAGGCTTACTTAAAATAAATATTGAAGCTTTAGAAAAAATTAATATGATAGATGAGGCAATGGTAGCAACTTTACATACTGATATTGTGGTAGATGAAGGGAGTGTGATTGCAGGTACAAGAATAATACCTCTTTTTATTGAAGATTCTAAAATTGAACAAATCGAGAATATTTGTAAAGAAGAAGGACCTATTATTTGGGTAGTGCCATTAAAAAATATGAAGGTGGGCATTGTGACCACAGGTAGTGAAGTTTATAGTGGTAGAATATCAGATAAATTTGGACCTGTCATTAAAAATAAAATTAATGACATTGGAAGTCAAGTTATCAAACAAATCATTGTAACAGACAGTGAGAGTATGATTGCCGATGCTATAAATGAATTACTTACACTAGGTGTTGACATGGTTGTTGTTACTGGAGGTATGTCAGTAGATCCTGATGATGTTACGCCTGCAGGAATAAGGAAAGCTGGAGCAAAGGTTATATCTTATGGAGCACCTGTACTTCCGGGAGCCATGTTTTTAATGGCATACATGGGTGATATACCTGTTCTTGGACTTCCAGGATGTGTTATGTACAATAAACAAACTGTATTTGATCTTATACTTCCTAAGATTTTAGCTGGTGAAATAATAAAAAGGGGAGATATTACAAAACTAGGTCATGGTGGGTTATGTGTTAATTGTGAAGTGTGTGATTTTCCAACTTGCAGTTTTGGTAAATGTTAATAAATGGGATGAGCCTTTATAAATGAAGGTTGCACCTTTTTAAATAAAGAAAGAAAAGGGGAGTTAAAATGTTAAAAAAAATACTGAATATTAATGGTCTTAAAAGAACAGTCATAGTTAGTCCAGAAATTTCACTCGCTGATGTTTTAAGAAAACAGTTATTTCTTACAGGTACCAAAGTAGGTTGTGGAAAAGGTGAGTGTGGCGCATGTAATGTAATATTAGATGGTAAAGTTGTAAGATCATGTATAGTTAGAATGAAAAGGGTACCAGATGAAGCTGAAATAACAACAATTGAAGGAATCGGATCACAGGATGATTTGCATGATATTCAATTTGCATGGATGATACATGGTGCGGCACAATGCGGATTTTGTACTCCTGGTTTTATTGTAAGTGCAAAGGCACTTTTAGATCAAAATAATAATCCTACAAGAGAAGAAGTAAGAGCTTGGTTTCAGAAAAGTAGAAATGTTTGTAGATGTACAGGATATATTCCACTCGTAGATGCAGTAATGGAAGCTGCAAAGCTTATGCGTGGAGAGGTCACAAGGAAACAATTGTGGCTAAAACTTCCAGAAGGTGCAAGTTTAGTAGGTACTGAGACAGTAAGACCTTCTGCTTGTGCAAAAGTAACAGGAACTTGGGAATTTGGAGCTGATCTTGGATTAACGCTTCCAGAGGATACTCTCCATATAAAACTTGTTCAAGCTACGGTTTCTCATGCAAATATTATATCTATTGATACTACTGAGGCTGAAACTATGCCTGGAGTATATAGAGTTTTAACTTATAAGGATGTAAAGGGAACAAACAGAATTAATGGTTTAGCCTTCCCATCAAATAAAGGTGATGGACTTGAAAGACCAATTTTAAATGACAAGAAAATTTTTCAATTTGGTGATGCAATTGCAATGGTACTAGCAGATACACCTACTCATGCAGAAGACGCCGCTAAAAAAGTTATTGTTGAAATCGAAGAATTACCAGCATATATGAGTGCACCAGCTGCTATGGCAGAAGATGCTATAGAAATTCATCCAGGGACACCAAATATATATTTTGAAACAAAGGTTGTTAAGGGCGAAGAAACTGCACCACTTATGGAAAGTCTACCATATGTTGTCGAAGATGATTTATATGTAGGAAGACAACCACATCTTCCAATAGAGCCAGATGTAGGATTTGCTTATTTCGATGAAGAAGGCAAGTTAATAATTCATTCAAAGAGTATTGCATTACATTTCCATGCTCTTATGATTGCTGAGGGTATTGGACTTCCATTAGATAAGGTAATGATTGTACAAAATCCAACAGGTGGAACTTTTGGTTATAAATTTAGTCCTACAATTGAAGCTTTACTTGCTGTTGCTGCAATGGATACAGGAAAGCCAGTATATTTAGAATTTAATATGTATCAACAAATAACTTATACTGGAAAGAGATCACCATTCTGGATGCATGTAAAATTAGGTGCAGATAAATTTGGAAAACTACAAGCGCTAGAAACAGATTGGTCTTGTGATCACGGTCCTTATTGTGAATTTGGTGACCTTGTTACAACAAGAGGATCTCAATTTATCGGTGCCGGTTACAAAATAGACAATATTCGTGGAGAAGGTCGAACTGTTGCTACAAATCATGGTTGGGGTGCAGCTTTTAGAGGGTTTGGTTCACCACAAGCTTTATTTGCATCAGAACAAATGATGGATGAGCTCGCAATCAAGATGGATGTAGATCCACTTGAACTTAGATATGATAATGCACTAAGAGAAGGGGAGGTAACTCCAAACGGTTGTAAACTTGATGTATATGTGATTCCACAATTGTTAGATAAAATCAGACCATATTACGTTAAAGCCAAGGAAAATGATAAAGAAAAAAATAAAAATAGTGTAGATAAGAAATATGGTTCTGCTATATCAGTTCTTATGTATAGTTGTGGGCTTGATGGAGCAGATTCATCAGAGGCATGGGTGGAGATAACTAAAAAGGGTGTAACTGTTGCTAACTCATGGGAAGATCATGGTCAAGGAGCAGATATGGGTACACTTACCATGGCACATGAAACATTAAGAAAAGCTGGTTATGAACCAGAAGATATCAAACTTATATTAAATGATATGAACTTTACACCTAATAGTGGTCCGGCAGGTGGAAGTCGTTCTAATGTTCTTACTGGAAATGCTACTAGAGTTGCTTGTGAAAATTTACTTGAAGGACTTAAGAAAGATGATGGAACATACAGAGATTATGATGAACAGATTGCAGAGGGAAAACCAACAAGATATGATGGAAAATGGACTGCACCATGTACTGCATGTGATGTTGAAACAGGACAAGGCGACCCATTCCCAGTTTATATGTATGGAGTTTTACTCGCAGAAGTAGAAGTAGATATGACTACTGGGAAAACTCATGTTGATAAATTAACATGTATTTCAGATGTAGGAACTATTATAAATAAACTTGTAGTTGATGGTCAGATACTTGGAGGACTTGTTCAAGGTATTGGTCTTGCATTATATGAGGATTTCGAAGATCTTAAAAAGCATACAACACTTACTGGTTGTGGAATTCCTCAGATTAAAGATGTAACTGATGATATAACATTATTATATCTTGAGACTCCAAGACCACTTGGACCTTATGGAGCAGCAGGTGCCGGTGAAATGCCGTTATCATCTCCTCATTCAGCAATCATAAGTGCAATATATAATGCTTGTGGAGTTAGAATAACACACCTTCCAGCTTATCCAGAAAAAGTTCTTGCTGGAATTAAAAAATTAAATAAATAATTATTGTTTATTAGTGGAACCTAAAGTGAAATATAAAAATTCATTTTAGGTTCCATTTAAAACAATATTGGAGGAATAACATATGGATTTAGAGAAACTTCTTTCCATGCAGAAGTTATGCATAAATGATAATCCTGCTACATGTGTTACTGAGTGCCCAATTCACGTTGATGTGAAAGCATTTATATGCGAGGTAAGAAAAGAAAATTTTGAAGAGGCATATAGGATACTGAGTAAAAGAATGCCATTTATTAATATAATAGGATTGGTTTGTGATCATCCTTGCGAAAATCTCTGCGTAACTAATATTAATGGAAATGCTATCTCAATTCATGAGCTTGAAAAGGCAGTTATAATTTATGGTGGTGGTGCAAAAATCAAAACACTCCCTATACCTAAGATTGATAAAAAAATTGCGGTTATTGGTGGCGGTATAAGTGGAATTACTTGTGCTTATGACCTTAATAAAAAAGGGTATAGTGTTGATATATATGAAAAAGAAAATGAAATAGGTGGATCACTTTTAAAAATGCCTGAAATAATACTTAATCCAAAACTAATTAAAGAAGAAGTTATTAAATTAGAAAAGCAAGGCATTGAAATAAAATTAAACCAAGAAATTACTCCTGAAAAATTAAAAGGCCTCACTCTGGATTATGATGCAGTTTTTATTGGCAGCGGAGAATGGAATGAGAAATTCTCCGTAAATGAAGTGACTATGCAAACAGAAATAGAAAAAGTTTTTGCTGGTGGACGAATAGTTAGCGGATGTGAATCTGTTATACAGTCAGTACAAACAGGAAGATGCGCAGCAGTGTCTATAGATAGATTTGTATATAAAAAATCTCTTACAGCACTTAGAGCAAAAGAAGGGGCTTACAAAAGTATTCTTAAGGTAGATATGGAAAACGAGGAAATATCACCGAGAATAAAGCCTGAAAATGTTGCTTTTACAAAGCAGGAAGCAATTAATGAAGCTCTAAGATGTGTTCAATGTGAATGCCATAAATGTGTTAAAGCTTGTGTTCATCTCCAAAAGGTGAAATTGGATCCTAAAGCGTATATAAGAACCATAAACCAAAATGAACGTATTATTCTTGGAGATCATTATGCAAATAAAACAATAAATTCTTGCACAGAGTGTGGTCTATGTGGAGCTGTATGCCCTACTTCCATAAATATGGCAGATATAATCAAAGAAACAAGGATAAGCATGGTTTCTAGAAATAAAATGCCACTTTCAACTCATGATTTTGCTTTAAAAGACATGGAATTTACTAATAGTAAATATTTTGAATTAATAAAACATCAACCTGGCATGAATAATAGTAAGTACGTGTTTTACCCTGGGTGTCAACTAAGTGCCAGTTATTCAGAGTATGTTATTAAATCATATAATTATTTAATGGAAAAACTTGATGGTGGTGTTGGATTATATTTAGGGTGTTGTGGGGCACCGGCTAAGTGGGCAGGTAGGCAAGAACAATATGATAGTAGTATAGAAAAAATTAAATCAAATTTAGAAAAGTTAGGTAACCCTATTGTCATAACAGCATGTTCTACATGTTTTAGTAATTTTGGAGAAAGTTTAAAGAATATAAGAATTAAGTCTCTTTGGGAGGTATTCGATGAAAAAGGTATTCCACTTGGTGCTAAATCGGGAAATGGTAAAACATTAGCTGTACATGATGCATGTACCACTAGAAATGAGAAGGGGATTCAAGAGAGTATAAGAAATATTGCTAAAAGGCTCCATTATGAAATTAAAGAGCCAGAGTTTACAAAGGAAAGGACTAAATGTTGTGGTTATGGAGGGCTTGTATATTATACAAATAAGGAGTTTAGCAGGGAAGTAACTCAGGACAGAATAAAGGATTCAGAGAATGATTTTCTTGCTTATTGTGCTATGTGTAGAGATCTATTTGTATTAAAAGGGAAAAAGACTTATCATATATTAGATCTTATATATGGAAGTGGTAAAGAGGAAATTTCAGACATGAAAGTTCCAACATTATCTGATAGGAGAGCAAATAGATTTAAGCTTAAGAAAGAATTACTAGATAATTTATGGGGTGAGAAAATGGAAATAAAGGATGAATACAACGACTTAAAAATAGTTATTGGACAGGAATTAAGAGATAAGATTGAAGATGAGCTTATTCTTGAGGGAGATATTAAGAGAGTAATAGGTTATGCAGAGAAATCTAATGATAGTTTCTATAATCCGGAAAATGGTCACATTCTTGCATGGAAAAGGTTTGTAAATATAACCTTCTGGGTAGAGTACCAAAAGGTAAATGATAGCTTTAATATTATTAATGCTTACAGCCATAGAATGGAAGTAAAGGGGGTATGACTATGAAACAAGATAACAAAAATAAAAAAAGTGTATGGGTTTGTTCTAAGTGTGGGGGCAATCTTGAGGAGGGACCTGTGAAAGCAGAGTACCTTGGAGGAAATTTTGAGATTGAATTACTTGAGTGCCCTAAATGTAAAAATGTTCTAATAACGCAGGAGCTGGCAGCTGGTCAAATGCTTGAAGTAGAAAAGAGTTTGGAGGACAAATGAAAGGCTGCTCAGTTTTTGAGAATGAAGATATGATAAGAGCAACAGGAGATACTCTAAGGCCAGGTGGAGTTTTTCTTACTGATAGAGCTGTTAAAATATGTTACTTTAAATTTAATGATAAAATTTTAGACGTTGGTTGTGGAATGGGAGTAACAGTGGAAAGGCTTAAAAGACTATACAAGCTAAATGCTTTTGGGGTTGATCCTTCATTAAAGTTATTGGAGCTTGGCAAAGGTAAGTATGGTAATCATCAAATAGATTTTGGGAGAGGAGAAAAATTGCCTCATAAAAATGAATTTTTTAAGGGGGTTATGGCTGAGTGTACTATGTCCCTTATGGATGATTTTGAGGAGACAATAAGGGAAAGCTATAGAGTCCTTGAAAATGATGGATATTTTATTGTATCAGATGTCTATGCAAGAAGACCAGAATACCTTGAAGAAGTGCAAAAACATGATATCAATAGTTGTATGAGGGGCCTTTTTAATGTAGATATATTAAAAGATGTTATTGTAAGTGTTGGTTTTGAAATAATATGTTTTGAGGATTGGACGGATTTGCTTAGGCAACTTATGGTGGAAATAATATTTAAATATGGTTCAATGGCAAAATTCTGGGAAGTAGCAACTTGTAATAGCTGTGGTGATTTTCAAGAAAAACTTACGTTATGCAAACCAGGATATTTTTTGCTTATTGCTAAGAAAAAATAGTGGAGGGATTATAATGGGGGCAGATGCATTTAGAATGTTTAAATTAGCGAATTCTGGATATTGTTGTAGTCAAATACTTATAATTATGTATCTTGAGAGTAATGGAATTGAAAATGTTCCACTAGTAAAGGCTATGTCTGGGCTTTGCGCAGGAGTAGGGAATACTGGAAAGACTTGTGGCATTGTTACTGGAGGAGCATGTCTATTTGGAATTTACGCAGGGAAAGGTATAGATACTCAAACTCGTGATGGTAATTTAAAAGGGATGATTCAAAAATATGTAGAATGGTTTGAAGAGGAGTTTGAAAGCACTCAGTGTGTTGATATGATAACAGTAGACGTCCTTAATGATATGAATCATAATGAGGCTTATCCAATAAAATGTGGTAATGCGATTCAAAAATCTTACAATAAAATCGCTGAGATCTTAAAAGAATATAGTTATATAGGATGAGAGGGTATGTAAAGTGAATGAAATAATAAAAGAAACACAAAGTATTTGTCCGGTGTGTTTAAAAATAGTCAAGGCTACCGTAGTTAAAGAATGCGACGACTTATATTTAACTAAAAATTGTGAAGAGCATGGCTTTTTTAAGACTGTTATTTGGAGGGGTAAGCCAAGTTATGACTCTTGGAAAAGAAACAAGAGCCCAGCTTATCCAATGGTGCCATATACTAAGGTAGAAAAGGGGTGTCCCCATGACTGCGGGCTATGTAGTGAGCATCGTCAACATACTTGCACGGTACTTATTGAAGTAACCTCAAGGTGTAATTTGAGCTGCGAATTTTGTTTTGCCGATGCACATGGAAATGGAACTGACCCAGATATGGGAACTATAGAAATGTGGTACTCGAGAATTATTGAAGCCGGTGGCCCTTATAATCTTCAGATTTCTGGAGGAGAACCTACGATGCGGGAAGATCTTCATGAGATTATATCTAAAGCAACAAACATGGGTTTTAAATTTATCCAGTTAAACACAAATGGTATTAACCTCAAAGATTATAGTTATTATGAAAAACTAAAAAAGGCAGGGCTCAAATCAATTTTTCTACAGTTTAATTCTAAAGATACAATACAGGATAAACTAAAAGTTATAGAATATAGTGCAAAATTAGGGATTGGTGTAATTCTTGTATGCACAGTGGTGCCTAATAAAAATGATAATATTCTCTGGGATATTATTGAGTTTGGATTAAAAAATTCGCCAACTGTAAGAGGGGTGCATTTTCAACCAGTAAGCTATTTTGGTAGAATACCTAAGTTGCCGGAAGATAAAGATAGAATTACTCTTCCAGAAGTTATATCTAAAATAGTCCAGCAGAGTGATTATAAAATTAAGCTTTTAGATTTTGCTCCTTCTGGTTGTGAAAATGCATATTGTTCTTTTCATGCTAATTACATATCAGTAGATGGAAAACTGATTACCGTAAGTAAAAAAAGTGAATGCTGTGGTGAAGAAAATGGCAAAGAAGGGTCAAAAAAATCAAAAAGATTCGTTGAGAGAAATTGGTCCGGAGTGAAAATAAACAAATACATACCAAAGAAAAATTCATTTGAAGAATTGAATCAGAAGATAAAAAATGGCTTTTTCAGTATATCAGGTATGGCATTTCAAGATGCTTGGAATGTAGATACGCAGAGGTTAAAGGATTGTTGTATTCATATTGTTAGTAAAGAGGGCAATTTAATTCCATTTTGTGCATACAATATTACTACCTTAGACCAAAAAAAATTATATAGATAGGAAGAGAGAGGATTACATGAAAAACTATGCTGCTATAATACTTGCAGCAGGATATTCGACAAGGATGGGGAGCTTTAAACCAATAATTAATTTGGCTGGTAAAACTCCACTTCAAAGATGTATAGAACTTTTCAAAAACTGCGGAATAAATGATATTATTGTAGTTACAGGCTATTTGAATGATCGTATAGAAAAGGAATTGTGTGATATTAAAATTGGATTAAACGATATTAAGGTTGTAATCAATGATAAATATAGTGAAGGTATGTACTCATCAATAATAGCTGGAGTAGAATCACTTACAAAGGAAACAGATGCGTTTTTTATATTACCTGTAGATATCCCTTCCGTGAGAGATCACACTGTTAAGAAAATGATGGAAAGTTATGATAAAATTAAAGGTGGCATATTATTTCCTATATTCGAAAAGGAAACAGGTCATCCCACATTAGTTCCATACTCACTAACGCAAGAAATAATAAATAGTAATCCTAAAGGAGGATTAAGAGAATTATTCAATAAGCATAAAAAACAGTGGTATTATGAGACAGTTGCTGATAGGGGTGTTTTACTTGATATGGATACTAAAGAAGATTTTAAAGTTCTTTTAGAGCATCTTTCGGTATATCCCTGTCCTGATTATAAAGAATGTATGGAGATATTAAGATTATGTAATGTAAAACTAGAAACAATAAATCATATGAAGAGAGTAGCTGAATTTGCAAAGGGAGTGTCACTTTTACTTAATGCTAATGGATATAAGTTAAACATAAATTGTATTTATGCTGGTGCACTACTTCATGATGTAGCTAAGGGATCGAAAAACCATGCTTTGCGAGGAGCAAAAATTGTTGAAGGTTTTGGATATAAGTGCCCAATGGAAATTATTAATGAACATATGTCGCTAAAGACTAAATATGAAATAGGTGAAAAAGAAATAGTTTATCTTTGCGATAAACTATTTAATGGGGAAACACTAGTCACATTAAAGGAAAGATTTGAAGACTCATTTAGTAGATATAAGGATGTGCCAGATATTTTTGAAAAAGTAAATGAAAAATATATTAATGCAAAAATACTTAAGGAAAAAGTTGAAAGTATATTAGGGGCAAAACTAGAAAACATTAGTGATAAGTTTTGAAAAGAAATATTTATATCTTAAGACATGGAGAAACTGAATATGGAAGAGAAAAAAGGTATTTGGGACATACAGATTGCGGGCTTTCTGTTAAGGGGATAAATGATGCAAAGCAATTAGCCTGCATTTTTATGGAGAGTGGAGTAATTATTAACAATATTTTCAGTAGTGATCTAATTAGGTGCAAGAGTACTGTAAATATTGCCTTTCCAGATCGAGAAGTGACTTTTTTAGAAGAACTTAGAGAAATAAATATGGGGAATTTAGATGGATTAACTTTTGATGAAGTAAAAAATAAAGATCCAGAAGTTTATAAAAAAAGAGGAGAAAACATAGCGGACTTTACACCTCTTAATGGTGAATCATTTAGATCTTGTCAGCAAAGGGCAATAAAGATTCTTAATTATATAATTTATTCTACAAAAGGGAATGTTGTTATTTGTAGTCATGCAGGTTTTATTAGAGCATTGCTTTGTAACCTTTTAAACTTAGATTTAAAGGATCTTTTTAATATAAAGCAAGATTATGGATGTATTAATATTATAAATTTTGATGAATCTAATTTTTTTGTAGAAGGGATCAATCTCAAAACTTTGTCTATTGAGGGCAGAGGAAAGCTTGAATAGATAAGTAATATGGAGTGTGTAATATGCTTAAAACACTATATGAAAAATGGATGGAAGATAGAATCCTTATGGAAACTGGTGATAAAAAACTTTCTGAGGAAAGCTTAAAATTATATCAATTAGGGGAAATTAGGAAGGTTATTAATCTCTCAAAAGAAAGCAAGTTTTATGGGAAAAAATTAAAAAATATATTTAGTGATGAGATTAAATCGTTTGAAGATTTTAAAAAAGTACCTTTTACTACTTCAGATGATTTAGCGGAAAATCCAAAAAGTTTTTTATGTACAACACTTGACCAAATTTCAAGGATTGTAACAATGACTTCTTCGGGAACTACGGGAAATCCTAAAAGAATTTTTTTTACTGAAAATGATCTTAAAGCTACATCCGATTTTTTTAAATACGGTATGCTTAATATTGTAACTCCAGGTCAAAGAGTACTTATATTTATGCCAGGAAAAAGTTCCCATAGTATAGGTCAACTTTTAAAGGAAGGACTTAATGAAGCAGGCTGTGAGGGAATTATATATGGACCTGTGTTTAATGTTTGGGATGCTTTAGAAACAATAAAATCAAAAAACATTGATTGTATTGTAGGGTTACCAATTCAAGTATTTTATCTCGCAAAAATTAAACTCACTGATGTTAGGTATAAAAATTTGAAACTAAAAAGCGTCCTTTTAAGTGGAGACTATGTGCCAAGAACATTATGTATTGCTGTGAGTAGTGCCTTTAGTTGTCAAGTATTTACTCATTATGGAATGACTGAGATGGGGTATGGAGGCGGAGTGGAATGTAGTGCTATAAATGGATACCATATGCGAGATGTGGATTTATACACTGAAATCATTGATCCAGTAACTGGGCGAAATGTTAAAGAGGGTAGTTATGGTGAAGTGGTAATTACAACGTTTAGGAGAGAAGCAATGCCACTTATAAGGTACAGAACTGGAGATATTGCTAGGTTATTGCCTAAAAATTGTTCTTGTAGTAATATATTTAAAAGAATGGATTATGTAAAAGGAAGAGTTAACGAATATTTAAAGTTAAAAGATGGGAAGCTTCTTTCTATAGGAATGATTGATGAAGTTATGTTTGGAATTGATAATGTGCTTGATTACACAGTTAGCATTAATGATGGAGAAAATAGAGTGCTTAGTATAAGCGTAAAGCCAGTAAACCCGCAAATACCTATAAAATTTAATAACATTAAAAATTGCATTAGGCAAGATAAGTACTTAGGTTTATTAATGGAAAATAACAACATATCCATAGAATTTGGTGGCTTACTTAACAATATTGAAATTAGTAATGGAATGACTAAACGAAAATTATATCGTTTAAATTAAAATAGGACCCATGGCAATTAACGAATTACCATGGATTCTATTTTTAAAAAGTCTCTATTATTACGTCCATAATTCCGCCACATACCATACCTTCATCTTCTGCGATGGTACCTGTCATGTCTATGCTTTGAAGTTTATATCCACCATCCTTAATTAAATCACGGGCGGTTTTAATTATTTCGCCTTCACTACATCCTCCGCCGATGCTCCCTAAGATCTTTCCAAAGGGCCACACAAGCATTTTAGCTCCAGCATTTCTTGGAACTGATCCTTTAGTAGAAATAATTGTAATCATTGCTCCAGGAGAATTTGCTTCTTGGCATAATTCATTTAATACATCATGATCAAATTCCGGCCAATTGGTCTTTATAGGATTAGTAATAGCAGTTGTATCGCCAAGTCTTCTGTAACTAATTACCTGTGATATAATAGAAATCGCTATTTCGTCAGGTGTAACTGCGCCTATCTTAAGACCTATAGGTGCATTGACTTTGTTTAATTTATCCTTTGAATATCCATCGTCTAGCATTTGCTGCATAACAATTTTAACGCGTCGTTTTGAACCAATCATTCCAACATATGCAGTATTATGTTTTAAAACTTGCCTTAAACAGTCCATATCATGTCGATGACCTCGAGTTACAATAACAACATAGGCGGACTTATTTAAATTAATTAAGTCGAAACAGTTATCAAAACTTTCACAAATTACTTTCTGCGCAGTAGGAAATCGTTCGCTATTTGCAAATGAGGGTCTATCATCAACAACTGTAACTGAAAACCCTGTCTTTGAGGCAAATTCAGCTAAGGGTTTGGCAATATGTCCACCACCTAAAATTATTAATCGTGGCTCAGGAAAATATGGTTCAATTAAATAAGTTTCATTTTCAGATGTTTTAACAAATTGAAGATTGCCGGTTTCTAAAGCATACTTTGATTTTTCGTAAAGTAGTTTATCTAGATCAGATATGTGATTATGATTGCTCAGATTCTCTTCAGTAAAAAAAAATTTATTACGGGACGGTTTATTCTCATAATTTTTGTTATTTAACATTGTAATCATAACGCAATTGTTACCTTTTTCAACTTCGACTAGCAAATTTTTATAGGTAGCTACATTCATATTTTTATTCCTCCTACTTTATCGATAGTGTAAACACTATCTTTGTTCAATTAGTTCTATAATTCTAATTGTATCAATAATTATAGAAGTTTTAAACAAAAAACAAATAAAAATAATAAGATTACAAGGTAAGTTGATTAAAAATGTGATAAAATAATGATATAATAAAGTTAAATTTAGTAATAATTAAAGAAAATTTAATCTTTTGCTCAAAATTGTAAACGATTAGTGATTTTTTATACAAGATATAAAAGTGATGGGTTCTAATAAAGAATATAAAGAAAATGTAGTATTATACATACAATTAAATTCGGCAAATTTTAAAAATGGGGCGATGAAAATGATTAAAACTGCAATATTAACTATGAGTGATAAAGGTTCTCGTGGAGAAAGAATTGATGGGACAGGTCCTGCAATAAGAAGTGAATTAGAAGGCAAGGGATATGTTATAAGTTTCTATAAAATGATTTCTGATGAAAAAGATGAAATAGAAAAAGAATTGATTTATTTATGTGATGATCTTAAAGTGGATTTAATTCTAACTAATGGAGGCACAGGATTTTCACAAAGAGATGTCACCCCTGAGGCAACTCAAAATGTTATTGAAAAATATGTACCTGGATTTGGTGAGGTTATGAGAATGAAATCACTCCAAATTACTTCAAAGGCTATGCTTTCAAGAAGTATTGCAGGAATACGTAAAAAAACCTTGATTATAAATCTTCCTGGTAGTCCCAAAGGTGCTGTAGAAAATCTTCAATTTATAATTGAAGCAATTCCACATGGTATTGATATACTTAAAGGGGAAGCTAATGAGTGCGCTAGAATCTAGCGGAAATAATTGAATTTTAGGAGATGGTTTTGTGAGAGATAGTCATGGGAGAAATATCAATTATTTAAGAATATCAGTAACTGATAGGTGTAATTTAAGATGTATATATTGCATGCCAGAAGAGGGCATGAAAAAATTAGAACATGTGGATATACTTCGGTTTGAAGAAATTTTAAAAATAGTAAAAGTATCAGAAAAATTAGGTATTAACAAAGTAAGGTATACTGGTGGTGAACCACTGGTGATGAAAGATATAGATAAACTAATATATGAAACTTCAAAACTACAAGGGATAGAGGATATTTCCATAACTACAAATGGTATTTTACTTGGTGACATGGCAAGTGACCTAAAAAAAGCTGGACTTAAAAGAGTTAATATTAGCCTTGATACATTGGATGATGTGAAGTTTAAAAGTATAACAAGAATAGGAAATCTTGATAAGGTAATGAAAAGTATAGATAGATGTTTAACACTTGGGTTAAAACCTGTAAAAATTAATACTGTATTGATGCGAGGGTTTAATGATACAGAATTTGAAGACTTTTTAAATTTAACTCGCGAAATGCCAATAGAAATAAGGTTTATTGAACTAATGCCTATAGGTGAAGGTATAAAGATTTATGATAAAAGCAAAATCAGTTTTATGGAAATACTAAAAAATCATCCTGAGTTAACTCAAATTGAGAATGAAAAAAGTAGCACTGCTCAAATGTACAAGATTAAAGGGGCAAAGGGAAAGATTGGCTTCATTAGTCCAGTGAGTTGCAAATTTTGCGCAGATTGTAATAAAATAAGACTTACATCCACGGGAACAATTAAGCCGTGTCTTCATTCAAAAGAAGAGATAAACCTTAAGCAATATCTAAATAATGAAGAAATGCTTACAAATGTTTTAAAACAAGCAATTTTTGATAAGCCACTTGAACATCATCTTGAGGAAGAAAAAATCAGTAGAAGTGAAAAGATGATGTACCAGATAGGGGGATAAAAGAATGGAATTTACACATATAAATGAAGAAGGAAGAGCTAAAATGGTAGATGTATCTGAAAAAATTGATACTGTTCGGGAAGCCATAGCGGTTGGGTCAATTTCAATGAAGACAGAAACTTTAGAAAAAATAGAGAATGGATCTATTTTAAAAGGAGATGTACTGGCGGTAGCGCAGGTAGGCGGAATTATGGGGGCTAAAAGCACTTCGCAAATAATACCAATGTGTCATGCCATAATGATATCAGGCTGTAATATTAGTTTTAAAATCGATTTCGAAAACAGTAAAATTGAAATAACTGCAACGACGAAGACTGTAGGAAAGACTGGCATTGAAATGGAAGCACTTACGGCGGTATCTGTTGCAGCACTAACTATATATGACATGTGTAAGGCAATTGATAGAGGCATGGTTATAAATAATATTATGCTTGTAAAAAAAAGTGGTGGAAAATCAGGAATATTTGAAAGGGAGGGATTGTAATGGCAAAGGTTATTGCAGTAAATATAAGCGAGAAAAAAGGTGTAGTAAAACATCCTATCGAAAAAGGTTTCTTCAAATTCAATTATGGATTAGAGGGAGATGCACATGCAGGTGATTGGCATAGACAAGTTAGTTTTCTTGGGGTTGAGAGCATTGATAAAATGAAAGCAAAGGGAACTCAAGGATTAAGTGCAGGAAAATTTGCTGAAAATATTACTACAGAGGGAATAATCTTGTATGAACTTCCTATTGGAACTAAGCTTAAAATTGGAGAGGTAGTTTTAGAGGTAACACAGATAGGAAAGGAATGTCATGCTGGTTGTGAAATAATGAAACTTGTTGGTGATTGCATAATGCCAAGAGAAGGTATATTTGCTAAGGTGCTAGAGGCTGGTTATATTCAGGCCGGAGATGATATATTAGTACAAAAATAAGTTTTTTTAAAATATAAAATAATAAAGTAGCAGAAAAACTAGAGCGTTAACCCTAGTTTTTCTGCTACTTTATATAGTTTTTTGTTAACAGTAAATTTAATGACAAAATTACTAAAGAGTGAATTTTTCAATCTGCTTTATCATAGAAGCAGTTTTATCATTTAGTAACTGAGCCGATCTTGCGACTTCATTTGATGAAGTTGTCATTTCCTCGGTAGCGGCAGATATTTGCTCAGCAGCTGCAGAATTTTCTTCTGATACTGAAGATGTACTCTCAGCAGATGCTATTATGGTATTTTTACTGTTATTTATACCGAGTATTGAATTGTTTATACCTGCTATTTCAGGTAATATATTTTCAATAGAAGTTATTATTTCCTTAAAGGAAGATATAGATGTATCTACAACAGAGATTTGTTTTGTAAGTTCTCCATTCGCAGTATCCGTAGTTTCAGTAACAATTTTAGTTTCTTGTTGTATGGATTTTAATAAATTATTTATATCATCTGAAGAATTTTTAGATTGCTCAGCTAGCCTCCCAATCTCATCAGCTACAACTGCAAAGCCTTTTCCAGACTCACCGGCCCTTGCTGCTTCGATTGCTGCATTTAGTGCAAGTAAGTTTGTTTGACTTGCAATAGCATTTATTAAATTTGTTATTTTTGTTATCTCATTAACACTATTAGTTAAGTTTGATATTTTGATGCTAACATCTTTAAAAGAAACTGCTATATCATTAATTGAAGTGGCAAGATGAGTTAATTCATTATTGCTATTTTGTGCTTTAAAGTTTATAGCATTTGTATTCTTATCAACCCCAGTTATAGATAAAGTAATATCTTCTAGCGTTTTACCAAAAGAATTTAGTGAACTACTCATATCCATAAGCTCTTGGGCCTGGCTAGAGGAACCTTGTGCAACTTCATTAATTGAACTTGATATTTCTTTAGTTGATGCATTCATTTCTTCAGATAGTGAAGATAATGATAGTGCTTGCTCTGAAATATATACCGAATCATGATTAATGTTAGTTAAAATATTTGAAATTGAAGTTATAGTTTTTATTAATGCAGTATTCATAGTACCAAATTCGTTAGTTAGTTCTGTATCAATTTTTACTGTAAAATCGCCATTAGATAATATATGTAGTTTATCCGTAAATTCTTTAATAGAATTCTTTAATACCAAAATAATAAGTAGAGATATAGCAGACAAAATTAAAATAGATAATAAAAATATAATTCCGAATGTAATACTACTACTATGATATAAGTTTCTAGACTTATCATTTTGAAGACCGGCAATATGTTTTTGATAATCTACAAGATCTGTAATGTTTTTGGCAAGAATTGTACCAAACACACCCATATCAACATTTGTTATTTGTTTATCAGGAACAAGATTTCGTCTTCTTTGATCAATTATACTTGGAATGAATGAGTAATAATGTTCATAAGCATCTTTTGCTGATTTTACTAAAGCAGCTTCTGTTGAATCACCTTTCGATGTTATGACTTGTCTATTAATAATTGTAGTGATTTTACTGTTTAAATCTAACATCCCAGTTTCATTTTTTTTGTCAAAGGGTCTATCAATTATTTTAGTTAAAGTATTTCGAAGGACACCCATATATCCATTAACATCACCCCAATCCTTAAGTTTTGGAATAACGTTACTGTTAACATCATTACTAATAGCATACATTTTACTAGTATTAGTATAACCAATGGCACCTACTGAGAGTGTTGCAAGTAATGATATAATCCAAATTATTATTATGTTTGTTGTAATTTTTGTATTTTTTATTCTTTTTAAATTCATTTTCATGTATTATCCCACCTTTTATATATATTATCGTCTAATTATAGAGTATCTTAACTATTATGCTAGTAATTTCATTAATATGGAAGCGTTAAACCGTGCATTTGTACAATAATAGGAGTATTTGGTATAATTAAAATATATATATTTATTTAAGGAGATGAGTAACATGCTTATTGTACAAAATCTTACTAAAAAATACTCTAAAGAAATAGCTGTAAACAATATTAGTTTTCAAGTTAACGAAGGTGAAATTGCCATTCTTTTAGGTCCCAATGGAGCTGGAAAAAGCACTACTATAAAATCTATTGCTGGATTATTAAAATATAATGGGTACATTGAAATTTGTGGGCACCCAAATAAGAGCATTGCCGCAAAAAAAATATTTTCTTATGTTCCGGAAGTTTCAGCTATGTTTGATTTGCTGACGGTTTATGAGCATATAGAATATATAGCTGCGGCTTATGGAATAGAAGACTATAAGGATGAAGCTGAAGAATTACTTGAAAGGTTTGATTTAAGTGATAAGAGAGAGAAACTCGGGAAGCAGCTATCAAAGGGTATGATGCAAAAGGTAAGTATTTGCTGCGCTCTAATAATAAGGCCAAAGGTAATATTATTTGATGAGCCTTTAATGGGACTGGATCCTAAAGCAATAAAAGAACTTAAGAAAGCTATTGTGGAGCTCAAAGAAAAAGGTTCTTCTATTTTGATAAGTACCCACATAATAGATAGTGTTGATGATTTCTGGGATAAGGTATTAATTATGAAGAATGGAAATATAGTTCTAGCTGGCACTAGGCAAGAGCTTATGGGTAGAAATGAAACCTTAGAAGAACTCTTTTTCGATGTAACGGAGGGTAATGTATGAAGCCGTTATTTTATATACTAAGAAAATCTATAAAAAATTGGATACTTGAGTTAAAGAAGAAACCAGTAAAGCTTATTTTATACATAGTATGTTTAATAGTTTTATGTCTTGCATTTTTTGTTAATAAAGATAATAGTAGTGAAAAGAGTATTTTAGATCCAAGGTTATACAGTACTATTATCGGCGTAGTTATTTTAATATTTACAGCTCCAGATATCTATTCCTCAACTAATAAGGGAGCGACTTTTTTTAGAGGTGCAGATATAAATTTAATATTTACATCTCCAACTAGTCCGCAAAAAGTTTTAATATATGGCTTCATAAAACAAATATATGCTTCCTTTATAGCAGTTTTTTTTGTTCTGTTTCAAGGGTATACCCTTAGTCATTATAGTAATATCAAGTCATATGGGGTGTTAGTAATCGTTTTTGGATTATTCATTATGCTTATTTTTACATCAATACTAAAAATATTAGTATACTCTATAGCTTCTAAAAGTATAAAAAATAAATTAATGTTAAGAAATATCTTTAAAATTTTAGGAATGTTTATAATAATAGCGTACTTTATAGAATTATATGTAACTAAGTCACCAGGTAAGGCTATTATGTCAATGCTCAATAGTCCTGCTATCCCTTATATTCCTGTATACGGCTGGACAAGAGAAATTATAATGGCTTCAATGAAGGGTATTAGTACAATATTTTTTATTTATACGATTTTGATTATAGCATTGGGTGCTATTTGTTGTTACATAATTTATTCTATGAAACTTGACTATTATGAAGATGTTTTAGCTTCAACGGAGCTAAAGGAAACGGCTATCTCTGCCTCAAGGCATGGTGAGCAAAGTTATATGCAAACGGGTAAAAAACCTAGAATAAGAAAAGTTCAGTATACTAAAAAAGGAAAATTCGCTTCTGCTATATTTGGGAGACAAATATTAGAATATAAAAAAACTGGATTTGGCTTTATTAATGTAGGTTCTGTTATTTATGCAGTTTTAGCAATAACTGCCGGTTTATATAGTCCCGTTAAGGATTTAGCAATAATCTTAGGCGGAATGATATATCTGCAATTAATTTTTAATTTTGCAAACAAATGGAGAAAGGATTTATCAAACCAATATATCTACATGTTACCTGACCATACATTTAAAAAGGTTATATATGTAACTGCAGTTGATAATTTTAAAAATATTATTGATGGGGCTATAGTGTTTGTAATAACGGGAATATTATTTAAAAGTAGTGTTGTCTTTATTCTACTTAACATAGTAGCGTTTGCATCAATAGGCTGTCTTTTCATCTATGGGGGAATACTCACTAGAAGGATTTTAGGTGGTGGTGATAACATAGTATCTACGGGCTTTATAAGGATTCTAATATTAGGTATAATAATAGCACCTGCTATAGTTCTTTTGGCTGTATTATATAGTTTCTCTACTAGTTTTGCAGGAGTTGCTATAGCGTATGCCTCATTTATATCCTATAACCTTATATTTAGTGGCATAATACTATTCTTAGGTAAGGGAATATTTGAAAATATTGAATTGTAGATCGCTGGATAAATTTTAAATTGAGGTGGTTTTATGCTACAGAATTATATTAAACAAATTCTAAGTTTACATAATTATATAGATGCTATTGTAATGGTTAATGAAAAGGGGATTATCGAATATTCTGATAATTTTAGAAAAGATATTAATAATCTTTATGATGAGGAACTGGTTGGAAGATATCTTTGGGACATATATCCTAATCTAAATGATGAAAACAGTACATTGTTAAGGGTGTTAAAAAGTGGTAAAGCTATTTTAAATGAACAACAACATCTTGTGAATTATAAAGGCGTAGCCATAGATGCAATTAATTCAACATTTCCAGTAAAATCAGGTGAAAAGATTATAGGAGTAGCAGAGGTTTCAATATATATTGAACCTGAAAAACAAAGGAAAGATATAACATTAAGATTGAAAGAAAGAGAGGAAGAAAAAAGGCAACTATATGATATAGATCAAATTATAACTAATGATGAAAATATGTTAGATATTAAGAAAAAGATAATAAAAGTAGCGAAATCTGATTCTCCAGTTCTAATTTATGGACAAACGGGCACGGGAAAAGAAATGGTGGTTCAAGCTATACATAAAAATAGTAGCAGAGTTTCAAAGCCGTTTATATCTCAAAATTGTGCAGCTATACCGGCTACATTACTTGAGAGTATTTTGTTTGGTACGGTAAAGGGTAGTTATACAGGCGCTGAAAATAGAAAGGGTTTATTTGAAGCGGCAGATGGTGGTACTCTTTTTTTAGATGAGATTAATTCTATGGAAATATCTATGCAAGCGAAACTATTGAAAGCGATAGAAAGTTTGGAAATTAGAAGAGTGGGTTCAACTGAATGTATAAGGGTAAATGTTAGAATTTTGTCCGCGGTAAACGAATCTCCATTAAAATCTATTAGGGAAAATAAACTGCGACAAGATTTGTTTTATAGAATTGGAGTACTTCAAATTAGTCTTCCAGAGCTTAAGGATAGAAAAAATGACATTGAATTTTTGTCTAGTTATTTTATAAAAGAATATAATCGAAAAATGAAGAAAGAGATTAAGGGGCTTGATGAATCGGTTCTAAGAGTATTTAAAAATTATTTATGGCCAGGAAATATAAGAGAATTAAAAAATGTGATAGAATCTGCTTTTAATATAACATATAGTAATGAAATTGCAGTGGAGGATCTTCCAGACTATATGTTTTCTGTGAAAAGTGAGAAGAATTGTGCGGCAGGTCTTGTGGCGTCTGATAAATCGTTAAGCGAACTTGTAAAAAGTTATGAGAAAGACATTATAGTATATGCTATAAAAAACACGGGAAATGTAACAGAGGCAGCAAAGATGTTAAAAATATCAAGGCAAGCATTAAATTATAAATTGTCAAAATATAATATATAGTATAGCGAAAAAAATTTTGCGTAAAGGCAAAATTTTTTTCGCTTTATTAACTTGAAAATTTTTTATATTCCCTTAGACTAACCTGTTTATAGAATAAGTAGGTTGATAGCATATTGGCATAAATTTTGCTGTGTAAGATGTATAAGATAAAACGAAAGGGGATTTTACTATGATAAAAAATGTAATTGTAAGAAAGTTAAGCAAAAATTTCGCTGAGGGGATTACTACTTCAGATATGGGTAAGCCAGATTATAAAAAGGCTATAAAACAACATGAGGATTATATAGAAGCTTTAAAAAAATGTGGATGCAATGTGTTGGTATTGGAAGCTGATGAGAGATATCCAGATTCAACTTTTGTTGAGGATGTAGCTATTGTAACAGAGAAATGTGCCATTATTACAAAGCCGGGTGCAGAGTCAAGAAAGGGAGAAGAAAAAGGAATTATTGATGTTTTGAAAAAGTTTTATGTCAACATAGAATATTTAAGTGGAGAGGCTTGTTTGGATGGGGGAGATATATTAAGGGTAGAAAATCATTTTTATATAGGTCAATCTAAGAGAACTAATGCAGAAGGTGCAAGACAGCTCACAGAGATACTTAGCAAATATGGATATACATCATCTACCGCAGATGTACTTCATATACTTCATCTTAAAACAGGAGTAGTTTACTTAGAAAATAATATTTTTGTTGCTACTGGAGAATTTAAAGAACACAAGTTGTTTAAAGAATTTAAAGTGATTAAAGTAGATGATAACGAGGCATATTCAGCAAATTGTATTTTAATAAATGGGTATCTTATCATTCCAACAGGCTTTAAAAATTCAAAAAAAGCATTATTAGATGCAGGGTTTAAAATCATTGAGGTAGATATGTCTGAATTTGAAAAAATGGACGGAGGACTTACTTGTCTTTCACTTAGATTACCAAAGGATTAATGTTAATATAATTGGGTAAACTATGAAATGCACTGGTTATATGCAGTGTAATTTTATATTAGAAGGGAGCATACCTATGAATAAATATAATTTAAAGGAAACAAAACAATCTGATGAACAATCAGGAGATAATGAGGATGTTAGTGGGGCTTCAAACGCTAAGGTAACTCAAATGTATAACATGCCTAACATGACGAGCGGTCCTAGTGATGCTACGGAAGAAGAAAAAGAAAAATTATATGGGCGCTCAATTGCAAACAAAGGTATTAATAGAAAATAACATTAAGGCAGGATGATTATCCTGCCTTAATGTTATTTTTGAGATTAAACTAAATCTATATTAAGTTATAGGTAATACAGACTGGTTTATGATTTATAGGTTCATCAACAACTACGGCATCTATGTTAAATATCTTTTTTAAATTATCATTAGTCATTATTTCTCTAGGGGTGCCACTACAAACTATGTTACCATCTTTAATTCCAACCATATAATCTGCGAACCTTGCTGCGTTATTTAAATCATGAATTACCATGACAATGGTTTGTCCATGTAATTTATTTAAATCATCCAATAATTGTAGAATTTCTAACTGATGTGCTAAATCTAAATAAGTTGTAGGTTCATCTAATAATAAAATTTCTGTTTCTTGTGCGAGCGCCATAGCTATCCATACCCTTTGTCTTTGTCCACCGGATAATGACTCTATAGGCCTATCTTTAAATTCTTCCATGTTAATTATCTTTAGTGCCCAATCTATTTTTTCTCTATCCTTTGCCATTAATTTACCAAATCCACTTTGATGAGGAAATCTTCCATAGGCTACAAGTTCACCTACAGTTAATCCATTTGGGGCCTCGGGACTTTGAGGTAAAACCGCCATTTTTTTTGCTATTGATTTCGAACTTAAACCTTGAATATCATTACCATTTATGTATATGATTCCGTTTTTGGGTTTTAATATTCTTGCGATAGTTTTTAAAATGGTTGATTTTCCACAACCATTAGAGCCTATAATAGTTGTAATTTTTCCTTTAGGTATATTTAAATTTAAATCTTTTACAATGTCAGAATCTCCATAAGAAATAGAAAGATTCTCGGTTTTTATGCTATTCATATAGAGCCTCCTAAGCTAAGCATTCATAATTATTCTTTCATAATCAAATAAATGAAATAGGGTACTCCAATAATTGAAACAACTATTCCAACGGGCATTTCAATAGGAGCTAAAACGTTTTTAGCTATAGTGTCAGACAACAATAAAATTATTGAACTAACTAAGGCTGAAGTCGGTAATAATAATTTGTGTTTTGGTCCAACAAGTTTTCTAGCTATATGTGGAGAAATCAACCCTAAAAATGCTATGGTACCAGCAACTGCTGTAGCTGCACCTGCTAGGGCTACGGTATATATTAGTAGTGTCCTTCTCTCTTTTTCTATATTCACGCCAAGTCCAACTGATAACTCGTCGCCGAAACTTAAAACATCAAGGTATCTAGCCTTATAAATTATAAGTCCTGTAAAAATGAATACAAAAGGGAGCGTTGCTATAACATAACTCCAATTAGTTCCCCAAATGCTTCCTGAGGTCCAAATCATTATTTTGTTAAAATCCTGCGTTGAAAATCTAAATTGAAATAGAACCAATATAGCAGAAAAAGCAGAATTGATACCTATACCCATCAGGATCAATCTAGTAGGATTTATACCTTTTTTCCATGCTAAAGTATAAATAAGGAAGGCCGCAAAACCTGCTCCAAAGAGAGCTATAATAGGCATAGTAAATATAGTAAGTAAACTTACATCGGAATATGCTTTTCCATTCATAAAATATATATAAATAACTACAGCTAGTGCTGCACCAGAACTTATACCTAATATACCAGGGTCTGCGAGATCATTTTTAGTTATTCCTTGAAGTACTGTTCCGGATACTGCTAAAGCACTTGCTACAAGTAGAGCTATAATTATTCGTGGAAGTCTCATAGTGAAAAGTACTAGTTCTTGTTTTTTATCTCCTTGCCCAAATAGTGTTTTAATTACATCAATAGGCCCTATAGAAAAGGTTCCTATATTAAAGCTAATTATAAATATTGAAAGGAGTAAAATAGATAAAATGCTTATAATCAAAATTAGTTTTTTCTTTCCTTTATGTGTATGTTTTATAATGATTTTGCCTCCTTCCTTACGATATATATGAAGAAAGGTACTCCAAGAAGTGCAGTTAATGCGCCAATAGGAGTTTCATAAGGCTGATTTATCATTCTAGCGGCTATATCGCTAAAAACTAGTAAATTTGCGCCAAGAACTAGAGAACATGGGATTATAAATCTATAATCTGGTCCAACTAAAATCCTTACAATTTGGGGGACAATAAGACCCAGAAAAGAAATATTTCCGGCAACTGCAACGGAACCACCACTAAGTAATATTACGATTAATATTCCAATAAATCTTATAATGTTAGTTTTTTGACCAAGACCTATGGCAATTTCTTCTCCTAGGCTCAAAATGGTTATTTTAGGAGAAAGAATTATAGCTGCAATGACGCCGAATGTACCAACCGTGGCTAATAATTTTACACCTTCCCATTTCGCAGTAACAAGTCCTCCTGCAATCCAAAAACTAAGTTCCTGAGATAAGTTAGAGTACATTGCAATAGCAGTTGCAAGAGATATCAAAAGGGTACCTAAAGCTGTGCCTGCTAAAACAAGTTTAATGGGGCTAACTCCTTTAATAGATCTTGAACTTAAAAGAAATACTATTATCCCACTTAAACTAGCTCCAATAAAAGCAAAAAGCATTAAACCTGAAGAACCGATATTAGCCTTCATTGCAAAGGCTATAGCTATTGTAAAAGTTGCACCTTGGGTAATTCCCATTATTGAAGGGTCGGCTATTGGATTTCTTGTTATTCCTTGCATTATAGCACCTGATACCGCTAAAAATGCTCCAACTAGAGCAGCTGCAATTACCCTAGGAAATCTTATATCATGGATAATCTTTGAGTTTATATCATTGCTAGGTGAAAGCATGATACTCAAGACTGTATTAAAATTTATATGTTTTGCACCAAGGGACACTGACAATGCAATTCCGAAAAACAATATAATAAGTCCAATTACAATTATAAATGTACTCATAATAAGTCTATTCATCTTTTTCTTCTTTTGATTAAGTATTATATTTTTCATTAAAGTGATGCACCTCACAGATTATTTCACAAATTCTTTCTTTATTGAATCAAGTAGTAATTCTCTTCCTATTGGAGAATAACCTTGTGCAAAATATGGAGAACTAGGAAGCATTGTAACATTTCCAGCTTTTACAGCTCTCATGCTTTTCCAAACAGAACTACTTAATAAATCTTTTTTATCCACATCAGTTGCTATAACTACAATATGATCTGCATCAATTGATGATAAACCCTCCATAGTTACTACTGGTAAACTTATTCCCTTTTGTTTTGGCATGTTTGCCGGTTGGGGTAATTTCATATCTGATAATAACATTGAACCTATAGCTGCATCACTAAAAATATAATATTTGCCTGCACTAGCGAGTACGGTAAGGTAAGTTTGCGTGCCATTAGTTTTCTTTATTTCATTACCTATTGTTATAGCTTTTTTATCGTAAGCCACTAACCATTTCTGAGCATCTTTTTCTTGCCCAAATAGTTTGGATATATTTGTTAGTTTTGATCTCCAATCATTACCATAATCTTTAAGCATTACAACAGGTGCAATAGCTTTTAATTGTTCATATATTTTTGTTTGCCTCTCACTCATTATAATTAAATCTGGATCAAGTTTTAGGATAGCTTCCATATCCATAGTTTCCATCATTGAAAAACCTACAAGTTTAGAAGAACTCAATTTATCTTTTAGGTAACTTGGCTTTTCGGTAGTTTTATAAGAATCAGCATTGGCCGTACCTATTGGTGTGTGTTTTAAAATTAATAATTCCTCTGTTGATCCAGATATATCAACTATACGTTTAGGACTTGTGGGTATAGTTACATTGCCTTTCATTGTACTAACCACTTTAGTTGCACTTACTTTCTTAACAGGTTCAGCACCTTTTGAACAACCTGCAAAAACAGCAACAGAAATTAAAGCGGATGTTAATACTACGAATAATCTTTTTTTCTTCATGAAAATCCTCCTAAATTGTTTAAGTTAATATGTATAAAAATAATGATTTAGCAAATTACAAATTATCGTTTTAAATGAGAATGAAATTAAGAATCATTATCAGCCAAATACAATATCTATTATAGCAGAACTATTAAGTATGTCAATAATTTGTTTGAACCTAGAATATATTTTGTTTGAACCTAGAATATATTTGTTTTGAACCTAGGATATATCTAAAAAAGGGTAAGGAACTTATAAATAAAAAAATAGGTAAGGAACTTATAAATAAAAAAATATTTTAAATAGTTTAATTATATGGTATAATGTTAAAGGCAACTTAATATATGGAGAGATGTCCGAGTGGCCTATGGTACCTGCCTCGAAAACAGGCGAACGGGTTATTCCGTTCCGGGAGTTCAAATCTCCCTCTCTCCGCCAAATCAAAGAACTCGCTGGAAGGTGAGTTCTTTTATGTTAATTATATGGGGATTTGAACTCGTGAGAGCGCAAAGCATTAAGACAATGCGAGGTTATCACATTTTTATCTATGCATAAGGAGACAGGACCCGGACCGGGTGGAAACGTGACATTTCAGTTACTCTATGTTTAAATTTCTTATGAACTTATCTCTTTTCTAAAATAAAATATAACAGCTCCTTGCAAACCACTGTTTACATGAAGCTGTTATATTAAATATTTATTTAAGAGTGTTTATAATAAACTTTTTCTAATCTCAAATAAATAGTTTTTTCTTATAATAAGAAAATATATAATTTGAACAATCAACATAATTCCTATGATCTGTAATGCGGGTACAGTTATCTCAATTCCAAAAGCACATTTTAATGAACTAATAGCAAAGAAAAAATGTACAACAGCAATTATATATGGGAGTAAAAATAATACCCCTATTTCAATATTTAACACCTTCTTTATTTCTTTATATGTTAATCCTATTTTATTCAATTGTTTATATTTCTTTTTATCCTCTATAAGATCCATGTAACACTTGTTATATAAGAAACTTGCTGTTGTTACAAAGAATATAAGTCCTATAAATATTGCACTAAACAAAAGTACCCCATAGGCTATTTTAATACTTTCTAATTTATAAGCTTTTAGAAAATTATTATAATATTTATCACCTTTATCATTTCCAAAATTATTATAAAAATTATTACCTATGCTTAATGTATCCTTATAATTATTTACATTAAGTGCCCCAAAGTGGAACTTAGGTACCTTCATTTTTTCATATACATCATCATTAACCACATATACATTATCATACAATGCTGGAATTACTCCACTATCACTCTTCATAACAATTTGTAATTTTGTTTCATCTAGAATAATATTTTTTCTTTCATTTTTATCTAAATGTGAGACTAACATGGTCTCATTTTCTTTTAAATTAATAGTGTTTAGAGATAATGTTAATGCTAATTTATTATAAGTATCTTTTCTAAGTATACTCACTTCATCCTTATCACTATTAGGTATAATAAACTTCATTTCACCATTAACTTTAGTATAAGATATTTCTTCCTTTTTCAATGAATTTTCTATAAAATCAACTTTGTAATCAACTTTGGTTTTATTATTATAAGTATCAACACAGAAAAATGCTTGTGGAGAAATTTTATTTACCTCGGTCTCTTTATCTCTCCAATAAGCATATACTGACCCTATTGATGAAAGAGCAACTGTTGAAGTTATTGTAATTAAGAAAAACATTCTTGTATTATCCTTTATTCTATATAACAAATTTGAAACCCATAATACTGTAGTTTTCTTCATATAAAAATCTCTGTTTCTCTTAAGTACCTTAAGTACAAATACACTTAATTGAGAAAATAATAAATATGTTGCTATAACAACCATTAGTGTTACAGGTATTATTCTATAGGGTAGTGTCTTTTCAGTTGATGTAATTGATAGATAATATCCTACAGTAAGCAATACTATACATATAATAGAAAAAATAGCTGATGATTTTGGTTCTAGTTTTGGTTTTTTAGTTCCTTTAAGTAATTTTAGAACCATATCTTCTTTTATAACCAATGAACAAAATATTGAAATTACTATCCCTATTAATATAAATGCAATTAAAGTAATAATCATAGCTTTTACTGGAATATAAAATCCTAGTGCATTAAGGCCTAATAACTTTCCGCTAGCTGCTAAAAGTATTTTTGAAAATACTATTCCTACTATAATCCCTACTACTCCCGATACTGAACTAATTATTATATTTTCAATATTTATCATTTTCTGTATTTGTTTTTTTGATGAACCTATTATATAAAGTATTCCAAATTCTTTATATCTACTTTTGAGAAAAACACTTACTGAATAAAATACAAAGAAACATAAAAATAAGTATGCAATTACAGTCGTAACATAAAGTGTATTTCTTATACTAGTAGGTAATTTAAGCACTACGAAGTCAGGATGGAATATAATCATAGTAAAAGAAAATAATAGTGTTGCAGATATGCTGCTGCTTAAAAAATAAGCGAAATACCCTTTTATATTTCTATACACATTTTTAGTGGCAAACTCTCTAAAATTCATTAGTTCTCTCCTCCCATTAACGCAAGCACATCAATAATTTCCTGGTAAAATTGTTTTCTACTATCTCCCTTATAAATTTCATTATATATAGTTCCATCTTTTATAAAGAGAATTCTATTACAATAACTTGCTGAAAATGCATCGTGAGTAACCATCATCATAGTTACTTTTTCATCTTTATTTATTTTTTCAAATAATTCCATTACATTTTTAGCAGCTCTTGAATCCAAATTACCTGTTGGCTCATCAGCCAGCAGCAACGTAGGGTTATGTATTAAAGCTCTTGCAATAGCTGTCCTTTGGGCTTCTCCTCCTGATATTTCAAAAGTTCTCTTATTAATTAGTTTCCCTATTCTAAGTATCTTTAATATTCTATTAAGTTCATCATCCTGTTTTTTAACTGGCACTCCATCTAATGTAAGTGGAAGTACTATATTTTCACCAACAGTTAAAGTATCTAACAGGTTGAAATCTTGAAATACAAATCCTAATTCTCTCCTTCTAAATAAGGCCAGATCATCACCCTTAAGCTTTAAAGGATCTATATCTTTTATTCTAATTTCTCCAGATGTAGGCTTATCTACTGTTGAAATCATATTTAACAGGGTTGTCTTACCACTTCCTGATGGCCCCATTACTCCTACAAATTCACCTTCGTCAATTGTGAAACTTATATTATCCACTGCACTGAATGTTACTTTTTGACCATATATCTTGCTTAAATTCTTTACTTTCATAATTTCCATATTACTTATTCCTCCTATTATGTTAAAGTGATAATCTTAGTTAATACTAGAACACCAAGTAAAATTCCTACTACGATTCTATATACTGCGAATACTTTCATAGGTTTCTTTTTAAGATATTCAACAAATTTCCTCATAACTATTAAAGCTACTATGAAAGCCACAACAAATCCAACTATTAATGCAATCCATAATGATAACGTCATTGTAGAATAATCATATTCAAATAAGTCCTTGCCTGTTGCTCCTATCATAGCTGGAATCGCTATAAAAAAGGAAAACTCTGCTGCTATTGGGGTTGATAATCCAGCAATCCATCCACCCATAATTGTAGACGCACTTCTTGACATTCCTGGCCACACACAAAGAAGTTGCAATAATCCAACTTTGAATGATTGCATAGTGGTTATGTTATCTAAACTATCTACCTTATGGTTTCTAGCGTCGAATTTTTTTTCAACTATTAGTAACAATAGTCCACCAACTATAAATCCTACTATAACAGCCTCTGGAGTAAATAATGTTTTTATATTTTTATATAATACTACACCTACAATTCCCATTGGAATAGATGCTGTAATAACATTTACACCAAATTTGAAACCTTTCTTTCCTTCTTTTCCTCTAGTGAATATAAACTTAAAAAATTCTATTACGCTTTCTTTAATCTTATGCCAATACAAAACAACAACGGCCATTATTGCTCCAAGTTGAATTACAACTTCAAACATTTTTGCAAATTCGCCTTGAAAGCTAATTGCCCACCCAATTAATATCATGTGTCCTGTAGAAGATACAGGTATAAATTCAGTTATCCCTTCTACTATTGCGATTATGATTGATTTTAATATAAATATTATATTGATGATTTATCACCCCTTACAGACTAATTATTACTATATATAGCTTATAATAATAAGGTATAAATTACTATCTGCAAAGCTTACAGGAATGTGACATGGATGTAAGCTTTGCGATTTAAAATAAAAATAGCAAATAAATAGTTAAACTATCCATTCGCTATAAATTAAGCTTATATTTTAAATCTTATTGTAACCATCGTTCCTTTATCAGCAGTAGATGTTATCTCTATTTTATGACCTAAATTTACACAGACCTCTTTAGAAATATATAAACCCATGCCTGTAGATTCTCCATATTTGCGCCCATTATCTCCAGTAAAGAATAGATCGAATACCCTTTTAATATCTTTCCTTGGGATTCCAATTCCCTCATCAATAACGCTTAGTAAGATTTCTTTTTCTTTTTCGCAGGCTTTTATAATTAATTCCTTTCCCGTGCCTTTTGAGTACTTTACACCATTAATAATAAGTTGATCTAGCACAAACTTTATCCACTTTACATCACTATATACTTCTATACCATCATCTATTTCTACTCTAGGAATTATTTTATTTTTTATGAAAAGCTTCTTTTCTTCATTTACTGTACCTATAACTAACTTCTTTAAAAAAATTCGTTCTACTATAAAATCATTTTGAAAAGAATCTATTCTTGCAAAATGCATTGCCATATTTAGACCTTTATTTAATTTATTAACTTCTTCTTCTATACTTCGTGCCTTTTCTTCTCCTGCGTATTCTTGAAGTTGTAGTTGTATTACAGAAAGAGGTGTCTTCATTTGATGTACCCACTGATTGATAAAAATTAAATGTTCATTATGAACTTTGTTACATTTTTGTATTTCTGCTTCATACAAATTATGTTGCTCCTTTAACAACTCAGAAATATTTTCACTAAGATCCGAACTACCAAGTTCCAAAAAAACATCATTTAAACAAATCAATCCATTTTTCAGCAATTTATATAGTTGTCTATTTTTATAATATCTAAAAGCTAGAAAACACACAAGAATAAATGTATTAAAAATCAATATATATATAACTTCACCAAATCCTATAAAGTCCATGATGTTACAATATATAATTGTAATGGTTAAACTTAATAAATATATAATAATATAACCTCTATTATACTTTAAAAATAAATTCATATTATTCCAACCTATCAGGCTTGTTTAATCTATAACCTGTTCCTCTTATAGTATCTATGCCCATACTTATTCCTAGTCCCTGCAACCTTTTTCTTATCCGACTAATATTAACACTTAAGGTGTTTTCCTCAACAAACTCAATATCATCCCATATTTTTTCTAAAAGAAAATCTCTACTAACTACCTTGGGATACTTTTCCATAAGACATTCGAGGAGTATGCCTTCCCTTTTAGTAATAACTAATTTTTTATCATAAAACTGTATTTCTGACCTTTCTGGGTAGAACTTAAGACTATCAACTTCTACTATTCGTTCTTCTACAGTATGTGCATAATCCCCAAAAGCTCTTCTTATATGACTTTTAATCTTTGCAATAACAACATCAAAATAAAATGGTTTAGTTATATAATCATCTGCCCCACTCTCTAAAGCCATAACTTGGTCCATTCCGCTATCTCTTGCAGATAGGAATATTATAGGAATCTTTGATTGTTGTCTTATTTTCCTACACCAATAAAATCCATCAAATTCAGGTAAATTAACATCTAACAATACTAAGTCTGGACTGAACTTATTGAAGCCTAACATTATTTCTTCAAAGTTTTCAACTATCGTCACCTCAAATCCATACTTAGCTATGTAGTCTTGTAATAAATTACTTATTGATAAATCATCTTCTACAATATATATTTTGTATTTCATATTTATTTCTCCCTAATTTAGTATATTGTAAACACATTTGTTAATTAAATTTAGTAATTATATACTAAAATGCATTAGTCTTTAATATTATTATCGTAATTCATATTAACATCTTTATACCTTTAATGGTTTAAATATACAATTAGACCATTGATTTTATAAAATTTATTATGTAAATCGTAACCTAGAAGAAAAGGTCACAAAAGGTCGAAAATTATTAAAGTAATCTTATATATAATCGATAAATAAAAAAAGGCATTAAGAGATTATTTCTTACTTAACACTTTAAATAGCCTTGTTTATTTTAAATATCATATAAGGAGATGTTTTCATGAAAAGAAAATCTAGTTTGTTCGTAAAATTTTTAGTAGTAGCCATGATATGCATTAGTATACCTTTACTCATTAGTGGTTATTATTCAGTTAACTCATTTTCAAATTCTTTGGAAAGTGAAGCAAAAAAATCATTGAGCAGTGCAGCTATTTCAAATAAAAATTATATAGACGTAGCTTTTAAGGATCAAATGGATTTAGCAACATCTATTTCAAACGAAAGTGAAGTTGTAAACTACTTTAAAGAATTTAAAAAAACTAACAAACCTAACCAAGCAGTATTAACCCATATGTCAAGTAATTTGGAGACTAAATTCAAAAATTCAAATGGGTTATATGAGAATATGATTTTGCAAGTAATTTCTTCTGATTTAAATAAAGTAACAGTAGCTGATGGTATTGGTGGAAAGTCTGTTGGGGATAAAAGACCAACTACCCAAGATTCATTAAAAGCCTTGGAGAAAGAAGGCAAAGCTAAGATTGGGAGTATTATGGCTTCTCCTATAACAGGGAGGCCTGTTATTACAATAAACGCACCGATTTTAGATACTGATACCAAACTGCTAACAGCATCATTCTTAAATTCAATAGATTTAAATACATTAACTCAAAATATTGTTAAATCAAACGCTAATGAATCTATTAAAACTTTTTTAATAGATCCAACAGGTCTTGTAGTTTCATCGGAAAATTCTTCGCAAATATTAAAACTTAACTTAAGCAAAGAAAAAGGAGATATGCCAAATTTCTATAGTACAATGAAGGCTAACAATTCTGGTATAGGTTATTTTACTATTAATGGTGTAAAAAACATAGCTTCATATACCAAAAGTGATATTACAAAGTTATATATTGTATCCTTTATACCTGTGGAACAGTATATGTCAAAAATCAATAGTGTTAGAAACGGAATAATTATTGTAATTATTATAAGTCTTATTATATCTAGCTTGTTAATACTATTATTTTCACGAAGTATTACTAAACCATTAAAATTAGCTGTGGAATATATAAGAACATTTGCTTTAGGAGATTTTTCAAAGGAGGTACCAGATAAAGCAATGAGGGTAAGTGATGAAACTGGTGATCTAATGATTTCTTTAAATACAATGCAAAAATCTATTAGGACTATGCTTAAAACTGTAGTTAAACAATCTGAAAAAATAGAGAGTTCAGTTATTGTAACTAATAAGAACATGTATGATTTAGAGTATCAGATTGAGGAAATATCATCAACAACTGAAGAGTTGTCCGCTAGCATGGAGGAAACAGCAGCTTCATCAGAAGAATTGAGTGCTTCTTCCGATGAATTAGGAAAAGCGGTGACTACTATATCCGAAAAAGCTCAAGAGGGTGCTGAAAATTCAGGTGAGATAAGAAAAAGGGCACAGGAATTGAAAGAAAGTGCAGTTGTTTCTAAAAAGGTAGCTGAAGATATTAGGAATAACATATATAATAGTTTAAAGCAATCAATAGAGCAGTCAAAAGCAGTCACTCAAATTAATGAATTAACGGAGTCTATTTTGCAGATTTCATCTCAAACAAATTTATTAGCTTTAAATGCTGCAATAGAAGCTGCACGGGCAGGAGAAGCAGGGAAAGGTTTTGCAGTAGTAGCTGAAGAGGTTAGAAAGCTGGCTGAGGATTCAAAAAATATTACTAATGAAATCCAACAAGTAACTAAAATAGTAGTATCTTCAGTAGAAAGTTTAAAATACAATTCGGAGAATGTATTAGATTTCATAGATTCAACAGTAATAAAAGATTATATTGCTATGGTTGAAATTGGAGAACAGTATTATAAAGATGCAAACTATGTTGGAAATCTTGTAAATGATTTTAGTAGTAAAGCTCAGGAGGTAAGCTCTTCTCTTCAAATTATGATTAATGTCATAAATGAAATATCAACTGCAAATAATGAAATGGCTATAGGAACTGGAAATATTGCTAATAAAGCATCTATTAGTTTACAAAAATCAAATGATGTATCAAAGGTAACAAGTGATACTAAGAAAGTATCTGAAGAATTAAAGACTATTGTTTCAGAATTCAAAATTTAATTATAAGGAGATTTGAACCCACGGGGGCGCCGACGTAATGGCTGAGTAGCAGCAATCAAATCCACATTTCTCTGCCAAAAATAAGGGTTCCACAGATATTCTGTGGAACCCTCTTGTTGGTTTATGATGTATATATTTAAGAAATAATAACATTTTAATTATATTTTTTCATTTATATTGATTCCTATACTACTTCTGAGCTCATACAAAAGTATAATTTCCCATAAGTATCTGTTTTTAAATCTACAAGATTACCTTCTTTATTAATATCTACCTTGTGTGTGCCATGTATTAAGTTGTTCGTTTTCTATCAATTTTACTAAGGACCTATCTTCTAGTAAACAATATATCTGATTATTTGAAGTAATAAATAAATTTTTTATAGAACTGAATTTTCCAAGTTCTTTCCACGTATAAGTTTTCATATCTAGTATTTTTACGCTATTAGGTGAGTAAGCAATTAAATGCTGCTTATATAATTTAAATCCTATAATATCAGTTGATAACGGAATCTTTATATCTGTCCATAGCTTATTAGATTCTTTTAAAATCTTATTATTAGAATAAATGTATACATTCCCAACAAAATCAAAATTGGCAAGTATAACTTTCGATGAAGGATTCAACTTGCTTCATGTAACTCCTTTATTTATTGATATATATAATCCGTCCTCAGCAGCTACTGAAATCTTCTGCTTATTAATGCGTATATTAAAAATATAAGAGTTAGTTGCGAAAATGGTTCGCAACGTATTTCCATTATTGTTTGTTGCAATTAATCCTTTAGGTGATGTTGCATATATTATGTTGTCAGTAGAATATGAAGGTGAAAAAAGGATTTCATAAAATGTATCTTTTATATTAAGTACTGTTAGAGGACACTTTAATTTGCAGTAAAGCTTCTCTTTTAGACAGGAATATCAGCAACTGTAGTTTTATATAAAAAAACAAAGCACAAGATGTATTGAATACAACTTGTGCTTTTTGTTTAGGTTTTAACTACGAAGAACAAACCTAAGAACATCATAATACAATTAAATATTAATTTTAATAGTTTATGTGAAAATTATGAAAAAAGTATTTTAAAGGTTTTCCGAAGGGTTCAATCCGAAAGGAATTAAACATACCAGAATCAGATAAACTCAAGAAAAATGGTACCTTCAAACGAGGACTATATTATATGGCAGGAAGTGATTTAAACTATGCAATAATTAAGATACAAACATTGTTATGGGAAACAGCCTCCGGTCAAAAGATATACATAAGTGTGTTTCCAGCATTTATTATAAAATATAATAAAATTTCTACAGACTTAATTGAGTTTATCAGTACTAATGTAGGGAGAGGTGAAAATGTTTTTAATTTCATAGACGATTCCGGAAATTTATTAGAGTGTGAAGATATTTTAATACGATCATGTCAAAGAGTAAATACCACAGTAGAGTGCAAAAAAATTGCAGCACTGCTTAATGCGAAATATACGGAAATTTTCAATACCACTTTGAAATGCATTAAGTTTAATGATTATAAAAGAAGTAATTTAAGATTCAAGGATACACTGATACTATTTTATAGTACATATTATAGAACACACTATATGTTTGTCAATAAAACCAATGAATGTTTATAAAAGGATTTTTTGTAAAAATTTAATGTATTTATTTATATTTTAAAGAACAAAAATGAAACTTTGGTAATAGTTATGTAATTATGAGAAATCGGTATTAATAGTTAGTTTTTGTCAATGTAAAGGTAATTAATGTGATTTGTACTAGTTGACTAGTATTTATTATATATGATAATCTTAAACAGCATTGTAAAATAATGTTGGTGCGACAAGAAGTTGCTAATTAGTAGTGTTTCGCGAGAAGCTGCGTTAGTTACTAAACGTATCCTCGCTCGAAAGAAGGCAGACTTCCACATGATCCCTAACATGAAAGAAAACGGAAAGCAATTTCTTCGTAAAAGAGAAGTTCAGTTATGAAAACTGGTATTGATATCAGTCGGCTGCTTATCTGCTAATGTGAAAATATGTGAAGAAATTTCACCAATGGATTTTTCGTGCCAGACAAGTTGGAATTAAATAGCCAGGTGTTTGATGTAAATGGGGGCTTGAGTCGTATGTGTGGAAACACACAAGTACGGTTCTTAGAGGAGAAAGGAGCCGAGAGGTTCCCGACTTACTCGACAAATATAGGTGAAAACTTATTTAGGGGGTTTAAGCAATGGAAATGTTAAAAATTAGAAAATTTGTTTTGAGTGCTTCTCTTATTGGAGCATTACTTTTAGGAAGTGAAACGGTGACTTTTGCGAAGAACGTTAGCCTGGATTACAAGGAAACTTATGACGTTTCCCATATGACTCGTTCTGACATGCTGGAAATACCAAAGCAACAAAGCGGTACAAAATTTAAGGTGCCTCAATTCGATGCATCTACAATAAAAAATGTTCCTTCGGCAAAAGGTTACGATAAGAATGGTAATTTAGTAGATTTAGATGTATGGGATAGCTGGCCACTTCAAAATGGGGACGGAACAGTAGCAAATTATCATGGATACCATATACTTTTTGCTTTGGCTGGAGACCCTAAAAATGGAAGTGACACGTTTGTTCACTTGTTTTATCAAAAAATAGGCGATACATCTCTTGATAGCTGGAAAAGTGCGGGGAGAGTATTTAATGATAGTGATAAATTCGTTCCAAACGATCCTTTCCTAAAAAATCAAGCAGAAGAGTGGTCAGGTTCTGCGACATTAACACCGGATGGAAAAGTTCGCTTGTTTTATACAGATAGAGATAGCTGGGCATCAGATTCTGGTCATTATGGTAAACAAACCTTAACAACGGCTCAAGTCAATTTATCTGAGCCAGATGTTAACACGCTTAAGATTGATGGCGTAGAAGATTTAAAATCTATTTTTGATGGTGGAGACGGTACAATCTATCAAAATGTTCTACAAGGTATAACGCAGAATGATAATCATACATTAAGAGATCCTCATTATGTTGAAGACAAAGGTCATAAATATCTTGTCTTTGAAGCCAATACAGGAACAAAATATGGTTATCAAGGCGATGAATCTCTATTAAATAAAGTTTACTATGGCGGAAATGAAACTTTCTTCCAAACAGAAAAAGATAAACTATTACAAAGCCCTAAAAAACAACTTGCGTCTTTAGCAAATGGTGCACTAGGTATTATTGAATTGAACAATGATTATACTTTGAAAAAAGTAATGAAACCATTGATTACATCTAATACCATAACAGATGAGATCGAACGTGCTAATATATTTAAAATAAAAGATAACTGGTATTTATTTACAGATTCAAGAGGATCTAAAATGACTATTGATGGATTAGGCGATAAAGATGTATACATGTTAGGATATGTGTCAAATTCATTAACCGGCTCATACAAACCATTAAACGGAAGTGGACTTGTATTAAACATGAATCTTGACCCTTCTGACCTCACATTTTCATACTCTCACTTTGCGATACCACAACCTAAAGATAATAACGTGGTAATAACAAGTTACATAACAAATAGAGGTTTGTTTGCAGATCAACACGCTACCTTTGCGCCTAGCTTCTTACTGAACATAAAAGGATCAAAAACATCAGTTGTACCAAATAGCATCCTCTCACAAGGACAGATGACGATTGATTCCTCAAAAAGTAAAAAATAATATTAAACACTTGGATTAAAATAACATCAAAAAATTTTTTTAAGAGTGCCGATTAAATATCGGCACTTTTTTTACAGGTAAATTTTTACTTTCTTATGGATTAAGAGTATTTTAAAAACAAAAAAGTATAATTACCACAGCAGTCAGAACATCAACGAACAAAGTGGAGGTAGTTATTTGAAAAAAATAGAAATCAATAAAAAAGTATATAAAATATTAGCTACTTTAATAATCTGTTTGGGGATATTATTAATTATTTTCTTACTTTCCAATCATCAAAAGTCAACTTATCGTGCAATATACCATTTCACAACGCCTGACAAATGGATGAATGATCCACAAAAACCTATATTTTTTGATGGAAAGTACCACTACTATTATCTGTATAATGGCGATTACCCAAATGGCAATGGTACGGAATGGCGGCAGGCGACATCAGAGAATTTGGTTCAATGGAAAGATGAGGGTGTAGCTATTCCTAAATATACAAATAAAAATGGAGATATATGGTCGGGATCTGTCGTTATTGACAGCGGGAATACGGCAGGTTTTGGAACAAAAGCCATTGTGGCCATAGTAACACAGTCCTCCGCAAATGGTGGTCATCAGGAACAATTTCTTTGGTATAGTACGGACAAAGGAAAAACATTTAAAGCTTATAGTGACCAACCCATTATACCGAATTTAGGTTCAAAAGATTTTAGAGATCCGAAGATCATCTGGAACTCTCAGACTGACAAATGGATAATGCTCTTGGCAGAAGGTACAAAAATTGGTTTTTATGAGTCTGATAATCTGAAAAATTGGCACTATGCAAGTGGCTTCTCTACACAAAATATAGGTATTCTAGAATGTCCGGATCTCTTTATGATGCGGGCAAATGACGGGACGTACAAGTGGGTTCTAGGTGCCAGTGCCAATGGCAAATCTATAGGCAAACCCAATACTTATGCATATTGGATCGGCAATTACAATGGGAAAGAATTTGTCCCAGATAAAAGTGAGCCGTATTGGCTTGATTATGGTTTTGATTGGTATGCAGGCGTGACGTTTGAAAATGGCAACAGCAGTTATAAATTCACGAAACGTTATGCTTTAGCCTGGATGAATAACTGGGATTATCCAGACAATACTCCAACAATGAAGGATGGCTTCAATGGAACGGATTCGATTGTGCGCCAGATAAGCTTGAAGAAACAAGTGGATAATACGTATAGCCTGATCTCACAGCCAGTTGAAACATTGGATCGTCTGATAACGTCAACCGACCATTTTGATCAAATCCAAGTGAGTGGATCAAAAACACTGAAGGTCCAAGGCGAAGCGTATCAACTTGATGCGGATATAAGCTGGTCGGATGCCAAAAATGTAGGATTTAAGCTTCGAGAATCAGCGGATAAAAAGCGTCATATTGACATAGGGGTTTTCATTGAAGGCCAATACTCTTATGTCAATAGAACTTTTACAGAACAGCCCGATAAAAGTCAAAAATATGTTCAAAGCAGAGCGCCGTTTGATACAAACAAGGAGAAGGTTCATTTAAAGATTCTCGTTGATAAAACAAGTATAGAAGTATTTGTTGATGATGGTAAGATTACTTACTCAAGTGAAGTATTTCCTTATTTAAATGATAAAGGAATAACTCTTTTTTCTATTGGCGGTAAATCGGTCTTTCAAAATGTTGTAATCAAACACTTTCGTTCGATTTATAGGTAAAACGAGAAAAGTTGGTAAGCGTCAATTTTTTTTCACATATTTATCAGCAATTTAGCCTTTGCAACTAAAAATTTATACGTACATTATTATTGGTCATAACTATTAATACCTAAAGCACCATACCCTTGTTCATTTGTATAAATATCATATGTTTCATAAATCATACGTTTCATTGTATAATCCTGACAACCAAATAAAGAAAAATCGAAATTACTATATAATTGCTCAAAATTCTCAAATGCATATTTATCTAAAACTTGAACAGTTAATTTTTGACTTATTGAATTTGATAATGAACAATAGGTGAAAAATAACGTGCCTCTAAAATTAAGATGTACGAAAATATGTTTAAATTACATAAGTGGTAATAAGAAGACAATCATAAAAGGAGATGAAAAGATGGAATTTATTAGCTCAATTCTTAAATTTTTACTAACGCTTTTAGTAGCTTTTTTTCCTGTTCAAATTATTCTAAATCTTGTTAATGATACATTTAATATATTTACCCCTCTTCAGGAATTTATTAAGAAAAGTGGTAATGAAAAATTGATAAATAAATTTGTTTTTATTATATCGATAGCTTTATTTTTACTTATTAGTAACTATATTAATCTTAATGACGTCGAGTTTGGAATTTTAGCGGGAGTTTACTATGGAATAGTATTCACTATTTTGCCAAGAAAATAAAATTCAGGTGAGATAAAAAATATAGGTAATTAAATAGTTTACAATTTATTGTTATTCTCGACATTCTAATGACACATATAATTGTTATTGTTAATACATAGAAAGAAACTAGTAATTGATTTTTTAATTAGAGTCCCCCTTTAATTAAATATATATATAACTAGCAATGGACTGGTGTTATTTAGCCAGTCTATTTTATTTTTTTGTTTATATAATAATATATTTTTAGAGACTACCTTAATGGGTAGTTTTTTTAGTATGTTTCATATATTTAACGACATTTTAGAAGGAAAGTCCCCCACTTCTATAAGTGGTAGTTAACTACCTTATTAAAAACAAAACTTCAGTGGGAGTATGAATCTCCTTCTGAAGTCGTTAATCTGCAGCTCCGCAGGAGATGATTTCATAAAAAGAAAATAAGATTATTAAAAAAATATTGACAGATTAATGGAAAGGTAATATATTATCCTTATAGGTAACACGTTACCTATAAGGGGGATATATTAGAAGCACAAGAGAGGAAGTTAATTATGAGTAAGATTGAAAAGATGAGTGATACACAATATTTATTTGGTGTAATTTTTATAGTTGCTAACAGGGTAGATACTATGCTTGAAAGAGAATTCAAACGATTTGGTATTACAACAAAGCAATGGTTTCTATCAGTTATTATAGATAATTTATTTGATAAGCCACCTACAATGAAAGAAGTTGCAAAGGCGATGGGGAGTTCTCATCAGAATGTTAAACAGGTTGCTTTAAAGCTAGAACAAAAGGGATTGTTGATTTTACAAAAGGATAAAAGAGATGCACGTGTAACTAGACTTAAGTTATCAGAGAACAGTTTTGATTTTTGGACAAAGATTAGAGGGGAAGGTACATCATTTACTCAAGAATTGTTTAAAGATATAGATAAAGATGAATTAGAAGTAGCAAGAAGAGTAATGCAGAAAATACAGTTAAATATTAATAAGATGGATAATAAAAGTGAGGGGAGATTATTATGAGTATGGTTAGTAAAATTATTTTAGGTGTTATTTTTTTATTGGTATTGATTATTGTTGGTGCTGGTTTTTATATGACAAGAGGATTAAGTTCTGGCAAAAATATGATTATTAAACCCAGTGATGCTTCACAACTTAAAGATGGAGTTTATACAGGTAAATATAATGGGGGAAGATGGTCTAATGAAGTTAATGTTACTATAAAAGATAAAAAAGTAACCAAAATTGATGTTCTTAAAAGCGTGGTTTTTGAGAAATTAGAAGTATCTAGAGAACTGTTTAACAAAGTTATTAAAAAACAGGATACTAATGTTGATGTTATAAGTGGGGCTACAGTTACGAGTAAAGCATATCTCAAATCTATAGAAAATGCTTTAAAAAAATAGAAATTAAAATTGTACGGGGGAGTAGGTAATAGGTATGATAGATCAAGGGCTCTAGCAGATTGTGCTAGAGTCCTTTTTCATTGTAGATAAACCAAATTAAATATGGATAATAGCTATGTCATATATTTTTGAATAGTATCAATTACTATAGGAATACCTTTTTTAATTTTCTCCTCATTTACATTACTGATGCTTATTCTAAAATAATGATCATTTCTATTTTGTTCCAAAAAACATAAATTTGTATCTAACATCTTAATATTGTTATTTAATAGTGAGCTTATTATTTTATCATATTGTAGTGAACTATCTACATATATACAAGAAAAATATCCTGACTTAGGGATGTTCCATTTTATTTTAGAATGTTGAAGCAAAGATATAGTATTTTTTAAATAAGTCATTCTGTCACAGTATAGGGTGCTCATTTTGTTTCTATGTATATCAAACAGACCACTTTTTAAATAGATTTCAAGTGCTCCTTGAGATAGTATTGGACTATTCATATCTGTCCATTTTTTATAATTTAGGAAAGTACTTATTAGTAAGCTTGGCAATATGAGTGCGGCAACTCTTAGTCCAGGCATAAGAATTTTTGAATAACTTTTCAAGTAAATAACCTTTTCAGTAGTGTCATAAGTGAACAGGGGGTCATTTTTTTTATTTATGTCTAAATCGGAAACAATATCATCTTCAACAATATATACATTATATTTTTGCGCCATAGCTACAATAGATTCTTTTTCTTCTTTACTATAAGAAGTTCCAGTTGGGTTATGAAATCTAGGGACGGTATAAAAAAATTTAATATTGTTATACTTAAACATCTTTTCTAGTTCATATAAATCTATTCCGTTAAGCCCTCTTTCAATTCCTAATACGGGAACATTATTTAATTCTAAAATTTTTATAATTCCATAATAAGTAGGTTGCTCAACAAGAATGTTAGATTTACCATTTGGAAATGGCATAATTGACAATATGGTTAGTGCTTGTTGAGAACTGGATGTAATGACAATGTTGTCTGAACTTGTAAATACTTGATATTGTTGAAAGTGTTTTGATAATACATGTGTTAATGAATTCAATCCTCGTGGATTTGAGTAAGTAAATAAGGTTTTTTTGTACAAATCTATGGATTTATTCAAACAATGTTGAAAATCTTTATAAGGAAAGCTTTCAATATCTGGAACTCCTGATGAAAAATCAATAATAGTATTGTTAGAGGGATTAGTATTATGGAAATCCTCTAATAGGTAGTATCCACTTTTGGGATATGGGTAAACAATATTATCTTTTTCAAGTTTATCATAGGCTTTTAAAACTGTACCAATACTGCAATTAAATAGTTGGGATATAGTCCTAATAGAGGGTAATTTTTTTTTGTAGGTGAAATTTCCAGCTGAAATTCCATTATGAATATAGTCAATAATCTTTTCGTATTTTAACAATATAAGCAACTCCTTTAATTTTGTACTAGTACAGGTTGCGCTTTTATTTCTTGATAACTAAATTATACTATACTAATATGTAGATGTAATCAATTTGTGTAGGTATAGTGGAGACACTTGAGAAAAGATGAGGAGAAGTCAGTTATGAATAAACCAGAGCTTTTAGCTCCAGCGGGGAACTTAGAAAAACTTAAAACAGCTATAAATTTTGGCGCGGATGCTGTTTACCTTGGAGGAAGTAAACTGAATCTAAGAGCATTTGCAAACAATTTTAATATTGAAGAATTAAAAGAAGGACTAGAATTTGCACATTCTAGGGGGAAAAAAATTTATGTTACATTAAACATAATTCCTCACAATGATGATTTAGCAGAAATAGAAGATTATCTTAAAGAGTTATATGAAATTGGGGTTGATGCAATACTTGTTGCAGATCCAGGAATAATTGAAACTGCTAAAGCAGTAGTTCCAAATCTTGAGATACATTTAAGTACTCAAGCAAATTGTGTAAATTATAAATCTGCTTTATTTTGGCACAAATTAGGTGTTAAAAGAGTAGTAATGGCGAGAGAAATGAGTATAAATGATTTCAAAATTTTGAGAGAAAAACTTCCGAAAACCTGCGATATAGAAGCTTTTGTTCATGGATCAATGTGCATGGCATATTCAGGTAGATGTATGTTATCAAATTATTTAACAGGTAGAGATGCAAATAGAGGCGAATGTGCACAACCATGCAGATATAAATATCATCTGATAGAAGAAAATGAATCCGGAGAACGTCATGAAATTACTGATAATAACAATGGAATCTATATAATGAATTCAAAGGACTTATGTATGATAGAACATATTCCTGAACTTATGGAATCTGGAATTAACTCTCTTAAAATTGAAGGAAGGATGAAGAGTGTATATTATGTTGCATCTGTTGTAAAAGCCTATAGAGAAGCCATTGATAAATACATAGAAGATCCTAAAAAATATGTTTTTGATTCTAAATGGGCAGATTATCTTCTAAAGCCTAGTCACAGACCTTATACTACTGGCTTCTACTTTGATGAAGAGATAAAACAGAGTTATGAAAGCTCAGCATACATTCGCAATTATGACATTGTAGGTATTGTGAGAAACTATAACAAAGATTCTCATATAGCAACAATACAGCAAAAAAATAAAGCTTACAATGGTGATGCTGTTGAAGTTTTAGTTCCAAAGGGAGATAACAAGAACATTAAACTTAATAGCATGAAAAAAGAAAACGGAGAAACTATAGAGAGTGCGCCATCTGCACAAATGATTTTCACAATTGAATGTCATGAAGAACTTAAGGCAGATGATATAATTATTAAACTTAAGGAGGAAAAATAATGAAAAAATCACAAGTTATTAAACAAATTTTAGATGCAGGTGTTGTTGCAGTAATAAGAGCAGAATCCAAACAACAGGGTATTAAAATTATTGATGCAGTTATTAAGGGCGGAATAAAAGCCATTGAAATTACTATGACAGTTCCAGGTGCTATTGATATAATTAAAGAGTTGTCTGAACGTTATAATGCTGAAGAAGCCATTATAGGAGCAGGTACTGTACTTGATCCGGAGACAGCTAGAGCATGTATGCTCGCAGGGGCAGATTTTATAGTAAGTCCAAATTTAAATGTAGACACATTAAAAATTTGTAACAGATATGCAGTAGCTGTCGTGCCAGGAATAATGACAGTTAAAGAGGCAATAGAAGCTTTAGAATATGGTGTTGATATTATAAAAGTATTCCCAGGAAATGCATTTGGTCCATCAATAATTAGTTCATTTAATGGACCACTTCCCCAAGCAAACCTTATGCCAACTGGTGGAGTAAGCTTAAGTAATGTAGAGGATTGGATAAAGGCTGGAGCAGTAGCAGTAGGTACTGGTGGTGAATTGACTAAGGGAGCAAAAACTGGTGACTACGAGGCAGTAAAAGAAATGGCTGCTAAATTTGTTGCAAAAGTTAATAGTGCAAGAGGACTATAGGATTAAATTAATACTATAATAACGTATAAAATAATAAATGTTAATTGTTTTATCCACAGGGATTATAAAATGTTTCTGTGGATAAAACTCTATATATGGAGGTTTTGATATGATTTTTTCAAAGAAAGCAGAACAAATTTCACCATCAGTAACCCTAGATATTACTTCTAGAGCAAAAGAAATGAAAGCAGATGGAATTGACGTAATAATATTTGGTGCAGGTGAACCGGATTTTGATACACCTAAAAACATTCAAAATGCAGCTATAGAAGCAATTAAAAAAGGTTGTACAAAATATACAAAGGCATCAGGTATTGATGAATTAAAAACTTCAATATGTGGAAAATTTAGGCGAGATAACAATTTAATATACAATAAATCTCAAATTATCATTTCAACTGGAGCTAAACAATGTATAGCCAATGTATTTCAATCTATTCTAAATCCTTGCGATGAAGTTATTCTTTCTAAACCATATTGGGTTAGTTATCCTGAATTAATTAAACTATCAGATGGGGTACCGGTATATGCAGCTGCTAATGAGGAAAATGATTTTAAATATACAAGTGAAGCATTAAATGAAGTTTTGACGCCAAAAACTAAAGCAATTCTTATAAATAGTCCTAATAATCCTGTGGGTGCAGTATATAGTAGGGATGAGTTATTAATTATAGCAAATTTTGCAAAAGCTAACGATTTGATAATAATATCTGATGAAATATATGAAAAGTTTATTTATGATGATTTTAAATATACAAGCATAGCGAATTTAAATAATGGTGCATATAATAGAACTATTATAATACATGGTGTTTCTAAAACATATTCAATGACTGGTTGGAGAATTGGATATGCTGCCGCAAATGAGAAAATTATTAAATTAATGTCTAATATACAAAGCCATACTACAGCTAACCCTAATTCTATAGCGCAATATGCTGCAGTTGAGGCATTAAATGGAGATCAGACTTCAGTAAAACTAATGGTCAAAGAGTTCAAAATAAGAAGAGATTATATAGTTAAAAAAATAAACACTTCTAGTACGCTCTCATGCACAAAACCAACAGGAGCGTTTTATATTATGGTTAACATTTCTAAGATGTTTGGTAAAATAATTGATGGTACTAAAATTAATAATTCAATAGATTTTGCTAAGGTACTTCTTAATAAAGAAAAGGTAGCAGTTATCCCTGGAGATGGATTTGGTGTAAGTAATTATGTAAGACTTTCTTATGCTACATCTATGGAAAATATTAAAGAGGGAATTAAAAGATTAATGGATTTTTCCCAATATTAAGAGGTAATAACTATGAATGATTTACTTATATATTTTGACAATAATTTGTGTATGTGGTACGGTTAGTATATTCATCGGAGGGTATATAACTATATGCTGGATAAGATGGTTGGATAAAATCAACTGTCTTATCCAGCATTTTTTGTTTTTAGGAGGTTATATATTAATGCAGCAACATAACGATTTAACGAAGGGGAAGGTTATCCCCACACTATTAAAATTTGCATTTCCGTTTTTATTAGCAAGTTTGCTGCAAGCGCTCTATGGCGCAGCAGATTTGCTAGTTGTTGGTCAGTTTGATAATTCTGCACAAGTTTCTGCGGTGGCAACAGGGAGTCAGATTATGCAGACAATTACAGGAGTTATTCTTGGACTTACCACAGGCGGTACAATTATAATCGGCAACTATTTGGGTGCAAAGAAATATAAGGATATTGCAGAGTCAATTGGAACTATAATTTGTATATTTGCTATAATGGCTGCTGTTTTGACTGTAATTATGGTATTACTAACGGGTACTATTACAAGTTTAATGAATACACCAGCAGAGGCATTTAAATACACTAAACAATATATTTTCATATGTTCTTGTGGTATACCATTTATTATAGGCTATAATGCATTAAGTGGTATTCTACGAGGATTAGGTAATTCAAAAGCTCCATTATACTTTATAACAGTAGCTTGCGTAACTAATATTGTTGTAGATTTAGTATTAGTGGGTGTTTTACATATGGGTGCACCAGGAGCGGCGATTGCCACTATATTAGCTCAAGCTATAAGTTTCATAATTGGGGTCATGTATGTAAAAAAGGTAGGTTTTGTTTTTGAGTTCAATCGCAGTCATATTAAACTTGAATCAGGTAAAGCAAAGAGAGTATTTAAGTTAGGATTGCCAATAGCATTACAGGATGGTTTAATTAATGTTTCTTTTATAATAATTACAGCGGTTATTAATGTAATGGGGCTTACTGCTTCTGCATCTGTAGGTGTTGTAGAAAAAATAATTGTATTTACAATGCTTCCAACTATTGCGTTTGCTTCAGCAATTGCAGCAATGACAGCTCAGAACATGGGGGCAGGAAAGCAGGAAAGAGCGAAACAGTGTTTGTATATAGGAATGGGATGTTCATTAATTATAGGAATAATATGTTATATATATGTACAAATTAATCCAACGTCGCTGACAGCATTGTTTTCGAGGGATGTTGAGGTTATAAAAACAGCCGCACTATATTTGAAATCATACAGTATTGACTGCATTTTGGTATGTTTTGTATTTTGTATGAACTCGTTTTTTAGTGGCTGTGGCAATTCTTTATTTCCAATGATTCATAGTTTAATTGCTACTTTTTTTATTCGTATTCCGTTGTCCTTTGTATTAAGTAAAATGGCAGGTATCACTCTTTGTGAAATTGGGTTTGCATCGCCGCTTGCAACATTCGCATCACTTGTAATGTGTATAATATATCTGAGGTCCGGAAGATGGAAGAAGAATCAATTTATCCCCCAAACCTAAAGAAATCGTCGGAAGGTTAATTTCTATTCCGTTGACAATTATATTATTGGAGTATAAAATCGAAAGTAATTATATTAAGATACACCATAAGGGGGATTTTATTTATATGAAAAAGCAATCATTCTACTCTGCGCTGGATAAAGACAAGAGGTACATTTTAAATTGTTGCTTTTTTGTTTTTGCAGTCAATGGGCTGTATGCTATGATTTTAGGTTCGCTTTTGCCAATTATTAGTAGTGAATATGGTTTGAACAATACAATGAGCGGTCTTTTACTTTCAGCTCATCAAGTAGGTAACCTAATATCGGGATTTATTGCAGGTGTATTACCACTTTATTTAGGAAGAAAAAAAGCTATAATGTTTTTATGTAGTTTTGTTATTATGGGCTTTTTAATAATGATTTTGACAGGTAATCCAGTGTTACTCATTTTAGGATTTTTGTTTACTGGAATAAGCAGGGGGAGCATTTCTAATTTTAACAACACCGTTGTAAATGAGGTGTCCGGTAGTAGTTCAGCAGCACTTAATTTTTTACATAGCATTTTTGCAGTTGGAGCTTTGGCTGCTCCATTTTTAGTAATTCTATGTACAAATATGGCAGGTGATATTGGCTGGAAAATAGCCGCAATCGTTATTATTATTCTTGCAAGTATCTCTATTTATTTATTTTCAAAAATGAAAATAGAGGATACAGCAAAAAAAATGAAACAAGTCAAAGTATCTTATAAATTTATGAAAAATAAATTTTTTTGGATTACAGCGGGTATTATGTTTTTTTATTTATGTGCAGAGGCAACTATTAATGGGTGGTTGGTTAAATATTTTATAGATTCAAATATTATGACTATACAATATGCTCAAGTGCTTGCTTCACTGTTATGGATAGTCATACTTATTGGAAGGTTAACTTGTGCGTTCTTAGGGGACAAGGTATCTAAGAAAAAATTACTTCTAGTAACAAGTCTTGGGACTGTCGCATTTTATTTGTTGTTGTTATCGTCTCAGAATATAACAATTATAACAATAGCCATAATGGGATTAGGATTTTGTATGGCAGGCATATATCCTACAACAGTTTCAAGTGTCGGAAAAATTATTAAGGATTATCCTATGTCAATGGGAGTACTACTTATGGTTGGTGGTATTGGAGCTATTATAATGCCAATTATAACAGGAGCATTATCTGACGCTTTTGGGATTTTTGCTGGTATGAGTGCAATTATACTTGCGATTGTCTTGATGATAGTTTGTGTTGTCTTAAGTGTGACAAGCAGCAATGAAATTGCTTAGAGCGATTAATATAAGATTAGCATAATATGTGATTATAAATATAGACGATATGCGTATAGATTATTTATGTCGAATCATATATAATGATATCCTATTTAGTAATTTTTAATAATAAAAAATAGGGGGAATTATGATGCCATTAATAGGTAGAAAACATCTTGAAGATGTAGTAAAGAAACCAGTTAAAAGTTACTGGAACTTAAATGAACATACTAGTAAGGATATGAAAGAGTTAAGAAGCAACGACGGCGATCACTGGTATTACGTCAACACTAAGAGTAAAGAGAGCGTTCAAAAGGCAATAGAAGCTGTTAGAGAGTTATACATGTTGTCAGTGGTATACAAGGAAGAAGGTATTGCTATACTGGAAACCATGTTGAAAGTATTGAAATAAAATTGAATATATTAAAAAAAGAGGCTAATCTATAATTATTTTGGATTAGCCTCTTTTTATAATAAAAAATACTGTAATATAAAATTTTACAAATTGTATTGAAAAAGTAGAATAATACTGTATAATGGTAGGGGCTAAAGCTTATTGTTTAGCGTAAATAGAAAAGAGCAAAATTCATTTTTGTGAAAATTAAACGCTTCATAGAGTTTCTATGAAGTTTTTTGTGAATTAATGATATGAATATTTATAAATGCCACATTAAAAAAACGAGAGAAGAGGATTCAAATGGAAAGTTTAGTGCTTTTAATTATAGGAATACTTAAGATTACCATACTTGATTTAACATTATCTGGCGACAATATTGGAGTTATTGCTTTGGCAACAAAAAAATTACCACCTGCATATGCTAAAAAGGCGAGTTTGATTGGAATAACAGGAGCTATAGGATTAAGAATAGTATTTGCTTGTATTATAACTCTAATAATGAATATACAATGGTTACATATTAAATTAATTGGTGGTTTATTTTTAGTGAAAATCACATGGGATTTCATTAAACCAGAAGCTCAAGAAGACAACTGCACTGTGAAGAAAGCAGGGAAATTTTGGGAAGCTGTGGCTATAATTATTATTGCAGATATAAGTATGAGTCTTGATAATGTAATTGCAATAGCAAGTGCAGCAAATGGTAGTGTATTATTAATTATAGTTGGTATTTTGATAAATGTACCAATAATTTTTTTCGGAAGTCAAATTGTTGCAAATTTAATGAGAAAACATCCTATTGTTATATATTTGGGTGGTGGTATACTAGCCCATACTTCTCTTAAAATGATACTTGAGGATAACCTAACAACAAAATATATAGAGCTTGCACCAGCAGTTCTAACAATAATTCCATGGATTTTTGCTATTAGTATATTAGTTTATGGATTCCTAATAATCAAAAAATCAAAAATTGATTTGGGAACCAATCAATAAGCATAAAACCTACGTAAAACAATATAGAGAATTGGATAACTTTATTTCTTACAAAAAACAAAATAACAATACCATTTTAGAACGAAGCAATATGTAGTAATTTGTAAGAAAATGTGGTAATATGTTACTGGAATATATAAATTTTAATTTACAGTAGCAAAAGTTATTTTTGAAATGAGGATAATTATTATGGGTAGGAGTAGAAGTAGGCGAACTATGGTTTTAGGGTATTTTTCAATTGCTTGTTTATCATTAATTATAATATTATTTAGCATTTATAGTATGAATAAAGTATGCAGTGAATCTGATTTTATTATTAAAAAAATAATTCCGGCAAAAATCTTTTCAACGGAAATTCTAACGTCACTAATTAATCAAGAATCAGGTATTCGAGGTTATATGATTTCAGAAAATAAAGAATTTTTAGAACCCTATTATTTAGGAAATAAACAAGTACAAGGATATTATAATTCTTTGGATAACTTGAAGGATACAACACTTGGTGTTGATATTACAAATAAACTTAACCAGCAGATGAAGGCTATTCAAAATTTCTATAAACAACAAATTGAATTAGTCGATAATCGAAAATTAGTACAGGCTAAGCTTAATTTAAATCAAGGAAAAAAGTTAGTTGATAATTTTAAGGTTACTGATAATATACTAATAAGTCAGATTGATTTAGAGGTAAATAGCTCACGTAATAAAGTTGCAAATACTCAAATAATTCAGCAATGTTTATTGACCGTTCTGGGTTTTGTGCTTATTGTGGGTAATATTATATTTATTAATTATATTTCAAATTTCATGTATGAGGAAGTTAAGAAAAAAAATGAAGTGAATAAAGAATTGAATAAATTACTTATTTCACATGAAGAGTTTATTGCAAATATTTCTCATGAACTTAAAACACCACTAAATGTAATTTTTTCAGCCATACAATTATTTCAAATATATTGTGATAACGGTTCATTAGATGAGCGGCGGGAAACAATTGTTAAATATCTTGACTCAATGAAATTAAATTCATATAGGTTATCTAAACTTATAAATAATATAGTTGATTCATCAAAGATACAAGCAGGATTCTTTAATTTAAATTTATCAAATAATAATATTGTTGAAGTTGTGGAAGAAATAGTAATGTCTGTAACTAATATTACTGATATTAAAGGTATACGCATTATTTTTGATACGGATACGGAGGAAAAAATTGTTGCATGCGATACAGAGATGATACAAAGAATATTATTAAATCTTATATCAAATGCCATAAAATTTTCAAATGAAGGTGATGAAATACTTGTGGAGTTCAAGGATGAAGATGAATCCTTTCAAATTTCAGTCAAGGACAACGGCATAGGAATTGAAGAAAAGAACTTGAGTATGATTTTTGATAGATTTAAGCAGGTAGATAAATCCTTATCAAGAAATTCTGAAGGTACAGGTATTGGATTAAGTTTAGTTAAGTCCATTGTGGAATTGCATGGAGGCATTATATATGCTGAAAGTGAATTCGGAAAAGGAAGCAAATTTACAGTTGAACTTCCAGCTAGGAAGGTGACCCATGAGAATATGTTATATAATAGTAAAGGGAAAAGTGAAAATGAAAATATACGCGTGGAACTTTCAGATGTTTATTTGTAACTGAAAGTTAAATTTATGAATATAAAATGTACAATGCTTATTTTTAAAAAATTAAGATACAGGGGAAGTATTTGAAATTTTTTGGAGCATAGGACAAAATGAATAATACAAATCCCTCAATTGTTAAAGTTTTATTTTAAATAAAATATATGGTGTAGTTTAACGACTAGTACAAATGGGGGATTATAAAAATGACAGAGGTTAATTGTATCAAATTTAAGTGGGGCAGTATTTTTTTGATTATAGTAGTTGTCTTTAGTTTTGGTGGTTATAAACTCGTAAGAAATTCATCATTAAATAATAAAGCTAAACTAACACTCGTAAGTGCACAGGTAACAGAGAGTACGGTGATTACATTTCCAGATAAAAATTTGGAAAAAACGATAAGAGAGTATATACAATGCCCTACCGGAGATATTTTAAGGGATGATGTTGATAAGATAACAAACCTAAAAAATACTAAGGGTAAACATATTAAGAATCTTTCAGGCATAGAAAATCTGACTAATTTAGTATGTTTAGATTTAAGTAACAATCAAATTAGTAATTTAAAACCTTTGAAGGGATTGACAAATTTGACTAATTTGAATTTAGCATCTAATAAAATTAATAATATAGAACCCTTGATAGGGCTTATTGAATTGACTCATCTGAAGTTGGATGCTAACAAAATGAGTAATATAGAACCTTTAAAGGGACTTGGTGAATTGACTAATTTAGATTTAGCAGCAAACAAAATGAATAATATAGAGCATTTAAAGAGACTTACTAAATTGACAAATTTGAATTTGGCTGATAACCAAATGCGTGATATAGAACCTTTAAAAGGACTTACTAAATTGACAAATTTGAATTTAGCAGCAAATCAAATGAGTGACATAGAACCATTAAAGGGACTTACTAACCTAATCGATTTGAATTTAGCTGCGAATAAGATGATCAACATAGAACCTTTGAAGGGACTTACTAACTTGACTAGTTTGAATTTATCTGCGAATAAGATGAACGATATAGAACCTTTAAAAGGACTAACTAATTTGACTAAGTTGAATTTAGCAGCAAATCAAATGAGTGATATAGAACCTTTAAAGGGACTTACTAACTTGATTGATTTGTATTTAGACACAAATCAAATAAAAGATTATTCTCCAGGCAATACTAAGTATAAAGAACTGGAAATGCCTAGAGATGTGAATACAGTTATTACTCCTAAGCAAAATATAACAAGTGTCAGTAATCAGGTTGAAGCTAGTAAAGTTATAACATTTCCAGATGAAAATTTAGAAAAATTAATAAGAAATGCTATACAACAACCTACTGGAGATATTTTAAAGTCTGATGTTGATAAGATAACAAGTTTGCAAGATGCTAAAGATAAACATATCGCAAATCTTTCAGGGATTGAGAATCTGACTAATTTGACTTCATTAAATTTAAGTAATAATCAAATTACTAATATAGAACCTTTAAAAGTGTTGATTAATTTAACTGAGCTAAATGTAAGTATGAATCAAATCGGTGCTACAGATATGCAATCACTGCGAAATGCCTTGCCTAAATGGAATATTAAATAAGAAATAAGGGCTTTATTTATAACAGTATAATAAAATAAACACTTTGTGATATTATGGTTGTTTAAAATTACAAAATGTTATAATATGGGAGGTTATCCTATGTCAAGAAAAGAAAAAAACTTATCTCAAAGTGTTGCTGATGATATCCTTGCAATGATTACTATAGATAAAAAATTTGTTATTGGAGATAAACTACCAAATGAAAATGAACTATCGAAGCAACTAGGAGTAAGTAGAACTACACTTCGCGAAGGTATTCGTATTTTAGTAACTCACAATATACTTGAAATTAAGAGAGGCAAAGGAACGTATGTGACAAATCATGAGAAACTTAATGGGGATTTTGGATTAGAAGAGTTTTCTACAATTAAGATGAACGTTAAAGATTTATATGAAATGAGATTGATTTTTGAGCCTCAAACTGCTTATTATGCCGCAAAGAGGGCAACAGACAAGGAGCTTGCAAGAATACTGTATTATGGTAGATTAGAGGAAGATAAAATTCTAAATAAGCTTGATCGTACTGAGACGGAGCAAGCTTTTCATAAATCTATTGCAAAGGCAACTCATAATGAGTTTATGAATAAGTTAATGCCTATACTTTACAAAGCGATTGATAAGGGCGTGATTTTATCCTACGAAAATGAAACCATAATTTGCGATACGCTAAATGATCATCATATGATCATGGAGTTTTTAGAGGCCAGGGATGCAGAAGGTGCAAAAACAGCAATGAAACTTCATATTTTACACGCTATGAGGGGTCTTGGAATAAGTAATGAATAAAATAAATGTCAGTTCTTTGTTACATAAGAATTGTCATTTATTTTTTTATAAAACTATAGTAAATCATTGACAACAGACATCATACAACGTACAATAGAAACAAACAACTGTGGACTATAAATTATAAAGGTGGTAATGTTATGAGAAGTGATGTAGTAACAAAAGGAACAGGCAGAGCACCTCAACGTGCACTATTTAATGCTTTAGGTTTTACAAAAGAAGAAATGGAAAGGCCTCTTATAGGTATCGTTAGTTCAAAAAACGATATTGTACCAGGTCATATGAATTTAGATAAAATTGTAGAGGCTGTGAAAATTGGTGTAGCAATGAAAGGCGGTACTCCAATAGTTTTCCCTGCAATTGCAGTATGTGATGGAATTGCCATGGGTCATCAAGGTATGAAGTATTCACTAGCTACAAGAGATTTAATTGCTGATTCAACAGAGGCAATGGCTATGGCACATGCTTTCGATGCACTAGTAATGGTACCAAATTGTGATAAAAATGTACCAGGACTTTTAATGGCAGCAGCAAGAGTTAATGTACCAACTATTTTTGTAAGTGGAGGCCCTATGCTTGCAGGTAAAATTGATGGATGTAAAACAAGTTTTTCAAGCATTGCTGAGGCAGTTGGTGAGTTTAATGTTGGTAAAATTACTGAGGAAAAGTTAGAAGAATTTGAGAATAAGTGTTGTCCAACCTGTGGATCTTGTTCTGGTATGTATACTGCAAATAGCATGAATTGTTTAACGGAAGTTCTTGGAATGGGACTTGGCGGGAATGGAACTATTCCGGCGGTTTATTCTGAGAGAATTAGGCTTGCAAAACACGCTGGAATGAAAATTATGGAGCTACTGGGTAAAAACATAAGGCCGAGAGATATTATGACGGAAGGTGCATTTAAAAATGCTCTAACTATGGATATGGCTCTTGGATGCAGTACAAACAGTATGCTTCATTTACCAGCAATTGCTCATGAAGTAGGCATTGAGTTAAATGTGGATATGGCAAATGCAATTAGCGATAAAACACCTAATCTATGTCACCTTGCACCGGCAGGACATACCTATGTTGAGGATTTAAATGAGGCTGGTGGGGTTTATGCTGTTATGAATGAGATAAACAAATTGAATTTATTAAATACGGATTTGATTACATGCACGGGCAAAACTGTTGCAGAAAATATCAAAGAATGCGTAATAAAAGACACACAGGTGATTCGCACCATTACAAATCCTTATAGTACTACTGGTGGAATTGCTGTACTTAAGGGTAATCTTGCTCCAGATTCATGTGTTGTAAAACGGTCTGCAGTATCAAATGAAATGTTAAAACATGAAGGACCAGCAAGAGTGTTTGATTGTGAAGAGGATGCTTTGAGTGCTATCAATTCAGATGAGATTATTCCTGGAGATGTTATTGTAATTCGTTATGAAGGCCCTAAGGGCGGTCCTGGCATGAGAGAAATGCTTAATCCAACATCTGCAATTATGGGACGAGGACTTGGTAATAGTGTAGCACTTATAACAGATGGACGGTTTAGTGGTGCAACTAGGGGAGCTGCAATTGGACATGTTTCTCCTGAAGCTGCAGTTGGCGGAAATATTGCTTTAATTCACGAGGGGGATATTATATCAATAGATATTAATGCTAATTCTATTAATTTTAATGTTAGTGATGAAGAGCTTAAAATAAGAAGAGCAAACTGGAAACCAAGAAAACCTAGTATTACAACAGGTTACCTTGCTAGGTATGCTGCATTAGTGTCATCAGGTAATAAAGGTGCTATATTAGAAGTTCCAAAATATTAAATATAATAGCCTACATCTTAACATTAAGATGTAGGCTATTATATTTAATATTATTGTTTTTCATATCTAGATAATATATAATTGTAAGTGATTAAGCTAATTTTAAGAAAATAAGTTTTGTTTGGAAGGAGATTAGTATGAAAATAGATCAATCTAAAGAAAAAGGTACTTTGAAAGAGAAAAAGACTAATATGTTATTAGCTTCCTTTATGCTATTTGTCTTCCCGATAATAATTGTTGTTGTTGCGGTAGTCTTAGGAGGATATATAGGAAAATATATAGGAGCACCTATTCAAATTTCTAGAGTTTGCGGAGGAATCGTTGGTTTTATATTTGCAATTGTAGTTATTAAATTGTTTGATAAATCAGCGGCGATAGATGATAAAGAAGAAAAAATTTATTGGGAAGATTTATAGATATTAATCTTGTAAGTTTTTTAATTATTTAATATTTTAAATTAATCTGAGGGAGTGCTAACGATGATTGGGAAAAGGCTAAGGTTCGGAGATACTATTGGGCTAATTTCTCCTGCAAGTCCTGAAAATATAGAAGCAATAAAAAAGGCGATTTTATTTCTAAATAATCTAGGATTTAATGTAATAGAAGGGAAACATCTATATGATAGGTGGGGGTATCTTGCTGGTAAAGATAAAGACAGAGCATCCGATATTATGGAAATGTTTAAAAATAAAGCAGTAGACATGATACTTTGTGTTAGAGGCGGATATGGCTCAAGTAGATTACTACCATATCTAGATTATGATATTATAAAGAAAAATCCAAAGATATTTGCAGGTTTTAGTGATATAACGGTTTTTCTAAATGCTTTTTATGAAAAATGTGGGCTAACTACATTTCATAGCCCAATGGGTACTTCTAATTTAGAAGATGTGGTCACATTTAAAAGCTTTATGTTTACATTTATGGAAGGGTATAAACCATATACAATTAAAAATCCAGATGAATTTAAAATATCGTGCATAAACCCAGGCATAGTGAATGGTAACCTTATAGGCGGTAATTTGGGATTAATATGTAACTCGCTTGGGACTCCCTATGAAATTGATATGAGAGATAAGATACTTTTTATAGAAGAGGTTAATGAGGCACCTTATAGAGTTGACAGAATACTAACACAACTTTTATTATCAAATAAACTTAAGCAGTGTAAGGGGATTGTTTTAGGCCAATTTAAGGATTGTGACTTACCACATTATGAAAGAAGCCTTACACTAGAAGAAGTTCTTGAGGATAGATTATACAATTTAGACATACCTATGTTTTCTGGGTTTTGCTCAGGTCATGATTACCCTAAACTTACAATCCCAATTGGGGCTAGGGTCAGAATGGATGCAGAACTTGGAATCATAAATGTATTGGATGCTGTAGTAGAATAATATAAAAGCTTGTAAAATTAAAATTTTACAAGCTTTCATTATGGTAACTATTTTATTACTCTTTTACCTATTACAAAATTATCTTTGTAATATCCAGTTAATTGAGATATTTTTACAACATCACCTGGTTTCGGACAATGTATAAATTTATTGTTTCCAATATAAATTCCAATATGAGATACCTCAGAAGGTGAAGAAGTATTTGTTGTAAAGAAAACTAAATCGCCATTTTTAAGATTATCTATACTAATAGGCGTACCTACATTTATCTGATCCATGGTTACTCTAGGTATAGTTATACCATAGTGTTTATAAACATAAAGAACAAATCCTGAACAATCGAAGCCACCACTTATATATTTACCAGTAGTACTTAATTTTGCAGGAGTAGCACCGCCCCATAAGTACGGCGTACCTAAAAATGCATTAGCATAAGACACTATATTATTTCCAGTTGCGGTTGTAGTAGATTGTTGGCCATTTGATATGTAGTTTGGACTGCTTGATGCTTCATTAACCATACTTACATATGGTTTATATATGTATCCCCATTGACCAGAATATTTAATTTTATAGAAATTATTTTGAGTTCCATATATATCTACCTTTTGATTTGGTTTTAATGAACCGATAATAGTTGCATTACTATCCAAGGAAGCTGTTTTTCTTACATTTAAAAAATCAGATGCTATAATATTTCCAACACCAGTAGGTTTTGCAGGAGGTATTACAGCAGGTGTTGCGGTAGCTGTAGATGTAGGGGTACTTGTACTACTTGTTACCTTTACATATAAGGTACTTATATAACTTGTTTTTCCATTATAAATTATCTTATAAAATCCATTTAAGGTACCAAGTATTGTAACTTTGCTTCCGAGTGTAATAGATCCAGTCACGGGATAAGTGGAACCAGCTCCAGACCTTACATTTAATGTTGTCGCTGTTATTTGACCATATTTTTCAGTGGTAATAGGAGTGCTTTTTACTAGATTTACGTATGAGCTTCCTATGTAACCAGTTTTTCCACCATAATTTATTATATAAAAATCTCCAGATTTTCCGAGAGTAGTTACTTTTGTGTTTTTTGAAAGATAACCTGTAATGTTAGATAAAAGTGAAGGTTTTTGTCTAACACGTAATGATGATGTATTTACAGCACCGGTGTCGGCAATTGCAATTTGGGAACTTACTATAGACAATAGCATTACTATAAAAACTATTCTTTTTTTCATATGTTTGCCTCCAATATTTCATTTAATAGGTCTATTTCACTTTAATACGAAACATGAGATAGTTACGTTTATATATCCACCACCTTTATTTTGAGTCTTATTTAATCCTAACTCAAAAAATCCCATGGGAAATATTATGAAGTCGTATTTAAATAGTATATCACTTGTACTATGAAAAATGTTATTATTATAAAAAAAATGTCGTTATTTGTTGTGCAACATGATATATATCAATACTGAAAAGGCATTAAGTAGAACTAAGAAACAAATTAGTTGTAAATTCAATATTAATACAAGATGTACCATCTAATTATTGATTTTGTAATGTAATAAGTATAATATATAAATAAAATATAGATTATAAATCACATATTTATATAACAAGTAAGAATAATTTTTGAGTCTATGTGTAATTTTAAAATATGGGAAGAACATATATGGGGGGTGAAAAAGTGGAGAAATATTCTGCATTAACTCCAATAGAAGTTGCGGAGATACTTAAAATATCAAAGAACACAGTTTATGAATTGGTAAAAAGAGGAGAGCTTAATTCATATAAGGTTGGCAACAAATTAAGAATAGAGATGAAGGATATTGAAGAATATAAAAATAAGTCTAAAAGGCTTCAAAATACTAAACAAAGTAATGATGAAGGAATTAATTCTTATAATTCAATTGAGAGCCCATATGGATTAGAAAAAATTCAAAAAAGTTATGGCTTTGTTATATGTGGTCAGGATATTATGCTAGATATATTAGCAAGACATTTACAACAACACACTAAAGGGTTTCAGGCACTTAGATCTTATATTGGTAGTTATGATGGATTGTATGCACTTTATCATGGTAATGTTCAAATTGCTACGGCTCATTTATGGGATGGTGAAACAGGGCAGTATAATGTACCTTATGTAAAAAAAATGCTTCCTGGAATACCTACAATAATAGTTCATATTGCTAATAGGATGCAAGGATTTTATGTTCAAAAGGGTAATCCTAAAGAGGTAAAAGGATGGGAAGATTTAAAACGATCAGAAATTATTATAATAAACCGAGAGGTAGGCAGTGGGACAAGAATATTATTAGATGAACATTTAAAAAAGCTTGGAATAGATGGTAATAATATATCCGGTTACGATAGAGAATGTTTTTCACATCTTGCAGTAGCAAGCACTGTTGCAAGAGGCGGAGCTGATATAGCTATTGGGAATGAAAAAGTTTGCCAGCAGGTAAATGAAATTGATTTTATTCCATTACAAACTGAAAGTTATGAACTTGTAATTAAAAAAGAGGATATTGATAAACCTCATTTTCGGGCTGTACTTCAAATTATTAGGTCAAAGGAGTTTAAACTCGAACTAGAAGGTATTGGTGGATATGACCTAAAAGATATTGGGGTTATAACTGCAGAGACCTAATGAACTAAAAAAATGATTTAGCTTATATGCTAAATCATTTTTTTAGTTCATTATAAATTATTTATAAATATTAGTTGAAATATTCAGTGAATTAAGATACAATAAAAAACAATAAACACAACGTAACATAACAAAACATAACAGAACACAATAGAAAATATATTTATAGGGGGAAGAAAATGAAAAAAAGAGTACGTTTTGTATTAACTATGTTCCTAGTTACATTTACATTGGCAATGACGGGGTGCACTCAAAAGGCTAAAACAGCTGAAACACCAGCGAAAGCAACTGCTCAAAAATCAGTTACACTTACAATTTCAGCTGCTGCAAGCTTAACAGAGGCCATGGGGGAAATAAAAACATTTTATAAAAAGGAAAAACCAAATGTTACAATAAATTATAACTTTGGTTCTTCAGGAATTTTACAACAACAAATAGAACAAGGCGCTAGTGCTGATTTATTCTTTTCAGCAGCTACGAAACAGATGACTGCACTTGAGAAAAAAGGGTTGCTGATTGATTCTACCAAAGTTAATCTATTAGGAAATACTGTAGTGCTTATAACTAAGAATGATTCTACAGCGAGTATTAAGGAGTTCAAAGATTTGGAAAACAGTAATAACAAGAAAATTGCTTTGGGAGAACCTAAAACTGTTCCTGTAGGACAATACTCAGAGGAAATATTGACATCTTTAAAAATTCTTGATAAAGTAAAAGCAAAGGCCGTTTACGCAAAAGATGTTAAAGAAGTTTTATCTTGGGTGGAATCAGGAGATGCAGATGCCGGAATTGTATATGGCAGCGATGCTAAGACTTCTAAAAAGGTAAAGGTAATAGCTGTTGCTGGCAAGGAATTATACAAAAAACCAGTGGTATATCCAGTAGCTGTAATTAAAGCTAGCAAAAATATAGATGATACTAAAGCGTTTTTAAAATATTTATCTAGTGATAAAGCAAAAGCGGTGTTTGTTAAATATGGTTTTAGTTTTCTTGTAAAATAGGATAGGAGTTGGAATGTATGTCAGAATATTCACCATTATGGATTTCTATAAAAACCTCTATTACAGCTACTTTTATAGTGTTTTTCATTGGAATCGCAGCGGCTTGGTTTATGGCTAGCTATAAAGGACGCGCTAGAGGGATATTAGATGGGATTTTGACATTACCAATGGTACTTCCTCCAACGGTTGTAGGGTTTATATTACTTATGATTATAGGAAAAAATTTCCCTATAGGAAAGTTGTTAAGTAGATTTGGAATTAATATAATATTCACATGGTATGCTACAGTTATAGCTGCAACTGTAGTTGCCTTTCCTTTAATGTATAGGACCTGCGTTGGTGCTTTTAGGCAAATTGATGTTAATGTTATTAATGCAGCTAGGACCCTTGGAGTATCCGAGCAAAGAATTTTTTGGAAGGTAGCTGTACCACTAGCTTGGCCAGGAATTGCGGCAGGTACAGTCTTGTCATTTGCAAGGGCACTTGGAGAATTTGGAGCAACTATAATGATTGCTGGAAGTATTCCTGGTAAAACGCAAACAATACCAATTGCAATATATTTTGCTGAGGTAGCAGGAGAAACTGGCAATGCCATTAAATGGGTTATATTAATATTTATAATATCTTTAACAGTAATGGTTGCTAGTGATAAATGGGCTGAGAAGCAAATGTTTATAGTATCATCTGCTAGGAGAAAATAATTATGAGTTTAGAAGTAGATATTATAAAAAAACTACAGGGATTTGAACTTAAAGTTAAATTTAAGGCTGATAATTATACATTAGGGCTTTTAGGATCGTCTGGGTCAGGCAAAAGCATGACGTTAAGATGCATTGCGGGAATTGAAACACCAGATACAGGACGAATAGTGTTAAATGACCGTGTGTTGTTTGATTCAGAAAAAAAAACAAATATGCCAATACGAGAAAGAAAAGTTGGCTTTCTTTTTCAAAATTATGCTCTTTTTCCTAATATGACAGTAGAAGAAAATATTGGTTTCGGGCTTGTTAAAAAGATTTCTAAAGTTGAGAGAACTAAGAAAATTAGTAAGAAAATTATGGACTTACAGCTTAATGGAATGGAAAAAAGATATCCATATCAATTGTCAGGAGGGCAACAACAAAGAGTTGCACTTGCAAGGGCTCTTGTTGTAGATCCTGAAATATTACTTCTTGATGAACCATTTTCAGCATTAGATGAGCACCTTAGGAATAACATGATTATTAGGCTAAAGGAGGATCTTAAGGAATTTAAGGGAACTTCAATTTTTGTTACACATAACATGGAAGAAGCTTATCAATTATGCAATAATATAATAATAATAGAAGGAGGAAAGATTGATGCGGTTGGTCATAAGGACGTTATATTTAATAATCCACCAACGATTTATTCTGCTAAATTAACAGGTTGTAAAAATATTTCAAAGGCTAGGAAAGTTGAACCTAATATAATAGAAGCTGTTGATTGGGGATGCAGAATTACATTTAACTATGAAATAGAAGGTGATATAACATACATAGGAATTAGGGCTCATTATTTAGAAATTTGTGAAGAAAATGAAGTTATTAATACTTTTAATTGTTGGGTTGTTTTTACTAGTGAGGCTTTATTTAGAATAAAAGTATATCTTAAATTTAGTAAGCCTATAGTAGGTGAAAAAGATTATAATATAATGTGGGATATTTCTAAGGAAGAGTGGGATTTAATTAAACAAAAACCACTTCCATTAAAAATAAGAATTAACCCGGATAAAGTTATAAGAATGAAGTAAAACTAGCAGTAAGGGACTGTCTCAAAATAGAAATTTCTATTTTGAGACAGTCCCTTTTTTATTTTCTAAATTTAAAGGAGATCCGATATAAGGTCTTCTTTTGCATAAATTATGTATCTCTTAATTATAATCATAAAAGAGATTGCACTTCAATGTGCTAAACGGTGCAAAACTGTATGAATATAGTATTGTAATAAGCAAATCAACGTAAAATATTAGACTTATTTTTACAAAACATTAATAAAATGAAATTTTTATTATAAAATAATTCAATTGTGGCCACTTATATAATCACATATATAATTGAAAAAATTTAATAATGTATATGTATAAAAGTAAAAAATAACGTAAAGCCTAGTTAAACCAATAATGTAAGCCGGTTTATTAAAAGAGATAGTAGCTAAAAGTATTGTGATGCAATATTTAAAATTGTAAGAAAAAAGATATAATAAATAAATAATACTTGCATTATCTTATAAACGATATTATAATATAAACAATATACAAATTGGAAATGTTAGATACAAATTGAACCATATTCGAACAAACTAAATTAACTTAGAATTATTTTGCAGTACATAAAGTGAAATATTTAAAAGCGTTTCATATTTATATAAAAAATATTTATTTAAAAGGAGGAGTATAACAATGAGACAGATAGCAATTTATGGTAAAGGTGGTATTGGAAAATCTACTACCACTCAAAATCTAACAGCGGGTCTTGCGCAAATGGGAAAACAAATTATGGTAGTTGGTTGTGATCCAAAAGCAGATTCAACAAGACTTTTATTAGGTGGTCTTGCACAGAAAAGTGTTCTTGATACATTAAGAGAGGAAGGAGAAGATGTAGATCTTGATTCGATATTAAAAGATGGATTTGGGAATATAAGATGTGTTGAATCAGGTGGGCCTGAACCAGGTGTTGGTTGCGCCGGACGTGGAATTATAACTTCAATTAATATGCTTGAAAGTCTTGGTGCATATACTCCTGATTTAGATTATGTATTTTATGATGTTTTAGGTGATGTTGTTTGTGGGGGATTTGCAATGCCAATGCGTGAAGGAAAGGCTCAAGAAATATATATAGTTGCAAGTGGCGAAATGATGGCGCTATATGCAGCAAATAATATTGCAAAAGGAGTACTCAAATACGCGAACAGTAGTGGAATAAGACTTGGTGGAATAATTTGTAATAGTAGAAATGTTGATAAGGAAATAGATCTTTTAAAAGCATTTGCAGAGGAACTAGGAAGTCAGTTAATATATTTTGTACCAAGAGATAACATGGTTCAAAGAGCTGAAATACACAAACAAACTGTAATAGAATTTGATCCAGAGGCAAATCAAGCGCAAGAGTATAGACAGCTTGCTAAAGCAATTGATGAGAATAAGATGTTTGTTATTCCCAAACCGATGGCTCAGGAGAGATTAGAAGAAATACTAATGGAACATGGGTTAATGGATATCTAATATTATACAACTAAACTAAACTTGTCATAGCAATGGTAATATATTTAAAAAATGTCCGTGTTTATTTTCGTAAATATAGGAGGAATTAATATGAAAATGATAAGAGCTATAATACGTCCTGAAGCCTTTGATGGTGTTGCTTATGGCCTTTCAGAAGCTGGATTTGTTTCATTAACAAAAATTAATGTATTTGGTCGTGGGAAACAAAAAGGGATAACAATTGGAGAAACGCATTATGATGAGCTTCCTAAAATTATGATTATGCTAGTTGTAGAAGATGAGGATGTAGAAGAAGTTATTAAACTTATTAAATATAAATCATACACAGGAAATTATGGAGATGGAAAAATATTTATAGTTCCTGTGGAAGATGCCTATACGGTGCGAACTGGCGTCAAAGGATTATAAGGGGGTGCAAATATGAAAGAAATATTTACAATCATCCGTCCAAAGAAAGTGGGACAAACTAAAGATGCTCTTGAAAAGCTTGGGTTCGTAGGGCTAACTGCAAATTCAGTCCTTGGGCGTGGTAATCAGAGAGGTATTGCTGGCGAACTTAGTTGTGATATTAGACCAAATGAAATAGCTAAGGGCAAGCAAGGAGGCATGCAGTATATACCCAAACGACTTTTGTCAATAGTAGTTAGTGATGCCGATGTAGAAATTGTGATCCAAACAATCATTGAGGCAAACAATACGGGACAGATAGGGGACGGGAAGATATTCGTTTGTCCGGTGGATAATGGCGTGCGGATAAGTACAAACGAAGAAGGCGATAAAGCTGTTCTTTGATATAAAAACAACAAGGAGGAATGAAATATGCCAAATCATTTGTTTAAATGTAGTGAATGTATTCCTGAAAGAGAAAAACATGTAGTTATAAAAGGAAAAGGCGAGGATTTGACGTCATGCCTTCCTTTGGGATATCTCAACACAATTCCAGGGTCACTTTCGGAACGTGGATGTGCATACTGCGGAGCTAAACATGTTATCGGTACACCAATGAAGGATGTTCTGCATATGAGTCATGGACCAATTGGGTGTACTTATGATACTTGGCAAACTAAACGTTATTTAAGCGATAATGATAACTTTCAAATTAAATATACTTTTGCCACAGATGTAAAAGAAAAGAATATTGTATTTGGAGCTGAAAAGCTACTGAAAAATAATATTATTGAGGCATTTAAGGCATTTCCTAAGATAAAAAGGATGACTCTCTACTCTACTTGCTCTACAGCACTTATAGGAGACGATATAGATGCTATTGCTAAAGAAGTAATGGATGAAATGCCCGATGTTGATATATTTGTTTGTAATTCTCCAGGATTTGCTGGGCCTAGTCAATCAGCAGGACATCACAAAATTAATATAGCATGGATAGATCAGAAGGTTGGAACATTTGAACCTAAAATAACCAGTGATTATGTCATTAATTATGTAGGAGAGTATAACATTCAAGGTGATCAAGAAGTTATGGTTGATTATTTTAAGAGAATGGGTATTCAAGTTCTTTCAACTTTTACTGGTAATGGATCTTATGATGACCTTAGAGCTATGGATAAGGCACAGTTAAATGTACTTGAGTGTGCAAGGTCCGCTGAGTATATATGTAATGAACTAAGGAAAAGATATGGAACTCCAAGGCTTGATATTGATGGGTTTGGATTTGAACCAATGACCACAACACTAAAAAAGATTGGTTTATTCTTTGGGATTGAAGATAGAGCAGAGGTGATTATTGATGAACAAACTGCCAGATGGAAGCCAGAACTTGATTGGTATAAAGAACGCCTTAGAGGAAAGAAAGTATGTTTATGGCCGGGCGGATCTAAACTTTGGCATTGGGCAAATATACTTCATACAGAAATGGGAATGGAGGTTGTCTCAGTGTATTCAAAATTCGGTCATCAGGGAGATTTTGAAAAAGGTATTGCTAGATGTGGAGAAAGCGCTATGGCAATTGATGATCCAAACGAACTAGAGTGCATGGAAGCGATGCTTACATTAAAACCAGATATAGTTTTAACTGGAAAAAGACCAGGTGAGGTTGCTAAAAAAATTAGAGTCCCATACATTAATGTACATGCTTATCATAATGGTCCATATAAGGGATACGAGGGATGGGTAAGACTTGCACGTGATATGTATAATGCGATATATTCACCAATTCATCAGCTTGCTTTGATAGATATAAGTAAAGATGAAACACCTATGGATGCAGCATTTATGACACCAAATATGATATCATCAGTGGATTTAAGTGAGGAGGTAAAAGCTTCGCAGTACCTCAGGGAATATAGCGGGGAGTACGATATTATCACACCACTTCGTAATAAGGTATATCCAAGTTACCCGGTAAAACCGGTTATAGCGAAGTAAACTGAGTAAAGGAGGAGATATTGTGGAAGATAAAATAGAACAACTTGTGGATTATATAATGAAAAATTGTCTATGGCAGTTTAATTCCCGGGCTTGGGATAGAAAGAATCAAAATGAGAATATAATTGAAAAAGCTACTCAATTGTTGTGTGATGAGCCTGTGGATATGGGAACACCTGCGGATAGATGTTACTGGGTCGAGGCTCAACTTCTTTCAGATAACTATAAACGATTATTTCCATGGATTGTTACAATGGAAAAACCTAAGATTAAGATACTCATGCAGGGATTTAAGGATCGTGTTGATTATTTAACCATTACAGCGTCGCGTAATACAGAAATTAATGACAAACTATATTAAATAAGGGGTGATATTATGTCTTGTGAATTAAAACAAAAGGAACGTGCTGGCATTATCAACCCAATATTTACATGCCAGCCTTGTGGAGCTCAGTATGCCAGCATAGGAGTAAAAGATTGTATCGGAATAGTTCATGGAGGACAAGGATGCGTTATGTTTGTTAGGCTTCTGTTTTCACAACATTTCAAGGAGAGCTTTGAGATTGCATCTTCATCACTACATGAGGATGGTGCGGTATTTGGTGCACTAAATCGTGTTGAAGAAGCAGTAGATGTTCTTTTGATGAGGTATCCACATGTGAAAGTCATACCAATCATTACAACATGTTCAACAGAGATTATTGGTGATGATATAGATGGGGTTATTACGAAATTAAATAAAGGACTTTTAAAAGAAAAATATGCTGGGAGAGAAGTTCATCTTGTCCCAATGCATACACCAAGTTTTAAGGGAAGTATGATAAGCGGATACGATGTGGCAGTAGAGGAGTTTATAAAAGCTTTTGCCAAAAAAGAAGATGTGTCTAATGAAAAATTAAATCTTATTACTGGATGGGTAAATCCGGGAGATGTTACAGCACTTAAGCATCTCTTGTCAGAAATGGAAGTAGATGCAACTGTACTTTTTGAAATTGAAAGTTTTGATTCTCCGTTAATGCCAGATGGAAACGCTACTTCCCATGGAAATACTACAATTGCAGATTTAACTGGAACCGCAAATGCAATTGGAACTATTGCTCTTAATAGGTATGAGGGTGGAAAAGCAGCTGAATATCTTCAAAATGAATTTGGGGTTCCAATGATTCTTGGACCTACTCCTATTGGAATAAGGAATACGGATATATTTCTGCAAAATGTAAAGAAAATGACTGGTAAGTCAATTCCTAAGTCTTTAGTTGCTGAACGTGGAATTGCAATTGATGCACTTAGTGATATTACTCATATGTTTTTAGCGGGTAAGAAGGTAGCGATATACGGAAATCCAGACCTAGTTATCGGTCTTGCTGAATTTTGTCTTGATTTAGAAATGAAACCGGTACTGCTTTTACTTGGTGACGACAATAAGGGATATAAGAAAGATCTAAGAATTATGGCACTTAAGGAAAATGTTGATTATGACATGGAGATAATTACTAATGCAGATTTTTGGGAACTTGAAAACAGAATCAAGAACGAAGGACTTGAACTTGATCTTATTTTGGGACATTCTAAAGGTAGGTACATCGCTATTGACAACAATATCCCAATGCTACGAGTGGGTTTTCCGACTTATGATCGTGCAGGAATGTATCGTTATCCTGTAGTTGGTTATGCAGGTGCAATGTGGCTAGGAGAACAGATGGCCAACACAATATTTACTGATATGGAGTATAAGAAGAATAAGGAATGGGTATTGAATGTATGGTAAGACATATTTAATGAATTATATTTTTAAATGATTTTATAATATAAAAGTCATTACAAGTTATAGTTTAACGAAACCAAAGGACACTTCGAGAATGATTTCTCGAGGTGTCCTAATTATTAATTTTATAAAGAGGTGATTTATAAATGGAAAGCATAGCTAAGGGGATTGAAATTAGAACAGCAAATTACAATGACGAAATAGCTTGGAAGGCGATGTGGGCAGATTACAATTCATTTTATGGAGTTATTGTGCCTGAAAATATTACTGAATCAACCTGGGCACGAATAATTAATACATCAAGTTCCATATGCGCACTTATTGCTGTTGATAATGGTGAAATTATAGGTTTTGCTAATTATGTACTTCACGAATATACTTGGAGTGAGGGGCTTGCTTGCCTCATGGATGATTTGTTTGTTATACCAAAGAAAAGAGGAAGAGGCGCCTCGAAACTTATGATACAGAGACTTATTAACATAGGTTTGGAAAACAATTGGACTAGAGTTTATTGGATGACTCGCATAGGGAATACAACAGCTAGATCTGTTTATGATAAATTTTGCCGGGCGGATGGATTTGTAAGGTATACTATGCCTCTTGATGGAATCACTCCAACCGCTGGAAACAGTGAGTAAATATAAAAATTATAGGGGGTAAAATTATGGGCATGGAAATTGCAGTGTTTCTTGGTGAAAATGGTAAAACAATCTCTTTTAATCAAAGTGGGGTAACTAAGCTATATTTAAAGGAAAAATCAGAGTGGAAAGTAATAAAGGAAATCATTTTTGAAATTAACGATTTAATGAGCACGGAAACAATTCGTGATAATGTTAAAAATATGGCTGATGCTCTCGGCGAATGTAAGGTCTTTGTAGCGGGTGATGTTAAAGGGCTTCCATATACTATACTTGATAACATGGGTTTTAACCTTTTGAAGGTAGAAGGCACGCCTGAAGGTTTCTTAGAACTTGTATTAAAAGGTGAGGAAGAGAGAAAACTTAAAAAACAGAGAGCTGAGATTATACCAAGACCTTCGATAAATGGGAAGGAGGGGTATTATTTTATTGATATACAAGCAGAAATGGAAGATAATGAAAAATTAACATCTAAACAATTACTTTTGCCTTTCATTAATAATACTGAGTTTAAGAAACTTGAAATAATTTGTACACATGTTCCACTATGGTTTGGTGGTGAGTTTAGTAAACTAAATTTAAGTTCAGACATAGAAAAAATAAATGATGGAACAATGAGGGTAAAGGTTTATTCTCATAATATTAGTACTACTTTATAAGTAAAAAAAATAAACGGTCGCCTATAATTTATTGGCGACTGTTTTATAATAGACATATCTTTTTTTATATTCATCATATTTTATCTAATTCATCAATTATTTCTAGTTCTACTAAGTCTATATTTGTTTTTCCTATATATCCAAATTTAAGCTGATTAGTTCTTATAAAACTCATGGCTTTGTAATAGGTTGCGTGATTCATAAAGCCGGGATAGAAAAACACATAATCGCAATTGACTAAAACACTAGTATCAAAATTTTCACTAAAGCCGTGCAGCGTTCTAAGCTCTGGATATTTTTCTCTGAATTTTCTTCTCCAGTCTTTAGCACCACCTATGATAATAATATTAATATTTGATATGTAATCTGATAATGACTTTGTTTGTTCTAAGGGGATATAATCATTATTTATTTTGAAAACATATTCTCGTAAACCGTTTAATTCAGCTTTATATCTTTTCTCAGCTAATAACTGGTTTTCAAGATCAGTGATTCTATTTTGCATTTCCACAACTTGAGAATTATGTGTTTTATTTAATTTATTTATCTGACTATTTAGAGTTTCTTCAAATTTTGTATTTTGTTTCTTAGAAATAGTTAACTTATTTGACATATCTGTATTTGCAAGATTAACAATATTTAAATTGTTTTCTAAAAAGTTTATTTTAATAAGCAATGTTTCTTGATTATTTTCAAAATATAGGTTCTTAGATTTTTTATATTCATTAATTAATGATTTTATGAAAATACCATTTACAAGAACTTGAAGTATCACTTTAGAGTCCAAAGAAGTATATCCCATTTTAATATAGGATAATAATATTTCATCGATATTTAAAAAGTTCGAGTCTGAGAAGAGATGATTAACATCGAGTTTATTAATAATGAAAATATTCTCAAGAATTCCACCTGATTCTTCAATAATATTTACATTGCTGTTTAAAATATCTTTAAAACTATTTATTTTACCATACTCCCTTTTGAGTAATGATTTGATCTCTTGAAGCTCGTTTTTATGTACTTCTAATTCCTTCGTTATGTCTCTTGTCATGGGGTCGCAAAACTCAAACGTTTTTATATCATTAATAATTGATTTAAAAAACCCTTGATCAACTTCGTTTGCATTGCGATATATACCAAAATAAAAGTATATTGCTGCTTCAAGTCTTGCTTCTGTTTTCATTGTAACTTCATCCATTAGATGATATCTTTTAGTTAGCTCTCTTTTATCATACTTTTTAACTGCATTAAAGACTACTGAATAGTGTTTTCTAAGCAATTTAATTATAGTGCTTCTTAAGTTATAATCATTCTCCGCAATTAAAAGAATACCAAGTGCTTTTCTTCCTTCAATTTCTTGCTCAAGTGTACCTTGTGTCATAATAATATGTTTTGCACAGGAAGATTTTTTAACAACTTCATAATATTTAATTTTATCAAGAAGATATAATTTGTTAATATCTTTTTTCATGTTAGGATTTCTAATCATTGATATGCTTACGTTTGCTAATATGTAATTTTCAAGAACATTTTCAGGGACATTCCAAGTTTGACCTATCATTCTTGAAAAACTTCCGATGTTTAAATTTACTGAATTTGAATTATCTTTAATTAACTCCAATTATAGAATGCCTCCTTTACAATTTTGAATTTTTTCTATAGCTTTATTAATTGCACTATTTGGTATATAATTAAGATGAATTGTGTTAAACATAATGAGACTGTATATAGAAATATTATAATGCTAATATTAAGATAAATCAATAATATAGTAATTATTTTTGGAAAGTCGAAGGGAGAATTGTTTATTATGGAAGCAAACTCAGGATTAACAACTCAGGAAGTTGCACAAGTTTTAAATATTTCTAAAAATACAGTATATGAATTAATAAAAAGAGGAGAACTTTCTTCTTATAGAGTAGGTAGAAAGGTACGAATAGATGAAATTGATATTGAAAAGTACAAGAATAAAAGTAGAACTAATATTAAAACTTCATCAATTAATGTTGAACAAATTAATGTGGAAAAAATCAATAATCCAATTATAACTTCACTAAATACCAAAAAAGATTTGCTTGGTTCAAGTTATAAAAGTGATTTTATAATTTGTGGTCAAGATATTCTTTTGGATGTTTTAACTCGGCATTTAGAACAACATCCTAATGGACTTCAGGCGCTTAGACGTTATATAGGAAGTTACAATGGTCTAGTTGAATTATATAGAGGCAATATAAATATTGCTACAGCACATCTATGGGATGGTGATACTGGAGTTTACAATATCCCTTATGTACGTAGAATACTTCCGGGAGTACCTTGTATTATTATTCATTTAGTATGCCGTATGCAAGGTTTCTATGTTGCTAAAGGTAATCCTAAAAGCATAACTACGTGGAAGGATTTAACTAGATCTGATGTTTTAATGATTAATAGAGAAAGAGGTTGTGGAGTACGAGTTCTAATAGATGAAAAATTATGTAAACTTGGAATACCATGGCAGTCAATTAATGGGTATGAAAGCGAAGCATTATCACATTTAGCTGTTGCTAGTACTGTTGCACGTGGTGATGCAGATGTAGCTATAGGCAATGAAAAGGTTGCTCAGCAGGTTGAAAATATTCAATTTGTACCTATGCAAAAGGAAAGATATGATTTAATAATTAAGAAAGATGATATAAACAAACCCCCATTTCAAGCAATACTTGAAATTCTTAATTCAAAGGAATTTAAGGAAGAACTGCGAGGAATAGGTGGGTATGATTTGACTGATACTGGGAAAATAGTAGAACAACCATAATTATTGCCTTAGTAAAGTAATTAAACATAGAATACTAAAAGGGATATAGTATTAGTAAAACTAATACATATATCCCTTTTATTCTATAATAAAAACAGTTAAGACATTTTACTCTGTCATTAACATTACAGAAGAAGCTTTTATAACTGAAGTTACGTTTGAACCAACTTTTAAATCTAAATCATGTACTGCGGCTATTGATATAGAAGAAGTAACAAGGTTACCACTGCCAATATCAACAACGACGTATGCTGTAACTGCCCCTTCGTTAATAGATACAACTTTTCCTTTTAATTGATTTCTTGCGCTTAATGCCATAATTATTTATACCTCCCAAAAATTAAATTGTAGTTAATAGATACTGTACAATTATTAATTGATATTATTCCATTAAATTCTAAAATAGTCAACCTTTTTAATGGGAATTCATAATAGATATAGTTATTAAGTGAAGGAAAGTTGCAAAAAGGATTTAATTTCAGAAATGACATGAAGTTAGTTAAATAAAATCAGATTACAGAAGGGAAGTGCGGTAACGATTGCAAATTCAATCAATTCATATGGCAACGATATCATAATAAAAAATGGTGGATTTACAAGAATACTTATGCAAAACTTGCAAAAAAAGCTTGACTATATATCAAAAAGACAGTAATATAAATAAAAATAACTAATTAAAAAAGAGTGAAAATGAGTATATAAATTTAAACAAAATTCATTTGTTTCAAAATTCAAACAAAAAAATCTTTTATTTAAAACTAATATTTAAATCACTTAAAGTAAATATTATGGTTATGATAAGATTTCAAAAAAATCATTTAGAATAAAACATAAAGAAATACAGGCTTTTTATCTATAATAACATTAATATAAATGATTTTACGTGTTGAATATTCGCAATTTTCAGAATTGAATTGAATAATAACAAATTTCTCGAAAAATACAATATTTAAAATTCTGAAATAAAATAAATTATAACTTTATAAAACAGTCATTTATATTTTATAAAAGTCATAAACATATTAAAACTATTTTTAAACAAAATGACTTTTCAATATTCAAAAAAATCATTTTTAATTTGGTAAATACTTTACTTCAAATAAATTTGTGGTAAAGAATTATATATATGAGGAGGAGTTAATATGAGACAAGTAGCAATTTATGGAAAAGGTGGTATTGGAAAATCTACCACAACTCAAAATTTAACAGCAGGTCTTGCAGAAATGGGAAAACAAATCATGGTGGTTGGCTGTGATCCAAAAGCAGATTCAACTAGACTTCTTCTTGGTGGTCTTGCACAGAAAAGTGTTCTTGATACATTAAGAGAAGAAGGCGAGGAGGTAGATCTTGAATCAATATTAAAGCCTGGTTATAGAAATATAAGATGTGTTGAATCAGGTGGTCCTGAACCGGGTGTAGGTTGCGCAGGACGTGGAATCATTACTGCAATCAATATGTTAGAAAGTTTAGGTGCGTATACTCCAGATTTAGATTATGTATTTTATGATGTTTTAGGTGATGTTGTTTGTGGTGGATTTGCAATGCCAATGAGAGAAGGAAAAGCTCAAGAAATATATATAGTTGCAAGTGGTGAAATGATGGCACTATACGCAGCAAACAATATTGCAAAGGGCGTACTTAAATATGCTAACAGTTCAGGAATAAGACTTGGAGGAATAATTTGTAACAGTAGAAACGTAGATAAGGAAATAGATTTATTAAAAGCATTTGCAGAAGAACTTGGAAGTCAATTAATATATTTTGTGCCAAGAGACAACATGGTTCAAAGAGCTGAAATACACAAACAAACTGTAATAGAATTTGATCCAGAGGCAGGACAAGCGCAGGAATATAGACAACTTGCTAAAGCAATTGATGAAAATAAGATGTTTGTTATTCCAAAACCAATGTCTCAAGAAAGATTAGAAGAAATATTAATGGAACATGGGTTAATGGATATCTAATTATGAATATCTAATAAAAATAACAATTATAGATAGGGGGAATTAAACGATGATAATGATTAAAGCAGTAATTAGACCAGAAAAAGTAGGTATTGTTCTCTCCGAGTTATGTGATGCTGGTTTTCCAGCAGTTACAAAGATAGGTGTAGTTGGACGTGGTAAGCAAAGAGGAGTTAAGGTCGGAGATGTATATTATGACGAAATTCCAAAAGAAATGTTAATGCTAGTAGTTAGCGATAATGATAAAGATGATGTTATAAAAATTATAATTAGAAGTTCAAAAACTGGAGAAAAAGGTGCTTTTGGTGATGGAAAGATTTTCGTAAGTGATGTAGACGAAGTATATACCATAAGTTCTGGAAATTCTGGATTATAAGGAGGGCCAATAATATGAAGGAAATAACAGCTATCATTCGGATGGATATGGTTAATAAAACTAAAGAAGCTCTTCTTAAAATAGAAGTTCCTTCTATGACTGCAATAAGGGTTATGGGAAGAGGAAAGAAAAAAATAGCTTATGAATTATTTCAAAATGCATTTAGTGAGGATGAAGGACTACCTCCAATAATCGCTGAGCAATTGTCTGAGATGCACAGATTAATGCCAAAGAGAATGATAATACTAGTTGTAGAGGATAAAGATGTACAAAATACAGTAAAAACTATTATAGAAGTAAACCAAAATGGAAATCCAGGAAATGGGAAGATATTTGTAGCTACGATAAATGATGTGGTTACAGTAAGAACTGGAAAAACTGGAATAGAAGCTATTTAATTAAATAAAGCGAGGTGAAGTATATGAAAGAATTTATGGATAAAGTGCTTGAAAAATATCCTGCAAAAACATTTAAAAACAGAAAACAACACATAGTTATTAAAAAAGCGGAGGATGATTTATTAACAATTACAGCGAATACTAGAACGATTCCGGGGATGATAACAAGCAGGGGATGTTGTTATGCAGGCTGTAAGGGCGTTATACTCGGGCCAATAAAGGATATGGTTCATATAGTTCATGGACCTATAGGGTGTTCTTATTATACTTGGGGAACAAGGAGAAATAAGGCGAAAACTGAACCAGGAGGTCAAAACTATATAGAATATTGTTTTTCAACAGATATGCAAGAAAGCGATATTATATTTGGTGGTGAAAAGAAATTAAGACAAGCAATAAAAGAAGCAGTAGAGATATTCCATCCGACTGCCATAACAATTTCAGCTACATGCCCAGTAGGACTAATTGGTGATGATATAAATGCAGTAGCGGCTGAAGCAGAAAAGCTTTATGGAATTCAGGTTTTAGCTTTTAATTGTGAAGGATATAAAGGTGTAAGCCAGTCAGCTGGACATCATATCGCTAACAACAATTTAATGAGAAGTGTAATTGGTACAGGAACTAAAGCTCCTACTAAAAAACATTCTATAAATTTGTTAGGTGAGTATAATATTGGCGGAGATGGCTGGGAAGTTGAAAGAGTATTCAAAAAAATAGGTTATGAAGTAGTATGTGTAATGACTGGTGATGGTAGTTATGAGGACATAAAAAATGCTCATACAGCTGATGTTAATTTAGTTCAATGTCATAGATCTATAAATTATATAGCCGAAATGATGGAGACAAAATACGGAATACCTTGGATAAAAGTTAATTTTATAGGTGTTAGTGGAATTACTGAGACTTTAAGAAATGTAGCGCTTTATTTTGATGATAAAGATCTTATAGAAAAAACAGAAAAGGTAATTGCAGAGGAAATTGCTGCAATAGAAGGACAAATGCAATATTATAAAACAAGACTTGAAGGAAAAACAGCATTTTTATATGTTGGAGGTTCAAGGTCCCATCATTATCAAACGCTTCTTCATGACTTAGGTATTGAAACTGTAGTTTCAGGTTATGAATTTGCCCACAGAGATGATTATGAGGGTCGAGAAGTTATTCCTGATATAAAACTTGATGCAGATAGTAAGAACATTGAGCACTTAACAGTTGAAAAAGACGAAAAGAAATATAGAACTATTATATCTCCGCAGAGATATGAAAAACTCAAAAGGGAAATACCTTTAGCTAAGTATGACGGCCTTATAAAAGATATGAAGAAAGATGCTGTAATAATTGATGATTTAAACCATTTTGAAACAGAGCAATTAATTAAACATTTAAAACCTGACATGTTTTTCTCGGGAATTAAAGATAAGTATGTAGTGCAGAAAATGGGAGTAACATCTAAGCAATTACATTCCTATGATTATTCAGGACCATATGCTGGATTTAGAGGAGCAGTAGTTTTTGCAAGAGAACTTACCTCAGGAGTACACACTCCTGCTTGGAGATATGTTACCCCACCGTGGAAAGTAGAACCATTATTAGAAGGAAAAGTTATTGGAGGTGATGAGTAATGTTAGATTTAACTACGAAAGATGTCGTTGAAAGAAAAGCTTTAAGAATTAATCCTGCAAAAACTTGTCAACCTATTGGGGCTATGTATGCAGCACTTGGTGTTCATGCATGTTTACCTCATAGTCATGGGTCCCAAGGATGTTGTGCTTTTCATAGGATGCAACTTACGAGGCATTTCAAGGAACCAATAATGGCATCAACTAGTGCATTTACGGAAGGAGCATCAGTTTTTGGTGGAGGAGCAAATTTAAAAACTGCTATAAAAAATATATTTGAGCTTTATAAACCAGATATAATTGCAGTTCATACTACATGTTTATCAGAGACTATTGGTGATGATTGTAAAACAATGATTTTTCAAGCTGAGGGCGATATTCCAGAGGGTAAACATGTAATTCATGCTAGTACTCCAAGTTATGTAGGTTCACATATAACTGGATTCTCGAATATGGTAAAAGCTTTTGTTACTTATTTATCTGTTAATAGCGGAAAAGAAAATGGAAAAGTTAATCTTTTACCCGGATTTGTAGATCCAGGTGATATGAGAGAATTAAAAAGAATTCTTAATGTTATGGAAATTGATAATATTTTATTCCCAGATACAAGTGGAGTTTTAGATGCACCTATGACAGGTACTTTTGAAATGTATCCACTTGGTGGAACAACAGTTGATGAAATAATTGATGCTGGAAATTCAAAGCTATCAATAGCGCTTGGTTCATATTCTGCCGAGGCTGCTGGTATAGAACTAGAGAAAAAATGTAAAGTTCCAATGAAAACTTTAGCTACTCCTATTGGAATTGAAGCTACAGATAGATTGATTACAGAACTAGCTCTATTCTCAAATAAAGATGTTCCAAAATCTATAGAAGAAGAAAGAGGACAACTAGTTGATTTAATGTTAGATAGTCAAGCTTATTTTAATGGTAAAAAAGTAGCTATTTATGGAGATCCAGATATAGTTACAAGCTTAGCTGAATTTGTAATAAGTTTAGGTGCTATTCCAAAGTATGTAATTACAGGAACGCCAGGAGAGACTTTTGTAAAAGAGGTTAATGGTATGCTTGCTGCAAATGGTATAGAGGGATCTACAGTTAAGGCTGCAGCTGATTTATTTGAACTTCACCAATGGATGAAAAATGAGCCAGTAGATTTGTTAATGGGCAATACTCATGGTAAATTTATTGCAAGAGCAGAAGATGTTCCATTTGTAAGAGTTGGTTTCCCAATACTTGATAGATATGCACATCAGTATTTTCCAATAGTTGGATATAAGGGTGCTATTAGATTAATTGAAATGATGTCAAATGTAATATTAGATAAAATAGATAGAACTTGCCCTGAAGAAGATTTTGAATTAGTAATGTAACTTAATATTCGTGGAGGTGATTATATGAAAACAGAATTACTTAAAGAAAGAGAAGACTCAGTTTGTTATAACTCAAAAAACAAAGGAAAAAAGATGAAGTGTGATGGCAATAGCGTATCTGGATCTGTAAGCCAAAGGGCTTGTGTGTATGCTGGTGCAAGAGTTGTATTAAATCCGATAACAGATGCGTTTCATTTGGTTCATGGACCTATTGGGTGTGCTGCGTACACTTGGGATATAAGAGGAAGTCTAACGAGTGATTCTGAAAATTACAGAAATAGTTACTCCACGGATATAAGAGAAAAAGATGTTATATTTGGGGGAGAGAAAAAACTTGCTGCTGCTATCGATGAGATAGTAGTAGCACATTCCCCTAAAGTAATATTTGTATATTCAACTTGTATTGTGGGTGTAATTGGTGATGATATTGATGCAGTCTGTAGAATGGCAGAAAGCAAATATAATATTCGAGTTATTCCAGTTAAAGCACCTGGATTTTCAGGAAATAAATCAGTAGGATATAGAGCTGCTTGCAATGCAATATTAAATCTTATGGGTGAAAATAATGAGCCAAAGGTTTTGGGAATAAATATTTTAGGTGATTTTAATTTAGCTGGAGAAATGTGGATTATAAAGAATTATTTTAAAAGAATGGGTGTTAAAGTAGTTGCAAGAATCACGGGTGATAGCACAACTGATGAGATTAAAAAGGCACCAACAGCTAGTCTAAATATAGTACAGTGTGCAGGATCTATGCATTACCTTGCAAATCAAATGACTGAAAAATTTGGAATACCATATATTAATGTTAGTTTTTTAGGGCTTGCGGATATTAAAGCATCTTTAACAAATGTAGCGCAGTTAAGTAAGGACAAAGATATTATAAAAAGAACAAAAGAACTAATTGAAACTGAAGAGAAACAAATTGAAGAAACATTAGCTTATTACAAAAGGAGACTAATAGGCAAGAAGGTGGCTATATATGTAGGTGGTGGATTTAAAGCTATTTCACTTATTAAACAATTTAGAGAACTTGGAATGGAAACTGTTATGGTAGGTACTCAAACAGGTAAAGAAGAGGACTACGATATTATAAAAGAAATAACTAATGAGGGAACGGTAATTTTAGATGATACCAATCCAGCAGAACTTGAAAGATTTATACTTGAGAAAAATGCAGATATTTTAGTTGGAGGAGTTAAAGAAAGACCTTTGGCTTATAAACTTGGAATTGCATTTTGTGATCATAATCATGAAAGAAAACATGCATTAGCAGGCTTTGAAGGAGCTGTTAACTTTGCAAAGGAAGTAGATTTAACAATCAATAGTCCAGTTTGGAAACTTATATAAAATGGGAGGTGTTAATATGGAAAATAAAAATTCAGTGAATTTGAGTATTAATCCATGTAAGATGTGCATGCCACTTGGTGGTGTGATGGCACTTAAAGGAATTGAAGAAAGTATGGTAATTCTTCATGGATCTCAAGGGTGTAGCACATATATTAGGCGTCACATGGCAACTCATTATAATGAACCAATTGATATTGCATCGTCTTCACTTACTGAAGATGGAACAATTTACGGTGGTACAAAAAACTTAAAATTAGGACTGAAAAATATAATTAAATTATATAATCCCAAAATTATTGGCGTTCTAACAACTTGCCTTGCAGAAACTATTGGAGAGGATATTGGACGTATAATTATAGAATTTGGGGAAGAAAATCCTGAAACTAGTGATATTAAGATTATTCCAATATCAACACCTGCATATTCTGGTACCCAAGCTGAAGGCTATTATAAAACACTTAGAAGACTCGTCGAATATTTAAGCACGGGTGATATAAAAACCAAAAAAATCAATATAATTGCTGCAAATATAAATCCGGGAGACATAAGGTTATTAAAAAGTATTTTAGATCTCTTTAAGGTAGAATACACAATATTACCAGATGTATCAGAAACATTGGATGCAGGTTACAATAAAAAGTATAATAAAGTTCCCGAGGGTGGTACTAGTCTTCATGATATAGCTTTAATGGGAGGAGCTGCCGCAACTATAGAGATGGATTGTAGCGGGGAAATTGGATCTACTGCTGGGGATTATTTGTTTGAAACTTTTGGAGTTCCACTATTTAAATGTGCAATTCCAATAGGGTTAAAAGCAACGGATGTATTTATTAATTTAATATCACAAATCAGTGGAAAACCAGTGCCTAAGGTATTAGAAAAGCAGCGGAGTCGTTACCTTGATGGAATAATTGATTCACACAAATATAATGGGGAAGGACGAGCTATTATTTTTGGAGAACCGGAAATTGTGTATGCAGTTACATCATTATGTGTTGAAAATGGAATAACACCACTACTTATAGCCACTGGTTCTAAAAATAAAATTTTAAAAGGTAAATTAAAAGAACTTACAAAAGATCTTGATAATCAACCTATTATTATTGATGATACTGATTTTGAAATTATTGAAAAACATGCAAAAGAGCTTAAGGCGAATTTATTAATTGGTGATTCCAATGGAAGACGGATGGAGAAAAAATTAGGAATCAAATTAATAAGAATCGGATTCCCAATTCATGATAGAGTTGGTGCTCAAAGGGCAGTTAATGTGGGATATTATGGTTCACTAAGATTTTTAGATGAAATCACTAATTCTATATTAGAAAGAAAAGAAAGGGGCTATAGACAGGATATGTATGATAAATATTATGATAATGGAAAAGATGAAGATATGGCCAATGCTCAGTCGCAGGTTAAAAAGATAATTAGTATGGAGGAAAAAACAAAAAGTCACCCATGTTTTAATGGCTGCGCACATGATAATGCAAGGATACACATTCCAGTAGCTCCAAATTGTAATATAAGTTGTAATTATTGTAGTCGTAAATTTGATTGTGTAAATGAGAGTAGACCTGGAGTTACAAGCTCAATATTATCTCCAGTTCAGGCCCTGGAAAGATTCAAAGAATTTAAAGGTAAACTTAAAAATCTTACAGTTGTTGGGATAGCAGGTCCTGGAGACGCATTAGCAAATTTTGATGTAGTTAAAGAATCCATACAATTAATAAAGAAAGAAAGTCCTGATATAACATTTTGTTTATCTACTAATGGATTAATGTTACCTTTTTATGCAAATGAAATATTAGAACTTGGTGTTTCACATATTACTATTACTATAAACACAGTAGATCCAAAGATTGGAGTTAAGCTTTATAAGGAGATTAATTATCTTGGGGTGAAATATACAGGGATTGAGGGAGCAACTATATTACTTCAAAATCAGCTCTCAGGTCTTAGATATCTTACGTCGAAAGGTCTTGTTTGTAAGGTAAACATCGTTTATGTAAAAGGTGTAAATGATATTGGAATTGCGGATACTGTTAAAAAGGTTAAAGAATGTGGAGCATTTATGACAAATATTATGCCTATGATAAATGCACCAGGAAGTGTTTTTGAAGACATTAAAACAGTAAATAATGAAGAATTGCTCGCTATGAGAAAGAAGTGCGAAATAGATCTTAAACAAATGTATCATTGTAAACAGTGTAGAGCAGATGCAGTAGGAACTCTTGGAAATGATATATCGCAAACAGCAGGAGTGATAAAATCTTCTGCTACGGATGAAGTTAAACCTATTAGATTTGCAGTGGCATCTAAATCAGGGCTTAATGTGGATCAGCATTTTGGACATGCTACAGAGTTTTATATATATGATTTCGTAAATGGCGATGCTACATTTATTGAAAAAAGAAAGATTCCTAAGTTTTGTACAGGTGTAGAGGATTGTGATGATAGTCATGAAGATAAGATAGACTATATAATAAAAACAATTGATGATTGTTCTGGCGTTCTTGCTCTTAGAATTGGAGATATACCTAAACAAAAATTAGAAAAGAAAAATATAGCAGTATATCTATTATGTGATGAAATTAGAAATGGAATCAGAAAAATAGTAGGGGAGGCAGTATCATGATAAAACCAGAATTTCACGTTTTTGTCTGTACGAGTTCTAGAATAAATGGAACTCAAAAGGGATATTGTCATTCCAATGAATCCACTGAAATTGTAACAAATTTTATAGAAGCTATTGAGGAAAATGATATTAGTGATAAAGTAATGGTAACTAATACAGGATGCCTTGGATTATGTAATGAGGGGCCAATAGTTATTGTATATCCAGAAGGCACCTGGTATGGAAAAGTAACACCAGACGATGTGGATGAAATTGTGCAGTCACATTTGATAAATGGAGATGTAGTAAAAAGACTAGAAATATGATAAAAAATTAAATTATTTTATACGAGAGGAGTGTTATTAATGTCTATAATTATAAATGGAAAAGAAACTTATATTATTGATAGGACATTAATGAACATAACAAAAAAAAGATTTAATGAAAATGAAGTACATGAGTTCACGATAAATTTAAGAAGAATAGGGGTAGATTTCTTTGAGGTTGATGAGAGGACTTTTAATATTGTAAGACCTCTGATAACATCAGAGGTTTTTATTTTTAGAATTGATAAAATTAGTCAATTGGAAATATGTAAAAGAAATGGTATAGAATATATTTTAGTTAAAGAAGAGGACTTAGAGTTTTTTAATATTAAATGTATTGAAGAAAATTATAACTTTAAGATTATATTAGAAATAGATATTAATTCTTATAAAAGCAATTTCATGAATAAGATTAATAAAAATATAGATAGATTTTTTTGCTTAAGATTTAAGGGAGAGAGTAACTGGTTAACTTACGATTATATGCAAGAAAATTACAATGTGAAAACTAATATTTATGCTAGTGATAAATTTTCTATGGCAACAGCAGTATGTTTTCAGGCTATTATTAAAGGAATAGATTATATAACCACAGCTTTTTGTGGACGTGATGGGACTTATGGCACAACACCACTGGAGGAAATATTAGTTTCTACAAAAGTTATTTTGGGTGAAGAAGTAAATGAAGATATTAGTGTTCTTAGTGTAATGAGTTTACAATACGAAAAAATAACCTATAGTAAAGTACCTAACAATAAGCCCATAATTGGTAAGGATATATTTAAATATGAATCTGGAGTACATGTGGCTGGCATTCAAAAAAATCCAATAACATACGAACCTTTTAAACCTGAAATTGTTGGAATGAAGCGTAAACTTGCTTTAGGTAAGCACTCAGGTAAAAATTCGATCCATGCTAAATTAAAAGAGCTTAGTATAGATAATAAATTTATGGAAGCAGAAATTTCAGATGTTTTAGAGAGAGTTAAAAGTAAAAGCATAAAAAATAAAATGGAACTTTCAGATGAGGATTTTATAGAAATATGTTGCGAAATTAAGAGGTTACGTTATGTATAAAATAGTTGATACTACATTAAGAGATGGTGAACAAATGGCAGGCGTTGAGCTAGGGTTTGATGACAAGATTGAATTTGCTAAAATTATAGATTCGAAAGATGTATATCAAATAGAAGCTGGCACTCCTGCCATGGGTGGAGATGAAAAAAAAAGTATTGAACAACTAATGGGTCTAGGGTTAAAAAGTAAGGTGTCTGCATGGAATAGGATGAATATAAACGATATAAAACATTCTATTGATTGTAGGGTAGATATTGTGCATATATCAGTTCCTATATCTGATATACAAATAAAATGGAAACTTGGGAGAGATAGAGTCTGGGTTATTAATGAAATGAAGCGGAGCGTTTATTATGCTAAAGAAAAGGGCTGCGAGGTTGTGGTTGGGCTTGAGGATGCTTCAAGGACTTCCACTGAGTTTTTAATGCATGTTATAAGGGAAGCTAAAGAGCTTGGCGTACAGCGTGTTAGATATGCAGATACTGTTGGAATACTGTATCCAGATAAAATATATAAACAAATTAAAAAAATCAAACAAAATATTGATATTTCTATTGAATTTCATGCACACAACGATTTTGGTATGGCTGTGGCAAATTCTGTTTCTGCAGTTATGGCTGGAGCAGAATTTGTAGATTCTACATTTGGAGGAATAGGTGAAAGGGCAGGTAATTGTGATTATGTTAAGTTAATAAATGCCTTAGATAAAAATAATAATTCAATATAAATAAACACTATATTTTATTAAAATAAGGAGGAAAATTTATCAGATAAACAAGAAAATATTGATTTGATAAATAGAAAATAAAATGGAAATAGCAGTATTTCAAGATACTAGTGGTAAAACACAATCTATAGTTGAACCAGGTATAATTAAGGTTTACGCGGGAAGTAAGGGCACATGGGAAATAACTAAAGAGATTATCTTTAGAATAGATAATATAGCTGGAATAAAAGAAATTAGAAGAAACATTATAAACATGGCAGAAGAATTAGGTAATTGCAAAGTTTTTGTTGGGAGAGAAATAAAGGGGATGACCTACAATATTCTTGATGGAATGGGATTTAACACTTGGGAATTAGAAGGTAAACCAATGGAGTTATTAGAGTTTGTATTTGAAAAAGAATTGGAAGAGGCAAAGTTAATAAAGCTTTCAGAATTAGAGAATGTGAAACCTATTATACAAAAGGTTAAGGATGGACATTATTATGTAAATCTAAAAAAAATTCAGAAAAACAATGAAAGTCTTACTTCAAAAAGTATATTGATACCATTTTTGACTACTACAATTTTTTATCAATTAGAGATAATTTGTGGACATATCCCACCCTGGTTTCATGCTGAATTTGAAAAGTTGAATTTAAAAATGGAAACGACTCATATTAGTCAAAGTGAAATTAAAGTGAAGGTTTATCCTGATATTTGCAAGGAATAGTAAATAGTATAAATATTTTATTTCGGAGGCGATAATATGAAGGAATTTATGACTAAATATGGTATGCTAAAAGGGATAACTAGTATTGAATTTTATACTGACGGAATAATAAAGGAATGTAAATTGAGCGAATATTGCGAGATTAACACGAGTTATGGGATTTTTGTTCCTCAATATGATGAAGAAGAGGTAAGACGTAAGTATAAAAGATCTTTATCTTTTTATAAAAATGGAAATTTACAAAGTATTTCTTTTCATAGTGGAACGACTATAGTTACAAGTGTTGGGAAACTATCAGCAGAACTTGCTGTATTTCATGAAAACGGACAAATTAAGCGTATTTTCCCGTTAAATGGTAAGATAACTGGCTATTGGACTGAGCAAAATGAATATGAACTTTCCGAGGAATTAGAATTTCATTTTGAGTTTGGAAAGTTTAAGAAAAAAATTATTGGTATTAATTTTTATGAATCTGGAGGCGTAAAAAGTGTAACTTTATGGCCAAAGGATTTTATTAATATTTTATCACCTTACGGGATGATTGAGACTCGTATTGGGTTCTCACTATATCCAAACGGTGCTATTAAGTCCTGTGAACCTAGAAGGCAAACTTTAATAAATACTGTTATTGGAGAGCTTCATGCATTTGATTTTGATGCTATTGGCCTTAATGCTGATACAAATTCTTTGAATTTTAAAGAAAATGGAACTATTAAATCATTGTATACATCATTAGATAAAATAACAGTTAAAGATGCTTTTGGTAGCTCACATATTTACGAGCCAGGATTAAAACCAAATAATTTTAATGATAAAATTATGGATGTGGTGCCTCTAAGGATTGAATTTTATCTGAGTAAAGTAAAAATTAATGAAACAGAGTACAATATCGAGAGTAACACTTTTTCTGTTGATAAGTTTGTTAGAAAATTCTTTTAGGCATATAAATTCTAATTTAATATAGAAATATATGAAATTAACCTTCCTATTTTACTGATTTTGATGTAAACTTATGGAAAGTATTGCATAAAATAATTTAATAATTAACTAATTCTAAACAAATAAATAACATATTCTTTACAATCAACTGCTATAATAATAGTATCAAATACATTTCAAAGAGATATTTTATAAAAGCAATTTTATAAATTTTAGTTTTATTTATCTAATAATATATTAGAAAGGTGAGGATTAAAATGAATGAAGAACAATTGTTATATAATGTGATTTTCCCAGAAAGCAATGACCCTAATTATATTAATTATGGCTATTTTATAGGGAGGAGCAAAAAAAATGTATTTAAACTGAAGGCTATTATTAATGAAAGTCAACTTAATCCTGTATTAATTTGTGATGGAGATAAGCAAAATGCTTTTTTTGCAAAAGTTTTTCAAAGTGAGGTAGATGAATTTTTGCAAATTATAAGTGACCTTGATTTTAAACAAATTAGGATAAATAGCTGCCACATGAACGAAGTAAAAGCTATGTTTGATGAAGAGATAAAAGATAATCGAAAAAAAGAACATAGGGTAGTTCATTATTTATTACCGCGGAAATTTAACAATGGAACAAAAAACTGGAAAATACCAGATGTAATAGAATTTAATCCAATAAATGAAAATAAGCCAGTCTTAAAAGGAGTAATTAATTTATAAAAAAATAGAGAAAAATATTAATATAAGGAATTACTCTAGTAGTGATTTCTTATATTTTTTTTGCGTGAATTAGCAACTATTTTAATTGTTTATGATACAATTAATAAAACATTTATATTATGAAGTGTAGTTCTAATTTAAAATACAGAATAGGTTGGTGAGTAGATTGAAAGGGAAAAGGGAGCGAGGTAAAAGAATTTTAATTGTAGCTGTATTATTTTCTTTGGTATTTAGTGCTCTTGTTGGCAGAATGGTTTATTTAATGGCCGTTAATGGGTCCAAGTATAAATCTTTGGCATTACAGCAACAGACAAAAAATATAGCGGTACCTCCTATAAGAGGAGCGATTCTAGATAGAAATGGTCAAGAACTGGCATTAAGTATGAATATTTATAGACTTGATGTTGATTTGAATGTATTAAAAAAATATTTAGTAGACAAAAAAATACCAGAGGAACAAGCGGATCTTCAATTGTCGAAAATACTAAATATTGATAAGAGCAAAATTAAGGAGATATTAGATGACAAAGATAGCAAAGGGAATCCATTACAATTTGTATCACTTAAAAGAAAGGTAGAGAAGAAAGTTGTGGATAAAATTAAGGCTCTAAAATATAGTGGAATAATAATTTCAAAAGATGTTGAGAGGACATACCCAAACGATAACTTTTTAGCACATGTAATGGGGCATACCAATTTAGATGGAAATGGAGTCAATGGAGTTGAATTAAGTTACAATAATGAATTAGCAGGTGTTCCTGGAGTTAAGGTAGTTGAAACGGATAGGGATAGTAATGAATTACCTTATACGGAAGCAGTGACAGTTCAACCAGTAAACGGAAAGGATTTAACATTAACTATTGATGAACGAGTTCAAGAGTTAGCGCAGAAAGTTGCGAAAGAAACATTAACTAAAAATGGTGCAAAATCTGTAAGTATAACAATTATGAACCCAAAGAATGGTGAGATTATGGCAATGGCTAATGCACCAGATTATAATTTAAATATTCCGTACGTAGAAGGTAAGACAAGCAAAGAAACACAGGAAATTTGGAAGAATAGAGCCATTAGCAGTGCATTTGAACCAGGATCAATTTTCAAGGTTATAACATCAGCTGCAGCGCTTCAAAATAATGCTGTAACAGATAAGGATCGATTTATAAGTAATGGTAGCATTAAGGTTGGAAATAAATTATTATATAGCGATAATAAAGAAAATTATGGAATTGAGACTTTCTCGGATATAATTAAGAATTCAGATAATGTTGGGTTTGTTAAACTAGGGCAGATGATAGGAAAGGCGAACTTTTATAAATTTATAGAGCTTGCCGGCTTTGGACAGAAAACGAATATTGATATGCCGGGCGAGGGCACAGGGATTGTAAAAGACTTAAATAATATAACACCGATTGATCTTGCTACAATGGCATATGGACAAGGTGTTGCAGTTACTCAGATACAGTATATTGCAGCGTTTAACGCAGTGGCAAACGGAGGCACATGGATAAGACCACATGTTATGAAAGACATATCTCATATTGAAAATGGAAAAAAGGTTATAGACAAGCAGTTTAGTAATCTAAATGAGAAAACAATAATGAGCAAAGAAAAAGCAGCTCAGTTAAGAACGTATTTGGAAAGGGTAGTTAAAGAAGGAACAGCAGTTGGAACATATATTGATGGTTATCATATAGCAGGGAAAACTGGAACTGCAAATAAAGTTAACAGTATCGACGGAGGATACAACACTGGTAAATATGTATCCTCATTTGCTGGTATGGCCCCTGCCAGTGATCCAAAAGTGAGTTTAGTAATTACTATAGAGGAACCAAACGCTTCGAATTATTATGCTGCGCAGACGGCAGTACCTGCGGCGCGTAAGTTGTTTTTAGAATTATTTCCAATAATAAATATGGCTCCCAGTAATGTGAGTAGTACAAAAAAATAATATTCTTCTAAATTTATTTTATTTAAATATATTGAATATTTACATTTTTCCTTCATAATGGTAATATACATATATAGTGGCATAAAAACTATAATAGGATTGGCTCTATTTATATGGTTTATAAATAAAGCATAATAAAGAATGTCAATATATTCAATATTAAGGGGGAAATAAAAATGATAAAAACTAAGAAAATGTTAGCTCTGGGTGTTGGTTTAATTATGACGACTTCACTATTCGCTGGGTGCTCAACTGATGGTTTTGCACTTGTGAAGTCATTTACAAAGACACAAACAATAAACTCTATGCAGAGTAAAACGGATATTTCACTTAAGGTTTCAGGCACTAATATGTCGATAAAAGAGAAACAAATGATGGATACCGTGTTGCCATCTATAAACGGAACTAAAATCTCTATGGTAACTAAAACCAATCAGAATAAGGATAGAACAATTTCAAAAATGCAAAGTGATATATCATTACAATTAGTTCAATCTCCAGATCCTATAAACATGAGTATTTGGGTTGATACAGATATAACTGGAGAAAAACCTGTGATTAATGAGTTATATAAAATTCCTCAATTGCTTTCATCGCAGCTTCCAGCTGAATTAAAAGGTAAAGAATACATGGCAATGGATTTAGCGAATATGCCAAGTACACCAGGTATGCCTAAAACTGATTATAAAAAACTTATGGCTTTTAGCAAAGAATTCCAACCTAAATTAACTGATTTTATAGTTAAATATGCTAAACAATTTAATCCAACTACGAAGTATGTTACCCATATAGGAAGTCAAAGTTTCTTGCAAGATGACGTAATTCAATCTTCAGATACTTATGAAGTAAAGTTAAATGATAAATCATTTAAGGATTTAATGCATTACACTTTGAATAATCTTTCAGAGAGCAAGGATGCTATGAGTTTTACTCAGGATTATATGAAAGCTATGATGTCAGTTTATGATGTAACTGGTGGTCAGGATAAAACGAGCAAGGATGAAATAAATAAGGCATTTGGCGATATAACAACTCAATTGCCACAACAACTTAAAAGTATGAATAAATCATTAGAATCTATTGATAATCTTAAAATTCTTGGGGATAAAGGAATTACAATTAGATATACTATTAATAAGGATGGTTATATTGTAAATGAAAAAGGTAATGCAGAATTTGTAATTGATTTACCTAGCATAAACAAATTAGCTGGTACAACAGCTGTGGCAAGTAATAGCGACCAAACTGGTATATATACTATAGGGGTAGATTTTAATACAGATATAACTAATATTAATAAAAATATTGATATTGTGTTACCAAAAACAAATTCAACTAATTCATTTAACTATAATGATATATTGAAGTTAGCTAACACAAAATTACCTACAAATTAGTAAGGTGTATCTATTGTTAATTTATAGAACATAAATAAGAACAACTTGTAAAACTTTTTACAAGTTGTTTTTTTAGTGTGCCCGGCATGGGCGTAATCTAAAGGGTGAAAGTCCCGAGTGCGGGTTGATAGTGCTAAGCACATAGTTGAACACCAAGGGTGTCCTCGGCGACGAGGAATCTGAAGGCAGGTGTAAATGAATCTCTGGTCTGACGAACAGAAATTACATATAAGGCATGGTATATTGGGTAAAATTGCTAAACAAATTGAAGCCCAAAACTATTCAAAAATATACTGTGTAAATGTAGCAGATACATGGAGAGAAAGATTGCGTTCTTACCCGGGGAGAGCTCATGGACATGTTAAGATGTATTTCGATACATGGTTGAAATAAGATTTATCATGAGCAGTCAGCCGACGCCATAGTACCAAAATATTTATAAATATTTTGGGAAGGGCTGAACTATAGGAGGTTTTGAAAATTTTGAAGAACTCAAAGAAATATGTAGAAATCAGAAAACTTCATAATGAAGACTATCTATGCGAGGTAGGGTTGGAAATCCAAGATAACATAGAAGTGATGAGTATTTCTTCGGCGTCAAGGAATGGAAGAGACGACAAGAAACGAGATACTAATATCCTAATGGAGCAAATTCTTCATCGTGACAATTTGAACAAAGCATACAAAAAGGTGAAGAATAATAAAGGGAGTAGTGGCGTGGATGGAATGACAGTAGATGAACTACTAGAATACCTAAAAAGCAACAACAGCCAACTTCAAAAGGATTTAATAGAAGAAAGTTATACCCCAATGCCAGTCCGTAGGGTAGAAATAGATAAACCTGACGGTGGAAAAAGACTCCTAGGAATACCTACGGTAGTAGACAGGGTAGTACAACAGGCGATAGCCCAAGTGTTAACACCAATCTACGAGGAAAAGTTTTCAGAAACAAGTTTTGGATTCCGACCAGGAAGAAGTCAACACCAAGCGATTGAAAAATGTAAAGAACACATCAAAGACGGTTATAAATGGGTCGTTGACATTGACATATCTAAGTATTTTGATACTGTAAATCATGATAAACTCATGTCCATCCTATCCAAGGATATAAATGACAAAAAGGTATTAAGATTAATAAGAAAATATTTACAATCAGGTGTAATGATTAACGGAGTGGTAGCAGAAACAAACGTCGGATGCCCGCAGGGTGGGCCATGTAGTCCGCTACTAAGTAATGTTTATCTAAATGAATTGGATAAAGAATTAGAAAGGCGTGGATTAAAATTTTGTCGCTTTGCAGATGATTGTAATATCTACGTGAAGAGCAAACGCTCTGCAGAAAGAGTAATGAAGTCAGTTACAAAATTTCTTGAGGAAGAACTTAAACTGAAAATAAACCTAAACAAAAGTAAGGTAACTAGGCCATGGAAACTGAAATATTTAAGCTTTTCATTTTACAATGGTAAAGGTGGAATTCAAGTACGTGTACACCCGAAAGCTATAGAAAAACTTAAGAAAAACATCAAAGAAGTAACTTCAAGGAGTAATGGAAAAAGCCTAGAATGGAGATTCCAAAAACTGAAACAGAAACTTCGAGGATGGATAAATTATTTCAGGATAGCTAATATGAAAACTATAGCAAAAGAGCTAGACCAATGGTTAAGGAGAAGGATACGCCTCTGTATATGGAAACAATGGAAAAGGGTCAGAACGAGATTCAAGGAACTTAAAAAGAGAGGGCTATCAAAACAAAAGGCTTGGGAATATGCAAATACACGAAGAAGTTATTGGAGAATATCCAAGAGTCCAATTATGAATATTGCATATAAAGATAAAGACCTAGAAAGTCTAGGTCTAATCAGTATAACGAAATATTATCTTAGAAATTGTTAGTTCTTATAGAACCGCCTTGTACCGAACGGTATGCAGGGTGGTGTGAGAGGTCGGCTAATCAAATAATGATTAGCCTCCTACTCGATTGTGCATTGTAAATTATAATAAAAAGGGTATAATGTACATTAATTTCTAATAAAGTACTTACGGGTATTTTATATGTGTGATGCTAGTTTGTGGTATATTAATTAAAAAGGTTAATATTCCTTAATTTTATAAAAAAAATAGGAGTAGGGTGAACTTTGAATGGAGAAAAATATGGATATAGAACTTTCTAGTATGTTTGTGATTTTTGGTGGAACTGGTGATCTGACAAAAAGAAAACTCATTCCTGCTATTTTTAGCTTGATGCATGAGGGAAAATTATCTGAGAATTTTACAATTGTGTGTATAGGGAGACGAGAAAAGACAAGTGAACAGTATAGGGAAGAAATGCATGAGTATGTAAAAGAATTCTCTAGATTTCCTTTGAATAGTAAATTATGGGAAAATTTTATTGAGAGAATATTCTATAAGAATTTTGATTTTACTTCAAATAATCAAGGATATAAGGATTTAGATTTGTTTTTGGAAAAAATGGATAATGAATATTCAACAAGAGGAAATAGATTATATTATTTAGCAGTTGCACCAGAATTTTTTGAGGGTATAATTAGAAACTTAAAAAACAATAATATGGTTTGTAAATCAATAGGATGGCAGAGAGTAATGATAGAAAAACCTTTTGGATCAAATTTGAAAACTGCGAGAATTTTAAATAATAATATATCAAAACTTATACCGGAAGAGGATATATTTAGAATAGATCATTATTTAGGAAAGGAAATGATCCAAAATATATTAGCAATTAGATTTGGTAATTCTTTATTCGAACCTTTATGGAATTCAAACTATATTGATAATATCCAAATTACATCTAATGAACTAATAGGTGTAGAAAACAGAGGGGCATATTATGAAAATGCGGGTATATTAAAAGATATGCTTCAAAATCATTTATTGCAGATGCTTACAATGATTGCAATGGAACCTCCAGTGGATTTTGATCCGGAATCTATAAGAGATGAAAAAGTTAAAGTGCTTAGATCGCTAAGACCTTTTACTTCGGCGTCATTAAAGAAAGATATAGTTCGAGGGCAATATGGTTCAGGAACAATTAATGAAGTCAAGGTAGTTGGATATAGACAAGAAGAAAGGGTATCTAGGGAATCTAATACAGATACATTTATAGCACTTAAGACTTATATAGATAATTTTCGTTTTGGAGGAGTACCCATTTATATAAGAGCAGGAAAAAGAATGGATACAAAAAGTACGGAAATAGTTATTCAGTTTAAAAAACTTGCTGGAATTAATTATTATAAAGAATTTGACCAAATAGGTAGTAATCTTTTAGTTTTAAAAATTCAGCCAGAGGAGGGCTTTTATTTTCAAATAAATGCTAAAAAGCCTGGTAATGACTTTAAAATGGAAAAGGTAGAGTTAGATTATTGCCAAAGTTGTAAGTATTTAAATGATTCGCCAGAGGCCTATGAGAAGTTGTTGCTTGAAGCAATCAGAAATAATTCATCTTTATTTACAAGGTGGGATGAACTTGAATATTCTTGGAAATTTATTGAAAGTATTGAAAAAGGATATGAGAATGATGTTTCTAATTACCCTAACTATGCGGCGGGAACACCAGGACCTACGGGAGCAGTAGAGTTAATTGAAAAGGATGGCAGACAGTGGTGGAATACTGAACTTTAAGGAGGGATAACATGATTATATATGATATATCTATGATTATTGAAAAGGATATGGGAGTATACAAGAATAAAGAGGAAAAAAGACCAGTAATTAAATTTGAAAGTAAAATCCCCAAAGATAAAATAAATGAATCTAGTTTGTATATGAATGTGCATACAGGAACTCATATTGATGCAGCATTTCATGTGGATAATGATGGCGATACAATTGATGCTATAGATCTAACTAAATTGATTAGGAAATGTAGAGTGATAGACTTAACTAAAGTTATAGGTTCAATAACAAAAGAGGATCTTATAGATAAAAACATTAAGCCATTTGAATTCTTATTACTTAAAACCAAAAATTCATTTAAAGAGGGGTATGAATCAGATTTTGTATATCTCTCAATAAGTGGAGCAGAGTACTTGGCAGAAAAGGAAATAGTGGGTGTGGCAATAGATTCCTTTGGAATAGAGAGAGCTCAGCCGGGTCATGAAACCCATAAAACACTTTTTAATAAAGGCATAATTATAATAGAGGGTGTTAGGTTAAAAGAAGTTTCAGAAGATGAATACTTCATGTGTGCGCTTCCACTTAAAATTAAAGGTATAGATGGTGCACCTGCTAGAATAGTTTTAATAAAAGACTTAATTATATTATAAAGGGAGAGATTTAATTGTAATTATATTCTGTTTTACGATTAGTTTTACAAATTCTTGACTATGTAGAAAATAAGGATTAGTTTTACAATTAAATGATATCAATATAGAAAATATAAAGTTGAATAATTTTAAAGTGGAAGGTCTTAACCCCTTCAATTACCTATCTTCGTGATTAAAATTATACCATAAATCTATACGTAAAAACGGTAGTTGTTAATGTTTTAACGTTATTTAACAAAAACTTAACAAATCTAAAAAAATCTAAAAAATAAAAAGTAATTAATGTATATAACTGTTCTAGTACTGAAAAAAGTAAATATAACAGAATGCTTTGCTATTATAAGAAGCTAATTCGGAAATATGGGACTGTATTGCCAAAAACATTAGTAAAATCAATATTATATATAAAGGTTAAAGTAATGAATAAGCAACTGTGTATATTTAAAAAATAGTTTCTTATATATAAGGCATGTAAATTATTACATAGACATTTGTTAAAAATTTAATTATTGTTGACTTTTACACTAAATAAAACTATCTTGAGAGATAGGAGCTTAATTATATATATAATTCGACAGGTAGTAATTAGACGAATTTTATTATAGGCTTATAATGTAATTGATATTATAATCAAAGGGGGAGCGTTTAATTATCATATAAATAGTTCCTTGCGAGTATAATATAATTAATATTGTAGTAGAGGAAGGAGCTGTAGAGGTGGTAAAAGAAGAAGAAGGAATTATAATAGAGATTTCTAAGGATAATATTGCGAAAGTAAAAGTAGGAAGGCATAATGAGTGTAAAAATTGTGGCGCATGTCCTGGCGATAATTCAGTTGTAATAGAGGCTAAAAATCCTATTGGAGCTAAAATTGGTCAACGAATTGCATTTGAAATGAAAGATACAAATATGTTAATGGCAGCTTTTGTTGTATATATACTTCCTCTTGTTCTAGTTGTAATAGGTGTTATTGTTGGACAAGTGATAGCTAAAAAATTTGGGTATTCTGTTCGGGGATTTCAAATTGGAGGCGGAATAATAACATTTGTATTATCAATTATTAATATAAAACACTTTGAAAAGTACGCTCATAATAATGACAAAATGCAACCTGTGATTACTAAAAGTTTATCTTGAATATAATTTTTTCGAATTTGATTATATCTATTATAGTTCACAAATTTTAAATATTTTAAAAGAGGTGTGGAAAAGTGATAAAAAGTTTTCGTGGAGGAATACATCCAAATGGTTCTAAAAATTACACCGCGAGCAAGCCTATAGAAATAGCAACTTTACCAAGTAAAGTTGTTATTCCTGTGAGTCAGCATATCGGTGCTCCTTGTGTGCCAACTGTAGCAAAGGGTGATTATGTAAAGAAGGGACAGGTTATAGCAACTAGTCCAGCTTTTGTTTCAAGTCCGGTACATGCATCTATATCAGGTATGGTTAAAGATATAGCTTTATATCCTCATCCGGTATTTGGAAAATGTCTTTCTATCGTAATTGAAAATGATGGAAAAGACGAATGGATAGAAGGAATCCCTCTTGTTCGCGACTGGGAGAAGTTAAGTGCTGACGAAATAAAAGGTATCATTAAAGATGCAGGTATCGTTGGAATGGGAGGAGCTACTTTTCCAACTTTCGTAAAATTATCACCACCAAAAGATAAGAAAATAGATACTTTTATTTTGAATGCAGCAGAATGTGAGCCTTTTTTAACAGCAGATCACAGAATGATGCTTGAACATTCTGATAAAATTGCTATTGGAGTAAAATTAGTAATGAAGGTTCTTGGGGTTGAAAAAGCATTTGTTGGAATAGAAGACAATAAACCAGATGCTGTTATTGCTATGCAAAAGGCGTTTGAAGGAACTACAGTTAAAGTAATGGCAATACCAACTAAATATCCACAAGGTGCGGAAAAAATGCTTATTAAAGTACTTGTAGATCGTGAGGTTCCATCAGGAAGCTTACCAATGGATGTTGGTGTAGTTGTTCAAAACGTAGGTACAGTCGTTGCAATTTGTGACGCAGTTGTAAGTGGGATTCCATTAATTGAAAGAGTAACAACAATAAGTGGAAGTGCTGTTAAAGAACCTAAAAATCTTTTACTTAGAATTGGAACAACATTTGAAGATGCTATTGAGAATTGTGGCGGATTTAAAGAACCGCCAGCTAAAATTATTATGGGTGGTCCTATGATGGGATTTGCTCAATCAAATTTAAATATTTCTATAATTAAAGGGGTTTCTGGAATACTTGGATTAACTAAGAAAGATATTAATAATGGAACTCAATCTCCCTGTATTCGTTGTGGAAAATGTGTAAGTGTTTGCCCTTGTGGACTTAATCCAAGTATGTTAAGTATACTCGGAGAAAGAGATATGTATGAGGAAGCAAAACTTGAACAAAATCTTTTCGATTGTGCTGAATGTGGAAGCTGTGTTTATGTATGTCCAGCTAAACGTAATATTGTACAATACATTAAATACAGTAAAATGAGAAACAATGCAGATGCTGCTAAAAAAAAGGAGGCTCTAGCTAAATGAGTGAAGTAAAATTACAAGAGAATCTCTTTACCGTATCAACTTCTCCACATATACGTGCAGAAGCATCTATTTCTAAAATTATGTGGACTGTTACTATGGCATTAACACCAGCTGCGCTTTTCGCAATTTATCATTTTGGAACGTCTGCTTTATTCGTATTACTTGCGGGAAGTTTGTCTGCGGTAGGATTTGAATATATAGTACAAAAACTTAGAAAAAAGCCAGTAACTATAACAGACGGAAGTGCATTTTTGACAGGACTATTGCTTGCAATGTGTTTACCACCAGCAATACCACCTTATATGGCAATTGTTGGTTCATTTATAGCTATAGTAATTGCAAAACATGCTATGGGTGGACTTGGATATAATATTTTCAATCCAGCCCATATTGGTCGTGCTGCTCTTATGGTGTCATGGCCTGTTGCTATGACAACTTGGTCAAAATTTACATCAAGTGTAGACGTAGTGTCTACTGCAACACCTTTAAATATTTTAAAACAACAAGGATATTCAAAATTAATAGATACTTTTGGAAGTGCGCCTCAAATGTATAAAGATATGTTTATTGGCTTTCGTAATGGAAGTATTGGTGAAACATCTACGGTTTTACTAATTATTGGAGGTATATATTTAATTTATAAAGGTTATGCAAATTGGGTAGTTCCTGCATTTATGATTGGAACTGTAGGTATTTTAACTTGGATATGTGGACCAACAGGGTTATTTACTGGAGATCCGTTATTTCATATGATGGCTGGAGGCCTTATTATAGGAGCTTTTTTCATGGCTACAGATATGGTTACCATTCCAATTACAAAGAAAGGGCAGATAGTTTTTGCTATTGGCGCTGGAGTTATTACTGTCTTAATCAGGCTTAAGGGTGGATATCCTGAAGGGGTTTGTTATTCTATTTTATTAATGAACGCAGTTACACCACTTATTGATCGCTTGATGAAGCCGGTAAAATTTGGAGCAAGGGGGTAGTGAAAAATGTCAGATGAGAATAATATCAAGCCTAAAGTTAATCATGAAAAAAAATATAGCATTTTTCAAATCACTATAAATTTAACAGTTGCCTGTTTTATATCAGGATTGATTATTGCTGTAGTATATTTTTTTACAGCACCAGTTGCAGTAAAAACAGCAGCAGGAATTAAAACTGATGCAATGAAATCACTAGTGGTAGGTGCACAAAAATTTACGCCTGTAAATGGTAAGGCAGAATGGTTTACTGCAGAAAAAGATGGAAAAGTAGTTGGATATGTTGTTCCAGCAGAAAGTAAAGGATATGGTGGAGCAATAAAAATGCTTGTAGCAGTTACTCCACAAGGTAAAATTATTGAATTTACTATATTAGAAACTAAAGAAACACCTGGACTTGGAGACAATGCAAGTAAAGATCCTTTTAGAAACCAATTTAAAGGTAAGTCAGTCAAAGATTTAGAAGTAACAAAAGATCCAACAAAAACAAATAATATTCAAGCAATGACTGGTGCTACCATTTCTTCTAAAGCGGTAACTAAAGGCATTAAAGAAGCTGTGCAAAAAGTTACACAGTTTGTAGGGAGGAAATAATATGAAAGAGTTATGGAACATATTTAAAAAAGGGATTATTGAAGAGAACCCAATTTTTGTTCTTGCACTTAGTCTTTGCCCTGCTTTAGCGGTAACAAGTAGTGCGCTAAATTCTTTGGTTATGGGACTTGCGGTACTGTTTGTTATTACTGCTAATAATATGGTTGTATCTGTTACTAGAAAATTAGTAAATCCGACGGTTCGTGTACCGGTGTATATTACTTCAGTTGCAACAATTGTTACTGTAGTACAGTTGGTATTACAAGCGTATTTGCCAGCACTTAATAAGGCTTTAGGAATATATCTTGCATTAATTGTTGTTTTTGCAATTATTTTAGCAAGAGCTGAAGTTTTTGCTTCAAAGAATAAAGTTATTCCATCTATGTTTGATGGACTTGGAATGGGATGTGGTTTTGCACTTGGACTTGTATTAATCGGGATAGTTCGTGAACTTATTGGTGCAGGAACATTATTTGGAATGAAAATTCTTGGCTCTTGGTATAATCCAGCACTTATTATGGTTTTATCACCAGGTGCATTTATATTAATTGGCTACATGGTGGCTGGTTTTAAGATGTGGATTGACCATAGTGAAAAAGTTAAACTCGAGAGAGGTGAGATGTAATGGGTCATTATTTAACCATACTTGCAAGTAATATAGTTGTAAACAATTTCGTTTTAACAAGGTTTTTAGGACTTTGTATTTTCTTTGGAGTTTCCAAAAGTTTAAATGCATCCGTTGGTATTGGAATGGCTGTAACTTCTGTTATGACATTAAGTTCTATGATGGCATGGTTAGTTTACCATTTTGTATTAGCGCCTTTTCATTTAACATTTTTAACAACAGTGGTATTTGTTCTCCTAATTGCTAGTTTTGTTCAGCTTTTAGAAATGATTATTAAAAAACATGCACCTACTTTATATAATATGTGGGGAATTTATTTATTATTAATTGCTACAAATTGTATTGTATTTAGTGTACCACTTTTAAATGTAGAAAATAATAATTCGTTTTTAGACAGTGCGGTAACTGCAGTAGGTGCCGGTTTAGGCTTTACTTTGGCGATCGTCCTTATGGCAAGTTTAAGAGAAAAATTAAGACTTGCAGATGTCCCAAAACCACTTCAAGGGCTTGGTGTAGCGTTTATTTTAGCTGGAATGCTTGCATTAGCCTTCTTAGGTTTTTCTGGGATGATACCAGTATAAAAAGGAGCTGAAAAATTAATATGAGTAATTTAGAAATTGCAATTGCAGTGTTAATTGTAATGACAATAGTTGGATTGGTATTTGGTTTAGTTTTAGCATTTGCTAATAAAAAGTTTTCTATTGAAATAAATCCATTGATTCATATCGTTGAGGATATATTACCAAAAGGTCAGTGTGGAGCCTGTGGATTTGCTGGTTGTATGGCATATGCAGAAGCTGTGGTTATGAATGATGATGTGCCACCAAATCTTTGTGTTCCGGGTAAAGCAGCTGTTGCAAAATTGGTAGCTGATTTAACTGGTAAAGCAGCATTAGAAGTGGAACCAAAGGTTGCTTTTGTACATTGCGCTGGCAGCATAGATAAAGCAAATAAAGCTTACGAGTATAAAGGTGTACAAGACTGCGTTGCAGCATCATTACTACAGGGAGGGCCTAAGGGATGCCAATATGGTTGTCTTGGCTTTGGAACCTGTGTTAACAATTGTCCATTTGATGCAATGACAATGGGTGATAATGGTTTACCTATTATTGATGAAGAAAAATGTACAGGCTGCGGAAAATGTAAATCAGTCTGTCCAAAGAAAGTTATTGATTTAGTTTCACCTGGAATTCATGTGGCTATAAATTGTAATTCAAAAGACAAAGGCGCAGTAGCACGTAAACTTTGTACTATAGCGTGTATTGGGTGTGGAATTTGTGTTAAAAATTGTTCCCACGGTGCAATAAAAATTGAAAACAATTTAGCTGTAGTAGACAGCAAAATTTGTATGTCAGAGTGCAATGAAGCTACTTGCACAGCTAAATGTCCTACTGGAGCAATTAAAACTTATATAAAAGAACTTCCATCAGCAAATATTGCAGCAGAGCCAGTTAAAAATAAAACTTTATCTGAATAAAATTTTATAAATTCATAAAAAACCTCTAAAATTGGATATTAATTTTAGAGGTTTTTTTTTATTTTTAACTAATATTAGATGTTATCATATGGTGAAAATAGTATAATATGTGTTATAATAATCGTATACATAAGTTTAAGGAGGCTCTAAATGGATAAAATTAAACAACAAAAAATTATGAAAGAATTTGCTATACCTCATCCTTTTAAAGATGAGTCAGATGAAAAATATGCAAATAGAATGATAGAAGAAACTTCTGATTTTTTAAAAAAGTATGCTGAAGCTACAGGTAAAAAAGGGTATGTTTGTCATCTTACAGGTGGAGTAGATAGCTTCGTTACAAGTATGCTAATTAGAAAATCTGGACTAGAATTAATTAATTTATCACTTCCTTTTGGAATAAAGCAAGATATAGATGATGTAGAAAAAGCTAAACGTGTTATAAAACCAGAGGTGTTCAAAACCTATGACATAATGGGTCCTGTTATTGAATCTATTGAACTTTTACGTGATTTACCTTCTTCAAAGGTAGATATCGGGAATACAAAAGCTAGAATAAGAATGACTGTATTATATAGAATAGCTGAAGTTTATGATGTTTTAGTTGCTGGGGTCTCAAATGCTGCAGAATTGACACTCGGAATGATGACTAAATATGGTGATGGTGCGGCAGATGTACAACCACTTGCAGGAATAACAAAAGGTGTAGTATATGAAATGGCAAAAATACTTAATGCACCTCAATCTATAATTGATAAGCTATCTACAACTGGTGTATGGGATAATGGAACAAATCAAAAAATAGTAACAGAACTAAATCACCAGGTTTGTATATATTTAAGAGGTGGAGATATAGAAAAAGCATATGAAGAAAAAATATTAAAGCTATATGAAATTTCTAAACACAAAAGACATTTACCAGTTTCGCTAAAAGATACTTGGTGGGTTGAATAAATTTATAAAAACCTACAGTAAAAGAGATGTTTAACATCTCTTTTTTTCGTTGAATTCATTTTGAGTTAAATTAATGATTAATTATAAAATAAATATTGTGTGCTAATTCCATAGTATATAGATGATTATTAGTTATATCACCATAATAGTTAATATTGGATGAATATTGTTAATGTTTTAACGTAATATATACAATATGTGTTATAATGAGAGTATAAATAAGTTTAAGGGGGAACGAAATGGATAAAATTAAACAAAATGAGATAATGAGTGAATTTGGTATACCTTGTCCTCTTCAAGATGAGTCGGACGAAAAATACGCATATAGAATGATAGAGGAAACTTGCACTTTTTTAAAAAAATATGCACAGCTTGCTGGTAAAAAAGGATACGTATGTAATTTAACAGGTGGAGTTGACAGTTTTGTTACTAGTATGCTTATCAAAAGATCAGGACTTGAGTTAATCAATTTATCTCTTCCTTTTGGAATTAATCCAGATATAGAGGATTTAGAAATTGAGAAGCATGTAATACAACCTGATGTATTTAGAACTTATGATATAACAGGACCGGTAAATGAATCTCTTGATCTTCTCCATAATTTGCCTTCTTCAAAAGTAGATATAGGGAATACAAAATCTAGAATAAGAATGACAGTTATATATAGAATAGCTGAAGTTTATGATGTTTTAGTTGCTGGATTTTCAAATGTTGCTGAGTTAACTCTAGGAATGGTAACTAAGTTTGGCGATGATGCTGCAGATGTAAAACCACTTGCTGGGATAACAAAAGGTATAATTTATGAAATGGCTAAGATATTTAATGCTCCTAAATCTATAATTGATAAGGTATCTACAAGTGGTATGTGGGATAATAAATCAAATTTAGAAGAAGTAACAGAATTAAATCATCAAGTTTGTATGTATTTAAGAGGTGAAGAGATTTCTGATGAATATGAGGCAAAGATATTGAAGTTATACAATGTATCTAAACATAAAAGGCATTTACCAGTTTCAACAAAAGATACTTGGTGGGTAGAATAAATTTAAAAAACAAATGCACCTATTATTTAGATGCATTTGTTTTTTTATATAATCTTAATTTATTTTACTCGTAGAACAAACACATGAGGTGTAAGTCTACCACTTTCAATTTTTATTTCTTTAAGTAATTCAAGTTGATCATTACCTAATAAAATTTCCCTAAACAATTCCTTTTCTATTGTGTATACAAATGCCATTCCGTTTGATTTAACTAGCCTCGGAATTTTAGCTATAAATGCATTATATAGGTCTGCATACTTGTTATGGGTGGTAGATTTATTATCAAAAGGCATATTTGTTATAATCTCATCATATAGAGTATAAGGAATAAATTCTAATGTATCATCAGCTATAAGTTCTATGTCTACATTAGCTAACTTAGAATTTATTGTTGCAGCTGTTATAGCGGTTCTAAATATATCAATTCCTGTTAAAGACTCGAATTGTTCTAATTTAGATCTTTCTATAAGCATTGTTCCTGCACCGCAAAATGGATCTATAACTTTAGCATTAGGTTCTAGCCATTGCTCTATGGATTTTATTACAATAGCTGCAGTTACTGGATTTATAGATGTAGCTAGGTCATTTTTTCTATAATCAAATCTATTATCTTTAAAGGAATATAATTTAATATATACATTACAAAGATTATCTTTTTCAAGTATTCGAATTTCAACTTCATATGAGGATGGGCTATTTCTTAAATTTCCAGAGGAGATTTCATCTAACTCTCTAGATAAATTTTTTACAAAATCGGATCTATCTCTGTTGGAATCCATAGTTTTAAATTCAATTCTGTATCCAAAAGGAGAATTCGATTCATTATCGTGACAATCATTTAAAAAGCCTACAATATCTGCATTTATAATTTCAGCTGCAATTATCTTATAATCAAACAACACGTCAGAGCAATCACCTAAAGGATATAAAAGTTCATAAAAGGTCCTACAACTATAAATCTTATCTAAATCATTTTCACATATAAGTATACCATCATTAATAAGTCTACCTTCGATTAATTTTTCATCAAGTTCAGCTAAAGTAAGCTGATATTGATAATTCATAATTGTGAGTAGCATTGGTACAGGAGCAGCAAATCCCTTAAATTCATGGCGTGCAGTTGGAGATAATTTATCTATGGCTCTTGTAAGTGCTAGTTTTTCTTCATTAATATGTTTATTAGTTGTAATCAGTGAGTTATTATCTTTTGAGATTTGTTCGTTATGGACTACTTCCTCAAACATTTCCTTTAGCTTTTCTGCATCAATAGCGCTGCCACAGTTACCTATCGCAAGTACATATGAATATCTCACAAATAGTTTCTCTTCGGCATTGTAGGCGTTATATAAGCCGTCTAAATATGCAGGGTCTGCAAGTTCACCGATGACACCACACACATTCTTTCGAACCTTAGGATCAGAATGCGAAAGAAAAGCAATGAGCTTTTCCTTTGAGTTACCAATAGTTCTTTTAAACATTCCCTTTGGCTTTTCCTTTTTTAAAATATCTCTCATAACTGATAGTAAGGTCCTAGGGTCATCCTCAGTTATTATTTTTGACCATAACAGTGGAATGGCATTATTATAATCTAGAGATAGTTTGTTTATTATAGCGGATCTCTGTTTATCATCTGAAGTTTTTAAATTTTCTAATAAAATTGTAATTTTATTATTTATTTCTAACTTATCATTTATATCTATCATTTGTTTCACCTCTTATGTTTAAATTTAATAACTTTAATTATAGCATAGATTTTATTTTTTTTTAACAAGAAATGAGTGATTCTGTGCTTTTAATGACATTTCAGAAGGAAAGTTTCTCATTTCTATAAGTAGTAGTTAATTACCTTAGCAAAAACAAAACTTCAGTGGAGGTATAAATCTCCTTCTGAAGTCATTAATATGCAGCTCCGCAGGAGATGATTTAATGGAGAAAGTGTGATATAGTATTGTTTTAGTGACTAGATGTTAAAAAAATCAAATATATTTAGGAGGACTTATTATGAATGAAACTTTGAAAAATATAAGAAATAGAAGAAGTACAAGAGCATTTTTACCAGAACAAATTAATGGTGCACACTTAACAGAGATAATAGATGCGGGCATTTATGCACCAAGTGCTGATAATCAGCAACCATGGCATTTTACCGTAATACAAAGAAAAGACATTATCGACAGATTAAATGATGCTTTTAAAGAAATTGCAAAAGACTCTGATAATGAGTATATTAGAAGATTTTCTGATAATGAAAAATTCCATGTATTTTATAATGCACCAACGGTAGTATTGGTATCTGGGGACATAAATAGTAAGTCTGCTCCAGTAGATTGTGGTATTGCTACTGAGAATATGCTAATAGCTGCGGAATCGTTAGAAATTGGTTCTTGTTGGGTTGGTCTTATTGCTATTCTATTAAACAGTGAAAAAGGCAAAGACTTTATTAAAGAACTTGAAATTCCAGAAGGATTTAAACAAATACATGCATTTTGCCTAGGGTATAAAAAAATTGAAGTAACTAATGCACCAAAAAGAAAAGAAAATAATGTGAATTATATAAAATAATAGTATAATTTACTTACTAAAACTAATAGATATTCATTTATCTATTAGTTTTATAAAAAAAGTGTTTACAAATACATAAAACTAATATATACTAAAGAAGTTGTTTAACATGCTTCATTAGCTCAGCTGGTTAGAGCACCTGACTCTTAATCAGGGGGTCCAGGGTTCAATTCCCTGATGGAGCACCATAATATATGCAGATATCTCAAGCGTTGAGGTATCTGCATTTTTTCAATTTAAAATGTATATAATAATCATAATAAGAAAATGGAGGATTACTAATGAGAGAAAATATAAAGTAACATACAGTTGTAACTTGATATCTAAATAAATAAAAAAGGTGGTAGATTATGGGCTATAGCGTTACTATGGATAATCATAAAGAACATTTTAACATTCAGCTAACTAATACAAAGGGTTGTACTTATTGTAAAGAGGGCAAACAGTTATTAGATACAACAGGGGATAATAGCTGGTATATTGATGAGAGTAAAAATGAAATTCGCTTGGATAAGGAAGATATATCAGTTCAAACAATTAAGATTTATTATTGTCCTATGTGTGGTAGAAAGTTAACTTAGTTACTAAGTTAAAAAATATGATTTTAATGTTTTTTGAATACTATTTCAAAAATACCAACATATAGTACAATAGTATGTTAATATCAGTTATAGAATAAAATATAAATGATAAAGGGGGAAAATTATGATTCCGTACACATTATTAGTTATAGCAGGTATAGTAATAGTAGTACTAATTTTAATTATTTATGGAATAGGGGCTACAAGCATAGGATCAGATGAAGTAGGTATTGTCGAGAAATGGTGGAGTTCAGGTGGTTCAGTGCCAGCTGATGGCCTTATAGCACTTAAAGGAGAAGCAGGTTACCAACCAGAAGTACTAAGGGCTGGTATTCATTTCAAAACACCTTTCAAGTACAAGGTTAAAAAGGTGAGGCTTGTAACTATACCACAAGGACAAATAGCTTATGTATTTTCAAGGTCTGGAGAAAGTCTAGGAGAGGGCCAAACTTTAGGTAAGGTTATACCACAAAGCAAGTCATTCCAAGACGTTGTAGGATTTTTAAATAATGGTGGACAAAAGGGACCACAAAGGCAAATTCTTCGTGAGGGTACTTATGCATTTAACTTAGCACAATTTATTATAATTACGAAGGATAAAGTACATTCAATATTTACTTCAAAAGCTGAAACAGCTCAAATAGAGACAATGAGAAGTGACTTAGCTAAGGATAGTGGCTTTAATCCTGTAATTATATCAAGCTCAAAAGTTTCTGAGTCATATACTCAGCAGGATGATGGTAGTCAAATAGAAAATACCTTTAATAAAAACACAACTAAAAAGTCAACTAGCCGTGATACTATAGGTATTGTAACTATTAATGAGGGCCCAACACCTGACAATGGAGCAATTATAGCACCTATTGTTGGTGATGGTATAAATAATGAGTTCTATCACAACAATTTTCAAGAACCAGAGAAATTTTTAGCTGCAGATGGTAGAAAAGGTAAACAAATGCAAGTACTTACTGATGGAGTTTATTTCATTAATAGGATGTTTGCAACTGTTGATATAGTACCTAAAAGCATAATAGATATTGGATATGTAGGGGTAGTGGTAAGCTACTTTGGTGATAAAGGTGAAGATGTCTCTGGGAAAGGGTATTCTCATGGAGAACTTGTAGAACAAGGTAAAAAAGGTATTTGGAGAGATTCTATGATGCCAGGAAAGTATGCATTTAATACTTATGCTGGTAAAGTCGTTCCAGTTCCTACTACTAATGTAATACTTAAGTGGATTAGTGGCCAAACTGGTGTGCATAAGTTAGATGATAATTTAAAAGAAATTAGTTTGATAACAAAGGATGCTTTCGAGCCTAATTTACCACTAACCGTAGTATTTAATATTGATTATAGAAAAGCATCATCAGTTATACAAAGATTTGGCGATATTAAAATGCTTATAGAACAATCTCTTGATCCAATGGTAGCTGGGTATTTTAAAAACATTGGGCAAACTAAAACTCTTATAGAACTTGTTCAAGATAGAAGCCAGATTCAACAACAAGCAGCAGATGAAATGACGGGTAAATTTAAACTATATGATCTAGAACTACAAGAAGTATTAATTGGAACACCAGCTGCTTCCGCTAGTGATACAAGAATTGAAAAAATTCTTGCACAGTTAAGAGATAGACAAGTAGCTATGGAAGAAATTAAGACAAATGAAGCTAAACAAAAGTCTGCTGAAAAGCAAAGAGAACTAAATGAGGCAGAGGCAAAAGCAATGGCGCAGTCAGCTCTTACACAATCAAGTATTGATATAGAAGTTGCTGATAATAAGGGGAAATCTGAATTAAGACTTGCAGAACAATTAGCATTTAAAACTCAGAAACTTGCAGAAGCCGACAAATACAAGAGAACTCAAGAAGCAGATGCTGAGAGATACACAAGGGAAGCACAAGCTGCGGCGCAGGCGAAGACTATTGAACTAACAGCTGAGGCTAATGCGAAACAGGTAGAACTTCAAGCAAAAGCAGAGTCATTTAAACTTGAAACAGTTGGAAAGGCAACAGCATTAAATATTAAAGCAGTTGCAGATGCTACTGCTGAGCAAGAAACAAAGGTAGGAATTGCAAAGGGAGCTGCAGCTAAGGCTTTAGTTGAGGCATATGGTGGCCCCGATTTACAAGTTAGGCAAAGTGTTATGATAGCATTTGCAGAGGCGTTAAAGATAAGTAAGTCACCATTAGTGCCACAAACTATAATAATGGGTGGAGCTGATGGAAAAACACCTAACGCAATGGAAGGTATAATGAGTATGGTACTTGCAAATATGGCAAGTGAAAAAGGTTCGATAATACCAAAAAATATTGAGAACATTGACGTTAAAGAGGTAATCAAAACACAAGGTAAATAGTATACAAACAAAATCCAGTAGAATAATATAAATTATTCTACTGGATTTTTCTTTTAAGAAATTTTTTCTTCTTCTTTTTTATCTCTTTTAGCTTTTCTTTCATTAATTCTATACCAGGCGTCTGCATTTTTGATTCCTAATTTTTTAGGATCAAATATAAATGTTTTTTCATCTCTTCCCATTTTAAGTTGTTTTTCATAGTCTTTCAAAACCTTGATACCAATATTTCCGAGAATTAATATGGCAATAACGTTAAGCCATGCCATGGAACCAACAGCAATATCACCAAGTGCCCAAGCAATTTCTGCTGTTTTAATGGAACCGTAGAAAGTGGAAGCAAGGATACCAACTCGGAGAATATTTATAAATACCTTGCTATATTTAGAATCTTTTACTAAATAAGTTAGATTTGTTTCTGCTATGTAATAGTATGCCATAAGTGTTGTAATAGCAAAGAAGAACAATGCGATAGCGACGAAGGGGCCTCCAAATTTACCCATTACGGTACCAACTGCTAGTTGTGTATAACCAGGGCCTATAGCTACTTTTGGAATATTTTCAATTATAAATCCACCAGCTGGGTTTATAACATTATATTTATCCGTTGATAAAATCATGAATGCAGTTGCAGAACATACAAATAATGTATCAAAATAAACTGCAAAAGCTTGGACTAAGCCTTGTATAGCTGGGTGAGACACTTCTGCAGCAGCAGATGATTGTGGTCCAGTTCCTTGTCCGGCTTCATTTGAGTAGACTCCTCTTTTAACTCCCCATTGAATTGAATATGCAACGATGCCGGCAAAAGCTTGTTCAGCGCCGAAAGCACTTTTAATTATTAAAGCGAACATATGTGGAAGTGCCGTAATATTTACTGCGAGTACTAATAAAGCAACCAATATATATGCAAGTGCCATAAAAGGTACTACAATTTCAGCAATTTTTCCAAGTCGTTTTGTACCACCGAATACAATAATAGCAAGTAAAATAGCAATTACAATGCCAATTATATTAGGACTAACACCAAAAGCGATATTTATACTAGATGCGATACTATTTGATTGGACACCTGGAGCAAAAAATCCTAAACCAATTACAGTTACAGCCGCAAAAATAATTGCGTACCATTTTTTGCCCATAGCTTTTTCTATGTAATATGCTGGACCTCCACGATATTCCCCATCAACATCTTCTTTATAAACTTGACCAAGAGTACATTCTATAAAGGAAGACCCTGCACCAAGAAATGAAATAGCCCACATCCAGAAAACGGCACCCGGACCGCCCATAGCTATAGCTGTCGCAACGCCTGCTATATTACCTGTGCCAACACGTCCAGCTACTGACATTGCAAATGCTTGAAAGGAAGATACGCCGTGACTGGAGTCTCCGCCACTAAATAAGTACTTTACCATGTGTTTAAGATGTCTTACTTGAAGAAAACGAGTTCTAAAAGAAAAATAAATACCCGTACCCAGACACAAATATATGAGGGCATTACTCCAAATAAGACCACTAACTGCATTAATAATACTTTCCATAAATTCCTCCTAATTTTTATAATACATTACATAAAAAATATGTTGCCTTATAATAACATAAAATTCGAAATACTGCAATTTGTGTTAAATGATTATGCAAAAAAAGAGAGAAATATTTTTAAGAATGGGAATTAAGTTGAAGAAAAAATAAAAAATATAAATAAAAAAAGATTTGTAATGTTGATAATATATGGTTTTATCGAAATGAGGAGTGTAGCTATTACCTCGACAGTAACTGTTTAATACGATGATACCACAATGTGATAATGCAAGAAACATATTATAATAAGTCAAAAGAATAGTAATAAGGTTATTGGTATCTTTATAAATGATATTCATTAATAGAAATGAATAAATATTTGGGCATGCTTTTCAATAATGATTAAAGGATTTCATCATATTAATGCGTATAATAAATGAATTAGAGCTTTATATATGACTTTGTTAAATAGTTGTATTGGCTTCTATTTGTTTTAGTATGATTATCAGATTCTTCATTAATATTTTGTTGATTAAATTCAATTAAAAATTTGTAAAACTTACGTAAAGCTACTTTTTTATATGTTATGGTGTTTTTTTTATACATTTTTATATAATGCAAATAAAATTCATATTGACTAAAGCTTTCTTTACTTAATATGGAAAATTTGTGCGTATTTTTTGAAAAATACCAATTAATATATTGTTCCACATCTTTAATATATGCATCAATTGTAAATTTTCTTTTGTATTTTTCTCTTAAAAAGCACTTAAAGTAATAAATAATTACACGACAATCAGATTTGCTTTGAAAGGAGTTTTTCTCAATTGCATTTAAAATTTCAGTAACATTATACTTATCAAACATTGAACGTACTTCTCCTCTCTTTTTATATTTGTTCTGTCTTATTAAAATAGTAACTAGAAAATAGTGACTAGAACGTAATAAAATTACTCATTAATAAAACGGTGATTTCGACACAAGGACGTATATGAATGGCTAGTAGCACAACATTTCCATTTAATTGCAAATTGGATTGGTACTATAATTACCATAGCATATATATATAACAACACATATATACAATAACATATAACAGCATATATATGTTATTATATATATAGCGTCATAATTTAATCACATACTTTATAGAGTTTGAAGATATAAATAATAATTGTTTTTATCTAGCAATGGAGGCAGAGAAATGGAATCAAAAAACAAACACAATACCTATAATTCCTTGTTCAACTGGCGTAGTCTTAGACTAAAGCTCGTGTTTGAAGGAATAGGAGTAGGTATCATTACAGGTTTATTAATTGTACTGTATCGTTATACACTTGAAAAAGCAGGAATTTTTGTAACTTATGTTTACAAAACTATATCTATAAACCCAGTACTTATTTTACCATGGATTTGTGCTTTAATACTTATAGGATATATTGTAGGACTAATGGTTAAACATGAACCCATGATTACTGGAAGTGGAATCCCTCAAGTTGAAGGAGTTTTACTTAGAAAGCTTGATATGACCTGGTGGAGAGTTATAATTGGTAAATTTTTTGGAGGAGTTCTTTCAATAGGATCAGGTCTTTCTTTAGGAAGGGAAGGCCCATCGGTTCAATTAGGTGCAGCCGTTGGTCAAGGGTTTAGTAAGGTCTTTAAAAGAATAAAGATTGAAGAAAAATATCTCATGACAAGTGGAGCTAGTGCAGGACTGTCAGCTGCATTTAATGCACCACTCGCTGGTGCATTGTTTGCCTTAGAAGAGGTTCATAAAAATTTTTCACCTTTAATTTTACTGTCTGCATTATCTGCGGCATTATCAGCTGATTTTGTAGCAAGCAGCTTTTTGGGCCTAAAACCAATTTTCGTAATTAAAAATTTATCTATATTGCCACTTAAATTTTATTTTTATTTGATTATACTAGGTATTATTGTTGGGGTTTTAGGGGTTTTATTTAATAAAATTCTTTTAAAAACTCAGGATTTATATGTAGCTCAAACATGGCTCCCAAAAGAAATGAGAATGGTAGTACCATTATTAATTTCAGTTATAATTGGAATTCTATTACCGCAAGCATTAGGAGGAGGTCACGAACTAATAACCTCATTATTTACAGGAAACCCATCTTTAATAATTTTAGTAATTCTAGTTTTTGTAAAATTCTTATTCACTATGCTAAGTTTTGGATCTGGTGCGCCAGGAGGAATCTTTCTTCCACTTCTTGCTATTGGAGCTTTAATAGGAAATGTTTATGGGATAACACTCGTACATTTTGCACATTTTAATAGCATGTATATTAATAACTTTATAATACTTGCAATGGCAGGATATTTCACAGCTGTAGTTAGAGCACCTATAACTGGAATTATTCTACTTACTGAAATGACAGGTTCTTTTAGTCAATTACTTTCTTTATCTGTTGTATCTATTGTTGCATATATTGTTGCGGATATTTTGGCATCAAAACCTATTTATGAATCGTTACTTGAAAAATTTCTACATAATCAAGGAGAAAAGATATCCTTTGGTAATAAGAGAAACAAGGCTATACTAGAGTTTGTAGTTTGTATGGGATCAGATTTAGATGGAAAACGAATTAAAGATGTCATATGGCCATCTCATTGCTTGTTAGTAACAGTTAAGCGAGGAGAACATGAGATAATTCCAAAAGGATCTACCGTTATTTTTCCCGGCGATTATTTGATTGTACTCACCAATGAGGATAGAGTCGCTAAAATGAATGATGCGCTTACAATAATGACAGCAAGTTGTGAGGTATTAAAATAAGAATTTTAAGGAGAAGTTATGATGGATAAAACACTAATTTCTATAGATGAAATAACATCAAGAGTTAAAGATTTAATTAAAAATAATGAAGGACCTTTTAGTGTAGTTACATGCGATATTGATAATCTAAATAATATTAATAAAATTCATGGAAATGATATAGGCGATGAAGTAATTAATAAAGTTATTTCTATATTTAGTAATAATTTATCTGATACAGATTTAATAAACAGAAGTGGTGACGAATTTACTTTGTTACTTGTAAAAAAAGGTGCAGAGAGAAGTTTTATGGACTTAGAAGAAATAAGAAGATATTTATCAGATAATACCTTCGATTTAAAAAGTTTAACTAAAACAGAAAACATTAATATTACTCTAAGCTTTGGAGTTGCTAGTTATCCACGTGATTCTAAAAATGTTATAGATCTTCTTAGAGTTGCGGATAGCGGTCTTTTCAGAGCTAAAAAAGAGGGGAGAAATAGAATTTGTCTGTCAGAGGCAGAAAGTATGGTACTGAAATCAAGTTATTTTACTAAAACCCAACTTGATAGGTTATCAGAACTTTCTAAGGCAAATGATAAAACCGAAGCATTTCTTTTAAGAGAAGCATTGGATGGTTTATTTAAAAAATATAACAAATAAATTAATGGACATAATTTGAATATTGAGTTAACATGTAATATATAGTTGTTATCGGTTGGACAAACTAATCTAAGTTTGATTCCAAGAAATTTGTTTCTGGGGTGGGAAACTCTTATTTGAGGTTCCTGCTTTTTGTTTTTTGATTTTTATAACAAAATGTGAAATAAGCTACAATATAAAAACATTAAATTAACAAGTGGTTGAAAAAGGTAGGTGGGAATATTAATTTGTATTTTGACCTAAAATAAGAAATATAAACGGAGAGGAATGATAATATGAATTTAAAAAAAAAAAATAAGATTACTAGTCCAATTATAAGCTTTTTTAAAAATGAATCTGCCAGTGGTATAATTCTGATGGTCTGTGCTGTAATTGCATTAATAGTAACTAATTCTGGAATTGCTTCTAGCTATGATAAGTTTCTCCATAGCTACATAACTATCGGATACAAAGATTTTTCATTATCAATGTCCATTCTACATTGGATTAATGATGGATTAATGGCTATATTTTTCTTTGTAGTTGGTATGGAAATAAAAAGGGAGCTAGTTGTAGGAGAACTTAAGTCTATTAATAAAACTATATTGCCTGTGGGCGCGGCTATTGGTGGAATGATAATCCCAGCTATTATCTATTCAATATTTAATTATAATCAGCCTACTAGTTTAGGCTGGGGAATTCCTATGGCAACTGATATTGCTTTTGCACTTGGAGTACTTTCTTTAGTAGGAAGCAAGCGAGCACCGAAGGGAATAATTATTTTTCTTACAGCACTCGCCATAGTTGATGATTTAGGTGCTATTATTGTAATTGCTATTTTTTACACTAACCAAATTTCACTCACTGCACTTTTGGTGTCTTTAGTAGTGATAATAACACTTATATTAATGAATAAATTTAAGGTTAAGTATGTATCGCTTTTTATATTTTTAGGTATTATATTATGGGCAAGTCTTTTAAAATCAGGTATACATTCTACTATTGCTGGTGTATTACTTGCTATGACTATACCAGTTAAGAAAGATAAATTAGAATTTAAAAGTTCTATGTTATATAAGCTTGAGCATATGATAACGCCTTGGTCTAGTTTTGTAATTATGCCTATATTTGCATTAGCAAACGCAGGTGTGGTTTTTAGTTTTAACAGTTTCTCAAAAATTTTAGTAGAACCAGTTGGACTTGGAATTATTTTTGGACTATTTTTGGGGAAACAAATAGGAATATTTGGAGCATCATATTTATTAATACATTTTAAAATTGCTAAGCTCCCATCGAAGGTAACTTTAAAACATATATATGGTGCAAGTTTACTTGGTGGTATTGGATTTACAATGTCATTATTTGTATCCTCATTATCTTTTCCAGGAGGAGAGTTATTATCTATGGCTAAAATAAGTGTAATATCTGCCTCAATTATATCAGCAATTGCGGGTATTATAGTTTTTAAATCTATAAAAATTCATAATTGAAAAATTAGTATGTATTTTATCACACCTCAACCTAATAGGCTGAGGTGTTTTTAATTAGGTGACTTGTCATTATATAATCATATAGGATAGAAAATACAAAAAATAATAATTATGATTGTTGTAATATTGTTAAAGTTATTATAGAATACAGTTAAGATAATAAATTAACAAAGTACCTTAGGAGGAAGAATAATGAATACTCAAATTGATTTTAGTAACTTAGATAAGATACTCCAAAATCATGAAAATAAACCTAGTAACATTATTGCAATATTACAAGACACGCAGGAAATATATAGGTATTTACCTAAAGAGGTATTTGCATATTTTTCAGAAAAGCTTGGAATGAGTATGGCCAAAATATATGGTGTGGCAACTTTTTATGATAACTTCTCTTTAGAACCAAAAGGCACGTATGTTATAAAAATATGTGATGGCACAGCGTGTCATGTAAGAAAGTCTATTCCTATTTTAGACAAAATGCGAGCAGAGTTAGGCTTGTCAGAAACGAAGACTACAACGGATGATTTGAGGTTTACAGTGGAAACGGTTTCTTGCCTTGGCGCTTGTGGGCTTGCACCTGCTATAACTATTAATGATAAAGTACATGGTGCTATGACTCCACAAAAAGCAATGGAACTTTTAAACACACTTAAGGAGGAAGAATAATATGCTTCTTAGTAGAAATGATTTAATTAATATCAGAAATGAATATGCTGATAGTTTTAAATATCAACAAAAAAAAATACTTATATGTGCAGGTACGGGTTGCATTGCAGGTGGTGCACTTGAAATTTATGATGAATTTGTAAAGCTTATGAAGGATAAAGGGATAGATTGTGAGTTAGGTCTCCAAAAGGAACCACATGATGAATCAGTTGGAATTAAAAAGAGTGGATGTCATGGATTTTGTGAAATGGGACCGCTTGTAAGGATTGAGCCATGGGGATATTTATATATAAAAGTAAAAGTGGAAGATTGCGCCGAAATACTTGAAAAAACTATTCTAAATAATGAGTGCGTTGAGAGGCTTGCATATACTAAAAACGGAAAAATATATAAAAAGCAAGAAGAAATTCCTTTTTATAAGAGTCAAACAAGGCTAGCACTTGAACATTGTGGACATATTGATGCAACGTCTATAGAAGAATATCTTGCTATAGGAGGATATACAGCACTTGAGAAAGCTTTATTTAATATGGATGACGAGAGTATCATTAAAGAAATAGAGGAGTCTAATTTAAGAGGACGTGGAGGCGGTGGATTTCCTACAGGCCGTAAGTGGTCACAGGTAAAAAAACAGAAAACCGATATAAAATATATTGTATGTAACGGTGATGAAGGTGATCCGGGTGCGTTTATGGATAGAAGTCTTATGGAGGGAGATCCACATAGAGTACTTGAAGGTATGATGATTGCGGCTATCGCGTGTGGGTCTCATGAAGGATATATTTATGTGCGGGCTGAATATCCTCTTGCTGTAAATAGACTTAAAAATGCTATTAGTCAGGCAAGAAGTTATGGTATTTTAGGTGATAATATTCTTGGTACAAGCTTTAGCTTTAATATCAAAATAAACAAAGGGGCCGGTGCTTTTGTCTGTGGAGAGGGGAGCGCACTTACAGCTTCAATTGAAGGGAAAAGAGGCATGCCAAGAGTAAAACCTCCAAGGACAGTTGAGCAAGGACTTTTTGCTAAACCAACAGTACTTAATAATGTAGAAACATTTGCTAATGTTCCTTTAATTATTATTAAAGGAGCAAAATGGTATAAATCTATAGGACCTGAAAATAGCCCTGGTACAAAGGCGTTTGCTTTAACTGGAAATATTGAAAACACAGGGCTTATTGAGGTTCCAATGGGATCGACGTTAAGAGAAATAATATTTGGAATAGGTGGGGGAATTAAGGGTGGCAAGAAATTTAAGGCTGTCCAGATAGGTGGCCCATCGGGGGGATGCCTTATAACATCAGATCTTGATTTAAGGCTTGATTTTGATTCATTAAAAAAAGTGGGAGCAATGATAGGCTCAGGTGGACTTGTGGTTATGGATGAGGATACATGCATGGTTGAAGTTGCAAAATTTTTTATGACATTCACTCAAAATGAATCTTGTGGAAAATGTATTCCTTGCCGTGAGGGTACTAAAAGAATGCTTGAAATTCTTCAGGGAATTACTTCAGGTAAGGGCAAACCATCAGATATTGACATGTTACTCGAACTTGCAGATACCATATCACAAACAGCATTATGTGGCCTTGGAAAAACAGCTGCATTACCAGTTGTTAGTACTATTAAAAATTTCAGATCTGAGTATGAAACACACATAAATCAAAAGAAATGTCCATCAAAAACTTGCGTTGGGCTTAAGACCATATTTATTGATAAAGAACTTTGCAGGGGTTGTTCGAAGTGCTCAAGGATTTGTCCAGTTAATGCAATTTCAGGCAAAATAAAGTCAACCTATACAATTGACAAAGATAAGTGTATTAAGTGCGGTGCCTGTGTTGAAGCTTGCACATTTAAAGCTATAAAGGAGGATTAAGATGATGACTGGTCAATTTATGCTTATAGATGATATTCCTGTAGAGATAAATGGAGAAAAAAACATTCTTGAGTTAGTTAGGAAAGCAGGCATTGATTTGCCAACCTTATGTTATTATTCGGAACTCTCAGTGTATGGTGCCTGTCGTATGTGCATGGTAGAAAACAAATGGGGAGGAATGGAAGCTGCATGCTCTACTCCTCCAAAGGCTAATATGGAGATTTATACAAATACCCCGAAGCTTCGTAAATATAAAAAAATGATACTTGAATTACTATTAGCGGCGCATTGCAGAGATTGTACTACATGTGAAAAAAGTGGTCAGTGCAAATTGCAAGAACTTGCTAAACAGTTTGGAATAACAAAAGTAAGATTTAGTAACACTTCCGTGAAGAGTAAAATAGATGACTCTTCAGTATGCATAGTGCGCGATAAAAGCAAGTGCATTTTATGTGGTGATTGTGTACGTATGTGTGAGGAAGTGCAAAATGTTGGAGCTATTGATTTTGTTAATAGAGGTTCAAAAATGACTGTAGGAACGGCTTTTGATGTACCACTTGCCGAGACCAATTGCGTTGGGTGCGGACAGTGCGCAGCAGTGTGTCCTACTGGTGCAATTATTGTGAAAAATGATACGCAGAGGCTTTGGAAAGATATTAGTGATTTAGAAACATTAGTCGTGGTTCAGATTGCACCTGCAGTACGTGTAGGAATTAGTGAGGAATTAGGCATAAAAAATGATGCAAATGTTATGGGCAAAATTGTAAGCAGTCTTAGGAAAATGGGTGTTGATGAAGTTTTTGATACATCGACTGGAGCTGATCTTACAGTACTTGAGGAGACAAAAGAATTCCTTTCAAGAATTGAAAGGAATGAAAAATTACCATTATTTACATCATGTTGTCCTGCTTGGGTAAATTATGTTGAAAATAATTATCCTAGTTTAATTAAAAATATTTCTACATGTCGTTCACCTATGCAGATGTTTGCATCTGTAATTAAAGAGCAGTATAAGGAATCAAATAAGAAAATTGTACATGTGGCAATAATGCCTTGTACAGCAAAAAAATTTGAATCACAAAGAGATGAATTTAGAGAGAATGGGGTTAATAATGTAGATTATGTAATAACTACGCAAGAGCTTATTAAAATGATAAAAGAGTCAGGTATTGTTTTTTCGGAGGTATTGCCTGAAGCAGTTGATATGCCATTTGGTGTCAGTAGTGGAGCTGGAGTTATATTTGGAGTAACAGGTGGGGTAACTGAGGCTGTTTTACGCCTTGTAATAGAGGATAAATCACCTTCTGCACTACGTGCTCTTGCTTTCACTGGGGTAAGAGGAATGGAGGGAGTTAAAGAAACAAGTATTACAGTTGGTGGACGTTTAATAAATGTAGCTGTTGTAAGTGGACTTAAAAATGCTGATGAACTTGTGAAAAAAATACAGGCAGGAACTGTCCAGTATGATTTTGTTGAAGTTATGGCGTGTCCTGGAGGATGTATTGGTGGTGCAGGACAACCATTTGTAAAATCAAAGGGAAAATTAAAACGTGGTGCTTTATTATATGAAGCAGACAGAATGAATGTTATAAGGCGATCAGAGGAAAATCCTCTGATGGACACATTGTATAAAGGTTTGTTAAAAGATAAGGTTCACAAGTTATTACATGTAGAATATAAATAAAGAACAAATCCATCAGAATAAATAATATTCTGATGGATTTGTTTTATTATAAATATAAAGTTTTATAAACACTTCATGAGGAAAGCATAAATTGTGATTTAGATTCAACTAAGCGATAAAGTTTTGTATTGAAAGAAAAGCCTTAATGTCTATTTTCTTATTAGAATCAATTAAAATTTTAGCCTCTGCCTTGGATAAAAGTATAACCTCAATATCTTCATCAGGTTCTAGATAATCTTTTGATATTATACCTTGGCAAGTACAATACACGAGTGCAGCGGATTCATCTGTCATACCGGTTGAAATGTAAGCCTGTGATTTTGTCTTAGAATAATCGATTTGGATCAAATCAAGCCCAGTTTCTTCCTTTAGTTCTCGAGCAACAGTAGTTTTAAAATCTTCACCAGGATCAATAAGCCCAGCAGGTATTTCATAAACATAATCATTAAGAGGGACTCTAAATTGTTTTATAATTACTAATTTATTTTCAAAGGTGTGAGTTGCTATTATTATTACAGCATCTATAGCGCACTCTGCTTTATTAAAATAGATATTTTTTAATGTATCTATGTTTTTTCTAGAAGCTATTGACCAATTTTTGCATTCCCCATTTTTATTAATATATTCTGCATCGTAGAGTTTTAAATATTGTGTATCTGCTAGTGTTGTAATATTTTTCATACTCATTATTTCATATCCTATCATATTTTATTTTATAAACAAGTATCTATATAAAAAAGATTCAAAAGTGACTTCTTAGATTTTATTAATGTTAAGTTCTTATTCATATGTATACATAAATTAATAGTAGCACTTTAAAATGGAAATAACAATGGAACAAAAATGAGAAATGATGTTATAAAAGTGAAATTGTTTATTTAATGGTTTTAATAATTAATAGAAAATAAAATGGAGATTTGTTATAATATTTACGGAAAATAAAATTATAATGAATAATATGGAAGTATATATAAAAGTTATGGAGGTCAAATAATATGTTTTATTTTGTTGGAGATGTAGAAGAAAATGTAATGAATGTAAATTGTCTTAACGAGGTGCCATTTTTAGAAGAAGCTATATATAATATGTCATTAGAAAAAATGATTAATGAATACGAAAACATAAAAAAGTGGTTCATGATTAATAAGATGGCTAATAGTTTTAAAAGCAAAGGTGTTGCGGGAGAAGAATTGGAGTTTTTTCTTATAGATAATATTCCTTATGAAGAGTTGGATTATACTCATGATATTCTAAATAATAGAATCAAAGAAAAAATGGGGTTACAATTTGAAGAATATGAGTACTTTTTAAAATTAAAATTAAGTGGGACATGCTCTAGAATTTTGTTCAATATTAAGGTAGAAAATATTTTAAAAGAATGGAGTTAGATTAAAGAATTTATATTTCTAATTAATATAAATTGTTGAATATTATTACATATGAAAAAAGATAAATAAAAAATATGCTAATATCCTACGTATGTAGGTAGTATATTTTTTATTTATGTTATGAAACATAGGTAATAAATACCACTCACCTTGCTAAATGTGGTATTATTAATTTTATAAGGCTTTCAATTACTTTGATTTCTTTTTCTGAACATTTATCAATTAATGAATGTAACACATCATTATTGGTATTAACATTTAACCGTTCAAAAAATAAGTAATCTATCGAAACATGTAAACATTCAGTAATGTTTATTAATGTGTTAATGCTCATTCGTCTTTCTCCTCTTTCAATTTGCCCCAGAAAGTATGGTGAAAGGTTTAAGAGCTCCGATAATTTTTCCCTTGTCATATCAAACTTTTCTCGTTCAATCCTTATTCTAGTTCCAACTTTTACATAATTGATTTCATTTTGCACATTATTCACCCTTCATAATTCTACAAATTACTTACAATTTAACATTACATGAAAACCTTCAATATATAAATAAGCACACTGCCTACAAATTATGTTTTATGTTATTATATATTCTTGTTAATAGGAAACTAATTAAATAATACTTTCATCTATTATAATATGTGTAAAAAAATTATTATTATTCTAAAATATTTAATTATAAGAATAAAGTTTGTTTTAAAGTATACGATAATAAACATATAGAAAAAATTTATTTAAAATGGGTGATAGTCATGGCATTATCTTCAGATATTATTTTTAATAGCATGTTGAACCAATATAAATTACAAACAAAAACCAATACTATGAGTTCGGATACAAGCACAAGTAGTGTTAATAAGGAAATAGAGAATCAGAAAATCATGTTTCAAACAATGCTTATTCAAATGATGGATAGTTCGGGAACTTCGATGATGACACAACTAATGTCTAGTGCTATATCAAATCAAAATTCCTATAGCGTAAATGATTCATTAAATTCATTAAATTCATTAAATGATTTTAATGCTAAAATGAGAGATGCCACCAGATCATTATCAAATGATAATAATTCTAATGGATTGGGGCTTACATCGGCTAAATATGAATCTAATCTTAATCCAGCAGCAATAAGCAATACATTAGGTGATTATGGAGGGAAATCTTATGGAGCATGGCAATTTTCATCGAAGACTGGTTCTTTAGATTCATTTATAAGTTCACTAAAAATAAAAGATAAAGAAATTTATTCAAGGTTAACAGAAGCAAAAGCCAAAGATGGTAACGAATTTGGGAAGAACTTTGATGAAACGTGGACAAGTATTGCCTTATGTAATAAAGATAAATTTTTAAAATTGCAGCAAAACAGCATAAAAGGAAATTATTACGATGTAGCAGCATTAGAATTAAAGCAAAAGTATGGTTTTGATGTAAGCAAGAAAAGTGATGCTTTAAAAGAAAGTCTGCTGTCTACAGTAGTTCAACATGGTGTTACAGGTGCTTTATCAGTGTTCTCAAAACTTAATTTGAAAAATAGTGATAAGAATATTATAAATGATTTATATAATGAACGCCAAAAGGTTGATGTTTATTTTAGAGATAGTTCACAAGATGTAAAGCAAAGCGTATACAATAGGTTTACAAGAGAAAAGCAGGATATGCTTAATATGTTAAATGCATAATTTGTTTAAGTTTTGAGAGAGTAAAATATAAGGAAATCTAGTAGATGTTAAGATCTGCTGGATTTTTTTATTTTATAAAATTATTGAATAAAACTTAATAATATAAATAATATAGTATATATACCAATTATTGTCTCGAATATAAAAATACAAATAAAACATACTATTTATAACATTAAAATCGTTTTATGAAGATTTTATATTTGAGGGGGAACAAAATAAAAATGAAAAAATTTACGAAAAAAACATCTATGTTGCTTGCAACAGCATTATTTATTAATATATTCGGTAATGTCGCACCTAGTGCGCAAGTCATACCAGGTATGCGAGTCGCACCAAGTGCGCAAGTTATGCCAGGTGTACGAACCGCATTAGGAGCACAAATTGTACCAGATACGAAAGGGTCACAGTTAAAGATTGGTAATACCAAGCCTATAATTAGTGATAAGAGAGAAATCGAAGTTGGTGATAATATATCAGGGTTTATTCTTGAATCAAAAAAATGGCTTTCAGATATACAGTCTACTTCTATGATATTTAAGCATAATAAAAGTGGAGCTAAATTAATTTATTTACAAAATGATGATGAAAATAAGGTATTCTCCATAAGCTTTAGAACACCAGTGAATGATAATACTGGCGTTAATCACATTATTGAACATTCGGTTTTATGTGGATCAAAGAATTATCCTGTTAAAGACCCATTTTTAATTATGACTAAGCAATCACTAAGTACATTTTTAAATGCTTTTACAGGTCCAGATTTTACAATGTATCCAGTAGCTAGTAAGAATGAAAAAGATTTTAATAATTTAATGAGTGTATATCTAGATGCAGTGTTTTCTCCTAATATAATTAAGGATCCTAAAATACTTAAACAAGAAGGCTGGCATTATGAGGTTAATAGCAAGACTGGTGAGCTAAATTATAATGGAATTGTATATAATGAGATGAAAGGTAGTTATTCTTCACCACAGGTATTATTATCAAATACTATTAATCAATCGCTTTTTAATGGTAATTCATACAAATTTGAATCGGGTGGTAATCCGGATAATATACCTGATTTAACTTATGAAAAATTTATAAAGGCTTATAAAAAATATTATGTTCCATCAAACAGCTCTATATATTTATATGGAAAATTAGATATTTATAATTCATTAAAATTTATGAATGATAAGTATCTTAGTAAAGCAAAAATGGTAAATGTAGATAGTAAAATTAAATTAGAAAATAAATATGAAAAAAAAGTTGAAAAAACAGCATTATATCCAGTAGCGAAGACTGCAAGTACATCAAATATGACTTATTTATCAACTAACTATGTGATTGATAAAACCCCGAGTGCGCAGGATATCTTAGGATTTCAAATACTGCAAGAAATACTTTTAAATACGAAATCATCCTCTCTTAGGAAAACACTGCACGATAACGGCATTGGAGCAAATGTTTATGCAAGTTTTAATCCATCAACACTGCAACCAACTTTCAGTATAATTGCCACTAATGCAAATGAATCACAAAAGCATCAATTTAAAAATTTAGTGGATGATGCATTAAAGCAAGTTGTGAAAGATGGTTTTGATAAAGAAACTGTAAATTCGGTATTAAGTGCTTTAGAATTAAGTTTGCGCACTCAAAATTCAGATGCAAATAGAGGAATGAATTACATGTTAACTGCTTTGAATTCCTGGAATTATGATATTAATCCAACAGAGTATTTGGAAATTACACCTTCTCTAAAAAAAATAAAAGCCCAATTATCAGATAAGTATTTTGAAAAACTAGTACAAAAATATTTATTAGATAATGAACATAATTCATTGGTTGTGTTAAAGCCATCAAATGGATTAAATGAGATCAAAGAAGAAGCGCTAAAGAAGAAGTTAGCTGCCTACAAAAAATCACTATCACAAACTCAATTGACATCAATTAAAAAAGATACAGAGGAATTAAAAGAGTGGCAGGGGACAGCGGATTCAAAAGAAAATTTATCAAAAGTACCAACGCTGACTCGCAGAGATATAAAACTAAAAGAAGAAGAAATTCCAACAATAGAAAAAATAGAGCAAGGTACAAAAGTATTAAGCCATCCAATGTTTACTAATGGCATATCTTATTATAATTTATATTTTGATAGCTCAAATGTGCCTCAAAATAAGGTGTTATATTTAAAATTACTAGCTAGTATTTTAGGAAATGTTAATACGCAAAAATACAATCCTATGCAGATATCAAATAAAATGATGAAGTATACTGGTGGCATGGTCTTTAATTCAACAGCATTTAAGAGTAATACTAATAGTGATGAATATGCGCCCAAAATTAGTATTTGTGCAAATTCGCTTAATAGTACATTGCCAGAAGCTTTGGATCTTTTAAGTGAGATAATGAATCATAGTGTGTTTAACGATAAGCCACGTATGAAAGCTTTAATTAAAACATTGAGAGTAAATTATGAGTCGATGTTTGTTAATCAAGGAAACACTCTTGCAATAAATCGTACATTGTCTTATTTATCTAATAGTGGTAAATATAAAGATTTGAATAGTATTCCATATTATGATTTTATTTGTGATTTAGATGATAACTATGAATCACGGTTTGATGAAATGACAACAAATTTAAGCGATGTTAGTAATATTGTATTTAATAAGAAAGGATTAGTTGTAAGTTACACAGGAGACGAGAAGAATTATGAAAAATTCATTTATAATTTTAATAAATTTAAAGAAACAATTAATGATAAGAAATTCACTAAGCAAATCTACAAATTTGATTTTTCAAGTAAAAACGAAGCCTTTGTAATTCCATCTCAAGTTCAATATGTGGTTAAGGCTGGAGATTTTACAAAATCAGGGTATACTTATAATGGACATATGAAGGTTCTTGAAAATATTTTAAATAGTGATTATTTATGGAAGGAACTTAGAGTAAAAGGTGGTGCTTATGGTGGCTCCATTAATTTTACGAAAGATGAGGTATTATTTTATTCTTATCGTGACCCAAACTTAAAGGAGACATTAGATACTTTTGATGGGGTAGTAAAATTTTTAAAAGAATTTAATGCAGATGATAAGGAAATGACTAATTATATAATAGGAACTATAGGAAACATGGATTATTTGAAAGGCCCTTATGCTAAAGGCATATTAGGGGATAATATGTATTTCTCAGGAACTACTCAAAAGGATATTCAAAAAATACGTGACGAGGTTTTAGCAACTAAAGCCAGCGATATAAGAGATTTAGCCGGTCTTCTAGATGTAGTAATAAAACAGAATTTACATTGCGTTGTAGGAAGTGAAACTAAAATAAATAGTAACAAAAACTTATTTGATAAAATCATAGTTCCTATTAAAAAAACTAAGTAGTCCTTTAGAAAAGAACATAGAATGAAGATTTTATGTTCTTTTCGAATTTATGGTATAATTAGAGGATTATAAAATTTATTTAGGGAGAAAATATGTTGAATGAAGATATGATATTACAAATATTCAATGAAGGAACAAGCGGTAAAAATGGAGCTAAAGGGCAAAGAGTCCTTAGTAATGATTTAGTTTCTTCGATAGATATTACAAACGAAGATAAACTAATATGTATCGATGGTAATGTGATTTCAGAGAAACTTTTTAATGAATATCACACAAAAATCGAAATGGATGCAGGCAGAAGAAGTATATTTTCTACTTTCTGTAGCTGTGCTGATTTTGAAAATAATGAGTTTAAAAAAGAAAATTATTGTTGTAAACATTTAGTTGCAACATTTTATAAAGCATTAGAGGATTTATCAAGGCACCCTCTTTTAAGAGAAGATGATGTAGAGAAACCAAGTATATATAAGAGTAAAAGCAATATATTATCTATGCTTTTAGGGGATGAAAAACAAAAGGATGAGACTAAAATAGAAGTCTATATAAATAAAAATCAGTGGACCAGCGACCTTACTGCGGAATTTAAGATAGGGTTAAGTTCTATGACTTCAAGTAATCTTTATGTTTTAAAGGACATTAACCATTTTATATTAGCATGTTATAATAATATTCCTATAAGCTATAGTAAAAATTTTACATTTAATATCAAAAATCAAAAACTAAGTACTAAAGATAAAAGGATTATTGATTTTATTGAAATGGTAAAGACTATAGAGGGAGAACAAAGAAATGCACGCAGAAGTGAAGAACGATATGTAGATGGAAAAAACATAAAAATACCTCAGTATTTAACAAGAGAATTTTTTGAAGTTATAACTAAGCATAGGGTTTATTTAAATGATGGCTTTTTTTATAGACCTGTTGATACAGAGATTTTATATGAATCTCCACCGTTAGATTTTGATTTAAAATTAATTAAAGACACTTATGTTCTAAAGTCATCAAGTGGAATGCCAGTTCCTTTAGGATCTAAAAATGATGTTTTTTTGTATGGTAGCATTATATATCTTCCTGATTATGAGTTTTGTTATAAAATAAATCCATATCTACAAATTTTTAATGAGGCAAAGGTTGTAACTATGGATAGTCTTGAGGAAGAGACCATATTAAGACGGTTAATTCCAAATCTAAATTCCTTATCACCTAGTGTTGTTTTATCGAAAGCTATTAAGGATAAAATAATAATGGCAAAATGTCAAATTAGTTTCTATTTTGATCAGGTAGGAAAAGATATTACCCTAACATTAAGGGTTAAATATGGAACATTTGAGTTTAATGTTTTTGAGGATTGTGATGAAAAGATCATATATAGGGATTCTAAAAAAGAGAATCAGGTTATAACTGTTTTAAAGAACTTGGGATTTGAGAAGATAAAGAACAAATTTTATTTTTTAAGAGGAGAAGACTACATATTCAAATTTTTTAAGAGCGATATAGGTGTACTTCAAGAAATGGGAGAAGTATATTATTCTCAAAATTTTAAGGGTATAAAATCATTAGGGACTAAAGCAATAAGTGGAAATGTTAAAAGTGGGAAATATAATTACTTCGAAATGGATTTTAAAATAGGCGATATAGAGCCAAAGGAAACTATTAATATATTACGTGCATTTAGAAATAACATTAAGTATTACAAACTCAAAAATGGTGAGTATCTTGATTTGGAGGAGTTAGAACTTAATAAATTCTTAAAGCTTTTAGATGTTATTACGCCACCTAACAGCTTTGACAATCATATTGAAATATCAAAAGGAAAAGGTGTTTTTTTAGATAATTATTTAGAAGATAATAATATTAGGTATATAAAAGGCAAAAAAGAGCTAGAAGAAGTACATGATAAACTTAAGAATATTGAAAAACTAAGTTTCAAAGAGCCAGATGATTTAAAAGGTACATTAAGAAAATATCAAAAGATTGGGTACAATTGGTTTAAAACATTAGATTATTTAGGATTTGGTGGAATACTCGGAGATGAAATGGGTCTTGGTAAAACTATTCAAGCGATTGCTTTTATATTATCAAATAAGGGGAGTAAGAGTTTAATTGTAGCACCAACATCCCTTATATACAATTGGATAAGTGAGTTTGAAAAGTTTGCACCTACATTAAATGTGGCGGCAATTAGTGGACCTAAGGATGAGAGAGTCGAGGTAATAAAAAACATAGATAAATTTGATGTAATTATAACTACATATAATTTATTGAAAAGGGATTTAGAAAACTACGCACCATTAGAGGTCGATTATTGCATAATAGATGAAGCACAAAATATTAAAAATCCACATTCTCAAAATGCGATAGCAATTAAGGAGATAGTGGCAAAGACAAAATTTGCACTATCGGGTACGCCAATAGAAAATTCAGTTATGGATTTATGGTCTATATTTGATTTTATAATGCCAGGATACTTATACGATGAAAAAATGTTTAGTGTAAGATATCATAAGAAACTTAAGGCAAATCCAGAGGTACTAGAGGACTTAAATAGGCTTATAAAACCTTTTATTTTAAGAAGGCGAAAGAAAGATGTTTTGAAGGAATTACCTGATAAAATAGAAAAAACATTAATGGTTAATTTAGAGCATCAGCAGAAAAAAGTCTATAAGACCTATGCAAATCATGCAATGGAGCTTATTAAAAACAAGGTGAAAAACGATGAGTTTAAAAATAGTAAAATAGAGATACTCTCGTATATTACAAAGTTAAGACAATTATGTTTAGATCCAGCTGTATTATTAAATGATTATAGTGGAGGTAGCGCAAAAATAGAAGCTCTTGTAGAACATCTTCATAAGTGCGTAGATGAGCAGCATAAAGTACTTGTTTTTTCTCAATTTACATCTGTACTTAAGAATATACAAAAGAGGCTTAGGTTAGAGGGAATTACTTTTAGTTATTTGGATGGTTCTGTTCCGTCTAAAAAGAGAATGGATTTGGTAGAAACTTTTAATGATGGAGAAGATCCCGTATTCTTAATTAGCTTAAAGGCTGGAGGAACGGGACTAAATTTAACTTCAGCAGATGTAGTAATCCATTTTGATCCTTGGTGGAACCCAGCTGTGGAAGAACAAGCTACCGATAGAGCTCATAGAATAGGACAAAAAAATGTGGTGAGTGTTATAAAGATTATAGCCAAAGGTACAATTGAGGAAAAAATTCTGTTACTTCAAGAAGAAAAGAAAAAACTCATATCAGAGCTTATGGGAGATGAAATGGCTAGTGGCGAAGGATTTGCAACACTAAGTGATGATGAAATATATGGTTTATTTGAGATGAAGGAGTAATTGTAAATATATTGTATAATGAAATGAACTAATGCTCACAATAAATTGAGGTGAGATTATGGTTATAAATAATGATATAAAAGAAACAAACAAATTGCTCCTGCTTATTAAGTAGGAGCAATTTTTTATTTAATATCTAAATACATATTTTTTAATACGGTATAATGACATTTATACCATTCATTTTTGGGTTCTATTTCATATGCTTTCTCTGCAAATAATAAAGCACTTTCATTATTTTCCATAACTACGCACACTTCAGAAGCCCCAAAATAGGCAATGCTCTTAGTATTGTCAAGGAAGATGGCCCTATTATACAGTTTAAGGGCCTCTTCTTTATTTGATAGTGAGAGTAGCACGCTAGCTTTACCACATAGAGCGTCGTAAAAATCAGGGCTTAATTTAAGGCAAAGATTAAAGCATTCTAATGCTTCTTTTAAACGATTGAGAATAGTTAAGAACTCTCCTTTTTTTAAATAGATGAGAGCATTTTGATTATCGTCTTCAAGAAGTTTTTCACAATAGTGAACGCATTTATCAAAGTCTCCTGTTAAATCGTTTATATAAATTAATTTCCAGTAAGCGGTTGGGTCATTCGGAACTAATTTAAGATATTCTTTTATACATTTTTCAGCTTCATCAGCTTCATATAGTTCTAGAAAAGCGTCAGCTTTAACAAAATACGCTAGAGAATATTTATTATCTAGTAAAATTGCCTTATTATAATTTCTAAATGCTTTATCAATCTCTCCATCATTAAATAGACCTTTGCCTTTTTCTATATATTGTTTAACTAAAGTTTCATCACTTATTAATTTAATAATACTTTTCATTAAAATGCTCCTTTCAATTGTAATATCACATTATAATTATTGACACAAAAAAAAATGGTATACATATGACTGCTATTTTATAATTAAGTTTATTTAAAAAATTAATATTTACAAATTATAAAATATATAGTATTGTATAATTATGATTATTATATAACTAAAAATATTATATGATTAAAGATAACATGTAAATATGGCAAGTAACATGATAAAACTTAAAATAAAAAAATATAAAATGTAGTTTTATGGTTATATTGACAATAAAGTGTAAAATTTTTAACTTGAAAATTAAAAGAGGAGAAAAAAGAATGAATTTATCATTTAAAATTGCTGTACGATTTTTAAAGTCTAGTAAGGGACAAACATTTCTAATAGTTATAGGTATAGCTATTGGTGTTTCAGTGCAAATTTTTATTGGTTCGCTTATACAAGGATTACAAAAGAGTCTAATAGATAAAACTATAGGAAATTCTTCTCAAATAACCATATCATCTAATAAAGATGATAAAACCATAGAAAATTGGGAACAAAAGATAACTAAAGTAAAAGAGACGGATAGTAGAATAGAAAAAGTATCACCTGCTGTTGATTCACCTGCATTTATCAAATATAGTGATAAAACTGATCCAATAATTATAAGGGGTTTAAATTTAACCGATGATAAGGACTTGTATAACATAAAATCTAAAATATATAAGGGTAATATTCCAAAGAACCCATATGAGGTACTAATAGGAAAAAACTTACAAGAAGAGTTAAATTTAAAAATAAAAGATAAAATTTCTTTAGTTACTTCAGAGGGGATTACTAAAGAAGCTGTAGTAACTGGTTTTTATGATTTAAAAGTAGCAAATATAAATAAATCATGGGTTCTAACAAGCATTAAAACTTCACAGGAGTTATTTGGTTTTGAAAATAAGATAACTTCTATAGAAATGCAGTTGAATTCAAAAGATGTTTTTAAGGCCGATGAAATTGCAATAAAAATAAAAGCAAAATTGTCTGATAAAAATATAGGAGTTGAAAATTGGAAAGACCAAAATGAAGAATTACTTGGTGGACTTAATGGGCAAAGCGTCTCTAGCTTAATGATACAGGTGTTTGTACTTATCTCTGTAACTCTTGGAATAGCAAGTGTACTCGCAGTGACAGTTGTTCAGAAATCTAAACAAATTGGAATTCTTAAAGCTATAGGAATAAAAGATAGAGATGCTAGTAAAATTTTCTTGTTTGAAGGGGTTTTACTAGGAGTAGCTGGGGCGATACTCGGAATAACACTCGGGATTACGCTTATGGTAGGATTTACGAGTTTTGCCTTGAATCCTGATGGGACACCAATAATAGCGCTTTATTTAGATTATAAGTTTATTGCAATATCAGGGGTGATAGCAGTGCTTTCAGCATCGATAGCTGCTTTTATACCAGCAAGAAACTCATCAAAATTAGAACCAATTGAGGTGATTAAGAATGGCTAATATTATTACATTAAAAAATGTAAATAAAATTTATGGGTCAACTGTTAAGACTCAAGTTTTGTTTGATGCAAACTTAAGTTTTGAAGAAGGGTCTTTTAATTCAATTATAGGGCAATCAGGAAGTGGTAAAACTACTCTATTAAATATTATAGGTACATTAGATAAACCAACTAGCGGAGAGGTTTATATAAATAACCAAAGAACAGATAGCATGAATAAAAATGCTTTAGCTGCGCTTCGAAATAAGACTATGGGATTTATCTTTCAATTTCATTATTTGTTACCAGAATTTACTGCCATAGAGAATGTGCTTATACCATATATGATGAATAATCCAAAGCCACCAAAAGAAATTATAGAGAGAGCCAAGGAACTTATGGATATGGTTGGAATTTATAAAGTGAAGGATAATTTAGCATCAAATATGTCTGGGGGACAACAGCAAAGAACTGCTATTGCTAGAGCTTTAATTAATAACCCTAAAATAATACTTGCAGATGAGCCGACAGGAAACCTAGATTCCGAGTCAACGGAGAACATTTATAATATACTTAAAGATATTAACCAAAAATTTAAGACTACTTTTATAATTATTACACATGACCTAAGGATAGCACAAAAAACTGATAGAATAATTGAAATAAAAGATGGAAGAATTAATATGGACAATAAATCTTAGAACTTATTTTATTATATAAAATGGCTGTTAAAATAATACTAGTTATTCCAAAAAAATCTTTTGTTTTAAAGTACAAATCCCGGTAGAATGATAATTTATTCTACTGGGATTTGCATTAGACATAGCATATTTTGATTTTAAGGTATCTTAAAATCATTTTTATAAAATGTATCTTAAAATCATTTTTATAAAATGCTTTTTATTATAATTAATGTCTGTTATAATTAAATGGTTTGTATAAAAAAACAATAAAAATAATTTTGAAATAGAAAGGTAAATAAAAATGATAAAGTTTAAAAAATTAGGGCTTAATGATGATATTTTAAGTGCGATAAAAATTCAAGGAATAACTGAGCCAACTCCTATTCAAGAGAAGAGTATTCAATTAATAAAGGATGGCAAGGATGTTATAGCAGAAGCTCAAACAGGAACGGGAAAGACACTTGCATTTTTGCTGCCAATGTTTGATAATATGTCAGCGGATATTGATACAATACAAGGATTAATAGTTACACCTACAAGGGAACTTGCTATTCAGATAACTGAGGAAGCGAAGAAAATTGCAGGAGCTAAAAATTTAAATATTTTAGCAGCTTATGGTGGTAAGGATATTGGTGCGCAACTCAAAAAATTAAAGGGAAATATTCATCTTGTCATTGCAACACCAGGAAGGTTACTTGATCACCTTAGACGTGGTACTGTGAATCTTGATAAACTTAAGACAGTAGTGTTAGATGAGGCAGATCAGATGCTTCTTATGGGGTTTAAAAATGACATTGAGAACATTTTAATGGAGACACCTAAAAATAGGCAGACTTTATGTTTTTCAGCAACTATGAGCTCAGATGTTAAAAAAATGGCATATAAGTATATGAATGATCCTATAGAAGTAATTATTAAAAAAGAAGAGGCGACGCTTAAGAATATTAAGCAATTTTTAATAGAGACTACTGACAGAAAAAAACAAGAAGATTTATGTAAGGTAATAGACGAGGATAATCCTTTTATGGCTATCATATTCTGTAGAACGAAAAGAAGAGTTGATGATCTTGAGGTAGCACTTTATAAAAAAGGGTATAATTGCAAGAAGCTTCATTCTGATATAACACAAGCAAAGAGAGAAAAAATAATGAGAGACTTTAAAAAATGCGATATACAATATTTGATTGCCACAGATGTTGCGGCTAGAGGCCTTGATATAAACGGAGTAGATCATGTGTATAATTACGATATGCCAGAAACTGCTGAGAGTTATATTCACCGTATTGGTAGAACTGGTAGAGCTGGCGAGGATGGATATACATATTTATTTTCAGCACCAAAGGACAAATTTCTTTTAGATGCAATAGAAAGAAAATTAAAAAGTCCAATTCCTAGAAAAATATTGTAGTAGATAATTAAAAAGTAAATGATATAATAAAGCACTTAAAGCCAATTTAATAATTTAGCTTTAAGTGCTTTATTTAAGTTATAACTTTTAATTTTATTATACGATTTTTGCTTACATCTTGTACAATAAATTTTGTATCATTATAATTTATTGTTTCACCTGTGTTTGGAAGCCGGCCAAGTAATCCAGTAACAAAACCTCCTATTGAGTCAAAATCATCAGATTCAATCCTTAATCCTATCATTTCATTAACCATACTTATTTTAGTATCACCAGCTACAATAAATTCATCTTCTTTGATAACTTGTATTTTGTCTATATCATCGTCATATTCATCATCTATATCTCCAACAATTTCTTCTACCAAATCTTCAAATGTAACAAGTCCAGCAGTACCACCATATTCATCGAGTATAATTGATATAGGAATTCGTTTTAAACGCATGTCTGCAAATAAATCAGCAGTACTTTTGAATTCATAGGTAAAGTAGGGTGTGCGCATATGTTTCTCTATTTTAAATTCTTCTTTCCCATCTTCAAAGAAAATCAAATCCTTAATATATAAAACTCCAATAACATTATCAACAGTATCTTCATATATAGGAAGTCTTGAGAATTGTTCTTTTCTGAAAACATTTATAAGTTCTGCATAAGTTGAGTTAGAGCTCGCCACAATCATATCGGTTCGCGGAGTCATAACATCTTTTGCTTGTGAATCTCTAAAGTCGAATACGTTATAAATCATTTGTTTTTCTTCGCCTTCAAGCATGCCTTCTTCATGACTTACGCTAACCATAGTTTTTAACTCTTCTTCGGTAATAAAGGGCCTACTTTTGTTAACCTCGCCACCGAGCATTTTGATTATTGTATTTGTTATATAAATTAAGACTGTAATAAGTGGATTTAAAATGAAAGTAATTAGACTTAACGGTTTAGCAATTTTTAAAGCGATTTTTTCAGAGTTTTGTGCAGCCAATGACTTTGGTGTTATTTCTGCAAAAATTAATACAAGAATTGTCATTGTAAAAGTTGCAATAGCAACTCCAGAGTCTTCAAAATATGTAATTGCGAGCGATGTTGCTAGTGCAGAAGCTCCAATATTTGCTATGTTATTTCCTACTAGAATACCACCTAAAAGTTTACTTGGGTTTTGAAGCAATTTATTAATAATGTTAGCGCCTTTGATTTTTGATTCTACCATATTCCTTAACCTTATTTTACTTAAGGTCATTAATGCAGTTTCAGAAGCAGAGAAAAAGGCTGAACATAATAATAAAATTATTAAACATATAATTTGCCATGTACCATCGGGGAACATAATATATTTCACTCTCCTTAAAATTTAGCATAAGAAAATCACATTATAAAGTAAAGAAAATAAAAAAAGGTTATGTTTTCTATGTATCAATATGCTATCATATCATTATACTATATATTAATGTAATAAACATAAAAGTAATGGCAAATTATCTTCTAATAAGTAGTTAATATATATACAAATATAGATTACAAACAAAGGTATACTTTTGGGAACTAAAGTTCTTAAAAGTATCTACTTGCAAAAAATGAGTTTACAGTCTAGAATGATATAAGAATATACTAAGATGACAACATTTATGGTTTACACTAAGTGGAAAGGTTGAGATTATGATTTTTAAAAGACTTACGATTGAAGATAAGAAAATATTTGAAAAATATATTTATCCATACAAATTTTTGAGCTGTGAATATTCTTTTACAACTTTATATATATGGAGAGAGGCTTGCGATATTTGTTTTACTGTTTACAAAGATGCTTTAATAATAAAAAAAATGGATTTTGAGGGAAGATACTATTTTATGCAACCTTTGGGATATAACAAAGAGAATCTTAAAGAGTTAATAGATGCGCTAATGGATTATAAAAAAGAAAACAATATGGAATTTGTATTTAAAGATCTTGATGAAAGTTTTATGGAAGAGATAAAAGATATATATGGGGATGCACGGGGTATCTGTATTAAAGAGGATAGAGATAACTTTGATTATTTATATGAAGCAGAAAAACTTACAAAACTTTCTGGTAAGAAACTTCACGGAAAAAAAAATCATTACAATTCGTTTATAAAAAATTATAATTATGAAGTTAAAGATATTGAAGAGGCGCAGGTAATAAAAGATGTTGTCGTGGCTGCGGAAAAATGGTATGAGGCGAATAACAATGATCGTATGCTTAATTTTGAACTTCAAGGAATAAAAGATATTCTAGAAAACATTGAAATTGTAAACACAAAGGGTATAGCTGTTTATGTAGATGAGAAAATTGTAGCTTTTAGTTTAGGAGAAAAATTGAATGATGATCTAGCTGTAATTCACATAGAAAAAGCAGATACTAGTTATAGTGGTGTGTACAGCTTTATTAACAAGGCATTTGTTGATAGAAGTTTTAGTGATGTAAAAATAATAAATAGAGAACAGGACCTTGGAATTGAAGGTCTTAGAAAATCTAAATTATCATATCATCCATTTAAATTAGAAAAAAAATATATTCTTAGTTCTAGTAATATTTTATAGATTTAAAGAGAGTAATTAATAAATGATTTAAAAAAATAGACTAGCGCTTAGCTAGTCTATTTTTTTGAAGAAGTCTTATGTTTATAATTAAAATAAAGTGAAGGAAAGGTGAAATAATGAAAAATTTGTTGATGGGAAAAAAAGTGAATCTTACGTCTATAAACGAAGAAGACATGCCAGAAATTCAAAAATGGCACAATGATGTATCATTCATGCGTAATTATGATGTAGTAAGTGCAACTCCTAAAAATTTTGAAGAAGTACTCGAGACAATTAATGATGTAAGGAAAAGTAATACAGCTTATACTTTTGCTGTTAAAATACTTGAAAAGCAAAAAATCATTGGAGTTACAGGATTTGAAAATATATCTTGGAATAATGGTACTGCTTTAATATACATAGGACTTGGTGAAAGTGGAAATAGGGGACAGGGGTATGGAAAGGAAGCTCTTAAATTAACTATAGAGTTTGGGTTTGAGGAATTAAATTTTCACCGAATATATCTTACGGTGCTTGAATATAATGAACCTGCAATAAAATTATATGAGAAATTAGGATTTAAAAGAGAAGGGGTTTATAGGGAGTTTATTCACAGAGATGGTAGGCGATATGATATGTATTTATATGGGCTATTAAGACCTGAGTGGGAAGAGAACTCAAGGGAAGAGTAGATATAAAAAAACACAGTAGAGAAGATAATACGAGAATGTGAGAATATTTGCATAGGAGGTATTGAAATGAATAAATTCGAAGATGATTTTATACTTGGAACGGCTACGGCAGCATACCAAATAGAAGGAGGAGTTAATGAAGGTGGAAGAATGCCATCGATTTGGGATACCTTTTCAAAGAAAGAAGAGAATGTTTTTATGGGTAATACTGGAGATGTAGCTTGTGACCATTACCATAGGGTTAAGGAAGATGTGAAGATTTTAGATAATATAGGAGTAGATTCATATAGATTTTCTATTTCTTGGTCTAGAATATTTCCATGTAAGGATGAGATTAACCACGAAGGAGTAAAATTTTATAAAAATTTAATCCGGGAATTAAAAGATAAAAAAATTACTCCGGCAATTACATTATATCATTGGGATTTACCACAATGGGCTCAGGATTTAGGGGGGTGGGAAAATAGGGAGTGCATATATTGGTTTGAGGATTATTGCACAAAAATATTTGAGGAATTTGGACAAGATGTATCTATGTGGATAACACATAATGAACCCTTTTGTGCATCTATACTTGGAAACTATTTAGGAATACATGCACCGGGAAATAAAGATTTAAAAAAGGCATTAATAGTTGCGCATCATTTATTACTATCTCATGGCATTGTAGTAAGGGCATTTGAAAAGTTTAAATTTGAAAATAGTAGCATAGGAATCACTTTGAATTTATCACCAACATATGCAGTATCAAAGAAGAAGGAAGATGTAATAGCTGCAAAAATTAGTGATGGATACAATAATAGATGGTTTTTAGATCCATTACTTAAGGGTCATTACCCAAAAGACATGGTTGATTTATATGAGAGAGAGGTTGGAACACTAGATTTCATTTTAGAGGGAGATTTAAATATTATATCTACTGATATGGATTTTTTAGGAATAAATTATTATACTAGAAGTATAGTGGAATATGATGAACATTCGCAGTTGAAATTTCGAGGAGTAGATGGTGAAAAAGAAAAAACTTCGATGGGATGGGAGAATAGCCCAGAGTCAATGCATGATTTACTTACAAGAATTAAGCAAGAATATACAAAATTGCCACTCTACATTACTGAAAATGGTGCTGCATATGATGATGTAGTAACAGGAGATAATAAGATTCACGATATAGATAGAATAAATTTTATTAAAGCACATCTTAAAGTTATGCAAGAATTTATTAAGGAAGGTGGAAACCTAAAAGGTTATTATTTATGGTCTTTCATGGATAATTTTGAATGGTCATATGGATATTCAAAACGTTTTGGAATGGTGTACGTAAATTATAATACGCAGGAAAGAATCATGAAAGATAGTTCAATTTGGTATAAAAAATTTATTAAGGCCCGTAGTTTAGAAGTTTAGTCTATAATAATTAAGACAGGCGAACATGCCTGTCTTAATTATTATGAAAATTATTTTCTCTTTTTTATTTCTTCCTCAGGAATATTGCTATTAACATTGACCATGTTAGGTATAATAGGTATATTTATCAAACTACTATTTATAGGAAAATTTGAAAAATTACTACCATCTAATTGATTGTTCAATTTTTCTTTGTTTTTATTATTATTTTTACTCATAATTACCACCTTTCAAATTAAAAACTATATTTAACGTATGTTACATATAGTTTACCCACTTTAGTACAAAATATAAATATTTTATAATTAATTACAGTTAGATTTCAGCTCTCTTTCTTGATTATTTGTCTTAAATAATTTATTATAGGTAAGGTGAAAGTCATGTAAAAAATTTATATATTTTGATACACTATTTTGACATGGTATTTGCTATATAAATATATATAAGACAAAGTATTAAATACTTGAATTGGAGGGCTAATTGATGATAGCTATAATACTCGCAACCCATGGTAAGGTTTCAGAAGAAATATTAAAATTAACAGAATCGATTTTAGGAAAGCAAAGAAACGTTGCTACAATAACTTACTTGCCAGGAGAAGGCGCAGATGACTTGATGAAAAAGTATGAGGATGTTATAAAGTCTTTGCAGTGTGAAGCAGGTGTTCTTTTTATGGTGGATTTGTTTGGTGGCAGCCCTTTCAATGCAGCTAGTAGGATAGCGGGAAAAGAAGAAAAGATGGATATTATAACTGGAATAAATATTCCTATGTTACTTGGGGTATTTTCAGCTAGAGAAGATTCGACTGTAGATGAACTTGCTGCAATAGCGATAAGTACTGGTCAGCTCGGAATAAAATCGTTAAGAGAAGTTTTGAAGAATAGCAAACAGAGTGAATAATTCAAAATTTTATATAAGGTGTTTAAATTTGGGTACAAATATTCAGGTTTTGATGGTAAAATGGTATTTGTCTTCTATTATTGCTTAGATTAAATATTGAGGATAATTATCATATTAAGGGAAGTGACATAAGGAATGAAATCTAAAAACAGAGGTATAGTAATTGCATTAATGGTGGCGATGTTTCTTGCAGCTGTAGAGGGTACAGTTGTAACTACTGCAATACCAACTATAGTAAAAGATTTAAATGGGTTTGAACTTATAAGCTGGGTTTTTTCTGCTTATTTATTGACATCTGCAATTTCTACACCGATATATGGAAAATTATCTGATTTGTATGGAAGAAAAAATGTTCTATCGATTGGAATTGCAATTTTTATAGTCGGAAGCTGTCTTTGTGGAATATCACAAAGTATGTATCAGCTTATAGCGTCTCGCGGCGTTCAAGGACTGGGAGCAGGAGCGATATTTACTATTACTTATACTATAGTTGGTGATATTTTCACTGCTAAAGAAAGTACAAGGATTCAAGGAGGGATAAGTACGGTATGGGGAATAGCAAGTTTAGCTGGACCTTTTTTAGGAGGGTTTTTGATAGAAAATATTTCTTGGAATTGGATCTTTTTTATAAACTTACCTTTTGGGATAATATCTATAGTTCTTTTGCAAAAGAATTTAATTGAAACTGTTGAAAGGAAGAAACACAAAATAGATTATGTAGGTACATTATTATTTTCATTCGCAATTATAACTTTTTTACTTGGGAGTTTATCTGGTGGTAAAATGAAAACAGTAATAGCAATAGCTGTTACAATTGTGTTGTTAGTTTTATTCTATTATGCGGAAAAAAAGGCGGAAGAACCTATTATACCTTTTGATATTTTTACAAAGACTAGCAATATAGTAAATGCTATAAGTTTTTTAGCATCAGGTATTTTAATAGGCGCTGAGGTTTATATGCCTTTATATATGCAAAATGTTTTGGGATTTGGACCTACAATCTCTGGAATATCTATGGCTCCGATGTCTATATCATGGCTCTTGTCATCATTTGTTTTGAGCAAAGCTATTCCTAAATATGGCAAGAAAATAGTGGTTGGGACGGCTAATATTATTTTGCTTATTAGTTGTGTGTTTTTATCTACTTTAAGTATTGAATCTCCATTGCAATTAGTTGTAGTTTATGGTTTTATCATGGGGTTTGGTTTTGGAGGAGCGTTTACTACATTAACAATAGTGGTACAGGAGTCTGTAGGATATAATAAAAGAGGGGCAGCGACAGCAGTAAATTCGCTAGTGCGAACATTAGGACAAACTATTGCAGTAAGCGTTTTTGGAACCATATTAAATATGTATATAGTTAAATATTTTAATAATCTAGGCATAAGTGGTATAAAGCCAAGCAATTTATATTCTAGTTCAATTTCGAGTAACAGTCTAAGTATGCTTCAAGTAAAGTTATCTTTAAATTCAGGGCTTCATGAGGTATTTGTAGCAATGATCATAATCGCGATAGTGTCACTTGCGCTTTCTTTTATGTTTGATACAAAATCAAAAAATAAATTATGTAAGTTATAAGATAACTAATAAGACACTTGCGAGGTGATTTACTTTGCAAGTGTCTTATTATACTTAGTGTATTTATTCGTTTTTAACTTGTTTATTCATGAAATTTTCTAGTAGAGTCTTAATTAATGCAATAGCTGGAACACCAAGTAACATTCCTATAATTCCGAATAACCCTCCGCCAAGAACTATTCCAAGGATTATAAGTAGAGGACTAAGACCGACCTTATCACCAATGATTTTTGGTGAAATGAACCAACCATCGATATTACTAAGGGTTACAATAAATAATATTATTTCTACAGATTTAACTGGATTAAAGAATAGTGTTATTATAACAGCAGGAGCCATTCCTATAATGTTTCCAAAGTATGGAATCATATTTGTTATTCCAATTACTAAGCTAAAAGGCAAAGCATAAGGTATACCTAATATAATAAGTCCAATAAATGATATAATCCCAAAAATAATAGAGTCAATTGTTTTACCAACGAAATACTTTTTAAATATAGTATTAACTATTTTTAAAAAATCAATTATGGTAATAGCAATATGTTCACTTGAAATAGAATAAATAAATTTTTGAAGATATAAAATAATAGATTCTTTATCTATTAGAAAATAAACGGATATTACTATACCAGACACTAATTTCATAAATAAAGAACTTAAACCCACTAGGTTATCAAGAACAAGTTGTAAACCCGGGGCAAAATATTTTGATATATCATTATTAAAAGTATTAAGGTACTTATTCAAGTAAGATGTAATATCAAATTTGTTTAATAACTCATTTTGAGATATAAAAAGAGTAGACCATTTATATGATTTATCTGCAAATTTAGGGATATTATTAAATAAATCTACGGCACTGCTAATAATATTCGGGGCAAGTAGAGTTGTTACCAAAATTATAATGCCTACTAATAATGTATAAATTATTCCTATACTATAGAGTCTTTTTATCTTCACTTTTTTCTCAAGGTACACCATAAGTGGATTGAGTAGATAAGCGATAACGAACCCCCAGATAAAATAACTCAATAATGAAAAAATTTTATGAAGTATTGAACCTACATTTTCAATGTTATTTACTATTCTGTAAAGAAGAAAAGTAATTATAATTATGGGGACAAACTCTATATAAGGTATTTTTTTATATTTAATCACTGCAATCCCTCCAATCAATATTTATATATACAAGTATAACAGTAAACAATGAACATATGGATATATTATGTGTTTTAACAATTGAAACTAAGAAGTTAACTTATTTAATTATACCCATTTTAAATTGATTTATTAAGAAAATTAGTTTATAATGACACTAAAAAAGATGTCAGAGGGACGGACAACTTCTGTTGCTAATATATGATATAATGTGCTATAATATAATTATGTTTTAATTACTAATGTTACCTTTTGGGTAGTGATGCTGGTTTTTTTTATTTATTTGTATAAATGATATGTACAATATAGAAATTCAACAAATGTATTTACGAAGGCAGCAGAGTATTTATGTTGTCTTTTAATGTTTACAATTACATATATTAAATTTTTAGGTACTGTTAATTAAAAAAATCACGTCATTTTAAAGTTTAACACAAATACTATTGGAAATTATTATTGGTAACATATGTATATAAAATAATAAACAGAAAGGCTTTATAAGCCAAGAGGAGCGAATTATTATGGAACAGGTTATTTTGAATGCACTTGAAAGAACTACAAGCAATAAAAAATTTAATGAAGATGGTTTTATAGCAGGAGTAATGTATGGAGATGGTTCTACAGAAGCAACTTCTGTAAAATTTGAATTAGTACCATTAAGAAAAATTCTTGTAAAACATGGTTCTAATGCAAAAGTTGTAGTTAAATACGGAGAAGAAGAAAAAACTGGATTTATAAAAGAAATTCAAAGACATCCAGTAACTGCTAAAATCACACACATAGACGTGCAACTTGTATCTAAAGATCATCAAATTAAATTACAATTGCCTATTTCTTATAAGGGTGAAGAGAATTTAATCTCACAACGTCTTCAATTACAAGTTCAAAAACCAGAAATAGATGTTTTTGGTAAGATGGCTATAATGCCAGATTCATTAAGTGTTGATGTATCACAAATGGCACTTGGAGATTCAATTACAATAAAGAATTTTGATTTAAATAAAGAAATAAAAGTTACTGATAAAGAAGATGAAGTTTACGCATCTATAACACAAATGAAGGAAGAGGTTGAAGAAGAAGTTGAAGAAGTAGTTGCAACTCCTGAAGCAGCAGCTGCAGAACCAGAAGTTAAGGCATAATAAAATAGAGATAATTTAATAATAAAAGGATGAACCATAAAAAGTTCATCCTTTTATGTTATTGTGGATAAATTTAAGGTAAAACAAAAGAAAATTTTTAAGAGAAGTGATAGGTAGGAGGCAAAAGAATGGCAAATATATTGAGATATTCAAAAAAACAATTAGATAGAACACTAAAAGAATTTGGAAAGAAAGAAAATGTAGGATCAAATGACACAGCCGAGTGGATAAGACTAATTAATGATTTTATATATGAATTTGAACTTAAATCTGAGGTTCATGAAGAAGGTAAACTTTCAATAACAACTAATAAAGAAGAACAAATTGTTATTGAAAAAATGATGTATGCACTAGAAGGTACAAAAATTTCGTTGACTTACATTTTCGATGGTAATATTACTTACATAGAAGAATAAATTTTTTGAGAAAAAAAGTAAGGGAAGCCAAAATAAATTTGACTCCCCTAAAAGTGGTGAATATTATTTATATTTATTTTAAACATATTTCAATAACTAATAAAGAAAATAATTTATTAGTTACTAGTTCCTTTATTTGAAACTGATTGAGCGTTTAGTTTTTTTGTTTCTTCTAAAACAGAATCACTAGTGCTACTAGACATATTAGATGCATCTGACATGTTAGACATACCTGACATACTAGAACTTGAAGCACCACTGGTGCCTTTATTTGATGCTGATTGAGCATTTAGTTTTTTTGTTTCTTCTAAAGCCGAATCATTAGTGCTGCTAGACATATTAGAAGCACCTGACATGTTAGACATACCTGACATACTAGAATTTGAGGCACTGCTAGTGCCCTTGTTAGAAGCTGATTGATTATTTAATTGTATTGTCTCTTGTAAATTGGCATCACTAGTACTGTTAGTCATACCAGAATTTGATGAAGCATTTGAACCTCCGTTTGTAGCTGATTGATTATTTAATTTTTTAGTCTCTTCTAAACTATATTTATTCATAAAAATCTCCTTTCAAATATAAAAATTACACTGTACATATTCAGTGCATTATATAGATTACCCACTTTTTTATAAAATATAGTAGGAATTATTTACAAAAATTATGTATATTTTTCTTAATATGAATAAAAAACACATTAGTGTAATAAAATGAATTTTTGATTTATTATTATAAAAATTTAGTACATTAGTCGTATATAATATTATAAACAGCAAAAAAAGGTAAAAAAACAAAGAAAAATTGTGAAAATTATAACTAATATTGCAAAAGCTATAATAATAAGTTATACTTTAATTAATGATATATGATATTTGGCAGAGATAATGAGCCGCGTTATTATAAAGTATTATGCTTTATTTTGGCGTTTTTTTTGTGTATTAATTTGTAAACGATTCAATAAAACTAATAAAAAAAGGAGTTTTGCTAACATGGCTAAATATATAATGGCACTTGATCAAGGAACAACAAGTTCAAGATGTATTCTATTCAATGAAAAGGGGCTTATTGTAACGTCGGCTCAAAAGGAATTTACTCAGATATTTCCAAAAGCAGCTTGGGTAGAACATGATCCAATGGAAATATGGTCAAGTCAAATTAGTGTTGCAACTGAGGCAATGGCTAAAGTTAATGCGAGTGCCGCAGACATTGCAGCAATAGGTATTACAAATCAAAGAGAAACTACTGTAGTTTGGGATAAGAGGACAGGAGTTCCAGTATATAATGCGATTGTATGGCAATGTAGAAGGACAGCTCAGTATTGTGATGAATTAACGGAAAAAGGCTTTGATAAAGTAGTTAGAGCTAAAACTGGATTAATTTTGGATGCATATTTTTCTGGAACAAAAATTAAATGGATATTAGACAATGTGGAAGGTGCTAGAGAGGAAGCCGAAGCTGGTAATTTATTATTTGGTAACATAGATACATGGTTAATTTGGAATTTAACTGGAGGAAAAACATATGTAACAGATTATTCCAACGCATCAAGAACAATGCTATTTAACATTCATGAATTAAAGTGGGATGATGAATTACTAGAAACATTAAACATACCAAAATCAATGCTTCCAGAAGTTAAACCATCTAGTTATGTTTATGGACATACGGATAGTTCATTGTTTGGTGGCGAAATTCCTATAGCTGGAGCTGCTGGCGACCAACAAGCAGCACTGTTCGGACAAACCTGTTATAATTCAGGAACAGCTAAAAATACATATGGTACTGGATGCTTTATGCTTATGAATACTGGAGATAAAGCAATTGAATCTAAACAAGGATTACTTACAACTATTGCTTGGGGAATAGATGGAAAAGTAGAGTATGCACTTGAAGGTAGTGTATTTATAGCAGGAGCAGCTATACAATGGTTAAGAGATGAACTTCAAATGATTGATAATGCTTCTGATTGCGAAGAATATGCAATGTCCGTAGAGGATACAAATGGAGTATATGTAGTCCCAGCTTTTGTTGGACTTGGGGCACCATACTGGGATCCTTATGCAAGAGGAACAATTGTAGGACTTACAAGAGGATCAAAAAAGGCACATTTAATAAGAGCAACTCTTGAAGCACTTGCATACCAAACCCATGATGTTTTAAAAGCTATGCAACAAGATTCTGGAATTAGACTCACTGAACTTAAAGTTGATGGAGGAGCTTGCAATAACAATTTCTTAATGCAGTTTCAATCAGATATTTTAAATGTTCAAGTAGATAGACCAGAAGTTACTGAAACTACAGCACTTGGTGCAGCTTATCTTGCTGGGCTTGCAGTAGGATATTGGAAAAACAAGGAAGAAGTTGCGAAGCATTGGGCAATTTCAAGAAGTTTTAAACCTAGTATGACAGAGGAACATAGGAAAGAATTACTTCATGGATGGCATATAGCTGTTAAGAGATCAGGCATAAGACTAGAATAGAAATTTAATTGTTTATAACAATTTGTTATGTTATTATTAGATGTATGAAATAAAAAAGAATAAAATAGCACAGGGGAGTTGGATATGCCAACTGAGAACAAGAACTGTAATTCTTTGACCCTATGACCTGAACTGGATAATGCCAGCGTAGGAAGTTGTTTATTGGTGTATTATATATGAATTATTATATATCACGTTAATTTAACACAAATCCTTTGGATTTGTGTTTTTTTAGTTATGCAGCACACTAATTACGCTAGTTTATTTAGAGTTTATTCCTTTATAATTATATAAGAGAAGGGAGTGGCAATGCATGAAGACTAAAAAGTTAACTATTTCATCACTTTTAATAGCTATTGGTGTAATAGCTGGTAATATCATATTTATACCGGTGGGAGTAGCAAAATGCTTTCCAGTGCAGGCTACAATTAATGTTATATCAGCTGTATTATTAGGCCCTGGATATGGCGTAGCAATAGCATTTTGTATATCTTTACTAAGAAATATTTTAGGAACAGGTTCACTTTTGGCATTCCCTGGAAGTATCATCGGAGTACTTTTAGCTGGAATATTATATAAGAAAACTAAAATGAATCTACTTGCAGTAGGCGGAGAGATATTTGGAACAGGAATTATTGGGGGATTATTAGCATTTCCTATTGCTAATATTATAATGGGCAAAAAAGTGGGTGCATTATTCTTTGTAGCACCATTTTTAATAAGTACTATTGGAGGAAGTCTAATTGCATTATTTATTCTTAGAGTAATAGATTTAAAAAAAATTGTTAATTTAAATAAAGAAGTTAAAGGATAAAATAGGAGGAAAATAATATGAAAAAAGTTTTAACTATAGCAGGCTCTGACAGCTGCGGAGGTGCAGGAGTGCAGGCAGATATAAAAAGCTTAAGCGCAAATGGCGTATATGCAATGAGTGTCATTACAGCCATAACGGCGCAGAATACTATGGGTGTTTTTGAAGTTCTGGATCTAGATGCAGAAATCATTAAGGCACAAATTGATGCTATTTTTACAGATATAATTGTAGATGCAGTTAAAATTGGTATGGTATCTAAAATTTCTACGATTGATGGGATAAGTGAAAGGCTTGAATTATACAAGCCTAAAAATATAGTACTTGATCCTGTAATGATATCAAAGAGTGGTTATTCACTACTAAAAGCAGAGTCAAAATCAGCTTTAATAAAAAAACTTATACCACTCGCATCGCTTATTACACCTAATGTACCAGAAGCTCAAGAAATACTTCGTGAGGTAAATTTAGATTTTCCAGACATAGAAACTATAGAAGATATGGAAAAGGCAGCTAAGGAAATGTATAAGCTGGGATGCAAAAATATACTTTTAAAAGGTGGACATATGAAGGGAGAAGCTGTAGATGTATTTTATGATGGAGAAGAAATTACCCGTTTTACGTCTGAAAGAATAAACACAAAAAATACTCATGGCACGGGATGTACCTTATCATCGGCTATTGCTGCAAATTTGGCACTGGGTTTTAGCATGAAGGAATCAATAAAAAAATCAAAACAATATATAACAACTGCTATAGAACACTCTTTGGATATTGGACATGGAGTTGGACCAACAAACCATTTCTATGAACTATATAAAAAAGCGGGGATGGCAAATGATTAAGGATAAAGAGAAATTAGGATTTTGGACCTTTGTATTTTTGTGGTTTGGAGCTGCAGTATCTATTGCTGAAATAATGACAGGTGGATTAATTGCACCTTTAGGATTTAAAGTTGGAATAATAGTAATACTTCTAGGTCACTTGATTGGAACAGGAATATTAATACTAGGTGGAATCATCGGATCTCGTGAAAAAGTGCCAGCAATGATTTCAACTAATATTTCTTTTGGAGTATATAGTACCTATTTATTTTCAATTTTAAATATACTTCAGCTAATAGGTTGGACTGCAATTATGATTAAGGTAGCAGCGAGATCTGTAAACTTAATATCACAAAGCTTATGGGACGTAAATAATGTTTTAGTATTTATACTTCTTATAGGTGTACTTACAATATTGTGGCTCTATTTTGGAAATGCAGGCATGAAAAAATTGAATATTACAGCGGTATCATTACTTTTTATACTTACATTGGTGCTTGGATCAATAATATTTAAAGATAAAACACTCCTAACAAAAGCAGCTACTGGTGGAATTTCTTTTGGAGGGGCATTAGAACTTAGTATAGTTATGCCCCTTTCATGGCTACCTTTAATTGCAGATTACACTAGATTTGCAAGGAGTGAAAAGGGAGGAGCCTATGGAAGTTTTATAGGTTATTTTCTTGGAAGTTCATGGATGTTTATTATAGGTCTTGGGGCTGCTATTGTTTCAAATAATTCAGATCCTTCGGTTATGATGCTTGCAGCTAATTTAGGAATAGCGGCTCTTGGAATAGTAGTGTTATCCACAGTAACTACTACATTCTTAGATGTGTACTCGGCAGGAGTTTCATTTCTAAACATAGTGCCAAAGCTTGGTGAAAAAAAGATTGGTATCATTATGACGGTTATTGGAACAATTATGGCAATTATAATTCCTATGGAAAACTATGAAAACTTTTTATACGCTATAGGGTCAGTATTTGCACCATTATTTGCAGTTTTAATTACAGATTATTTTATAATAAAGAAAAACACAAAAGTGAAATCTGATGTACTTATAAATTGGGGAGCAATTTTTGTGTGGATTATAGGAATAATGCTTTATTATTGGTTTATAAAACTTGATTTTGTACTAGGAGCTACAATGCCTGATATGGTTATTACAGGATTTATATATTTAATAAGTTGGAGGATGATGTCAAAATGGAAATTAACAATAAAATAATTAAATTGTTAAATGATTTACGAGAAAAAACGCCTTTGGTTCACCAAATAACAAATAATGTTACTGTTAATGATTGTGCTAATATTACACTAGCTATTGGTGGTTCTCCTGTTATGGCAGATGATATTAATGAAGTCCTCGAGATGGTGTCACTTTCATCTTCACTTGTTATAAATATAGGAACGCTAAATAGTAGAAGTGTAGAGTCTATGATAAAGGCAGGAAAAAGGGCAAATGAGTTAAAGATACCTGTTATCCTAGATCCTGTTGGAGCAGGGGCAACATCTTATAGAACAGAAGTCTGTAAAAGGATTATAAGTGAGGTCAAATTAGCAGTAATAAGAGGGAATTTGTCTGAAATAAAAACAATATACGGTATTGATACTGTTACAAGAGGTGTGGATGCTTCTGAGAGATTTGATGTAAGCAGCGATGAATTTACAAAAACGAAAGAAATGGCAAGAAAATTTGCTGTTAAATTTGTAACAGTTGTAGCTATAACAGGCGAGGTAGACATTATAACAGATGGTAAAACTCTTTACACCATATCAAATGGTCATAAAATGATGTCTAGGGTTACAGGTACTGGGTGTATGTGCACTGCAGTCATTGGTTGTTATTTAGGGGCAGGAGAAAACAATTTAATAGCTGCCCTTGCAGGAGTCGTTTCAATGGGAATAGCAGGTGAAACAGCATACGAAAGGTTAGATAAAAAGATCGAAGGTTCAGGAACTTTTAGGGTGAAAATGATAGATGCTATGTACAATTTAAAAGGGACTGAAATAAATAAAAGGAGCAAGATAAATGAAGAATAAAATAAATTACAGTCTTTATCTTCTTACAGATAGAAAAATGCTTGTGGATACAGATATATATACTGCAGTAGAAGAGTCAATAAAAGGTGGAGCTACATTAGTTCAACTTAGAGAAAAAGACATAAGCACTTTAGAATTTTATAATATTGCATCAAAGGTTAAAAAAGTTACTGACAAATATAATGTACCACTGATTATAAATGATAGGATAGATATTGCTTTATCTATAAATGCTGCAGGGGTTCATTTGGGTCAAAGCGATATGCCAGCAAGCATTGCACGAGGTATAATAGGAAATGATAAGATAATTGGAATTTCTACATCAACAGTTGAAGAAGCGAGAGAGGCAGAAAAAGAAGGAGCAGATTATGTTGGTGTTGGTGCAATGTTTCCTACAACTACTAAAGATGATGCAAGTGCTGTTTCTGTGTCATGCTTAAAAGAAATAAAAGATAATATATCAATTCCTGTAGTTGCTATCGGTGGAATTACGCAGAAAAACATTGATTTATTAAAGGGGGCAAATATTGATGGAGTAGCTGTAATTTCAGATATTCTTGCGAAAAAATGTATAAAAGAAGCAACAGAGAAATTAGTATCAGCAATGAAATAAAGAAAATTAAATAAAGGATCAAAATATATGAAGCCTAATATGATAAATAATCTATTAGGCTTTTATATATTCTTTAATTTTACTTAATGCATAATCAATTGCTGAATCCAAATTATTATTATTTTTTCCACCACCTTGTGCAGAAAATTCACTTCCACCACCCTTACCATCTATAAGAGTTATTGCATCCTTTAAAAGAAAATCCATTCTTATAATTTTTAAGTCTTTTGAACACATGAACAAGAGGTTTGCTTTATCTTGAAGTTTTACCCCAAATAAAACTATAACTTTGGGTGAGGTTACTAATTTTGTCGCTAACATGGTAGCATATTTGAGGTCCATTTTATCATAAATAAATTTAAGTACCCTAACATCATCTATTTTTTCAGCTTCTTTTAACATGTTTTGAACTTCATATGTAGCAACTTTTGAACTTAGTGCTCTGTTCTTAGTAAGCGTCTTATTAAGCTCATCAGTAAGATTCTCAACTTTAGATATAAGTGTGGCATTATTGCAGGATAAGAGTTTAGACATTTTTTCAATAGCTTCAAATTTTGAAATATAATCAGAAACCGCTCTTTGTCCACATATAAATTCAATTCTTACCCCAGTTTTATATTTTTCAAAATTTATAATTTTAATTAATTGAACCTCAATAGTGGAATTTGGATATATATCTTGGGATGGAAAAATATCAATATCACCAATTTTCACAATCCTAATTTTTTCGCCGGATTTTATTGGAATCTTTTTTAGTGATAATTTTTTTAGTTCTGAGTTTGTTAAATATAGGGCTTCTACTTTGATATTTTCATTAATTATATCGTTAGCCTTTTTCTCACAAGCTTTAATTTCTTGGGCACGAATACCTTTATCAAGATCAATAGTTGAAGAAGTTAAACCAAGGTTAAAACCAATAGTAGGTAGATTAAATAAATTAGAAATACATGAGGAGAGTATATGCTGGCCTAAATGTTGCTGCATATAATCATATCGCAAATCAAAGTTTATATTACATTTAACCTTATGAATTTTCAAAGGCTTAATTTCTAATACGTGATATATTTTATTGTTTTCTTCGTATACGCAGGTGACTAAAGATCCATTTATATGTCCTGTATCACTTGGCTGGTTAGCGCTTTTGGGGTAGAAATACGTTTCATTTAATTCAACATGATATTTGTTTTCTTTTTTTATTATATCTATTATTTCAGCTGTAAATTCTGTTTTATATTGATCTTCATAGTATAATTTTTCCAAATTTGAGCATCTCCTTTTCTCAGCTATATAACGCTTTAATCTATATTGTAACATGACCAATTGTAACATAAAAATAATATGCTATACAAAATTAAGAATTATATTTAAATAGGCAATTAATAATAAATAATTACAAATTGGAAAAAATATATGAATTTATTAATTTTTGTTAGTTATAATTTGATTATTATTGGTGATTGGCATATCATATATATTGGAGTAATATAATTATAGAACGTAAGGAGAAGTTTATGAAAAACAAAAAAATATTTTTAGCTAATAGCTTATTATTATTGGCATTATTATTATTTATCCAAGTTCCAGTTTGGGCGATTAAAATATTTGGATTAGTTCGTCCTATAAGCGAAAATGTTTCATTACTTCTTTCAGGTAGTGCTAGTGTTGTAGTTCTTGGAGGAATTGCTTTATTATACTGTTTAATTACTAAAAGAAAATTTAAAAATGTAATGGTAATAAAGAAAATATCTATAAAGCAGATCTATCTAACTATATTTGTAGCATTTGGTACTTATATTTTTGCTATGGGTATTAATTCTATAAGTTTTAAGTTATTTCCAGTTATTATAAAAGATAGTACACAAATATCAAATCTATTAAGTGGTAGTACAACGTTACTCGGATTATTAGTTGTGGTTTTACTTCCAGCATTTTTTGAGGAAATATTCTTTCGAGGAATTTTTTTAGATGCTTATGATGGGGTAAATAAAAAAATAAAATATTTTATAATAACATCAATATTCGCAGCTTTCCATGGTAATATAATGCAAATTATTTACGTGATGTTTTTAGGATTTATTTTATTAATGGTTAGGGAGTATACAGGATCAATAGTTGGTAGTATGACACTTCATGCAGCGAATAACGCAATATCATTTATTTTAAGTAAGGTATTAATGAATTATATGAATAATGGGATTGAGAGTAGCGCTTTAAAATCAGCACAGGAAGCTAATATTAGCATTGCTTCAGTATTGATTCAAGCCACAATATTCTTTTTAGTTGGAGGCGCTATAATATATACAAACCTAAGAAAACTTAAAGAGTATAAGGAGAGTGAAGGAAGAGCTAAAGTGATTAATCAAGAAGAGAATAATGAGTATTTGAAATACGCAGCACGCGATGAAGAATATATGGTAATAGGTGGAGAAACAAGCAGTGGAAAAGTCGTAAGATTAACAGTATATATACCACTAGCTATATACTTTGTTTCTATAGCAGTGATTGTTGTAAGTAAATATTAAATGATTAAGAAAGGGGATAATATGAAATATAAAGATTTACCAAAAATTGATTTGCATTGTCATTTAGATGGCAGTGTTAGGCCGGAAACAATAATTGACATAGCAAGAAGAGAGGAAATAAAAATTCCGTATTATGATGTTTATAATATCACAAAAGAATTGATTGCTCCTGAGGAATGCAAGTCCCTCGATGAATATTTAAAAAGATTTGTAATTCCTAATTTAGTAATGCAATCAAAAGAAAGTTTGAGGAGAATTACATTTGAACTTCTTGAAGATTGTGCTAAAGAAAATGTAAAATATATCGAAGTTAGGTTTGCACCATTACTTCATGTAAATAATGGATTAAATATAAGTGATGTAATAGAGAGTGTAATATCTGGAATTAAAGACGCAGAAGAGAGATATGATATAAAAGGAAATGTAATACTTTGTTGCATGAGATTTATGTCTGCAGATAAAGCAGTTGAAGTTGTGGAAGCTGGTGCAAAATATATATCCAAAGGTGTAGTTGCTATAGATTTGTGTGGAGCTGAAGACTATGAATTTTGCAAAAAATTCATAGAGCCTGTAGCACTAGCTAGAAAATATGGGTATAGAATAACTATTCATGCAGGTGAAACAGGAATAGGTAAAAATGTACTTGAAGCAGTGGAACTTTTGGGAGCGGAAAGAATTGGCCATGGGGTATTTATTAAAGATTGTATTGAGGCTTACAATATTGTAAAAGATAAAGAAATAACTCTTGAAATGTGTCCAACAAGTAATATTCAAACTAAGGCAGTTGATGTGATAAGTAGCCACCCAATTTATAATTTTTATAATGATGGAATAAAAGTAACGGTAAATACTGACAATAGGACTGTATCAAACACAAACATGACTAAGGAATGCGAAGTTTTATTTAATGAATTTAATATTACTTTTAATGATTATAAACAAATATACCTTAATAGTGTAAATGCAGCTTTTGTTGACTTAGAAACAAAGGAAGTCTTAAGAAGTTATATTTAACGACATTTCAGAAGGAAAATCTCACATTTCTATAAGTTGAAATTAATTACCTTATCAGAAATAAAATTTAAGTTGGAATATAAATATCCTTCTGAAGTCGTTAATGCATCTCCGAAGGAGATGATTTAAGTATGAAAAATGGAGGATAAAAAATGCTTGCGAAACTAAAGAAAATACAGTATAATTCGCCGGTTATATTAACTTTTACGGGTCTAGCACTTGCTAGTTATTTATTAAGTTATTTAACAAATGGAATGCTTAATAAAGTAATATTTTCAAATTACAGAACTTCTTTTCTGGATCCAATGCAATATATAAGATTATTTTCTTATATATTGGGTCATGCTAATTGGGATCACTTTTCTGGTAATTTTATAATAATCCTAATAATAGGACCAATGCTCGAAGAAAAGTATGGTTCGAGAGTTTTAGTACAGTTAATACTCGTAACAGCTTTAGTTACAGGTTTAATAAATACGATTTTCTCAAATGATGCACTTCTAGGGGCGAGTGGTATTGTTTATATGTTTATTATATTAAGCTCATTTACAAATGCACAGAAGGGGAAAATTCCATTAACTTTAATTATTGTGTTTTTTGTATTCATTGGTAGAGAGATTTTTGCAGGAGCTTTTTCTCAGGATAATATATCTCAATTTGCACATATTATAGGCGGAATATGTGGAGCGCTATTTGCATTTAAAATTGAGCATAAAAAACATGTGTAAAATAAAGAGAATAATTTAGTTCATTAGATATTATCTATAATTATAGATAATATCTAATGATGTTTTTTGAAAAGAATTTTATCTTTATTTGCAAAAGAAGACTCCGTTCTCTGTAGACGGAGATGAATTTTGTTGCTAACTTATTTTTATATAACTTAATATTATAGACGCTATTACGGCATAATATATATTAGAGATTATAAAAAAAGGTGGTGAATATTTTGAGAATAGAAACTAATTCTTCTACAAGAATATATAAAGATAAGCTCAGCTTTGAAAATCTCAACAATCTATCGAATATACTGTATGTTGGTAATGAAGCTAAAATTAAAGCTTATTCAATTCTTGTTTACAATCATGAGAAAGGTCTTTCCCAGAGTATTCATTTAACTATTAAAAATATGTTTAATCTTAATACTTATTATGCAAACTATGCTGCTCGCGAAGCTAAATGGAATAAATCTTCTAATGTTGAATTAAACAAAATGTACATAGATGATTTAAAGCAGAACATTAA
>NZ_JAHLDM010000007.1:0-208873 GCF_018861295.1 Clostridium estertheticum | reverse complement strand
TGGCAGGCTCAATGATAGCTATATGGCCAATGCTTATAATATTTATTATATTTCAGAAGCAATTTATTGAAGGTGTTGCAAGTACAGGTTCGAAAAGCTAATTTTGAATTTATGTATTATTGTTAAATAAATTGAACATTAAAAAATAAGTTAAATAGTATATTAAAATATGATGATTGTTCATTTAAAGTAACTAATAGCCTTTGGTAATCATTTTTAAGGTTCTATTGTAAAAGTAAGTTTGAAATATCGAAAATCAGGAGGAGATAATGTTTAAATTTGATGACATAATTAATTTCCAGAATAAAGAAATGATATTTTAGTAGTAGGGGAACTTCTTGTAGATATGATATCGGTAGAATATAGTGATGATTTTGAATGTGATAGTTATAATATTTTATGAAGGGCGGTTTACAACATGGGCATATCTTATAATGAAGTAACAAGAGTTTTTCATTTACAAGCAGGAAATACAAGCTACGTTATGCAGGTATATAAGGATGGGTATCTTTCACACCTTTACTGGGGAAGAAAGATAAAAAAAGTTAATGTTCAGGAGCTATTAGCAGGTATAGCTAGAGGATCTTTTTCAACAAATTCAGATGCTAATGATATAGTACTTACACTTGATACTTTACCACAGGAATATCCTGCATATGGAAATACAGATTTTCGTACTCCAGCATATTCAGTACAACTCGAGAACGGCACAACTATAACTGATCTTAGATATAAATCACATAGAATTATAAAAGGAAAACCCGCACTAAAAACATTACCAGCTACTTATGTTGAAAGTGACGCTGAAGCCGAAACTCTTGAAATAGTATTAACAGATTCTTTGCTTGGGCTAAAGGCTGTTCTATCGTATACCGCCTATAACAATTATGACGTTATCACACGAAATGTGCGTTTTATTAATGAGGGGAATACAAATCTTAAACTACTTCGTGCTTTAAGTATGAGTGTAGATTTTAATAATAAAGACTATGATTTTATGCACCTTTATGGATCCTGGCAAAAAGAAAGAAGTATTGAAAGAAGACCTCTTTTAAATGGGAATCAATCTATAGAAAGTAGAAAAGGCGCAAGTGGTCACCAACATAATCCTTTTATAGCACTACTAAGCAAAAATGCTACTGAAGAGCAAGGTGAAGTATATGGTTTTAGTTTAGTTTACAGCGGTAATTTCCTAGCTCAGGCTGAAGTTGACCAAGATGAGACTACCAGGGTATCCATTGGAATAAATCCTTTTGATTTTTCTTGGATTTTAAAGCAAGGGGAATCATTCCAAACTCCTGAAGCTGTAATGGTTTATTCCTCAAATGGTTTAGGTGACATGTCTAGAACCTACCATAAACTTTATCGCACAAGATTATGTAGAGGTGAATTTAGAGATAAAACAAGACCTGTCCTTGTAAACAACTGGGAAGCTACATATTTTGATTTTAACGCTGAAAAAATAGAAAGCATTGCTAAAGTTGGAAAAGAACTTGGTATTGAACTTTTTGTATTAGATGATGGCTGGTTTGGAAAGAGGGATAATGATGATTGTTCATTAGGTGACTGGGTAGTTAATACTAAAAAATTACCTAAGGGATTAGATAATTTAGCTAATCGTATCAACGAACTTGGATTGCAATTCGGATTATGGTTTGAACCTGAAATGGTATCACCTAATAGTGATTTATATAGAGCGCATCCAGATTGGTGCTTGCATGTACCAAATAGAACACCATCAGAATCAAGAAATCAATTAATATTGGATTTATCTAGAGAAGATGTGTGTACTTATATTATTAAATCTGTATCAAATGTTTTAAGTAGCGCTAATATAAGCTATGTAAAATGGGATATGAATAGAAATATGACTGAAATCGGTTCTGAATGTTTGCCCGTAGAAAGGCAGAAAGAAACAGCTCATAGATATATGCTAGGATTATATAGAATTATGGATGAGATAACTTCATCATTCCCAAATATATTGTTTGAAAGTTGTTCGGGTGGTGGTGGCCGTTTTGACCCCGGAATGTTATTCTACATGCCTCAAACCTGGACTAGTGATAATACCGATGCAGTAGATAGATTAAAAATACAGTATGGCACAAGTATTGTTTACCCTATTAGTACTATGGGATCTCATGTTTCAGCAGTTCCAAATCACCAAGTTCATAGAAATACTTCTCTTAAAATGAGAGGCGATGTGGCTATGTCTGGTAACTTTGGCTATGAATTAGATCTTACAAAGTTCTCAGATGAAGAAAAAGGAGAAGTAAAAGTGCAGGTAGCACAATATAAAGAGCTGAGAGAAATTATTCAGTTTGGTGAAATGTATCGACTGTTAAATCCTTTTGAAGGCAATGAAACTGCATGGATGTTTGTCACAGAAGATAAGACCCAGGCAGTTGTGGCATACTTTAGAGTTTTGGCATTAGCAAATGCCCCGATAAGAAGACTTAAATTAAAAGGCCTAGATCCAAATAAAGAATATTCAGTTTTTGGAAAAGATAACACCTATGGTGGAGATGAACTTATGTATGTAGGGCTTACCATAACAGATTTAGAGGGTGATTATCAAAGCATTATATGGATTTTAAAAAGCAAATAATTCTTCATTGTAAAAGTGGCTGCTTCAAAATAAAAATTAATTTTATTTTGAAGCAGCCACTTTTTTACTCAAAATAAAACAGAAAGTTGGTTCATATAATTTAATATAATGAGATTATTTTACCAACCAATATATTTTTTTATTGAAGTAACTACTCCATCATCATCATCATTAGTCAAAGTTACATCATTAGCTGAAAGCTTTAGCAAAACAAATTGTGGCTACAATTTGTTCACGTCCCCTGGGGGTTTTTATGAGAGAAACGAATTTGCTGAAAAATACTAAAGACAAACAACTTCAACTATAAATTTACGTAAGGTTTGTCTATAAATCGAGGAGTTTATACATGAGAAGAAAAGATATACTTGAGTTAAAAAGACGGTTTAAAAAAGAACAATGCACCTTCACTAAAATGTGTGACTGCTATGTTAATGGAGAAAAACATACTATTTTAAAATTTAGAGAAAGCTTTCTAAATGAATTTAACTAGATAAAAAATTACGATTAGATTCATTATAATAAATATTGTAAAATAACTATGTCATACGGTTGACATGTTAAATAAACATATTGTATAATGGAATTATGAGAAATGGGTTACATTAATTAACCGTGATAAAACAATAAAAATTATTGTAACTATACTATTGATATCAGGTATTTAGGGGGATTAATATGATAAGTTTTAATAAGAAAATAGAATTTTATGATAAGGAAATCGATGTATTAGCAATAGGTGAGCTACTTATAGATATGATATCAAAAGAATACAGTAACAACTTCGAAAGTAATGATTACGAAAGGTATTTTGGAGGATCTCCAGCAAACATCGCAATGAATACAACGAAACTAGGAATAAAGTCTCAAATTGTAAGTGCTGTAGGTAATGATGGTTTGGGAGACTTTTTAATACAACACTTAAAGAATAATAATATTAATACAAGTATGGTAAAGCAAGTTGATTATCCAACTAGTATTGTTCTGATAACAAAAAGCATAGGAACTCCAGTACCTATATTCTATAGAAATGCTGATTTCAAAATACATTATAGCAAAGAGCTGGAGGGAACAATAAAAAAGACCAAGATTGTACATTTCTCTTGTTGGCCACTATCAATGCAACCATTTAGAAATACTATGGAGCAAATTATCAAAATAGCCCGAAAGAATAAAATTATTATTGCGTTTGACCCAAATTATCATCGTATGATATGGGAAAGAGGTCATGATGGCATAGAATATGTAAAATCAATTATTAAGTATGTAGACATAATAAAACCATCTGAGGATGATGCACAAAGATTGTTTGGTAAAGATACAATTGACAATCAAATTGATAAATTTTTAGAGCTAGGAGCAAAACTTGTAATAATGACTCTTGGTAAAGATGGAGCTGTTGTTTCAAATGGTAATGAAAAGATAAAAATACCTACATTAGCTAGTGACGTAGTTGATACAACAGGTGCGGGAGATGCATTTTGGTCGGGTTTCTATGCATCAATTATAAAGGGTTATACAGTTAAGCAATCTCTTTATTTAGCATCAGCAGTTAGTGCTTATAAACTTAAGTTTTTGGGTGCAGTAGTTGATTTACCTTCAATAGAAAAAATAAAAAATATTTATAAATTATAGGATTAATGTTAAATTATAATACACGAAGAAGAAGTTACTGTTTTTTTAATAGTAACCTTTTTTTTCGTGTGTAGTTATTTAATGCTAATAAGTAGCAATTAATTACTACTTATTAGAAATTTTTAAAAATAAAAATAAGTGAATTATGTTACAACTAACATATTTTTAACATAATTATTTGCTAATTTTGATACATTTCTTTGTTAGTATATAAATATAGGATTAAAGAAGGAGTGAAGCACATGATTACTTTTAAAAATATTTACAATAATTTAAAAAACAATGAAAAACTTACACATATTTTAAGGTTTGGATTTGTAGGTGGGTTAAATACTGTAATTGACTTTGGAATATTCTCTGTGCTTAATAGTATTTTGGGTGTTAACTATGTTATAAGTCAGATAGTGTCATATTCAGGTGGTACGTTAAATAGCTACTTCCTAAATAAATTTTGGACTTTTAATGATACGAAAACAAGTAAAAAAACGACAAAAGAGATTGTTCAGTTCGCTGTTGTTAATTCAGCTTCCCTAGGTGTAAGTTTATTAGGTATGAGTATATTACTGAGCAACAATTCCATGAATCCTTTAATTGCAAAAATTATTTCCATGGTTTTAGCTCAAGTTGTTAATTTTTTAGGATACAGATTTTGGGTTTTTGGTACAATTGTCAAATCGTCATCTGGAACCAATGGAATAGCTTGAACCTCATTTGAATTTATGAAGCAATAATATATAAAAGGAGATGTTTTATATGAAAGTTAAAAAAGCAATTATACCAGCAGCAGGACTTGGAACAAGATTTTTACCAGCGACGAAGGCATTACCTAAAGAAATGTTACCTATAGTTGATAAGCCTACAATGCAATATATTATAGAGGAGGCTGTTGCATCAGGCATAGAAGAAATATTAGTTATTACAGGTAGAAATAAAAAGTCTATTGAAGATCATTTTGATAAATCAATAGAACTAGAGTTAGATCTGGAAAACAAGCATAAAGATATTCTTCTTAAACAAGTTCGAAATATATCAAATATGGTAAATATATATTTTATAAGGCAAAAGGAACCTAAGGGGCTAGGAGATGCTATAAATTGTGCAAGAGCCTTTGTAGGTAATGAACCATTTGCGGTAATGCTCGGTGATGATATAGTGGATGCGAAGATTCCATGTCTTAAACAACTTATGGATTGTTTTGAAGAAAGAAATACAACGATACTCGGAGTTCAGCAGGTAGAAAGAAAAAACGTAGATAAATATGGAATAGTTGATGGAACGCGTTTAAGCGATCAAGTGTACAAAGTAGATAACCTTATTGAGAAACCAAAAGTAGACAAAGCGCCATCAAATCTAGCTATACTTGGTAGATATATAATAACTCCTGAAATATTTGATATATTAGATAAAACGCTTCCCGGAAAAGGGGGAGAAATTCAATTAACTGATGCCCTTAAAACATTAATAGCACAGCAAGATATGTATGCATATATATTTGAAGGACGAAGATACGATGTAGGGGATAAATTAGGGTTTCTTGAAGCAACAGTAGAATTCGCCTTAAAGAGGGATGAGTTAAAAATTCCATTTATGAAATATCTTCAGAGTTTAAAAGATAATAAAAAATTTAGTGATATATATAAAGAAGTAGCCTCTGGAATATAAAGTTGATAGCGAAGTGAATAGGGGAGCAAACTTAATGGAATCATTTGTAAATTTAAGCCATTCTAAATATCAATTTAGAATGGCTTAAATTTGTTTGGATTTCTGTGGGATAAAGATTGGGTGATTAAATTTACACTTAGAGATACTATATAAAAAAGTTGACATTTATGTCCTTATTATGTATTATTGTATTAAGTGATTAATACAATAATACATAATAACTAGGGGTGATGCGGTTGAAATTTGAATTTAATCCCAATATACCAATCTACCTTCAGATCATTGCAGAAATTAAAAGACAAATTGTTTCCGGAGAAATGGATCCTGGAGGTAAGGTAGATAGTGTACGTGATTTGGCAAAAAATATGGGCGTTAACCCAAATACAATGCAAAGGGCGTTTGCAGAGCTTGAACGTCTCAAGCTTATTTATACAGAGCGAACCTCAGGTAGATTTATAACTAAAGATAGTCAACTTATTGAAAAAATTAAAGCTGAATCAGTGCGTAGACAAGTTTCAGATTTTGTTGAAATTATGAGTAAATCTGGTTTTCATAAATTGGATATCCTAAGACTTATAAAAGAATTTATGGAGGAGAGTGAAAATGAATAAATTGGTTGAAATCACTAATCTAACAAAAAAATACGAAGGCAAAGTGATAATAGACGATATCTCGCTAACAATTCCAGAAGGGAGGATAATTGGGCTGCTCGGTGCAAATGGAGCTGGTAAAACTACAATAATCAAAATTATAACTGGTGTTATGAAAGATTACTCTGGGAAGGTTTTAATTAATAATCAAAGTCCTGGCAAATATACAAAATCTATTACGTCATATCTCCCAGATAAGACTTATTTAAGTTCATGGATGAAGGTTAAGGATACAGTGGATTTATTTGCAGATTTTTATATAGATTTTGATAAAAATAAGGCCATAGAACTTTTAAATTTACTTAATATTGATATTAATCAAAGTGTTACGAAACTTTCAAAAGGTACCTATGAAAAAGTGCAACTCGTAATTGTAATGTCTCGTAGGTCAAAGCTTTATGTACTTGATGAACCATTAGGAGGGGTAGACCCTGCCAGTCGTGATATAATAATTGACACTATACTTACTAACTATAACGAAAAAAGTTCAGTAATTCTGTCCACTCAGCTTATTCAAGATGTTGAACGTGCTTTTGACGGAGTTATTATCCTTAAGAATGGTAAAATTCTTGTTAATGGTGAAGTAGACAATGTTAGGAGTAAAGTTGGTAAATCTATAGATGAATATTGCAGGGAGGTTTTTAAATGCTGCTGAAGTTATTAAAGTATGAGATTAAGTCAAGCTATGGTAGATTTATTATGGCATTCTCAGTTTATATCATAATTGCAGCTGTTTTGATGACGTTTTTTAGGGAGTATGAAACTGTTACTACAGCAGCATTAATTTTTGGAATGGTAGCTTTAACTGTAATAACATTTCTTACAATATTTACACGGTATAACAGAAATCTTTATGGTGATGAAGGGTATCTTATGTTTACGCTCCCAATAGACGGTAAAGTCATTTTGGCATCTAAGCTTATTTCTGCCTTTATTTGGACAGTTACATTGGCAATAATTATAGTTCCATCGATTATAGCACTTAATTTAAATTATAGCGAATCCAATATTATTAAGGATACTTATAACTACTTTGAAATAAACAAGGCATATACAATACTGTTTGGAATTGAGTACTTAATAAATATATTTCGTTCAGTACTCGTAATATATTTTTCTATTTCTATTTCAAAACTACATATTTGGAAAAAATTCAGCGTGCTTGCAGGCTTTGGAACATATTTTGTCATAGAAGTCGTGAGTTCTATTCCTACATTTGTTTTCAAAAATGTAGTGGAAGCTGCAAAAACTACAGCAGGGTTTAGTGTTTTAGTAAAAAACTATTCAATAAATTACATATCAGTGAGATGCCTTTTTGATTTACTTATATTTATCGTATTATTTTTTCTTACTGCATATTTGCTTGATAATAAAACAAGCTTAAAATAAATTATTTTACACAAATTAAAATAACAATTTCAGGGGGTATATTATGAATAATGAAGTATTAAAAGTTGAAAAGCTAAAAAAAGTAATTGGTAAACGTACAATAGTTTCAGATATTTGTTTTGAACTTAAAAAAGGAGAAATATTTGGGTTTCTAGGACCTAATGGAGCTGGAAAATCTACTACTATTAAGATGATAGTTGGATTATCAAAAATTACTGAGGGAAGTATTTACGTGGGTGGATGCTCGGTAAAAGATGATTTTAAAGGAGCAATGCGCAATATTGGGTGCATAGTTGAAAATCCAGACATGTATAAATATATGTCTGGCATTGATAATCTTAAAATATTTGCAAAAATATATGAAGGTGTAGATGAGGCGCGAATAAATGAAGTGGTGAAAATTGTTGACCTTGAGAGGGCAATAAAGGATAAGGTAAAAACTTACTCATTAGGTATGAAGCAACGTCTAGGAATTGCTCAAGCACTACTTCATAGTCCCAAACTTCTTATACTTGATGAACCTACAAATGGGCTTGATCCAGCAGGAATTAAGGCAATGCGAGTGCTACTTCGAAAGTTAGCATCAGAGACTGGTCTTACGGTGCTTGTATCTAGCCATATATTAGGTGAAATGCAACAGATGTGCGACCGTGTTGGAATAATCAACAAAGGTAAAATTATAACGATAAAATCAGTTGAAGAACTCCTTAACATGACTAAGAAAGATGATAAAACAATTATAGTATTAGAATCGGATGATAATGATAGGGCAGTGTCACTTCTAACAAGCATTAATATAAATAGTAGTCTATCAGGGGATGGAGTACACATTGAAACAACGAAAGAGCGGGTACCTGAAATAGTTACAACCTTAACAACTGCGGGGATTGCTATTTTGGGTATGGATAAACAAGAGACACAATCACTTGAGGATGTATTTATGAAGCTTACAGGGGAGGGAAAATAATATGAGTAATTTTTTTACACTTGTTTCAATAGAAAACACAAAACTTTGGAAGAGACTTTCTACAAAAGTAATGTTAATAATTATGATTGTAATTATAATAGCAGCAACGGGTATTACTAAATATTACAATTCATCTAACAAGGTTTCAAATACTACGAAAATTTCTGAAAATTGGAAACAAGAATTACAAAAAAATGTTGTTATGCAAAAAATTCAGCTAAAGGTACTCCAAAGTGCAACAGATAAAATGTCAAAATTCATGATAGGATCAACCCAAAAGAGTATAGCTGAGAATGAATATAGGATCAATAATAATATAAAGCCAGAAACTCAAAGTAGCATTTGGGCAAGAGTTACAAAGTTTAATACAGGAGCTAGGTATAGCTTTATCATTGCACTTCTTTTAATAATAGCTTGTTCAGCATTAATTGCAGGTGAATTTTCAGAGGGTACAATGAAAATGATGATATCCCGGCCTTATAAACGCTGGGAGATTCTTAGTGCAAAACTAATTGCTACAATTTTTTATGGTCTTGTGCTTTTGGTAACAACGTTTTTGTTGAATTTTATATTAATAGGTTTATTTGATGGTTTCAATGGTATGGGAAGTAAGGAAATGTTGTGGACGAGTAGCAAAATAATATATATACCAGCTGTACTAAAAACAATTATTTATTTTGGTCTCGATTTTCTTACTGTGATTGTTTATGTAATATTAGCGTTTGCAATTTCAGCGATATCACGTTCTCGATCAATTGCAACTGGATTTTCCTTATTCTTTCTTTTAGTTGGTAGTGGTATTATGCAAATGCTAGCTATATATTTTAATTGGGGTAAATATCTTCCATTTGCAACTTCTGATTTTACTAGCATTGTTAATACAGGAGCATGCATTGAGGGAACGACGCTTGCTTTTACTATTGGGATGTCCGTTATCTACTCCGTGATATTCTGCGCTGTAGGGTATTTAGTTTTTGAAAAAAGGGATATCTAAATTTAATTATTTAATAAATAGATACAGGTAATAAAATGTTTTTTTACAATTTTAAGATAAAAATGGTTGCTTATAATATAAGCAACCATTTTTTATGGTTTTGTATATTAATAAAAAGCAGAAGTACACATTAAGGATTTTATTTATAATTTCTATTATATAAATGTTTATGTTGTCGCAAAATGGTATAATAATTTAAAGTAACTAAAATTTATATCTTTATTTTCTATAAAGTTTGTATATTTTAACTTTATTAGACAAATTTATGAGAATAAATTAATAAAAAAAGGGTTTATTAATATATATTTAAAAAGAAAAAGGAGTTGAAATTAGGTTTTATCAACTTAATTAGTTAAGGTGAGTATGAACCTTAAAATTATGAAATTTAGAATGAAATTTTTAGTATTAATCGTTTTTATTATAGCAGCATTTGGAATATTGAACGTAGGCAATATTTTATACAAAAAAAATAATGTTGTAAAAGTTACGGTGCCAGAAGGATATACATATGAAGAAGTAGGTAAGACACTTCAAAAGTCAGGATTAGTTACGCAAAAGGATTTTATAAAGGAAGTTGAAAATTGGTCAGATAATAATTATTGGTTTTTAAAAGATGTGCCAAATGATAAACATAAGTTAGACGGTTTTTTATTTCCTGCTACATATTCTTTTCAAAAGGATGCAACGAGCAAAGTAATTATAAAAAAAATGCTTGATACTTTTGAGTTTAATATGAAATCTAATAAAGACTACATAACTAAAAACAAACTTAATATAAGAAATGTTGTAATAGAAGCTTCTTTAGTTGAGAAAGAAGCAGGAAAAGATGTAGATAGAACAAAGATAGCAAGTGTTATTCAAAATAGGTTAAAGAAAAAGATGCCACTTCAAATAGATGCTACAATTATATATATAGTTGGAGATAAAAAAAAGCTGTATAATAAGGACCTAGCAGTAAAATCACCTTATAATACCTACTTAAATAAAGGATTGCCACCATCGCCAATATGTAATCCCGGAATTAAGTCGATAAATGCTGCAGTACATCCTGAGAAGACAAATTATATTTTTTATGTATTAAATAGTAAAACTGATGAACATGTATTTTCTATAACATATGCGGAGCACATTAAAAATGTGGCTAAATATATAAAATAAATAAAAAATCCACAAGATGAATGTAAACTTCATCTTGTGGATTTTTTAAATTATCTTAATTATCTAAAACACTGTATTTTATAATTTTATTTTGAGCTAGGCTTTCTCTAGCTGCTATCATTCTTTGATTTTTGGAACCACTTAAATATTGAGTAATATCTTTAAGATCTTCTATGAATTCACCATCTCTTAACATATCTATATATTGTAGAAACTCTAACCTTATAGGATTTTTAATAAGTTCTTCAAAAGTATAACCACTCCAACAAAATATAGTTTTGTGAGGAAACTTTATTTTTATTGTTTTTACTAAATCAAGTAAAGCTCCACATTTAAGATTATCCATCGGTTCTCCTCCGAGTATTGATAATCCCTTTACATATGGGTGCTTAAGGCTTTCTAGAATAGAAGTTTTAACATCGTTGGTAAAAGGCACTCCATAATCAAATTGTCTTGCCTCCGGGCTCCAGCATCCTTTGCAAGGAGGAGTTTTAGCACATCCGCTAACGAACAATGAGGTTCTAAATCCTATGCCATTTACGGTATCATCAAAGAAAATACTCGCATAATTCATTTAATTACATCCTTTATTATTCTTTCTGTTCTTAATCTCCTTCATTTTTCCATTAACTACAGGTCTTTCGAAGATGCTCCCAAGGTATCCACAAAGCTTTCTTATTATGCTTAACAACATTTTATCGTCATTTTTACATACAGGACATTCAAACTCTGTATCACTATTCTCTTTTGTAAACATTTCTCCTGTATATCCACATTTTAAACATTTATCACTTATTGAGGATATTCCGAGGAAATGTGTCTTGTCATATGAGTATCTTATAATATCCTCGAGTGCCACTAAATTTTTAGTCATATCTCCTAGTTCTACAAATGATATTGCACCACCTGAGGATAAAGAAGATGATTCTGATTCTAAATCTAATTTATCAAAGGGTGATATTAATTCATTAGACGGATAATGAAATGAATTTTCATAATATCCATTATCATTTACGCCATCTATAACTCCAAAATCTTTTACATCCTCTACGCAAAATTTTGTTGCAAGAGTCTCAGCAGGAGATCCATATAAACTAAATCCTATTTTTGTTTTATCCTTTTGTTCATCACAATAATCTCTGAGATATCTCATGATTTTAGTTGCTCTTTTAGAGGTTTCTTCAGTTCTATCATTTAGTCCTTTGCCGTAAAGTGCAGTTAAACAATTATGTAATCCAACATAACCAATAGATGCTGAAGCATATCCATTATTAAGTAATGGTTCTATTGTATCTTCTGCATTTAATTTAGCAATTGCTCCACTCATATATAATATAGGTGCTTGTTTTGCTTTAACATTTTTTAGTATATCATATCTTATCATTAATAAATCCTTGCAATCATTTAAAGCTTCATGTAGAGATTTGAAAAATGAATCTTCATTTCTATCTGCCTCAATTGCAAGTCTTACAAGATTTATTGATATTACTCCAAAGTTAAATCTTCCAGCAGTTTTATAATTACCTGCCTCGTCTATATAACTCCCGAGGAATGATCTACAACCCATACATTCCTTATAATCACCAGTAACTTCAATTGATTTATCAGTATTAATATAATCAGGGTATTGTCTATGGGCACTACATACAACCGCTAATTTAAATAAGTCGTAATATTTATCGTGAGGATTAAGGTTATTTCCTTTTGTGTTTTGATACACTAGCTTAGGAAATACAGGAGTTACACCACCGGTTAATCCTTTAATTCTTTGATTTAATATAGCCTCAGTTATCATCTTTTGAATTTTTTGATCCTCTTCACTAGCATTTAAATCTACATTATTTATACCAAGTGTTAAAAATGGAGTCTCGGCACGACTTGTCATTAATGTTTGAACTTCATATTCAAGTGATTGCATGCTATCTTCTATTTCTTTACCTAATCTATCCCAGGCATATTCTTCTATTTTAAGGGGATCACCAATCCATTTTTTGCCAACAGACCTATGTTTGTTTAAACTTTTAACTGCATAAGGAGTAAGTCCTGTTATTAAAGTTGGGAAGGTAGTTCCCCCATATGTATTACTAGATATATGACTCGCAACTTGAGATAATACATTTATTGCGGTTTCAATCGAATTTGGTGTTCCTATAAGTGTTGTGCCTAGGTCAAAGCCATTCTCGAACATGGAAATCCAGTCAACGAGGCAGCAATTAAAAAGAGGTAAACCAAAATAAGTCTCATCATGTATATATATACTTTTTTTATGCTTTTTTAAATATTTTTTAGGTATTTTATGTCTTTGACTATAGTTACTTCCAACAACATTTGAAATTAAGGCCCTTATTGTTTGAATTTTACTGCCATCAAGATTTCCATTGGAATTAGTCTGCTCTGAAACTGCATTAATTATATTATCTATTTCTTTGTCCAATTCTCCTTTTTTATCTCTTTCAAAAGTTCTTTCTTCTCTATAACTTATATAAGCTAGGGCTACTTTATTATCTAATAATTTTATTTGATCAACTATTATATCCTGTATTTCTTCTATTGGAATTATAGTCTCTCCTCTTTGTTTAAGAGTTTCAAGTACCTTGGTTAAGACAAGATTATTAAAACTCTTATCTTCCTTCCCGTATACTTCTGTAAAAGCTTTTCCAGCTGCTGTTAATATTCTTTCGGGTATAAATTCTTTTCTTCTCGAATCTCTTTTTATTACTTGCATATAGTACCTCCGTGTATTTCATTTTCTATAAATGTTTCCTAAAACGTTAAAAGTCCCTTAACTATTGAGTTAAGAGACTTAAAATCATCGCAACTAAAAAAAGATATTGCTAGCACCTCTCCATCTCTCGTAGAGCTATTGTGTGTAATTATGGAAAGGTATTCTGGCTTAAGCATCATTGTCCCCATTGTACCTTCCCGGTTTCCCAGTGGCTTTTTATATAAGGACTCTTCTTTTACAGCGGCGGGACCGCGCAGGATTTACACCTGTCTTCCCTTTTAAACTAAGGTAATCTATACTTTAGTATTCATAATTATAATATGGAAGCTCCATTGGAGCTGATTTAACTATAGTTTATATCATGTTATCAATTAAATCAATCCTTATATATTACTATTATAGTTTCATATTACCTTTTATATCAAGAATAATGTCGTCAATAATATCTTTTATTTGAAGATTTCTTGTTCCCGGTATATAAATACCATGTTTTTGTAGTGGAATTATATATTTAGTACAATCCATATTATATATTGACGAGGCAATCATAGGGGTAATTTCTCCCTGTATACCACCACTACATATCATACCTATTGGACCAATTATACTGTCAACTTTATTTGTAGAACAGAATGAGCAAATTTCATCTTCTCCACTTATTCCTAAATTTGCACCGGCTTTCATCATGTTAGAGGTAGCAAATGTATTTGTGCCAAGTGCAATTATATAAATATTAAAATCAATTTCTTTATGAATTTTTTTTATAATTGTTTTTCCAAGACCTGCTCCTTGAGCGTCTATTACAGCTATTTTCATTGTTATACCTCCAAAAATATAGGATAATTATCCTTTAAGGTTTCTATATAGGTTTAAAAAAGCCATATGTATAGCTTTTTTAGAATCATAGTTTCCCCCCTAAATTGTATAAATGTGTTTTAAATATTATATCATGAAATTTCAATATCAGTCTCAAACACCTATATATAAATCATATTACCTTATTATCAATAAGAAACAATATTTTTAGCTGGATCACAATATTCGACACAAATGATTAAAAGTAGATTTAAACAGCTTGAAGCTAGTTATAATAGATAACAAAATAAGATCTTTTTTATTATTTATTTCGACAATATTTTTAAAAAATAAAAGGATTTTCCAATCTTTTGTAGAATATATATAATATTGGTATGGAATAAGTATGTAAAGGAGATTACAAATATGGAAGAGTCGGACATAAAAGTTATCATTGCGGATGATAATGATGAATTTCGTAATATACTGAATGAGTATATATTTTATCAGAAAGGTATTGTTGTTACCGGAATCGCAAAAAATGGAGTACAGGCAATAAAATTAATTAAAGAAAAAAAACCTGATTTAGTAATACTTGATATAATCATGCCTTTTATTGATGGATTGGGAGTGCTAGAGAGGCTAAATACAATGAATTTAAATCCAAAACCTCATATAATAGTCTTATCAGCAGTTGGGAGTGAAATAACAACTAAAAGAGCTATATCGCTTGGAGCAGATTATTATATTGTAAAACCTTTTGATATGGAATTATTTATTGGTAAAATAAGGGAAGTTGTAAGTGATACTATATATAATAAAGAGCTAAAAAATATAATTACTAATATTGACAATGTAAAAACGAATACTGAAAGTGAAATTAATAAAGAAAGTAAAATCAATAAGGAGCAAAAAAATAATCTTAATTCTCAAATTACTAATATTATTAATGAAATTGGGGTACCAACTAATATAAAAGGTTATATGTATTTAAAAGAAGCAATAAACATATTAGTAACTGATAATGAACTTTCATCATCAGTTACAAAGGAATTATATCCATTAGTGGGTAAAAAATTTAATACCACTGCAGGTAGGGTTGAAAGAGCAATGAATCATGCAATAGATGTTACATGGAGCACTAGAAAAGCCACTAATATTAATAAAATTTTTGGATATACTATTAGCTATAAGAAGGGTAAGCCAGCAAATTCTGAATTCATAGCAATGGTGGCTGACAAGTTAAGACGGCAGAATGAGGTTAGCTAGAAAGTGGTTTTGTTTGGTAACTATTGTTACTTACTTTTACAAGTAAGTATATTACTATATCATTGTGGAAATATATATATAGTAGTTATTTAAATAAAATTTGACCTAAGGAGTGATTTTAATGGAAGCAATGGTTGATAAGGATACGTGTATAGGATGTGGGTTATGTCCTGAAGTATGTCCAGAAATTTTTACAATGGACGACGATGGAAAAGCAAAGGCATCTAAAGGTGAAATCTCAGAAAAATTAGTAAAAAGTGCTAAAGAGGCAGAAGAACAGTGCCCAGTTAATGCAATTACAGTAGAGTAGAAGAATTAATAATTAGTAGATAATTGATAAAAAAATAAGATATACTTAAAAATAGCGAGAAAAATTCTCGCTATTTTTAAGTATATCTTGATAAAAAAAACTATCAACTTTATAATTAAGTTATAAGGCTTTAGGAAGGTGACGAATGGGTATAATTAGTGATTACTATAATGAAGTTATGAGCAACATTAATGAAGGTATTGTTGTTATAGATAAAAGAGGCATTATTCAAATAATTAATAATGCGGCTGAAAGAATGTTTGAAATTGATGCAGATAATAGCATAGGAGAATATATTTCAGATGTACTCTCCTATAGTAAATTAATAAGTATAATTGAAAATGGAGAGGAGCAAGTAAATAAAAAAGAAGGCAAATTTATTGTAACTCGCAAATTAATAACTCAAAGCGGTGAGGTTATAGGTGCGTTTGAAGTTTTTCATGAAGAAAGTCAAAACAATCTACCAATGAACGTGCAAGATGATGGTATGGTATATGAAGAGATGTTAAACACAATTTTTAATACCGTAAAGGAGTGCATAGTTGTAGTGGACCAGAATGGAATAATAACTATGATGAGCGATGAATATAAAAGGTTTATTAATTGCCAAAATCCAGAGGGAAAACATGTAACTGAGGTTATTGAAAATACAAAATTACATATAGTAGCAAGGACTGGCGAAAAAAAAATTGGTGAAATTCAAGAAGCAAATGGGCATAAGATGATTTCTATGAGAGTCCCTATAATAAAAGATGGTGAAGTTGTTGGTGCAATTGGGAAAGTAATGTTTAAGGATTTAAGCAATTTTAAAATACTAAGTAACAAATTATGTCTTTTGGATAAAGAAGCTGAAGGCTGTAAAAATGAATTAAGTACAGATCAAAAGGCAATATATACTTTTAATAATATTATAGGAGGCAGTGATAAAAGCCAAGAAGTAATGGGCCTTGCCAAAAGAGTTGCTAAGGTAGATTCAAATGTTTTAATCACTGGAGAGAGCGGGACTGGTAAGGAACTTTTTGCACATTCTATTCATAATGATAGTAAAAGATGTTTAAAGCCTTTTGTAAAAATTAATTGTGGAGCTATTCCAGCAGAACTTTTTGAGTCAGAAATGTTTGGCTATGAAGAAGGAGCTTTTACTGGGGCAAAAAAATCAGGTAGGAAAGGCAAGTTTGAATATGCAAATGGTGGTACCATACTATTAGATGAAATTGGTGATATGCCTATGAATATGCAAGTTAAACTTTTAAGGGTTATTCAAGAGAAAGAACTTGTGAAGGTTGGTGGAAACGATGCTATTAAAGTTGATGTAAGAATTATAGCATCTACCAATAAATCTTTAGAACAGTTAATTAATGATGGAAAGTTTCGAGAGGATTTATATTATAGGTTAGATGTTATGCATTTAAGATTACCTCCATTAAGGGAAAGAAGAGAAGACATTGAGGAATTGGCAGGTAAGCTTTTGACAAAAATATGTAAAAAATATAATGTTAAATCTGAAGGTATATCTAGGGAAGCTATTGATTTTTTAAAAGCTTATAGTTGGCCTGGGAACATAAGGCAACTTGAAAATGTAATAGAAAGAGCTATTAATTTGCTTGATGAGGATATATGCATAATGCCAAAGCATTTGCCGGAAAAAATAATTAAGAGTAAACTTAAGAACTACTCGCTCGAAAACAATTATTTGAAAGATGTTGTTGAAAGGATTGAAAAGGACATTATCATGGAATGTTTAAAAGATACCAGTGGAAATAAAAAAGAAGCAGCAAAAATATTGGGGCTTAGTAGGGCGGGATTATATAAAAAATTAAACAGATATAATTTAATAAAATAGACTAATCCACAATAGTGTACATGCAAACTTTGTTTACACGTACTATTTTTTTATGAAAAATAGTATGTGTATTGTAAACTAGAATTATAGGATAAACTAAATACATAGTTATATCAATGCATTGAAAATACTTTAAGTGATTTTTTTAACAAATAGGTTATAATATTAACAAGCTTGAACAAGATAAATTTATATAAGCATTAGTGTAAACTAAGTTTACATTGAGGGGTATATTTAATTTTGGTATAAAGAAATAAGTTGCTATAGTGAGGTTTGCGGGGTATTGACGACTTGGCATAGAAATTGCTAGTGTTATATATATAGGAAAAAATGATCATGTCATAAATTCCTATTATATGTTAATAATAAATTAGATAAATAAATTAATGGAGGGTTACATATGAGAGAAGTAGTAATTGTAGGAGCAGCAAGAACAGCAATAGGAACTTTTGGTGGAGGATTATCACAAGTATCAGCTGTAGAAATGGGAACAGTTGCAGCTAAGGAAGCTATAAAAAGATCAGGAGTTAAACCAGAAATAGTAGAAGAAGCTATCATCGGTAACGTAATTCAAGCAGGACTTGGACAAAATATTGCTAGACAAATAGCTATAAATGCAGGATTGGATGAATCATCTTCTGCACTAACAATAAATAAAGTTTGTGGTTCAGGACTTAGAGCTGTAAGCATGGCAGCACAGATTATAATGTGTGGAGATGCAGAAGTAGTTTTAGCTGGTGGAACTGAAAGCATGAGTAATGCTCCATATATACTTCCAAACAATAGATGGGGTAAAAGAATGGGAGATGGTAAAGTAGTAGATGCTATGATCAAAGATTCTCTTTGGGATGCATTTAACGACTATCATATGGGAATAACTGCAGAAAATATTGCAGAAAAATTTAATATAACTAGAGAACAACAAGATGAATTTTCTTTAAAAAGCCAACATAAAGCTGAAGCAGCTATAAAGGGTGGCAAATTTAAAGATGAGATCGTTCCAGTTGTAATTCCTCAAAGAAAAGGTGACCCAATAACATTTGACACAGATGAAGGCCCTAGATTTGGAATAACTATGGACAAATTAACTAAATTAAAACCAGCATTTAAAAAGGGTGGTACAGTAACAGCAGGTAATGCATCAGGAATAAATGATGGTTCTGTTATGTTTATAGTAATGTCAAAAGATAAAGCTGATCAATTAGGACTTAAACCACTAGTTTCAATAAAATCTTATGCATCAGCAGGCGTAGATCCAAAAATAATGGGTTATGGTCCAGTTCCAGCAAGCAAAAAAGCATTAGAAAAAGCAGGACTTACTGTAGCTGATTTAGATTTAGTTGAAGCTAACGAAGCGTTTGCTTCTCAATCATTAGCAGTAGCTAAGGATTTAGGATTAAATCCAGAAATAGTTAATGTTAATGGTGGAGCAATAGCATTAGGTCATCCAGTAGGAGCTTCAGGTGGAAGAATACTTATTACATTAATATATGAAATGATAAAAAGGAATTCTAAAACAGGACTTGCTACATTATGTATAGGTGGCGGTCAAGGAACTGCAATTATTGTTGAAAGAAAATAGAAGGTAGAATAATGTGAGGTGCCTCTGAAATGATTAAAAAATCATTTCAGAGGCACCTTTTTTCGTTGGCAGTTGTAAACTTTATGAAATGGGATTTAAAAAAGTTTATACATTGTTTATAATTAGTTTATAAAAAGTAGATATATAGAATTTATAATAGAAATATGTTAGAATATTGTTTATAAGGCAGTTTTAGCTAAAGTTTATGGGTATGAGTATATATTCAAATTAATAATGTAAATTGAATTTTTAGTGGTTAATAATGTTATAAGATAATATGCTACTGTTAAATATATTAAAAATGGGAGGACGGCATGAAGCATTTGAAAAACAAGTTGAATATGAAGTTAGTAATATTGCTATTAGCTATCATATCAACTCTAGTTGTATTTAGATACCTACCGTGGATAATAGAAATAACCGTATCTCCTGAGAAATTTAGACGTTATATTGTTTCTCTAGGTAATGGGGGAATAGGTGCATACTTATCTTTCCAAGTGCTACAAACGGTAGTTGCGCCAATTCCAGGTGAAGTAATTCAGGTAGCGGGTGGATATATTTATGGTAGCATATTAGGAACCTTTTATTCAACATTAGGGATGATGCTAGGGGGCACAATTATTTTTTACTTCACTAGGTTTATAGCATTTTCTTTTGTAGAAAAAATAGTGAAACGTACAAGTACTCAATGGTTGACGAAAATAATAAGTAGTAAGAATTTTCCTGTTGTTATGTTTGTTATGTTTATAGTTCCAGGAATGCCGAAAGACATTTTAATATATATTGCAGCATTAACACCTATAAAATCATTGAAGTTCTTTATGCTTTTACTAGTAGGTAGATTACCTGGTACTGCAGCAGTTGTATGCATTGGTTCAAATATTCATCATGGAAATTACATATTTTCCATTGCATTAGTGGTGATATCAGGATTGCTTGTTATTCTAGGAATATTATATAAGGATAAAATTATAAATAAATTTTCTGAGAAGCAGTGTAATTTATCCTAGGTTATATTAAATTATATGTAATAAGTTACAAAAACTTAATTAAATGGAGGAATTTATATGAATGAATTAATTTATGGTATACTCGAAGAAATTACTGGTGAGGATTTACGAGAAGAAAGTAATGTGAATTTATTTGACACGGGAAGATTGGATTCATTAGGGATAATTGAACTTATTGTAGCTATAGAAGATAACTTTAATGTTAAACTTGATCCTGCGCTTATGGAAAGAAAACAAATAGAAACTCCAAACAAAATTATTGAATACCTTCAAAATCGCTCTGATTTAAAATAGAATAAAAAATCATAGCTTATATTAAGATTAACAAAATTTAAGGTTAATTTAATATTAATGTTATATAATACTAAGGAATAACTGCTAACACTATGTTATAATTATATAATGATAGGAGTGATATAGATGGTAAAAAAGATGGTAAAAATTAAGAATGCGGTGCCTAACATTTTCACCTTAAGCAATATGTCTTGTGGCATTTTGTCTATACTTATGAGTTTTGACAGCAATTATAAATTAGCAGCGATATTTATTCTTTTAGCAGGAATATTTGATAGATATGATGGGAAAATAGCTAGGTTTTTAAATGTAGATGGAGAGCTCGGTAAAGAACTAGATTCATTATGTGATTTAGTATCTTTTGGTGTTGCACCTTCTATATTAATATTTAGTATTTATAATTTTGCAGGACTTGGACCAATTGGGTATTTGATGGTTTTAGTATTTCCAGTAGCAGGAGCATATAGACTCGCAAAATATAATATTACAGATTTTGATGGGGTATTTTCAGGAATTCCTATCACTATTACAGGTACATTTTTAGCATTGTATGCATTCTTTATGTTTAATAGAGCATCAAATTTAGGCCCTACAATGTTTTTAATGGTTTTGTTATCATATTTAATGGTAAGTAAGTTTAAATTTAAAAAGCAATAATAATGTAAGTAAAATATTTTTAATGCAATTATATTAAAAAACCTCACCGCAAAGTGAGGTTTTTTTAATTCTTAAATTTATAATAATATTCAGGTGTATCTTTAGTGATAGCTTTAAATTCATAACCTAAATCAAGGTAATACTTTATAATGCTTGGCAGTGATTTTACAGTATTTTTATTATTAGAATTGCAATGCATAAGTATTATAGCTATGTTTTCATTACCTCTAATGATTTTTGCATTTTTAATAAGTTGCGCGACACTTAAATTGGGGTTGATGCCATCACTTGCATCTACATTCCAATCATATATTTTAAAGCCTTTTTTATGAAGTTTTTCTAAAGTAAGAGAATTTAAGCGTTTTGAACTACCACCAGGGAACCTAATAATCTTAGAAGTGAAGCCTGTGATTTCTTGAATTTTATTAGAAGTTTTTTCCATCTCATCGATGAATTTATCTGAGCTTATATATATCTTTTTGAAATTATGGCTATAAGTATGAAGACCTATGCTATGACCTTCGGTATATATTCTCTTAAGGATAGATTCTTTTCCTTCAATTTCTTTTCCTACTATAAAAAAAGTAGCTTTAACTTTTTCATTTTTTAATACATCTAATAGTGCATCTGTAACAACGTACGTAGGACCATCATCAAAAGTTAAATATACAAATTTAGAAGTATGTAGGTAACCACCATCTTTAAATGAAGTACTAGATGGGTTAAATGTTCGGATGCTTTTTTGAGCACTATTTGCATGTGAACTATAGACTAATAAGAAACAAATAATAGTGGTTGTAAAAATTATAACAATACTTTTTTTCATAAAATTCATAGTATCACTCACCTTTAGTTTTTGTTGATATTAGTATACCCAAAGAAAAATCTATTAAAACAGTATATTACTAAAATCAAAATATGAGACATTATTTACTATTAATTGATGCTTGAATTTTATATAATTACGATATATAATAAGCCTAGAATTTTCTGATTGTATAGAGAAATAAAACCAATTTCAAAAGAAGAAAGAGGAGGCATATAGTATGCAGCAAACACCAAATTCTAATAGACTTCATATAGCTATATTTGGAAAAAGAAATGTGGGAAAATCAAGTTTAATTAATGCACTTACAAATCAGGACATTGCATTAGTTTCTAGTTTAGCAGGAACCACAACGGACCCAGTATATAAGGCTATGGAATTACTTCCAATAGGACCAGTTGTGATTATAGACACTGCAGGACTTGATGATGATGGAGAAATAGGTGAACTTAGAATCAAAAAAACTAAGGAAGTTATGGATAAAACCGATTTAGCTCTTTTGGTTATAGATGGTAATGAGAAGGATTTAACATTTGAAAAAACATGGTATGAAGATTTAAAAAATAGAAAAATCCCTGTAGTAGGAGTTATAAATAAAATCGATGAAAATGGAGTAGTGCTAGGGAAAACCGAAATTACCAGCATCCAAAAGATAATAGGCATAGATTTTGTTAAGGTTAGTGCTAAAGATAGAATAAATATTGATGAATTAAAAAAAGCAATTATGGATGCCGCACCAGCTGATTTTGAGAAAAATACAATTGTAGGTGACATAGTAAAACCAAAGTCAATAGTATTAGTTGTAGCACCACAAGATATCCAAGCGCCAAAAGGAAGACTAATATTGCCACAGGTTCAAATTATAAGGGATCTACTTGATAATGATGTTATGGCCCTTGTTGTAAAGGATAGTGAGCTAGGCGATATTTTAGCTGCACTAAAGGTTAAACCGGATTTGGTGATTACAGACTCACAGGTATTTAAAAAAGTTAATTCTATTATTCCAAAAGATGTACCACTTACTTCATTCTCCATACTTATGGCGAGGTACAAGGGAGATTTAGATACCTTAGTTAAAGGGGCAAGAGCTATTGATACATTGAAACCAGGAGATAAGGTACTAATAGCAGAAGCTTGTACTCATCATCCACTTGAAGGTGACATAGGTAGAGAGAAACTACCCAAATGGCTTAACGAGAAGGTCGGCGGGAATCTAGATATAACGGTTTGTGCAGGTAGTGGTTTTCCAGAAGACCTAAGCGCGTATAAGTTAATAGTTCATTGTGGAGCTTGTATGTTTAATAGACAACAATTAATGTCAAGGATTGAAAAAGCTAATATAGTAGAACTACCTATTACCAACTTTGGTATAGCTATAGCTCACATTAATGGCATATTAGATAGGGTACTAAGTGCTTTTGAATAGAATTTTATTTTGGATGCTAATAATAAAATAAATAAAGTATGTAAAAACTTGAATAGTGACACTTAATATGCTACAATTTGTTTGCAATTACAAAATAAGTAAAATGAAACATAAAAGCATATATTACTAGTTCAATATGGATTTTATTAAATACATATAGACAAATGGCATTTAAGAGACTAATATAAAACTAAGTTAACTTAGTAGAGGATATAATTATAAATTTAAATATATAAATTTAAATTTAAATATATAAGAATGTAATTTAAACAATTGAAAGGAGAATTTTAAATGAAGAAAAAAATATATATTGATGGAATGAGTTGTTCACATTGTGTAAGTCATGTAAAAGAAACATTACTAGACATTGGTGCTACTAAAGTAAAAGTTGATTTAGAAGAAAAATTTGCAATGGCAGAATTTGAAGATGAAACAACAGATAATGATATCTCAGAAGCTATTGAAGAAGCAGGATATGAAGTTACTGAAGTTGAAGAATATTAACATAAAAAGTCCTACCTTTATGAGTATGGTAGGACTTTTTTTTAATTGAAAGTTGTAGAAATTATAATATCAGCTGAAAAATTTTAAGTGGACATCTATTTTTTTATTTTCGATTTCTAAAACAACATAAGAATACCATGGCTCACGTCTTTTGCAGGAGGGTGAACCGGGATTAATCATAAGCACTTTATTTTTAGTTAATATAAGTGGTTGATGAGTGTGTCCAAAGATTATTATATCTACCTTATCATTAATAAATTTATCATATGCTGTGGTTAGTGTATTTTTGCTGTTGCCATGACCATGATATAGACCAATTCTATACCCTCCTATGGATAATATTTCTTTTTCATTTAATATACCTCTTATATAACGTTTATCATTATTTCCCCATACTCCAACGAAATTCTCATGCTCTTTTAATTTTGATACAACGCTCGGTGAAATATAATCACCTGCATGAATTATCATATCAGCCTCTTTAAATAAATTGTCTATTAATTTGAAAAGTTTATCATTATGTTTTTTTGCATGCGTATCAGATAATATCACAATTTTCATATTTCATCACCTTTTAGTATTATATTATTTTATATTATGCTTTGATACACAATTAATCATCTCTTTATAGATTATTAGCATATTACCTTATCATATGTGCTAGTGACGTTTGCTGGTAATATACTTTATTTTACAGTTTAAATTTTATTTTTATAACAATTCTGTTATAATTAATATATAATTATAATAGCTAGATTATTTAATCTAAGAAAAATTTTAGAGGTTTATTATAGAGGTAGGAGAAAAAATGGGACAAGTAGAAGACACAGTTTTAATTTATGAACAAAATGGAATAAATATAAAAAATGAGAAGTCTTTGCATTCATCAATTAAACAATGGTATGTTACGCCTGGAGATAGATTCGAGGTGAAAGTAGATAAATATGTAATTGATTTAGTTAGAGAAGATTCATTAATTGAAATACAAACAAAAAATTTTAGTGCAATTCGCAATAAACTTAGGGAATTAGTTAAGTATAATAAGGTAATGCTTGTACATCCTATAGCTGCTGAAAAATATATAGTAACTACAGAAGAACCTGATATAGTGATTAGTAGAAGAAAGTCACCTAAAAAGGGTAAGTTAGTTGATTTATTTGATGAATTAATTAGGATACCTGATTTAATGGGATCAGATAATTTTATATTGGAAATCCTAATGATTAAAGAAGAAGAGATAAGATGCAAGGATGGTAAAGGAAGTTGGAGAAGAAAAGGTATAAGCATAGTGGATCATAAGCTTTTAGAGGTAATGGAGAAAATCACTTTTAAAGAAGAGAAGGATTTCTTGATATTTTTACCAGATGAATTGCCAGAAAATTTTACAAACAAAAACTTGGCGAAAACGTTGAAAATTCCTGAAAATAAGGCAAGAAAAATAACATATTGTTTTAGAAAAATGATGATTATAAAAGAAATAGGGAAACTTAAAAATGAACTTATATTTGAGAAGCTATGAGATCAATGGGTCTAGTATTTAGAGGAGGTATAATCTGTGGATAAAAAAAAGGTTTACGTAACAAGAAAAATTCCAGATGAGGCTATTGAACTTTTAAGAAAGCATTTTGACGTAGAAATAAATCCTTGTGATAGAGGTTTATTAAGAGAAGAACTTATTGAGAAGGTAAAAGATAAGGATGCTGTTTTATGTCTTTTAACTGATAATATAGATAAAGAGACACTTGAGTCAGCGGGGAACAAATGTAAAATTTTTGCTAATTACGGTGTGGGTTACAGCAATATTGATATAGCTACGGCTACCAAACAGGGAATAATAATTACAAACACTCCTCGCGTATTAGATGATGCTACTGCAGATCTTGCATGGACACTACTCATGGTTGTTTCTAGAAGGATCGTGGCAGCGGATAAATTCACAAGAAATGGTGCTTATGAGTCTTGTGACCCTATGATGTTTCTTGGGCGTGAAATTACCGGCAAGACATTAGGTGTTGTAGGAGCAGGGCGAATTGGGTTTAACTTTGCAAAGAAAGCTAAGGCTTTTGATATGAAAATACTCTATACTGATATAGTTAGAAATTATAAAATGGAAAAAGAACTTGGTGCTATTTATGTAGATAAAGAAACGCTACTTAAAGAAGCTGATTTTGTATCATTACATGTGCCACTTTTACCGTCTACTATTCATTATATAGGAGAGAAAGAGTTTTCTATTATGAAAAATACTTCAGTTATTGTTAATACATGTAGTGGGCCGGTAATTAACGAAAAAGCATTAGTTAAAGCCCTCAAAGATGGTGAAATATGGGGAGCAGGACTTGATGTATTTGAACATGAACCAAATATTGAACCAGAACTTCTAGATATGTACAATGTTTCAATTGTTCCTCGTATTTCTTCAGCAACAATGGAAACAAGAACAAATATGGGATTAGTCGCAGCTGAAAATATTATCAAAGTCCTAAATGGTGAAAATCCTGATGATTGTGTTAATACGGATGTATTAAAATAATTTTATTATAAAAGTACTTACATTCAAAGCAGTGGATGTAAGTGCTTTTTTTATTTGAGATAATATGAAGATATAGAAGTAATCAAGAGGGTGATATGGCAGCTATGTAATATTCCGTTTACTAAACTTTTCTAGTTTCTCAACAAATAATGTAGCAATCTTTGATAAGTTTTTCTCATGAACTAAATAAGAAAAAAACCTATTATATTTTGTCTCAGTAGCTATAATTTTAAGTTCATTGTTAGTAGCGGCATCATCAACTACTAAAGATGAGATAAAAGTTACACCTAAATTGTTTTTAACAGCTTCTTTAATTGCGTAATTACTTCCAAGAATAATAAAATTCTTTGGAGATATACCTTCTGTATTTAAAAATATATTTAGATACTCACCAGTTCCAGAACCTTCTTCCCTATGCATCCAAGTTTGATTTGACAAGTTAGGTTTAAGGCCAATATTTTTATCATAGGTAAAAGAATTTGGAGTTACAACAACCATTGTATCTTTATAAAAGTTTCTAGAAGTATAGTTATGTGCAGGGACGCTGCCTTCAGTTAAAGCAATATCAATATCATAGTTTTTAAACTTTTCATAAATATTATGGGTGTTTTCAATAGCGACTTCTAGTTTTATGTTTGGAAACTCTTTAATAAATTCTCCTAATATTGAGGGTAGTAGGAATTCACCTATAGTCATGCTTGCGCCGATTTTTAAAGTTCCTGAGGTGGAATCATGATAATTGTTAAGTTCATCTTTTGTGTCATCAATTAGTGATATTATTTGTTTAGCTTTTTTGTATAAGATTTCTCCAGTTTGTGTAATTAATATATTTCTTTGTTTATTTGATCTTTCTATCAATTTCGTATTAAACTTTTTTTCTAGAATTTTAATGTGTAAACTAACACTTGGCTGAGATATCTTGATTGTGACTGCAGCTTTTGTGAAGCTTTTTTTGTCTACAACAGCAATAAAAGTTTTTAATTCCTCTATCAAAATTATCACCCTACCTATCAGAAATACTAATAAGTATTATAGAAAACATGTATTATACTTATTGGTTAAAAACAAGTATACTATAGTCAGATGTATGTTGCAATACGAAAGGAATGATACAAATGAACAATTTAAATGAGATTCTTCTTTCTGAAATTGAAGGGTTTAGAGCACTTGGTAATAAATTTTTAAGTGGTGAAATGAGTAAGATGGATTTTAAAGGAGCTTCTGGTGGTATGGGAGTATATGCCGAGCGTAATGGCAAGGATTTTATGGTAAGATTTAGAATGCCAGCTGGGATAGCTTCTATAAAGGATCTTAAACAAATTTATGACTTTGCAAATAGATATAAAGTAGAAAATATACATATAACTACTCGTCAAGCAATGCAATTACATGGAATTACTATAGATGAAGTTTGTAATATTATGAAGGAAGGTATAAACAAAGAGTTATACGTAAGGGGTTCAGGCGGTAATTATCCTAGAAATGTTTCTGCATCACCACTATCGGGGGTAGAAAAAAATGAGGTTTTTGATATATCACCTTATGCAACTGCGGTGGGTCAACATTTTTTAGATAAGATATATACATATAAACTACCAAGAAAATTTAAAGTTGCATTTTCAAGTAACGACAAAGATGAGTCACACGTAACTGCTACTGATTTAGGCTTTTTAGCGGTTATTGAAAATGGAACCAAATATTTCAAAGTATATTTAGGTGGTGGAATAGGAAATAATTCAAGATTATCTGTTTCCAGTGGTCAATTAATAAATCCTGAGGATATTCTATATCATGTTGAAGCATTAACTGAGCTTTTTATTAATGAAGGTGATTATGTAAACAAAGGAAAAGCTCGTATAAGATATATTAAGGAAAGAATGGGTGACGAGAAATTCATAAATTGTTATAATAGTTATTTGGAGAAGGTTAAGGCTAAAGGCAATTTGAAAATCAAGGTAGAAAACAAGGTTTATGATAAGACTGGTATTGAAACTTCTATAAAAAGTCCAAGACTAATTTCACAAAAACAAAATGGGTTATACAGTGTGTATGTTCATCCAATGGGAGGACAATTAAGAACAAAGCATTTAAAACTAATATTAGATAAAATAGATGGTATGAATAAGATAGATGGTATGAATAAGATGGATGGTATGGACGATATAGAAATAAGATTAACTATGTCAGAAGGATTATATATTAGGAATTTGAACGGAAAGGAAGCACAAATATTACTTGACTTAACGGAGGAAATGGGTGGAAATACTTCACTTGAATATTCAACTTGCTGCATTGGAGTTCCTACTTGTCAAATGGGAATATTAGAAAGCCAGACCACTTTAAAAGAGATTTTAAGCTATTTTAAAGAAAAAAACTTTTCAAAAGATATATTGCCTCCTGTTCATATATCCGGATGCACTAATTCTTGCTCCGTACATGAAATAGGAACAATTGGATTCCGCGGTAAAAAGAAAAAGATTCAAGATGAACTTACAAATGTATTTGAATTACATATTGGTGGAGACCTTGGGATAGGTAAAACAAAGCTCAGTAAAATTTATGGAGATATTAAACAAGTGGATGTGCCAGAATTTTTATTTGAACTTGCAAGTGCCGTAGATAATTCAAACAAAGACTTCACTACTTGGATGGAACAAAACGTGGATGAGTTTAATGAATTAGTAACTAAATATATAGTATAAAGAAATTAAATAACTTAGACAGATAATTAAGAATAGGATATATGGGCTTAACCATGTACTCTATTTTTTTTGATTTACTTAGAGATAAGTAACATGAAAACGACTAATAAGTAACTTTAAATAAATATATATTAAGCATGTATCACTATTTGAATTATAATGTTAATTATCAGCCGTTAGAAGTATAAATTTGGCTATATTTCGTCATAAATAGATTAATTATAGTTTGAATTGTTAGAATTAATAATATATAATAGATAAATATTGTATAAATAAATTTGATTATAGAGGTGCATTTATGTTTTCAAAGATAAGAGAACTATTAATAGGTAAGACATTAAAAACAGAAGAATTAGAAGGAGAAAAATTAAACGTTTTATGGGGACTACCTATATTATCCAGTGATGCAGTTTCCTCCGTTGCATATGCAGGTGAGGAAATTTTAATTGTGTTAATTGGAGTTATGGGGTCTATGGCATATAGATATATGTTTTATGCTGCATTATGTATTGTTTTGCTATTGCTCATACTCGTTTTTTCATACATGCAAACCATTGATAGCTACCCATCTGGTGGAGGATCATACATAGTTGCAAAGGATAATCTGGGAGTAACCCCTGGGCTTACTGCAGGAGCAGCTCTTACTGTAGGTTATGTACTTACAGTTGCTGTTAGTATAAGTGCTGGAACTGCTGCCATAACATCGGCTATGCCATTTTTGTTTAAGTACAAAGTATCTATAGCTCTTATAATGTTATTAATTATAACAATAGGTAATTTAAGAGGAACGAAGGAATCATCTAAACTTTTTGGAGTTCCAACATATATATTCATAGGCTCTTGTGTAGTGCTTATTGTTACTGGTCTTGTTAGACATTATATTTTTGGTTATTCGCCACAGCCTTTATTTTCAACGCCAAAGCAAGTAGGTGATATTACACTATTTCTGTTTCTTCGTGCATTTGCGTCAGGTTGTAGTGGGTTAACGGGAGTTGAAGCTGTAAGTAATGGTATACCTAATTTTCAAGAACCATCACAAAAAAATGCAAAAATTGTTTTGCTTTTACTGGGTGGGTTAGTATTTTTTATTTTTGTAGGATTATCTTTCTTAGCAACAATTTATCATGCAGTACCTGTTAATCATATGACAGTGCTTGCTCAAATTACTCAGCAAGTTTTCGGAAAAAATATTTTCTTTTATGTTATTCAATTTACAACTGCAATTATATTAATAATGGCTGCTAATACATCTTATGCAGGTCTTCCATTATTACTTTCTTTAATGGGAAATGATGGATATGTTCCAAGGCAATTTTCTCAAAGAGGAAAAAGATTAAGTTTTTCAAATGGAATAATAGTACTAGCTGTAGCTTCTGCTATATTAATTATTGTGTTTAAAGGTGATACACATGCACTTTTACCGTTATATGCTGTTGGTGTATTTATATCTTTTACACTTTCTCAGGTTGGAATGTTCTTAAAGTGGAAAAGGGAAAAATCACTTGGTTGGAAATTTAAGGCGGCCGTAAACGGATTTGGTGCTGTTATAACTTTTATTACAGTAATACTTATAGGAATTATAAAGTTTACTCAGGGTGCTTGGATTGTTTGTATTATATTACCAATGCTTGTTTATTTCATGCTAAAGATTAAGGAGCATTATACTCATGTAGTGGAGCAAATAAGATTAACAAATGACTTAAGACCCAAAGTTGGGCCATTAACAAATAATGATCAGCATGTAATAATACTTTTAGGTACATTAAATAAATCATTTCTAAAGGCATTAAACTGTGCTAAATGTTTATCACAAAATGTTGTTGCATTTCATGTATCAACTGATCCGGAAATTACTCAAAAATTAAAAAGAAAGTGGAAAGAGTATAATCCAGGAATTCCATTAATAATAGAACACTCCTCATATAGGGATGTAATGGAACCATTAATGAATTTTATACAATCAGAAGAGCGTTCTTCAAAACATGGAGAAACAGTGACTGTAGTGCTAACACAGTTTGTTATTACTAAATGGTGGCATAATTTGCTTCATAACCAGACAGGGTATTTTATAAAAAGTCAATTATATAAAAATAGAAATGTGGCAGTTCTTACCGTGCCTTATATAATAAAAGAGTAGAAATTAAAAATCATTAGCCTAGGCTAATGATTTTTATGATTTATTTTTTTTTAAGTGCATAAAATCCAAAAATTATACAGGAGTAAAAAGTAATTAACCTCCATAACAATATACCGGCCATTATATTACTAGCTGCAAAAAACAAACTAAAACATATATAGAAAGCACCTTCCGCGCCTCCCATTGCTCCTGGTGATGGTATAACAGCTGTTATCATCATTATAAAAGCAGTTCCTGCTATCATACTACCAATGCTAGCACCATTCATTCCAAAACTAAGATAGATAAAATAAGGAATAATAAAATATATTGTTAGCTGTAATGTTGTATATATAACAGCTTCAAAAATTAATCCTTTACTATGTTTTGCTATTTGCATATTATCATGGAATTGATCTAAATTTTCGTTAATATTTGTTTCTAATTTTGATACATTTTTTACAAATTTAAACTTTCGTAATATTTTAGATAAAATCATTATAAATTTGTGTGTTAATTTACGATACTTGGAAAAAATAATTAAACATACAATTACACTAGCATGAACTAAAAAACCTACGCCTATTAAATAAAATAAATTGCTGGTTTTTCGTCTAAAAAAATCTAATTTCCAAAATATAAGAACTAGAGAATATATAGTTAATATAGCTTGATACATAATAAATTTAATCATAAGCGCTGAACCAGCTTTGCCAGCGCCCACTCCTTGTTTAGTAAGTGCATATAACTGCATTGGTTGACCGCCAGATGCAAAGGGAGTTATTGAATTAAAATATTGCCCAATAAGAGTGACTTTAAATGCTTCTTTAAATTTATAATCTTTTTTCATTAGAAATACAGTTACTTGTAAGATTCTAGCTTCACAAACCCAATATAAAAACATGGAGAAAATAGCCGCAATTAGCCATTGAATATGTAAGTTTTTCATTTGATGAATCAAATCCATCCAACCATGTGTGAATATAATTAATAGTATAAAAATGCCCACAGAGGCTACTCCTAATATCAAATTAAATTTATATTTTTTCATTAATTTACCTACCCTTTATTAATAATACTTTTATAAAAAAATCAAATACAATTATATTTCTTTAGTATCAACACTTTTCATTAGTTTCACTCCTTATATTTTTCATTTATTAAATATTATATCATGAAATTTAAACTACATTCTTAAATTTAGCTTACATTATTTTTAAAAATATTAATAGATGAATTATTTTATAAATAAAAAAAGGAGAGTGATTTAAAACCACTCTCCTAAAATCATTGTTCTACTTATAATTTAATGAATAGCTCTTTTCTTATAACTCTTTCCGGTTGTTTCGACACTGCCTATAGTTATGAATGCATCTTCATCAAAGCCATTTACAATAGATTTTAGTTTAGAAATCTCCAAACGAGATACAACAACATAAATTACATTTTTATACTCGCCTTCTTTTCCGCCTTTACCGTAAAGGTAAGTCATTGCTCGACCAAGTCTAGCCATTATTGCCTCAGAGATTTCTTCATGTTTATCTGAAATAATTACTACAGCTTTTGATTCATCAGTACCTTCAATGATAATGTCAATAACTTTGATTACTATAAAATAGGTTATGAGAGAATACATAGCTCTATCCCAACCAAAAATCAAGCCTGCTGAAAGTAATATAAAGAAATTGAAGAACATAATTATCTCTCCAACTGAAAATTTAATTCTTTTGTCAAGTATTATTGCTACGATTTCTGTGCCATCGGTTGATCCACCGCTTCTCATTATGAGGCCTATTCCTAGTCCAACTAGTATTCCACCAAAAACTGCTGCCAATAGTATATCATGCGTTATTCCTGGAATTGGCTTAAGTATAGATACACCTATAGAATAGCATATTACAGAAAAGATAGTTGCTATGGTAAATGTTTTTCCGATTTGCTTATATCCGATTATAAAAAATGGTATATTTAGTATAAAAGTAAGTAGCCCAAGTGGTACGTTGATAAAATGATTTGCCATAATTGATATTCCAACCACACCTCCATCAATTATGTTGTTAGGTATTAAAAATATTTCTAAGCCGATTGAATATAGTGTTGCGCCAAGTATTATAATAATTACTTTACTAAAGCTCGCGTAAAATTTTTTGAAGCGTTTAGTCATCGAATAACCTCTCTTTTTAAATACGTACTTTAATTATAACCTATTTTTACATTTCATTCAAGTTAATTTGAATCATAAACTATATTTTCTGAAAATTATGATAAAAAGAATATTGAATAATATAGTGTTAAAATTGCTATTTATTATTTCTAAAATGAATGCTATTTTATTAAAATATGTAGAATTTGGTTAGTGTAGTGAATATAGTGTATAAAAAGATTAATATAAAAAATGTAAGAATGCTAATTGCTTTGAGAAAGATAAAATGGAGGAAAATAAAATGAGCCAATTATCTGAAATTGAAGGGCTAAGGAAAGAGGATGTACAACATGAAAGAACTATAGAGGAAGCAATATTTTATAGTGGACCAGATATGCACTATATTTATGATCAGCAAGGAAGATTAGTGAGGTGGAATGAAAAATTTCAGGATATAACAGGTTACTCGTCCGAAGAATTATCTAAAATGAGTCTTTTGGATTGGTATAAGGGTGATGAAAAAAGCTATAGAGCAATCATGGATTGTATTACTAGGGCTAGAGACGATGGATTCGCTGTTGTTGATGCAGAACTGCAAAAGAATGATGGTACAATAGTATCCGTGTATTTTAAAGCATTTGCTTTATGTTTAAATGGACAAAAATATATTGAATGTAGAACCATTGATATAACGGAACGTAAAAGAAAGGAGAAAGAAAGTTGTTATCTAAGTTATCATGATCAGTTAACGGGGTTATATAATCGTAGGTTTTATGAAGAAGAATTAACAAGACTTGATACGGAAAGGAACCTTCCTATGACGATTGTTATGGGGGATGTAAATGGGTTAAAATTTATTAATGATTCCTTTGGACATGTCGTGGGTGATAAGCTTCTTAAAAAAGTAGCAAAGATAATAAGCATGGGATGTAGGGCTGATGATATTATTGCTAGGTTTGGAGGAGATGAGTTTGTTATTATATTGCCTAAAACGGATGCTTTTGTAGCAGAGAAAATTATAAAACGAATAAAAACTTTGTCATTGGATGAAAAAGTTGGGTTCGTTGATATCTCTGTTTCTTTTGGGTATCAAACAAAGAATAATAAAGAAGAAAAAACTGAAGAAATATTAATAAATGCAGAAAATAATATGTATAATAATAAACTTTTTGAGGGACCAATTATGAAAGTGAAAACAATTAAGGCGATAATAAATACCTTATATGAGGAAAACAAAGAAGAAGAAAAACATTCTCATGAGGTTTCGAAGTTATGCGGAAAAATGGGAGAAGCCCTTGATTTGTCTAAATATGAGGTCAATGAGCTCAAGGAAGTTGGATTACTCCATAATATAGGTAAAATTGCAATACATGAAAATGTACTTAATAAAACAGGCAAACTCACAAGCGATGAATGGAAGAAAATTAAGAGCCACTGTGAAATAGGTTATAGAATGCTGAATACAGTAAATGGTATGTCCAACATGGCGATATACATATTATATCACCATGAAAGATGGGATGGATTAGGATATCCAAAAGGATTAAAAGGAGCAGAGATACCAATTGCATCAAGAATTATAAATATAGCAGATGCATATGATTCAATGAGTAGAGATAGATGTTATCGAAGTGCATTATCAATGGAGAATATCATAAAAGAATTACAAAAAAACGCAGGTCATCAATTCGATCCTGAACTAGTAACTGTATTTATTAAAAAAATATTAGGAAAGTAAGTAGAGGAAAGCATCTATGAAATCTTATCAGTATAAAGCAAAACTTTTGATAACTTATTACCGTTTTCATACGTGATTCTAAATACATTTACGTGGTTACCTGTCACTTTATTATAAATGTTATATTTTTTATTGCTAAGACTTGCATTTGAGTACACATTAAATGTTAGACTTTCATTTTGGATTCCAGATTCTATAAAAATAGGATAAGAATATGTATTCTTAAATTTATAATCAAGAAGTCCAAAAGAAACTGTAGCATCAAGACCTTTCCCTATATAGCTGCAAGGCAAACTATGATGATATCTTTCCACAGAGGCAATATTTGTTCTAAGTATTGCATTATAAAGTGTAGTTGAGACTTGGCACACTCCACCACCTAAGTCATCTACAACTTTGTCATTTACAATTCCTTTTGCTAGCTTATAGCCTTTTTTAGCAGATCTTTCACCCACTACATCATTAAAGCTAAAAATATCACCAGGCATAACTATATGCCCGTTTATAGAATTAGAAGCTACTCGAATATTTTCTGACCGACTTTCACTTGAATTGCCAAAGTTAGTGGTAGAACTAGATATTAAAGTATTTATGCCTTCTAAATTGTTTTTTTTAATCTTAGGTTCAATGTTTATTAATTTAGACTCTATTAGTAAATTTTGTTCTTGTTTTATATTTTCAACTTTAGTTTTTATTTCCTTTTTTAGACTAGCAGAATCTATACTATGACCATACTCTTCTTTAGTTACAATTAAATCTCCTAAATTATTTCTGATAATAGTGGCATCTACAGCCTTCTTATTATTATCTTTAATAATATCCTTAAGAACTGTATCTACAATATCATAGTTGTATGTATGATTAAGTGTAATATTTTTCTTGCCAGGAGAGGTTATAGCAAAATATTTTTTTAGTGAATTACCTTCTTTTCCAATATCATAAGCTTTATCAACTGCAAGACCATAATCATATTTCATATCAAGTTTAGATAAAGCAATAGTATATTGTTTATTATTAATTTTTATTGTTATATTTTTTTTAGCAATGCTATTATTGTGTTTTTGAATGATAGCATTTTTAGCTTCCGTTTTAGTTTTTCCACCTATATTCGTATCTTCTATCCATACTTGTGGATATATTTTTAATTTATATTTTGAAATAGCATTATGAATAAGAAGACTTTGTAGTACAAATAGAACCAGGACTACCCCCGCTATAGATAACGGTTTTGTCGCCTTTTTATTTCTAGTGTTTTTAACAGTGTTTGAGATCATAGTAGTTGCTCCTTTTTTACAATTAATATTATATATTACATGTATAATATTAAAACTATTATAGAAATTTTACAATAGTGGTAATGCTTTACATGGAATTAATTATTTATTTAAATTAATATCAAAAGTACTTAGTGCATTTTAAAAAAGATTACCATATATTCTAACTTATCTCTTATATAGCATAGAATTAAATATGGTATTATTTTTAAAAATGGGGGACTTTATTAATGCTTAATAATTTTAATTTGCTTGTTCATATAAGTAATATAGGTTTTTTTACTGCATGGATTGGAACGATGATTGGAATACTACTTTGTTTTATTACTACAGATAATGGGAGAAGATTTAAAGGTACTGTTTTGGGATTTCTTGGAGGACTTATGCTTGCTATAATTTGCTTCGATTTAATACCAGAAGCATTTGAAAATGGTAATGTATATATCGCAACAATTGGTATATTTATTGGACTTATTACTGCACTATTGATTGATAGTGGTGTTAGTTATCTTAATTTCGGAAATCCAGATGGTGAAAAACAGAGATATTTAAAAGTAGCTCTTTTTATGGCGATAGGTTCAGGAATACATAATATACCCGCTGGAATTGCATTAGGTTCACTCTTAAATATTTCCTATACCAGAGGATTACAGTTAGCAATTGCTCTACTCCTTCATGGAATACCAGAAGGACTAACTTTAGGCATGTATCTTAAAGAAGGGGGTGCTAAAATATATATAATAATACTTTTTTCAGTATTTACTTCCATACCAATGGGTATAGGGGCTTTAATGGGAGGGATTTTAAATAGTGTATCGCCTATAATTATTTCCATTAGCTTATCATTTGCTGCTGGTTTAATATTATATACTGTCTGCAAAGAGATAATACCTGAATCCATTGGACTTTGGCGGGGGAGATTATCTGCAAGTGGCACAGTCCTTGGAATAATAGTAGGCAAGATCTTTGTTTCAATAATGCATTAAGTGCTTCTTGGTTGACATGACTTTTATTATTATAAGAATATAAAGACATAATACAAAAAAATATAAAAATCGACAATCTTCATAATAAACACATAAGTTTTTGATATATTTATTTTGTATTTTATAAAGTATAAACAAATGAGGAGATGTAATAATGAAGACAGTCCTGAGAAGCCTAGCAGTTGTAATAATTTTTGTTTTAACTTCAAATGTAATAGTACTAGCAGCCCCAGTAAATGAGAAGTTACAACAGCAGAAAGATTCACTAACTAGAATTCAGACCGAGAGAGAACAAGTTGAAACGAAAATAGAAGAGTTTGATAATGAAATTGAAAAGATTATGATTAAGACGGAAGAAAATAAAAGAAAAATATCTGAAACTGAAAAGTCAATTGAAGTTGCCGCAGTGGAGGTTAAAAAGGTTGCAAGGGAATCACAGAAAGAACAGGGATTGTTTAATAGTAGAATGAGAGTTATGTACATAAATGGATCCGATGGATATTTGAGTATTATACTGGATTCAGAGAGTTTTGGAGATTTTATATCAAGAGTAGATAACATAAAAACCGTTGTAGAATTTGATAAAAAACTAATGGTTAGGTTTGAAGTAGCTCAAAAGGAATTAAGTGAAAAACAGAAAAATTTGAAGAATACAAAGGAATCATTGCTGAGTTTGCAAGTAGAAAATAAGCAGAAGATTGATAAGATAATGGTTACTAAGGAGTCACAAAGCAAATTAATAACGCAATTGAAGAGCAAGGAAATTGTTGCTAAAGAATTACAGAATAAATTGAACGCTGAATCAAAAGGTACTAATATTTCGGCGCAGATAATTGAGCCTCAAGTTTCAGTAAATAAAAGTCTAACGAAAATAAGCGAATTAAAAAAATCAGTGCCTACATATACGCCTTCAAGGGGCGGAGCAACAGTATCACAAGGGGCTATAATAGCCTACGCTTCTAATTTTCTTGGAACACCATATTTATGGGGTGGAACAACACCTTCAGGATTTGATTGCTCAGGATTCACCCAATATGTATATGCACATTTTGGGATATCTGTAGGAAGAACTACATTTGATCAGATAAATGATGGTGTAGAGGTATCAAGGGATAAGCTTCAGCCAGGAGATTTGGTGTTCTTTGGAAGTTTTGCTAATCCTCATCATATGGGTATGTACATTGGGGATAATAATTATATACATGCTCCTCGTACAGGAGATGTAATTAAAATTTCAGCTTTGGGAAGAAATGATTATGTAACTGCTAGAAGGGTAAAATAAATTCTAAAGTGACAATTTCTTCATAAAACCTACATAAAGAAGTGGTAACATGTAATTAAAGTAAAAATATTAGTGTGATGCCCCTCCGGATAGAGGAGGCATTAATTTTTGGTATTAAAAATAGCTATTATAATCTTTTGTCTTAGATTTTTTAAAGAAGTTGACATATCTTTTTTTTAGTATTAATATGTATTTATACCCCCCCACCTAGGGGGTAGGGTATGAAAGAGGATAAATAATGAATAATGAGCAAAAAGAAGCTATGAAAATTTTAAAAATATCAAAAGGACAAATTGAAGCAACTATCAAAATGATAGAAGATGGGAGGTATTGTGTAGATGTGTCAAATCAAATTATTGCTGCACAATCACTCCTAAAGAAAGCTAATTTATTGATTTTAAAACAGCACATGAATCACTGTGTTATGGAAGCCTTTGAGCATGACAAAGGCAGTGAGAAGATAGATGAAATTATAGGTCTTTTATCAAAAATAATTGGTAAATAGAATATATGGAATAAGGAGGCGAATTATATGGTAACTAAGTCATTGAAAGTAGAGGGAATGACCTGCGGGGCATGTGCAAAAGCAATTGAAAGAGTAACTAAAAAATTGCCAGGGATTTCTGAGTCAAGTGTGAATATTGCAACAGAAAAATTAAAGATAGTTTATGATGATTCTTTGATTAAATTATCTGATATACAAAATGTTGTTGATAAGGCGGGATATAAATTATTAGCCCAGACAACTAATAAAACATTAAAACTTGAGGGAATGAGTTGTGCATCTTGTGCAAAAAATATAGAAAGAATAACTAGAAAACTTAATGGAGTTATAGAATCAAATGTAAATTATGCTACTGAAAAACTAACGATTTCTTTTGAGCCATCCTTAGTTAAAACTTCGGATATAAAGAAGGCTATAGCAAAAGGCGGATATAAGGCTCTTGAGGAAGAAAACAATGTAGATCTTGATAAAGAGAAAAAAGAAAAGGATATAAAGGCATTATGGAATAGATTTTTAATATCTGCTATATTTGGAGTGCCGTTATTACTAGTTGCAATGGTACCAATGATTGCTATGAAAATGAATATGATGTTGCCAGGTGTTATTGATCCTATGATGCATCTTAAAGCGTATGCTGCTCTACAATTAATACTTGTTATTCCCATAATGATAACAGGTAGAAGATATTTCATAGTGGGATTCAAGTCTTTAGCACGGTTAAGTCCTAATATGGATTCGTTAATATCTATGGGAGCATCGGCTGCATTTTTATATAGTATATTTGCAGTTTATGAAATATTCATTGGTAATACTGGTTATGAGATGTATTTTGAATCGGCAGGTATAATATTAACTCTTATAACTCTAGGAAAGTATTTAGAATCAGTAACAAAAGGAAAGACATCCGAGGCAATTAAAAAGCTTATGGGACTTCAGCCCAAAACTGCAATTATAATTAGACTGGATAAAGAAGTTGAAATTCCAATTGATGAAGTAGAAGTTGGAGATATAGTTGTTGTAAAACCTGGAGAAAAAATGCCTGTGGATGGTGAAGTTGTTTTCGGAACTACATCTGTAGATGAGTCAATGCTAACAGGCGAGAGTATGCCGGTTGAGAAAAGCCTTGGACACAAAATAATTGGAGCAAGCATAAATAAAAATGGTTCTATTAAATTTAAGGCAACTAAGGTTGGTAAAGATACAGCTCTTGCACAAATTATTACATTAGTTGAAAATGCTCAAGGATCAAAAGCGCCAATAGCTAAAATGGCAGATATTATATCTGGCTATTTTGTTCCAGTGGTTATAGGACTTGCGTTAATATCGTCTTTATCTTGGCTAATAGCTGGTCAAACGGGAGTATTTTCACTAACAATATTTATTTCAGTGCTTGTAATTGCTTGTCCTTGTGCACTTGGACTTGCAACACCAACGGCTATAATGGTTGGAACAGGAAAAGGTGCAGAATATGGGGTGCTTATAAAAAGTGGTGTGGCTCTTGAAACAGCACATAAAATTCAAACTATTGTATTCGATAAAACTGGAACTTTAACTGAGGGGAAACCAAAAGTAACAGATATAGTTACGGTAGCTGATGTTGATGAGGACTATTTATTAGTAATAGCGGCTACTGCAGAAAAAGGTTCAGAACATCCACTTGGTGAAGCAATAGTAAAAGAAGCAGAGGAAAGAAAACTAGATTTCAAAAGGACAGAAAAATTTAATGCTATTCCAGGTTTAGGAATAGATGTAACTATAGATGGTAAAAAAATATTACTTGGGAACAAAAAACTTATGGATGAGAGTAATGTTTCTTTATTAGATTTAGAGAAAACATCAGATAAACTTGCGGGAGAAGGAAAGACACCTATGTTTATAGCTATCGAAGGTAAGCTAAGTGGCATAATTGCAGTAGCCGACACAGTTAAAGAAAACAGTAAAAAAGCTATAGAAAGACTTCATAGTATGGGAATACAGGTTGCGATGATAACTGGTGATAATAAAAGAACGGCAGAAGCAATAGCAAGGCAGGTTGGGATAGATACAATACTTGCTGAAGTATTACCAGAAGATAAGGCAAATGAGGTTAAAAAACTACAAGCAGAAGGGAAAAAGGTTGCTATGGTTGGTGATGGGATAAATGATGCACCAGCACTTGCACAAGCGGATATCGGTATTGCTATAGGATCTGGAACCGATGTTGCAATGGAGTCTGCAGATATCGTACTTATGAGAAGTGATTTAATGGACGTACCTACAGCTATTCAGCTAAGTAAGAAAACTATAACAAATATCAAGCAAAATCTATTTTGGGCTTTTGGATATAATATTCTAGGAATACCAGTTGCAATGGGAGTGCTACATTTATTTGGTGGACCGCTTTTAAATCCAATTATCGCGGCCCTTGCAATGAGTTTTAGTTCAGTTTCAGTATTAACAAATGCATTACGCTTAAAAGGGTTTAAGCCATTAAGATAAAGGTTCTCAATATATGAGAAATTAAAATTGGAAAGGAGAAATAAAAATGAAAAAGAAAATATATGTCGAAGGTATGAGTTGTGGACATTGCGTAAACCATGTTAGCGAGGCACTAAAGGAGATTGGAGCAAAAGACGTAGAGGTAAATCTTGAAAGTAAACTTGCTATTACTGAAATCGGTGATAATATTACAGATGATGTTATAAAGGCAGCTATTGAAGATGCCGGGTATGATGTTGTAAAAATAGAAAAAGCATAGATTAAATAGTAAAATTTAAATTATAAAAGGTTCAAGTATTACATAAAATGTAATACTTGAACCTTTTTATTAAATGCTTTAAATAGTTAGTTATTTACAGCAAGGCATACCGCTAGATGGGGTTGGAATAGAAGAATCAGGTTTTGAGGTATTAACGGTATTTATATTATCAACAACTTTAATTACCCCACGAATCATACCCATTCCACAACTGAAGCTTATATCATTATCTTTTGGTGTGAATTCAATTATATTATCGCCAGCTTGTAAATTCTTTTGAATGTTTAAGGAAGGTATAACAATTTGCCCATTGCAGGAATTTAATGCTTTGCCATCAATTATCCATTTTACAGGCATATTTTTTTGGACATATAGACCATTTGGAGTATATCCATTATCGTCTGCTGTCATTCTAATTATTTGAACTCCATTTTCAATTACTGGTTTATTGGCCTTTGACGATGATGTTGCTGTTTTACTACCAGATAAGCTAGCGGCTAATGTAGTTGTGGTCGGCACGTTTATACCAGCGAGTGTTAGTCCACGAGTTCCCATTACAATACCTAAAACTACAACTAGTATTCCACTGAATCTTAAAAGAGTCTTTGTATATCCTTTAGTAATTAAACCTGATAATGCTCCAAAGGTCAACATTAAAGGTACTGTGCCAAGAGAAAATAGTAGCATAGACATAGCACCATTAAAAGCACTTCCAGTTCCTAGGGCATATAGTTGCATTGTTTGAAGCGGTCCACAGGGCATAAGCCCATTTAAAACACCAATTAAAAAAGGGGTTTTTGGTGTTTTCTTAATTGAGCAAGCGGACCACGGCAATTTGAAGCTAAGTTTTCTAAATAAGCTAAAGCCACTCATATTAAGGCCCATTATTATCATAAACATACCTGCAAATATTTGAAGCCCAGCTTTTGCGGTTATGGATAGTGAAAGTACTGAACCTAGAGCACCAACTATTCCACCGATTATTGTATAGGATAGAACTCTTCCTGCATTGTATAGAAGGGCAGGTCTTACAGAATCAAATTTACTTTTGCTATCTTTTGTTATGCTTTGCGATAACATTATTCCACCACACATACCAACGCAATGTATTGAGGTAAGAACCCCAACAATGAATAGAACAAAATATGTAGCACCGTTTAGTTTAGATGTCATGTCAAGTCCACTTGATGAATTGCCAATTAATATAATTGCCGCTACGATTATAAATATGCCTGCTATTTTAGAACGGCTTCCATCTTTTGTACTATAACCAGCTAGATCTATAGCGGTTCTAATTTTTTCGAGATTGCAGAGATTAGTATCATATTCCACAGTTAGAGATTGAGTACTGAAACTCGCCATAGCATTTTTAACACCAGTGAGTTTTGTAACTGCTCTTTCCACTCTTGATTGACAGGATGTACATGTCATGCCGAAGACTTTTATTTTTTCTCTTTTAACACCCACATTTCCACCTCCTAAAATCTTTTAATATAACTTAGAGAATCTGAATCTATAATTAAAATTATACGAGATAGTTGTGTAGATTTTATAAAGATGTTATTGATTTTAAAAGAAAGATTATTTTTATAAGGGCTTAATGCCATAATGTAGTGATGCTATCCCTAGTGTTAGAGATTTAAACTCTGTATTGCCAAAACCGATGTGTTCAAATTCATCTCTAAGTTGTATCTTAGTCATAAAGCCATTTACTGAATCCCTTAAATAGTAATAAGCAGCTTTATCTTGGGTACCTAAATAGCCAATAATAGGTAGCACGAAGTTGAAATATAAATTATATATATTTCTAAAAATAGGCAGTTCAGGCTTAGATAATTCTAAGCAAACCACTTTCCCACCTGGTTTCAAAACTCTATATATTTCTGAAATAGCCTTTGTTTTATCAGGTATATTTCGTAGACCAAAGGCTATTGTGATTATATTAAAGGTATTATCCTCAAAGGGTAGATTAATAACATCCCCTTGTATTAAGTTGAATTTATAATTCTTTAGTGATTTGTTAAGCTTTTTATAACCTACATCAATCATTGCTTTATTAAAGTCTAGACCTATTACTTCGGTATATACACCAACAGCTTTACATTCAAGTTCTATCATTTTGCCAGTACCGCAGCATAAATCTAATACTTTATCATTTTCTTTAACGGCGCATAGTTTTATAGCCTTTTTTCTCCAAATTTTATCTGTGTTTAGAGTTAATATTGTGTTTAATCTATCATATTTAGTAGCAATTGATGAAAATACATCGTGTATATTTATAGCCACTTGTTTCATTATTATACCTCCTTATATCAAGGGGAATATTACGAAAATTGTTAAGTCCCAAATTGCATGGGATATAATTACTGGAAGTAAGCTTTTTTCTTTTTTATAAAGCCATCCCCAAAATACGCCACATACTAAAGCTGCTATTACAAGCATCACATTGACTGTAATTATGTGAACACCAGCATACAATAGAACTGAGATTACATATCCTTTGGTCTCACCAATTTTTTTTGATAGGGTATTTTGTATAAAACCTCTCCAATATATTTCTTCGCCTGGGCCAATTATAAATAAAAGGAGTAATCCTATCCAAATTAAGTTTCCATTAGACCTATTACTGTAAACGGATAATACCTGGGAATCTTTAAAAGGAAATATGAAACCTGATACAATATTTCCTAAATAGAATATTATATAAAGTGCTATAGCTGAAAAAATTCCAATTAGAATATGCCTTATGGTCAATTTACCAAGCTTAAAAATATCTTTGTTAAAAATGAATGCCATTAAAACTAATGCTGAAATTGACAGACTCATTTCTAACCAAAAATTCATTGGTTTTATTACAAAAAGTAAATACCAAAGAATTGTTGCTACAATTAATGTAAAGATAGTATATTTAGAATTTGTTTTGCTCAAGTCTTTTCCTCCTTTTATTATAATAGGAAGCTCAATAGTATAGAAAATATTAGTAAAATTCCAAACTGAGCTTGAAGTTTTCCTGTAGACTTATCAAGGATTATTAATCCAGAAATCGAAACATCGGAATTATATAATGTTTTTGAATTTGAAAAGGCTATAGGTAATGTAATTAAACAAAGCAGACTAAGTAGTGGAAGGACTCCGAAGGAAATCATAATTATAAGGGATACATATGATAAAATAAGCATCCCATAATAAATTTTCTTTGCATTATTTTTGCCAACCAACATTGATAAAGTTTTTATGCCTGCTTTTTTGTCGTGAATTATATCGCGAATGTCATTCGCGTGTAATATAGCTGTAGTTAAAAGGCCTACTGGAATTGAAATCAGAAGGGCATCAGCACTAATGTCTTGCATTTGAACATAATAAGAACCAATTACCATTAAAGGACCAAATAAAAGAAATACTAGCGGAGCTCCAAGCCCCTTATATTTTAGCATCAGAGGTTTTCCTGTATAGGAGTACCCGCCCAGGGCACCTGTAAGTCCCAATATTAATACAAATACACCCTTTTCATAGGATAAAAATAATCCTATAAGACTTCCAAGTATTAAGCAAAGCATTCCAGAGCGAAGAATCTGTTTGGAAGATAATAAATTCTCCAGAATAACACCGCTTGAACCATAGGAATCTTTTGTATCAACTTTATTTTCATAATCATCATGATCGCTTAGTAAATTAACAGCAGTGTGTAATAACAAAATAGCAACAACAGAGAGTATAAAATACCCAAATTGAAAATTATTTTGTTTAATTGCGAGTATTGCGCCTATTGTAACTGGAATTACAGAACCAGTGAAGGAAAAAGGTCTTATAGATCTTAACCATGTTTTGATATTGCCACTAATCATAGATACTCTCCTTTTACCATTTTAGTTGTTACATACGCATTGCCATTGGAATAGAAAATAATACTATGTTAGCTACTGCAAGTAATACCATTAGAATTGTATAAACTATAGATGTTCCTAAAAGTGTTTCTTTATTTTGACTGCTTTTTGCAATTCTATAAGCGGTGTATATTGAACCTATAGTACCAAGTACAATAATAATATATTGAAGGACTTGTATAGTTGGGCTAGAAAGTAGTGCAGTTGAAGCGCCATGAGATGACATTCCGAAAAGCTCCATTGCAGTATAAATTACAGATTTGCCCTCTGCTAATAAGTGAAATAGGTTATGAGCTATATGTCCTGCTAAGTCTAACGGTATAACAGCATATCCAAATCTTGAGAAATTTTCCATGATCGAAGCTTTGTTAAATTTTTTAGCAATAAGACCTGTTAAAAGGAGTAATACAACAGGAATTAACATAGCTATAAAAAAAGTTACAGTAAATGTTATATAATAGTTAGTTGTTCCTAGTATATTTTCAAGAGAATGTAATAATTCACCCCATATGTTTAGCATGGTTATGTTTTGAACAAACACAATACCCATAATTACGATGGCCAAAAATGCAACTTCTATTTTTGGTTTTTTAATATCCCATAATTCTTTAGTAGGTGTACGAGGACTTATTCTAATAGAGTCGTTAGGACAATTTTTTACACAGTTGCCACATAGATTACATTCTGCACTACTAGCCATGGTTTTAGGAAACTCAAACATAGGACAGCCGGGAACTTCAGTTGTTCCTTTGTAACAGGTTGATGTTTTGCAGTTTTTACATACTTCGGTAGTCCCTCGTAGTTCAACCATACCAGCTCTTGAATAATTACCAGATAATCCACCAAGAAAACATAAGTATCTGCACCAAGTCCTTCTCTCAAAGAGTGCACCAGAAAATATTACTGCGGTAGTTATCATTAAAAGCAATATTCCTGAACCACGAGGGTTCTCAACTACACCCCAAACATGATCACTCCAGGTAATCATAAGAAAAGTTATATCAATAATCCAAATACCATATTTTCTTAGAAATTTTGGTACAGGTTTGTTATTGCCTACAAATTTCTGAACTACATCATTTAGAAGTCCAAAAGGGCATACAATGCACCAAAATCTACCGAAAAGTAGTAGAAGGATAGGCAGTAGCGGCCACCATAATACCCAGGTTCCAGCAGTACCAAAGTTATCGTGAGCGTCGCTTGGACCAACTATTAATTCATAGACTATAAAGGCAAAAACTAGTGCAACTGGCCACTGAAATATACCGGGATACCATTTGCTTTTGATAAATTTTTTTAAAGTTTTATTTTTTAAAAAATCTGTTTGTTTTTTTATATCTGACATTAGTATCAGGCCTCCATTTCTATGATTTAATAGATTTTTTCTTATTTATAGCAGCTATAACTAAAATCAGCACAACTACTCCTGCAAATACACCAAGTATAAGAAAGTTAGGGCCTGCACTTTGCACATTAACACCAAGGTCAATGTTCTTTGCTTGTCCATTTGCATCAAAAGTAGATTTAATAATCCATTGACCCTTACTTTTGAAGTCTACCATTCCTGTATATTCGCCTTTTTTAGAACCTTCTTTTAAATCTATAATCATGGGTGTATTTTCCGCTGTCATACCACTCATGCCTTTCATATCAGTAGAGTTGTCCATAGCTACAGTGATTTTTAAATTAGAGTTAGTTAAAGGTTTCTCGTTTTTATCAAGTAAGGAGATTGTAAATTCATTCTTTCCTGGTTTCAATTTTTCATTTGTAAAGGTTAAGGAAGCTTTTACACCATCAACCACTTTATTTATTTGGGTACCAGTTGTAGATGCAAATGCTAAGGGTGAAACTGATAAGACCAATATTAATGTAAATACAAAGTTTTTTAATGTTTTTAATTTCATGTTTATTGAACCCCTTTCGCTTTTGAGAAAATTATTTTATGATGAGATTAGATTGGAATCTGATTTTTTTGTAAAGATATTTTTAAGAATGGGTAAAATAAAGTGGTCAAGCCCAATAGTATAGGCATTAGCTCCAACAAATAAGAGTATGAATGCTATTGTATACATATTTGGATTTGTACTAGTAGTGCCAGCTAACATATAATTTAGGTTCATAAGCGCACCAGCGATAAGACCGACAACTGTAAGAGCACCTAGGATTAAGCTAATACCAACAAGAAGCTCACCAAATGCAACTAGATAACTAAGTGTTACTGCATTTGGCAGCGCTATATTTTTGATAAAGTCTGCATACCATGACTGAACTGCTGGGTGAGCGCCGGTTGCTTTAACTAATGCAGCTTTTAAAAATCCGGTTATAGCAGTGCCGGCAGTGCTGCCAATCCAACCACCTCCAGTAACCTTTTCAAGACCTGCAGAAATCCATTGGTAACCTAACCATATACGGAGTGCTGTCCATATGATGTTAAAGTATTTATGTTTAAGTAGTTTCATTTTAAAATCTCCTTTAATTTATATTTATTGTATTAGTTTAGAAAATTTAAAATTCTCATTATATGGGTTTTTCTTTTTAGTGAGAAAGATTAAGAATATAGTTCACAAGATTTATTAAACTTATTTTATAGGTCGAGTCTTCAAATATCTTAAGAGACGATATTGCTTTATCTCCATACAATTTTGCATCTTTTGCGGAAATGGTTAGATTAGTATAAATATCTTTATCCATACAGTCATCCATTATCTGGTATGCCATTCCAAAATTTAATCCGTATTCTTCTAACCCAATTATTTGTTCTTTTGTTGCGCCAGAGAGGGATGCTGCAATTTTGCAACTAACAGACATAAATAATGCCGTTTTACCTTTAATAATATTCAAATAAATTTCACGAGTTAGTAACTCATTTTCTGCTTGAATCATTTCAGCGGTACACATGTTTTCAGTTAATTCAATTATAATTTGCTCATATTCTTTTGGTAGAGAATTAGCAAGAGTAGAGAATGCTAAAGAATAAACAACATCACCTGCCAGTACTGCTATTTTATTACCATAAATTTTATTTAGAGTTTTTTGACCACGCCTGAGAGTGTCGTTATCAAGGACATCATCATGTATTAAACTAGCACTATGCATAAGTTCAAGACCAGTAGCAAATTTAATTAACTGATTACGCGTACTTTTTGGGAGATTATCATCTATAAGACCTGCCGAGAGTAAAGATAGGGTAGGGCGAAGTCTTTTTCCAGGAATTTTAAAAAAATAACCTATAATTTCTTGTAGATGCTTAGTACTTAAACTTGTACATATTTCTTTTTGCTCTTTTTCAACAAGAAGTAGATCTTTACTTACTGGGTTATAAATATCTTCAAACTGCAAATTCTTCACCAACTTTCTATATTTAGTAATTTATTATTATGTTATTTTCAAGTGGCAGTTTTTTTAAAATTTGTGAGTACAATATGCAGTATATAAAAATGGTATGAAGATATTATGTAGAAGAGATGTTAACCTTGTTTTCTATAAAGCAAAAAGAGAAGCATTATGCTCCTCTTTTTGCTTACTTATGGTTATAATCCAAGTGACTTTGATATTTAAGATCCTTTGAATATTTGTATAATAATCACAAAACTCTATTAAAATATAAAATAAACACGCTACCTTTTCCTTCTGTACTTTTTACTTCTATGTCCGCCTTGTGGAGAGTCAATATGTTCCTTACAATTGTAAGGCCTATTCCAGAGCCTTCTATTTCATGTCTACTTTTATCTCCTCGATAGAGTCTTTCAAATATATAAGGTAAGTCCTCTTTTTTAATGCCAATACCTGTGTCTTGTATTTTCAATATTACTTTTTTATCTGTTGTTTTTAAAGTAATGTTAATTTCGCCTTTAGAAGGTGTAAATTTAATAGCGTTTGAAAGTAAATTAATAAGTACTTGCTTTATCTTATCTGTATTACCTAAAATATTGCATTGGTTATTTGTATTACATTCTAGGGCCATTTTAATATTCTTACTTTCCGATATTAGTTCGAATTCCTTTTCGACTAAAGTGAGGATATCTTTTAAAGAGATTATTTCCATGTTTAAAGCTGCTTCTTCTCCTTCAATCTGTTTCAAGGTATTTAAATTGTCTATAAGCTTTCCGAATCTAATAACCTCATCGTTAAGATAGGTTAATCTTTCATTGTCTGCTGGAAAAATACCATCAATCATAGCTTCAAAGTTGTTTTGAAGAATATTAAGGGGGGTTCTTACTTCATGGGATATATCTGATATTAACCTTTTTCTAATAGAATCCTGATTTTGAAGATTTTCTCCAAGTGTATTTATGCTATGTCTTAAATTTTCAATTTCTAAAATACTACTTTTGTCATTCGACCGTGCACGATAGTTCCCATTTGAGAGATCAACTGAAATTTTAGAAACTTGCCTAAGAGGATTAGAAAATTGCTTCGAAACAAGCAAACTAATTAATATTGTTATCAAAAGTGAGAGTACAATACTTAAAATAATACCCTTGTTTATTGATGTCTTGAAAGTGATATCATCACTGGTTAATAATACTGGACCATTTTGTCCTATGTCTACATACCCTACAATTTTATCTTTATATTTTATTTGGAGGGTTCTTAAAGTATATACGCCGTTACTTTTATGGGGCATAGTAGTATTAGTGTTGTTAATTATGTCATTTGCATTCATTCCCCAAACAACTTTTTTATTTATATTCTTAAGAGTGAGGCAGTAATTATTCATATAGGCTTCATGCGTAATTTCTATTCCAGAAGTTTTTGACCACTTACCACTCTTTTCATATACTGTTTCTAAATATTTTACTATTCCAGTGTCCCTCTTAGTTTGTATTTCAATTAAATACTTGTTAAAAGTTTTTGATATTGCTATATTTACAAAAAGTGTAGCTAAAAAGAGTGCTAATATGGATGTACATACTAATATAATACTTAATCTTTTTCTTATGCTTTGCATAAATTAATCACCACCAAATTTATAACCGATTCTAGTTACTGTTATTATATATTTAGGATTTCTGCTATCCAATTCTATCTTTTTACGTATATTTTTAATGTGTACATCTATTGTTCTATCAAAACCTTGAAAATCAATTCCCATAATTCTTTCAATGAGATGTTCCCTTGTAAATACTTTGCCACCGTTAGATGAAAGAATCTGCAATATGTCGAATTCATTTGGAGTAAGTGATATTTCTTCCCCTCGCACATAAACTACCCTTTTGTCATAATTAATTTCTAAATCTCCATTGTCATAAACCATTGTTTCAGATTTATTTATATTAATCCTTCTAAATAAAGCATTTACTCTTGCGGTTAATTCTCTTGGACTAAATGGCTTAACCAAGTATTCATCTGCACCAAGGTTTAATCCTTCTATCCTATCCTCTAAGGTGCTTTTGGCAGTAAGCATAAATATGTGTACCTCGGAAATTTTTCTTAAAATGCTGCAGACATCTTCTCCAGATATGTCTGGTAACATCAGGTCTAATATAACTAAATTAAATTCAATTTTCTGGAAAAGGTTTATTGCGTCTAAACCTTTTGTAGTGGTATATACACTATAGCCTTCTTTTTCAAGATATGCTTTTAGTATTTCAGAGATCTTTTCCTCGTCTTCAATAATCAATATATTATTCAAGTTTATACACTCCTTGTATAATGTAGTTGTAATAATTACTAATCCCATAATAACTATTAATTTCATCATGCTTAGTATTATAATTATCTTATTTATAATACATTAAACTCTTCAAGTCAATGCAATATGTTCGATATAAACTATATTTTATAATTAAATGGGTAAACTATATAATGCACGCTATGTATATAGTGTAGTTTTATATATGAAGGGAGAATATTTATGGGCGAAAAAGATTTAGAAAAAGCAGAAAAAAATAGAAATACTATTGAAATTACAATCCCTTTTAACGGTGCTATTTCAGGAGCTAATGTAGGTTCAAACTCTTCAGAGGACGATACTCCAAAAAACAAACAAAAGAGTGATCAATCAGATGATGATAATCCCAAAGAAGGACAGATGAGTAGTAAAGCAGATTCAGGCGATTTTTCTAATGTGGATCCTTCACAAAAGGAAAAAAAGAGTAATAAATCAGATGAAAGTAATATTTCTGTTGACGCCACTTCAAAAAAAGGACAAATGATAATTAATATATCAGAAAAGTAGGGCTAAAAGTGATAGTTTATGTTTCATGTAAAAAATACATATGAGAAATCATATGTATTTTTTAGATGTTATTTATTTTATTAATATAATAGTATTAATAAGAACGAGCATATATGAAACACTCATAAATATGGCTAAGATTATGAAGATAGTGTATATTAGTAGTATATGGGATCTGTTTGCTCACTAGATTATAGTAAAAGGAAGGTGCTATTTTGAAGGATTTTACAATTCTTTTAGTGGAAGATGAAAGGCTAATGTCAACATTTATTGAAATGGAATTAAGTCATGAAGGATATAAAGTTGATGTTGCTTATGATGGACGAGAAGGTTTAACAATAGCTGAGAAAAATGAGTATAGTTTAATACTTCTCGATGTTATGTTGCCAGGGCTTAATGGAATTGAGGTTTGCAAAAGAATAAGACAGTTGTCGCTCGTACCTGTAATTATGCTTACTGCAAAAAGCGATATATCAGATAAGGTTTTAGGATTAGATGTAGGTGCAAATGATTATCTCACAAAACCATTTGCCATAGAAGAACTTTTAGCAAGAATTAGGGTGTATCAAAGACCTACATCTATAGGGAATAAGACTGATGAGATTAAAGTGAAAGATATAGTTATGGACAATAAAGCGCATAATGTTAAAAGAGGCAGCAAAGAAATTGAACTTACAAAAAAAGAGTTTGACCTTTTAGAAATGTTTTTAATAAACAAAAATGTTGTACTTACAAGAGCACAATTAATTGAGAAGGTATGGGGTTATGACTATATAGGGGATACTAATGTCGTAGATGTATTTATAAGATATTTACGATGCAAAATTGATGATGGCTTTGAGGATAAACTTATAACCACTGTAAGAGGGGTAGGATATGTTGTTAAAGGTGAGTAACCATGAATTTTAAAATTATGGGTTCTAAATTTATGAATTTGAAAATAATCAAAAGTGCAAAAATATCTTTGAAATTAACGGTGATTTATGCTGTAATGTTTTCATTAATATTACTTATTTTAAACGCTTCTATTCTATATGGTATAAAATACTACTTGTACGGTCAGGCAAATAAACAAATAGAAGATGTCAAAACAATAGTATTAAATAATATCGTGTCTCGGAATGAACATGGAGATTTGTCAGATAAAGAACTTGTTTCAGATGTTACATCAGAACAAAATATATCAATAAGAATACTAAGGCAAGATGGCAAAATACTAAATAAATCAAAAGAATTTAATTATAATATTATAAGCAAAGAACCTTTTGATAAAATAAAAAAAATTGAAGAAGATGATAAACACCTAGTATATAAAATTTTAAAAATTGAAACCCCAAAATATGGAGTCATTTATATTCAAATAGTTAAGTGGATGTGTAATGAATATGACTTTATGCAAATTCTATTCATTTTAATGGCGATAGCTGATTTTATAGGGATGATTGCTTCAATTATATTAGGGTACATCGTAAGTAAAAAGATGTTAGAACCTATTGATCAAATAACTAAAGCTGCTGATAATATTAGTATTAATAATTTATTGGGAAGAATTGAGGTTGCAGGTCCTGATGATGAACTTAAAAGATTGGGTATAACTTTTAATAAAATGATAGATAGGCTTCAAGAATCTTTTGATAGGCAAATTCAGTTTGTGTCTGATGCATCGCATGAACTTAGAACTCCTATTGCAGTTATCCAAGGTTATGCAAACCTAATCGATAGATGGGGTAAAGATGACAAAGAAGCCTTAGAGAAATCTATTCATGCTATAAAATTAGAAACTAGTAATATGGCAAATTTAGTTGAGAAATTATTGTTTATTGCTAAGGGGAGTAGCGGAAATCAAAGAATTGATAAAAGAGATTTCTTGCTTAATGATCTTATTTGCGAAGTGATTAGTGAAACTAGACTTATAGATCATAGTCATATAATATCGAGTTACAAAAACGATTCCATTAGTATATTTGCAGATTATAAAATGATGAAGCAGATGCTTAGGATATTAATTGATAATAGTATTAAATTTACACCAGAAAAAGGTACAATAGATATAAGTTCAGAGATCCATTGTGATACAGTAAAAATTACCGTTAGTGATAGCGGCATGGGAATACCAGAAGATGAAATACAAAATATATTTGAAAGATTTTATACTGTTGATAAATCTAGATCTAAAGAAAAAGGTGGTACTGGTCTTGGACTATCTATTGCTAAATTAATAGTGGATGTACATAAAGGAACTATAAGTGCAGAAAGCACGGAAGGTTTTGGAACAAAGATAACTGTAATATTAAACATTAATTATTAAGTTAAATCTAATATTGCAGCTCCGAAGGAGATAATTTAATGTGATTTTAATCTTGCAAATATATTATATAAGACATGGGGGACATTACGGAATCTCCTAGCAATCAAAGGAGGAAGGATGATATGATGTACCTACTACAGAAATTTGATATCTCTATACTATTGTTTATAAAATATAATATGCATGGAATTATTATGGATAAAGTTATGGTTATATTAAGTTACTTAGGAAACGCAGGAATAATATGGATTATGATAGCCGCGATACTTATAAGTAACAAAAAATATAGAAAAATAGGGCTTATGGCTTTAGCAGCTTTAATCCTAAGCGCAATTTTAGGTGATGAAATACTGAAAAATATATTTAAACGTTTGCGACCAGCAGACACTATGCCAACAATGAACCTTTTAATAGAGAGGCCATTATCTTATTCATTTCCATCAGGGCACTCTATGTCGTCATTTGCAGTTGCAGGGGTGCTTGCGAAATATTTTAAAAAGTATATTATTGAAATTATAAGTTTAGCATCTTTGATAGCTTTTTCTAGGGTATATTTATATGTACATTATCCTACAGATGTTTTAGTAGGGGCAATTTTAGGGCTTCTATGTAGTGCTTTAGTAATTTACATATTTGATAATATAAAGAATAATTCCAAGGCTAGTATATAAAAGTTTGTAATTTTTAAAATGGGGGCGAGATTTTGTATTCTGTAATATTATTATGATATTAGCTTAAAGGGTGATATTTTTTAATCAAATTTTAATCTTATAGATATATAATACTAGCATCAAGACATCTACATAAGTGTTTAATAACGAGGAGAGAAAATATGGATATTTTAATTAACTTTATAAACGTAATAATGCATATTGATAAGTATTTAACTTTAATGGTTCAACAGTATGGTATGTTAACATACGGAGTTCTTTTTTTAATTATATTTATTGAAACGGGTTTAGTAATTACACCATTTTTGCCAGGTGATTCAATGTTATTCGCGGCAGGAGCACTAGCAGGAATTGGATCAATGAATATATTTACCCTCCTGATAATATCGTATCTTGCGGCTATACTAGGAGATACTGCAAATTATTTTATCGGTAAAAAGATTGGGAAAAAGATACTCGCAAAAGAAGAAGTAAGGTTTATAAATAAGGATTATTTAATAAAGGCTCAGGAATTTTATGAAAAACATGGCTCAATGACAATAGTAATTGCAAGATTTATTCCTATAATTAGAACTTTCGCACCTTTTGTAGCTGGTATTGGTGAAATGAACTATTCGAAGTTTGTACCATATAATATTGTTGGCGGAGGACTTTGGGTAAGTTTATTTTTAGGTGGAGGCTATTTCTTTGGTAATCTATCATTTGTAAAAACCCATTTCTCTTATATGTTAGTAGCTATAATAATAATTTCATTATTGCCTGGAGTTATAGTGTTTATGAAAGAAAAGAGAAAAAAAAATGATGACAATGAAGATGAGGTTCAGAGCACTGAGATCTAATAATGAAAAATTATCGAAAATTAGTTAGGTATATTTACAAAAGCATTTAGATCACAGCTTAGTCTGTTATCTGGATGCTTTTTATTATAGGTAATTATAATATTTAGATTAAATCTAAGTTTTATTCAACCTGTTTTTCATATTAGTTTATATAAAAATAACATGCATGTAACCTATAAAACAAATCATATAATATATAGAGTTATAGTTACCTATTTTGAATCTTTGAAATTATATAATAAAGCATTACACAAAAGGAAGGGAAGTATGAAAACAATAAATAAAAAGGAAAAAGGTAAAAGGAGTAAAAGTAGACTAGTTTTATTATTTATTATATTTCAAATTGTTTTTACAACAATTACAGCGCCATTTATGATTTATTATGGCCCGTTTAAAAATGTAAGATCTACGGTTGTAGGTTCTGCAATGACTACTTTTACCTTACAATGGCTAGTGAGATCATTTTTATCTGATGATAAGATAAACAAAATTATGAGTCAGCAGAAGGCGGATGTTATAGTTCAAGATAATTCACATGGAATAGGAACAGGCGTAAAGGTAAAAAATAAAAATGATAAAAGTGTTACAAGGTATGAAATAATAGGGAATAAATTTAAGGGATATCTGCTAGTAATTAATGATCCAACCAGAGTGAAAGTGGGATATAGTAGCAAGATCGGCAAGGAAGGGGAATTAACTAGTGATATTGCAAGAAGTAATAATGCCATTGCAGCCATTAATGGTGGAGGGTTTACAGATAAAAGCGCGGGATCACTTTGGACGGGGACTGGGGCAAATCCAGCTGGAGTTATAATGTCTGGTGGAAAGATTATTTATAATGATATAAATAATGACAATGGAAAAATAGAAACGATAGCATTAACTAAATTGGGAAAGTTACTAGTTGGTACTTATACAATTAAGGAAATGATAAAATTTGGGGTAAGCGAGGCAGTGTCCTTTGGTCCTGCAATGATAGTTAATGGATTTAAGACAATAAATCATGGTAATGGTGGTTGGGGAATTGCACCTAGAACATGTATAGCACAAAGAAAGGATGGGGCAATATTATTTCTAGTTATTGACGGTAGACAGATACGTAGTTTAGGGGCTACGCTAAGAGAGGCACAAGACGTGTTATATGATCATGGAGCTTATAATGCCGCTAATTTAGATGGAGGTTCATCCTCTACATTATTTTATGATGATGAAGTTATAAACAATCCTTGTGATAGTTTGGGAGAAAGATCTGTACCTTCAATTATATATGTAGAAAATAGAAAATAGGAAATTTATAAGGTAATCTCAATAGAGGTTGCCTTATAAATAATTATAAACATTATTTAATGTTATCATTTACGTATTCTTCATCAACCTCGTAAAAAAGATCTTCATTTATAGTTCTGTATGGGTTATAGACTTCGCTAGCTTCTATATTGTACCTAGAGTCATGATTGTCGTTGTACTCATTATTTTGAGGAAGGGTGTAGTCATCGCTATAAACATCGCTGTACTCATCATTGTAAAAACCGTTGCAACGAGCGTTGTATTCATCCTCATACGAAAACATTACAGGTGTTACTGGCACTAAATAGTAATTGGGATAGTAAATTATCATATTCACCCCTCCTATTTGTAGTCTTCGCAATAGATTTTAAAGTAAGCTTTTGGAAACTTACATAGTGGACAAAATGCAGGTGCTTCTTTTCCAATATGAATATATCCACAATTCATACATTGCCATTTTACATCAGTGTTTCTTTTAAATATCATGCCTGCTTCAAGATTTTCATATATTTTCATAAACCTCATCTCATGATTTCCTTCTACTTCTTGTAATTCCTTATAGAAATTTGCAATTTCAGTAAAACCTTCTGCCCGGGCTTCTTTTTCAAATTGTTTATATAGGTTATTACTTTCATGAGCTTCTCCCTGCGCCGAATCTTTTAAATTATCTGCTGTACTTTTATTCATCTTAAGAAATCTGTTAAAAACTTCTCTTGCATGAGCCTTTTCATTGTTTGCAGTAGCTTCAAAAATTGAGGCTATATATTCATAACCCTCTTTTTCTGCTTTTTCAGCATAAAATGTATATTTATTTCGTGCTCTTGACTCTCCAGCAAAAGTACTGAGAAGATTTCTTTCAGTCTTACTACCATTTAATTGCATTAATATTCCTCCATTAAGTAATTTATCTTCTTTATTATCTTATTCGTTATGGGGTTAAAGGTTACCTTAAAAAAAGTAACATTAAATCATCTCCTTCTGAAGTCGTTAAAGAAAGAATTGTATTTGCTCATAGAGAATAATTAGAAAAGTAAGTAAACGAGAGGTTTATGTATAAAAGAAAATATGATTACCGTTTACTAAGCTATAATTTTAGATAGTTCGTTTTTGACCTTTAGATAAAAAAATGATATACCTAATATGATAGGTTGTTATTTTTTGTAATAGAATAACAAATTAATAAAGGAGTGATATATTTTGATTACAGATAAATTATTTTATAAAACTTTATTAAAAAGCATGTTTTCCGATCCATTTCAAATTAGGTTTTGGGATGGTGATGAAGAAAAGTACGGGGAAGGTGAGAGTAAATTCAAAATCATTCTTAATGAGTCGATACCAAAAGGTGATATTATAAATAATCCTTCAATAGCTCTCGGAGAAGGGTATATGACTAAAAAATTAGAGGTAGTAGGTAGTGTACAGTCTGTGATTGAATCTTTATATAATAATAAGGAAAGTTTTTTAAAAAAGAGTGCGAAATATCAACATTTAATAAAAAAGATAAAAAATAGTATAAAAAGGAGTAAAGACAATATAGAATTTCATTATGATATTGGTAATGATTTTTATAAACTATGGTTGGATGCTACTATGAGCTATTCTTGCGGATACTTTAAGCATGATACAGATTCTTTATATCAGGCTCAAATTAATAAAATAAATCATATTTTAAAAAAATTAAATTTAAAAGAAGGACAAACTCTACTTGATATAGGTTGTGGTTGGGGAGAACTTATAATAACAGCTGCCAAACAATATAAGGTCAAAGCTGTTGGAATTACTTTAAGTGAAGAGCAGTTTGAAAAGACTAATGAAAGAATAAAAGCAGAAGGACTAGAAGATTTGGTTGAAGTTAAACTTGAAGATTATAGGGAGTTAAAAAATTTAAATTTTGATAGAATTGTAAGTATAGGAATGCTAGAGCATGTAGGATTAGATAACTTATCTGAATATTTTCATATAGTGAATAGTTTATTAAAGGATAAAGGTCTTTCTTTAGTTCATTGTATAACAGGAATAAATGAAGGCGGTACAAATACATGGATAGACAAATATATTTTTCCAGGTGGACATGTGCCAGCGATTAAAACTATTATTTCAGATATAGCAGAGCAAAATTTTGAATTAATTGATATAGAAAGTCTTAGAAGACATTATGGTAAGACACTCGAACATTGGGCTGAAAACTTTGAAAATGTTCTTCCTATAATAGAGAAGAGTAAGGATGAAACATTTATAAAAATGTGGAGATTGTACTTAAATTCTTGCGCTGCATCATTTAATTGTGGTAATATTAATCTTCATCAGATATTATTCGCCAAAGGAGTAAATAATGATTTACCTTTGACAAGAGAATACTTATATAAATAAAAATATATAAATGAGTTACTGATTTTCGTGTATTACAATATATTATAATGAGTAGGTGAAAGAATGAGGTATTTAAGACAATTAATGATTGTTTTAATTCCATATGTTTTAGGGACTGTATTACAACTAACATTAAAATTACCAATTCCAGGATCTGTTATTGGACTTATTTTATTGTTTTTAGGATTACAAATAGGAATAGTTAAAATTGAAATGATAGAAGAGCTTTGTGAGTTTCTTTTATCAAATATGTCCTTTTTATTTATACCTGCTGGAGTGGGCCTAATGACAGCATTTGGTGTATTAAAGGGGAAATGGATACCATTTATGATTATAGTTGTTTTTTCCACATGTGTAGTGTGGATTGTAACAGCACTCGTAGTTAAAATTTTAAGGAAAGGACGTTTACATGAATGATTTAATTACTTCACCAGTTTTTGGTGTAATATCATCTCTTATTGCTTATGAAATTGGACTTTATATAAAGAAAAAAGGCAGACTTTCAATTTTTAATCCGCTTATGATAGCCGTTATTATATTAATATTATTCCTTACAAAGTTCCATATTAAATATGAGGATTATAATAAGGGAGGACAAATAATTTCATTTTTTTTATTCCCTGCAACAGTTGCGTTAGCCTTGCCAATGTATAAAAAATTTGTATTATTTAAAGAAAATGCTACACCAATACTTATAGGAATTTTTAGTGGAGCCATTTCGGGTTTTATAAGTGTAGTATTTCTTTCAAAATTATTTGGATTAACAGATGTACTTATTAAATCTTTAATGCCTAAATCTATAACAACACCTATAGGAATAGCTTTGTCAAATCAGTTGGGTGGACTTCAATCAATTACAGTTGTAGCGATAATTATTACAGGTATTATAGGTTCAATTGGAGGACCATTCTTATATAAAATTTTAAAAATTAATGATAAAGTTGCCCTAGGAATTGCTATGGGATCATCAGCTCATGCACTTGGAACAGCAAGAGCTATGGAAATAGGGGAAGTTGAGGGAGCGATGAGTGGTTTAACTATGGCTATTTCAGGAGTAGTTACTGTCCTATTGTACCCTCTTTTATGGAAGATATTTTTGAAGTTATTCTAAGAGCTTCGCAGAAGATAACTTGTAGCTTCGCAGAAGATAACTAAGGAGGTATAATTATGAAAAAAGTTGAAGAAAAAGGACCACTAAATAAACTATTTAATTCGATAGACAACTTATTATCAGATGAGAAAGAGCAAAAATTAAGAAGTAAGCTCGGAAAAGAAATACGAAAATGTATTTTTACTGATGACATAGTAGAGAGACTTAATGAGAATGATTTTTCAGGAATGGTTGAGGAAGAAGGAGAATCCATAGTACTTTTTTCTATGATATTCCCTATTTTCGTTGAGAAAAATGGTGTCATTTTTAGGTTGTATAAGCATAAAGTTGAAGTCGATTTATCAGATGAAATGAGTGATAGATATATTTATATATTCTCAGACGGAAGACTTACATCAGGTCTATTCCAATGTTTTAAACTTTATGATGACGAATATATGTATGGAGTGAAAAAAATAATAGATATGATTCCAAGTTTTAAGGATACTGTAAAAGAGGCACTTATAACCTTAAATAATAATGAAGTATTCACTAAAGAGAAAATGGGGACATTTAAGGAAAGAGAAGTAATTGCTAAAGATAATTTTAATGAATTATTTGAGAGCTTAAATGCGTTTAAGTAATTGTATGTATATTATGGGAATAGTAAAGGAGGAGCCTAGGCTTCTCCTTTATTATTTTTATTAAAAATCTAACACATAACAATAATTTTATAGGGACTTGTTTGTGCTGGTATACTCCTTGTGGTAGCTCCATAAACAACAATTAGATTCCGGTTTGTTGGACTTTTTGTAAATGATTGCCCGTTTTCTAGTACTATCTGCGTCCATGGGGCAATGTTTAATTTTAAATTATTATCACTACTTACAAGATTACTGTTAAAATAGTCTACTTTTACATTTTGATAAAGTGAATCTTTTGCCATAACGATTGCTCTAAATTGTGGTGGGAAAATGAGAACAGTAGGTGCATTTGCATCATAAAAGCCAGTTACAATATCACCGAGTGTCACCATTACGTGGTCCACAAAGTAGGTTGTTGGTCCAACTACGAAATTTACTAAATTTCCATATCCATTTTCTACAGACATTAATTTATAACAACCTGAATTTTTTCCAGTTGCATCTATCCAAAAATCATTGATCATTGTAATTACTCCGTGAAAAGGTTGAAAATTGTTCATATTAACCCCTCGATTCCTTAATTACTAATTTAAAAACATTGGAAACTACTAATTTCTCTAAGATCCATTCCAAAATATCTCCAAGTATTTCTATACCAGCGAAAACCAGATACAGATCTAGGCCCCACAAATGTAAGCCATGCCCAGAATCCTCTGCCTCTTTTTGGCCATATATATACAAATCTACGAAGGCAAGGTTTAATTGCACCTTGATCTATAGCTAGGGGAGTAGCACCAAATTGTTGAACCTTAGGTTCGGGCGGCGTAAAGTTTGGAGCTGAAGAAGGCGGTCTGCCTGTAGGACCTGAAGGTGGCCTACCTTGAGGTCCTTGTGGAAATGGTGGGAAAGGATTCATTTGTCTGTATGGACATGCTAATGGAAAATCTTGAGCTTCTCGTTCATAAGTATTATTTAAATTAAATGATTTGATAGTATCTTCATCGATATACATTAAATTAACTCCTTAAAGTATTTACAATACAATATATGGTTAAAGTGATGATTTTGTTATTTAAATTTTAAAATTTTTTTAAGTATACAGTTTAGGATATATGTATATTTTTCAGACAGTCTTATGATATTGATTGTATAAAATTATAGTGATTAGATTTATATTATATATATGGCAAGCTAATAACTCGATATATGTAAATTTAAATTAGTTTTATAGGAGAGTATATAATTTTAAAAATGGAGGGTGTTAAAATGAAATTCAATTTTGATCAAACTATTGATGTAGAAAAAACAAATGCTTATATGGTTGGTGCAGGACTTGCATCAATGGCAGCTGCGATATATTTAATTAGAGATGGACATGTTCCAGGAAAAAATATTCATATATATGAAGAATTAGACATAACAGGTGGAAGTATGGACGGAAATGGCAATGCAAAGGATGGTTATGTAATCCGTGGTGGAAGAATGTTTGATAGAGAAGCTTATGCTTGTACATTTGGAATAATGGAAAGCATTCCTTCATTAACTGATCCTAAAGTTTCAATAATGGATGAATTTAATGCTTTTAATAAAGAGATTCATACTCATGCAAAAGCTAGGTTAATAGATAATGATGCTAATATATTAGATGTATCGACTTTAGGATTTAATCGCGAAGACAGAATGGCATTAATGGATATAATGATTAACTCTGAAGATTCTTTAGGAACAAAAACTATTAAAGAGTGTTTCCCAGAAGCATTCTTTAAGACAAATTTCTGGCTTCAGTGGACTACACTCTTTGCATTTGAGACTTGGCATAGTGCTGTAGAACTTAAGAGATACCTTCATAGATTTATTCAAGAATTACCACGACTTAAAGATTTATCTGGAATACGTCGTACACCATACAATCAATATGATTCAATGTTATTACCTATGACAAAATGGTTAAAATCACAAGGGGTTAATTTTGAATTAAACTGCAGAGTAACTGATTTAGAATTTAAACCATCGGATACTGAAACTACAGTTACGGCATTTAAATGTCTTAAAAATGGAAAAGAAACTAGAATAGAGGTCGGCGCTGGAGATTTAGCATTTGCTACTATTGGTTCATTAACAGCGGGTACTAGCCTTGGATCAATGACTAAGCCAGCAATAATTAATGACAAGCATGTAGGTGGAGCATGGGATCTTTGGGAGAAAATTGCAGATGGTCGTCCTGAGTTTGGTAATCCAAAGGTTTTTGATGAACGAGTTGAAGAATCAATGTGGGAGTCTTTCACAGTTACACTTAAGGATCCAACAATGTATAAGAAAATAATAGAATTCTCAGGTAATCAGCCAGGAACTGGTGCCCATATGACATTTAGAGATTCTGCATGGCTTATGACAATAGTTTTGCATAATCAACCACATTTTATTGGCCAAGCTGATGAAATACAAATTATTTGGGGTTATTCTTTATTCCCATATGCAAAAGGTGATTTTATAAAGAAGAGAATGGTAGATTGTAGCGGCGCGGAAATATTAGCTGAGGTATTATATCACCTAAACTTTAAAGATGATATGAAGAAAATTATAGAAACATCTATTTGTATACCATGTATATTACCGTTTACAACAGCACAATTTTTAACTAGGGCAAAGGGTGATAGACCTCAAAATATTCCAGAAGGCTCAACCAATTTAGCATTGCTTGGACAATTCTGTGAAATAAAAGATGATGTAGTATTTACAATGGATTATTCAGTAAGAGGTGCACAAATTGCTGTTTATAAATTCCTAAATCTAAACAAGAGACTCACTCCTATTTATAAAGGACAACATGATGTACGTGTAATGCTTAATTCTGTACTTGAAATGATGAAAGATGATAATTTAAGTAAGGAATTACTTGCAATAAAATCTTTGTTAAAATAATTTAAATAATAGAAGGAAGTCATAAGCTCTTAAATTAAAAGCTTATGGCTTCTTTTTTATGCGTTTTTAATTTAAAATGTAAGCTAATGTTTATTTATTACAATTTTGTAGTTTTTAAGTTGTATGTATTTATGTTTAATGGTAACATTGTATTTATAAAAAAGGGCAGTAATAAAGAAATAGATAAAAGTAATTTAATTCAAAAATAATTATTAGTATTGAATAGGGGTGATTTCATGAATGATGGTGATATAAGGAGAGAAATTAATGCACTTTTAGAAAAAGCTAATTCACTAAAAAATAGTGATTCTCAGGGGACGATAGAATTCTCAAATGATGCATTACTCTTATCTGAAAAGATAGGATATACACTTGGTGAAAAAGTCGCCAACTTATATATGGCTTATTCTTACTATAGCATCGGTAATGATGAAAAAGCCTTAGAATTAATATTTGTTTCACTACATTATTTTATTGAAGAAGGATTTTGTGATCTCATATGGTTGGAATATAATTTATTAGGTATTATATTTAGTGAGTTAGGTGATATTGAAAAAAGTATGAGTTTTTATGATAAAGCACAAATAGTCGCAATAGAAATTGATTTAGGTAAAAGATATGATAATAAGGCTACTTCGAAAAAATCGATAATGCTTACTTTAAATAATATTGCAGAAAATTATAAATTGCTTAATGAATACAAAGAAGCATTAAGTTATAGTGAAAGAGCATATGACATAGATTCTTTATCGGATTATAGTTTATCTAGTGGAGTAACTATCCTTAGCTTAGGTGAGATTTATTACTTATTAGAGGATTATGAAGAGGCGAATATTCTTTCATATAAAGCTTTAAAGTACATGAAACGGTACAATTATACTATAGCGGATGCTGATATCTATAAATTATTAGCTCAGACTTCATGGAAAAAGAGAAACTACGCAAAGGCTGATGAATATTTTTATATTGCTATAAATTTGAATGAAAAAGAAGCAATACCTAGTTATAAAATTGATGCATTACTTAGTTATTATGAATACATGATGGACCGAAAAAAAATAAAAAAAGCAATTGATATATTAATAGATGCCTGTAATGTATCAATAAAATATAAACAACATGAAAAAGTATCTGAGATATCGATGATGTTATCAATATTATATGAAAAGTCAGGAGAATATGAATCCTCTTTTAGATATATGAAATTGCACTATAAGTACGAAAAAAAACATATAGAAGATTATAAAAAAAATATTATTCAAAGTTTAAATATGAAAAAGAAGATGTTAGAAATTGAGAAAGAGAATAATAGAATTATAGAGAAAAATGAAAACTTAAAAATAGAATCACAATCGCTGCAAATGCTTGTTGAAAAAATATCTATTATTAGTGAACTAGGACAGAAAATAACTTCAACTTTAAATGAACATTTGATATTAGATATACTTTATTCAAGTATTAAGGATTTCATGGATTTGTCTTATTTTTGTATTGGTCTTTATGATGAGAACAACTCTATGATAAATTATTTAGATGCTATTATTTTTGGTAAAAAGGAAAATATACCTGCTCTTTCACTTTTAAGTAAACAAAGTTTTACTGAAAAATGTATTGAGAGTGGTGAGTTGATTATAATTAATGATGTTAATAAAGAGTTTCCGAGATATATTAACGAGGGGGCATTTAATAATCAACTAAAATTGAATTACAATGCTGAAATAAATTCACTTATGTTTTGTCCTCTTATAGTAAATACGAAGATTATAGGAGTAATGTCAATACAAAGTAAAGGTAAAAATGCTTTTACACCATACCATATTGAAATGGTTAAAGCACTATCATCTTATGCTGCTATAGCAATTAATAATTCAATAAAATCAATGGAACTAGAAATGGAAGTTATAAAAACAAAAGGAATTCAAATTGAATTAGAAAAAGTGAATGAAATATTATTATCTTTGTCTGAAAACGATAGTTTAACGGGGATTCCGAATAGGAGAAAGTTTGATATCTACATAAATGATGTTTGGGAGAGTAGTATAAGAGAAAGAAATAGTTTAGCTCTACTAATCATTGATATAGATTATTTTAAAGAGTATAACGATAACTTTGGCCATTTAGAGGGAGACAATTGCTTAGCTAGAGTTGCTAGTATCTTGGCAAACTTGAATAATGGACCATATTTTGTTGCAAGGTTTGGTGGTGATGAATTTGTGATTTTATTGCCAGAAAGTTCAATTGATTATGCAATTAAATTTGGGGAAAATTTAAGAAGTAAATTGAAAAAGTTGAATATTAGACATGAATTTTCGGAAATTTCAGATAGAATCACTTTATCAATAGGAATATCTTCTGTTTTTCCTAATGAAAATATAACAATAAATGAATTTATAAGAAAAGTTGATAATGAGCTTTATATTGCTAAAAGAAATGGAAGAAATAGAATATCAGCTGATGTATACTGAAAAAATACATATTAATCTTATAAAACGACAAATACTTTATTCTACACTATATTAACAGAAGAAAACATCACTTTAATGATTATTTATTACAATTTTGTCACTTTTGGTTGTATATAATTGTGCGATATGGTAATATTACACTTATGATAAAGGGGATGTTTAGCAAATGAATGAAAACAACATGGTTGAAAATGAGTTACATGAACAACATGCTGAAAGTAAAATATTTACTATTTTAGCAATAATATTTTTCGTAATAGGGGCAATAATATCAATAGTAGAGATTTTAGTTCAGAGGAGTGTTTATTTAAAAACAGCTAATATAAGTAGCCAACTGGGATATATAATTGGAAGAATAATCGCAGTTGTTCTTATAGCATATATAGTTAGATTAATTTTTAAAAAGAAAAAAGGCTGCGCTCTAATGATTTTTTCAATAATTTTCATGCTCGCGTCAACTGTAACAACAGCTAATGCAATCAACAAAAGAACTGAGGAGATTAGTTTTAACAAGGTTGCTATGCACAAATTAATAAGTATAAGTAGTGATTATGCAGCTGGAAAAGATTTAAGTTCTGATAAATTAGAAAATTCTAAATATGGTAATATGGCACCTCTTTTAGATTTATGTAATCAATATTTTATTTCTTATCAAAAATTGAGTGCTAATATGAAAACAGACGTATCTAAAGCTCATGTTGAGACTTTATTATCAGCCGATACATTTAGTACTCCAGCTAAAACTAAGGATTCTCAGGAAAGATTAAAAACCTTAATTAGTGGACTTGGTAAATTTGAAACAGAGGCTAATAAAATCACTGAAAAAATGAATACAGATGTAAATAACGTAGATATTCCGCAAGTTTATAAAGAAGATGTAGCGGCTGGGTTTGAAAAGGGACAACTTCAATCAAGTGCTATGATAAAGAAATATATAGCATTTGAAACAAGCTTTATTAAAAAAATAAATGATAGTGTAACCTTTATGGTAAGTGAAAAGGGAAATTATGAAGTAAAGAACAACATGGTATATTTTAAATCACCTGCTACATTAGCTAAATTCAATAAAAACATGAGTGATATACAAAAATTAGCAATTGAAGAAACTACTCTTATAAATGATATGAAGAAAACAGCAGAGAAACAACTTGATTATATGAAAACTTTAGATAAGTAATTGTATGGAATAAGATACTAAAAAAGTAGAGGTATTAGATAAATATTTATCTAATATCTCTCTTTTTGAGTTCCATTTTATTGCTCCATTTGCCACACCTATCTCCAAAGCAGCCTACGGTCTTTTCGCCATCTTTTATTGCAATTACTTCACAATTATTACCACAACCATTGCACTCAATATTTCTGGGTACAAAATCATTAAATGCTATTTCAAACCCTTTAAAATTTGTTTTACCTATCCTCATGTTTTTTTCCTTTGAAAGTATTGCAGCCCCTATAGCACCCATGACATTATAATGAGCTGGGACATAAACCTCAGTATTTAAGGCATTCTCAAAAGCTGCTTTAATACCAATATTCGCTGCAACACCACCTTGAAAAAATATTTTTGACCGGATTTGTTTACCTTTTCCAACATTGCTTAAATAATTTCTTACCATTGCTTCGCAAAGCCCACCTATTATGTCCTCTTCATTATATCCAAGCTGTTGCTTATGTATCATGTCAGACTCTGCGAAAACAGCACATCTTCCAGCTATTCTAACAGGTGATTTTGACTTTAATGCATAGTCTCCAAAATCTTCAATAGGTATCTCTAGCCTTTCTGCTTGCCTATCAAGAAAAGACCCTGTACCTGCTGCACATACTGTATTCATTGCAAAATCTGTTACTATACCATTTTTTAATAGTATTATCTTTGAATCTTGACCACCTATTTCTAATATGGTATTTACTTCTTTGTCAATTTCAAGGGCTGCAACTGCATGAGCAGTAATTTCATTTTTTACAATGTCTGCACCTATTAAAAAAGATGCCATTTGTCTTCCACTTCCAGTAGTTCCAACAGATTTTATTTGTTTAGTATCATATTTCTTGTTTAATACTTTTAATCCATCTTGAATTGCTTTTATAGGTTTACCTTTCGTTCTTAAATATAATTTTTCTATAACATTTAATGAATTATCTAATAGTACAATGTTGGTACTTACAGATCCTACATCAACTCCCATATAGTACATTGTTTTTTCTCCTCTCTAACATATCTACAAATGCTTCTATCCTAGTAATATAGCCGGCTTCTCCAGTCATTTCGTCTACTATTAAAGTCATTATCGGAAAATTCTTATCACTTGAAATTTTAGTTAAAATTGATTTTGATACAATTTCAGGCATACATCCCATAGGAAAAATTTGAATTGCTCCATCAAAACTTTCTTTTTCTGCAAGAAGCACTTCGCCTACACATTCTCTAGCGTGACCACCAATATAATATGGAAGATATTCTTTAGAGGCTTTTCTTATGTCAATTGAGTTAAGTTTAAATGGGCTAAGTAATGTATTTTTAATCCACCAAGTAGGGGTAAGTTTTCTTTTAGTGGATACGCCATAGTCCATAAGTTTATCTTCTATATATAGATTAGCAAATGGCTCAATTATAGTATAAATTTCACCAATAATTGCAATTTTAATTGGGGCCTTATCTTTATTAATAGGAACATTATCTATTTTATTATTATATTCTTTTAAAATGCTCACCATCTGTGGTGGCGAAAGTGCCTTGGCGGCATTAGTGGTACATTCTTTTAAAAGGTTTTTAAATTGACCCTTGTTAACTTCAAATCCTGTTAAATAATGTACTTTACTTTCAATTTTATCTATAAGCTCATTTACCTTGTAGGCCACTTTTAATGCCTTGATTTTTTGTAATTTACCTTCTTTACTATTATTTGATATCTTGGATAGGCGATTTAAAAATTCATTTTTGCCAATGTCAAAAGGACTATCAACTACAATAAAAGTTAAGTTGTGACCCATTTTCTTAAGTGCATTTATTTGCAATTCGCAGTACTCACCAAATCTACAAGGACCACAGCTTCCAGGAAGGAGTATGGTATCAGCCCCAAGTTTTATACTCTGCAAATAATTACCCATCATAATTTTATAAGGTAAGCACATTTCTTCAGGAGAAAACGTCGAACCTAGCTCCAATGCTCCGCTACTACTAAATGGTGCAATTATACATTCTATACCGAGACCATCAAATAATGCTTTAGCTGCAAGATGTGTGTTGCCGAAATGTGGAAATGTTATCTTCATTGTTATTTTTCCTTTCAATCATATCAATAAAGGCCTCAATTCTTGTATCTAGACCACCTTCACCAGTATGTTCATCAACTTTTAAGACTAAAAGAGGGAAATCGCAAAGCTTATCTTTAATAAGTTCAATTACAACAGAGTCTATTCCACAAGCAAAGGATGATATATATATAGCACCATCTATTTCTTTATTTTTAGCTATACTAGTTGTAAAGCCATAAGAATTTGATGCAAAAGTCCAAAAGGGACGTTTAAAAAGAGTATTTACTTCTGATTTAATTTGTTCTTCACTCACGCATTCCTCTGTTATGATTCCTACTCCTAATTTGTTTAATTTCTTTACTATATCCATATTAATAAAGGTATCGTAGAGATTGTATGGATGCCCAACTAGAGCGATAGTTATTTTATAGCCTTCATCTTTGATACCAAATTTAGTCTTTCTTTGTTCCTCTAGAGCATTGTTAAATGCAACCTTTGTTTTGCGTTTGTCTTTTGTAATCATGGTAGCTAATTTTTTGCACCAAGTATATAATTCCTTCTCGCTTGTTGCATAGATAGGTTCTGTCATTACTTTTGGCATATTAGGTATGCTACATAGGATCATTTCTGGAAGACCGCAAAACTTTGGGCATATAAATTCGCGCTCGCGTACCCTCATAAATCTTGGTATTATTAATAAATCACATTTATCTTTTATATCTAAGATATGTCCATGGAATATCTTTATAGGGAGACATGCTTCATCTACACAATATTTAATTCCTTCATTTAAAATATTTTTATTCGTATCTGTAGATGTAATTATTTCTACACCTAGTTCACTTAAGAATCTTTTTATAAAGGGGTAGTATTTATAATATAATAACCCTTTAGGAATACCAACTTTCATAATTTACTCCTTCCATGTGCATATATCACTCTTTTTTATTCTGAACTATTTATAGGAAAAGTATTCTTATTTAGAATATAATTTTATAGAAGAGCATGTTATATATTTGTTATTGCATAAAAAAATCTGCGCCCATAATATCCTTAGAATATTATGGGCACAGACTTATGGTAAATATTTTGTTTGTTTAATATTAAATCATCTCCTGCGGAGCTGCAATATTAATGACTTCAGAAGGAGATTTATATTCCCACTTATAAAAGTGGGAGACTTTCCTTCTGAAATGTCATTAAATCATTTACAATTTAATAATATCTAAATCATCAGGAACAATAATATTTCCTGTGAAGAATTTCTTGCCTTCATCAGTATATAGTTTTCTTCTATTTAATATATTTTTATCCTCAGTATGAAATAGAACTATATTTTTTACATTTAGTTTAGATGCATTTTCACAAGCATCTTTTACAGTAGCATGATGTTTTTCATAAGGTTTAAAGATATCCTTTTGTGAATATAAACAAAAGGCTTCGTGAAAAAGATAATCTACATTATTAGCATATTCAAATAACTCTTCATTATAAGGCTCATCACCAAAAAAAGCCAAACTTTTTCCGTTTTTAAGTATTGTATTAAAGCCAAACTGAAGTTCTTTAGTACTTCTAATATCAAAAAAATTTATATTTAAGTCTAGTATAGTAACAGTGCACTTATCATAAATTTCATTAAATAGTATTCTGTTTCCAATATACTTTGTAAATTTTTTATCTAATAGTAAGTCGCTTATTGTGTTTATTATATCAACATTATTTTTGTGGCAATAAATTGTTAGATTGCCGTCATAATTTCCATTCATAATTTGCTGAGCTACAGCCCTGATGATCCAAACAATGCCAGAAATATGATCGTTATGTCTATGAGATATAAAAACATTGTGGATATTGCCTATATCTATGTTTAATTTTTCTAGGTTTGAGAGTATGGTATTTCCACCACCTGTATCTACTAAAAAATGCTCTTTACCGCTAGAAATGGTAAAACAAGTGTTATAACATTTTGTAACCATAGCACTCCCCGTACCTAAAATATTAACTGATTCCATATATTTTCCCCCAATATTAGTTTGATTATAATAACAATTTTTTATTTTAATTTATATCTTAACCTATACTTATTATTGCAGTAAAAAACATATTTATCAATAGTTTATATAACGTAGTTTAAAAATTATATATTAAATATGAAAGAGTACTTAATTAATAATTAATAAAAATAGATTTTATGACATATACATAGTTGCATAGGTGCAATAAACAATTAATTGAATTTGTAATTAATAAAACTTGCAATTTTAAATTTATGGTGGTAAAATAGGCTAAATAAATGCATGATTCCAAAATGAATATTTCAGGGGGGCAAATTAATATGAAAAGGAAATATATTGCTATGATGCTTACAGGGGTACTTGTATTAAGTGCCGCGTTTACAGGTTGTGGAAGTTCAAAGGCTACCGCAACCAAAACAGGAACGCCAAAAACAATAATTTATTCTCAGGGAGCAGATCCTAGAGGATTAGATCCAGCTTATGTAGATGATGGTGAGTCTGCTAAGGTTATTGTTAATGTTTATGAAGGTCTTCTTAAATACAAAGATGGATCTACTGATATTGAACCTAGTCTTGCTACGGATTGGAAAATTAGTACTGATGGAAAAGAATATACTTTTAATTTAAGAAAGAATGTTAAGTTCCAAGATGGAACACCTTTTAATGCAGATTCGGTTATATATAGTGTTGGGAGACAACTGCCTCCAAAGGCTACAAATGATATGCCTTATGCATCTTTCACATTTGGACCAGTATCAAAACTTGAAAAAACTGGCGATTATTCAGTTAAGTTTACGCTTAAAAATAAATATACTCCGTTTTTAGCCAATCTTGCAATGTGCCTTGCAGCTCCAATTGTAAGTCCAACAGCAGCTAAAAAGTTTGGAGCTAAATTTGTTGAAAATCCAGTTGGTACAGGGCCTTATACTTTTGTATCTTGGGATAAAAATCAGTCAATAAAACTTAAGAAAAATGATGCGTATTGGGGAGTTAAAGCAAAGGCTGATAACATAGTGTTTAAGTTTACAAAAGAAAATTCAGTACGTGCCAGTGATTTAATGACTGCCGGAACAGATATAATTGACGGAGTTGATCCTAATGATATTGCAAAATTAAAATCTAGTAATATGAAAATATATCAAAGTGATGGAATGAACATCAACTATATGGGATTTAATACATCAAGAGCACCATTTAATGATGTTAAGCTAAGGGAAGCTATTTCTCATGCAATTAATCGCGATGAATTAGTTAAATATTTGTATCAAGGATATTCAACTGTAGCAAACAGTCCACTTCCATCCTTTATGCCTGGTTATGATAAGACAGTTGAGCCATATAAATATGATGTAGCAAAAGCAAAAGAAATGCTTAAAGATGCTGGAAAATCAAATTTAAAGGTTAAAATTATTACTTATTCAAATCCTAGACCATATAATACAGTTGGTGGACAAAAACTTGCAGAATCAGTTCAAAATTACTTGGCAAAAATTGGAGTTACAGCAACAATAGATTCATACAATTGGACTGATTACAAAGCAAAACTTGCTAATGGAGAAGGAGATATATTCTTCTATGGTTGGACAGGTGACAATGGTGATGCGGATAACTTCCTTACATTACTTGATTCACATGAAATTAAATCTACTTTGAATTCAGCTCAATATTCAAATCCTATTGTGGACGCCTTACTTGTAAAAGGCAGAGCATTACCAAATGGAGAGGAAAGAAATAAAGTTTATAAAGAAATTCAACAAGTAGTATCAAAAGATGCTCCATGGCTTCCAATATCACATTCACAAGCCCTTGCAGCATATTCACCTAAGGTTACTGGGTTTGCTATACATCCAACAGGAACAGTATTCTTTAGTGGTGTAGATAAATAATTACATTTAAGAAAGATTTTTAGGTGGAATACCGTAAGGTGCGGTGTTTCACTTTTTAAGATTTAAAGAGGAGGTAACCATGGCTAAATATATTATTAAAAGACTGCTTTTGCTATTACCAGTCATCGTTGGAGTATCAATGCTTGTTTTCTTGGTTATGCACATGTTTACTACTGATCCAGCTGCCACAATTCTTGGTCAGCACGCAAGTCAAAGTCAGATTATAGCTCTAAGAGAACAACTTGGACTTAATAAGCCTATTTATCTTCAGTATTGGGATTTTTTAATAGGAATATTTCATGGGGATTTGGGAAATTCACTTATGTCAAAAACTCCGGTATGGGATGAAATAATGGCACGTTTCCCAGCTACAATTGAACTTGCATTAGCAGCTATTATATTTTCTTCTATTTTTGGAGTTATTATGGGGGTTATTTCTGCTATTAAACAAAACTCAATTGCTGATTATATTTGCATGATAGTATCACTACTTGGAGTATCAATGCCTATATTTTGGTTAGGCTTAATTTTTATATTGGTTTTTTCGGTTCAACTTCATTGGTTGCCGGTATCTGGGAGAATAGATATAGGCCTTGAACCAATTAGAATTACAGGTTTGTACTTAATTGATTCTTTGGCTACTGGAAATATGGCCGCATTCTCTAGTGCTTTAAAACATCTAATTATGCCAGCAGTAGCACTTGGGTCTGCATCCACTGCGATTATTGCAAGAATGACTCGTTCTACTATGCTTGAGGTTGTAAGACAAGATTATATTAGAACCGCTAGAGCGAAGGGTCTTTTAGAAAGACCAGTTATATTTGGACATGCACTGAAAAATGCATTGATTCCAATTATAACGGTAATAGGGCTCCAACTAGGATCCTTACTAGGGGGAGCAGTACTAACAGAGACAGTATTCTCATGGCCAGGTGTTGGTAAATACGTAGTAGATGCAATTTTAGTTACAGATTATCCGGTTGTGCAAGGTACGGTTATGATGATGGCAGTAATTTTTGTTCTTGTTAATTTAATTGTAGATATAATTTATGCATTTATAGATCCAAGGATTAAATATTCTTAGAGGAGTGATATAAAATGATAACCCAAAATTTAAATGAAGAAGTACAATTGCAAAACACTCCTAAAGAAGAATCCAAACTTGGGAATGCATGGTATATGATTAAGAAAAATAAAGCAGCTCTAGTCGGGCTCGTAATTATAATAATATTAGTACTTGTTGCCATTTTGGGACCATTAATTATGCCTTATAATCCGAATATAGGAGAATTAGCTCAAAGTCTTCAAAAACCATCATTAGCTCATTGGTTTGGAACAGATGAGCAGGGGCGTGATATTTTAAGCAGGATAATAGATGGTACTAAAATTTCTTTAAGAGTTGGCATTACAGCAGTTGCAGTAGCTCTATCCATAGGGATATTTGTAGGATCTATAGCTGGATATTATGGTGGCAAGGTAGACATGCTAATTATGAGATTTATGGATATTATACTTGCCTTCCCTTCGTTATTACTCGCAATTGCTTTTATGAGTGTTCTAGGTAAGGGTATAGATAATGCTATAATTGCAATAAGTATTGTTACCATTCCTGAATATGCGCGAATCGTTAGGGGTTCAATATTATCAATTAAAGATAGTGAGTATGTTCAAGCTGCAAGAGTTATTGGAAATAGTGATTTTGCTATAATATTTAAACACATATTACCTAATGTAATTTCACCTATAATTGTGCGTGCGACTCTTGGAGTATCTAACGCTATTTTAGATACGGCGGCTCTTGGATTTTTGGGCCTTGGAGTACAACCTCCACAAGCGGAATGGGGGAGCATGCTAGGAGCAGGGAGAGGATATTTTTATAATGCTTCTCATATAATTCTATTTCCAGGTATTGCTATAACAATAACTGTACTTGCTTTCAATCTATTTGGTGATGGACTCAGAGATGCTTTGGATCCAAAACTTCATCAATAAGGGGGATAACATAATGTTACTAGAAGTTAAAAACTTAAAAACTCAATTTAGAGTTAAGGGTGGACTCGTAAATGCAGTAGATGGCGTAGATTTTGAGGTTGATAAAGGTGAAATACTGGCCATCGTTGGTGAATCTGGTAGTGGAAAAAGTGTAACTTCATTATCGATATTGAGCCTTATACCAAATCCACCTGGAGAAATTATAGGTGGAGAGATTTTATTTAAAGGTGAAGACTTATTAAACAAAAGTAATAAAGAGATGAGAAATATAAGAGGTAATGAAATAGCGATGATATTTCAAGAACCTATGACTTCTTTAAATCCTGTATTTACTGTAGGAAAGCAAATAGCAGAAACTATAACTAGGCACAAGAAATTAAAAAAGAAAGATGCTATGTCTGAGGCAGTTAAGATGCTAGAGATTGTAGGTATTCCTACTCCAGAGAAAAGAATAAATGATTATCCCCATCAATTAAGTGGTGGTATGAGGCAAAGAGTAATGATTGCTATAGCACTTTCTTGTAATCCGGAATTACTTATTGCAGATGAACCTACAACTGCTCTTGATGTTACTATACAAGCTCAGATTTTAGAATTAATAGTAAAACTAAAAGATAAATTTGGCACTGCAATTCTTCTAATTACTCATGATCTTGGAGTAGTTGCAGAAACTGCAGATAAGGTTGTAGTAATGTATTGTGGTAATATCGTTGAAAGAGCAACTTCACTCCAGTTATTTGAGAAACCATTACATCCATACACGCAAGGTCTACTTCTTTCCATACCTAAGGTGGATGAGAAGGTTGACCAGTTATTTATGATTCCCGGAATGGTGCCTAATCCGCTACATATGCCAGAGGGATGTTCTTTTAGTGATAGGTGTAGTAAATGCATGGATATTTGCAAGGTTAAGCAACCAGAGCTTGTTGAATATGAAGGTAGAAAAGTTCGCTGTTTTTTATACAGTGATAAACGGGAAGGACAGGTGTAAATATGGAACCATTATTAGAAGTTAAAAGTTTAAAAAAATATTTCCCTGTAAAATCTGGTGTATTTGGTGGAACAACGGATTTTGTTAAGGCTGTTGATGGTGTGTCATTTAATATTTTTAAGGGTGAAACCTTAGGACTCGTTGGTGAATCCGGTTGTGGAAAATCAACTACTGGTAGAATGCTTGTTAATCTTATGACTCCAACCGCGGGTAAAGTTATTTTTGAAGGAAGCGATATAGCTAAGTTATCAAAAAAAGATCAAAAGAGTATGAGAAAAAACATACAAATTATATTTCAAGATCCTTACTCTTCTCTAAATCCGAGGATGAACATTGGTGACATTATAGCAGAACCTATGAGGGTAAATAAAACAGAAAGAAAAGAGGATATAGAAAGGAGAGTTTTATCACTTTTAAATTGCGTTGGACTAGCTAGTTTTCATAGAAATAGATATCCACACGAATTTAGTGGTGGTCAAAGGCAAAGAGTTGGTATAGCAAGGGCACTTTCTCTAAATCCAAAGCTTATTGTTTGTGATGAACCAGTATCAGCATTAGATGTTTCTATACAGGCTCAGGTATTAAATTTACTTCATGATCTTCAAAAAGAATTTAACTTAACCTATTTATTTATTGCACATGGGTTAAATGTAGTTAAACATGTAAGTACAAGAGTTGGTGTAATGTATTTAGGGAAAATGGTTGAAATTGCGGATGGAGATATACTCTATAATGAACCTAAGCATCCATATTCACAGGCACTATTATCGGCCATTCCAATTCCAGATCCAACTAAGAAAAAAAGTAGAATAATATTAACGGGTGATGTGCCAAGTCCAATTAATCCACCATCTGGGTGCAGTTTTCATACTAGGTGTTTTAAATGTTCAGAAAAATGCACAAAAGAAGAACCTAAATTTGAAGATATAGGTGGAGGGCACCGAGTAGCATGTTGGAATCTATAAATTATAAAAATAGACAATTTAATATTGTCTATTTTTTTTGAAATTATATAGTGAAATGATATTATCATTTCAGACATGCCTCATAGCTAAAGCATACAGGTGCTCCGTTATGAGAATCAATCATGATTCTTGCATCGATATGGAACACTTCTTTCAATACATCGCGAGTAATAACTTCTGATGGCGTCCCAACTTTAATTATTTTTCCTTCTTTCATAGCTACAATTTCGTGTGAAAATCTTGCCGCATGATTAATATCATGAAGTACCATAACAATGGTACGTTTTCGCTCTTTATTTAACTTTTCTACAATTTGTAAAACGTCAAGTTGATGAGCCATATCAAGAGATGTAGTTGGTTCATCTAATAATAGAACTTCTGTTTCTTGTGCAAGTGCCATTGCTATCCAAACCTTTTGTCTTTGTCCGCCAGATAAATTTTCAAGTTGCCTGTTCCCAAAAGATGTAGTTTTCGTAATATCCATAGCCCATTCAATTATTTTTTTATCTTTCGGCAATAGTGTATTAGCATTATTTCGATGTGGATATCTTCCATAAGAAATAAGTTCTTTTACTTTAAGCTGGGATGGTGCAATTGGACTTTGGGGAAGCAAAGCAAGATGTTTTGCTATTTCTTTTGTAGGTATATTATTTAAATCCTGACCTTGCAGATAAACTTTTCCACTCTTTTGATTCAAAATTCTTCCCATGGTTTTTAATAAAGTAGATTTACCACATCCATTGGGACCTATGATGGTAGTGATTTTACCTTGTTTAATATCTAAGTTTAGATTCTTAAACACTGCGAATTTCTTATAACTTGTTTCTAGATTTTCCATTTTAACAATATTCACTTATCATTTCTCCTCTTATGTTTTGCCTTTGGCTAGTAAATATAGAAAATATGGTACACCAATGATTGAAATTACAATTCCAACAGGTAATTCGGCTGGAGAGAAAACTGTTCTTGCAATAAAATCGGAAACAAGGACAAGTAATGCTCCTATCGCACCACATACTGGAATGACTCTTTTATGATTTATTCCAACGAGTCGTTTTGCAATATGAGGAGCTATAAGTCCAACAAAGCCAATACTTCCTGATACGGAAACACATGCACTCACAAGCCCTATACTACTGAGCAGAAGAATAGATTTTTCTTTTTCTACTGAAACGCCTAAACTTTTTATGCTTGTTTCTTCTAGTTGGAATAAATCTAGTAAATAAGCTTTTTTATTAATAATAGGAATTAAAATAATAAGCCAAGGCAGCATTGAAATAATATATTTCCAGTTTGCGTCATAAATGCTCCCAGAAATCCAAACCGTCGCCATTTCAAAATCAGTAGACTTCATTTTAAGTGATAAATATAGAGAAAAAGCTCCAAACGCTGAGCCAATAGCAATTCCTGTTAGTAACAGACGGCTTGTGTCCAGTTTCCCATCTTTAAAGGAAAAAAAATATATTAATATAGATGCGCAAAGTCCACCAAATAGGCCAAATAGCGGTAAGCTCATAATGGAAAGCCAGTTGGAACCGATATTACCATGAAAGAAAAACATAAAAAATACAATAGCAGCTCCAGCTCCAGCATTAATTCCTAAAATGCCTGAATCGGCTAATCCATTTCTTGTTACACCCTGAATAACAGCTCCCGAGATTCCTAAACCTACGCCTACAAGACCGGCGATAACAATTCTTGGAAGCCTAAAATGAAATATAACTAAATCATATTCTGAAACCGGGTTAACCCTAAATATAGTCCTAAATATATCTTTAATAGACATATCGAAAGTACCGCTTGTCAAGCTAATATAAATTGTAGCAATAATTAAAAACAGTATTATTAGGATTGTTATTATGTAAGACTTTTGTGAATCTTCATGCATTTTTCTCTCCTCCTCTAGTTCTTATTAGATAAAGGAAGAATGGAATGCCAATTAAAGCAGTAACAACTCCTATTGGTGTTTCAAATGGATAATTAACAAATCTACTTATTACATCGCAAAGGGCTAGAAAAATTCCACCAATTACAGCAGCGCAAGGAATTATCCACTTGTAATCAACACCTACTAAAAATCTTGTGATGTGAGGAATAATAAGTCCAACAAAGCCAATTTTACCAACAAGTGCAACTGCGCTACCCGTTAAGCAAACAATAGATATTATGGCAATTACTTTTATTAGTTGTGTACGCTGTCCTAAATTAATGGAGATTTCATCTCCTAAGGAAAGAATCGTAATAGATCTTGATATAAAAATTGATAACGTTATACCAATTATTCCAAATGGGATTACTATTTTAAGCATTGTGGGATCGATTTGATGTAATCTAGCATTATACCAAAAACTAATATTTTGAGAAATTTGAAAATAGGATGCAATTGCAGCAGAAATACTGCTTAAAAATGTACCAATAACAGTTCCGATTATGGCAAGTCGTACAGGTGATAATCCGTTTGGAATAAGTGACCCAAAACCGAAGACAATACAAGCTCCAAGTGCTGAACCTACCATGGAATAGAAAATCATATGAAGTGAGGTCATACCTGGATCTATTACCATACAAATGGTAATCACAAAGGCCGCTCCATCACTTACACCCATAATTGACGGGGAGGCAAGATAATTTCTTGTCATCCCCTGCATAAGTGCCCCTGATATGGCAAGATATGCGCCAACAAGAAGTGCTCCTATTACTCTTGGTAACCTGGATGTTCTAATAATATTATGATCTAAATTTCTGGGGTCATAATTAAAAAGTGCATTCCAAACTACTATAAAATCTATATGTTTTGCACCATATAAAATTGATAAAATAATTGTTATTAAAATTAATATGGGTGTTATGCATAGAATTATCTTGGGCACTGAATTTGTTTTTGACATTTAATTCAACTCCCCTTACTATTTAACTAAATCTGACTTTACAACTTCTAAAAATGATGTTTTACTCATAGCTGTTCCACCTTGAAGGAGGGGGTCAACTGAGTTTACAAATACTTTTTTATTTTTTACAGCTGTGATGCTTTTCCAAATTGGATTCTTTTCTAATTCATCTAATGCTTTAGTTTTTTCTGAGTTTTCACTCCCTGCGAATTGTAAAAAGATGTAGTCTGGGTTCATTTCTGAGAATTTCTCTAATGATATCATTTCTTGTGCTTTTATAGGTTTGATTTCTTCAGGGACAGTTAATCCTAGATCATTTATATATAACTGGGTTAAAATAAACAGTTGCTGGATAAAGGTAAATACTACCGCCTCTGATTCTTGCAATAATGACTTTTTTATCTTTTAATTTATCTCCTATTGCTAGCTTTGCTTTTGTGGCGCCTAACTTATACTCAGTTATTATTTTTTCAGCTTGAGGTTGTTTTCCTGTAAGTGAAGCCATTAAACGCAAATTGCTATCCCAATTTGTTGAGATATGTGAATAAGGGATGGTTGGAGCTACTTTCCCTAACTTTTCAGTTACAGTTCCTGGAGATTTAGAAGACCACATAATTACATCGGGTTTTAACTTTAGAAGCGTTTCATAATTAGGTTGCATTTTTTCTCCAATTGATACCGCACCCTCAAGCTTTGAGGCTAGATATTGAGGTAGTTTGCCACCAACAGTAATGGCACCTATAGGTTTTACTCCAAGCACTGCAGCATCTTCCATAGATTCTAAACTCGAAGTTACAATTTTGGTTACATTTTTCGGAAGTTTGTATTTCTTGTTTAGATATGTTATTGTCTGAGTGTCTTGTTTTATATTGGAAGTAGATGCACTTTCAGTTGCTGTTATTTGTGAGTCTTTTTTTGAATTGTTAAAAACTATAAGGCCAACACAAATTACAATTACTAACCCAATTAAAAAAAATTTTTGCTTCATCATTTTACTCTCCTTTTAATACTACTTAAATAAAAGTAATATTGCTAAATAAATTTTTGAACATATAATTATACATAAGTTGTGGATATCATATTCATTAGCGTTAGAACTAGTAGGGTTACGTTAGATTATGATTATCATTTTTAATTGATAATCATAATCAGTGATAATACAAAGTATATAGTGGTTACTGTATTTTTGCAAGGTAAAAATTGGATACGTATCATGGCATAGCGATATTTTTATAAATTATAAAAAAATAGATATAAAAATATTGCAGCGACTCAGGAGATGATTTAGTATCGTTTTAGAATTGTACTTACCTGGATTAAATTAAAAGAGTATACTATAATTATATTTGTAATTATAAAATAAATAGTTATTTAGAGATGCATATCTGTAAATTATTTGTTTTAAGATTAAATGGAGGGAATACATATGGAAGAGAAAAAATTAAAAACAAAAGTTATAAGACCTAAATTTGATACAGATTTAGATATTATAGAGTTATCTAAGGAGAAGATTGAGGATGAGAGTATATTTTCTTTTGGAACAGTTAGTGATTGCTGCTTAGAGAATCATGAAGCTGATAGGGTGAATTTTAAACAGGTAATATTTACAAAAGTTATCTTTAATAAAATAACTTTTAGACGTATAGAGATGACAGATGTAAGATTTGAAAATTGTGATTTATCAAATGTCGATTTTAACGAGGCGTCATTGCATAGAGTAGAATTTGTAAATTGTAAAATTATTGGAATTAATTTAAGTGAGACAACTTTTAGAGATGTAATTTTTGAAAATTGTAATGGCCAATTTGCTTTCTTTAATTATTCTGATTGTAAGCAAGTTGCGTTTCTTGAGTGTCAATTACGTTCTTCAGATTTTCAAAATTCAAAGCTTTTAAAAGTTGAATTTAGGGAGTCCAACATGCTTGGGGCTCAAATGAACTACACAAGTCTTAAAGGAATAGACTTTACCAGTTGTAACATTGAAGGTATGGGAGTAAATATTGCTGATGTTAAAGGTGCACGAGTTACAACAACGCAAGCAGTTTCATTATCAAGCATACTTGGTCTTATTATTAAATAATTTATTTGGTTTTAAGAAAAAATAATGAATGTAACTTTATAAGGTTACATTCAAAATGGTTGGTAATAGGATTATTTTTTACCATTTAATTGCTCTGCAAATATTCTTGATAAATACATACCAGTATTTTTTACCTGTGATATAGTATTATTATTATTTCCTACCTCAACAAGCAATGCATTATTACTTCTACCTTGATTATAGAAATTTATTCCCCAGTCTGCATAATAGATTTCTCTTGGATCTAAAAGATTCGGAAATAATTTATTCGATACTCCAACCATTGAATCTACTAGTTTTTTTTGCTTGGCATACCTAGGGTTTTGACGTGTAACAACAAATAAAAATTCAGCTACATCTTCTCCATTTATTTTAGTTTTTAATACGTTATTACTAGAAGTTGGAACGCCATCTCTATGTAAATCTATAATTAAATCAAAATCTCCATATTTTTTTAAATACTTATCCAAATTAACTCCAGAATTTTTATAGGCTGAATTATAATCAGGTACATTATTTACAGTTTTATCATGTATAACAGAAATTCCATACTTACTTTCTAGTTGCTCGGTTATTACATCGCCTACAGCACATACATTTAGTGTTTCATCTGCATTAAAAGCAGTTTTAGAGGTATCTTTTTCAGAAGTACGATAAGCTTCTGTTGTATGAGAATGATATATTAGTACTCGTGGCTTTGATTTATTTAAGGTTTGTTTCAAATCGTTATTAATGAGGTTTGCTACAACATCTGGGTCTTTAGATTTACTTACCTGGTTTTCAACCAATTTAAAGGGAACAATTGAGTTTATATCATCCCCTTCATTGTTTACATTAGTACTAACTTTATTTTTGTCCAAATAAGCAATTTCTTTTGTTATTATTGATATAGGATTGGAAGTATCTATTCCTAAAAATGATAGGATTGAATATTTAATTTCACTGTTGGTATCCTCTTCTCCATTGCTAGGAGAATTAAATAAAGCTACTGTATTAGTAATTGCCTTAATAAAAAAGTAATTTTGAGATTTACCTTCATTAGTCGCATTAGCACTCTTAGGCAAAACTAAACATAATAAAAAAATAAAAAGGAATGTTAAAACACTTAAAAGTATTTTGCTCTTACTATTTTTTTTAATAGCATTACGCCTCATATTAATCCTCCCCACATTTCCGTTTAATAAGTTGATTTAGTATATCTTTTAAGTCCTTTATATCTAATTGAGATAACTCGTCTGATTGGGCGAAGGTCAAAAGCATGGATTTAATAGAACCATTAAATACTCTATTAACAAAGGAAAAACTCTCTAATTTTATACACTCATCTTCTGAGACCAAAGGATAATATAAATATTCATAACCTAATTTATTAAATCCAATTATATTTTTATTTAATAATCTATTAATCAAACTTTTAACTGTAGCTGGTTTCCACTCAGATTTATCCTTTAATTCTTTTATAATGTTGATTGATGAAATTCCAGGATTCTTCCATATTATTTTCATTATCTCCCATTCAGCATTTGATATTTTGGACATTTTATACATTGATATATCACCCCATTTAAATTACAACTGTAATTATAAGCTTTAGTTTACAATTGTAATTTGTGTATTTTATAATATATTCTATGAAATATTAATTATTACATTTATTAAAATAAAGCTGAATGGTAGATTAATGTTTTATGGAGTGAATTTATGTTTTGCAATATGAATTCATTGATAAACAGTGAATCTATATTGTAAAAAGAAAATTAATGTGATAATATTATTTTAAAGTTTATATAAGTATATATAAATTATGGAGGAAATTTTTATGAAGTATTATGGGAAAACTTCTTTATCATCTTTATTAAAGTTAATGTTAGATGTTTTAATCATCACAGGTTTTATTGTGTATTTATTTATACTGAGAAAGGCCTTGATAATTGAGCAAACAAATTTATTTAATTCTAAAAATATTGTTACATGTACTCTATTCGTTCTAGGTGGTTTTGCATTGCTTTGTATAATGTATTATCTTAGATGTATCATAAATTCATTAGTTAAAATGACGCCTTTCGTATGGGGAAATGTTAAAAGTTTAAGAAATGTTGCTATTGCGTGTTTTACAGTTTCAGGTTGTTATGTGATCAATTTTTTTATTAACAATCAATTTTTAAATTTTAAGTTAATAGAAATCGATGCTAGTGGAATACACACAGATATTGAGTTTATAATTTTTTTCTTTGCAGGTTGTTTTACATTAATTCTTTCTAAGGTTTTTAAGCAGGCGATTGAAGTTAAAGAAGAAAATGATTTAACTATATAGATATTTACGATATATCAATAAATTGAGGTGAAATACATGGCAATAATAGTGAATCTAGATGTAATGATGGCAAAAAGGAAGATTAATTTATCGGACCTTGCAATTAGAGTAGGAATTACAAATTCAAATTTATCTATATTAAAAACCAATAAGGCGAAAGCTATAAGATTCTCAACCCTTGAGGCTATATGTAGCGAGCTTAAATGTCAGCCAGGGGATATTTTAGAATTCAAAGGCGATGAGCTGATTCCAAATAAATAAAGTACCCAGTAGAGTTTTACACTTCTTTTAAAAGTGTCTATTCTATAGGTACCAAGATATTAATATCTGTCTGCTAATATGTCCTTACTTACTGTGCGTAGTCTTCCTTTGATAGGTGTGTCTTGAAGAACTTTAAACACTAATTCACCTTTATTATTTAATATTTCTACAAAAGTAGATATATCTATTATATTGATGATTCCTATATCATCCTTAGTCATTCCTTCGATACTGCAAAGGGTACCTACGATATCCGTTGCTCTCATTTTAGTCTTTTTACCTGCATTAATATGTAATTTCATAATTTCTTTGCTGAGTTCTGCTCCTTTTGATTCTTTAAGAACAGGTCTTGTATCCATTTTATTGATAAATTCCTCTTTGGCATTATTTACGACTTCAGATTCAGGTCTTTCCTTCAAAGGAATTTCTTTACCAATATACTGCTCTATATCATACAAAAACCTATTATCACGATTTGTTACAAAAGTAATAGCACGCCCCAGCTTACCTATACGACCAGTTCTTCCTATCCGATGAACATAACTTTCCTTGTCCTCTGGAATATCATAATTAATTACAAGTGTAATGTTATCTATGTCTATACCACGAGCTGCAACATCGGTAGCTACAAGGTATCTAAAATAACCCTTCTTAAAATCATTCATTACTTTTAATCTATCGCTTTGTTCCATTCCCCCATGTATTTTCTTGCAAGTATACTCGAGGTCTATTAGGTCGTTATAAACTGAATCTACCTTCACTTTTGTATTGCAAAATATTATGCAACTATCTGGGTTTTCAACAATGGTTAAATCACTTAAAAGATCTATTTTATCAAATTCATGTACGTTATATTGTTCTTGAAGTATATTATCGGATGCTTTATTTTCATCCTCTATTTCAATATATATAGGATCTTTCATATATCTGTTACATAAACTATGTATGTCTTTTGGCATTGTAGCTGACAATAGCATTGTTACACGGTCTTTTGATAAGCCACTTAATATTGATTCTATTTGATCTACGAATCCCATATTAAGCATTTCGTCTGCTTCATCTATTACAAGATATTTTATATTTGATGTATCAAATGTACCTTTTTCTATATGATCCATAATGCGACCAGGGGTTCCAACCACTACATGTGTTTTTTGCTTAAGTTCTTTTTTTTGATCGGTGAAAGGAGACTTTCCATAAATAGCAGATACTTTAAGTCTTTTAAATCTACCGATATTAAAAATATCTTCTTTTACTTGGATTGCAAGTTCTCTTGTTGGGGTAATTACCAATGCCTGAGGTTTATTTTCCTCCCAATCAACTAACTGACAAATAGGAATGCCATATGCTGCTGTTTTTCCACTTCCAGTTTTGGATTTTACGACTACGTCCTTTTGTGCTAGCACTGCAGGTATAACTTGTTTTTGAACCTTTGTAAAATCCTTAAAATTTAACAAACTAATTGCTTTTAATAACTCACTACTTAAATTATAATCGTTAATGTTTTCTTTTATCATTAAATCATCTCCCAATATATATACTAACCTTTTTATTATATCATACACATGAAATTAACATAAATAAACCTAAGGCTAGAGTTATTTAAATTAATAAAAGAGAAAACACAGATTTTATTTATCTGCATTTTCTCTTTTGTTAATATGTGGTATTTGCGCTGTTATTTCATTGTAAATAGCCGAGGTTCTTGTAAGTAATCTTGAACGATTCTAAGAGATTCACCAAATCTTTGATAATGAATAATTTCTCTTTCACGTAGAAACTTTAAAGGTTCTAATACATCAGGATCGTCAGCCAGATGTATTAGATATTCATAAGTTGCCCTAGCTTTTTGCTCAGCAGCTAAGTTTTCAGTAAGATCTACAATTGGGTCACCTTTTGATTGAAGATATGCAGCAGTAAAGGGAACTCCAGAAGCACTTACGGGGTATACTCCTTTGCCATGATCTACATAATAACCAGCCATGCCACCTTTTTCAATTTCTTCAAGACTGGCACCTTTCATTAGTTGTCTAACCATAGCGCCAACCATTTCTAAATGAGCCAATTCCTCAGTTCCAATATCATTACATGTTGATATTGCTTGAGGAGTAATCATGGAAAATCGCTGACTTAGATATCTTAATGAGGCACCTAATTCACCATCAGGTCCTCCATATTGAGTAATAATTATTTTTGCCATTGCAGGATTTGGAGTTTTAATTTTTACTGGATATTGTAAGAACTTATCGTATGTCCACATAAATTACATATCCTCCTTATCAAATTTGAAATTAGCATCAGCTTCCCATGGCCATGGGTTGTTTATCCACTGCCATGGATAGGGACTAAGTGAGTTAGTTTCAGATAACATTCCGTAATTCATTTCATATTTTTCTCTTAACCCTCTGGATTCAATTACAAAATAATTATATTTTGAAATAGCTTCCTTATCCATGGGGTGAGTATTAAGAAATAGATGTAGGTCTTGTTTCATAAACTCTGACGCAACTATTTGTTTTAAAAGTTCCATTTTACTCTTCATAAGCTCTCTCCTTTTTACCTGATTCTAGCTTATGCCATTTCGCTTCTCCATCATAAGGGCTATAAAGTTCGGGAAAAGCAGTTCCTCTTTTAAGAGCTTCGAGCGGCGAAAAAAGTGTGCAAAGTTTTTGGTAAGGAACGTAAGCAGCAGCTAATCTAACATTTTTTATTACAGTTTCCTGCGGTATACAATTATTTGATGCTGAAGATTTAGTCAGTTTATTTCTATTTTGATATTCCATTTTTATCCTCCATATAACATATTACATAATACTATATTCAATGATATTTGATTAGGTTCTAAAGAAATAATAATAAATTAACTAGATTTACTAATATTATTATTATTTTTTTATGAAATATAGTTAAAGAGATAGTTGTAATTTTACAGGATTTATATCTTTTTTACATATAGTAATTAAAAAGGTAGACATATAATCTAAGGTAAATACAGTGATAAGGTACATTAGGTTTGATGTTGACAATATAAATATATAGTGCTAACATACTAGCTATACAAACTAAAGTAATTTAAAAAAAGGAAAATTTATTATGAAAATTGAACTATTAGAGAAAAACTCTTATGAGACTATAAAAAACTATACTTATCGAGTGCTAAGAAGTAATATTATTGATCTTAATCTTAAACCGGGAGAAAGTATTTCTGAAAATGAAATTGCAAATAATCTTAATGTGAGTAGAACGCCAGTTAGGGAAGCTTTTTCATTATTAGTTTCTGAGCAATTATTAGAAATTTATCCTCAGAAGGGTACCCAAGTTTCTTATATTGATTTAAAACGTGTTGAAGATGCTCGATTTATGAGGTTAAAACTTGAACAAGCAGTTATTGAATTGGCCTGCGAGGATTTTCAAGAGAGTTATTTGTTTGATTTAGAATCTAATATTAATCAACAGCAATTTTGTGTACTTAAAAATAACTATACCGCTGCATTTAATTTAGACAATTCATTTCATGAACTTATTTTTAAGGGATGTAAAAAGGAACGGATTTTCAATGCCATTCATTTTATGAATGGAGATTTTGATCGTATAAGGGCACTTAATTTAATATCTAGTATGAACATGGATCTTGTTGTTGCACAACATAAAGGCATTATTGATGCAATAAAGGCTAAAGATAGTGAGCTAGGTATAAAAATAGTTGGTGAGCACTTATCAAAAGTAAATGACGACAAAATGATATTGCTAAGAGAATATCCTGAGTACTTTAAAGAGTAATAGATAAAAAACAAACCTCCTGTCCATTTTATAGACAGGAGGTTTGTTTTTTAGTTAAGCATTTTTATTCTTAGCATAAAATTCAGAGTAGTTTTTAAGTTCTCTTTTTAAAAGATTTGGAGTATCAAGCTTATAAGGACAGTGGTTTTTACAGTGTCCACATTGTATGCAATTATTTATAAGTTCCATCTTTTCTTTAAAGCTATCCTCTAAGAATCCTTGATAAGGAGCTCTTTTAAGAAGAAGTGATATTCGAGCAGAAGTAGGAATTTCAATTCCAGCAGGGCATGGAAGACAATAACCACAACCACGACAGAAATCGCCTGAAAGCTCACTACGATCCTTGTTAATAATTGACCACATGATATCATCCAATAATGGTGGATTTTTCTCAAGGGTTATAAATTCATCTAACTCAGTTTCTCTTTGTATTCCCCATATTGGTACAACATTATCAAATTGTCTTAGAAAAGCAAAGGCCGAGGATGCATCAGTTATTAGACCTCCTGAGAGAGCCTTCATTGCAATTAGTCCTATATTTCTTTTTTTACATTCTTTTATTAATAATAAATCATCGTCTGATGATAAAGAACATAAAGGAAATTGTACAGTGTCATATAGTCCTGAAGCTGCTGCATCCATTGCATTTTTCAATTTATGATTTGTAATTCCTATAAAACGAATAAGTCCCTTTTTCTTAGCCTCCAAAAGTCCTGCATAGAGACCTTCTGGGTCTTTCGGATCAGGAAGTACATCAGGGTTATGTAATTGATATATATCTATATAATCTGTTTTTAAATTTTTTAGACTTGTCTGCAAATGTTCAAGTAAAGTTTTTCTATCCTTAGCGTGGGTTTTAGTTGCAATTATAATATTTTCCCTAACATCTGCTAGGGAATAACCTATTTTTTCTTCACTATCAGAATATGCTCTTGCTGTATCAAAGAAGTTTATTCCATTATCATATGCTTTTCGTAGAATATGCTTTGCTTCATCAAAAGACACCCGCTGAACAGGTAATGCTCCAAAACCACTTCTAGTAACCATTAAATTTGTTCTTCCGAGTTTTATTTTATCCATTTAGACACCTCCATAAATTTGTATATAAAAACTTAGCAATAAAAATTACTCCATTTATATATAAGTATTCAATATTATTTTATGAAATCCTTTTTAAATTAATATACTTAATACAAAGCGTTTTTTATAAACGTAATCTAAAAAAGCCATAGGCTAGTGATATAATACCACAGCATATGACTTTTACAAAAAAGCAAAAGACCAGTAAATAGTTTCCTATTTACTGGTCTAATATTACTACTAAAGAACAGTAATATTTTCTGCTTGTGGGCCTTTAGGTCCTTTAACTATGTCAAAAGAAACTTTTTGACCTTCATCAAGTGATTTGTAACCATCTGAATTTATTTGAGAGAAATGTGCGAAAACATCTACTCCGTCTTCTCCTGTAATAAAACCAAATCCTTTTTCACCATTAAACCATTTAACTGTACCATTCATATAATGTATACCTCCGAAATTTTATTTCTTAAACTACTTGAAATAACAAACCAATAAAATTTTGATAACAAAATACTATATTTTAAAAATTATATTTGAAATATATCTGCGCTTCATTATTCACTATTCATTTAAGTACTCCTTAATACTACCACAGGTTATTACAAAAAGCAAGTTATATTGTAGATTCCTCTAATTAAGTGCGTAAAGCATATATATTAAGAATTACTATTAGTAGATTAGAAGCTTATAAATTTAATTTGTTTTTTTTAAATAACTATTTGTTTGCTAATATTTGTTCTATACGTTCTAGTTCACCTGCACTAAAGTCTAAATTATTTAGTGCACCTACGTTATCTTCGATTTGACTTACCTTGCTTGCACCTATTAGTGCAGAGGTAACATGTCCACCCCTTAATACCCAAGCTAAGGCTAGTTGGGGTAAAGTTTGCGAACGTTCCATTGCCAAAACATTTAATTTAGAAACTTTTTCTAATTGCTCTTTTGTAATATCTTCAGAATGTAAGAAAGCTGAGTTGCCAGCAGCTCTTGAATCTTTAGGAATTCCTTTTAAATATTTTGTAGTCAGTAAACCTTGGTGTAGAGGTTTAAAGGCTATAGAACCGATACCTTCTTGCTCTAGAACATCTTGAAGACCATCCTCTATCCATCTGTTAAACATTGAATAAGAGGGCTGGTGAATTAAACAAGGTGTGCCTAATTGTTTTAGTATAGCAGAAGCTCTTTTGGTTTCAGCTGGTTTATAGTTGGATAAACCTACATAAAGAGCTTTACCTTGTTTTACTATTAAATCTAAAGCAGACATAGTTTCTTCTAAAGGGGTATTAGGGTCAGGTCTATGATGATAAAAGATATCCACATAATTGAGTCCAGTTCGTTTTAGACTTTGGTCAAGACTTGAGACTAAATATTTTTTTGAACCCCAATCACCATAAGGACCGGGCCACATTGTATAACCTGCCTTCGTAGAGATAACAAGTTCATCTCTATAACCAGAAAGATCCTGTTTTAAGATTTTGCCGAAGGTCTCTTCTGCAGAGCCAGGAGGAGGACCGTAGTTATTTGCAAGGTCGAAATGTGTAATTCCAAGGTCGAAAGCCTTATGAATTAGAGCTCTTGAGTTTTCAAAGGAATCTGAATAACCAAAATTATGCCATAAACCAAGAGATATTGCAGAGAGTTTTAAACCGCTATTACCGCATTTATTATATTTCATTGTTAAGTATTTTTTGCTATTAGATACATATGACATTTTATCACCTTCTTATACTAATATTATCATATATGATAGATATGTAAACCATTTAACGCAAATAAAGTGTGTTGTCATGTTCTTATAACATTAATAATATAACACGTATTATATATAAAATTTACAAAAACTAGGAAATAAATTATATTAACATACCATCTTTATATTATTATGGTATAATATGACGATATTCAGAATAAAATAGCGAAAATTTAATTTTGGAGTAAAACTATATAAATTTATATGCCTATACCATAATTAACAAATTGAAATGGAGGGCATTAGGAGGACACTTAAAATGAATAAATTTAAAAGCATTAGAACTATTTTCTTAGCATCAGCATTAACAATTGGTGTTACAACAATTACATCACAAAATGTACTTGCAACTTCACTAACAACTAAAACATATATTGTGAAAAGTGGGGATTGTTTATCTGTAATAGCGAAAAAATGTGGACAATCATTAAATGACTTAAGGAAAACTAATAATAAATGGAATGATACTATTTTCCCAGGACAAATTATTAAGGTTCCAGTAACAACTAGTTCTACTACATCGCAAGTTAAATTAAAAGCTCAAGATAAAACGGTAGCTAAGGCAGACAAGATAGCAATAAAATATACAGAAAGTGATTTGAACTTATTATCCAGACTAATAACTGCAGAGGCACAAGGAGAATCTTATAGTGCTCAAGTTGCTGTAGGGGCAGTAGTTGTAAATAGAGTTAAGAGTGGATATTTTCCAAATTCAATCAGTGCTGTTATAAATGAACGCACAAAAGGAGGTTATCAATTTACACCAGTATTAAATGGTAATATCAATAGACCAGCACAGGCAAGCGCGCTTAAGGCTGCGAGTGAAGCTCTTAGCGGGGCTGATCCAACAAATAATGCATTGTTTTTTTATGATGGCAGTGTTCCTAAAGGACTAACTGAACCACAACCAATATCTATAGTAATAGGTAATTTGACATTTGTTTACTTAATAAAATAATGTTTATATCAAAAAATTAAAATTAAGGGCTAGAACATAACTGCTCAGCCCTTAATTTTTAGTTCCTAATTTTTGAATTTCTTATATATAGTCTAAAAACAAGCTCTTCTAAAAAGTTGAACACACTTGTAGTTATTAAGTATATTCCAACTGCGATTGGAGCTGCTTTAGCAACAAATAAACCAACTACTGCCATTATTATTATATTACTCTTGCTAAGTGTTGCCTGACCTTCAATTTTAAGTAAAGTTACATATGAAAGAAGACTTGGTGTTAGCGATACAAGTACATATATCAGTGGAACTATAAAATAACTGTCTGAGACCTTAATACTAGACACCCATGGTATAAGAAATGTACTAGCACTCACAGGAAGCTTATTAAATACACTCCACAGAGTCATTATTATAGGCAGTTGTAACAACGTTACTAAGCAACCCAACATACTTTTTGCACTCTCAGCAGATTGTTTTTTAACTTCGACGTCAAGTCTGTTTTTGTTATCTTTGTATTTTTCCTTTATTTCTTGCATTTTTATACCAAATTTTTGCTGCTGGTGCATAGATTTTTTTTGTTTGAAAGACATTGGAGAAAGTACTAATCTTACACTTATGGTAAGAAAAACTATTGCGAGGCCCCAATCCCCAGTAAAATTAAAAATTGAATCTAATAAACTACTTAAAAAATTGAAAATGATGTTCATATTTATCCTCCCTCGAATAATTTTGGCTAAAACATCATTTCAATTTTTAATCGTTCTACATATATCCATATAACATATTTTTCATAAATAATATAATCCTCTGGAAGTACTTTTTTTATAAATCCAAGCCACTGAATTAAAACACTTCTTGTTATATTTTCTTTGGTTTTATGTTTGAAATTTTTATAGGTATATAAAGTATATGAGAGTATGCCAGCAAAACATATCACTAAAAACATTAACTGTATTAAATTTATTAAGTCATAATTCAACGTGCACACCTCCTCATATACTAGTTTTGAATATCATAACATATATTAGTAACATTGTTGAATTTTAAAAATAAGGATAGATATCATAGATGTTTATTATACATTCTTTTATAAATTTCAATAAATCCAATTATTAAAAGTATTAGGAGTATATATGGAGTAGCTGAATGTAGAGTTATTGTATAACTAAAAACTTTAGTAGATAGAGTCTCTCCAAGAATAAATCTTATTAATAAAATAGCAAATATCACAAAAATAAAACCATTAAAACCAGATTCAGTAATTCCACTATTTATTGCGTAATATTTTTTATTCCAAAAGTTTAATGATGGACTTTCTTGACTACTTTTTCTTGTTGCTGGAATTAAAATAAATGAAATAGCACTTAGTGTTATAAGCATATCTACAGTTATTCCTAGGGTAAATGAAGAATTTTTTAATCCAATTACTATCCACAAAAAAACTGAACTTGTTATCGACCAAAATAGACCTTTTTGTATATAACTTAATATTCTGTAATTTTTGCTTTTGTCACTACTATATTCTTCAATAATCGACTTACAAAAGTCCTGATAGTCATTCCCGATAATTAATTCCATTGGCTTTTTTTCTATTTGTGCTTGTAACATCATATCTATGACTTGTTGAAGAATTTCTTCCTTTTCAGTTCCGCCCAATTCGCTGTGCTGTATATATGAAGTTATGCTTCTATATAAATATAAGTTACTCCCATTTAAATTTTTTTGCTCTTTAAATCTAAGCTTTTTAAGTCTCCATTCGAGCATCATTAACTATCCCTCCAATACATTATCAATGTTATTTTTAATTTTATCCCAAGATGATATGAAATCTTCTAATTCCATATTTCCTTCTTTAGTTAGATAATAATATTTTCTCATTGGTCCGAAAGGTGACTTAATCATATTAGAGTAAAGTAGCTTTTTCTTTTCCAGTCTTATAAGAATGGGATAGACGCTACCTTCAGAAACTTCTTGAAATCCATACACTGTTAGTTTTTCGCATATTTCATAACCATAAGTTTCATGGGTACTTACAATTTTTAAAATACATCCTTCGAGTAAACCTTTCAATATTTGCGTTGAATTAGCCAAATAATCACCTACTTTGTATTACTTAATAGCATAGATAAAATATACACCCACTACTCTATATTGTCAAGTAGGTGTATGAGATGGAGAAGTTAATAAATCGCATTTATAACAAACAAAGCCAACCTAGGTATTAATCTAGATTGGCTTTTTATATTATTGGGGAATTAAAATCACTCGCCTACTGTTTCAACTTTTAGTATATTCGTTGTTCCAACTTTTCCCACTGGTCCTCCAGCGGTTATTACAATAATATCTCCCTTTTTAACTAACTTAATATCTAAAGCTGTTTTAACACCAATTTCAAACATTTCTTCAACATTTGTTGCAGCTTTAACTAGTAATGGAGTTACCCCCCAGGAAATAGCTAACTGTCTTTGAACTCTTGGATTCCATGTAGTTGCTATTATGGGACAAGATGCTCTAAATCTAGAGATCATTCTAGCAGTTTGTCCAGATTGGGTTGCGCAAATTATTGATACTGCATTTAACTGCAGGGCAATTGTGCAAGTTGCATAACTTATAGCATTTGTGATATTTTCCATTGTATCAAATTTCATTGCAGCTAGTTTACTGCCATAATCTATAGACTCGTCTGCCATTTGAGCTATTCTTACCATAGTTTTTACACTTTCAATGGGGTATTTACCCATGGCACTTTCACCAGAAAGCATAATTGCACTAGTTCCATCATAAACGGCATTTGCAACATCACTAGATTCTGCTCTAGTTGGTCTTGGATTTACAATCATTGAATCTAGCATTTGAGTTGCGGTTATTACTGGTTTACCATAGTTATAGCATTTCTTGATTATCATTTTTTGAACAAGAGGAACTTCTTCTGTAGGTATCTCTACGCCTAGATCTCCTCTAGCTACCATAATTCCATCAGAAACCGCTAGTATTTCATCAAAATTATTTACTCCTTCTCTATTTTCAATTTTTGAAATTATCCTTATATCTTGTCCACCATATTTCTTTAATATTTTTCTAACTTCATTTACGTCTGTTGCTTTTCGTACAAAAGAACAAGCAATAAAATCAAATTCATTTTCTATAGCAAATCTTATATCCTCAATGTCCTGATTTGTTATTGCAGGTAAATGGGTATCTGTCTCGGGAATATTGACTCCTTTGTTATTACTTATGTCACCGCCATTTAATATTATGCAATGTATGTCCTTTCCTACAACTTTTTGGACTTCTATGGCTACAAGTCCATCATTTATTAATATTTTAGTTCCAACTTTAACATCTTTATATAACTCTTTGTGGGAGATAGTTGATTTTTCCTCTGTTCCTAAAATATCTTCATTTACAAGTATGAAGATATTATTCTCTTTTAATGTTACTTTGCCCATTTGAAATTTACCTAATCTAATTTCAGGTCCTTTGGTATCAAGCAATAATGGAACTGGAATATTTAATTTTTCTCTAACTCTTTTTACTCTATCAACTCTAACCTTTTGCTCGGCGTGAGTACCATGAGAAAAATTTAATCTTGCTACATCCATACCCCCGAGTATTAATTCTTCTAATAAAACATCATCGTCTACAGCAGGGCCTAAAGTACATATTATTTTTGTCATTCTCATTGTTTATTATCTCCTCTCATATGTGTTTAAGTATGTATCCATTAAGATAAGTTGTATGTTTCTTTTTAATAATAATACATGTAAAACCAAATTTGGTAAAGAACTTAAATCGTTTTGTAATGAATATTTTAGGAGGGTTTTTAATTTCTATTCAGTGATATAAGTGGAATTATTAAATCATCAACAATATGTTCTACATATTTCATTTCAATAGGTTTTCCTGTGGCTATAAGCTTATAACATAATAATGCAGGGCCTACATCGGCGAGAAGTTTCAACTGGTGTTCATCTATTTTTTTATTTATGCTACATGCTATGACCTCGCGAAATATATATGTTTGGTTTGTTATGCAATCCAGGTGAATCGCTTCGGATAATGATTTATCTCTGCTTATGGCTGTTGAGATGGAGAGCATTACCTTTTGCCTAACTTCGTCGTCTACCCCGAAATATGTGCTAAGTAATTCACATAAATAATTTCTCAAATTGTCGTCGCAACGGGTAGGATCAAACTTCTGCACGCGGGGCATGATAAATGTTATAGCTTCTGCAATAAGATATGGTTTAGACTTCCATCTGCGGTATAGGGTAGCTTTTCCTGCATGGGCACGCAGGGCTATGGCGTCCATGGTTACAGAATCGTATCCTTGCTCTGCCACGAGCTCTAAGGCTGCTCTAAGAATAGCGAGATCACGTAGCTTATCAATAGGCCTTCCAAGTTTTACTGGAATTTTTTCTTTGATATTTTCAACAAAATCGGATTTGTTTATTATATCCATACTTTTGCCACCCCGTTCTCGATTTTCTATAAATATAACACAATGAAAATTTTATTTCAACATAACTGAACAAAGTAGTTTTGAAACTGTTGTGTTTTGATAATAGCTATGATATACTCTCATTTATAAACATAGTATATGGAGGGGTGGAAAGGTTAAAATAATGGGATAAGTAAAAAAAAATTAAAAAAATTAAACTTTATTATGAAGTTATGGCAATTAAGGATATAATGTAGAAGGTATTATTAAATCAATAGAATTATTTTTTATGGTTAAGTATACAATAAGTTAAGGACTAAGAACATAAGAGGTTAAGTAATATATTGAGAAAGAGAGGTGTTCTCTGATGAAAAAAAGATCAGGTATTGCTGCATGGACTATAATTTTTGTTATTGTTGCAGTATTTATGTTTTCTAAAACAGATCAGAAATCAACTATTATTAATTTTAATCAATTTCAAAGTAATTGGACAAATAATACTATAAAAAGTTTTGTGGTTGAAACAGATCAAATGTCGGTTTCGGGAACATTAAAAAATGGATCTACATATAAAACAATTGTTCCATCTGCCAGACTATTTCAATTTATTAAAGATCACCCAAAGAGTGCAAGTGTTGAGGAAACATACGTAAAACCACCAACTATTCCAATGTGGTTACAGTACTTGCCTAATGTATTATTGATTTTAATGCTTGTAGGTTTTGGATTTATATTTATGAAACAGTCAAAAGGCGCCGGTGGAAGCGGTGGTGTGATGAAATTTGGTAAAAGTAAAGCAAAACTTGCCGATCCTAATAAGAAAAAGGTAAGTTTTGATGATGTTGCAGGAGCGGATGAAGAGAAAGCTGAGCTTGCGGAGATAGTTGATTTCTTAAAGCAACCTAAAAGATATATGGAAATGGGAGCTCGTATACCAAAGGGAGTCTTATTAATAGGACCTCCAGGAACTGGTAAAACACTCCTTGCAAGAGCAATATCTGGAGAGGCTGGAGTCCCATTTTTTAGCATCTCAGGTTCGGATTTTGTAGAAATGTTTGTCGGTGTTGGAGCTTCTAGAGTCAGAGATTTATTTGAACAGGCAAAAAAGAATTCACCTTGTATAATTTTTATAGATGAAATTGATGCTGTAGGAAGACAAAGAGGTGCAGGTGTTGGTGGTGGAAATGATGAAAGAGAACAGACATTAAACCAACTTCTAGTTGAGATGGATGGGTTTGGAGAAAATGAAGGAATAATAATGATTGCAGCTACCAATAGAGCGGATGTACTTGATCCAGCACTACTAAGGCCAGGTAGATTTGATAGACAAATTCTTGTTGGGGTACCTGATAGAAAAGGTAGAGAGGCAATACTTGCAGTTCATTCTAAAAATAAGCATCTTGAACCTGAAGTTAAGCTTAGCGTACTTGCTAAAAGAACACCTGGATTTACAGGTGCAGATATTGAAAACTTAATGAATGAATCAGCACTTTTAACTGTGCGAAGAGATAAAAAGCTAATTGGAATGGAAGAACTTGAAGAAGCAGCTACAAGAATAATGGCTGGACCTGAAAAGAAGAGTAGAGTTGTTAGTGAAGTTGATAGAAAACTTACAGCATACCATGAAGCAGGCCATGCAATTGTAATGAATTTACTTCCAAATTCTGATCCTGTTCATCAGATAAGTATAGTTCCAAGAGGAAGGGCTGGTGGATATACTATGCGTCTTCCAGAAGAAGATAGATCGTATATGTCTAGGTCAAGACTTGAAGAAGAAATTGTGGGGTTACTCGGTGGTAGAGTTGCAGAAAAACTAGTTATTGGTGATATAAGTACTGGTGCTAGTAATGATATCGAAAGAGCCACAGGAATCGCAAGACAAATGGTAATGGACTATGGAATGAGTGACACTCTTGGAACAATAGCATTTGGTTCAGGTAGTGATGAGGTATTCCTTGGAAGAGATATGGGTAAAGATAGAAAATACAGCGAAGAAACAGCATACAAAATAGATATAGAAATAAAGAAACTTATAGATGTAGCATATACAAAAGCGTTGACGCTTTTAACTGATAATAGAAGCAAACTTAACGCAGTTGCAGAAGAACTTCTAATAAAAGAAAAGCTTGAAGGTGTTGAATTTCAAGAGATATTTGCAAGAAGTTAGTTAATTTATATTTAATTTGATTATAAAAAGTAAACCAAAGAAATAAAAAGAACTTAGTTCTTTTTATTTCTTTTTTTGACTAGAATTGTGTTATAAGGATTATATACTTATAATTACAATAAGTTAATAATCAAATGGGGGTTCTAATATGGATATAATTGATAAAGAAATAGTAGAAAGTATGCTTAATGAACATAATAAGTTTTTTATTTTAGGAGAAACAAGGAATATAGAATATAGAATATCTGCACTTAAGAAGCTAAAAAGTGTAATAAAAAAATATGAGAAAGAGATAATAAATGCATTGTATAGGGATTTAGGAAAAAGTGAATTTGAAGCCTATGGTACCGAGATTGGTTTTGTTTTGGATAGTATAGGTAATTTTACAAAACATTTAAAGAAGTGGGCTAAGACTAAAAGAGTGAGGACTCCTATACATCAGTTTCCATCTAAGGGGTATATTATGTATGAACCCTATGGAACAGTGCTTATTATAGGACCATTTAATTACCCTTTTCAGCTTTTAATTGAGCCATTAGTAGGGGCTATAGCCGCTGGAAATTGTGCTGTTTTAAAACCATCTGAAAATACACCTACTGTTTCAGGATTAGTAAAAAAAATAATTGAGCAAACTTTTGAAAAAAACTATATACGAGTTATTGAGGGGGAAAAAGAAACTACTTCTGCCCTTATTAATTCAGCATTTGATTACATATTCTTTACAGGTAGCGTACAGGTTGGTAGAATAGTGATGAGGGCAGCTGCGGAAAATCTCGTCCCTATAACACTTGAACTAGGTGGGAAAAGTCCGGTAATAGTAGATAAAACTGCTAATTTAGAAATAGCAGCTAAGAGGATATTATGGGGCAAACTTGTAAATTCAGGACAAACTTGTATAGCTCCGGATTATATATTTGTGCACAAAGCTATAAAAGAAAGTTTTATAGAACAGTTAAAAAGCACAGCGATAAGTTTTTATGGTGAGGATGCTTCTAAAAGCATTGACTACGGCAGAATTGTGAGCGGTAGTCAGTTTGAAAGATTAGCTTCAATAATTGAGAAAGACAAGAATAAAATTATTTATGGTGGCCATTCCAATGCAGGTACTTTGTACATTGAACCAACAATTATTGATAATGTAGACTTTCAGGATGCAGTTATGCAAGATGAAATATTTGGGCCAATTATGCCAATACTAGAATATGAGAATTTAGAAGAAGTTATTGAAATGATAAATAATAGACCAAAGCCATTAGCATTATATGTTTTCACAGAAGATAAAAAAGTGGAGACCTCTGTTTTGGGTAGAATTTCTTTTGGTGGAGGGTGCGTAAATGATACTATATCTCATGTTGCAGGTTCAAACATGCCTTTTGGCGGAGTTGGAAATTCTGGAATGGGTGCGTATCATGGAAGAGATAGTTTTGAAACTTTCTCTCACAGAAAAAGTATACTAAAGAAAAGTACTTCTATAGATATAAAACTTATTTTCCCTCCGTATGGAAATAGAATAAAACTTATAAAAAAAATATTAAAATAATGTAGATTGGATAAATATAAGATATAATGTATATAAGATATATTAAAAATACATAAAAAAATAAAAAATAAAAATAAATAAGAGGTGAGTTTATGAGTAAGAAAAAAAAGTTTATTCTATCTTCTATAATTATAATTATTTTGGTATGCTTATTTTCTATAGGTAATATAGCTCAAATAATTATTAATATTGAGTGGTTTAATACAATGGGTTACCTTTCAGTATACTTCACAAAAATACTTACAGTGTTAAAACTTATGGTACCTGTTTTTATCCTTAGTTATGTTGGTATATTGTTATACTATAAGGGTATAAAAAAGAGTATTGTGCATATGAAAAAAGTAGTAGAGGTAAATACAAAAAAAGATGTTATTGAAAATAAAATTTTTATAGCAAGTAATTTATTTGTTTCACTTGTATTTTCGTTTGCTTTTTCATCCACATATTGGTATATGCTTCTTCAATTCATAAATGCAGTTAGTTTTAATGTGAAAGACCCTATTTTTAATTTGGATGTGTCTTTTTATATTTTTAAACTTCCTTTAATTCAATCATTATATAGTTTTATAATGACATTATTAGTACTGTTAATTATTATTAAAGTAATGGTATTCTTTGTATTTAAAACGAAAAATACATTTAATGCAGGTAAAATATCAAATCCTTTCGATGACATTAAGTCAACATTTAAAGAACTTAGTGTATTTGCAGGAAAACAAATTGCAATAATAGCTTCACTCATAGCATTTTTTCTTTCACTTGGATATTTATTAAATTCATTTAATTTAGTGTATAGCCCTAGTGGAGTTGCATATGGTGCAAGCTACACAGATATTCATGTAACACTACTATTTTACAAAATACTGATTGTGACTTGCATTGTTGCTGCAGTTGTAATATTTATAAATGTTTTAAAATCAAAGGTTAAGCCCATAATAATTTCAGCTGCCGCCATAGTTTTAATAAGTTTTGTACAAGTAATATCAGCAGCTGTAGTTCAAAGCAGTATTGTAAAACCAAATCAAAAGGAACTTGAAAAACCATATATTCAAAATAATATTGATTTTACAAAAAAAGCATTTAATATAGAAAATATTACTACAACACCTTTTAATATAAAAAATGATTTGAAACAAGAGGATATTTCAAGTAATAAGAAGACAATAGATAATATTAAATTAAATTCATCTACACAGGCACTTGAATTTTATAACCAAGTTCAAATATTAAGGTATTACTATAGTTTTACCGATATAGATGTAGATAGATATAAAATAAACAATAAATATAGTCAAGTATTGGTTGCGGCAAGAGAAATAGATTCAAAATCATTAGAGCCAATTACTTGGCAGAATACTCATATGATTTATACACATGGGTATGGGGTTGTAATGAGTAAGGTAAATGCTGTTACGACAGAGGGGCAACCTGATTTTGTAATAAAGGATATGCCTATAGCAAACAGTACAGATATCAAACTAACTAATCCAAGAATTTATTTTGGAGAAAAAACAAATGACTATGCATTAGTAAATACTAAGGTAAGCGAGTTTGATTATCCTCAAGGTGGAGCCAACAAAATAGCAAATTATGTTGGAGAAGCTGGAATTAAAATGAATTTAGGTAATAAACTTTTGTTTGCAATAAATAAGGGAGAGTTAAACTTCCTATTATCAAGGGATATTAAGAGTACAAGTAAAATCCTTATTAACAGAAATATAGTTGAAAGGGTAAAGAGTGTAGCTCCATTTTTAACTTATGACAAAGATCCTTATGTTGTTGTAAGCGGGGGGAAAATATACTATATAATTGACGCATACACAACATCATCTAAATATCCGTACTCGCAACCACAAAATGGGGTAAACTATATTAGAAATTCAGTTAAGGTTGTAATTGATGCTTATGATGGAGATACAAATTTTTATATATCAGATTCAACTGACCCAATTGTGCAAACTTACGCAAAAACATTCCCGAAACTGTTTAAGGATATGTCGAAGGTTCCAGCTGACATTAAATCGCATTTTAGGTATCCATCTGATATATTTAGCATTCAAAGTGCAGTACTCAGTAAATACCATGTAACTGATGCTGGAGTGTTTTATAATGGGGAAGATTTTTGGGATGTTTCCAAGAATGCAACCGCTGTAGGTGCTGATGTTAAAACAACTATTCCGCCATACCTTGTAGAAAAATTACCAGGAATGGATAGTGAAGAGATGATACTTCAACAATATTTTAATGTAAAAGGAAAATATAACATGACAGCAATTTTAGGGGCCAGAATGGATGGAGAAAATTATGGTAAACTGTTCCTAAATAAATTTCCAGCATCGGAAACAACGGTTTACAGTCCGTTCCAATTTAAGCAAAGGATAAGTCAGGATACTACGATTTCAGCGCAGCTTTCTTTATGGAATACAGGAGGATCTCAAGTACAATATGGAGACACTGTTATTTTGCCAATAAAGAATTCGTTACTTTATATTGAACCTGTCTATTTAAGAGCTAGTGGAAAAAACAGTATTCCTGAAATGAAAAAAATAATAATTTCATACGACAGCAAGTTACTGATGGTTGATAATATTGAAAGTGGACTAGAACAAATATTTAATTATAAGGCACCAAATACAGTAGTTAAAACTGAAAAGGGAACTACGACGACTGTTCCATTAACCCAAACTGAAACTAAATTAATTAAGCAGGCAAATGATTTATATACTAAAGCACTTGATGCTCAAAAAAGTTTAGATTGGGCAAAATATGGAGAATATATTAAGCAACTTGGTACATTGTTAAAACAACTAAATAAATAATGAATAATAAATAAAAAAACAGATGCGAAATTGCATCTGTTTTTTTATTCTATCTAAATAGTTACTTAAATCGTTTTATTTAACGACATTTCAGTAGATAATTTAATTCGCTCTAAACTTAGCTCATGTTTATTCATACTCTTTATATCTGCTACTATTATTATAATTGTTATTATAAAAGCGATAAAGTCAGATGCTGGACCAGCCATCCAAATTCCATCTAATTTAAAGAAATGTGGCATCAAAAGTATTAATGGAAAAAGTACTATAATTTGCCTTAAAAGACTTAAAAAAATAGAAATCTTAGCTTTTCCTACTGCCTGAAAATAATTTGTAAATACAACTTGTGAACCTATTAAAGGAAGCATTATAAGAAATATTCTTATTCCTCTAGAACCAAGATCTATAAGCTCTTTATCAGTGTTATTAAATATACTTATGATTTGAACTGAGAAAAGCTGAACAATCACAAATCCTACAACGGACATAAGGGTAGCTATAATAGCTGCATATTTTAAGGCTAATTTAACCCTCTTGTAACTTTTAGCACCGTAGTTATAACCTATAATTGGTTGTGCTCCTTGATTTAAGCCAAAAATTGGCATCATAATCAACATATTTATGCTATTTATTAATGAAAAAGCACCTATTGCTAAATCACCACCATATTTTTTTAAGCTCTTATTAAATGTTACAGTAATAAGACCGGCAGCCATTTGCATAGCAAATGGAGACATTCCTATTTCTAATATTTCTTTCACAATTTTCATTTGCAACTTCATATTTTTTCTTCTTAATTTTAAAACGCTTTTTCCTCGTAAAAAGTATAAAAGAACCCAAATAGAACACACAGCTTGAGAAATTATAGTAGCTAGTGCTGAACCAACCACTCCCATATGAAGACCGAAAATAAATATAGGATTTAATATAAAATTCAGTATAGCACCGATAAGCATTGTAACCATTGCCATAAGTGCATTACCTTCTGAACGTATAAATGGATTCATACCAAAACCTAAATTTTGAAGTATAACCCCTAGTAATATTATGAACCCGAATTGTTTAGCATAAGGCATTGTATCTGTGCTAGCTCCCAAAAGTACTAGTATTGGTTCTAGAAATATAAGGCCTATTATACTTACGACTATAGACATTATAACTACAAGTACAAAGGCATTTCCAAGTATCTTTTCTGCATCTTCTTTTTTATTCTGTCCCAGTTTAATAGAAACTACAGCTGCTCCACCTATTCCAACAAGCATTCCAAAGGCCATTATAACATTTGTAATTGGAAAGGTTATAGCGACTCCAGATAGAGCGAGTGGATCAGGAACACCCCTACCAATAAAAATTCTATCTACCACACTGTACAAAGCATTTACAAGCATTCCTATTATTGCAGGAATCGAAAATTTCCAAAGAAGGGATCCAACCTTCTCAGTCGCTAATTCATTTGAATTATCCATATAAAATACCACCTTTTAATTAATATTCTTTAGTTTCCTAACTATTTTAAATTACTTTTTATATCATTTTTACATATGTTTTTATGCATTTTCTTTGTCCAAGCTATAAAGATTTTTATCTCATCGCAAGTGAAACCCTCAGATATTGTTTTCTCTATTTCATTAATGATGCCGTGACATAGTTTTTCTAGTTTAGCACCTTCGAGAGTTAGGTATATTCTATTAACTCTTGAATCTATTTCATCGTGTTTTCTAACTATAAAACCTTTATTTGCAAGGGTATCTAGAATTCCAGAAACTGAAGCTGGTGTTAGTCCTAGGTTTTCTTGAAGTTGCTTTTGAGTCTTTCCATCTTCGCCCCAGAGTTTTTGAAGTACTGCTACTTGTGAAGAGGTAAGATCATATTTTTGTAATTTATTATCATGAAATTTATTTAAAAGTCTTACTGATTTTGTTAACCAATAGCCGATCCACATTTCCTCATTACCCATAATTATATTTAGCCTCCTAAATGTTCCAAATGATATATTAGCATAAGAGTGAAGATAAATCAACTTATGTTTAATAAATAGACTTCCTTGCCCTTTTTTCTGTATTCATAAAATATTAATAATAATTGGTTTATATTGGTTGGTTATTGCATAAACTGAAATGTAGATTTAAAAAGGTCAATAATAAATTATTTTGTTATTTAAAGGGGCGGATGTTATGGAAACAGAAGTAGAAAAATCAACATTAGGATTAATAAAAAAGCATAAGAAAATTGTTGTGGGTATTATAATTTCTATTTTAACTTTACTTGTTATATATTTTGGAATGGTAATATTTTTCATGAATCATTTTTATTTTGGTTCAGTAATAAACTGTATTAATGTTTCATGTGAAAGTGTGGAGGATGTAAATAAACAAATGACAACTGAGATTAATACATATAAGATAAATATAAAGGAACGAGGAGGTAAAAATGAACAAATTAAAGCAGGCGAAATTGGTTTAAAGTATAATTCGGATGGTAAATTTAATGAACTAAAAGATAGACAGAATCCTTATAAATGGATTTCATCATTCTTTAATATAGAAGATTCTAAAATGATTGAAGGAGTTAAATATGACAAGAACCTATTAAAGAAGCGAGTGGATAAGCTTACTTGTTTTAATAGCGATTATATAATTGAACCTAAAAATCCAAGTCTTAAGTATACAGGTAATGGTTATGTAATTGTAGGTGAAGTGAGTGGTAACAAGGTTAATAAAGACATTTTATATGATAATGTGACAGGTGCAATACTTAATGAAAAAAATACAATAAACCTTGAGTCAATCAATTGTTATGTTAAGCCGTCATATACTTTAAATTCTCCAAAAGTTATTGAAGCTAAAAATAAACTTAATAAATATGTATTTTCAAAAATTACATATACATTTGGAGGAAATAAGGAACTTTTAGATGGTTCTGAAATAAATAAGTGGCTTACAGTTGATAAGAAGTTTGAGGTCACATTTAATGAAAAAGAAGTCGAAAAATATATAGATGTACTTTCCCAAAATTACAGTACAATTGGCAAGGATAGAAATTTTGTTACATCATCAGGAAACGCAATAAAAATAGGTGGGGGTGATTATGGCTGGTCTATTAATAATGTTAAAGAAACGCAAGCTTTGATTTCAATAATAAAGGAAGGAAAAACTATATCTAAAGAACCCACATATATTCAAACTGCTTTAGCTCATGGCAAAAATGATATCGGCAATACCTATGTAGAAATAGATCTGAAAGCGCAGCACTTATGGTTTTATAAAAATGGGTCTCTGATAGTTCAAGGTGATATTGTTACAGGTAATATAGGTTCTAATCATGGAACACCCGATGGTATTTATAGGTTAAAATACAAAGAAAAAAATGCTACTCTTGTAGGTCAAGGATATGCTTCCCCAGTTGATTTTTGGATGCCATTTAACGGAGGTATAGGAATTCACGATGCAAGTTGGCGAAGTGTGTTTGGAGGAAAGATATATAAGTCAAATGGGTCGCATGGGTGCATAAATTCGCCATATTATTTAGCAAAAGCGATATTTGACAACATTGATACAGGGAGTCCAGTTGTCTGTTATAGTTAGTAGGAAGAATTAAATAATAAAATAGGATCGCAATATATATTGCGATCCAGCTTATAATTTGGTAACATAGTGGACAGTTTTGTATACTAAACAAAAGCAATAATCGCCCACATGAGTATAAAGCTTATTATAATTGTCAAGTTATTTACAGTTCCTACAAACCTAGTATCGTAGTCAAATTCTACTGAGTAAGGAATAACTGTAAAACTTATTGGTAATATAAGACCAATTAGCATGGTTTTTTTAAACATTGGATCTAAGGGTACTAAATTATAAATGAGTATACCCACTCCAAATCCAATTATGTATCTTAAAGCAATTATCTTGGCCATGTTTTTCAAATATGTCTTTTTAAAGGAGAAGCTTAGGTATAACCCAAGTGCTAGTAATGCGAGAGGCATATTTGCTTTGGATAAAATTCCTGTAATTTGTATAATGGGTTTCGGAATGCTAAGTCCTAAAAGATTAATAGCTAAGGTAATAATGTATGTAAGAAAAGGTATTGAGTGCATAGTTTTCGCGAAAATATTTTTGTAACTCACTTCACCTTTACTACTTGAATAAATGCTTGCAATGATATAACAAACAGCGAAAACAATGAAAGAATTACCCATATCAAACATACCAAAGTATTTGAGCCCTGACCTTCCCCATATTGACTCTACTATAGGATATGCGAAAAGACCAACATTAAAGGAAGGTACTAGCATTGTTAACATTCCTTTTTCTCGCCTTGATTCTCCTTTGAATACAATGAGGGCAACTGCTGCCATAATTAATCCAAATACAAAACTAATTACAGGGACAAGCAGTAGGCTTTTGTCTATAGTCATTGTACTAAAAACATTTATTACAATGGAGGGAAGCGTAACATTAAAAATCAATCTGGAAATAACTTCTCCATCGCTTTCCTTTAAAATGTTTACTTTCTTTAGAAAATATCCGAGTAAAATAATACTTAATGACATAACAAACTGTGAGTTAATAGTATTCATGTGTTGTCTCCTCGTGATGATATTTCATTAATCAAATAGGGAAAGCTGAGTGTTTCCATATCCATGTCTGTACCCTTCTATAATGTCTTTCATTTTATAAAGCAAACCTAATTTATCACATTCCTTTTGGAAAAATTGTTTTAGTTCGAAGGCTTTGGCCGAGTTGCATTCATAATTATTATTATACTGATTAATATACTTCTGTTTAAGAGTAGGGAACAGCTCATCGAGTTTTTTATAATACCAAGTCCTCTGGTTTTGCCTAAGGGTTACACCAAAACTTGGGTATATAAATTTTGCTCCGCTCTCGTATGCAAGGCGTATTATGCTTCCTATATTTTCCTCGTTATCTTCTAAAAATGGCAATACTGGCGTAAGAAGTATACCTGCAAATATTCCATTAGTGGTGAGATCTTTAACTGCAGCAAACCGCTTTGATGATAGGGGTGCATTTGGTTCTATTTTTTTGCATAGTTCATCATCACAGGTGGTAATGGTAATATTAATTATAACGGGAGAGTGAGTTTGTATTTTACTTAGAATATCTATATCGCGTCTAATTAAATTACTTTTCGTATAAATGGAGACGCCAAAGCCATAAATGTTAATAAGTGCTAGAGCACCTCTTGTTAACTTGTATTCTTTTTCTAGTGGATTATAGGGATCGCTCATTGCACCTGTAGCAATCACACCAGTTTTACGTTTTGATTTAAGATCATGATTTATTAAAGCAAGAGTATTTTCTTTTGCGCGCACCTCATCAAAATTGTCTATATGATAACAGTCACTGCGACTATCACAATATATGCATCCATGACAACACCCTTTATAAATATTCATATTGTAGTTGTTTCCAAACCAATTATTGTTAGTATCAGAGTAACCAGATACGATTGTTTTTGCAGGGATGAAATTCATTATACTACTCTTAACTTCAACCTTATATAATTCTTTATAGTCTTTTCTATATTCTAATTTAGTCATTCTTATACCTCAATTCATTATATATTGAAATAAGTATATCACTTATAAACTGACAACAGTGTGTCATATTATGGATAGTTTTTAAAATAATCTTATGAAATGTAAAAAAATATATACAGTATAATCATAATAATTCGATGTCTTCATGTTTAGAAAATTCATCTAGAATATCTTCAACTAAGGCATGTTGTAAGTTTCTAAAATTTCTTGCCTTGCAAATAAGCCTTAAGTTTAGACAAACACTTCCGGATTCCATGGAAGTATAGACTGTGTGTGAAAGATTTTCGTAATAAATAGGAAGAGTTTTTGATGCTATATTTAGTGAATCTTTTGCTTCTCGCTCTATATCTCCTACTTTATCATCAGCAATAGACATTAATATAGTTTTAGCTTCTCTCCAATTACTTGTAAGTGTAAGGCTTATTTTAAGCTCATTCCAAGTAAAAGGGAATGCGTTAGTTTCATTGATAAGGTCTTCAGTGAGTATTTGTATATTTGGTATATGAGTAATTCTTCCAGTACTTTGTCCGTATGTTCTATTGTCATTTTCCATGACCTCGATATAGTAGTATAAAACCAATCTATGGCTACGACGTCGCCAAGACTTTCTCCAATCTTTATTCTATCCCCGAGTTTAAATGGCTTATGAGTATTAATTATAAGCCATCCCAAAAAACTTGCTACAAGATCACGAAAGGCAAAGGCAAGTCCAGCAGAGAATATTCCTAAAAATGTGAATATATCTTTAGACTCATACATCCATATTGGTATAATAGTTACAGCAGTTAAGATATTTACGGATAGTGTAGACGTTTTTTTATATTTTATTGTATTAAGTGAATCAAAGTTTGATTTATTAATAAATGAACATATACTTTTCTTAAAAAAATGAAATATCATTATTATAAATATTGTTATTATGATTTTTATCAATACACCAACGTCTTCAAATTTTAAACTTAGATCTAACAAAAATTTAATCACTTATTTTATACCCCTTTATATACTATTTAAATTATATGTATTAGCATATAGTTTAAATAGTATAGAGCAAAATTAAACATATGTCAATGACATTATTTGAAAGATGTGGTATAATATTAGCTTATACGCCAAGATATTGTCTTGTAAAATGATATACAACAAACTGTTTTTTGTAATAAGTTTGTAATAAATAAAAGTAATGGAGAGATGAAAGTTGAAAAACAAAAGATTTTTTATTCTGATTATATTATTTCTAGTATCTTCTATGAGTTTAAATGTTTTTGCTGCAACTGTTAGTGAGAGCACTACAAATGTACCAACAATATATGGAAAAGCAGCTATCACTGTTGATGTTGCAACTGGCGAGATAATTTATGCGAAAGATGTGGACAAGCAAATGTATCCAGCAAGTACGACAAAGCTAATAACTGCACTATTGCTCGCTGAGAACAGGGTAAAGACGGATAAAATAAAATATACACAAAGTGCAAAAATTCAACCAGCAGATTCATTAAATGTTAATTTACATCCAATTGCACTTAATGAGACCATGTCAAGTGCAGATGTAATGGATGGTTTATTAATGTACTCAGCAAATGACACGGCATACATGATTGCAGATAATATTGCAGGAAATCCAACAAACTTTATGAAAATGATGAATGATAAGGCAGCCAAATTAAAGATGACTAAAACTCATTTTGTAACGCCTAATGGTCTTCATGATCCAGATCATTATACTACAACCTATGATATGAGTATATTGGCTAGAGCTGCATTTTCAAATCCATGGGTAAAAGAGTCCATGAATAAAAAGCAAAAGACTTTATCGACATCAAAAGGTACAACATTTAAAATTGAGAACAGCAATAAACTACTTGGACTCAATGGTTGCATTGGGGGGAAAACAGGGTATACTTCAAAGGCGGGGAGATGTCTTGTAGCTTTTTATGAAAGAAATGGTAGAGAAATTATGGGCGTTGTCATGGGATCAGAGATTTACCCAAATGACACCTATGTTTTTAATGATATGGAGAAAATTATAAACTACAGCTATACTTTGAAAAGGACGGTATTACACGCAAACAATTCTGTTGTGAAAACAGAAACATTAAAATATAAACCGCTTAAATTTTTTGGCCCAGAGAAAACTGTTAGTGTACCGATAGTAGTTAAAGAGGATGTTAGTTATTACAAAAACGATGCAAATGAAAAAGATTTGAAGGAAAATATAAATTTATCTGATATCAGTATTTCTAGTCTTAAAGGAAACGAGAGTATTGGAACCTTGAGATTAACGCAAAAAGGAAAAGTGAAAACTTATAAGCTTTATTCAGAGGCTTCTAGCGGATCTTTAACAAAGAATGATATGCCTATATATCTTATGGCGGTAGGAATATTAGTTTTAATTTTAGTAGGAATAGTGCTTATAATAAGAGCAAAAAATTTAAAAAGGAGAAAAAGAAGGAGAAGAAAATATTAATATTATTCTAGGTGATATAAAAAAAGAACTGTTGAAATTTCAACAGTTCTTTTTTTATATCAAATTTATAGGTATTACGTCACCAAAACCTAATGTAAACATAATTAGTTCCCAAGTATAATTAACTGTGTATTTTATATAGTTAAATATTAACTACTAAATTGTTTTAAAAAATGCGGTAAAGGTAAAAGAATGTTGTACGATATATAAAAGTAGGGGATTATAATCTTTAATAGTTAATTTAATGCAAAATATAATTAAAAAAGATTAGTTTGACGAATAACTTAGTTTAGTAAGTTATTTTAGCCTAAAAAAGAAGTTTTTAAATTTTCAATCAAATATGAGGGGGAAAGATACATATGAAAAGTATAAAATCAAAAATAACATTATTAACGTGTTTAGTCTGTGTTTTAAGTTTACTAATATCAGCTGCAATTACTTGCTTTATATCATATAATTCAATAATGAGTGAAACTAAGAGCAAAATCTCTACATATTCAGATAAGGAAGCAGAAACTATTAATGGTTGGCTTGATGGTCAAGGAAAAATAATTAGTGAGGTTGGCAGTTATATAGAAAGTATGGATACTGTAGATAATAAAAAAATAATGAAATACTTTCAAAAGGAGTTAAAGAGTAACCCGTATGCTTCAGATGTATATTTAGGATTCGCAAATAAAAAGATTCTTGTTGGAAGTGGTTGGGTTGCACCAGCAGATTATGATAGCACCCAAAAAGTTTGGTACAAAACCGCTATTGAAAAAAATGGATTGATTTATTCAACACCATTTTTAGATGCTAAGACAAAAGAAATGATGATATCAGTAGCTAAACCTGTAATAAGAGATGGTAAAACAATCGGAGTTGTAGGTTTTGATGTTAATACAGGATCAATTACCAAAATGCTTGATAAAGCAAAGCCTACGGAGGACAGTTATGCTTTTCTAATAGACGATAGTAATAATTTTATTATTCATCCTAATAAAGAGTTTAAACCTACAGATAAAGGGCTTCAAAATGTTGATAAGGTTATGAATGGTGAATATTCTAAAGCTTTAAGTAGTAATTTCGTTAGTATAAAAGATTATGATGGTAGAGATAAATATTTTGTAACATCTAAAATAAACGTAAGCAACTGGAAAGTTGGTTTTTCAGTTCCTGTAGATGTTATGATGAAACCAATTAAAGCACTAGTATTATCTTTTATATTTGTGTTACTTGCTTTGTTAATAATTACTATTATAGTCTCTATATATTTCGGAAAGAAGATAGGAGATCCAATATTGTCTTTATCAAAAATGATGGATAAATTAGCTAAATTTGATTTAACTTATGATAACAAGTATGATTCATTATTAAGCAATAAAGATGAAGTTGGACAGCTTGCTAATTCAGTATTTGTAATGCAAAAGGAACTTACTGGATTGATTACAGGTATATTAGCTAATTCTCAGGGGATGAGTGTATCTAGTGAAGAACTTTCGTCTATGGTGATAGAACTTACAGTAAAAGCAGAAAATATTGAAAAAGCAGTAAATAATATAACAAATGATGTACAGGAAACAAGCGCATCAACAGAAGAAATAAGTGCTTCCATACAAGAAGTGGACTCAAGCATTAATATATTATCAAGTAAAGCCATGGAAGGAAGTAATAATGCAAGTAAATCTAAAGACAGGGCTATAGAGGTTCAGAAAAAAGGAAAATTATCTATTGACGAAACAACAAGGGTATATGACGAAAAGAAAAAGAGTGGAGTAAAAGCGATTGAAGATGGTAAGGTAGTAGGAGAGATAAAGGTAATGGCGGACACCATTGCAAGTATATCAGAACAAACCAATTTGCTTGCGCTTAATGCTGCTATAGAGGCAGCAAGGGCTGGAGAACAGGGAAAAGGATTTGCAGTAGTAGCTGATGAAGTAAGGAAGCTTGCAGAAGAATCATCACAAGCAGTAGCTAGTATACAAGAAACAATTTTAAAGGTTCAGAAAGCATTTGAAAACCTTTCTGGTAACAGTAAAGATATATTAGATTTTATAAATGATAATGTACACCCTCAGTTCGAAATTATGAAAAATATGGGTGAACAGTATTATAATGATTCAGAATTTGTAACTAGTATGTCTGATGAAATAGCTTCTATGTCGGAAGAACTTACAGCTACAATAAATCAGGTAAATGAGGCAGTACAAAATACAGCACAAACAGCGCAAAGATCATCTGAAAGTGCAGAAACAATAAAAGATAGTATGGAGGAAACAACAAAATCTGTAGAACGAGTGGCAGTAACAGCACAAAATCAAGCAAAACATGCTGAAGAACTTAAGGAAATGATACAAAAATTTAAAATTTAATTATGTTTTGTGTTCCCTCAGGCCATGTCCTGAGGGAACTTTTTAATTGATTTTTTTTAAAAGGTGATTTATAATTTAAGCCTATAGATACTGAGTCTACAGTTCTTTTAAATATATATATAATTGTAAATTTAAAATAGAATATATTAATATATGATAGGGGGAGAGTGTACTATGAAATACTTAATAATTGGTACAGGGGGTACAGGTGGTTGTATAGGAGGATATTTAGCAAGTAGTGGAAAAGATGTTACATTTATAGCAAGAGGTGATCATTTAAAGGCTATAAAGGAAAATGGACTTATTATTCACTCAACACTAAAGGGTGAAATAAATCTCAAAAACGTTAAAGCACTTGATGGGGGCGGCGAGCTTGGTAAGTTTGATGTGATTTTTTTATGTGTTAAAGGATACTCATTAAATGAGACTATTTCTATTATAAAGAAGGCTTCCCACGCAAAAACCATTGTAATTCCAATTTTGAATGCATTAAGTGCTGGAGAAAAGTTATTAGAGGATTTGACTGGTATAACTGTTCTTGATGGTTGTATTTATGTTGGTGGGTACATATCAGCTCCTGGAGAGATTACACAGACAATTAAGATTTTTAGAGTTGTTTTTGGAGCAAGAGAAAATATAAAGGTGGATATGGATTTATTACATAAAATACAATTAGACTTTGAGGAATCAGGAATAGATGGAATCATTTCAGATAATATAAGATGTGACATATTTAAAAAAATTTCCTTTACGTCTGCATATGCGGCTACTGGAGCGTATTATGATGCTCCGGCTGGTGAATTTCAAAAGGACGGGGAATGCAGAAGGATGTTTATATTGCTACTTAAGGAATTACAAAAGGTTGCAATTGCATTAAATATTAAATTGGACACCGATTTCATAGACGAAAATCTTGTAATTTTAAGTGGATTTAGTCCAGATACAACAGCTTCAATGCAAAAGGATATTAAGACAGGTAAAAGCAGCGAAAAGGATGAACTTATCTTTAATATTGTAAATATTGCAGAAAAGTATGGTATTGGTGTTCCGAATTACAAGAAAATAGCAAAGTATTTTGGGTATAGTAAAAGTTCTAGGATGTTTATACAAAGAAAAGAACTGATGTAATTACATCAGTTCTTTTAAAGTTTTATATTAAATTTATATTAATTAAAGGGGGACTCTAATTAAAAAAATCAATTACTTACTTTCTATATCTTTATTATAACAACTATTTGTGTCATTATAGTGACGAAACTAAGAACTAATTGTAAATTTAATAGAAAATAAACATCAAAACGGATAAAAATCCAAAGTTTTCTAAAAAAAATTGTATTTGAGCAGTAATATCATAAAAAACATGGTGAACCTGATTAATAATTCTTGCCTTGTTTTTTATAGAAGTTTTTTAGCGAATTCCATATTATCAAATTTATGTTCTTTTATATGATTTAGTGAATCAGTTAAATAAGTCCTGTGATGTTCTATGGTTTTCGAGAAAGTTTGGATAAATTCAACTATATCTTCTTTGTTATCCTGGTCATTATATAGATATCTTCCAACTAAATAAAACCTAATAAATGAAGATCTTACTAAAAGCATAATATATCCATCAAACATTGATTCCGATTCATTAAATGGAAACATATAGTTATACATAAAATTCACCAAATAATTTTCAAAAATATAGCTATTATTATTCATAAAATTTTCAGTATAATCTTCAAATGCTTTTGTGTAAAGATCAGAATGTTTACTAATGTCTTCGTCGTTATCAAATTTGAATCCAGCTATAATTTGCTTAGTATATTCCTTAAAAGAAAGACTGTCCACTTCTTTAGAGACATTTAAAAAACCTAGCATTGTTTTGAAAAAATCTATCTGAAATGTGTAACTTGACCTATTTTTTTTATAAGAATCGTTAGTTGAATTTATATTATATTGTTTAATAAATGTTGGTACATTATTATACTTATGTTTAAGTTCTTTTTCTAATGTAGTTATAAAATCGCCTAATATATAAAGTCTTTGACCTAGATCAAATTTCCTATTTTGAATTATTTTAATACTAAGGTCTCTAATTTCTTTGAAATACTTAATAGGTGAGTTACTATATTCTGTAGAGGTAGTTTCAATGTCACTTGATATTATATGTTTTCCTAAAGTTTCTTCACTTTCCTTAAATTTGATTCCTTCCTCTTTTAATAAAAGAATTCTTGCAGCTTCCGGACAAGCTACATCAAGGGACATTTCGTAATACCCATCTACCATATTTGTTATTCTAGGAAAAGATGTGCAAACATTTGAAAGATATTTCTCTCCAATTCTCGAATAAATTATACAATAATTTTCTTCGTCCAAAAATGCACACCTTTTCCCACTTTTTAATTTTACTTTTCCATAATCTACATCAGGGCTTAGGTAATACTCATTATTATGTACATTTTTCTGAAACATGCGCTTCATTTCTTTATCCTCAACTTTATAATACTGCCGAAAGGTGGTCTTATCAATATCTATATCCCAACCAATACAACAACTGTCTTTACATTTTCCACCAATACATTCAAATTCTTTAAGATATGTCGGATACCTCAGTTTTATAGTTTTCTCCATTGTCTACTTCCTTTGCATATAAATTACTTTAAGTTTTATATTCTATATTCATTTTACTATAGTATCTTAAGTTTGTCAGATGTCTATTCATAAGAACTTATGTATAAATGATTTTTATAGGGATTTATAATAAAATTCTTTAAAATTACGTTACTATATTCTTATAGTTACTTTGCCCCTACTGACACGTTTGCTGATAGTACCACAAAAAGTTGAAAATGCATCTTGACACATAATACAACGTATTGTATAGTATAATGTATAAGGAGGCTTGAGAATGTGTATAAATATTTATCTTCTTTCAAACTTAGAAAATGAGATTGATGGAGTTAACAATAGAAAATTTCACCTTGATTATATGTAATAGTGACAATGACAAAAAAATAAAGACGTTCCACCTGAACTACCTCTAGAATAATCCTTATAAAGATAATATAGAGTTTAATAATGGGTTAGGAGAGATGATAATGAACATACAATTAAAAAAAGGACTACTAGAAATCTGTATTCTTGCTGTATTAAAAAAGGGTGACTCATATGGCTACCAAATCATAAAAGATATTTCTGAATGTATAGAAATATCTGAATCTACATTATATCCAATTTTAAAAAGGCTAGAAGCAAATGGGTATAATGAGACATATTCAAAAGAGCATAACAGTAGATTAAGAAAATATTATCATATAACTCCTAGTGGGGAAAATCATATAGAAGAATTTTTCTTATATGATTGGAAAAAAATCATGGATATATATTTTTTTATAGGAGGTAAGAGTATTGAATAAGAAAGAATTTCTAAGCAATTTGACGAAACAGCTATCATCTTTGGGAGAAACTGAATGCAATAAATTTACGACATATTACAGTGAGATGATTGATGATTATATAGAAGATGGATACACTGAAAGTCAAGCCATAGATAAGATCGGTGACCACAAGAGTATTGCTAAAAATATTATAGAAGATCAAGGAAATATTATATTAAGAGAATCATCTGTTGGAAGAAAGGTCCTTCAGATAGTACTGCTGATTCTTGGATTTCCATTATGGGGATCTATACTTTGCGCAATAATCTTATTAGTATTATGTGGATGCGTAATATTTTTGTGTATACCTTTGGTTACAGGAGTGATAGCACTTACAGGTTTGTGTGGAGGATTATGGAGTATAGCGGGTTCTTTTTTTTGCCTAAAGCAGGGAGTCCATATTGTTGTTACTCAAATAGGATTTGGATTTTTATTGTTAGGTATAGGTGTTTTATGTGCATTGATAACACAATTTACATTTGTAAAATATTTAAATGTTACGAAATTATTTATACAAAAAATCTCTTATACATTTAGAAAGAAGATGGTGAGAATATGAAAATCATAAATGTAAAAAAAACTTGTTTAAAGGTAAGTTTTATTCTAATACTTACGGGACTGATTATATCCTTTATAGGATTTGGAATGTCAGGTTTTGATAGAAGTGCATATAAAACAGCTGGAGAAAACCACTGGTATAGAACCATCAATTTATAGGATAAATGTGTATATCCTATTTTACATTTTTTTAAAACCCCTGTTAATTTATCAAATATATTAAATACGTTACCATCAGTGATTTTAGCGTCTATAACGTGGGCAGGTATCAGTTTAATTCCTATGTTTTTTGGCATGAGACATAAATCAACAGCTACTACTATTACGTCATCTGTCATTATAGGTTTTCCTTTAAATGGAATGGTGTCAAATGGAAATTCTTCAGTTAGTTTAGGAAAGATGGTAGTTGTGCCATTAATCCTTTGTATTTTGGGATTGTTAATCGGATATCTATCTTATTGGAATATAGATAATAAGGATTTGGGTTGAAATTTTTTTTAATAAGGGGTGTGTTCAATGAAAAAAATTATTTGTTTAATACTTTTTATTAGTATAGGTTTCTTTGGGTTAGCAAGCTGTAGCAAACAAAAAACAAATCTTACGCAGGACTTTTCTATGGAAAAAGTTAAAAAAATAAATATAAATAATAATTCATGGAATTTGTTGTTTAAAAGCTCGAATGATGATGAAATACATGTGGAAACAAGCTGTAAAGGTGATAAGTCAGAAAAGTCTGTTGACATCGGTTTAGAAAATGGAGTGATGCATATTACTCAAAATGATGCTTCAGATAATTTTATAGGTGGATTTACCTTTGGAAGGCGAAACAAAATTATAGTGTATGTGCCAAAAGATTTGAGTAGTCCTATAAATGTAGAAAATAAAAACGGTGATATAACGATGGAAAATGTGTCATTTAGTGATTTGAAACTTACTAATTCATCCGGAGATCAAAAAATTATTAATGTGAAATTAGACCATGCCAGTATAACATCAGAATCTGCTGATACAACAATAAAAGATAGTTCAATAAAAAAATTGCAAGCTGAATCAAAATCCGGATGTTTATATTTTACAAATGTATACGACAATGAGATATATGCAAGTACGAGCTCCGGGGAGATAGTTTTTAAAGATCTTACCGAATATCAAGCTTCTGATATAAACACTGGGTCAGGTGATATTAGCGTTTTATATAAAATTAAACCAACATCACTAAAATTAGGTGTTAAAAGTAATTCTAAAGATGTTTCAGTACATTTGGATGACTTAAAATTAAAGGTAGATACAGAAGAAAAAAAAGAGGGAACGATTGGTATTGGGGATAATAGATTAAAGATTAGTAGCGATACCGGGACTATTAATATCCGGTAGATAGAACATTGCTATAAAACAGTTATTTTCTATTTTATTTCTTCTTTGGATTTGTATTTCATCAAGTTTCTCATTTTTATACATTGCTATCATACTCCACAAAAATTTGATCTAATGTTTTACCAAGTACTTTGTATATGTCTCTACATAATTGTATTGATGGATTATAGCCAACATTTTCAATTGCACTTATAGTAGCAGGAGTTTTATTTATACCTCAAGCCTTTGTAAAAAATCCATGGCAATTAATGGCCTTGAGATTTTTACTTGAATTTGCAACAGCGGGTCTTGCACCATCAATTAATACACTGCTTAAAAAGATAACTCCAGATGTTCTTACAGGTAGAATATTTGGTTTTAATATGTCTGCGTTTTATTTGGGAACCTTTGCTGGATCTGTGTTTGGAGGACAAATAGCAGCGAGTATAGGTTTAACATATGTATTTTTTATAACAAGCGGTTTGCTCCTTTCAAATGCAATCTGGGTCTATTTTAAAGTGTATAAGAAAGTGAATGTTTCACAAAATCAAAACAAATGGGGGAAATTAAAATGGAAGATTTAAAACCAATAAAAGAAAACAGAAAGACGTCATGGGATTAACCAAAAGAAGAACTGATTATGTTATATCAGTTCTTCTTTTGTTATGTTAAATTTATATTTAATTAAAGGGGGCTCTAATTAAAAAAATTAATTACTGTCTATGTACTTATAATAACAATTGATTGTGTCATTATAGTGGCAAGAGTAAGAATTAATTGTAAATAGTTTAATCTATATTTTGTACTACTAATAAAGACAACTGTATGTTTTTCAGACACTTTTGTAAGTATGATTGTAGACAACCGTTCAGATTGGATTTATATTGTAATTATGGGAGGTACTTAACTTGGTAAATGAAAAATTGACCGAGGGATATAGCTTAAAAATAACTTTTTAAATGGAGGGTGTTAAAATTAAATTCAATTTTGATCAAACTATCGATGTAGAAAAGATTAATGCTTATATGGTTGGTGCTGGACTTGCATCGCTGGCTGCTGCAATATTTTTATTTAGAGATGGTCATGTTCCAGGAAAAAATATTCATATATATGAGGAATTGGGAGTTATAGGTTGAAGCATGTTAATGTTAATGAAATAATTTTGAAACATAAAATATAGGGAGGTACCAATAATGAATAGTTTTATAAAGGATCCAAATGATATTAAAAAATATTGTAGTAAACCAACAACTTTTTACGATGCGCAGATGCTTACTGCTTATTGGGAAACAAAGCCTGAAATTATTGCACGGTTACTCCCAGCACCTCTAAAGCCAGCTAAAAGACCTTTAGTAAGTGCTTTTGTAGCAAATTATCCTAGAACAAATTTTTGCCACGCATATAAGGAAACAGCTTTACTTATATTGGCAGATTACAATGGTCAAATTGGAACCTATTGTATTTCAATGCAGGTAAGTGATGGCATGGCTATGGCACTTGGCAGAGAAATTTATGGTTTTCCAAAGAAACTGGCAGAAATTGAACTTAAGAGAGAGGGAGATACGGTTAATGGAAGTGTATCCCGAAATGGAATAAAATTCTTTAGTTTAAAAGCAAATCTTAATGGAAAATTCAATGATATAGACGGCAAGAAAATAATTGGTGATAATTATGGAAATATATTACCTATATATAACTACAAATATTCTAAGTCGCCAGATGGCAGTGGATTCGACTTAAAACCACGACTTATAGAGCAAGGGGAAACCATTGATAAAACACTGTTTGAAAATGGAGAAGTTGAGATGAATCTTAAGGATTCACCACATGACCCTTGGGCAGAATTAGAAGTCGTGAAGATGTTAGGTTGCACATACACTGAAGGAACCACAGTGCTTCTAAGAGGCAAAGTTTTGGAAGAAGTAGATCCAATGGCATTTATACCTTATTCCAATACAAGATGGGACTGGTGGGAAGACAATTTATAATATTAAATTAAGTCATTGTTATGCCAAAGAGGTTAAAAATCTTGGTTATGTTTAAGGAGGATTTTAAGGAGGGTTGGTATTATGAAGGACTTTAAAGGCAAAGTAGCAGTTATTACAGGTGGGGCAAATGGAATAGGCCTAGCAATTGCTAAGGAATGTGCAAAAAGATCAATTAAGATAGTTATAGCAGATATTGATGGAAGTGACTTAAAAAGAGCGGAAAAGCAACTTAAGGCAGAAGGTGCAGATGTACTAGCCGTCGAAATGGATGTCATGAAATTTGAAGACATGGAGATGCTTGCGAAGATAGCTCTTGAAAAATTTCATCATATAGATCTATTATTTAATAATGCGGGGGTTGTAGTTGCAGGACCAGCTTGGTTACTATCTTTAAACGACTGGGAATGGATTATGAAAGCCAATGTTTGGGGTGCTATACATGGAGAAAAAGTATTCATTCCAATAATGCTAAAACAGGATACAGAGTGCTATATTGTTAATACTTCTTCTGTAGCTGGGCTTTTGGATCTGAATGGAATGTCAGCATACCATACTTCGAAATTTGCAACAGTTGGGCTTTCTGAATCTACTTATTTAGATCTTCAGTGTCAAACAGACAAAATAAAAATGTCTGTGTTCTGTCCAGGATTTATCCAGACAGATCTTGATAATTGTGAAAGACACAGACCAAAGGAATATGCAAATGACATGAGTCAGCCTTATTATCAAAGTGCTTTGTATAAAGCAGAAGAGGACCAGAAACATAAGGTTATCAAAGGTGGAATTCCAATTGACACAATTGGAGATACTATATTTAAGGCAATTGAGGAAGAAAAATTTTATATTCTAACACATCCAGAGTTAAATCCACTTATAAATCTTAGAGTTAAAAATATGTTTGAAGGTGGAAGACCATCTATGGATGTGATAAAAGGTGTTAAGTAATTTTAAAACAATAATATGATATGAAATAGGTACCAGGATATAATTCCTGGTACCTATTTTAAGTATGCACGAAACTAAAATATATATTAGTTAATAGTCATAACTCAAAGCACTGTTTTTAGGGTATAATAATTATAAAATAATAAAACATACCTTGAAAACTTGAAAATATTCATTACTAATATTAAATTAGAAGGTAGCGGTTAGTTTTTTAATGCAAATTTTATAAAAAATAAAAAAAAGAAGGTAAAAAATATGAAAAATGATGTAAATAAAAACATGGAAATAATGAAAAAAATTATTGAAGAAAAGAAAACAAAATCTTCACAGCAAAAAAATACTAGGAGACCACCAATATACGGACCACAAAGCTCAGGAGCAGGAAATGGTGGAGGTTTAGTTGGTAAATAATCTATAAGTAAGTTAACTTAATAGAATACACAAATGAAAAAATACTGTTAATAGTAGGATAATAAAACTACGATTAGGGGTATTTTTATTTCTTTTTTCTTGAAAAGGATTAACTTCAAATTTATGGGAATATGGTGGATAAATAAAGTCGAATCATAAAATCTTAACACAATCTTTATACGTTTGAGAGTATCTTTATACTAATTTAGCATAAAATATATATTGAATTTGATATAATGTTTTAACTATCAAGTGTGTGAATAATATAATGAGATTATAGTTAGTAATTACTAAGATTAGTATGGAAGTACGAGTGGTTAATAAATAAGATTATAATAAGGGGTGTGATTTTTTTATGGAGAAGGTTTTAAATGCAATTCGAGAGTTTTATAAAGAAAATGGATATGATTATGTAAAGCCAATATATATAAATAGTTTAGTTGAAATTACAAAAGATGAAACATTGAAAATAGTAGAAGCACTTAAGGTTAAGGGTTATATAGTTGAGATAAGTTGGAAAGATGGAAACAAATGTGAATTTTATTTAAATGATCTTGGTAAACAAAAAATATTACACATATAATTCAACTATAATTATATGTAATAAATATTGTAATGTTAAAATTATGGGGGTGGTTTTGTGTTTTCTAAGATTAGAGAACTATTAATAGGTAAAACACTTAAAACAGAAGAGTTAGAGGGAGAAAAATTAAATATTTTTTGGGGATTGCCTATATTATCTAGTGATGCTATTTCTTCTGTTGCATATGCAGGGGAAGAAATTTTATATGTATTAATTGGAGTTATAGGTCTTATGGCATATAGATATATGTTTTATGCCGCATTAGCTGTTATTTTATTATTAATTTTACTTGTTTTATCTTATCGGCAGACAATTGACGCATATCCAAATGGTGGTGGCTCATATATAGTTGCACAGGATAATCTGGGAATAAAGCCTGGACTTATTGCTGGTGCATCACTTACTGTTGATTATATACTTACAGTTGCGGTTAGCATATGTGCTGGAACCGCTGCAATAACTTCGGCTATTCCATCACTACTTAATCATAAAGTAGCTATAGCTCTTGTAATGCTAATAATTTTAACAATTGGTAATTTAAGAGGAACGAAGGAATCATCTAAAATATTTGGAGTTCCAACATACTTGTTTATTGTTTCTTGTATAGTTCTTATTATAACTGGTGTTATAAGGCATTATGTTTTTGGATATTTACCAGCACAAATGTATTCAATTCCAAAGCAAATAGGTGACATAACATTATTCCTATTTCTTAGGGCATTTGCTTCAGGTTGTACGGCATTATCAGGGGTTGAAGCGGTAAGTAATGGGATTCCTAATTTTAAAGAACCATCACAAAAAAATGCAAAAGCTGTTTTAGTTTTACTTGCTTGTTTAGTTCTTTTTATTTTTGGTGGGTTATCCTTCCTTGCAACAATTTATCATCCAGTCCCTTCTGCGAATGTGACTGTGTTTGCTCAAATTGCTCAGCAAGTTTTTGGAAAAGGTATAATGTTTTATATTATTCAAGTTACCACTGCATTTGTTTTAGTAATGGCTGCAAATACAGCTTATGCAGGTCTTCCTTTGCTACTTGCTTTAATGGCACAAGATGGATATGTTCCAAGGCAATTTTCACAAAGAGGAAAGAGACTCAGTTTTTCAAATGGAATAATAGTACTTGCAGTAGCAGCTGGTATTTTAATTATTGTGTTTAAAGGTGATACTCATTTGCTTTTGCCATTATATGCAGTAGGTGTATTTTTATCTTTTACACTCTCGCAAGTTGGAATGTTCCTAAAGTGGACAAGGAGCAAGGAAGAAGGGTGGAAACATAAGTCTGTTATAAATGGATTAGGTGCTATCGTAACTTTTATTACAGTAATACTTATAGGTATTACAAAATTTGTCCATGGTGCTTGGTTAGTTTTTATTATAATACCTGCACTTGTATACAGTATGGGAAAGATAAAAAATCATTATAATAAAGTAGTAAAAGAAATTAAATTATCTAATGATGAAAGACCTAATATTGGAATAAAGACAAATAACGATCAACATGTAATAATACTTTTAGGTACATTAAATAAGACTTTTTTAAAGTCATTAAACTGTGCTAGATGCTTATCCAACAATGTAGTTGCTTTTCATGTATCGACTGATCCTGAAGCAACTGAAAAACTAAAAGTAAAATGGAAAGAATATAATCCCGGAATTCCATTAATAATTGAACACTCAGCATACAGAGACATTATAGAACCATTAATGAACTTTATAGAGTCTGAGGATCGTGCATCAAAACATGGAGAAACAGTAACAGTAGTAATATCGCAGTTTGTCATTACTAAGTGGTGGCATAATTTACTCCATAACCAAACGGGATATTTTGTAAAAAGCATGTTATATAAAAACAGAAATGTTGCAGTCCTCACCGTACCGTATATAATAAAAGAGTAGATACTAAAAAATTCTTAGTCTAGGCTAAGGATTTTTTAAAGTAAAGGCATTAAATATATTGGGAGAGGGATTGAGGAGTTGAAAAAAGGTGAATTTGACGAGAAGGTTTTCAAAACTTTTAGTGAATATAAATATAATGGGTATGAAGAAATTAAACGTATATTTACCAATGCACTTGAAACCATAGTTATTATGACTTTATTCACTATGTTATCTCTGATATTTAGAAAAATTGGATTTCATGAGTCAAATGTAATAATAGTATTTATTTTAGGGGTACTGTTTGTAGCAAGAAACACTGAGGGATATGTTTATGGTATTTTGGCTGCAATAATTGGAGTGTTAGCATTTAATTATTTTTTTACTATACCATATTATAGTTTTTTAGTTTACAGATCAGACTACCCAGTAACTTTTGTTGTTATGTTGATAGCCGCAATTATTACAAGCACTCTAACTTCAAGAGTTAAAACACAAGTCAAGATATCTTTTGTACGCGAAAACAGGATGCGAATTTTATATAAAATTAACAACCTATTGCTTACAGGAAAAGATAAAAGACAAGTAGTGGAATCTTGTGGTAACAATTTAATTGATATGTTTAACAGAACTATTATGATAGCCATTGTAGACAATAAAAATATTTTACAAAAACCAAACATTTACCTGTTTAATGATAAATATAATAAAAATATCTTTGAGTCAGGTATTGAGGTAGAAGGAGCGCAGAGGTGTTTTAAAACAGGTAAATCAGTAGGGATTGAAGCTGAAATTCCAATAGCTAGTGTTGGATACTATCATCCAATTACAGGACAAAACAAAATACTTGGAGTTATTGGGATAGCCTGTTTTGAAAAAAATGCTTTATCAGAAAATGAAAAAATTCTTCTGCAGTCTGTTTCTACACAAATGGCCTTAGCTATTGAAAGAGAAGATTTATATGAAAAGAAAAGACAGATAAATGTAGAGAAGGATAGAGAAAGGCTTCGTGGCAATCTTTTGAGGTCAATATCACATGATTTAAGAACCCCACTCGCTGGAATACTAGGGTCTGTTTCTACCATTAGTGATAATTATGACGTGCTTGATAATGATATAAAAAAAGAACTTATACAAAATATTTATGAAGATACAAGTTGGCTAGTACATTCAGTTGAAAATATATTAAGTATGACAAGACTCGATGAAGGTAGGCTTGAAATTAAGAAAGATGTGGAGATTGTTGAAGAAATTATTTCAGAATCTATATCTAAAGTTACTAAGTTTTCAGGAAAGCATAATATTAAGACGGATTTACCAGAAAAAATGATTATATTATTTGTAGATGGATTATTAATAGAACAGGTGTTAATTAATTTAATTGATAATGCTATAAAATATACACAAAGTGATTCTGTTATAGAAATCAAGGTTACACAAAGGGAAGAAGATGTATTCTTTGAGGTCTCAGACAATGGAAAGGGTATACCAAAAGAAGACATAGAATATATATTTGATAGATTTTATACTAAAACTAATGGTATTTCTTTGAAAAAACGGGGTATAGGACTAGGGCTTGCTATTTGTAAATCTATTATAGAAGCACATAACGGTCATATGGAAGCATTTAACAACTCAGTCGGTGGAGCAACTTTTAAATTTAGTTTACCTATAATAAGGAGTGATGGGAATGAATATAAAGCCTTTGATCTTAATAGTTGAAGATGACAAACCTATTCAAAAATTTATGAAAATTTCGCTTGAGGCACAGGGATATAAGTGTATGGAAACTGAATCTGGGAATACGGCTATAACACTTATTTTTTCGCATAACCCAGATATAATAGTTTTGGATTTAGGGCTACCGGATATTGATGGACTTGATGTTATAGAGAAGGTTAGGGAATTTACAAAAGCTAAAATTATAGTCGTTTCAGCTCGTGGACATGAAAGAGAAAAAGTTGAGGTCTTAGATAGAGGGGCAGATGATTATTTGACTAAGCCATTTAGCGTGGCAGAATTTTTAGCTAGAATTAGAGTGGCACTAAGACATTTTAATCAAAATATTAATTTACAAGGAAATGAGTTATCTGTATTTGTGGTCAAGGATCTAAAAATAGATTTTGAAAAACGCAGAGTTACAATTTTAGATAAAGAAATACATTTAACACCAATGGAATATAAATTAATTGAGTTAATGTCAAAATATTCCGGACGAGTTTTAACTCATAGGTTCATAGTTGATGAGATTTGGGGGAATTATTTTGAAAATGATACACATTCGCTTAGAGTATTTATGGCCAATATAAGAAGAAAAATAGAAAGTGATCCTGCTCAGCCACAATATATATTAACAGAGGTTGGAGTAGGGTATCGTTTAATTGATGAATAATAATTTAAATATGTAACAATGTTCATTCCAGACCCTAACTTACTATTTTATTAATAAATTATGCAGAGTTGATATAATTTTAAAAGCCAATAATTGCTAAATATAGCTCTGTGTGTTACTATGTTCAGATGATAAAAACTTTTAAACATAATATATAAATAGAATGTTATGTAGGGGGAATGAAGAATTGAATAAAAAATTAAATTCAGTTATAATGGCACTTGTTGTAATTATGTGTTTTAGTTTTACTAGCGTATATGCAGATTCCGCGTCAGATAAGGCGAAAATTCAGCAGGTTCAAGTTCAAAGAAGAAATCTTGAAAGTAAAGTAGAGATAATGAATAGTCAGCTTAAAACAATTATGGCTAAAATCAATAAGAATGAAACAAATATAACTATAGCGCAAAAAGATATTAAGCAAACAAAAGTGAATCTTGTAAAAGCAGAGGTTGATATCAAAGCAGAACAGATCATTTTTGATAAAAGAATGAGAGCAATGTATATGAATGGATCAGTAAGTTATATAGACATTATACTAGGTGCAAATGGTATAGATGATTTCATATCTAGATTAGAAAATATCAAAACCGTAGTAACTTTTGATAAAAAGGCTATTAGTGATATGAAAACAAAAGAGGCGTCAATTAATTTAAAGAAGGTAGCGCTAGAAAAAGGAAATACAAAGTTGCTTTCTTTAAGAGCTGATAATAAAGAGGATTTGGCTATTTTAACAAAACAAAAATCTGACCAAAATCTATTGGCGTTAAAACTAGATGCTCTGGAAAATAAGTATGGCGCACAACTAGTAATAGATGAGGCCATTGCAGCGAGACAAGCTTTAGCAGCTAAACAAGTGGGTAAAAGTGTTAAGGCGGCTAGTACAGTACAAGATAGTAATGTAGCAATCAAAAATGCAGCAAGTAAATACACAGCAAGTGATTTGGACTTGCTAGCTAGATTAATAACTGCAGAAGCTGGAGGAGAATCTTATAAAGCTCAGGTTGCTGTTGGTGCAGTAGTTCTAAATAGGGTTAGAAGTGGCAGTTTTCCAAACTCTATAAGTGCTGTTATCAATGAGAAGGCAAATGGAGTATATCAATTTACACCAGTACTTAATGGTAACATTAATAGAACCGCACAGGCGGGGACTATGAAGGCTGCAATTGAAGCACTTAGCGGAACTGATCCGACTAATAATTCAATGTATTTTTATAGTGGAAGTACCCCTCCGGGTTCACCAAAATCAGCTTCTATAAGAATAGATCATTTAACATTTCTTGGCATGTAGTAAAACAACATATAAAATACGGATAGCATATGCCTAAAAGGGAGTTCACTTTGTGAACTCCCTTTTAGGCATAAATAAAAATGACATGAAATTTAATTCGCAAAAATATATTCAATATCTTTATTGATTTTAAAAAGAATGAAAGTACATTAAAAATTTTAAATAGGGAAGTATAACTATAATATTAAGATTTTTAGTATAAATAATTATTTAATATCGAAAAGATATAAAGGGAGGAATATTCATGGATTGCTCAAAAATAAAAGAAATTAATGGAATAGATCATGTTGGAGATGTTCCAAGTGCGAAGAAAGGTATAATTGATTTTCTTTCTGGTGAGGACAGATTTAAAGATTCAGTACCAAAAGAGACACTTAATTCATACAAAAAAGGTCGCGAAATAGCAGTAGAAATTGAAAATATGTTAAATGGTGATCAAAGAGCTTATTAAATTTAAATATTTAACAAAAGTAGGTACAGAATTTTAATTCTGTACCTACTTTTATACAGCTAATATATATACTACAAATCTATTTTATTAAAACTTTTGAACATTAGATGCCTGAAATCCTTTTGGTCCATCTACTACATCAAATTGGACTTCCTCACCCTCGTGTAAGTCCTTTCTAGGTCCTTCTTCTTTTATTGAAGAATGATGAACAAATACATCTTCACCATCTTGAGCAGATATAAATCCATATCCTTTTCCTGCATCATACCATTTTACAATACCTGTTATCATAAAATTTTATCCCCCTTGTTATTTATTATGTGATAATTTAGAACGTTTAGTAAATCTGTCATTATTTGCGTCTATTTTCTCACCATTTTCAATTCCGATATCACTTCCATCATGTGGATACATCTTTCTTAGTTCAGCATTACTTTTCTTATCAGATTTTAAGTGACTTTTATTGTTGTCCATAAATAGACCTCCTTTATTTTCTTATACAATATTAATATTTCCCTAATACTATAAAAATATATGTTCAAAAAAAATTATTAAAAATGGATTGAATCAAAAAAATCGACATCTATTAATATGAAAATCATATATTTAAAGGATAACTAATTATAAAAGTAAGATAGGAAAGGTGCGTAGTATGGAAAAAAAGAGAAGATTTATTGTGGTTGAAGGAATAGTTCAAGGGGTTGGCTTTCGTCCATTTGTATTTAAACTAGCAAAAACTTTTGGATTAAGAGGCTGGGTGAATAATAACTCTGAAGGGGTTTACATAGATATTGAGGGGTTTGAGGAAGATATAAACAAGTTTATGCAAGATCTTAAAAATGATCCTCCACCACTTTCTAGAATAGAAAAGATAACTATAAAAGCAGATAAAGTATTAAATTATTCTAATTTCCAAATTAAAAAGAGTGAACAAAGTTTAGATAAAATTACTCTAATATCACCAGATATAGCTACTTGTAGTGATTGCGAGGAAGATATACTAAATTTATATAATAGGAGAAATGGGTACGCTTTTACAAATTGTACAAATTGTGGCCCAAGGTTTTCTATAATAAAAGAATTGCCTTACGATAGAGACAAAACAACAATGAATGATTTTAAAATGTGTTATCAGTGTAATGACGAATATTTAGATCCTGCAAATAGAAGATTTCATGCGCAACCTAATGGATGCAAGGCTTGTGGTCCTGAACTTTGGATAGAAGATTCTAAAGGTAATAGGTTAGAAATAGAGAATCCTATAAATTTTGCTCAAAACATGATTATGAAAGGGAAAATATTTGCAATAAAAGGGCTAGGAGGTTTTCATCTTGCCTGTGATGGATTGAATGAGACTTCTGTGAGTAAATTAAGGGAGAGAAAAAAAAGACCATTTAAACCATTTGCAGTAATGATGAAAAATATAGAAATAGTAAAGAAATATTGCCCGGTTAACCAATTAGAAGAGAAGGTACTAACTGGAATTAAAAAACCAGTAGTTATTTTAGATCAAAGTGAAAGCTACGATTTATCTAAAAAAATCGCACCTAATCAAAAGACAATCGGGGTAATGCTTCCATATACACCTATTCATATTTTATTATTTTCAGAAAAACTTAGGGTGCTTATTATGACCAGTGCAAACGTTAATGGTCTACCTATAGAGTATAAAGACAGTTCTGCAAGAATAAGACTTACAGGTATTGTGGATTATTTTCTCATGCATAACCGTGAAATACATGTCCCAGTTGATGATTCTGTAGTAAAGGTTATAAATAATAATCAAACAATAATAAGGAGGGCTAGGGGTTTTGTGCCAGAACCTTTTAAATGGACTAGTACGCAAAATATCTTAGCTTGTGGATCCAATATGAAAAATACTTTCTGTATTAGTAAAGAGGGATTTTTGTTTTTAAGCCAATTCAATGGTGACTTGGAAAATTTAGAAACATATGAACATTACAAGAAAAATATTGAACATTTTAAAAAGATATTTTCATTTTCGCCAAAATTTATAGTTCATGACATGCATCCAGGATATATGTCAACTAAATATGCGCTAGACTATGATTTGCCTAAGGTAGCTGTGCAGCATCATCATGCTCATATAGTTAGTAACATGTTTGAAAACAATTTAAAAGAAAAAGTTATTGGAGTTTGTTTTGATGGAACTGGTTATGGTAGTGACGGCAAAATATGGGGTGGTGAATTCTTGATTTGTGATTACAGTAAGTTTACAAGAGTAGGTCATTTGGATTATATTAAAATGCCTGGAGGAGAAAAGGTCATTAAAGAACCTTTTAGAATGGGAGTTTCCTATCTGTATAAGTCTTTAAGTATAAACAATAATAAAAAAGAAGTTAATGATATTATTTATGATTTATATGGTAGTAAAGGTATTAATATAATTAATCTTTTAGATTCAAATATTAATTGCATAGAGACCTCAAGTATGGGAAGGTTTTTTGATGCTGTGGCAAATATAATTGGAATTACAGATATAGTTACATATGAGGGACAGGCATCTATTGAACTTGAAGCTATATCAGAAATGGATATTGAAGAATCGTATACTTATAAAATAATAAAACAGGATATGTATATTATAGAGCCCTATGAAATAATTATCGAGGTTTTAAAAGATAAAATGGAAGGAATATCTGCTAAAATCATAACATCAAAATTCCAAAATACTGTTGTAAATTTAACTGTGACTATGTGCAAATTCATTAGACAAGACTTTAATATAAATGAGGTTGTGCTGAGTGGAGGAGTTTTTCAAAATTGTTTTTTGCTTAAGAAGATATGTCGTAATTTAAAAATAAATAAGTTTAAGGTATATATTCATAAGAATTTACCATCTAATGATGGAGGAATAGCAATTGGTCAGATAATTATAGCTAATGAAATAATTGAAAATAATCAAATAAGAAGTTAACAAAAATGAGCATATGAACATTTTAGTGAAACATTTCACATATATATTAATTAAGAAGAATACCAACTAATTAGGAGAGAGATATGCATGAAGTTTCAATAATTGAAAATGTTATTAAAATAGTAACAGATAAAGCAAAGGAAAATAAACTAACTAAAGTTAACAAGGTATCACTAAAAATAGGTGAGTTATCGGGCGTTAATGCAGAATGTTTAGATTTTGCATTTAACATATGTATTATTGATACAATGCTTGAAGGATCAACTTTAGAGATAGAGAAAGTTGCTGCAGTAGCTGAATGTTTTGATTGCAAACAAAAATTTCACATTGATCATTTTAATAAAATTTGTCCATGCTGTAACAAATTTTGTTCTAGTATTATTCGTGGATATGAGCTTTATGTAAATACAATAGAAGGAGATTAAAATATGAGTAAAATAAACATAGTTACGAACATTCTTGAAACAAATAATGAGATAACAGCTAAAAATAAAAAATTATTGGATGATAAGGGTATCTATGTAATAAATCTAATGAGTTCGCCTGGTTCAGGTAAGACTTCGCTACTTGAAAGAATAATAACAAACCTCAAAGATAATATTAATATCGCTGTAATCGAAGGAGATATTTATACCACCAAAGATGCACAGAGGATAGAAGCACAAGGCGTTCCGGTGGTCCAAATTAACACTTGCGGAGCTTGTCACCTTGATGGGTCAATGATAAAAAGTGCATTAAATTCATTAATCATTGATAAACTTGATCTGCTTGTGATAGAAAATGTAGGTAATTTAGTTTGCCCCGCAGAATTTGAAATTGGTGAAGACATAAAAATCTGTGTTTTGAGTACTGCAGAAGGGAATGATAAACCTTTGAAGTATCCATTAATGTTTGAAAAAAGCGGTGTTATTATTTTAAATAAATTAGATTTAATAGAATTTACTGATTTTGATAAAAAAGAGTTTTATAGAGATATAAAATCCATAAATGCTAATGCTCATATATTTGAAACATCTTGTGTTAAAAATCAGGGTATAGATGAAGTATGTTTTTGGTTAATGGATAAAATTGAAAATAAGAAAATAAATAAATGATATTAAAGCATCCTAGATGATAATTTAATTAAAGAAGAAAAGGAGGAAAAAGAATGTGTCTTGCAGTCCCAGGAAAAGTATTAAAAATAGAAGGGAATAAAGGAATTGTAGAAATTGGGAATATAAAACGAGAAGTATTTATGCATCTAGTGCCAGCTGTTTGCGAAAATGAATATGTACTTGTACATGCAGGCTGTGCAATTGAAACTATAGATGAAGAAGAAGCAAAAATAACTTTAAATATTTTTAAGGAGCTTCTTTGCAATGAAGTTCGCTGATGAATTTAGAAATACCGAATATGCTAAGAAACTTGTAGAGAAGCTAAACAATATTTCCACTGAAAAGATAAATATTATGGAGGTTTGCGGCACTCATACTATGGCAATATTCAAATATGGTATTAGGGACGTGCTACCACCAAATATAAATCTGATATCAGGGCCAGGTTGTCCTGTGTGCGTTACACCTCAGAGTTATATTGATGCTGTGTTAACACTTTGCACAAAGAAAAATATAGTTATTGCTACCTTTGGAGATATGATGAGAGTTCCTGGAAAAAAAGGATCACTGAGTAAGAAAAAAGAAGAAGGTTTTGACGTAAGAATAGTATACTCACCAATGGATTGCCTTACGATGGCTTCACAAAATCCTTCTAAAAAAATAGTATTTTTGTCAGTAGGGTTTGAAACCACGGCGCCTATGACTTCGCTCACTGTTATTGAAGCTAAAAAAAACAATATAAAAAATTTATTTTTTGCTACTGCCCATAAAATAGTTCCACCGGTCATGGAGGCTTTAGTTCAGGATAAACAACTAAAAATAGATGGGTTTTTATTACCAGGGCATATTTGTGCAATTATCGGAATGAAACCCTATGAATTTCTAAGCGAGGATTATAATACTCCTGGAGTAGTCACAGGTTTTGAACCATTAGATATACTTCAAGGTTTAAATACATTAGTAAATTTAATAAGTAAAAATGATTATAGGATTATGAATGAATATAAAAGAGTAGTTAAAACTGGTGGTAACCCCTATGCCTTGAAATATTTGAACGAAACTTTTAATATCGTGGATAGTAGTTGGAGAGGAATTGGAAGAATACATGCAAGTGGCATGGAATTCAATAGTAAGTATGATGATTTTGATGCATTTAAGCATTTTGAAATTGAGTATGAGGATTATGATGGTAGTCCTGGCTGCAAATGTGGAGAAATACTTAAGGGGAAAATTAAACCAACGGATTGTCCGCTTTTCAAAAAACTATGCAGCCCAGAAAATCCGGTTGGTTCCTGCATGGTTTCATCAGAAGGTACCTGCGCTGCATATTATAGATATCACAAAGAAACTATATAATTATTACGTACTTATAAGGAATACAGGGGGGATTAGATGAATGACACAATAACTTTAAGTCATGGAAGTGGCGGTTTACAATCAAATAAATTGATTAATGAAGTATTTTTCAAATATTTTGGCAATGATATTTTAAATCAAATGAATGATGCAGCACAACTAGAAATAGATTTTAAAAAACTTGCTTTTACAACTGATTCTTTTGTAGTAAATCCACTTTTCTTTAATGGAGGTAATATTGGTAAATTAGCAGTTTGTGGTACTGTAAATGATTTAGCAGTAAGTGGAGCAAAACCACTTTACATAACAAGTGCTTTTATTATCGAAGAGGGTTTCTCTATTAAAAAACTAGAGCAAATTGTGATGTCTATGGCAGATGAAGCGAGTAATGCAGGCGTGAAAATTGTAGCTGGTGATACAAAAGTTGTAGAAAGAGGAAATGTGGATGGTATTTTTATTAACACCTCTGGCATTGGTAGAATTTATAAAAATGTGAATATTAACTGCGCCAATGCAAGAGAAGGAGACATTGTTATAGTAAATGGAACACTCGGAGACCATGGAATGACAATAATGTGTGCACGAAACAAACTTGGGCTTGTTGGGGATTTAAGGAGCGATTGTGCATGCCTTAACTCATTAGTAGATACAATGCTTGAAGCATATGGGGGTATCCACGTTATTCGCGATGCTACAAGAGGTGGAATCGCAGCAGTGCTTAATGAAATTAGTGAATTTAGCAATGTAACAATAGCTCTTGAAGAGAATAATTTACCAATTAAAGAAGAGGTAAAAGGTGTTACTGAGATGCTTGGACTCGATCCATTATACATTGCTAATGAAGGAAAACTCTGTGCTTTTGTTCCAGAATCACACGCGCAGAAGGTACTTAGCGCAATGCAAAAGCACCAGCTAGGGGTTAATGCAACAATTATAGGAAAAGTAACGGAAGAAATAGGACAAATGGTTTATTTAAATACAGTAGTAGGGGGGAAAAGATTAGTTGATATGCCATCTGGAATTCAGCTTCCAAGAATATGTTAAATAGGAGGGAATATTTTGCATGAAAGAAGACTTATAAAGAGGGCCATAGATGAAATCCATAAGGGAGAGGCTAAAAAGATTAATTTTGTATGGATGGAGGCTAATGGTTGTATGGGGAATATAATTTCTTTCCTCAATGCAGATCAACCGGATGTTCTTTATTTTATGGAAGAAATGGTTAATTTGAAATTTAGCCCTAGCCTTATGCAGGCAGAAGGTGAAGTTGCATATGAAGAGTTTTTAGAAGTTTTAGATACAAACTTTATATTAGGAGTAGAAGGTGCACTAACTAATATGGATGAGGGTTTCTATAACATATTTGCAACCTATAAAGGCGTACGGATACCTACAGTTGAAGCTATTAGTTTAGCATCAAAGAAAGCGAAAGCAATAATAGCTATTGGAACTTGTGCTTCATTTGGAGGAATATCAGCAGCTAGACCTAATCCAACAGGATGCACAAGTTTAGGCGGATTCCTTGGACGTGAAGTAATAAATATTCCCGGATGCCCTGCGAATCCACTGTGGGTTATGGGAACTATAGCTAGTATTATTCTTAATAAAAAGGTTGAGGTAGATGAAAAAGGGCGCCCAATAATGTTTTTTAAAGAAACCAATCACACTAATTGCCCAAGACGCTCATATTTTGATAATAAAGTATTTGCGCAGAAGCTAGGAGATAAAGAGTGCATGATAAAAGTTGGATGTAAAGGCCCTATTACAAAAGCTTATTGTCCACTTGGATTATGGAATTCAAGAATCAATTGGCCAGTAGAAGCTAATACGCCTTGTATAGGTTGTGCTAGTGAATTTTTTCCGGATGGCACAGAGCCATTTGTTAAGTAATGAGATGAGTTAAATACAGTTATGCAAATATTGTTATTTAAAATATAGTTTAGAGTGAGGTGATTGTGGTGACTACCAAAATAACTATAGACCCTATAACTAGAATTATGGGGCCTTTAAGTATAGAAGTAGAAATTAAAAAAAATAAAATAGTGGAAGCTAAAAGTGGTGGAATTCAATTTAGAGGTTTTGAAAAAATGTTAATAGGGCGTCAACCATTAGATGCGGTATATTTTACGCAGAGGATATGTGGTATATGTTCTACATCGCATGGACTAGTAGCAAGTCTTGCACTAGAAGATGCATTAAAGGTAAAGCCTAATGAAAACGGAGTAAAAATCAGAGATTTTGCACATGGAGCTGAGTTTCTTCAAAATATTATGAGACAAATTTGCATTTTTGCATTTCCTGATTATGTAGATATAACACTAGTTCCAGGAAATTCGGGGTATGATTTCAGAATCCCTAAGAATTACACAGAAAGAATTAATAAAGATTATGTGAAGGCGCTAGAATGTAGCCGTCTTGCCCATGAAATTATAGCTCTCATTGGTGGAAAGGTACCGCATACCCACGGCGTATTCGTGGGTGGAACCACGGCAAACATGGATGCTTCTAAAATTATGAGATTGAAATCTATACTACATTCTATCAGCGAATTTATGTGCAAAAATATGGTAGAGGATATAAATATTATAGCTCATTATTATTCAGAGTATTTTAAAATTGGTGGTGGGACAAAAAATCTTCTAACCTATGGATTATTTTATGATTTGCCAAATAAAGAAATGCAGTACGTTTTGCCTTCAAGTTATATTGATGGTGAGGCAGCTACTTTAAACCCAAAAGCAATAACAGAGAGCTCAGCATTTTCTTGGTATAAAGAATCTAAACCTACTGAGGTTCCAGCAAATTATCCATCTGAAACAGATATTAAAAAGCCGGGAGCATATACATTTATTAAAGCACCTAGGTATGAAGGTAAAGTTGTACAGGTTGGTCCACTTGCTCGTATGATTTTATCAGGGTCATATAAAAATAGTATATCTACTATGGATAGACTTATTGCTCGGGTACTAGAGGGGAAAAAGCTTTGTGAAAAAATGCTTATAATACTCGAGTCTATAGAGCCGATACCAGCAGTTCAGAAAAAATATATTATTCCAGAAAGTGCACAGGGGGTAGGACTGTGTGATGCTGTTAGGGGAGCTCTCGGACACTTTCTTACAATAGAAAAGGGGGTTATAAAAAATTGCGATATAGTTACACCTACTGCTTGGAATCTTTCACCAATAGATGAGATGGGTCAACATGGAGCCCTTGAGAGTGCTCTTATTGGTATTGAAATCAAAAACATTAAAAATCCAGTTGAGATAGGGCGTATAGTGCGCTCTTTTGATCCATGTATATCTTGTGCTACACATGTTAATACAGAATATGGTGAACCATATTATATAAACATTATTTGATCCAGTTGAAATAAAATGGTTAGGGAGAATAGTAAAATGAGCGAAATAAAGATTAGTATTAATATGTTAAATACTAATGAAGAGATCCACGCGGAAAACAAAAATCTATTCGATGAAGAGGGCATATTTGTTATAAATCTAATGGGATCTCCAGGAGCTGGTAAAACATCTATACTTGAGAAATTAATTCCAAAGATTAAACAAAATTTGAATATGGCGGTTATTGAAGGAGACTTATATACCACTAAAGATGCACAGAGGATTGAAGCCAAGGGAGTTCCAGTAGTACAGGTTAACACCGTTAAGACTTCGTATTTAGAAGGATCTAAGGTAAGGGAAGCATCATTAAATTTTGATTTAAGAGAGATAGATCTTATTATTATAGAGAATGTAGGAAGCTTAGTATCTCCCGCTGAATTTGATATTGGTGAGGATATAAAAATTTGTCTTCTTAGTGTTACGGAAGGTAATGATAAGCCTTTAAAATATCCACTAATGTTTGAAAAAAGCAGGGCGATAATTTTAAATAAAATTGATTTAATTACATTTACTGATTTTAAGGTAGAAGAGTTTTATAAAGATATTAAATTTTTAAATAATAAGGCAAAGATATTTCAAACCTCTTGTATTACGAATGAGGGAATAGATGAATTAAGTGAATGGATTTTGAAACAAGTAAAAGATAAAATAAGGGGCTGAGCTCCATTATGGGTAAAAAGGTTATTGCTATAGGTAATATGTTAATGATGGATGATGGAGTAGCACTTCTGATTTTAGATAAAATAAAGAAAAGTTTAGAGGATAATGGTATTGAGACTATTATAGGAGAAACAGATGTAGAATTTTGTTTTTCTTTATTAAATGAGATAGATGTATTTTATATTATGGACTCAACGTATTATGGTAATCTCCCAGGTTCATTGACTTTTAAAAGTTTAGATGACATAAAGAAAATTAAGGATCACAGTAGATCTATTCACTCTCTAGGGTTAATAGATCTTATAAACATGTACAATATGGATATAAAAGGTTATTTTATAGGAATAGAAATTTATAATATAGATATAAATCTTGGGTTAAGCAATATTTTACAGGAAAAAGTAGAAAATATATCCAAAAAAGTAATGAGTTTTATTATATAATTATAGCAGGTTATGTATGATAATAAGTTAATTATTCTTTGCTCCACCCCATTAATAAGTGCTAGTGCTTATTAATGGGGTGGAGTTTTTGTTTTATATTAATATTGAAATCCTTATAGAATCCTTATAATTTCTTAGTATTATAAAACTATAGTAAACGAAAGGAAGATGATTAAGATTATGAATAATTATATTTTACAAACAAAAAATCTTTGCAAGTCTTTTAAAAAACAGCGTGCAGTAAACAACATTTCGCTGTCCATTGAGAAAAATTCTGTCTATGGATTGCTAGGACCAAATGGGGCGGGAAAATCAACTTTATTAAAAATGATTACGGGAATGCTTCATTCAACATCAGGAGAAATAATTTTTGAGGATCATCAGTGGAGCAGAAATGATCTTTCTAATATAGGAGTTTTGATTGAATCTCCACCTCTTTATGAAAATTTGACGGCGGTAGAAAACCTTAAAGTACGAACTATTCTTTTAGGGCTGACCGATTCTCGTATTAAGGAAGTACTGGAAATTGTGGATTTGACGAATACAGGAAAAAAGCAAGCAGGACAGTTTTCTATGGGAATGAAGCAGAGACTTGGAATTGCAATTGCACTACTGAATAAACCTAAATTGCTAATTTTGGATGAACCTACAAACGGCCTGGATCCTCTTGGAATACAAGATTTACGTGAGTTAATACGTTCTTTCCCAGAGCAGGGAATGACAGTTATTCTATCTAGCCATATATTGTCCGAGGTTGAACTTATTGCAGACCATATCGGTATTATAAGCAATGGGGTAGTCGGATATAACGGCAAAATCAACCCCGGTGAAGATTTGGAAGTACTTTTCACAGAGGTTGTGAAAAAGAATAGGAAGGAGGATTTGTAATGCTCAAATATTTACAGGCTGAAAATTTAAAATGTAAGAGAACATTTATAAAAAAACTGATTCTTATCGCACCTATAGTTCCTTGTTTATTTGGAGTTTTTGCTGGAGCAGGGTTTCAATCCAATAGCTTTAATTGGTGGTACATGATGATACTACCAGGATATATTTCACTAATGGCAGTGATGACTAACGAAAAAGAGCAAAAAAAGTTGCGCTATAGGGCTGTATTTGGTCTACCAATTTCTTTAAAAAAAGTATGGATTTCAAAAGTTTTGGTAAATGGGATTTATATGACTTTCTCATGTATGATTTTGCTAGTTGGAATTATTTTAGGAGGTCATTTAATTTCTAACACCATATCTGTTTTTCGTATATTTGCCGGAGCTGTTTTGATTGCAGTTACATCTTTATGGCAGATTCCACTTTGTATGTTTTTAGCGAAGAAACTGGGGATGTTAGGGACGGTTTTAGTGAATATAGGAAGTTTGTTTATATTAGGTGATTTGACTGTAAAAACATCAATATGGTGGATTTGTCCTTATAGTTGGACGTCACGTATTATGTGTTCGGTTGTTGGGAGTCTGCCAAATGGAATGCCAGCAGACATAGGAGATCCACTGCGAAATCCAGTCGTGATTCCAATTGGAATTATTCTGTCCATTATTCTGTTTGTTTTGCTAATGATTGTTACTGCTAATTGGTTTGAAAAACAGGAGGTTAATTAATATGATTGCTTTACTTAGGTGTATAAAATCGGATTTTTATAAATTAAGACATACTTCTATTCCGTGGATTCATTTACTTATTCCACTAGCGGGAGCATTCATGTTTTTGGCGTATTATAGATTATCTTCATTTGACACAGTAAAAAAAATAAGCGTGTATCTGGAGGCCCTAGCAACTGCGTTTCCTTTGCTGATAGGAATAATCAGTGGGATAGTAATTGAGCAGGAAGAGCAAGCTGGAAATTTTCAAACACTATTGTGTAATACAAAATCAAAAAATACCACGTATTTGAGTAAGCTAATTGTGTTACTTTTATTGGGAAGTTTTTCTATTATACTTGCTGTAGAAATCTTTGCACTTGGATTCCAAACAATGCCTAATATATTTTATTTGAAAGCTGCAGGAGCATTAGTAATTGGAAACGTATTTCTTTATATACTGCACGTGTTCATAAGTCTTCAATTTGGGAAAGGAGCTTCCACAGGGCTTGGAGTTGCAGAAAGTCTGATTTCTGCTCTGATGATTACCGGCCTTGGAGATAAAATATGGCATTTTCTTCCATGCACATGGAGTGTAAGATTTTGTGATTACCTCGTTTTCAAATTTATTTATCATCCTTCAGTTAATTCCTACGCTACTCAAGCAGCGCTTGATACGAAACAAGGAGTATTTATCATGTTATTTGCCGTATGCATAGCCTTTGTTGCAAGTTTATTTTGGTTCAAAAGGTGGGAAGGAAGAAAGTCATATGAATAAGGAATTGTTATGAAGATAAAGAAATATTGATCTCTTTGCTTACAGTTTTGTTTTGAAATTTATGGATAATAGAAGTTGATTTGATAATATTTTGACGTTATACTATTTATATAAAAGATAAAGGGGTTGGTAACATGGCAAAAATTCTGGTTATCGATGATGAACCTGATATTTTGGCTTTAATTAAAAATATTCTTCATAAAGATAATCATTTGGTAACTACAGTTGAAAATCCTGAAAAAATTTTAACTAGTGAATTTTTAAATTTTGATTTAATTTTACTGGATGTCATGATGCCAGGTATCGATGGGTTTACCTTTTGCAAGGAAAATCGTGGCATTGTGGACTGTCCCATTATTTTTCTTACAGCAAAAACTATGGAAGCAGATATTATGTACGGTCTAGGCCTTGGAGCGGACGATTACATTACAAAACCCTTTGGAATGGGGGAACTTAGAGCTAGAGTAAATGCTTACTTAAGACGAGAAAATCGTGAAAAGCATAGTTCACTTTGCATATCGGGAGTGAAATTTAATTTATCAGGTAAACAAATTTTAGTGGATGATAAAAAAATTCCATTTACTAAAAGTGAATACAACATCTGCGAATTTCTTGCAAGAAATCAAGGTCAGGTTTTTTCAAAGGATAAAATATATGAAGGTGTTTATGGGTATGGTGGTGAAAGTGATAGCTCAGCTATTACGGAGCATGTTAAAAACATACGAGCAAAGTTCGCTGTTTTTAACATGCTCCCGATTGAGACGGTATGGGTGATAGGATATAAATGGAAGTAAAGAAAAAAACTTTTACGCTAAAGGCAGTCTTTTTTAAGTATTTATTAACTTTAGGATCTGCATTTATTGTTTTCGCCGGACTATATTTGGGAGTTTTTTTTCTTGGAGAAAATAATGGTATGTTTTTTATACCAAGTTATAGCGAGGATTTGGCTAGAGGCGCTAAATCATTGCTTGCATCCGCAGCTGAAATTACAGAGAATATGATACCAGATCGATGTAGATTTGCTGTCCTTAACAAAAAATATAAAGTTATAAAAACAAATTTAGATGGTAAGGACTTATTGACTGCAATAGAATATGCTAAGGGTATTTATTCAAAAGATGGAAGCAAAAAGAACTACTATTTCATTGAAAGGCAAGAAGGGTCTTGTGTTTTGCAGTACTATATTCAAATGAGTTATCAATCTGAGTTTTTAAATAAACATTTACCAGATCCAGAAACAACTATGGTTGTAATTTTTGCTATAATATATTTTTTTATTGTTTTTATTATTACTGCAATATATGCAAAAAAACTAAATAAACATTTAAGTCCTCTATTGCAGGCTACTGAAAAAATCAAGAAGCAGGATTTGGACTTTGACATAAAATATTCAGGAATTAAAGAATTTAATGATGTGCTTTTATCAATATCTGACATGAAAACAGAATTAAAAAAGTCATTGGAGAAGCAATGGAATATTGAAAGAGCAAAGAAGGAGCAAATTTCAGCTCTTGCACATGATCTTAAAACTCCATTAACCATTATCAAAGGGAATGCTGAACTGCTGTCTGATTCAACAATAAGTAAGGAGCAGCAAGAATACGTTAATTATATTTCGAAAAACAGTATACAGATTGAGAAGTATATTAAAATCTTAATTGAGATTTCAAATTCAGAAAAACCTCTTTTTTTACAACTTGAAGAAATAGATTCTATAAATTTTATTAATACAATTAAGGATCAGCTTGAAGCAATTGCAAATACAAAGGGACTCAAAGTTGAATTTATTAAAACTTTGGTACCTAAGTCAATTATGATTGATAAGTCATTACTTTACCGAGCAATTATGAATGTCATATCAAATGCAGTTAATTATAGCCCAAATAATGGAGAAATTTGTTTTGAGGTAAAGTCAGTAGATAATAAAATCAAATTTATTACAACAGACAGTGGTAATGGTTTTTCTGGCGAAGATATTAAATCCGCCACAAAACAATTTTATATGGGTGATTCTAGCAGGGCATCAAAAATTCATTTTGGAATAGGATTATATATTACTGAATCATTTGTAAATTTGCATGGTGGGAGGCTTTATATATCTAACTCACTTATCACTGGTGGAGCACAGGTGACAATAGAAATTCCAATTTGTTAATTTGCAGCATGTTAGCGATACGTTAAATTAACAAATTGTTTTTTTATATTTTATTTTAGTTTGCATCTTTTAAAATTTCTATAACTGTATTTACAATTCGATCAATTGCCGGGAAATAAGACGGGTGCTGCGGATTGCCATTTTCAATAAAAATAAAACCATCATTTTTTAATGTTTGCACATTACGAAGTACGCTTGGGCTATTGTACATCATGTCGTTGATATGTGTGGCAATGACTTTTGGTCCACGCATGGACATAATTTTAGTTGATAGTAAATCATCCGAAATTCCATTAGCAGCTTTCCCTAAAATATTAGCGGAAGCGGGAGCAATCAAAAGTAAATCTGTCTTTTGGGAAAGTGATTTATGGCTATTGTCCCATGTTTTAGGGAGATCAAAGGAGTGTATTTGGATGGGATGATCAACACTTCGTTGCAACATGAGTGGTGTAACAAAATTTGTGGCATTTTCAGTCATAAAAACATATACGTCCGCATGGTGTTTTTTTAGTTCACTAATTACAGTCAAAGATTGCACGGCAGGGCTACAACCAGTAACACAAACTACAATCTTTTTGCCATTTAACATATTTACACATCCTTTTATATTTGTTATTTTCTTAATTTTGTAAATATTAACACTATAATGACAATATTGTCAAGGTTTTAAATTAACTAAAAGCATAGCTATAATAAATGAAAAAGTGGTGGCTACTTATAAAATTACTAAGGATTTTAAACAAGTTTAAGTCACTATATTTCATGGAATTGAATGAAAAATGAAAATATTCTTCCAATTGACTGAATTTGTGTTATAATTCATTAATATAATAAATTGAATTAAAAAAGCTCTTATAATTTTAGATTAAAAAATAATAAATAAAAAGTGAGGAAAAAGTGATATGAATATTAAATATATAAAGAAAATGCCTACTGAAAAGGAAATTATGGAAGAAATGCCTCTACCCAATAATATTAAAGAAATCAAGAAAAGGAGAGATACTGAAATAAGGAAAGTTTTTGAGAATAAATCTGATAAGTTTCTCCTTATAGTTGGACCATGTTCGGCTGATAACGAAGACTCGGTGTGCGAATATATAGGAAAGCTTGCAGAAGTTCAGGAAAAGGTAAAAGATTCTATCATTATTATACCTAGAATTTATACAAACAAACCTCGAACTACTGGTGAAGGCTATAAAGGTATGGCCTCTCAACCAGATCCAAGTAAGGAACCTGATATGGATGCAGGATTAAGAGCTATTAGAAAACTTCATTTAAAAGCATTAAGTGAATATCACATGCCTGCTGCAGACGAAATGTTATATCCAGAAAATTATACATATCTATCAGATTTGTTAGGGTATATTGCTGTTGGAGCTCGCTCAGTAGAAAATCAGCAACATAGATTTACAGTAAGTGGTGTTGATATGCCTGTAGGTATGAAGAACCCAACTGGTGGAGATCTGACTGTAATGCTAAATTCAATTAAAGCAGCACAAGATGGTCATACTTTTATATATAGCGGATGGCAGGTTCAAACATCAGGAAACCCACTTGCACATGCTGTGTTAAGAGGGGCTGTGGATTCTTATGGTAAAAATATTCCAAACTATCATTATGAAGAGCTGATAAATATTGCTAAAGAATATGAAAAACAAAAGCTTTTTAATCCTTCTATTATTGTAGACACTAATCATGCAAATTCGATGAAGCATTATGAAGAGCAACCAAGAATAGCTAGAGAAGTGTTAATGAGTAGGAAAGATGACTCTCTACTTAAAAAAATGATAAAAGGATTTATGATTGAGAGTTACATTGTAGAAGGTAAACAAGATGTTGGGCAAGGCACTTATGGTAAATCTATAACAGATGCATGTTTAGGATGGGAAGAAACTGAAAAATTAATTTATAATATTGCTGAAAATTTATAGAAGTTTTATCTAACATTAGAAGTCTATTTTGTAGAGAAATCTATGGGACAGGCTTTTTTTATTTAGAATATTCAAATTTGTAAATAGTCTCTGGATAGCTAGTTATAAGGAAAAAGATCGGATTATGAAAAAATCCACAACGAGTGATTAAATTTGTGATATAATTCATTAACAAAATAAATTGCGGCCACAATTTGTTAGAAGTTAGTGGAAGACATCTTTTAATTAGTAAGAAGTAAAAAAAATTATATTAATTTTAGTTGAACAAAATAATAAATAAGCAAAGTGAGGGAAAAGTGAAATGAATATTAAATATATAAAAAAAATGACTACTTCAAAGGAAATTATGGAAGAAATGCCCCTATCAAATAAAATTAAAGAAATTAAAAAAAGCAGAGATGCTGAAATAAGGAAAGTTTTTGAGAATAAATCTGATAAGTTTCTACTTATAGTTGGACCATGTTCGGCTGATAACGAAGACTCGGTGTGCGAATACATAGGAAAGCTTGCAAAGGTTCAGGAAAAAGTAAAAGATTCTATCATTATTATACCTAGGATTTATACAAATAAACCTAGAACTACTGGTGAAGGATATAAAGGCATGGCCTCTCAACCAGACCCAAATAAAGCACCTGATATGGATGCAGGATTAAGAGCTATTAGAAAACTTCATTTAAAAGCATTAAGTGAATATCATATGCCTGCTGCAGATGAAATGTTATATCCAGAAAATTATACATATCTTTCAGATTTATTAAGTTATCATGCAGTTGGAGCTCGCTCTGTAGAAAATCAGCAACATAGATTTACAGTAAGTGGTATTGATATGCCTGTAGGTATGAAGAATCCAACTGGTGGAGATCTGACCGTAATGCTAAATTCAATCAAAGCAGCACAGGGTGCTCATACTTTTATATATAGCGGATGGCAGGTTGAAACATCAGGAAACCCACTTGCACATGCTGTTTTAAGAGGGGCTGTGGATTCTTATGGTAAAAATATTCCAAACTATCATTATGAAGATTTGATAAATATTGCTAAAGAATATGAAAAACAGAAATTTGAAAATCCTTCTATTATTGTAGATACTAATCATGCAAATTCAATGAAGCTTTATAAAGAGCAACCAAGAATAGCAAGAGAAGTGTTAATGAGTAGGAAAGATGACTCTCTACTTAAAAAAATGATAAAAGGATTTATGATTGAAAGCTACCTTGTAGAAGGTAAACAAGATGTAGGGTCTGGCACTTATGGTAAATCCATAACAGATGCATGTTTAGGCTGGGAAGAAACTGAAAAATTAATTTATAATATTGCTGAAAATTTATAGAAGCTTTTATAGTAAAAACTCTGAGTTAAAGCACTCAGAGTTTTTATGTTTTTGTGTAGATTTAAAAACTATTTAATTATATATGATTTGCAACTTCATAAGCGTCCCAAATACCATACATGATATTAGAAACTTTACGTGCATCTCCTAAAAGATAAATTTCAGGAACTTCAAATTCTAATTCTTTGTATAAAGAATTTTCTTCTTTATATCCTACTGAAAGTATTACTGAATCACATTTAATCTTCTCAATTCCATTTTCTGTTTCCATTTCAAGTAATCCATCTTTATATGCTTTAACCTTTGAATTTGTTTTTACAGCAATCTTATTGAATGGAATTAATTTCTCAAGCATTTCACTATTTGCAGAACATAAAGGTCCATTTAATGCAAGTATTTTGTTTAATGCCTCTACTATAGTTACGTTTTTACCTTCTTTAGCAAGATGAAGTGCAAGTTCACATCCAACCAATCCTCCGCCAACTATAACTGTTGTATCTTTGCAGTCTTTCTTTCCTAGTAAAACATCTGCGGCTGTAAATACTTTTGCGTCATCTCCAAGTGGAAATACTTTTGGAGTAGAGCCTGTAGCGATTATTACACTATCAAAATCAGATTTTAAAATTTGATCTTTTGTAACCTCAGCATTTAAATTAACTTGAACATTTAATTCTTTTAATGTATGTTCAAACCAATTAGCTAAAGCGATATCGTCTTCTTTAAAGTCTGGAACTCCACCTGGTATAAGATTTCCACCTAATCTATCATTTTTTTCAAAAATAACTGCCTCATGCCCTCTAAGAGTTAAAACTCTTGCGGCTTCACATCCTGCTACTCCACCTCCAACTATTAAAACTTTTTTCTTCTTTAATATTGGTGTAAGTGCATTATCTTTTTCTTTACATGCCTGAGGATTTACGGCACAGTTAAGCATTGAATAATGTTGAATACGTCCCATACATCCTTCTTGACATGAGATGCAAGGCCTAATTGATTTAAGATTGTTGCTTCTTAATTTATTTACATAATCAGGATCTGCAAGAAGTGGTCTACCAAGACTTATAATATCACATGTTCCATTTTCGACAGCATCTAGTGCCATATCTGGATTATCCATTCTTCCAGCACACATAATAGGCACATCTACAGTTTCTTTCATTAATTTAGCGTATGGTCTGTATAATCCCTTATCTTGATACATTGGGGGATGACTCCACCACCATGAATCGTAAGATCCAACGTCTGTGTCTAATGAATCATATCCATAGGATACAAGTAGTTTAGCAGCTTTAATTCCTTCTTCAAGATCTCTACCTTTTTCAGTAAATACTTCTCCTGGAAGTGCTCCGTCTCTTAGATCTTTAATAAAGCTCTTTGGTGAATATCTAAGAACTACAGGATAATCTTCTCCACATCTATCTTTGATTTCTTCAACTATTTCACGAGCAAAACGAAGTCTATTATCTAAGCTTCCACCATACTCATCTGTTCTATGGTTAAATAATGACATAGCAAATTGGTCTATAAGATATCCTTCATGAACAGCATGAATTTCTATTCCGTCAAAACCAGCTCTCTTTGCATTATAAGCTCCATCTCCAAATTTTTTAACTATAGACTTAATTTCATCTATTGTAATTTCACGGCAAGTTTTATCGAGCCATCTGTGTTGAATCGGTGATGGTGCAACTGGTGGGAAATCTCCAAGGTTAGTAGGAATAGTAACTCTACCAAATCCTCCTGACATTTGAAGAAACACCTTTGCGTTATATGCATGTATTCTTTCAGTTAGTTCTTTACCTGTTCTAACAAATTGAACTGGATTGTATGTAGAGCATGGACAATTTGGCATACCATGTTCTTCAACTTCATTATCTACAAAAGTAACTCCTGTAATAATTAACCCTGTGCCGCCTTTTGCTCTTTCGGTATAATAATCAATTCCTCTTTGATTAAAGCCACCTTCACTATCAGCTAGTCCGAGTGGTCCCATTGGTGCTAATGCAAAACGATTTTTAATTTCACATTTACCAATTTTAATTGGTTCAAACAATTTTTTATACTTGTTCATATACACCCTCCTAAATTATCTATAGTAAGACAATTATGTAATGCCTTTATATATATTATGCACTTTTATATTTAGGTATGTCAATACTAACATGTTATTTATATTATGTTGTACTTTACATTTAGATTAATTATGGTAAAATAATAAGAAAGAATGAGGTGTTGTTATATGAGAACTTTAAAATATGCAATTTTAGGATTAATAAATAGAAAACCATTAACTGGATATGATATAACGAAAGAATTTAATAGTGGGTTAGTGGAGTTTTGGTATGCTAATCATAGTCAAATCTATCCTGAATTAAAGAAACTAACTGATGAACGTCTAATTTCATATGAAATAATTATCCAAGGTGAAAAACTTGAAAAAAAATTATATACCATAACTGAAGAAGGAAAGACATGTTTGCAAAAATGGCTAAAGAAAGATGAACCTTTACAACACACTCCTAAAGATGTTTTTAGACTTAAAGCATTTTTTTGTGATGAAATATCTAATGAAGATTTAGTAAAGCAATTCCAAAGCGCATTAAACAAACATTTTAAGAGAGTAGAATATCTTGAAAATACTATGAAAGAACTTTTAAAGATAAATGATATATCAAAAGTATCTTCTCCAAGGTTTGGAGATTATATTGTTTTAAATGGTGCAATTATGAGAGAAAAAGCCTACATAGAATGGATTGAAGATTGTATAAAAAAGATCTTATGTAAATAGTTTAGCCTCATTAAATACAAGGAAGATGCCTTTCGGAAAGTTCCCTTGTATAGGATATATTAATGAAGATTAATATATTTTGTTAATCATTGCATTTGCAATTATTTTTAATCTTTTCCTCCCAAAAGCCAAAGGCTATCCTTCCTGAAGTTAAAAGCTCTGGTGTTTCTGGATTTGATAGAAATACTAAGAAGTTACCACCCTCACCAATGATTATTTTACCATTTTCACTTTCAACCAATGTCGTTTCAGGTTGTGCACGTCTTACGAAGGCCTTGATTCCTCCAGTGGGTTCACCTGTAACATTAGATGCATATTCTAGTCTTACCTTTGCTCTAGGTTGTGGCTTGATAAATAGGTTTGTAGGAGTTACAGGTGCATAGTTAACATCTGACTCAGGCGGAGTTGCATTAAACCAAAATTGCGCACGGAAAGCTGAGTCTGAAACATCAGTTACAGTCCACACATTTACATGCAAAATGACACCTGATTTAATTGGATTGTATAACCTTGCCCAGGCACTTGTACCTTCTCCAAATACTAAATTATCAGCATACCCAATAAAATATTGTCCAAGCGTTGATTCATATAGCTCTATGGGAATATTGACAGCTTTTAAAAGTGATTCATCGATATTTTTACACTTATTTTGATTCATTAAATTACCACCTCACTATATTGTATTTGTATTGATAAAATATAGTGACAAAGTAGAGGAATGATATACAAATATATAGAGCTATTTTCGAGCCCAATTAGCAATAGCTTTAATATCTTCAGGGGTTGTTCGACAGCAACCACCAATTAGCTGAGCACCTTTGTCAAACCAGTTTTTGGCACTACGACTATAGATTTCACTAGAGGAATTACCATGCCATGTTTTAGAGCAGGCATCATATTCTTCTCCTGAGTTTGGATAAACTACTATAGGTTTTTTAGAATTGTTTTTGATTTCTTCAATCAAGGATTGTATATGGTTAGGTGCGCTGCAATTTATTCCTATGGCAGCCACTTGAGTAAAGGAATCTAAATATTTGGCACAATCAGAAATCAATGTACCATCGCTTATCTGCAAATCATTTTTAGCGCTAAAGCTCATCCAACAATATACCTTTGGAAATTCTTTAAGTAGTTTAGTAATAGCTTTAGCCTCTATAAGACTAGGTATTGTTTCGCAAGCAAGAATATCTACACCTGCATCTACTAAAATTTTTATTCTTGGTCTATGAAATTCAATTAGTTCTTCTTCACCAATTTTATAATCCCCACGATATTCAGAGCCATCTGCAAGATAAGCACCATAGGGGCCTACAGAACCTGCAACTAATGGGGTTGGTCTATTTATTCTATGTAGTGGATCCTTCCAAAAATCATTTCTAGCTTTTATAGCAATAGTAGCAGATTTCTTAATAAGGGATATCGCTTCGAGTTTAGTGAAACCTTTTTCTACATATCCTTCAATAGTAGCTTGATAACTTGAGGTAATTGCACAGTCAGCTCCAGAAGCAAAATAGTCATAGTGTACTTTCTCTATTATTTCAGGATTCTGAGCAAGTATTTTTGCTGACCAGAGGGAATCATTAATGTCGCACCCTGATCGTTCAAGTTCTGTAGCTAAGGCACCGTCTAAAATAATTAATGGAAAATCTTTTAAAATATTGGTTATTGGATTCATAATAACTCTCCTTCTTTTTATAGATTAATTTTTATTCCGTTTCTTGATATTCTTTATGTTCAAAATCACATTCCATAAGAGGAACTATCTTGGTTTTCTTTATAAACTTATAACCAAAATAGAAAATTGCAAATAATGGAATAGTCATATAATTTGTAATAAAACTAAACCAATCGAATTTGGGTTCTTGAAATATCCATATGTTTGAGCCAAATATAACAATAGTACAAAGTATCATAGCCATAATTGGGCCGAATGGAAACCACTTAGCTCGATACTTTAAATCTTCAAGTTTTCTTCCTTGTGCAATATATGCTTTTCTAAATCTATAGTGGCATATGGCTATACCTAACCATGCAAAGAAAGCTGTAATACCAGAAATGTTAACTAGTGCATAGTATATTTTACCATCACCAACGAGAGATGCAAAAAAAGCTGAACAAGCAACAAGAGTTGTAAGGTAAAGCGCATTCATTGGAACACCCCTCTTATTTACTTTCCCAAAAAGTTTAGGTGCCTTTCCTTCCTTTGCCATTGAATAAAGCATACGTGATGAAGCATATAATCCCGAATTCCCTGCTGAAAGCACAGCTGTAAGAATAACTGCATTCATAAGGCTTGCAGCAAATGCTAAGCCTGACCTTTCAAACACCATAGTGAAAGGACTAAATGCTATTTGGTCTGTACCACTTTTTAAAAGGTTGGGATCATTAAAAGGAACTAGGAACCCAATTACTAGGATTGCACCAAGATAAAATAAAAGGATACGCCAGAAGACCATCTTGATGGCTTTTGGAACATTAACCTGTGGATTTTCACACTCACCTGCAGCAAGACCTACAAGTTCAGTACCAGAGAAAGAAAAGCCTGCGAGTAGAAACACATTTACCATTCCAAATATGCCACCTATGAAGGGGCCCTTATTGCCATTAACATCAGATAGTGTAAAGTTAGAGAAACCTGGCGAGTGTCCACCCATTATACCAAATATCATTAGAGTACCTACTATTATGAACGCAATTATTGTAATAACTTTAATACTGGAAAACCAATATTCACCTTCTCCATAAGCTCTTGCTGATGTAAGATTAAGTATAAATAGAACAACTAAGAATAATATACTCCACAAAGTTGCATTAGTATTCGGAAGCCAGAATTTTATAATTATGGATCCTGCGACTAATTCACAAGCCACGCATGTAGCCCAGCAAAACCAGTAGTTCCAACCTAAAGCAAATCCAAATGCAGGATCTACAAACCTTGTAGCATATGTTTCAAAGGAACCCGAAACTGGTAATAGTGTTGCCATCTCTCCAAGAGATGTCATTAAAAAATATACTAAAATACCCATAACACAATATGCGACAATTGCGCCACCGGGACCCGCTTTGCTTATTGTGCCGCCACTAAGTAAAAATAACCCAGTACCAATTGCACCACCAATTGCAATCATATTTAAATGTCTGGCTTGTAAACTCCTTTTGAGTTCACCATGGTGCTCCACTTCATTCTCTGTCTTTATTTCGACTTTTGTGCTCATTTGAAACCTCCTTGTTTTAAATGTTTATAAATTCTGAACATTTAACTATACTGATAAGTTTACCATTAATATGTAATCATGCAATACATATAATGCATATATGCTTAATACTTTTAAAGTTATCTTGTTAATATTTTCTTGATAATACAATATTAAACGATATATAATGTAAGATATGGACTCAAATGATAAATTTTAAATACCTTATTTGTGTCATTTGCCATAGAATAGAGAAGGTGATTTTTTGATAACAATACTTATAGTTGAAGATGATACTACTTTGAATAGTGGTATTATGCTGTCTCTGCGTCAGAATGATGTGGATATTTATCAAGCATATAATGTAAAACAAGCTAAACAAATACTATGTGAGAAAAAAACAGAGTTAATCATACTTGACGTTAATTTACCAGATGGAAGTGGATTTGAACTTTGTAAAGAAATTAGACAAGCATCCCAAGTGCCTATTATTTTTTTAACTGCAAATGATATGGAAATTGATATAGTCACAGGTCTGGAAATTGGTGGAGATGATTATATTATAAAGCCTTTCAGCCTCATAGTTCTGCGTGCAAGAGTAAGGGCAATATTAAGGCGTGTTAGGGATATAAAATTTGATAATAAAATTACAATAGATAATATGGTGTTTAATTTTGATGCCATGGTATTTACTAAAAATGGTGAAGTCCTTGTATTGAGCAAGACAGAACAGAAACTTTTGAAATTTTTATTAAATAATAAGGGCAGTATTTTATCAAGATCTCAGCTTGTGGATAAGGTTTGGAGTGATGGATCAGAGTATGTTGATGAAAATGCTTTAACTGTGAGCGTAAGCAGACTTAGAAATAAAATAGAGGATAATCCCAATTCTCCTAAATATATAAAAACAATATATGGAATGGGATATATGTGGGTTGGAGGAGAATCTTTTGAATAAAATTACAGAAAATTCATTTAAAAGAATTTATATTATTTTTGGATCAGTATTTGCTTTTTTTACTGTAGCAATTGCCATATTTTTATTATGTATATACGATACTACAGAATCGTTTATGCTAATCGTATTTACATATTTCATGGTGGTGATACTTTTAGCATATATTTTTATAACTGTGTTGGGTAAAAAAGTAACTAGGTCTATTAAGACTATTGATGATATTATGGATAATGCAATAAGTGGTAAAAAAAATATGTATACAGGATATGAGGAAGATATATTTTCAGCTTTTGAGGGTAAAATGTATCGATTTATTGCCATGTCAAAATTCGCAACAGATGAGATTGAAAATGAGCGCAATAAAATAAAAAGCCTTATTTCAGATATCTCTCATCAGACTAAAACACCTGTGGCAAATATCATGCTTTATTCTGAACTTATGCTTGATGGTCATAAGCTAAATCAAGAGCAAAAAGAGTTAGCAAGTGGAATAAAGCTCCAGTCCGAAAAACTTAGATGGCTTATAGAATCTCTTGTAAAAATGTCACGTCTTGAAACAGGAATTATAAGTTCGGTTAATAAGACTTTAATGCCAGTCTTTCAAACTATCAGTACCTCAATTGGGACGATATTTTCATATGCTGAGAAAAAGAATATACAAATCAAGGTATGTTGTGATGAAAGTATAAAGGCATACCATGATGTTAAATGGACAAGTGAAGCGTTTGTAAATATACTAGAAAATGCTATTAAATATACACCAGAGTGGGGTGGAATTGATATAATAGTCATCCGATATGAGATGTTTACTCGTATAGATATAAAAGATACAGGTATAGGCATAAATGAGGGTGAGCTTAATTTTATATTTAAGCGATTTTATAGAAGTGCTGATGTAGCACAATATGATGGTGTTGGCATAGGGCTTTACCTTACACGAGAGATAATTTCCTCTGAGGGTGGATATATTAAAGTTAAATCTAAACTTAATAAGGGCTCCGTATTTTCCGTATTCTTGCCTAATACAAAATAGATATCAAATATTGCAGAACTGTTATATTTGAGAAAGTAGTTTGTTAGATTTAATTGATATAGTATATACATACCTACCTGGGTATAAATCAATATTTTTAGGGAGGAATTATTATGGCAGTATTACAGACGAAAAGTTTGAAAAAGTATTATGGAAACGGTGGAAATATGGTAAAAGCTTTAGATGATGTAGATTTAAGTATAGATCAGGGTGAGTTTGTTGCAATTGTAGGAACATCAGGTAGTGGTAAAAGCACTCTTTTACATATGTTGGGAGGGCTTGATAGGCCAACTTCAGGAACAGTGGAAGTTGAAGGCTCAGATATATTTAAATTAAATGATGATAAACTTACAATATTTCGCCGGCGAAAGATAGGGTTTATATTTCAAAATTATAACTTGCTTCCTATATTGAATGTTTATGAAAATATTGTTCTTCCCATTGAACTGGATGGAAACACTGTTGATAAAGAGTATTTAAACAGTATAATATCTGTTCTTGGAATTCAAAGTAAGATTAAGTCTTATCCAAATAATCTTTCAGGAGGACAGCAGCAACGGGTGGCTATTGCAAGAGCTTTAGCTACAAGACCGGCTATTATTCTCGCAGATGAGCCCACAGGGAATCTTGACAGTAAAACAAGCCTTGATGTATTGGGACTTCTAAAAGCCACAGGGAAACGTTTTAATCAGACCATAGTTATGATAACTCATAATGAGGAAATAGCACAAATGGCGGATAGTATTATAAAAATTGAAGATGGAAGAATTGTGAATAGGCTGGTGAATGATTAATGATAGCTACACCAAATAAGAGGACTATTCGTAATCTTTCCATTAAAAGTCTGAAAGCAAATAAGCTAAGAAATATATTTGCGGTAATGGCAATAGCATTAACCACTATATTATTTACAAGCTTACTAACAATCGGAATAAGCATGAATAAATCTCTACAGGAAAGTAGTATGCGTCAGGTGGGAGGAAGTGCTCACGGTAGTTTTAAATATTTAACAAAAAATGAATTTGATCATATAAAAACCCATAAGCTTATTAAAAATATTGAATATTCAGTATCAGTTGGTTTTGCAAAAAATAATGAGCTTTCCACAAGACAAACTGAAGTAAGATATGCAACAAATAAGGAAGCAGAATATATGTTTGATCTTCCTACAAAAGGGAGAATGCCACAAAACGAAAATGAAATAGCTTTGGATACTATAGTCCTTGATAAGCTTGGTGTACCACATGAAATAGGAAGAAAGGTGACATTAACATATACTATAAATGGCAAACAAGCTACAGATAAATTTATTCTATCAGGATACTGGAAAGGAGATAGTGTGACTCCTGCAAGTATGGCATGGGTATCTGAGAAATTTTTAAAATCAAAGCTTGATGATATAGATTATAAATATGTAGAAAGTCATATTAAAGAAACTGGAAATTTTACAGGACTTATATTTGCAGATGTAATGTTTTCAAATAGTTTTAATGTGGAGAATAAGCTTTTGAAAATTTTAAAGGATAACGGATATAAAGAGGCAAATATACCAGTAGGTGTAAATTGGGCTTATACTTCAGGACAAATCACATCTAATTTAGGTACCATTGCTGCTCTTATAGGTGTTATGCTGCTTATTATGTTAAGTGGATATCTTATTATCTATAATATATTTTATATTTCAGTGGCAAACGATACTAAATTTTATGGTGTGCTTAAAACCATAGGAACCACATCAAAACAGATAAGAAGTATTGTTAAAAGGCAGGCAATAACACTTTCTATTATAGGAATACCCATAGGACTAGTTATAGGATATATAATGGGATCAGTGCTTATACCATTTGTAATGCAGATTGTAAATGTTACACATACTGAAATATATTTTAACCCTCTTGTATTTATAGCAGCATCATTATTTTCACTTGTTACTGTGATTATAAGTTGCCGAAAGCCACAAAAGATAGCTGCAGAAATATCACCCATTGAGGCAGTCAGGTATACGGATGTTCAGGACAATGGGAAAAGGAAGGATAAAGATTCAACTAATGGTGTTAGAATTTACAAAATGGCGTTCTATAATGTGTTCAGAAATAAGAAAAAGGCTATAGTTGTAATGATTTCACTCTCACTTAGCATAATACTTTTTAATAGTGTTTATACAATAGTCAAAGGTTTTAATATGGATAAATATGTTGGTGAATTTATGAGCAGCGATTTTGTTATAGCTGCTGCGGGTTATTTTAATCCTTCTGTTGGATATAAAGGGCAGGATACCTTAAAAGAAAAAACGGTGGATAAAATAAGTTCTTTGAAGGGAGTAAAAAGCGCTGGAAGAATATATTTTAAAGAGTGCGAACATAAGCTAACAGACAAATCATTAAAATGGCTTAAAGGTGCTCTTAAAAGTGAGATTGCCATAAAGGATAAATCTGGTTCTACAGAAGAAACAAATAAAATATTAGAAAGTAAAGAAATGAAATTAGAGCTTTATGGACTTGATAAGCTTATATGGAATAAATTTAAAATTTATAAAGGGATATTTGATGCTGAAAAATTTGCAACAGGTAATTATATTATAATTGGAGCACCCAATATTTATGGAACTTCAGGTACAGAAAGTTATTATGATGTTGGTGAAGATTTTAAAATGGCATATGATGATGGAACAGAAAAGACCTATAAAGTAATGGCAATAGGTGATATACCATTTAATCTTTCTATAAAGCGTGCAGATCCTCAGGCAGTGCAGATTTCTATTCCATCTGATGATTTCAAAGCTCATGTTAAGAAACCTGTCATAATGACAGCATCATTTGATGTGGAAAAGAAAGATATCCTAAGTGTTGAAAAGTATATTGAAAATTATGTAAAAACAAAAGAGCCTGCACTTAGTTATATGTCAAAAAATCTTTATGAGAAGGAATTTGCAAAAACTCAGTCTACTTATAATGTAGTAGGATATTCACTCAGTTTTGTAATTGCATTGATTGGAATACTTAATTTTGTTAATTCTATGGCTACAAGCATAATATCCAGAAGAAAGGAGCATGCAATGCTGCAAAGTATAGGTATGACTGGCAGACAGCTTTATAAGATGCTTTTATTTGAAGGATTATATTATGCTTTGTTTACTATTTTAATCGTTGTTACATTTGGCACGGCATTTAGCTATATTATTGTTAAGGTTATTGCAGGAGGCATTTGGTTTTTCAGCTATCACATTACACTTGTACCAGTAGCAATTTGTCTACCATTTCTTATAGTGATGTCTGTAGTTATTCCTATTATATGTTATAAGACTACAAGTAAGAGGAGTATAGTGGAAAGATTAAATGAAATACAATAATATTAATTAAATAAAATCCATACTAAGACATTTTGGACAAATGTCTTGAAACTTGAACTTTAAGGATTAACGTTAAAAAAGCATTATGATAAAATTTGTCATAATGCTTTTTTAGTATTGAAATATTAGCTTGTCCACTATATTAGCGAATTATGTAATGAAATTAGGTATAGTTATCGCAATTTATAGAAATATAGCTAGGTAATAAATATTTAACTAGCTATATTGTTTTGTTTTATATATTAAAATAGTTATATTTTATTTATACTATTGTCTCAATATTAACGAGCTTAGGTTCAGTACCAGCAGGTGTTGCAGAAACATATATTTTTACTAGTCCAGTTTTAGGTGTTAATGTTACAGTAGTAGACTTAGCTATAAATACATAGTTAACTCCATTTACAACTTGAGTAGCAACTACTATAGGTTCAAAAGTAGAACCTACGAAGCCCTTTAGAGCAATACCAAGTACTTTTTTATTTTCTTTACTAACAGGTTCTTGAATTGTCCATCCCCCACAAACTTTCATCTCATTCCCTCCTTATTATTTTACTTGAATGTACGTAAATAATTATATATCTTTGATAGGTTTTCTATATACAAACAATATATGGATTTTGTTGTTTAAGTGTGATTGGATAAAATTAAAAATATTTACTTTATAATACAATATTAAACGATATTAAACGATATATAAAGTATATTTCAAATCCTTATAAAATCCTTATAATTGCTTGCTATTATAAAACTATAGTAAAGGAAAGGGTGATAAATATGGATTCTTATATTTTGAAAACAGAAAAATTGTGTAAAAAGTTTGGGAAACAACAGGTAGTTAACAATATTTCACTAATGGTTGAAAGGAATTCTATCTATGGGCTACTTGGTCCTAATGGTGCAGGAAAATCAACAACATTAAAAATGATAACAGGGCTTTTACGTCCAACCTCCGGTAATATAATATTCGATGGACATCCATGGAATAGAAAAGATTTAAAAGATATTGGAGCATTAATTGAATCTCCGGCACTCTATGGTAATCTTACTGCTAAGGAAAATCTCAAAGTACACACTAAATTGTTAGATTTGCCTGATTCACAAGTACATGAGGTACTTGAAATTGTGGATTTAAAAAATACGGGTAAGAAAAGAGCATCACAGTTTTCAATGGGTATGAAACAACGTTTGGGAATTGCCATTGCGCTTTTAACTCATCCAAAACTTCTAATTTTGGATGAACCCACCAATGGACTCGATCCTATTGGAATACAAGAACTTCGGGAATTGATTCGTTCTTTTCCGTCTCAGGGTATTACGGTGATTTTGTCAAGCCATATGCTTTCAGAAGTAGATCAAGTTGCTCAGCACATTGGTATTATCAGCAATGGGATACTAGGCTATCAGAATGAAATTCATAAAGATGATGATTTAGAAAAACTATTTATGAAAATTGTGAAAAAAAGTAGAAAAGAGGAGGATGCATCTAATGATTAATTATTTGCAATCTGAAAATTTAAAATACAAGCGAACATTCTCTCGAAAGCTCATTGTCATGGCTCCATTATTTTTTATATTATATGCATTACTTACTATGGCAAATATGGGAACTGAAAATAATTATTTTATTATTATGGTTTTTAACTGGTGGCCACTTATATTTATGCCTATTGGTTCTGCACTACTTTCTTCTCTTTCTGATGCTAAAGAAAGAAAAGCTGGAAATTATAGAGGATTACGTTCACATAATGTAAGGAGCATAAGATTGTGGCTTAGTAAAAATGCTATTATCGCCTTCTATATGTTTTTATCATCTATAATTCTCATAGCCGTTGTCTTTCTATATAGTTTTTTAAAATCAGGAAATATGGCTCCATTTTTGAAAATTTGTGAAGCGAGTATGGTAATTTGGATTACATCGGTTGGTTTGATTCCGATTTATTTGTTCCTAGCAACATGGTTAGGCATGGTTGCTTCAATTGGAAGTGCTTTAATTGGACTTTCAGCAGGCGTTATTATGGCTAATGGCCCATCATGGATATTTGTGCCTTGGAGCTGGCCATTGCGTTTAATGTGTCCTATTGTTCATGTACACCCAAGTGGTGCTCCTCTTCAGAATGGGGATATATTAATGAATCCATCTGTTATTCTGATTGGTATTATTGTATCGATTGTATTTTTAATTATAACATCTTTACTCACCTCAATCTGGTTTTCTAAAAGGGAGGTACGTTAACTTTGAATATATTTAAATGTATCTCTGCTGATTGGATGAAAACAAAGCGGACTGCAATTAGACTTATTTTTACTTCTATACCCATTGCTTATTCTATTTTAATGTTATTATATTTTTCAAACAATAAAATACAATATGTAATGTATGATGGATTTTTTAAGGTGATTTCAGTTTTTCTCCCCCTTTTGGTAAGTTTAATTTCAGGGTTTATTGGTATGCAGGAAGAAGGTGCAGGAAATTTTAGCATAATTCTAAGTTCGACTGTTCCAAGAACAACAAGTTATCTTAGCAAACTTTTTCTACTTGAGTTTATGACCACTATTTCCATTTTTCTTTCTACTTCTATGTTTTTACTTGGAATGAAGTTTATTTTGCATATAGAAAACATACAATATAGTTTATTTTTTCAAGGTTCATTGCTAACGGTTATTGGTTGCCTATTTTTGTATGTATTTTATCTGTTTTTAAGTTTTGCATTTGGAATGGGAGTTTCAATTGCATTAGGTGGCGCAGGATTTTTAATTGCTGCAATTATGGGCGCAACTGTAGTAGGTGATAAAATATGGAAGTTTGTTCCTTGGACATGGCCAGCGCGCCTTTCAATCATCCCAGAAAGCCTTATGCCTGGGATACAACTTCCTATAGGGTTAGCTCCATCACAAGTTCTTACGTGGCTCTATGGAAGATACCTTCCATTGGTATTCCTAGTCACAATTATGCTGATAATTGCTAGCCTTATTTGGTTCAATAGGTGGGAAGGTAGAAAGTCCTATGAATAATAATTTTTCGAAATTTTTGTTTATTTGTTTAAAGGGTGAGCGTATAATTCAGAAATCCTAATATAAAGTAATTCCTGATGCAACATTTTTTTATCTTTTGTATATGCACTTATTCCACCTATTTTAAACAAATCATCTATTGAACTTTTTGCAGATGAGTACTCTTTTATAAAATTACTATATGCAATTGATTTTGCATCATCTACTTTTTCTATAGATTTTTGCACTGGATTTAACATTCTTTCTTCAATTATAGAAGGGTTCTTAAGTAAAGTTGATACACTAACATTGTTTGAAAAGTGCTTATCATTATTTTCTTTGTCTGTATTATTTGGTTTAGTGTCATCTAATTTTCCAAAATCTAGTGTTATATTAAGACTCTTAGACAATATAACACTAGTTTTACCATCAGATCCAGTTAGCGTAATTGTCTTATCTCCTAATACATTATTTTCTTCTTTTTGATTCATAAGACTGCCTAAATTATTTAATAATTCCTCTGCTTGTTTTTCAATTTTTGACTTATCATTTTCACTCAAATCAGAACTTGCATATTGTTTTGATAGCTCTTTGAGTTGGTTGCCTATATCTTTTATATTGTCTAACCCTACCTCTTTTTCTTGTAAAGTTGACATTCCAATTTCTATTTGTTGTTCTGAATTTTGACTAAGTGCAAATTGAGTATTCATATTCCTTATTTTCTGTTTCATAATTTCTTCAGAACTTAAATTTTTGTTATTGGTAATAATATTTTTGTTACTTACTACCTTTTGAAGTTGTTGGTTACTAATATTATTTATATATGGATTTTTTACATTTCCAATAATCATTTTATATTTTCCCCCTTTAAATAAGATCTAAAAAAACAAATCATATTATAGTTATCGAAATAAAAATATTAAACATTAGGTTTTAAGAAAGAAATTTTTGAATAAAATAACTTATAATTGAAATTATGATATAATATAGTATAAAAATAAACTACAATATAGAAATATGAAAGGCGAGGAAAAAGAAATTATAAATCAATCAGATAGAGACAATCTAATTGATTTAATTAATAGTTTGAAAATTACAAAGTCAGGTGTGGAACTACGGGATGGAATAGGCTTTGGTGTTATAATAATATATTCAAATGGAGAGAAGTTCTCAGCCAGTTTTTTGGCTTCAAGTATGGTTTACTTAATTGATGACAAGAGTATTTGTTGTGACATAGACAAAAATATTGTTAATGATTTAAGAAATTGTTACGATAAAAATTAGTGTAAAATCTTTTTTATTTTCTATCTTTTGCATTCGAAAATATGTTAATTTTCAATGACCCAAGTACTGTAATCATCAAAACAAGTGCCACGAAACCACAACCGAAAAATCCTAAATTAGGTCCGAATTTTTCTGTAATGGTGCCTGCAAAAAGATTTCCAAGAGGGGTGGTTCCATTATTAGCCAAGGAATAAACGCTCATTACTCTACCTCTGTAATCATCACTTGTGTTTAACTGAATTGTTGAATTTACTGAAGTTGAAAAAGCTACTGTGAAAAATCCGACTAATGCGAGCATTAGCGAAGACATTAAGTAAGAATGTGTAAACAGCAAAACAGTTTGAGATAAACAAACTAATATTGAACTACCATAGAGCAACTTCTTATTTGGACCTTTTCTAGTAGTAGTTATAACGGTTAAAGCTGCGAAAAGAGAACCTACTCCCATGACTGATAAAAGAGTACTATATCCACCAGCTCCTTGATGAAGAACTATTGTAGAAAAGACAGGAATAATGACATCAGAATTCATAGAGAAGGTTCCTACTGCAAACATGGATAACACTGCTGCTAAAATTGTTTTATTTGATATAATATACTTTAAACCCTCATTTATACCTAAAAACATGTTACCACTTTGTTTTCTTATATATGAACGAGTTGGTTTAATCAAAACGATACCTATAATTACAGCTATAAAGCTTAAACCATTAAAAAAGAAGCATAGTGCGGTTCCAAAACGTACCATTAAATAGCCTGCAATTGCTGGTCCTATAATTCTTGCCACATTAAACACAGAGGAATTTAGTCCAATGGCATTTATTATGTTTTTCTTTTCAACCAATTCTGGTATAAAAGATTGTCTTGTAGGCATATCTAGCGTATTTACAAAACCCATTATGATTGCAATAACAAGTACGTGCCAATAGTGTACTTTACCACTCCATACTAGAAAGGATAGTGTAAAGGCTAACATCATCAAAATGCTTTGAGTAAATATAAGCACTTTTTTCTTGTTAAATCTATCTATAAACACACCTGCAAATAGAGAGAAGAAAAGAACTGGGGTAAATTGGGCCACACCTAAAAGTCCTAATAATAATGGGGATTTTGTAATACTATATACTAACCATTGCTGAGCTGTTCGTTGCACCCAAGTGCCGAGTAGAGATATACACTGTCCGGTCCAAAAATACATAAAGTTTTTTTCCTTAAGTGCTGGAAAAGTATTACCTAAATTTCTTCTAACTACAGATAAGCTACTCATTAATATCTCCCTTTTTAGATAAAAACTTTTTTTATTTACAGTTCAAATTCATAATCATAATATGCTTTGGTTTTAATAAATTCAATTTTACATTTGACAACATATTATTAATATAACTAATATTAATAATAGTACCGGCATTAATATTAGTCAATTTATTGAAAATTATAAATTGTAATTATAAAACATATATGGTATTTTAAAATTGACTGTATATTAATATAAATAAATTATTCATATAAAAAGGAGATTAGAAAATGTCAGAAAAAATATTAAATCAAACTATTTGTTTAAAACAATACATATCAGAAAGGGAGTATAAAGAAATAAGTCAACTAGAAGTACTTTGTACTTTGAAAGACAAAACCAATTTAAAATTAGAATTAGATTATAAAGTAAGTGTAACCAAAAATGATTATATAGGTTTAAAGGAAATTAATGAATATTTATATTATGTAGAAGATGTTTTAGTGGCCTACCTTGGTATTTCAAGCTTTGGAGGCAATAATGGTGAAATTAATGGTATGACTCATCCAGACTTTCGTAGAAAAGGCTTATTTACAAGGCTCCTTAAACTTGCAACAGAGGAGTGCCAGAAAAGAAACTTTAATAATATATTTCTATTATCAGATGGTAAATCGAGGTCAGGGACCCTTTTTATAAAGGCTGTATGTGGGAAATATGATTTTTCGGAGTATAGAATGAAGTTACTTAACAAAACTATTTTAGAAAACATAAATTCAATTAGTTTAAGAAAAGCTGAGAAAACAGACAAAAGGGAAATAGCGAGACAAAATGAAATATTTTTCTATGGTTCAGAAGAGGGTGAAAGTTTTCCAGAGGAAGAGGAAATCATAAATATGAAAACATATATGATTGAATTAAATAAGGCCATTATAGGTAAAATTAGGATAGAACATAGCGATAATTCTGCATTTATATGTGGGTTTGGAATATTGTCAAATTTTAGAGGTAAAGGTTATGGGAAACAAGCTTTAAAAGAAGTTTTGCGTATAATTAATGAAGAGAACATAAATGATGTAGAATTGGATGTGGAATCCAAAAACAACAATGCACTTAATTTATACAAAGTTTGTGGTTTTGAGGAAATGTCTGTAATGAATTATTATAGGTTTAACGATATTTCAGATATTTTATAAAAAATCGTATAATAATGATTTGTAAATGTAGAGGCGAGAATTAATTTGAAAACAATTGGTTTAATAGGGGGAATGAGTTGGGAGTCAGGTAGAAAAAAACGAATGCGCTAAGTACGCATCCGTTTAATCAACATTAAATTTAACGTTTACAAGATATGAAGGAAGATATAGCTTTTGGCACGGTTTATTCATAAATTACTGGTTACTCTTTTAACAAAGCGCTTCAATCATCATAATTCAATATTGTTTATTTACCAATAAAAGTTCCCATACCATTATCTCCATTGTAATTAGGTGCTCCTTTAACTGTTACATAACAAATTATTAGCATATACTGTGCACCTCTAGGAATAACGTGATTAAAAGTTAATATAAATGTTCTCGCTGAGCCATTTTTAGAATTTATTTTAACAAAACTATCCGTAAGTGAATTTCTAGTATTCACACTAGCGTTTCTACCAGGTGTAGCTATATCTTTAGGTATAACATTCATTGTATCCTTGATCCAGTAATTAGTTGATTTCGTTCCTAGCTTTACATCGACATCTATGTCATAGCTAATTTCAATTTGGAAAGGTGAAACCTGTTCTAATTTTACTAGCATTGGAATAGGTAATATCACAACATCTTTTTTACTATCATCGCTCTGCATAGGATCTTTTAAATATGTCTTCAATAATTACACCTCATTAAGAATTGTTAGATATATTAATAGTATATGAAGTGAGCTAATAACTGTGATAGCAGATGACAGACATAATTTTAGATGGAGACATTTTATCTCCACACTTACATTTAATTCAATAAGTTATAACTGTTACCAAAGTATATAACCAACAACCTGGCTTACGGGTGGATTGATTTATATATATAGTGAGAATGTTTCAGGCTGAGCTGTAAAAGAAGAAATAGTAGCTGTTCCTTTTGTAAAGTATAAAACTGCAAAAATTCCATCATCAATGTTATACATAGTCTTTAAAGATGGAACAGCTTGAAGTGCCAATTCTTTTACTTCACGTCTGTCATCATTTGCAACTTCTCCAGTAACACGAATCCATTGTCCTTTTTTATTCATACCAGACATCTCAACTTTAGGATTTTTTAACATTTGTTTAAAACATTTTTTTGTATTGTTTGTGACAATGTATAATTTTCCTTCATATTCAAAGACAGCACCAAATGGTCTGACTCTTGGTTGGTCACCTTCAGTAGTCGCTAAGTAAAAAATACCACTCTCTTGTAAAAATTCTAATGCTTTATTCATAATTATTGCTCCTCTCATATATGTGTGTTAAGATTGATTACACACTAATAATACCATGTATATCAAAAACAACAAGTACGATCTTTTGATGATGTAAGTATCTAATAGATACTGAGGAGGAAACTATGATGGAGAGTAAAAATAGTCTTTTTGGGAAATGCCCATATTTTACAGCGCAAAAAATATTTTCGGGAAAATGGTCAATATTAATTTTGTATCATTTGAGTGATGGAGCATTACGCTATGGCGAGTTACAAAGAGGAATAGGTGATATCACTCAGTCTACATTAACAAAGCAATTAAGAATGTTAGAAGATTATGGATTGATTAGTCGACATGTTTATTCGGAAATTCCACCAAAGGTGGAGTATTCACTAACTGATTTAGGAAAAGCGTTCGATCCAGTATTAGAACAGTTTAGAATTTGGGGAGATAAATATATTGAATCTCTTAAAAATAAATAAGGTAAATTAAGGCTATAGAAAAGCAATAAAACATACTATTAGTATATAATATAACATATTTATGATGCAATTGACAGTTAATGGGTGATATGCTATTCTTTTACTAAGTATGTAAAAAGGATAGGTGAGCACATTGAGAAAAATTAATGCTCTAATTAAATATGAAGTTATTAATTTAAAAAGAGGAAAACTTATATGGGTTATTGCTGCTTTATATGCTTTTGGTATTCAGCAAATAATAAGTAGCATGAAATTAGGAGACGTCACATTTTTATCAGTAGTTGGGCTAATTAAAGATTCTTGGCTACCATTAAATTTGATTATGGTACCTATTTTGCTATTGTGCATGAAAATTGGACAAAGTCACAATGATATTTTTGAAATCATAGATATTTCTCATAGAAAAATAATGTTAAGCAAACTTCTAACATTATCAATGATTGAAGGATTCGTTTTGATTTTAAATATAATAATACTTGTGGCAGTTGGGATGATTTGTAAGGTTTCTATAGGGTATTTTTTATATCAAAGCATAGGGTATATTATTAATACTATAGTTTTCTTAGTGGTATGCACTTGTGTTGGGCTATTTATAGGACAAACTATTAGCAAGTATCTGGGGGAGGTAATAGGGTTTATATCCGTAATTTTAGTATTTTTAATATTATGCAACTTTTATAAAACATCAAATATTATAGTTCCTCTTATTAATATAAGAACATTTCCAAGTGTTTTTGATGTTATAAGTTATGATAAGAGCTATTTATATCATAATATCTTATGGTTAATCATTTCATTTAGTTTATTAATATTACCTTATGCTTACCAATACAGAAAAAAGGAAAATAGAAAAAACACTTTATTTCGTATGGGAGCATTATCTTTAATTCTTATTTTATGTATATGTTTAGGTAGGGGTATATATTTAATGAGACCCAGTTATTATGATATAACATCAAGAAATGAAGATATAGCGGCTAAATATAGTGATAATAAAGATGGAACTTTCTTTGGTGAAAGGAAATGTGGCTATTATATTGATAAATATAATATGAATCTCGATATTAGTAATAAATTAAAGAATGATTGTGAAATGGAAATAAAAGTTAATAAATCTGGAGTTAATTCTTTAGAATTAGGATTATATGAAAAATTAGATATATCTAAAATAGAAGTTCAGGGAAAAAAATTGAAATTTAAAAGGACTAACCACAGCTTTATAGTAACGCTTCCAAGAGAATATACAAAGAATGAAATAGTAAACATGAAAGTATCTTATGAAGGAGAAATAAACACAAGTTGGGTACAAGGGGAAGAGTTATTTTATGTGAGGGATAATTCGTTTTTTTTGGCTGATGTTTTTGAATGGTATCCAAAATTAAATGATGATACAGATAAAGAATATAATATAAATATAAAGTATGCTGGAAAAAACAAAATATATTCTAACCTAAATGAAAAAAGTAAAGCAAATCAATATGAATTTCAAGGGAAAGATAGGGAAGTTGTTTTAATAAGTGGTAATATATCAGATAGAACGTATAAAGGGTATTTGTTTATTGGTAATGAAGAATATATTAATAGCAACAATAAATGTAATGATGTAATTGATTATCTTAAAACAAAAAGAAACCCAATAAATAGAATCTTACTATCACCATTTATTCCAGGAATTAAAATGGATAAGCCTTATGAAAAAATGTTTTTATATTCAGTAAACTGATAGAGTGAGGAGTAGTGGGAATGAATACTTTAAATGTAAGTAATTTAAATTATAAATATGGAAATGTAGAGGCACTAAAAGACATTTCTTTTGAAGTGAAAGAGGGCTTAGTAGGAATACTCGGACCTAATGGCGCAGGGAAAACTACAACACTTAAGCTTTTAACAACACTATTTGCGATTCAGGGTGGAGATATTTTTTTAAATGATTTAAATTATAAAAAAGATTTAAAAGAAGTAAGAAAAACTATAGGGTATCTACCACAGGATTTTTCTACCTATGAAAATTTAAAAGGCCGAGAGTTTTTAGAAATAATAGGTAGTTTAAAACTTGATTGGAATAAAAATAACATAAAAAAACATCTTGATGAAATTATAGATAAGTTAGATATGAATGAGTATATAGATAGGAAGATTAAACAATATTCAGGTGGAATGAAACAAAAATTAGGGTTTGCACAGGTGCTCATTGGTGACCCTAAGTTAATCGTAGTAGATGAACCTACTGTGGGGCTTGATCCGGAACAAAGGAATATTATTAGAGAACTATTTCCAAGTATAAGTAAAAATAGAATAGTATTAGTTACAACTCATATAGTTGAAGATATTGAATACTATTGCAATTACTTACTAGTAATAAAAGCAGGTGAATTAATTTATAAGGGGACAAAAGAAAATTTTATAAATGAAGTAAGTGAATTGTTATGGGAAAGTGATGTAGATGTTGATACACTTAATAAAATAAATACTTCTGGTAATGTTCTTACAACATTAAATTCTACGAATTTCTCACACATAAAATATATAAGTGATGAGCCTTTAACACCTGATTCTGTAAAAGTTAAGGTAAATCTACAGGATGCGTATATAATACATAGTAGGCTAAAAGGAAATGGAGTAAAGAAATGATTAAATTCTATTTAAGGTTTCAAAATAATATGCTAACTAAGAATTTGCTGTATTTAATAACTTACCTAGTGCTATTTTTTAATATAATTATAAGAATAATGCCAGATAAATTTATTCCTTTATCCAATGGGCCTGCAGGGATTGGAAATATAATTCCACAAAATCTATATCTTTATTGTGATGTATATCTTCTAATGTTATTTATAATACTGATATTTTTCTTTTTAGGTTCAGATTTTAATAACAGCATGGAAGAAATAGCTTTAGTAGTTGGTGGAAGTAGACCTAACAAATTTATGATAAGGAAGTTGGGTTCAATATTAATAATGTATACAATTTTATATTTTATTTCCTTCTTCAATATTTACTTTTTATATAAAGGAATGATTAGGGCAAATGAAACTCTACCTCCAATAAATGAAATACTTTTATGTTCAATCACCACTAATATTTTTGTTATATCATTAAGTATATTTGTATTGCTTATCTCAAGAGACATAGCAGTAAGTACATGTTTAATTACTGCTTATTACTTAATTGAAGAGGGTTTATGGAGATGTAAGATTACTCAAACAAACGGGATATTAGGACATATATATTATTACTATGATTATGAGAAAGGTGGAATTTTAAAAGTTAAATTAATATATATGATTATCTCAATAATTTTATTGTTTTTATCCTATAAGATTTCTCAAAGAAAAATTCATTTTAAAATTCATCATTCATAGTCTTTATATGTTTTTAACTTAGTGGCTGTAAAATTATTGTAATTGTCTTCAGTTTCAAATTTTATGAATGTATTTAAAATATCTTCATCATATTTTAAAGATATAATCTAATTAAATTAATTAAACAGAATATTAAAATTGTGATAAAATAACATTATAATTATGATAATATTACGATATACTAATAACAGTAACAATATCAAGAGAGGAGATTTTATTATGCTATATGACATTCTACCAGTCAGCGATTTGCGAAACAAATTTCCCGAAATCTCAAACATTTGTTTAACAAAAAATAGACCAGTCATCCTTACAAAAAACGGAAAAGGAAGCATGGTATTATTAAGCATTGCTGAATTCGACAAACAACAAAATGAATTAGGTAAATTAAGAGCTGAAGTAGCTAGATTAGTAATTATAGAAAAAGAATTAGTTGCTGTAGAAAAAGTCTATGGAAATCTGCTTGAATCAGAAATTTCAGAAAATGGAAATGATGAAGTTATTAATCATGAAGATTTTATAAAACAGATGAAAGCTAGAGTTTTAAATGCAGAGCACAATAACGTACAGTCCTCATTATAATGTAAAAATAAATAAAATATTTGATGATTTAGAACGTATAAGTAGTGCAAGAATGGCTAGTTTTTTAAAACATACATTAATGCAGTCGACACGATTACGGTATATGTGAATAGTGCAAGCAATCCTAAGAAAGAACTACTAATCAGGCTTAATTATAAATTTAAATGCTTCGATGAATATGTTTTAATATATAGAATTTCAAATAAAAATATAATCAAAGTAATGGATATATTTAATCAGAAAGAAAATTATCAAGAATATATATAGTAAAAACTTAATTAAATTTAACAATCAATCAAAAGAGATTCTTCTACTGAAGAATCTCTTTTGATTTTATTATTTTATTTATTATATTCATTTAAAGGGGTTTCTTTTGAAAAAGAAACTTCTTTTATAATGCTATATAGCAATCCTAACAGAGCACCAACTAAAGCTGGTATTACCCAAACAAGACCTTGTTTTGCTAAAGGCATAGAACTTAAAAATGATATTTTAAGTCCAACTTGATTTAATGAATCAGATATACTAAAAACAGCAGTAAATAGCATGCTGAAAGAATATACTGTGTTATAACCTTTAAATAAGTTATGGGTAAATGCTAGTACAATAAGCACTATTGCCATAGGATATATAGCTGATAAAACAGGTACCGATATTTTTAATATGTTAGTTAAGCCTACGTTTGCAAATAGCATACTAGATAGTGTTATTGTGGTAACCCAAACTTTATAACTAACCTTTGGAATTATCCTTGAGAAATATTCACTACATGATGTTATAAGACCAACGCAAGTTGTAAGGCAAGCTAATCCAAAAGTTAATCCAAGTATTATTAGGCCATTTGTATTAAAAAGATAAGAAACTACCTTTGTTAATGTTTGCGCTCCATTTGTTGTATTGCCAAATTTGGTTTGAGCAGCAGCGCCTAGGCAGGAAAGCATTAAATATATTACAGTTAAAACAAGACCAGCTATAAGTCCAGCTTTTATTGTATAAGAGCTTAAAGCTTTTTTATCTGTAATGCCTTGTTTCTTTAAAACTAAGGCAACAACTATCCCGAAATTAAGTGCAGCGATGGCATCCATAGTCATGTATCCATCCAAAAATCCTTTTAAAACAGGGAAGCTAGCATAATCTCCAATTGGGGCACTAAAACTACCAAGAGGGTTCACTAAACTACCTATGAATATTATAAGTATTAGTATTAAGATAGCGGGAGTTAGTATCTTCCCAAAACGATCTACTAATTTATTAGGATTCATACTTAGCCAAAATGCTAAACCAAAGAAGCACACTGTATATAGAAAAAGAGGTAAAGCTCCACCAGTAACTGATGTAGGTAAAAATGGTGCTATGCTAGTTTCAAAAGATAAACTAGCAGCACGAGGTATGCCTAAAAATGGTCCTATTGATAAATAGATTAATAATGTGAAAATAAGTGCGAAGGGTTTATTAATTCTACTAGCTAAATTCTGAAGACCGTCAGCTTTTGCAACAACAGCTACAGCGAGAATTGGTAGACCTACTGCTGAGGCAAGGAAGCCCGATAGCGAAAGTAGAAGATTTGTACCAGACATTTGTCCGAGGACTGGAGGGAAGATTAAGTTTCCAGCTCCAAAAAACATTGAAAATAACATTAAACTAACTAGCAGTAAATTTTTTCTTGATAATTTATTCATAGTAACTCCTCCAAAAATTTTATTTTTTTTGTATGTTATTATATCGCTAATGTCACTGTCCACTAAACCACCCCCTTTTTAAAATAAAAAAAGCCCGTCCCTATAAAAGGGACGAGCGAATATGCACGTGTTACCACCCAAAATCTATTAAAATTATAATGTCTAACTTTAATAGCACTTAGCAAGATACCAATCGATATCTGTTCCTTTTAATGGTGGACAACCATTAAACCTTATTACATTTCAGGTTTACTTCTCAGAGATGATTTTCGATTATAGACTGAACGTTGACTCTCACCAATTGTCAACTCTCTTTAGAACAGATACTAAAACGTACTCTTTCTCGTCATCAAATTTGTTATTTATGTTGTAATGAAATATACCATATTATAAATAATTTGTCAATATGTAATTAATTTTATTATTTTTATGTAATTAATTTTATTTATTATTTTTTATTTTTTTCAAATATAACCTTACCTGCACAAACCTTAGACTGACCAAACCACATACACTTTGAACATTTTAAACATTTTCCAGTATCTTTTCCTTCCTTGGCATCATTTGCCCAATTAGGATTTATAAGAAAGCCTCTAGCAATATCTACAATGTCTACATTTGTATCAGTTAATATTTGCTCTGCAATTTCAGCTGAATTAATTCCATCAACTGCAAATACTGGAATTGAAACTACTTCTTTAATTTTCTTGGCTGCATAAACAGCATTAGAGTATTTATATTCCTCATTTACGTGCATTTCTTGCTCACTCATAAATCCATAAGAAATATCAAGGAAATCTATTCCGTTTTTTTCTAATATTTTAGCGTAATGTATTCCATCTTCTATTAGTGGTTCAAATCCTCCCAAACGAATTCCGACAACAAATTCCTTTGGTGTTGTTTTTCTAATTTCATCTAGTATTTCTAGCACAAATTTTTCAGGGTTAGTGCCATATTTGTCAGTTCGTTTATTTACTTTTTTATCTAAAAATTGGCTTATTAGATAGGCATGACATCCATGAAGCTCAATACCGTCATATCCTGCTTTGTAAGCTCTTCCGGCAGCTTTTATAAAATCATTTTGTATAGATTTTATATCTTCACTAGTCATAACGCGTCCAACAACTATATTTCCTGCATAATTTTTATATTCATAAGGACTTGGACACATTGGGTCGTTTGATATTCCAACAACTCCTGCATGATGAATTTGAAGAAATATTGGACAGTTTTCTTTGTGAACTACATCTACTATTCTTTTTAGTCCTTCAATTTGATCATCTTCCCATATTCCAAGTTGATTTCCAGATAATTTTCCATCATTATTAACACAGGTAGCCTCTTGAATTATAAGTCCTGCTCCACCTTTAGCTAACTTTTCATAACGTTCTACATTTTCAATTGCTACATATCCATCAGGTCTGAATCCAACAACCATCGGAGGAACACAAATACGATTTTTCATTTTTATATTTTTAATATTAAATTCGGTAAATAATTTTTTCAAAAATAACACTCTCCTATTTCACTATTTCATTTACATAAAACCCTTTATATGTTATGTTATTATTATATCTTACAAAGGAACACAATATCAAGTACGCACATTTTTGTGCCCTGGATTTGGAGGCATCATTTATGAAAGATCAACTAAAGAAAACACCACATATTTATTCTAAGCAGTGTCCTGTTGTTCATGCACTTGAGATTATTGGCGGTAAGTGGAGAATCGCTATTATATGGGAATTATCCTCTGAAAAAAGCGTTAGATATAATGAACTTAAACGAAGGATACCTGGAATCACTAATATTATGTTAACACGTTCTTTGAAGGCTTTGCACGAGCATGGTCTTGTAGAAAGAATAGAATATAATAAAATTCCACCTCATGTAGAGTACTCTTTAACAGATACCTGTCATGATTTGCTACCTGCATTAGTAATTATAAATGAGTGGGGAAAAAAGTTGAGTAGTTATCATACATTTTTAGGCGTTTAAGTAGAACCCATATGAGGTAACTAAAAGTTACTTTATATGGGTTTTTATAATCAAGGCGAATTTGTTATAGAAATCTGTTACTATAAAGAGGAGTATTTGCATTTTCTTAATAAATTTGTAAGAATTATGATAAGTATTTTGTAAAAAGTGTCCTGTATAATTGTTTATAGTTACTGATATTAAAGGGGGAAATACCAAATGAAAAAAGTTATGCTCATTTTACTTGTTGTAGTTTTTACGAGTATAGTAGTAATAGTTATAAAAAATAATATTATACAAAATGAATATCCACACTTAAACGAAAATATATATGGTTTTCTACAAGATAAAGGAAAACGAACAGATGTTTATAATACATCCGTAAAATTAAATAAGGGTAGTTCAAAAAATACATGCGTTTATTTTTTATCTGAAGTTTTAAGGAAAAACAATTTTAGCGTGCCGTTAGAAACAAGTAATACAGAGCAAATGATATCTTTACTTTCACATAAAGGTTTTAAAAAACAAAGCAATTATAAAAAATTAATGCCTGGAGATATATGTTTTACTACAGATGCTAATGGACAGCAAAGTGGTTTTCCAACTCATACATATGTATTTATGAAATGGGTAAAAGAAGGAAGTTATGATTATGCATATATATGTGATAATCAAGCAAAAGATTATAAGGGTAAAATTTATCACATTCGTAATATAAACATTACGGTTAAATCTAATGGGTTAGCTAAGGACCCTTTTGCATTCTTTATGAGATAGGTTTAGTTGTAAAGTTCTCATATTAACATATATAATATATATAATGGGGTGGTTAGAATGACTAAATTTAATGTTTTGGTTGTAGATGATGAATATGAAATAAGGGAAGCTATTGAGATATATTTGAAAAATGAAGGGATAAAAGTGTTTCAAGCGGTGGATGGTATAGAGGCCTTGGAGGTTTTGAAAGAAGAAGAAATTCACCTTATACTAATGGATATAATGATGCCTAGAATGGATGGAATTAAAGCTACCTTTAAAATTAGGGAAAATAAAAATATTCCAATAATAATGCTTTCAGCTAAATCAGAAGATACAGACAAAATACTAGGTCTTAATATGGGTGCGGATGATTACATTACAAAACCGTTTAATCCAATGGAACTTATAGCAAGAGTTAAATCTGGACTTAGAAGATATACAAGCCTTGGTAATTATAAAGAATGCGATGATGAGATAAATGTGCGAGGACTTATATTAAATAAAAATTCGAAAATGGTAACGATTGATGAAAAAGAAATGAGTCTTACACCTATAGAATATAGAATATTGAAACTTTTAATGGAGAATAAAGGGAGGGTATTTTCAATTGAAGAAATATATGAGAGAGTTTGGGAAGAAACATTTTATAATGGAGAAAATACTGTGTCAGTTCATATAAGGAGAATAAGAGAGAAGATAGAGATAAATCCAAAGGAACCTGAATACTTAAAGGTGGTGTGGGGGATTGGATACAAAATCGAAAAATAAATATTGGGTCATAGCCTTTATTATAAGTGCATATATGTTGGCTCTTTCAAACTTGTCAGTAATGGACATTATAAAAAATAAAAATTATTTAAGAATGGAGCCCTATTTTACTAGTTCAGAGTTCAAGGCTGAAATTGTTGGTTATTTTAATAATATAGAAGCGTTAAATGTTATATATAAAGACTATTCACACAAGTCAGATGACGAAAAAGTTACAAATGGAGAAATAATGCCATCAAAAACAACATATGATGCTAATTTGAGAACTAAGGAAGATCAATTAAGTAATAAGTATAAAAATGATCTATTAGCAGCAGAGAAAAAAGGCAATAATGTTGAGATTAGTAGACTAACTGATGCAAAAAATAAAGAGCTTAATGAATTTAAAAAGGAAAATGAAAAAACATTAGATAATGCGAAAAAGAAAATTGCTCTATATAAAAATCAAGACTATGAAAATATTAAAAGAGCTGTAGAGGGGAAAACTATAATAAAATATTATATAACAAAGGGTAAAAACAATGTTATATATACAAACATAGTAAACGTTTCAGATATAAATTTATATGTAAAAAACAATGCCTTTTATAGTATGAAATTTCCTGATAAATCTTTAAAGATTAATGATGATATGTTTACAATAAATCAGTGGGTAGGTACTAGCGGAGAAGCATATTTCATTATTCCAAAGGATATAGATAAAACGAGTTATATATATGAAAATTATAATTATTATAATTCTGTGAGACAAAGAATTATTAAAGAGGTTATCATAGGTTTTGTGGCATTTATTGTAGGGATTATACTTATTTTTATATTAAAGAAAAATAAGGAGCAGATGCCTTTTATTAAAAAACTAAAAAACTGGTACAATAAAATACCATTAGATGTGAGAATATTTTTATTTATGATATATTATTTTATAATGAATACATATATAGATAATGTGCCGTTTTTTTACAAACCATATAATTTCGCACAATTTCGCACACTTACCATTATGGCATTTTATATGTTATATTGTATTTCCAATCTTATTATGGTATATGGGTTATATAAAAATAGAGAAGAATTTAGAGAACAAGTAAAAAAATGTGCTTTTTATCAATTATCTAAAAGAGGCATTATTATCCTTACAATGTTCGCTGGAGTAGCGATATTTGTAGCCTATAGCACTTTCATGGTATCCTCTAGGATTACAATAATCCCGATTATGTATATAATTTGTTACTTTGTATTTATCTTTATTTATTCCTTTAATAAAATAAGATTTTTGAGAAGTATTATAAAAGGAACGGAAGAAATAGTTTCAGGAAATCTTAATTATACAATAGTAGAAAAAGGGAGAGGAGATCTTTTTAAGCTTGCCCACAATATAAATAATATGAAGGCTGGGTTTAAAAAGTCTCTTGAGAATGAGATAAAAAGTGAAAGACTTAAGTCTGAACTCATAACTAATGTATCTCATGATTTAAAAACTCCACTTACTTCTATTATAAATTATGTTGATTTTCTAAAAAAAGAAGGTTTATCTAAAGAAGAATCGCAAGGGTATATAGATGTATTAGATAGAAAATCCCAGAGACTTAAGATACTGATAGATGACTTATTTGAAGCTTCTAAGATGGCAAGTGGTGCGGTGGAACTTAATATAGAAAAAGTAGATATAACTGCACTTTTGCAACAATCATTAGCTGAACTTAATGATAAAATTAATAATTCATCTTTAATATTTAAGGTGAAAGTTCCAAAACAAAAGATTTATGCTAATTTAGATGGAAAAAAGACTTGGAGAGTATTTGAAAACTTAATAAATAATATATTAAAATACACGCTTCCTAAAACTAGAGTATATATTGATTTAATTGAACGGGATAATCAAATAATTATAAATATGAAAAACATTTCATCTTATGAGATGAACTTTGATAATGAAGAAATATTTGAGAGATTTATTAGGGGTGATAAGTCCAGAAACACTGAAGGCTCAGGACTTGGACTTTCAATTGCTAAAAGTATCATTGAGCTTCAAGGAGGGGGACTTAGTATTGAAATTGACGGAGATCTATTTAAAGCGAAGGTTATAATTCCATCGTTTTCTCAGTCGCTTATTGAGCCTTAACAGTAATTAGTGTGTTATAGGACATTATTACATAATGTTCACATATTTTTTTGACATTTATAAAGTATTATTAGTAATAAATGTGTTAAAAGAAATTAAAGGGGTGGGGTAGAGTGAAGTCAAAAAAGTTATTTACGATATTCTTAGCGACAACATTATTTATTATATTAACATGTGGAACAGTTTTTGCGGCGACAACAGTGCAGGGTGGTACGAAAAGATATATAGTTAAATTTAAGACAAGCAGTATTAATGAAAGCCAAACTGTAGCAAAGCATAGTGGAAAATTAAAACATCAATTTAAACATGTTAATGCAGTTGTAGCTGATATGACTACTCAAAGTCTTGCAAGTTTAAAAAAGGATTCAAATGTAGCCTACGTTGAAGAAGATAAAGTAGTTAAAATGTCATCAACTACCTACACAAATTGGGGTATAAGTGATATAAATGCAGCGGCCTCCGTTCAATCTGGATTAACAGGTAAAGGAGTAAAAATTGGAATTATAGATTCAGGAGCAGCTACACATACGGATTTGACAGTTGCTGGTGGGACTAATGTAATAAATGGTTCAAAGACAACATCATATGCTGATGATAATGGACATGGTACAGTTGTAACAGGAATTATTGCTGGCCAAGGATTAAATGGTGGAGTTAAAGGAGTAGCTCCGGATGCGTCAATATATGCTGTAAAAGCACTTGACTCAACAGGTAGTGGTTATACTTCAGACATAATATCTGGTATAGATTGGGCTATAGAAAATAAAATGGATATTATATCTATGAGTTTAGGATCAGATCAGTCAGATGTTACTCTCAAAAATGCTGTTGATACAGCTTATAAAGCGGGAATACTGATAGTGGCAGCGGCTGGTAATGATGGAAATGTTAAAGGAACCGGGACTAATGTTGAATACCCTGCTAACTATGATTCTGTTATTGCAGTTGGTGCAGTGGATTCTACAAATACTAGAGCATATTTCTCGTCAACTGGAAATAAGGTAGAAGTAAGTGCACCAGGGGTTAATATAATGAGTACTTACTTAAATGGTGGATATGAAGAAATGAGTGGTACATCTATGGCAACACCTTTTGTAGCAGGAGATTTGGCTATCTTAAAAGAGAAATATCCAGAATATACTAATGTTCAATTAAGAAAATTACTGGATACTAATGTGGCGGATCTTGGAGTAGTAGGTAGAGATTCCTTATATGGATATGGATTAATACAAGGTATAAGTAGTACAACTTCTGTTATTACACCCGTTATGGCACCAGTTACTGTAACAACACCTATAACATTGCCTACACTATTGCCTACATTAATACCTACACCGATAGCTAGTATGGCTTCAGGTTCTTATAATAGGGGTATAATGGTTCAACTTTATGCTAGGTATTCACAACCGTTGAGGGCATTTTATACTTTAGATGGTAGTAATCCAACAACTAAAAGCACACCTTATAGGGGATATATTAAGATAAATTCTACCAAAACTCTAAAAGTTATAGCGGTAGATTCTGATGGAAATATTTCTGGAGTGTTAAGTAACACCTATAATATAAGTAACTCTATGCATGGTTGCGACGTAAGACCTATAGAAAATAATATGTAAAAAAAAAATTAAATTAAAAGGTAGAGACTAAAAAAAGTCTCTACCTTTTAATTTTCCATCATAATTTTGATGATTTCCTTGTCGGTTTCTTTCATTCCTTCTTTTGCAAGTTTACCTACATTTGATATAGTAGCTTCAATACCTTTTTTCACAATACCATCGCCACCCTTAAACTGCTGCCCTTCTTTAAACATATGATAGCCTAGAATTCCGGCATCTACAGATGTAGCAATTTTAGCCGCGCATGATGCTTTAGCGCCATCACAAATTATTCCAGAAACTATGGATAATGCATTAACAATTGTATGAGAAATATCTCGATACCCTCCTCCATATAAGTAAGTAATGCCTGCTCCACTTCCAGCGCCTGCACAAACAGCGCCACAATAAGCTGAAAGTCTTCCTATACCAGTCTTTTGATGTATTGTAACTAAATTTGAAATAACCAAAGCTCTATAAAGTTTTTCTCTTGAAACTTTTAATTCATTACCATATTCAATGACAGGCAGTGAAGCTGTCATTCCCTGATTACCACTACCGGAAACTATAATGACAGGTAGTTCACATCCATTCATTCTGGCATCTGACCCGGCAGCTGCTTTCGCCTTTGCTCTTACTTTAACATCAGAGCCATATGTTGAAATTAGAACACTTCCTATATTGGCGCCATAACTATTTTTTAATCCTTCTTCTGCGATTTTCGAATTATAATCAATCTGTCTACCAATAATATCTTCTATATCTTTTATATCCACAGAATCTGCAAAATCAACAATATCTTTTACGCTTAGTAAATCTTTACCACTAAGACCTTCTTCATTTGATGATGTTGCTTCTTTGTGATAAAGTATCTCACCATTCTTTTCAATTAAAATAATATTGGTATGATAGTTTACAATTCTTACTTTTACATATGTTTCTTTATAAAATACAGTTATCTGTATATCAAATATAAATGGCGTATCTATAAGTTTAACTTCTATAGGAAAAGTAGATAAGTATTCTTTAATTTTTTCTTTATCTTCATTAGATACATCTGAAATAACTTCTAGTTTCTTTTCAGGGTTGCCTGCTATAATACCAGCTGCTGTTGCAGCAGCAATTCCTTTTAAATGACCTGTATTAGGAACTATAACACTTTTAACATTTTTAATAATGTTGCCACTCACTTCTACAATAGTTCTATCAGGCGTATGACCTAATACTTCTTTAGCTTTTGCCGACGCATATGCAATTGAAATTGGTTCAGTACAGCCCATTGCAGGTATCAACTCTTCTTTCAAAATCTGTAAATAAGTTTTATAAATCAAATCACTATTTTTAATTTCATTCCCCTCCTTGTATCTACTGTATTAGGGAATAGGTCTCCCGCGCATACATATAATGAATTATACCATTATAATTAGTGGTAGAGTATTTTTTGATTTTATAAAGTTTTCATTGTTATATGTGGTTCTACCACTTTAGACACATTAAATTTTATATTATTTAAATTGTTACCAATTAAGTATATAATTACAAATATAACAGTTAATATTGCAGCGACCCAGGAGATGATTTAACTCAAACTGGTTGATTAGAGAATAAAAGACGTAAATTTATGAGGTGGCTTATTATGGAAGATATTAAAATTTTAATAGTTGAGGATGATAAGGACATAAGTAATATGATAAAAAAAGCTTTGACTAAAGAAGGGTATGGAGTTTCCTGTGCATTTGATGGACAAGAGGCACTTAGTGTTTGGGAAAAAGAAAATTGCAAATTATTTATTTTAGATATAATGCTTCCCAAAATCGATGGAATAGAGGTTATGAGAAGAATTCGAATGAAAAGTATGGTACCTATACTTATGGTATCTGCAAAAGCGGAAGAGAGTGATAGAATCATAGGTTTAGGGCTTGGCGCAGATGATTATTTAGTAAAGCCTTTTGCAATAGCAGAGCTTATTGCAAGAGTAAAAGCTCTGCTTAGAAGATATATGTATTATAGTTCAAGCAATGATATTATGGGGAATACCATAGAGTATGGAGAAATAAAGTTTGATTTAGATAATTATACAGCTATAAAAAAAGACAAAACAATTAATCTTAGGGCAAAGGAATATGAGCTATTAAAGTTATTTTTTAAAAATCCCAATAAAGTGTTTACGAAGGCCCAAATATTCAGTTCTGTATGGAGAGAAGAATATTTGGGAGATGATAATACTGTGATGGTTCATATCAGGAGATTAAGAAATAAAATTGAAGACAACCCTGACAAGCCTAAATATATAGAGACTGTCTGGGGAATAGGGTATAGGTTGGGGAGTTTAAAATGATATACATATTTGTGATCACAACTATTATTCTAGTTTTAGTTATAGTATTTCAAAATATAAAAATACATAGTGTTTCAGATAATATAAAAGAAGTTATAGATGGAAATTTTAATGAAAGGATTAGGATTTATGACTATAATCCTAGAGTTAAAGAGTTAATTATTAATTTGAATAGACTTATAGATGAATTTCAAAAAATAGTTTTCTTGAACAAACAATATGAAGTGGATAGGAAAAAGATGATATCAAATATATCCCATGATTTTAGGACTCCACTCACAACTATGCTAGGATATATTGAAATGCTAAGGGATGATAATAGCTTAAATGATGAAGAACGCATGGAATATTTAGAGATAATAAGTACAAAGGGAGAAATCTTAAGGGGGCTAATTGAAGAATTTTTTAGTTTAGCAAAGTTTGACTCTAGTGATGTTGTACTAACTTTTAAAAGAGTGAATATCACTGAAATTATGAGACAGTGTATATTATCCTTCATAAAGGATTTTGAAATTAATGGTATTGAATTAGTAATAGATATTTCAAGTGTGGATTTATTTATCCGAGCTGATGAAGGGGCTATTTATAGAGTAATACAAAATATAATAGCTAATGCTCTAAGGTACGGAGCAGAGGGAAAAGTAATCGGAGTGAGTTTAGAGGGGGAAATGGATAGCGTGGTCTTGGAAATATGGGATAGGGGTAGAGGAATACCAGAGGACCAAGTGCCATATATTTTTAAACGCTTATATTCAGTGGACAAATCAAAAAATAATAGACAAAGAGGTAGTGGTCTGGGCTTAGCTATAGTAAAAAAACTAGTAGAAAAGCATGAAGGAATCATTGAAGTTAGTAGTAAGCCCTATGAAAAAACAACGTTTAAGATAACACTTAGGAATATTACGTAAGATTCCTTATTAAAAAGTTAAGAAACGTGTAAGAAGTGTGTTAATGAGAGTTAAGGATTATGGTTTATTATTAAAGCATAGTCCTTTTAATATGTAATGAGGTGATTTTGTGGAATATGTAATAAGAACGCATAATTTAACTAAAAAATACAAGGGAGTGTCCGTAGTAGATAATTTAAATATTAACATAGAAAAGGGTGAGATATATGGATTTTTAGGACAGAATGGTGCGGGAAAAACTACAACTTTAAGAATGCTTATGGGACTTATAAGAATTTCAGAAGGGGAGGTTGAACTGTTTGGACAGAATAATTATTCAAAGAAAATATATAAAAAAATAGGTTCATTAATAGAGTATCCTGGATTCTATCCAAATTTAACTGCAGAGGAAAATTTAGAGATACATAGGAGAATGGCAGGTATAGAAAATATAGAGTATATAAAGGAAGCCTTAGAAATAGTGGGACTAAATTATGATGAAATTAAGAATAAAAAGGTTAAAAATTACTCTCTAGGTATGAAGCAAAGACTAGGCATATCAAGAGCGATACTACATAAGCCAGAACTACTTATTTTAGATGAACCAACTAATGGGTTAGATCCTCTTGGCATAAGAGATATTAGAGAAATATTGTTAGAACTAAAAAATAAAAAGGGTATAACTATTATTATATCAAGCCATATTTTAAGTGAGATCGAACATATAGCAACAAAGATAGGAGTTATTCATAGGGGGAAACTACTTGAAGAAATAGACTATCGAGAACTTCAGAGAAGAAATAGAAAATATCTTAGGGTAAAAGTAAGTGATGATAAAAAAGCTTGTTTCTTGCTTGGAAACAAACTTAATATTAAGGATTTTGATGTATTAGAAAAAAATGTTCTAAGAATTTATGAAAATCTTGATAAGGGGTCACAAATAGCTAAACTTTTCATTAACAATGATCTGGAACTTCATGAGATGCAGCTTAGTGTGGACAATCTAGAAGATTATTTTGTAAGGCTAACAGGGGGAGAGGGTAATGTTTAATCTTGTTTATTGTGAATTTTTAAAGTTAAAGAAATCACATTTATTTTTAGCCTTAGCTATAATAATTTTAATTCCCCCAATATTATTATATATAAAATATCATGCTGAGTATAATTTAATTATATGGGATACGTATCTTTTACAAGAAGAAATAATCTCAGCATCATTAATTAACCTACCTATGTATATATTTATTTCTTCATATATTTACACAAGAGAATTCTCTTATAGTACTGCCCAAACCTTGTTTTCCTACTCTACTAGCAGGACAAAAATATTTATATCAAAATTTTTAACTATAGTAATAATGACATCATGTATTATGATTTTACAGCTTTTATTTGCTGTTTTGGCAGGAGCATTACTTCCTCATGAAGTACTTACAAATGGGATAATCTTAGATCATTTAAAAATGAATCTTTACATTTTAGTTGCCCAATATGCAATTTTGCCAAGTGCTATTTTTATAGCACAAGTAAGTAGAAATATTATTTTGCCAATGGTTTATGGGGGGATTATAACCACATTTAATATGTGTGTACCCCAGCTTAAGGTAGGGATTATAGAGTACCTTCCATTTACTTATCCAATACAAATAATGAACAATTCTTTCAAAACTAATATTTATAGGCAAGATATAATGATAATAAATAATTCAATTCCATTATCAAGTGTAAGCATAGTTCTTGCAATTTCAACTTTTATAATTGGAATTACAATGTGTATTACATATTATTTAAAGACTGATATTACTTAACTAAATAGGAATTATGAATAGACAAAACAGAGGGGGGCATAAACATGTTCATAGAAATATCTAATTTAAAAATGCAATATAATAATGGACCAATGGCACTTAATGACATATCTCTCTTCATTGGAGAAGGAGTTTTTGGACTTTTGGGAGAAAATGGTGCAGGGAAAACTACATTAATGCGAATTCTTGTAACGTTAATGAATCAAACTAGCGGTACAGTTAATATGGATGGTACAATTATCAATTCAAAAAATGCCTCAAAAATAAGATGTAAAATTGGTTATTTACCTCAAGAACTGGGATTACATCCTAATCTAACAGTTCGTGAAACCTTGGATTACTTCGGAGTATTATCTTTAATGAGTCTTTCAGATAGGAAGCACCAAATTGATAAATTACTGGTTGAAACAAATCTAGAAGAACATGCCAATAAGAAAATCAAGCATTTATCAGGCGGAATGAAGCGTAGAGTAGGATTAGCTCAAGCAATGCTAAATAATCCTTCTCTATTAGTAGTAGATGAACCAACTACTGGTCTTGATCCAGAAGAACGTATTAGAATCCGAATGCTTTTAAGCAAGGTTTCTAAGGGGCGAACTATAATCTTATCCACCCATGTAGTGGAAGACGTCGCAAGTATTTGCAATAAGCTAGCTATCATGGAAAAAGGTAAAATAATATTCACTGGATCGGTTCCTGATTTAATTAATATTGCGAACAATCATGTTTTTACAAAAAATGTTCAGAATGAAGCTGAACTAATCCAATTTAGCAAACAACATACTATTACAAATAGTGTTTACACAAGCAAAGGTATATGTGTTCGTTTTATAAGTGATTTTAAAGTAGAAGATTCGGTAACTGAAAATCCTAACATAGAGGACGCTTATATTTATGTAAGAAATCTAATACAGAAGAAGGCGAGTAAATGAAATCTTGGTTAAAAATTGTTGGTTTTGAAATAAAGATTCAAGCTAAAAGTAAATTCTTTTGGCTATTAACTTGTATGCTGCTGGTGGTATCTATTAGTGCTAGTATTAAATATTTTAATCATTATCAACTTAAGACACCAGCAGATTTAACTAGTATATTAAGCTCCAGTACAGCAGATAACGCTTCAATACCTGTTGCAGGTAAAGATCGAAATACCTATTTTATAAAAGGGATTTCCAATAGATTTATAGAGAATAACAAGCAGGATTCAGATAAAATTATTAAATGGCTATCATCAACAATTTACTCACGAGAAACATGGACAAAGGATACGCTTAGAGATGTTGAGAACCAGATGTACACTAAATTCCCATCAGTTAAAAAAATTGGATACGGTCAAGATATGCTTTATAATGAATATACAATGAGTGGGGATAAAATGGACGCAACATATTCAGAATTTATGAGTTATTTACATGAGACAAATCAAACATTTTCTACTTCTTTTGCACGGCAGTATGCTCAAGATACTGCTATGTATGTATCAATTATCTTTATACTCTTTTTTGCATTTCTTTTCCAAAAGGAACTGCAACCGTCTTTACATGAACTGTTACTTTCAAAGCCAATATCAAAGATTACCTATATTACTGCAAGATTTACAGGTGCATTTTCAATGTGTTTATTTGCAATAGCATTTAATACTATGATTTTTAGTATCTGGGAGACCATATTTTGTTCTAAATTGGGAATGCCCTTATATCTAGGAGCATTATGGACAAATATATTATTCTACACCGTTCCAACTATTTTATTTTACGCAAGTCTTATGGTTTTAGTTTCTCTTTTATTTAGAAATGGATTTGCTGCGATACCACTTTTTTTTATCACTCTATTATCTTCTAGTATAACAATAACATTACCAGATGGTACTTCAGTGCAATGGATGTGGCTTGCCACAGTTATGTCATACGATAAATTTTATCAGTTAGTTCCACCTCAGCAAATGCAAGCCTATATTATCAATCGTATTGGGCTTTGTATTTTAGGTGTGATTTTCCTTTTAGCGTCATGCCGCATTTGGGATAGAACTAGCGAGTCTAGAAAACGAAGTAGAAAGTTCAAATTTTCTCATGTTAGTTCAATAAAGCATTTAAATCCTCCTAAAAACAGTGGAGCTTTTGCGTTTGTAAAATATAATGCAAAAATAGCTGCCTCACCAATTCAATTATCCATTGCATTTATATTACTACTTTCTACTATAACTACAATGCTTACTGTCAACACGGGGGTAACAGAAATAGGAACCTCAATTTTAGGAACTATAGCATGGGCATCGGTAATTATATTTGCAAATATTTACAGTGTAGAATATTCACATAAAACTATGGATAATTTTTATTTAACTAATAGAAATAAATTGGGTATCATGGCTAGAAGAATATTCATCAACTTATGTTTTATATTCGTAATGGTTAGTATTGTATTTTTTATTGATTTATTTTTGACTGATAAATCACATGGTAATGTTATAGGTACGATTATTTTAATGAGCTATTTTAAGACAATTATTACTTGCATGTCATGTTCGATTTTTTTCGGGGTGTGTTCCATGACAATTTCCAATTTTTTATGTACTGGTATAGGAGGAATAGTTGGAGGCTTTTTAATCAATGCAATTTTTCTTTCCACTGCAGTTGTTAATAGATATTCCATATTTAATATTTATATTTCAAATTTATCTTATACAAATATTAATCAAGATCGTGCACTATGGTGGAAAAGCGCAATTATTTTCATAGGAATATCACTTATGATATTTATGTTAAACAAATGGACGATTTATCGTTCAAATAAAGTTGAATTAAGAGTTAAGCATAGCACTATAAAGCCAAAATAGGTCAGTGTAGTTTCTAGGGTTTTTATTTGTAATTTTGTGAATTTTATTTAAGCGATATCTAATGGTATTTCTATGAATGAATAACCTGTTTGATACATTGTTAAGCTCTCCATTTTCTTCTATTAAAACTTTTAACGTTTCTCTTAGTACTCCATCATTATCATTTAAAGCTACTAATTTGTAGGTCTCTGCTAATTCATCGATCTTCCATTTTTCATTGTTTTGAGAAAATAACATCTCAGATTTTAGTGAATTAAAAAAATAAATATTATGGTTAGGGTAAATCTTTTCACCAAATATAAGTGTTTCTTTAGCTATACTATAAGATTTATACATGTCATTTAAGTTGTCATATGTTTTTCCAACTGATATCTTTACAGTAACCCCTAGTTGAGTACATATTTTTTCATTGATTTCCTTTATTTTTTCATTATAATCTTGGATTTCATTGTTAATATGCAGACATTTATGTAATACTACAATGGTTTGCGAATTGATTATGGTCGCTAATGATTCCATAAATGTCACTTCTAATAGGGTTATTATTATATTTAACATATTTAAATCAATTTTATCTGAATTATCTTCAAAATTTACTTCAATTATAAATATAAACATAGGATAATTGTATGGAATTTCAAATCCCTTAATATGTTTTTTTAATAATGAAAGAGAATCTTGTTTATTATATATAAGTGCTAGCATAACCTCTTGCTTCATCCTCTTGTTACTTTCGAGTTCTGTCAATACATGTTCTTGTTCAATCATCATTTCTGCTGTCATTTTAATTAATTTACCATAACCTAAAACATCGCTAGGTTTTCCTGTAATACCAATTACTCCAACTACCCTATTTTGAAATTCTATAACTAGGTTAGTTCCGGAATGTACACCGCTTAATTTCTCACTTCCATGTTCACTAACACTAAATTCTGAATTTCTTTTAAGCGCTATTATTGCTCCTTCATGGATATCTCCAATTCTGGTTTTATCTCCTGACGCTATAATAATGCCTAATGTATTGGTTATAATTATATTATAATTAACAGCGCCCATAGTCCTTTCAACAATATTTTTAGCTAATTTGCTACTTAAGATTTCCAATAAGTACATCTCCTTTTAAGTTATAAAAATAAATACGATAAATTAAATAATCGATGTGCATATAGACAAAATTAACGTTTAATATTTGTACAATTAGATATTGATTAATAAATTAAAAAGCATGATAATATATATATAACGTTAAGTAATCTTTTAATTTTACTATAAAAAGCACTATTATTATAAGAATTATATTAATTTAAATAGGGGTGAACTAGGTTAATTATATTTTAATATTGTACAAATTGCTATAGTGAATTTGTGTAAATGCATAACTAATACAATTATATTTTTTAAAATAATAAATAAGTAAATTAGATTTAATATTTAATTAAGGAGTGATAAATTTTGGTTGGTGATAAATTATTTTATAGCACTTTATTTAAAGGCATATTTTCTAATCCCTTTGAAATTAAGTTTTGGGATGGGAGTGTAGAAAAATTTGGTGAAGGTGAGAGTAAGTTTCAACTTATTTTTAATGAGAAGGTATCAAAGGGGGATGTTGTAAATGATCCATCCATAACGCTTGGAGAAGCATATATGACAAAAAAATTAGACATAAAGGGTAATGTACAAGAGGTTATAGAGTCCCTATACAATAACGAAGAAAGCTTTCTTTGTAAAAGTGAAAAATATGAAAAACTCATAAAGAAGTTTAAAAGCAGTATAAAAAGAAGTAAGGATAATATACAATTTCATTATGATATTGGAAATGATTTTTACAAATTATGGCTTGATGATTCTATGAATTATTCCTGTGGATATTTTAAAAATGATACGGATACTTTGGACGAAGCTCAAAACAATAAAATAAATCATATTTTAACAAAACTAAACTTAAAAGAAGGACAAAGTTTACTTGATATAGGATGTGGATGGGGAGAACTTATAATTAGGGCAGCAAAACAATATAAGGTAAAGGCTGTTGGAGTTACTTTAAGTTTAGAACAACTACAGAAGGCTAATGAAAGAATAAAAGCAGAGGGACTAGAAGATTTAGTAGAAGTTAAACTTCAAGATTACAGAGAAATAAAAAATATGAGTTTTGATAGAATTGTTAGTGTAGGAATGCTCGAACATGTAGGACTAGAAAATTTATCTGAATATTTTCATATAGTAAATGACTTATTAAAAGATAAAGGACTTTCTTTACTTCATTGTATAACAGCAGTAAATGAAGGCGGTAATAATACGTGGATAGATAAATACATTTTTCCAGGTGGACATGTACCTGCAATTAAAACTATAATTTCAGATATAGCAGAACTAGAACTTGAATTAATTGATATAGAGAGTCTTAGAAGGCATTATGGAAAGACACTTGAACATTGGGCTGAAAACTTTGAAAATGCTCTTCCTATAATAGAAAAGACTAAAGATGAGACATTTATAAGAATGTGGAGATTATATTTGAATGCTTGTGCTGCATCATTTAATTGTGGTAATATTAATGTTCATCAAATATTGTTTGCCAAAGGTGTAAATAATGATTTGCCTTTGACCAGAGACTACATGACAAAATGACTAAATGAAATACTGAAGGCAACTAATAGTTGCCTTTTTTTTGTTATTTAAATTTACAATATATAGCTTAATAATAGCATTATATTAAGTGCAGCTACTATAAGTCCAATAATCCAAAGAGCAATCTTATCAAATCTAGTGTTAGCATATTTGCCCATAACTTTTTTAGAAGAAGTTAGATATATCTGAAGGAATATAGTTATAGGAAGTTGTATGCTTAAGAACATTTGTGAATAGATGAGACCTTTAAATGGCTCCGATATAAAAAATATAGCTATTGTAGCACCAATTAAAGTAATTCCTACGCCTAGCTTAGTATGAATATCATGAATATCATATGGTTCTCCAAATATTCCTGCAAAAATACTACCACCGGCCATACCGGCAGTAACTGACGAAGATATTCCAGCAAAGAGTAGTGCTAAAGCAAAGACTACGGAGGCTATGCTTCCAAGTAATGGCGTCAGCATTTGCTGAGCCTGATTGAGTTCTGTAACTTGAACTTTTTGTGCGAAGAAAGTAGCTGCGGCAATAAGTATCATAGCACTATTTATAGCCCAACCCACCATCATTGAAAAAAAAGTATCCATAAATTCATATTTAAGTTGTTTTTTTATTACACTTTCATCCTTTAGATTCCATTGACGACTTTGTATTATTTCAGAATGAAGGAATAGATTATGGGGCATTACAACTGCGCCTAGAACACTCATTATTATTGGAATAGATCCCTTAGGAAATGAAGGTTTAACCCAGCTTATCATAGCTTTTCCCCATTCGATATGTACAAGGCTTAATTCGAATATAAAAGATATTCCTATTATAGAAACAAACCCAATAATCCATCTTTCTAGTTTCTTATAAGAATTTGTGAAGAGCATCCATAAGATCAAACCTAAAACTAACACTGTTCCGAGCTTTATAGGTATACCAAATAACATATTTAAAGCAATAGCACCACCTAAAAGTTCTGCAAGGGCAGTAGATACTGCAGCTAGTACAGCAGAACCAAGCACTAATTTGTTCAGTCTTGGTTTTAATGCAGCAGTAGATGCTTCTGATATGCAATTTCCTGTAACAATCCCAAGATGGGCAGCATTATGCTGGAGAACAATAAGCATAATAGTTGAAAGAGTCACCATCCAAAGTAGAGTATATCCAAAATTAGCACCAGCAGAAACATTTGCTGCCCAATTTCCAGGGTCTATAAATCCTACGGTTACTAGTAAACCAGGTCCAATGTATTTAAAAAAATCTAATGCCATAAGTTTAGGTTTATGGTCTTTTTTTGATATTATTTTATTAAATGGAAAATTCACTATAACACATCCGTTCTTTTTATTGTATAATATATATTATAAAGTAATTATTATTTAAAGCAAGATTAAATGGTAAAATTACAATGCTTTTGTGTAGAAAGCCCACTCGTTGAGGCGTGAGTTGGATAGTATAAGAAATTAAAATTTTATCTGTGTATAGGAATATTGACAACATACACAATTTGTGATATACTGTAATTATAGAAAACAAATATAGAACAACTAAAACAACCTTATCATTAATTAATTATCATTTTATATTTTGTTTAAGATATTAAAGGAGGCGATATATTTAAGGACCACACGCCTTAGGCGTAAGAGTATCAGATTTATACATAAAATAATAAATTATTTATTTAAAAAATTATTTATGTTAATTAAGACGGAGGTTATTTAAATTAAAAATTCAACAAAACATTCAATCGTTATAGGTTCTGCATTATTTGCAATGTTCTTTGGTGCAGGAAACCTAATTTTCCCACCAGCATTAGGAAGGGCAGCCGGAGATAAAATGTTATCTTCAATTATAGGCTTCCTTATTACAGGAGTTGGTATTCCTATATGTGCTATAATTGCCTGTGCTAAAATAAATGGTGATTTTAAAAAAATGGCAGATAGAGTAGGCCCAATATTTTCTGTAATAGTCTCTATAGTCTTAGTTCTTATTATAGGTCCTTTATTCGCAATTCCAAGAACAGCTGCAACAACTTTCGAACTGGGAATACATCCTTTATTCCCATCAATTGGACAGAATATATCAATTATAGTTTTTTTTGTAATAGTGCTTGCATTTTCGCTTAAACCTTCTTCAATAATTGACAAGATAGGCAAAGTACTTACACCAGCACTTTTATTAATGCTCGCTATAATTATAGTTAAAGGAATAATACATCCTATTGGACCAATTGTAACTACATCTTACGAAGGTGGATTCTCAAAAGCATTAATAGAAGGATATCAGACAATGGACGCTATGACTGGTGTTATATTTTCATCAATAATTCTTTTGTCTATTAAAGCAAAAGGTTATAAGAGCCAAAAAGATATAATGAAGATAACTTTGAAATCAGCTTTAGTGTCTTTAATCGGTTTATCTTTTGTGTATACTGGACTTATGTACCTTGGAACTCAAACAACTACCTTGTTTTCAAAAAGTATATCTAGAACTAGTTTGGTTACATCAATTGTTAGATTAGACCTAGGTAGTATTGGTAGTGTTATACTTAGTTTATGTGTTTCGCTTGCATGCTTAACGACTGCTATAGGAATCCTTTCAGCTGGATCAAGATTCTTTGCTAAGCTATTCAAGGGTAAATTGTCTTACGAAAGTATTGCTATTGCTATTGCTTTAGTAAGTGGAGTAATGGCTACACAGGATGTTGATAGTTTAGTAAAATTGGCAAATCCAGTTTTGAAAATCATATATCCAATTGTAATTGTTTTAATAGTTACTACCTTACTTGGTGATATAGTGAAAAATAATAAGGTAGTTACTATAACTACATACACAGTTTTAATAGTAAGTGTTTTAAATACTATAAATGATTTAACAACAAATAGCATTGGTTTTTTTAAATATGTTCCGTTATCCAGTGTAGGATTTGGATGGATTATACCGGCTGTAATTGCTTTTGTAATTTCTAACAGTTTGGTTAACTCAAATCAGGAAAACAAATCTGTTATGCCAAACTTAAATCAGGAATTGTAGGAAGTATAAAATTAAGAATATAAACTATTTAAGCGGCTAAAGTCCTAGATTACATGGGGCTAAGGCTGCTTAATTTTTTTTGTAATCTCTTGGTATTGTAGAAAATTACATGTTCTTGATTTTTTCCTTTATTTTATAAAATAAATTTATTATGCTTAAATAAAACAAATAAAAAAAAGAAAAAACAAATAAAACAAAGAAAAAACTATTGACTTTATGTTGGAAGAAAAGTATGATTGTGTAAATAAAGGAATATAAATGTTTAAAGTAATCGATAACAGACGATAAAATATAAAGTAAAAGAAAAATTAGAAAAAATGTAGGATTATAATACATTTTATTATGGAGGGATGTTTGATAATGATTGAAAATCAACGAAATGAATTTATTAATCCTTTAAATGAATATACGCCAATCCCTTTTTGGTTTTGGAATGATGATCTAGATAAAAATGAGATTATAAGGCAAATCAATGATTTTTCAAATAAGGGAGTTAATGCATTTGTTATTCATCCAAGGATAGGAATACCTAAAAATATTGAATATCTTTCAGATAAATTTATGGGTTTTGTGCGCTCAGCTATTGAGGAAGCAGAAAAACTTAATATGAAGGTAGTATTATATGATGAAGCTATGTACCCTTCAGGGTCGGCTCATGGTACGGTTGTAAAGAATAATCCGGAGTATGCAAGCAGAGGACTGAAAATGCTTGAATATAAATGTCACAATGAAACAATAGTAGAATTTCATGAAAAAGATGGAGAAAGCTTAGTATCAGCTTTAGCGATTAAAAAAGTTGAAGAAAATAAATTTGATAGTTCCCAGATAAAGAAAGTAATATGTAAGCATAATAAAGTAACATTTGCGCCTCCAAGTTTGGGTGAGTGGTACATAATTATTTTTGTAGAGGCATATACCAAAGGGACTATAAGAGGAATACATTTTGGTGAGGATGATGGTGAACTAGAGGCTCCAGCTTCAAGTGATTTACTTAATCCTTATGCAGTACAATCTTTTATAAGTTTAACTCATGAGAGGTATTATAAAGAATTTGGCGAATATTTTGGGAATGTAATAACAGGCGTCTTTACTGACGAACCAGACATAATGGGTAGAGGTAACCACGGTAATATGATAGCTTGGACAAGAGGGTTTCTTGAATTTTATATTAGGCAGGGTGGAAGAGAGGAAGATCTACCAGCATTGTGGTTAGAAGGTACTACAGAAAGTATCAATATTAAAACCAGATATAACAGAGCCATAAACAAAAAATTAGAATTATCTTACTATAAACCTATAAGTGAGTGGTGTGAAACTCATAATATTGAACTTACAGGACATCCTCATGAAAGTGATGATATTGGATTACTTAAGTATTTTCAGGTGCCAGCTCAAGATATTGTATGGAGATGGGTAGCTCCAGAGGATAATAAGGCTATTCAGGGAGAAAATACTACTATGGCTAAGTGTACTTCTGATTCAGCTAGACATAGAGGTAAAAGAAAAAATGGAAATGAATGTTTTGCTTGTTGTGGAGCAAATAAAATAGAATGGTCATTTGCAGTTGACGATATGAAATGGTTTATGGATTGGTTATTTGTAAGAGGTGTAAACCTTTTATATCCTCATGCTTTTTTCTATTCAATAAGAGGGCAGAGAAGAATAGGAGAAAGACCACCAGATGTAGGACCAAATAATATATGGTGGCCGTATTACAACCAAATTTCACAATATATGAAGAGAATGAGTTTTATAATGACGGATAGTTACAACGTAACGGATATTGCTGTATTATGTGAAAATCATAATTTACCTTGGAAGAGCGTTAAGCCGTTATATGAAAATTCTATTGAATTTAATTATTTTGAAAAGGAATTGCTAATGTGCGATTTATGCGACATAAGGGATGGAGCTGTTTACATTCAAAAACAAAAATATAAGGTTATTATTATTGAGGATGTAAGTATTGTTACTGAAGAAATAATAAAGCCATTGGAAAAATTTTCACAGGGTGGCGGAACAATTATTATAAACAATGCAAAGGGATACAACATTAAAATAAAAGATACTATAGTTATTAAAGAAGCAATAGAGATATTAAACGTGCTTGATGGTTTAAATAGCCGTGATTTGTTTACTAAGCATAACCAGAAATCATTAAGAGTAAGCCACGTAGTTAAAGATGGTGTGCACTATTATGTTCTTGTAAATGAAGGTGAAGAAAAGATAAAAGATATTTTAAATATAAAAAATATTGGATATGTAGAAAAATGGGATGCATGGAAAGGAAGAATTAAGAAGCAAAAAGTATTAGAAACAAATGATGAATATATAAAGATACCTATAGAAATAAATAGAAGAGAAAGTGTTATATTCGTTTTAGATACTTCGAAGGTTCCAACGATCGGTGATAAAAAAGAAAAATTCAGCAATTGTTATACTATGGATATAAAATCAGATTGGAAGGTTTATGACCAAAAAAATAAGATTGTAAATGAAGGAAAACTAACACATTGGAACGAATGGGAAGGATTTAAAAATTATTCTGGAACCATGATATATAGCAATCAATTTGTAATTGAAAATAGAGAAGGGATAAATGAAATACAGCTCGAACTAGAGGAAGCCCACGAAATCGTGAAAGTATTCATAAATGCAAAAGAAGTAGAGATTAAAATGTGGGCACCATACATTTTTGACATCTTAGATTATGTTAGTTCAGGCTTAAATACATTGACTATTGAGGTCACAAATTCATTAGCTAATAAAATTTGTGATGCTAAACTTAAATCGGGTATTGGAGGAAGTGTAAAATTAAGAATAAATTTTGATTAGTACATGTTAACGTTAACAAATATCTACGTAAATAGGTATGGTTATATAGACGATTCATATGATGATTTTAAGAAACTAATATATTAAAGGATGTGAAATAATGGATGATGAAGTTAAACTAATTGTACAAGGGTTAAAAAGTATAATATCAAATGGAATATTAACTGTGGAATTTAATGAAAATGCCATAGCTACATCTTTACTTAAAAACAATAAGGAGTTAATAAAAAATCTTAATGGAGCAGATAATGATCCAGATAAAAATCATACATTTTATCTTGATTATCATGCAGAAGGAAAAATTAGAAATTTTAAAGCAGCGGAATTAAAAGTAATAACAAATAGTAAAGATGAAGTGCATATAAGATATATTGATAGGACAAGCTTATTGTATATAGAATATAACATAATTATGAAAAAAGGTGAAAGTGGTATTTACTCTTATGCAGTTGTAAAAAATAACATAAAAAAGGAATTTAGGCTAAGTGAGTTAAGAACGGTGTATAGATTAGATTATAATATTTTTGATCATGCTTATAATTCAGAAAGAAAGGGAAGACAACCAACCCATGATTATTTGAATAAAAATAAAAAAATTCAAGACGAAACTTATGAATTACCAGATGGAGAAATGTATACCAATGGAAAAATATATTCTAAGTATGATTATGTAGGATATTTTAAAGATAATCACTTTTGGGGTCAATATGGTAAGGAATTTGGATTTTGGTTTATTCCGGTAAGTACAGAATATTATCCAAGTGGTCCTCTAAAACAAGAATTATTAGTACATTATGATTCTATTATATTAAATTATATGACTGGTGCTCATTTCGGAACAGGTGATTTTAATGTTCCAACGGATTGGGAAAAGATGTATGGACCTTGGTATATTTATATAAATTGTGGTAATGAAGAAGAAATGATTAATGATGCTAGAAAAAAAGCAGATATAGAAGAAAGAAAATGGCCTTATACATGTATAAATGAACAATTATATCCTTTAGATAGAAGTAATGTTAGTGGAAAATTAATTATAACTCATAATAGATCGAGTGAGGATGCTATGGTAGTACTAGCTAAATCGGGTGGAGAATTTATAAGACAAAAAGGTGATTATATATTCTATTCACAAGCTGATAAGGATGGTAAGTTTTTAATTAATAACGTTAGACTAGGCACATATACATTATATGCTTATGCCACAAAAGGTGATGTTACAAGGCAATTAAGTAAAGACTATATAGTTATTGGAAATGATAATTTAGATTTGGGGGAGATTATTTGGAATCCACCATATCGTAAAAATAAACTATGGCAAATTGGAACGGCTAATCGTACGGCGAAAGAATTTAAATTTGGAAATGAATTAAGAAACTATAAATGGAATAATATGGTTCCTGAAAATTTAGATTATGTTATAGGAAAAAGTAAAGAAAGTGAAGATTGGTATTATGCACAAACAAAGCCGGGAAATTGGAATATAAAATTTAATATGGATAAAAATGATGAAAAAAGATTTTATCTTACAATATCAATTGCATCTGCTACTAAAAACAAAATTGATGGAAAAGTGGAGCCTACTTTAATTGTTAAAGTTAATGGTAAAGTTGTTAAATCTACTAATTACATTAGTGATACATCTATTTATAGGTCAGCAATGAAGAGTGGCTGGTATCATTTAGAAGAGGTGGAGTTTGATTCTAATATTTTAAACCTTGGGGAAAACGTTATCACATTTACAACCTGTAATGCAGCTATAATGTATGACACCATACTATTAGAGAGTAATTAAATATATTCGTTTTAACTGAGTTCTAAAATAAAATTTTCTAAAAGGAGATTAGGATATGTTATTAAAGACTAATGGCAAACTTAAAATGATAAATAAAATAGGATTTTCATCATATCAATTGGCGGGTGTTAGCGATGTTTTAGTAAATGCTTGGCAAATGTACTTTTATACAACATTTTGTAATGCATCTATAGTTACAGTTACTTTGATGATTACAATAGGTAAACTTATAGGGGCTACTCTTACGCCTGTAGTTGGATATATTAGTGACAATTTGTACAAGACGAGGTATGGTAAACGATTTGGAAGAAGGAAAGGTATTCTATTAATTGGGATACCATTAAAGATACTTACTTTCCCGTTATATTGGATACCTAATATGCCTATAGCTTATTATGCTTCAATAATAATTATCACGTCATTTATAAATCCTTTACTTGCCGTTCCACAGGCAACTTTTGCAGCTGAAATGTCAGAAAATCCAGTTGAACGTGCTGAACTAATAGGTTTTAATCAGATTGGTGGTGCAATAGCAGGTATATCTTCTTCATTGATTATAATAAAATTATTTGATGCCTTTGGACAAAACAATGCTGGAACATTTTTTATAGCAGCTATTATATATGATGTAATATCACTTATAGCACTCACATGTTTCTATTTGTCGGTATACGAACGTCCTGTAAATGAATCGAATGTTAAAGTTGTAAGAGGAAAAATATCATTTAAAAATGGATTTTTAGGTATAATTAATGATTTTGCATCTACTATAAAGATAAGATCATATAGACTTTATCTATGTATGTATTTATCAGAACAAATGTTTAGATCCTTAGCAGGTACAATAAATACTTATTTTATAGTTTTTGTATTACTTTTAAATCCAAAGTCAGTTTCAATTTCAACTAGTGTCGGATTTGTTTTTGGAGTTATGTTTTTAACCTTTTATATATGGTTAACAGCTAAAACAACTGGTACATTTACCTATAGAATAGGAGGTTTTGCAACAATATTAGTTCTTGTATGTTTTATGTGTCTTGGTATAATTAGACCTACAAACACTAATATATTCCTAGTTATTTTAACCGTTGCATTGAATTTTGGAAAAACAGGCTTAGTTAATGCTGCACAATTTTTATTTACATTTATGCCAGACATTGATGAAATGATCACGGGAAAAAGAAGAGAAGGTGCATATGCTGGGGTTAATACTTTCTTAGATGTAATTTTTTCTACTATTGAAGTACTAATAATTGGACTAATTTTACAAGCAGCAGGTTTTCTTAAAGGTGCGAAAGTTCAACCACAGATTACAGTACATGCTCTTTTGATTTTGTATACAGTTGTTCCGATTATATTAGTTATAATAGGTATAATATCATCTTATAAACTTAACTTAACTGTAAAATCGCATATGATATTAGAAGAAGAAGTAAATAGATTGAAGAGTGGTGGATTAAAAGAAGATGCCACTGAAGAAATCAAAGTCATAGTTAAAGATTTAACTGGATTTAATTATGAAGATTGTTGGGGAAATAACAATTTATTAAAATACGAGCATGAAAATAGAGTACAAATTAATAAACAAGGGTAATAAAAATAATATTTCTTATTATTAAAAAGGTATGTTAAATTAGAAAGAGAGGGTTTTAAAATGAATACTATTATAAAATGTTTTCCTAATGGAAAATTTAAAGCATTAACCATGAGTTATGATGACGGAAAATTGGCTGATAAAAGGCTAATCAAAATTTTTAATAAATATGGTATAAAGGGTACATTTCATTTAAATTCAGGTTTTTTGGATTCAGAAGACCACGTAAAGAAAGAAGAAGTAAAAAAGCTATATGAAGGTCATGAGATTTCATCACATACGTTAACTCATCCAACAATAGCTAGATGTTCTAACGAAGAAATAGTAAAACAGACATTAGGCGATAGAGAAAATCTTGAGGAGCTTGCAGGATATACAGTAAGGGGGATGTCATATCCCAATGGATCATATAATTCAAATATAAAATCCATGTTGAAATACTTAGGAATTGAGTATTCTAGAGTAGTGGGAAGTAAGGATAACTTTGATTTGCCAGATGATTTTTATGCTTGGCAAGCAACTTGTCACCATAACCATAATCTGATGGAAAATGCTGAAAAGTTTGTTCCATTATTTAAAAAACAGTATCTATACCTTATGTATGTTTGGGGACATAGTTATGAATTTGATAGAGATAATAATTGGGATTTGATAGAAAAGTTTTGTAGCTATGTATCTAATAAGGATGATATTTGGTATGCAACTAATATAGAAATAGTTGATTATATGAAATTGCTTGATAATTTGAAATTTTCATCAAAAGGTAATTTTGTTTATAATCCTTCTTTTAAATCTGCATGGATTAGTTTTAATGATCAAGTAATAGAAATAGAAGGTGGATCTCAAGTAGAATTATTCTAAAGATTAAATCATCATCTTCGGAGCTGCAATATTAAAGTGGAATTATTTCCACTTTTTTTAGTGATTTAAATTTTGTTTTTTTGTTTATAAAGTAATAATAATATAGTAATATATGGTCGTAAAGAACTATCTTCAAACGATAAATATTATTATCCAAAAGGTAACTTAGAGGTGGTGAGAGTTTTGTCAATTAACCATGAAAATTTAAAAAATGAAATTGTTAGTCTTATTAGTAAGGGAGACTCTGATAGAGTAGAATTTAGAAATCATAGCGGGGGACCCAATTTATTAGGTAAGATTATTTCTTCTTTTGCAAATGCAGCAGGTGGCAAATTAATTTTGGGGGTAAATAATAAGGGCAAAATCAATGGATGTAATAAAAACGATGTGATGGAAACTTTTAATAAAGCTAAAGAAAAATTGATACCATGTCCTATTGTTTCAATAGAATTTATTGAAATAAATAAAAAAGTACTAGCTATCATTTCTATAGAGAAAACCGAAAAAATAATTTCGTCTAGTTTAGGGGTATTTAAAAGAGTCAACAATTTAGAAGAAATTATGGTAACAGAAGAGATAAAGAGTAGACAGCTAAGTACGGTTAAAAAAGATGAAATTAACGATACCGTTGGAGAAATGGCTCAGCAAATTTCGCAGCTTACAATTACATTAGAAGAAACTATACAACAATACAGAATCCAAAATAAACTAAGTAGAAAAATTATTGAATGGATAGCTTGTGGAATAATTGGAATTGTTTTATCAATCTTTATTCATTTATAGGGTATAACAGTATTCGATGGATATATAATTTTTATACCCTTTAAAATTTAAATCACTCCACTATAAGCTATTTTTGAGAGAAGCGGCATAATTTCAAAAGCTACTGAGGATACTATAGTAGTATATATCCTAGGTTGTAAAATGAAATAGCTTGTAAAACCTCTTACCGGGAGGGAAGGTGGAAAAAGTGAAAGTAAAATCATTTAAAATTAAATTAATAATTTTTACTATTATTTGTGTTATGGCAGCAGGGATAGTAGTTAATGGCAAAATTAAAAATAGTAATGTGATTGAAATAAATGATAAAAACGAAATTAAAAATAAGCAATTACAAGAATGTGAAATTAAAAACCAGGCAGATTTAGAAAAGAGATGGAAGATAGGATATGACCAATTTTTTGAAGGTGAATATGCGAAAGCCATTGCAACTGAGAACCAAGTTTTAAAGGAAGATTCTAAATTTTATAAAGCATATGCTGTAAAAGGAATTGCATTAGCTTATAATGGAGATTTCAAGGGAGGTATGCAGCAGATTGATAACTCCTTAAAATTGAAACCTGATTATGGATATGCAAGATTTAATAAAGCACTAGCTTATGAATTATACGGATACTATACTGAAGCTATCAAGTGGTACGAAAATGATTTGGAAGTGGAAAAATCTGAATGGACTTATTATGGTATAGCCAGTATTTATGGAAGAAAAGGTGATATTAATAATACCGTGAAGTATCTGAAGCTAGCTATTGATATTAATCCAAATATCAAAAATGAAGCAAAAAACGAAAAAGATTTTGAAAATGTAAAACAATATAATCAATTTAAATTATTAATAAAAAAATAGAATCTCTTTTGTACTATTCAAAGGAATGTTTGTAAGGTATAATGAATCAGTAAAATAACAAGACATGCCTTGTTAGTATTTATTGTGAATATTAATTTAGAAGCTATCGGAATAAGATATTTTTAAAGATGTGAAAAATAAAAAAAGAGGTGAAAATATGAAAAAAGATACAAATAAAAATATGGAAATAATGAAAAAAGTTATTGAAGAAAAAAAAGCAAAATCTTCTATGCAAAAAAATAGTAGACGAGCATCAATTCATGGAACACAAAGTTCATCATCAGGTAATGGTGGAGGTTTAGTTGGTAAAAATAACAGGGGACAATAAGTTCCCTTGTTATTTTACAATCTTTTCAAGAGACGTAACAAGCTTTTCTTTATTAATAATCATATCAGATAACGTTTTATATGTTTTTGTGTTTATATCACTTGCATCTCTCAGAAACCTACCTTGAATGTCAATAAGTAAAGAGTTTGCATCTCGCTCTAAGTTAAGCGAAAACTTTAAATACTCTTTAATATTATTAATATCTGTAGCACATATTTTTTTATTAAACTCATCTATTAAAAAAGACATTTTATCATATATATAGAAGTCAATTTCTTCAGTGTTCGATTCACTTACTTCACTTTTCAATTCCTCATAATAGTTAATAGAGTTGCTTATTTCTTTTGCTAAGACCTTTGACATTGTTTCTATAAATGGAATATCACATTTTATTTGTCCTATGCTTTCATATATAGCCTTTTTTCTAATAGCAATATTTATAGACTTATTAATTAAATCTATAACGTTATATCCCATGACATCACTCCTAATATTATTTCTAGTTTAGCATTATGTCTATTTAGCAGTAATAGTTAGATTACATGGGAATCATAACATATTTCTTATATTGTCACAATAAAATTGTCGAAAAATAGCATTTTTAATACTTTGTAAGAAATTAAAGTACTGTATACAAAAAAGTATCTACAATTAAATACTTAGTTAGCAGTTAAAGATACTTGCATGGCGGTGAAAAGGTATTACAAAATAATTACAATATTACTACATATAATATTTTGGAGCTCTATTATGTTATAATCATAACTGATAATATGGAACTTAAAATATTTATTTCAAAGTAAGAGGTGAAATTATGGGGAAAAAAGTGCTCATTATAGAAGATGAGGAATCTATTAGAGGGTTTATTAAAATTAACTTTCAAAGAAACAACTTTTTAGTATTTGAGGCTGCAAGTGGAGAAGAAGGTTTAGAAAAAGTCCACGAGGAGAGACCAGATTTAATAATTTTAGATATAACACTTCCTGGTATGGATGGGTTTAAAACCTGTGAATTGTTAAGAAATGATTTTCCAAAGTTGGGCATTATCATGCTTACCGCTAGGGGAGAAGATATGGATAAAATTATGGGCCTTGAGTATGGGGCTGATGATTATATGGTAAAACCATTTAATCCTTTAGAACTTATTGCTAGGGCAAATTCTCTACTTAGACGAATGAATCATAGTGAAGAGAAAAATCCTGAGCAATTAATCTCTGGGTGCTTTATAATAGATACTGTTTCCATGAAGGTATATAAAAATCAACAACTTCTAGATTTAACACCTAAAGAATACTTGATTTTGAAGACATTTATGGAAAATGAAGAAAAAGCTTTTAATAGAGATGATTTATTAAACTTAGTATGGAATTATGAATACTTTGGAGACTCTAAAATTGTAGATGTTAATATAAGGCGGCTTAGAGAAAAAATTGAGGATGTCCCTTCTAAGCCAGAATATATAGAAACGGTATGGGGGGTTGGATATAGATGGAGAAAGAGGTGATATTTTGAGGGGAATAAAAGCCAGACTTGTTTGGAGTTATCTAGTAGTGATTGTTTTCACTGTAATCACATTAGAAGTTTTTCTTACCGTTTCTTTAGAAAAATATTACTATCAAAACATGGAATCATTACTTTCAAAACAAATTAGGGGATCAGTTGATTTTTATAATAATTATTTTTCTTCATCTAGTTTAAAAGAAAATGTGGAGAACAATGATGATATTTTTTGGAAAAATACCTCTGCAGAGGTCCAAATTATTGATAATTCAGGAATGATGCTAATGGATTCCATTGGTAATTTTAATAAGAAACATATCGAAGATGATGATGTGGAAAAAGCATTGCAAGGAGAACTTGGAACATTTATTAAGAAAGATAAGAATACAAAGGAAAATTTTATGTACGTTTCGTATCCCTTAAAGTCAGCTAATAAAATAGAGGGTGTACTACGTTTTGTTACTTCTTTATCCGAGGTAGATGCACTTATTCATAAAATAGTAATTCTTTTTTTTGGAGTTGGAGCGCTGGTAATTATTATTTCTGGTGTTTCTAGTATATTTATCTCTAATACTATTGTGGGACCATTAGATGAAGTAAATACCCTAGCTAAGAAATTTGCGTCTGGAAACTTTAATGAAAGACTTGAAAAAAGAAGGAATGATGAAATTGGGGAATTATCCGATACGTTTAATTTTATGGCAGAAGAAATTCAAAAAAGTCAGAACCTAAAAAATGAATTTATTGCGTCTGTTTCTCATGAACTTAGAACTCCTCTGACATCTATAAAAGGGTGGGCTGCGACTATTAGATCTGGTAGTTTAGAAGATAAGGAAGAAATTCTAGTTGGACTTAATATTATAGAAAAGGAAAGTGATAGACTTACAGTAATGGTGGAAGAATTGTTGGACTTTTCCAAATTCATATCGGGAAAAGCACCACTTAAAAAAGAATATGTAAATATTCAAAGTATTATAACCTACATAGAAAAACAGTTTATGCCCAAGTCCATACGTCACAATATTAACTTTACTTGCAAAATACAAGAGGATTTAGTCCCTGTTTTTGCGGATGAGAAAAGGTTAAATCAAGTTATTAGCAACATTTTAGATAATGCATTTAATTTTACAAAAGAAGGAGGCAAAGTAACACTTGAAGCATGTATTGATGGTAATAATATTTGTATTATTGTGAAGGATAATGGAATAGGAATTTCACCGGAGGATTTGCCTAAGGTCACAGAAAAATTTTTCAAGGGGAGAACAAGTATGTCACAAAATGGGATAGGACTTTCTCTCTGTAAAGAAATTATAGAAATGCATAATGGTAAACTTGAGATTTCAAGCGAATATGGCAAGGGTACAGATGTTAAAATATTTTTACCTCTGACATAAGAAAGAATAAAATTTATATATAAGAGGTGACTCCTGGTGAAAAAAGCATTATGTTTATTTGTTATTATATTTTCTATTATAATTTTTATATGGAGTCAATATGCAGGATTAACTTTAAGCTCTCAAGTATTACATAAAAAACTTACTGTGTCGCCTATACAGGGAAGTTGGATAGTAGAGAAATATGTTTCTATTGGTGGCACTACTATTGATGATGACAAAGCAAAACAATTACTTGGAAAGGTTGCTTATTTTAGGGGAGATACAGTTGAGTTTAATGGCAATATATCTAAGGATGTTAAATATAAAGTTAAGTCCGTGAATACTAAGAGTTATTTTTGGAATAGTATAAAAATAAGTGCCAAAAGCTTAGGGATAAAAAATACTGATGTACAAATTATTACTATTAACTCCAATGAAACTTTTTTTGATGAGTACATAAAGCTTAATGAGTTAACCCTTATAAAAAACTATGAGGGTACCTTATTATATTTTCACAAAGCAAAAGATTCTTCTGCTGCTCACTCATATAATAAAGATAACAATACAAAAATTCTAATCAGCAAGGCAGAAAAAGAAATACGATCTAAATCAGGATTATTACTTGGACTAAGATATGAAAATCCTGAAGATGAAGATGGGCTGAGTAAATATTCATATAAAACATTATGGATTAGTTCAGTAAATGATAAAATGCTTCCCATTCGGGAAACTAAAGATTTGTTACTTCCAAGGCAAGATGGATTTTGGAAGGTAGGGATAAGTAATAAAATAGAAAATGGAGATTCTAAGGACATACTTTGGTCTTATCCAATTAATTTACGTAATCCTACTAAACCCATAAATTCAAAAAAAATAAAGTATACTAAAACGGAAGGTAGTATAGCTATTAAATTTGTAGGCGGTAATTATGTTTCTACTGATACGATGCAGGATGTAAATAATAATGATTTAAAAAAGAAGTACTCTAATAATAAGCTTAAAATATTTCCAATGGATAATTTAATGGGAGAACCTATAAAACTTACAAGCATACTTCCGAGGGAAATAGAAAAAGCTACTTTCCCAGGTACAATTTCAAATACAAAAAAAAGTACCCAAGATGAAAAGCTAGAAAAAGTGGATAATAATTTGGGTGTAATAAGAAGAAGTGGGCGATGGATACTAAGAGGAAGAATGTCTAAAGCAAATAGCGGAGATTCATTTATAGACTTTGATATTCCTTATGCCACACCTAAATCGTTAACTACCTATGATAATTTATTCCCTTCTTTTAACGTAATAAAAACAAAGGTACCAAGCGCAGTGGATGCTTATTCATCTCCTAATAGAGATTTTGTTGTTGTTCTAACTAATACAGAATTAATGGTCTTTACTATAAAAGGATATAATCTGGGAGAAAAGTCATTAACTTTGGAACTTAAAGCAGGAGAAATGCCAGTAATGTCTCAGTGGGCTACAGGTAGTTATGTGGATGAGTGGCAAAAAAAAGTAAAATAAGTGCTAACGCGGCTACGCGCGTTAGCACTTATTTTATTGTTCTAAATTCATATCCTTTATCTTTTAAATATTCTATAATTTGAGGTAATGCATTAGCAGTTTGCATTTTACCATAAGTATCATGCATTAATATAACTAATTTTTCTTGTGTTCCAACCTCTTCCTTTAATACGTTAAGTAACTCTTGTGGAGTTTTATTTGGCTTACCTTCTGCATCTTTGATTTCAGCATTCCAATCTATACTAAACATATTTTTTTCCTTTAACTTTGCATCGAACTCTGGTAAATTCGGATCTCTATAATATGCTCTCGACATATATCCTCCTGGCACTCTTAAAATCCTTGTACTAAAATCCTGGCCAAGTATATTTTTTAAAGCATCATCATTTTTTTTCACATCGTTCATGAAGATGGGTACATTAATTTTGTTGTTAGGGAATAATGAATTGTGTTCATTATGATTATAAGTATGATTTCCGATTGCATGTCCCTCATTAAATTCACGTTTTACAAGTTCTTTGCTTTTTTCATTTGATTCTATGTTTTGTCCAACCAAAAAGAATGTTGCTTTAACGTTATTTTCTTTTAGAATATCTAGTACTTTTGGGGTCACAGTAGTAGATGGACCATCATCAAATGTAAGAAATGCTATTTTCTGATTATCATTTTTCCCTTTGTAATTTAATATGGCACTTACCTTTGCGGCATCATAAATATACTTTTCCCCTTCTTTATTTACGGCGAAATTTTTTGTCGATTCATTACTATTATTATTTAATGTATTAGTAGCTTTAGCTGTAGAAGTTACTGTAGTAGTAATTGGTACTATTACTGGTTCAGCGTTAACTTCATCTTTAGTAAAGCTTTTACCTATTATGATTGTACCTATTATAATTAAAAAAATGCAGCTACATATTAAACTTATTTTTAAAGGTCTTTTATTAATTCTTTTCTTTTTCTTCATATTCACCACTCCATTAACTAGTATTTATAATTGTATTTTATATAATATGACTGTATATAGTGAAATGTTATTGTATATTTTTTATTCCCTATAGATTATTGCTTTTAAAATATGTTTATGAATTTAATTACCCCCCCAGAATTTTAAATTATTCATATTTTTTAAACACCTAACAAAACAGGTAAAGCTTAGTATAAATATAACAATGTAATTATTTTACATGAAATTCATTTATATGACAACATTTTACTATGAATACTATCCCATAAAATCCTCTTTTAAGCTATATACTTATAATACTACTTATTATAAACTAAGAGATTACAAAATTATTACAATTTCATTACAGATTATATTAAAACATTCTGGTGTCTTCTTTTGAGTACACCTAGTTAAAAAAACGATAATTTTTATTAATGGAAATAGTAAGTTACTTTACATATATATTAAAAATATTAGAATATATGTGATATTTCATATGAGTTAAATTAATTTTGCAGCTCCATAGGAGACGATTTAATAAGACTATTTAAAATCACTCCAAGTTATCCATTGAATAGTTGTGCAAATGAACAATGAAAAATGTTAAATAACCAATATCAACTGGTTTATAAAAATATTATTATTAATAGAGATGTCATGAAACCGTTATATGGATATTATGCATAAATTTTAAAAATTATCTAATTAAATCTATGGTTAAGAGTAGATGAAATCATTTATTAATAAAGATAAAACTATATTATACAATAAGGGGGAAGTAAAATGGCTGTAATTAGCTGGAGTGGAGCAATATTTGGTTTAATAGTTGCTATAGTTTTAATATTTAGAAAGGTAAGTCCTGTATACGCACTTTTTGGAGGTGCTATTA
>NZ_JAHLDM010000006.1:0-212830 GCF_018861295.1 Clostridium estertheticum | reverse complement strand
GATCTGTAATGCTGTTTATAAATCCGTCCTCATTATAGGTATACCTTGTTATTCCACGATCAACGTGAACTACTTCTGTTAAATATTGTCCCTCGTACTTATATTGAACTGTTCTATTTAGTTCATCTTTAATTTGAATAACTTTTCCTTCTTTATATGTGAAGAAAAGTTTATAGTTTGAAAAAGTTGTAAGTACATCTATATTCTGTCCTATATAGGTTATAGAAAGTTCATTATTATGCTTGTCAGTTATACTTATAAGTTTTCCTAAATTATTATATTTGTAAGTTTTTTTGTCTGCATAGGACTTGAAGATCCATGAATCATCATGACATTTTAATGTATAGACAGTTGCTCCACCTTTATCATTAATAAAGATTCCATCTACTTCAGTAAAGGTTTCAACATGGCCATCTGTGCAAAGTACATTTACAAGCTCATTCTCTAAATACAGATAACTTTCAAAGTTTGTGGTCCATCCTCGTCCAAGGTTACCAGTTCTACTGTTTACAGATTCATATTTTCTCTCAATTTTAAACTCTTCGTGGATATCGGGAAGTACAATATCTGTAGCTGGAATGTATAAACTTCCTGTAGCTCCATCAACGGGGTCAGAGAAACATAGTTTATTACCAACATATTTTTTCAAAATGATACCTGTTATATTTGCATCTCCTGTTGTAGCTATCTCTCCCGCTACATTGAATGCCACATCTGACACATTTCTAATTCTGCCTAAATTCTTACATCCAATTTCGAATTTTTCAAGTTTATTCATCATACCCATATTTACGCAAGATAATCCTCCAGACATTATAGCTGAATCTGCATAACTAGTTAAGCTGTTATTAAGTACACCATCTTGTGCATAGTCCATTATTGCATTAATAGCCACATCGCCACCCATATCAACTGCAAGCTTTTTCACTAGAAAAGACCCTGCTCCCCCTGTTAAAACAGCAATTGATATTGCCGCTACCATAACTGATCCATATTTCACTATGTTATATAGGGTTTTATTCCCTCTACAAACTGTATCCAGCAAAAAGTTACCGGTATCTGAGAAGTCTCCGCTCTGGGCTTTACTATAACTTGTGCTGCCTTGCGCCATTTCGGATACACCTGCAAGCACTGCTGTAGCTCCACCTACTAATGCTACTATAGGACCAAGTGCTAATCCCCCTGTTCCTACTATAACTACCGCTGCTACAGCTATTGCTACCACTCCGATTACTGCTGCAACTAATCCAAATCCCATCTTACTTTTAGCTTCTTGAATCTTTTGCTCTGTTGCATATTTAGCTTGTGCATTAATTTTATTTATTAAATCTGCATCATCTTTACCTCTATTGGCTATTTCAGCTGGCAATGGCACTACATCTTTAATGCTTCCTTCACATATAATTTTAGGTCCTTGCAAGAAAGTTTGATCAGTTATTTGAAGCCCCAAAGTTCCACCCTTTGACACCTCTATTTTGCTTTTAGCCGAAATTTGAATAGTTTCAGGTCTAAGAGCAGGTGTATCTCCATCTCCATTTCTCATTCCTAGTTCTAAATTTTCTGTTGCTGTAAAATTTATATTTTTACCAGTAAGAGATACATCTCCTGACTGTGCTAAATTCAAAGCTACGCTCCCACTATCATCTGCTTTAAAATTCATATCACTTGGGGTTAGCTTCATTTCACTTCCACTTGGATTTGAAAATGATTTAATATCTGGGTCTTGTATTTTGCTAGCATATTGTGCATTTTCCCCATTACTTCTTACTGCATGGATTGCAATTGCTTCCTTTTCATCATTTGTTGGAAAATATATATGGACTTCACTCTCTTTTTCCGGCATGCAATACCAGCTACTACTCTCAATAGCATAAGTGAAATATTTCTGATTTGAAAACTCCTCGTATACAGGGTCTATTGTGAAATGTACCTTAACATTATTTCCTTTAACTTCTTTTATAATAGCTGGTATGCTCATTCCAAATATTTTATGGTTAGTTTTATAAACAGTTCTAATTCCTCTTTCAAGTACCATTGTGTAAATATTTTTTATTTCTTCTTTAGAAACTTCCGTATGAATTTGGGCTACTTTACATGCAACATTATTTAATACTACTTGTTCACCTAACTCAAAGTCTTTATCGCTTATAATATCCCAAGCTATATATTCTTGTAGGAAATTTTCCTTAAGACCTAATGCATCTCGTTTATTATAAGTATCAATATCTTTTGTAACTTCATATTCTTCTAAAATTATTTTTTCACTTTTATTAATCATTGGTAGTCCAAAATAGAATCTTCCATAATCTATTGTACACTCTGAAATCAAAACAGCATTAAAATGAGATGCAAGACGTTTTAAAAATTGCCAATCTGTTTCTTCATATTGTAGTAGAAAATCTTCAATTAAAGCTCCTTGTGTAACTTCATCTTTAAAGCTTGCTCCTGGGTAACTTTCTAAAACTTTTGTTATCACATCTTTGTAAGTCATTCCTAAATTACAAAAAGTTCTACTGTTTTTCTTAATGTCAAAATCATTAGTATAAGAAATACATTTAATCTCCATTATGTGAAGATTACTTTCATAACTCATATGAACTTCACTTATTTTCCCTATAAACAATGTTTTTTTCATATTTTGTGAATCTATTTCTACAATTACTTTTTCATCTGTGATATTTTTATTTATATATTCAAAGATTTTACCTTCTTCTATTAATAAACTTAATTTTAAATAGCCATGATCATTAATAGCCTGTTTGACCTCTATATTCTCCACCTGCACCGCATCATAAGGTATATCTATTTTAAGTTCCTTATATGTAAGTATCATATAATTCCTCCTTCCTTTTACTCTTCTCTTTGTCCACTTGTATAAAATTTAATTTTTCCACCATAACCACATTGGAGCTTACATCTTCCAAGTAATGCTGGTTTACCGTCAATAAGGACATCTTTTTTACCGTCAATCCAATCTGTAAATATTTGAGCCTTGCATACACCTGCACACATTTCCACTAACTCTTTACCTATTTCCACTTTTGGAGGTTTGGAAAAGAAATCCATAACCTTCTCCGTAAAAGTTTTTGGTTTATCTTTTATGTCGGCTACTATCTTTTTAGCAGCTGCTTGTACACTGGGGTTCTGTGGGCTCATACACACTCCAAAACTTCGCACATTAATGTTAGGTTTACTATCCCCTACATTTAACTGCGGAATACCATGAATAAGTTCTCCATGACTTGTAGGAACAACAAGATAACTCTCACGTGCTGCATAACTACAAAGAATAACTGCTGTATGTGTAATATAACTATCTTGAAGTTTTTTTATTCTAGCTGCTTCTGCATCAACTGCAGCTTTTGCTTCAGCTGATACTTTCGCATCCTCTGCATCCTTTTTTTCCTTTATTGCTGCTTTTTCTGCTGGTGATTCATTAAGAGAATCCCATGCATTTCCAACATCTCTTTTTAGAAATCCCCCTAAATTGCTTACTAAGGTACCCGTACCCTTTACTGTTTCAACAGTATCTGTTACGCTTTTTTCTGCTTCATATTTAGCTGTTCCTAAAACGGTTCCATATTTTTCTTCATTTTCATTTGCCACTTATATCACCTCCACTTCTTCAAACTTAATACCAGTAGACGCTCTTTTTAATATACTTTCTACTACATCTAATGAAACTATAAAATAATCTCCTAACCCTGCTTTTATTGAAAATATATTATAAACTCCTATTTTATTACTATCTAATACTATTTTGTCTATATCACCATTCTTAAGATAGGTTGTCTTATCACTTAATACATCTAATAAATCTGATAACACTAACTTATAAATCTTCTGAGTTTTTAGTTGCATATTGGTAAATACTACTGTTTTATATATTATTGTATTTTCATACCATTTAAAGATTTCATGAAGTTCATCTGAAACAAGTAATACCGGCGCTTGTAAAAATTCTGGATAAACACTAAATTCTTTTCCACTCACAGGCATATTTGTAATATCTTTAAAATCATTTTCATTATCTTTTAGTAACATCATCTTTTGACTATTATTAAAGTCTACTAATTTAATTGCATTTTCAAGATTTCTATCTTGTTTTAAAATATAGTACTTCATTCTTCTATTCCTCCAGTTATATATATAGTTTGAAGTTGCTCCGGAGTTAAATATAAAAATGGCACATCCTGTTCACTAAAAACCACCTCTTCTACACTGGCATCTTCAAAAGATACATTATTAAAGATTGCTCCAGTAAAGTCTGAACCTCTAAGGTCTACATTTTTAAAGGTTATATCTTTTAAAATTGACTTTCTAAAATCTACTGCTCTAAGATCTGCATTTTCAAAATTACAACCCTCGATCTTTGCATACTCAAAAGATGTTCCTATTAATTTTGACCTTTTAAATTCACACTTTTTTATATTGGTATCCTTAAATTGAGCTGTAGTTATGTTACTTTCTGAAAAGTCTATGTTATTTAATTTACTTGCCTTGAAATTTATAAATAACATGTTTTGTTTTGTTAAATCACCATTTTCTAAATTGCTGTTGCTCCATACAGAATAAACTAATGGCAATTTTTCCTCAGATACTTTCTTTAATTCTAAAAGGTCTTTCATTATCTTCTCTCTATTATCCATAGCAAATATTGTTTCACTTTGGCCTTGATATTCACTCCATTTTACTGTGTACATATCTGAAAATGACCCGTTTTTCACCCATACTTCCTCATCTAAGTTCCATAACCATATTCTTGCAAGTTCTGACATGCTGTTGTAACACTCTACTACTAGCTCGAAGATTATTTCTTGAATATCATAGAAATTTACCTTTCCCATATAAATATTTTTCGCTTGAATTAATTTTCCCTTAAATTTTATAAATGGTTCGAATAAAAATTTCAAATCAATTTCTTGATAAATGGAGTTCTTATCAAGGTACCACAAACTACTGTATCCATGGATCAATATTTTATAGCTTTCATTTAATATATTAATCCTGAGGAGTTCGAATTGTAGTACCGCTAATTTATAATTCTCATTTTTCCCTTGGTATTTTTTTGCCTTGTCATTTATATCTATCATGCCTTCTATTAGAAGTCCTCGTAATTTTTCTTGATTATTGTCTAAATTTTCTTGAAATTCAGTCTTGTACTCCTCCATTAATCCTTTAACAAAGTGTTCTTTAAAATCCTTTATAGATTCTTCTCTATTCACCTTAACCCCTCCTAATATCATAAGATTAAATCATCTCCTGCGGAGTTTAATTATTATTTACTTTTGTACCTTTTTCGCGTATTTGACCTTCTTTATCAAAATCTAGTCCCCCATTTTTGTCACAAGCAATGGCGATTGATTCTTTTGCACTTATTAAAAAACTTTTCTTAGCTTCAATTTTTATATTCTCACTCGCTTGTACATTTAAATTGTTTTGACTCACAACACTCAATGTTCCGTCACTTTTAAGGCTCATTTCTGCCTGTCCACTATTACATGAGATAAAAATGCCTTCTGGTGTGAGTTTTACTTCCTTATCCTGCGCTGTTCTTAAATATTTATCATCTGGATTCCCCATTCTATCTTCCCCACCACTTGGGCCAACCTCATATCCACTTACCGAACTAATGACAAAGGCCTCATCTTCATCTTTTGTTGGGAAATACACTTTTACACTATCGCCTTTTTCAGGCATACAATACCATCCACTTCCATCCTTTGAGGCAGACATTGTAGAATATTTAAACCAATAAGCTTTTCCTTCGTCTTGAGATTTATCTATCTCCAAATGTACTTTTACTAGGTCGTTTTGAACGCCAATAATCTTCCCCTCAATGGAAGTTCCTATTATTTTTGTGTTATATAATTTCTTTTGTCTTATTCCATTTTTTATTCTTAGTTTATAGGTATTTTCTAAGATACCATCCTTCATTTCATAAATACCTTCATATACATAAAAACTTTGATTTTGTAATTGTATGTTATCTCCCAAATTCAATATTTCATGATTTTGTATTTTATAAGATATATAATCTATTTCCTTTGCATCTTGGAGGTGATTTTGTAACATATATTGATAATCTATTATTTCCTTAAAAACTTCATAACTTATATTTTGTGTCTTTAACTCTTTTTTTTGTTCTTGAGCACCTATATAATATTGAATGCCTTTGTAATCTTTTGTGGGCAATATTCCTTGATTATACTTGGAAGCTATTCTCTTTATAAACTGCCAGTCTGTTTCTTCATATTGAATTAATAATTCTTTCATTGGTTCATTTGGTATATTTACAATATACTTTGCCGACGCATAGTCACCCATTATTTGATTTATTAACATCTGTGTTGTCATACCTACATCTTGAAATGATCTAGATTCTATTTTTATATCCATTAGATAAGACATACTCTTTGCTTGCAAATTAATACTGTAAACTTCATTATCTACGTTTATTTTTATATTAGTCACCACGCCATAAAATAAAGTTAAATCTTTATCTCCAGTACAATAGACTTCAATAGTTTTGTTTTCAGTAGTTAAATTAATATCTTTATCTTTTTCCTCATTTTTTAAAACTCCAGTCAACTCTAAAGTTGCATGATTATTAATAGTTGTTGTTATCTTAAGGTTCTTAATTGATTCTATATTGTATCCATTAACCCTAAGGTTTTCATAAACAATTACTTCCACCTTATCATCTCCCATTTCCTCCCCCTCCTAATTAACTTTCATCAACTTTATACTAGCTTTTATAAGAAGCTCCCAGATATTAATATCTTTATAAAAACAATTGTAATTGCCAACTAATACCGATCCTTTCTTTTCTCTATAAAAAATCAAATTATAAAGCTCACCTTTACCTGTTGGCGTCTTGTAAGTTCCATAAGATATTTTAGAAGTTCCTTCTCCACATTCACCCTCTTCTAGCCATTCTAAATAAAGCTCCATATCTTTAAATCCTTTTTCCATTCCTTTTTTAAATTGAGCAAAGGTTTTTTTTTCTGCCCCTTTACTAATATAACTTCCAGTAAAACTCACACCATAAGATTCATTTACTAATGTAACTCCTTCTTGCGTGTTAACTTGCTCAACAAACCATTCTACAGGCATAGGAATGTTTATTTTACCATTTAGAAATAGCTCTCTTTTAAAATTGAATGTTTCTCCTTCTAGAGTTACTTTCCCAGCCTCTATTTGCGTTATTACGTCTTCAAGAGTAATCTCATTAATGCTTTCCTCAGTATCCTGTTTTGTACCTTGTGCTACTTTTTCATGCTCTTCTCTTTCATTTTGCATTCTTTGTTCTAACCTTAGTTTTGCTATTTTCTCATCTATATTACTCATTTAAAATTGCACTCCTTTTATACCTTTTGACCTCATATTATATATTTCTTATCCATTATTGTGAACTCTAGTTCCATTCAATAAAATTTCATCGCCTTCTGTCATTATCATGTTACTTCCTGATTCACATAGAATATCAATACCATTTACTGCACTAATAGAGAGCTGATTTTCTGCTCTCAAAGATAGACCTTTAGCACATGCTAAGTTAATATTTTTTTGTCCTATAACGTCAATTGTTCCATCATTATTTAAATTAACTCTAGCTTGTCCTCCATTACATTCGATCAGTACCCCATTTGGAGTAAATTTAACCTCTTGCCCTGAATCAGTCTTCAAAGATTTATTATCAGGATTTGACATTCTATCATTTTCATCTGGTTTATCCGCACTATGTGTAGCTATCGCATTAATTACAAATGCACGTTTTTCATCTTTAGTTGGACAATTCACTCTTATTTTCTCACTTATTTCAGGCATACAATACCATCCTCCACCATCTGGTGATCCTGCTATTGTAGAGTATGGAAACCAATAAGCATTCCCAGGATCTCGGCCTTCATCTATTTTAAGACTTACCTGTACCTTATCTCTTTTAACCCCAATTATTTGTCCATCCAATGAAATACCAATAACTTCTTGATTAAATAATCTATTTTGTCTCAATCCACGTTTATTTTGAAGTTTGTATTTATTACATAAAATACCTTGCTTTAATTCATTACACAAAGAGCTCACATAAAATGATGAATTCTTAAAGTTAATACTACTGCCTAGTTTTAATATTTTATGACTTTGAACTTCATATATTATATAATCTGTTTCGTTTGCATCTAAAAGATAATTTTTTTTCATTTCTTCATAGGTATCAATTTCTTTGTATACATTATAACTATTTATTTCTAAATCTTGCTGTTCTAAATTTTCTGGAACACCACAAAATAACTTTATATTAGGAGTCTGTATTTCTGAGAACAATCCTTGATTGTATTTTGATATAATTCTTCTAATAAATTCCCAGTCTGTTTCCTTATATTGAAGTATAAATTCTCCAATAGGAACATTTGGGATATTCATTACTACATCTGCATTGCTATATAAACCTATAACACTTTTTACAAGCTCATGAGAAGTCATATTTACATTTTGAAAAGAACAGCTTTTCTTAACTACATCCATTAAATATGTGAAACTATAAGCTTCAACATACAAATAATATACATCCTTATTGGCCTTTACCTTTACACTTGAAATAATTCCGTTAAATATAGAGTTTTTATTTCCTTTATCATCTTTGTAATGCACTTCTATAGGAGTATTTTCTTCTGTAGAATATATATAAGTCTCTCCTTTATCTTCTGGTAATAGTCCAACTAACTCTAACTTTGAATGATTATTAATAGAATTAGTTATTTTTAATTCCTTTAGATACTTAAGTTCAAATGCACTTATTTCTAAATTATCATAAGCAATGACATTAGTAGCCATAATACCCCTCCATTCTTATAAAGTTATTAATTCTTTAATTTATTTATACATCAACTACTATTTTTTTATAACCCATCCTACCTTTATTACTAGCGTTTTTTCTCCCGCCCTCTATTTCATCTAGTATTATCAATAAATTCTCATAAATCTGCTCATTTGAATAATCCCTTAATTCTAGCTTTAGACGGCCTGCTATATAATTTAATAACAAGTCCCGATCTACTACCTGTTGTGATTGCATACATTGCATACAAAAACATATATCTAAGGCATTGGTTAGATTATATTGAAAAGCTTTTTTTGCAAAATATCTTAGAATAATTGGAGATAGACTGCTTTTCTCATATGCTGCAAAGGGACTATTTATAATGTTTATAGTGTCATACTGCGTTGACATATCTTTAAAACTGACATAATCAGTTCTAAGAATAGCTCCTGTTTTTGCGTTAAATCTGCATAATTCAATTTCATCGCACTGATTATCTAAATTGTCATCTATATATATTTGAGCTTCCCACTTAATAAAATCCTTATCCCTTGTCTCATCTGAAAACTTAATTTTTAATATTACTGTATTATTTGTACGGTAATATGGAATAATACACTCTTCCTTTAGCATGTAGATCATATCATTATGCTTAACTATCCCCTTGTCCACAATAATATAATCCTTGTTTGCTTTTATGCTACATCCAGACAGTATCCCACTAGAATACTGTGCAAGTCGTATATCCATAAACTCCCTTGGGAGATCTCTTAACTGCTCTAACATTTCTATTTTTAATATTCTACCTTTGTTAAATAAAGGATATGTATTGAAAAACAAGTTATCCCCTCCTCACCTCTATTTTAGACCATCGAAGAAATTCGTCTCCCATTCATCATTTTCAAAGGAGAAAAACGCTTCTTTTCCCATAAGTAGCCCTTCATCTTTTCTTAACACAGACAGTACAGAAAAGCCCCACTCTTCTTCTCTTGCCCATACGAAGAATTTCACTTCATCATTTACGATGTTGTCTGTATCTTGCTGCGTAATTACATCAGGGTACATTTTAACTACTTCCTCAGGAACAATGCTCTCAAAGTCTTCAGGGTTCACCTCATAACTATATTCATACCTTGTACAATCATTTGTGTCTTTAAGGTATAGTTTAAGGATTATTCTTTCCATAAACCGTGATATAGTACCCTTTGCCCTATTTCTATCTACACTGTGAATTAATATTTTTTCTTCTCCAGTGTGAGTGAATGCACTTATGACATAAGGCAATGTAGGCATTTTACTGGAAAGCATAATATTTGCATATCCATATTTTTTTGCCTGCAGATATTTAAGTGATCCTCTGAGACATGAAAGTTTTAAGTCATAATTTTCTTTCCCATCTTTTTTATTTCTTTTAAATTGAATTATTTTCCCAGGTATGAATTCTTTTAATGCTTCTTTAAAGATTTCAACCTTGCATGATTGTCCCGTTAATTTTATTATCGAATAATCAAATAATCTATCCTCGTCATATAATTTTCCTAAAAACTTTTTTATTATATTATATATATCTGCCTTTAAGAGTACCGTAACCTCATATATGTTTAGCTCAATTTCTGGTGGTTCCTTTACAGTTTCTAATAAACCGCTGTTCATATATGATAATTTCCATTTATCAAAGCCAATAACCGTTCCTTCTATATTATGCTTTTGCTGCGATGTTAGAAGTACTTTTAGGAGGCTTGGATTATTAAAAAATTCTTTTTTAACGCGCTCAGCAAGATCAAAAAGAAAATAGTAATTGCTTTTTACCTTATAATAATCCTCACGGCTTTTATCTTCATATTCTTTGAATTTTGTGGGTATTATTGACTCCACATTTTCATACTCCTGGCTGAGTTTTTCATATATTTTTAATACTCCATTCTCATCAACAAATCTAAAAACATCTACATCAAATTCTTCTAAAATAACGTTTCTAATATCTCCATTATCTTTCATAAGTTCTCTCGCCATTAGTATTTTTATAAATTGCATTATTCTAAAGGTCAAATTGTTTCCACCAAAATCTGTATCACCATTTTCATAAGCAGTTTCTATATCTATCTGATAGGATACTCGATTGTTATATATTGTGAAGTTACAAGATGTTAAATCTGTAGTTCCCCCTCCACAATCTATAATAAGAGCCTTATATTTTTCACCATCAACGTACTTTTTACTTTCAATAAGCTCTGATATTGTATTAAATAATACTGCTGCACCTTCTTCTAAGGTGTCTTCATTTTCTACTACATAATCTTGTAATATCTCTTTAAATAACATGTAAAACTTGTACTTTTGCTTTGCGGGTGATGATATATGAATATTTTTAAAATTATATTTGTATTGTTGTTTTGCTAGATTTATAACATATTCTAAGTACGCTTTTATAATATCTTTTCTCTTAACAAATGCCCATTTGCCATGGATATCTATGACTTTTTCCATTTTTTCAAAGTCATTTACCCATCTTTTAATATCATAAAATATGCTAAGTCCATCATCTATATAGCTTATCTTAGATGTTTTCACAGCATCATATCCAAAGATATATTCAATGTTATGATCCTCTATAGCTTTAATTCCTACTATACTTGGAATTAAAAAGGTAACTTGCAAATTTTCCTTAGCAACATCTATGACTTTAACGAAACTTGCTTCATTATCTATATAGGTGCCCGCTGTTGTGCTAGATGTACCAAAATCTATAGCAAGTGGTATATCTGTATCCTTCATTTTCTGAATTTCAAATTGTAATATAGACATAGAATAAAACTTAACATGTTTTGGGTTAAGTTCTTCAATTCCATAATAAATATTATAGAGTAGTTCGGACTCAGCTTTTTCGAAATATAAAAGACTGTAATGCTTGTTTTTTGACTCCATACCAGGAATCTCTCCATCTTTCACAATATAGTATTTTTTTTCGTTTTCTTCCCTAACTGCTACAAGATTAAAAATAGTACATACCTCGAACTTGTTATCTACTAAAATCATATTTGACTCATCCAATTTGTTATTGCAATTCACTCTATAATCATCAAAAACCTCAGTATTTAGAGAGTCATAAATAGTGATTTTAGCTGGACATTGTACGTTTTTCTCATCTAATATAAGCTTTTGTGCTCTTTTTAAAAAATCTTGCACTCTTTGCATACCATCTTTATCATATTTTCTAATAAAAAGGCTCTCTTCTATACCTCTATACCTCATAATAAGCCTTATTAGCTCGTCCTTATCTAAAGGATTAATAATGCTTTTTACCAACTTTTCTTTATAACATATCTCTCTTAATTGAAATGTGGTCATAAGTCTAAGCTCTTTTTCTTTATATTTATTATTTTGAAATTGACCCCTTGAATTGTCTTTATGCAACTTATATGAAAGTGTACTCATATCATCATCCTTAACTTTAGATTAATTTATTACTATTCCATCTAATTTCATAGTTTTATCAATGCCAACAATACCAAAATGTTTATCCCAATATATAGTAACATCCATGTTTATAGGTAGAAATAGATTTATTATTACATCTATTTTTCTTTTTAATTTTTGTGTTTTTGATTTTGCTAAATAAATTAGCAGCTTTTTATTATGATCATTACTTATGTATACTATATTATTTGTAAATGTTTTTCGTATTATCTTATTAAATAAATGTAATGATTCTCCAGTAACATATAAAGTAATTAGCCCACTCAATAAATAATCTATTTCTTTTTTATTAAATTCATTTATATTCTCAGATAATTCATAACCAAAAGAACCATTACGTATATCTTTCATGATAATTTTTTTGTAATACTCATTTTTACATAATCCTTGCATGAGATCTATTTCAGCCAAAAAGTGTATTACTATATCAAAAAATGTTTCTATTAACTCTTTGCTTTCATCAAAATTAACATCAAGCAACTCACCAAAAATGTGTTGAAATCTATAATATGCATTTATTTCAATAGTATTATCACTAGGAAGTGAATTTGCATTAAGGTCTTCAAAGGCAATTTCCATATAGGGACTATATACTTTTGCCGGTACAAACTTTATATTTTCCCTTAATATATTTTGTTTATCAGCTTTTAAGAGTATATCCCAAATATAATTCATATTAATATTCCCATACATTTGTATTCTGGGTATAGCAGTTGAACTTCCGACACTAAGAAACTTAGAATATCCCGCGTTAAATAGTAATTTTTGTCTTTTGCCTTAAAATATAGTTTTAATACTTTTTTAATGTTATCCTCGCGTATTTCATCAATTATAAAATAATTCATATCATAGGTTTCAGCATCCATTTTTATTGATTTATTCACTAATTTTAAATAATGAAATTCTAAATGGTTGGATACTTCAAAAGAATTAATAATTCTAATTAACTCCGCTTTTGTTTTTATATTACTGAAATTTTTGGCAGCGAAACTATTTATAAAGCTTGAATTCCTAGCGTTTGACATTATATCATAATTATATTTTTCCATCCTTGCACTACATGGCGAAATTACTTGACATACATTCCAAATCTTAGATTCTGCATCCGCTGAAGATATTATTAGAGAGTCTCTAGTATGAATCCCATACCTCATTTGACACATACTATTTTGAACCAAGTATCCATGCTGCGCTCCATATTTTTCTAAAGAGATAACATGTTCATAATTAATAGTATCTTCACACGGCATTGGAAACCCCGTACTTTTCAATAACAGCTTTTTCACATTCCAAAGTGGAATCATATCGTATATAACGAATTTAGTATATTCTCCAAAATCTACATATATCTTATTTATAGGTTCCTTAATTTCCTCTTCGCAACTTAATAAAACTACATCAGCTATTTTTGAAATATATGGTATATTCAATGTTGACCAAGGTACATTATTATCAATAAAGTTTTTATACAACTGAGTTACTTTCGCTAAATACTCTGTGTTCTTTTTCAAAGTGAAATTTGCTTCATAACTTCTTTCTTCAGTTTCGATAGTTCCTTTAAATATTTTTTCTTCCCGAATAATATCTCTATATATTAAGTAATCACATTCTAGAAATACCTTAAACATCAACACTTCTTTGTTTTTGGTTAGATACTTTAAAATAATTTTTGGATCATATACTTTTTCTTCCATATCTTCAGGTAAAATGGGGCATAGAAATTGATTTGTCGGATCTATTTCTTGCCTTTTTTGTATGTTACTATAGATATTATAGTTTCCCTTGGAACACTCTATCTCACTAAATACTCTCTTTTCTAAGTCATCATATCTTGACTTAGAATATTCCTCTAGTGAAATGAACACACCATTTAAAACCTTCTTTAACAATAACCTATCGTTTAAATTATCAATACTATTTAGTTTTTGGTATATTTTATCATTCATTTTTTCACCTTACTTTGAAGTTTTGGCAGTGTCTATTATAGTTATTTTTGCTTGTACACTCTTAGCCTCAGCTTCTATCCCTTCTTTGTCATATATGTTCTTAGCTAAGATGTATAGTACCTTCGCAGCACTTAAATCCCCACTTATATACTTTTGATCTCCATCTTTTACATATTTATCTGCTTTAGCTCTCTGCGTTGCGAGCTCAGTTATCTTTTGATCCATAAGATATATTTTCTGTGCTAATTCTTTGGAATAACTTACTCCCTTAATTTGATCATACATTTCTTTTGCCATAACATAGTACATTTTGGCACTTACATAATCGCCAGTGCTGTAGCTTAAATCACCATTTTTAATATTTTCTATAGCCTTAGTTTCAGTAGTTGCATCATCTTTCTTTTGATCATCATCTTTCTTTTGCGTTGCTGCCTGTGCTACTGCGGCTTTATCTTGTACTACAGCTTTTTTAGCATAAAGTTTATCTAACTTATCCATTGCTTCTTTCTTCTCATCTTTCATGTTATTATCTATAGCTAAATCCTTCGCCTGTTTATAATAACTTTCTGCGTCTTTAATATTTCCAAGATCTGCGTTTTTATCACCTAAAGTTAGAAAATCTGTTACTTTAATTGAATTTCTTGCTATTCCTATCTTCTCCAAAATATATTTTGTTCCACTGTTATCTATATCATGCGATTGTCCTAAAGCAATCATATATTTATCTAATGCCTCATCATATTTGCTTGACTTTAACTTATCATCAGCATCCATAATTGTCTCTGTAAGTTTACAATATTTATCCAAAGTATCTTTCTCCGGCTTAAGTTTATATTTATTTGCTATATCAAAAGCAGCTTTGTATTCTTCATTTGCTTTTTTTATATTCCCATAAGTGGTGTATTGTATCCCACTACTCTTGTGCGCGTTCATTTCGCTTATGCTATCTATTTTTTTATTTCTACTTATTCCTAACATTACACCTATTACTATTAAAATTATAATAATTGGGATCGCCACCATAAGAATTTTTTTAAGCCTTTTCTTGTCTTTAGGATTTATAAATACTTTATCAACAAATGTTAATGATATTGTATAGTTTTCAATATGTTCAAGTTGCTTTGACAACAGCATATCTTCAACATTATCAGCTAGTTCTTTTGGATCTTTTGACTCTGAAGCCGCATCCACCAATTCTTGCTCGTCAATGTTTTCCCAAATACCTCTTGTTGATAGCGATATAATATCACCATTAATTAATTTAATTTTTTTAGATATGTATGGTGAATATAATTTTTCTTGCCCCAAATAACAATATAAATTATTTCTTTCATTATGCTTTGCTATTTTATCTAGAGGTATATCTTCTTTCGCTGTGAGCATTTGAGTTAAAGATTGATCTTCGCTTTTATATCTTATAACCCCATCTCTATATAAGTAAAATCTTGAATTACCGGCAACGCCGTAAACAACCTTCGTATAATCTGTAATCACAACTGTAACAGAAGCTTTCAGTCTCACATTATTGCTTTGACTAATCAGTTCATCATTTGCCTGCTTAAAAAACCTGGTTATATCTCTTCTTCTAATTGTAGGTTTTTCAGTAAAATTTCTTATAATACTTTCAACTGCTATTTTTGCACTTTCTAACTCTAAGTCATCATCTATACCATCTGCTATAACATAACATGCATAATTGTCTAATTCTACAAAAGCGAAATAATCTTTATTTTGTAATAGTGTACCTGCTTCTGATATAAAATTTGTTTTAAAGTCTGAATTTAATTTTCTCATATTTTCACGCCCTAAACTAATTAATTATATATATATTTCATTAGTATAATACTGCCGTTTTCCTTATTGATTTTTTCTTTACTCTTAACAACCTGTATTATCCCATTTGCCATGTTTTTTAATTTTTTATTATTTTTTAAGATTTCTTCTATTTGAATCCAAGTTAATGAATTATATACTCCTTTATTCATAAGAATTATAATATCCTTTTTTTTAAGTACTACTGGTTTTTCTAACATTTCAATATCCTTAAAATCATCTTGTCCAAGATAATTTAATAGCCCTTTTTCTTTTAATCCTAACAATGCTTTCTCTTTTGTAAGTTTACCTTTATAAAATTCATTTTTTGCAAGTACATTAACAGTATGTCCCTCACTTAATTTAAATAACTCACCTTTTCTATAGACTGCTACCATTGCGTTTCCTACAAGTCCATAATGAAGTAAATTGTTTACTATTATTGCACTTACTACACTAGCTCCACCTTGATTGTTATCTACTCTTCTTAAAATTTCACTATTTGCTTCATTAAATGCTCTGTTAAAAAAATATTCTGTTTTTTCTCCATTCCACTGTTCCAAAAATAGTCTTCTGAATGTGTTTATGGTAGTTATACTTGATATCCTACCTGCTTCATTTTTGCCTAGCCCATCTGCTAAAACAGCTAGAGTTCCCTGTGGCGAACATATAGTTTCCATATGATCCTCATAAATTTCTTCGTTTCCAATTGTTGCTGCGCTTTCTATTTTTATATAAGATTTATCTATTATTTTTATAAGTATATTTTTTAGGCCTACTAGAACTAATATTATAATTAATAAAATAAAAACAACCATATAATAATTTTTTTCAGCAAATTCTATCATGATAAGCTACCTCTAACCATTATCTTCCCACTCAAAGTTATCTCCACAGAAGGGAACAAAAATAAATTTACTTTTACCAAGCTCGATAACATCATACCCTGATAATTGAACTGGTATATAAATTGCTTCTCCGTTGAGATATGCTATTCCGGAAGATTCTCCTGGTAATAACACATAGTTTTTTTTCTTTGGATCATATACAACTATTGCATGATTCCTTCTACATACATTGTTATCACCCAATATCTGTATGTCCATATCATCTGCTCTTCCAATAAAGTTCTTTCCAGTTTTTATCTTATAATCTTTTCCAACTCTTGCTCCTTCAATGCATACAAGCCACCCACAAAGTGGTTCAATTTCCTGATATAAAAGATCAGTTTCAACATCAAATTTTTCTGCCAATTTAGACTCATTATTTGCTTTTGATGCGGTTTCTATATTGCAATATGGGCATACTGTTCCATATCGTCTTTCACTAAACATATGTCCATTTTTACATCTTGTAAGGCCCATTTATATCCCCCATTTCATCTGAGTAAAAGCTTTGTTTTCCCAATAAATAATATATCCCCTTTTCTTACCTTGCAGGGACTATTATTTACTAATCTATATAACTTGCCATCTTCTATCCTTTTTATGCTTACGCCACTATCAGAATATATATCTTCTAAATACCATACTCCTCCTGCGAAATTTATTACTGCATGTTCTTCTTCAATGAAATTTGAATATATCGATTCACTCAAATCAATATCTACTCTCTTTTGATTAGTATTTCTACCTATAATTATTCCTGTTTTTTTTGAAGTTTCCCATCTCTTAATAATTTCATTTTCTTCATTCACTAACGCTATTTCATTAATTGAATATACATTTGTTAAATCTTTTTTATAATGTTTTTGAAATAACCTTATAAAACCTATAAGTGCAATTACTACTCCTACAGTAGCAAGAATACTTTTTATCAACATTGACTTTATTGTTATAAAAAGTAAAACACAAACTAGCGAAAGAATTACACCTATAGATAAATTTATTATCCCCATACTTGCTAACAACATTTTATTCTCTTTTTTATTATTTAAATTTAAATTATTCAAAGTAATTCACTCCGTTACTTCTATTTATTTTTGAAAAAGTTGTTGAATAATTGGCTTGTATCAATAGGATTTTTTTCTTTCTCATGAAGAAAGTCTTTTTTTACATTATCAGTATTAGCACTAAACCCAAAAAATTCTTCGAATTTATTATGAATATTCTCCATATTATTGTCTACATTTCTATTATCTTTTTTGTTGCCTTTACTTTCAGTATTCTTATTTTGTTTACTAGTATTCTGTTTAATGTTATACAATTTTTCATCATACTGCTTTTTTAACTTTTCATCACTTAAAATGCTATAAGCTTCATTAATTTCTTGGAACTTTGCACCTAAAGTATTATCATTAATATTAGTATCTGGATGGTACTTCTTAACCAAACTTCTATATACCTTTTTAATTTCATCCTTAGTTGCCTTAGGTGAAACCTGTAATATTTCATAAAAATTCTTCATGTATTTCCTCACCTTATTAAAATCTCATAGAGAAGTCTTTATTAAAATTTAACTTATACAGGTGCAATGGTCGTGTTAATCTGACCATTACAACATGTATAAGTTAATAGTTTTTTGTGTTTTAAGCGCTAAATCCCCCAGCTAATGTTATCTTATCTAGCTTGTCCTTTTTCTGTTTTATAACAAGTTCAAATGTTCCTACACCCTCTGTATCTCCGTAATGTTCTTTATAATCTACTACAAAGGCATTTGGGAAAAATATTTTTCTTATAATTTGATCTGCTGAGAGTACATCAACAGTAATTTTTCTATAACAATCTGCTTTTTCTGCTGGTACTAATGACCAAACTCCCATTTGTCTTGTACTATCAAATCCTTCTCCATCTAATGCAGTTAATATTTTACCACTAATCACCATAGTGCTTCCTACATCTTTTGAACGTGCATTTGAATCTTTTGGTGTATCAGTTTTTAAAACTATTTTTTTTACGCTTTCAACTCCGAGTTCTATCTTTTCTGCGCCTTCAATTACTACTTTAAAGCCCATAATTTACACACTCCCTTTTATGATTTTGCTTTTTTACTCTTTATTGAATATACAATCAAATAAATAATACTAAAAAAGCTTACTACTACTGAGCCATACTTAATAAGTTCATACATAATTATTCGCCTTTCAATCAGTTATTACTCTCCGAATCCACCTTGGAATTTCACCATTGTTGTCTTATCTTTTTTCTGTTTTAGTTCTAGGATAAATGTTCCTACGCCTTCTTCATCACCATAGCTTTCTGCATAACTTACAACAAAAGCATTTGGCAAATTAATTTGTCTTACCACTTGTGATGCAGAAATAACATCCACTGTTACTTTTCTATAACAATCTGCTTTTTCGGATGGAACAAGTGACCATTTTGCTAACTTAATAGTACTGTCAGCTGCCTCTCCATCAACTGGTGTTAATATTTTTCCTTTGATTGATAGTGATGTTCCAAGGTCCGTAGAACGTGCATTAGAATCATCTGGAGTATCTGTGTTGAATTCGACTGTTAGTATGTTTTCGATGCCTAAATCAATTGTTTCAGCACCTTCAACTTTTAATTTAAATCCCATTTTTTTTCCCCCTGTTTTTCGTAATATTTATAATTTAGAAATAGCAGTAATACTGCCATTTCAAACTACCACATAAAATTCTTAATTAAATATTTAATGCAACAATATCTTATCCAATTATTGAATTTCTTGTTATCTCAACCTCTAGGTTTTTAACATTGCCATTAAATACTATATTAATATTGCAAGTACCACTTTTTTCATCTATTAAAAAGCTAATGTCATCGCCCTCTTGAATAATAGAATTTATATATCCTTTGTTTGTAACCCACTTGCTTTTTATGCTACTAGGATTATTACTAAAGAATTTAACAATGTTATCTTCTTTAAAATCATTAGTATGAAACCTTAACATTCTTTCGATATAAGTTGTTACTGTTGTCTTGTAAATTGATTCAAAATCATTTCCATTTGCTAGTAAACTTCTTGCTTTATATACGGTAATGTGTTTTACATCTTTCCCATTTACTTGAGCATTTTCAGAAGAAAAAATAAATCCAAAGTTCTTTCTGTTTATGGAATTTTTTATTTCGTTTGTGAAACCTGATATCTCTTTTGCTAAAGTTGTTGTAACTCTTAAGGAATTATCTGCTGCTTCTATATCAAACCTAATGCCTGGATATTCATAAGAGACATTTTTGTACGATTCGCGTAAAAATTCTGGACATTGATATGATGCTACAATTCCAGCAGCAATATAAGAACTCCCTATATATACCCCTTCTATCCAAAGTTTTAAAATGTCTTCCTTTTCTTTTGATAATTGAGCCGTTCCACCATCTGTAATAAGCATCTTTTTATCAATAATAACTCCAGACTTATCCTTAGGTATAATTGTAAAGTTAGGTACGCAAGGTATTGCGAACTCGCTAAAATCATTGCGCATCAAAGGTGCACATTTATCCATAAATCTATCTATACCCTCAGTAGCTACGTGGTTAAATGTAGTATCCTCACCAGTTTGAAAGCTAAAGAATGTTTGTATCCTATAATTTCTAATAGTAGATAAAAGTAATGCTAAATCTTCCATTGAAGTTGTGTCTGATTTTTCGACTTGCTCATTCCCTTTGAATCTTTGCCTTTTAACTTTGCTCTTACTATGGCTTTCTAGTTCTATGGATGGAGCAATTCCAAACCAAATAGTATTAGTGAAATCATTTTTATCATTTACTGTATTTAAGTATGTAATAAGTCTTGATATATTCTTGGAATTTACCAATCTATTTACAGTTGTATTACTAACTAATAAAGTTGGTTGCATACCTTTATTTTTTGTTTTATATTGATTAAAAAACATCTTCACCCCTACTAGCTTTTCAACTAATGGTTTAACTGTTTTCACAAAATCATCTTTAGCATTTTTGTAAAATTCCAAATATGTGTTGTAGTTTGTAACTTCTAATTCTAAATTCACCCTACTTTCCATAGTTGATACTAGTGGACAAAATGTTCTTATAACTAGATCCTTTACATAACCTGTCTTTGTATCATTTACAACATCGTAATCATCTTCGAACGCCTTTATAAGTCCTATATTAGCATTGTCATCTAAAGTAACAAGCGCTGTTTCTTCGTTTTTAGGTGCTTCTAAAACCTTTAATTCTCCATTTTCGCCCATACTCAAAGCCCCTATTATAAACTTTGAATTATCTGCTTTATTATCTTCTTCACCAAGGAGCAGTCTAGTCTTTATATCTTCAATGGCTAGTGGCAACATAGCCATAATATTGTTATAATTACAACTTGCTTCCTCAAACATATAGTTAAGCTTGTCCGCTAAATCTAATTTACTAGGGTCACCCTCTTCTAACCCCTCATATTTACTATAAATATACTGTATTTCTTTTCTTGATTGCTTTATATCATCCATTACTTTTTTAGGAGATATCATATCTAATAAGTTCTCGAATTTGAAATCAACATTAGCAACTCCTTGAGCACTTTTAGCATCAATTAGAGTAAAAAGCATCTTCAAAAAATCATTTGATTGGTTTATTGGAATCTCAGTAATATACTCTTTAGAAAGATTTTCAGGTTTTTTGAGAGTATACATAACTTTCTGATTACTAGCATTGTAAAACGAATATATTACAGGTGAAAACTTGTCTAAGAACTCGTCAAAACTTTTCACTAAAAAACATTCATTTATTTCTTTTATTTTATCGTCATTTAAACTATTTAAACCTTTTGTGTCACCTATTACAGTAATTATATCTAATTTCTGTGGATTTATTTCTTCAAATAACATGGTTCGATTGGTTTGTTGCACAACTTCCATATTCTCGCTCCTTTGTTTTATCTATTGAATATTTGTATGACTTCCTCATTACTGCCAATTCTATACTTTATTTTTACATATTACATTTCTTTTGTCAAATTTTATATTGATATTTCCCAGATAAGTTAATAAAAAGGTGACCAATTCTTTTCTACATGCTAATAATTAAAGGCTCTAGCAATTTTGCTAGAGCCTTTAACTTTTCTATTTTATTTACGATATACCAATTTTGATTTTGCCATATTCTTATCCTATGCTTTAGCCTTACTTAAAGCCTCCTGTGTTGCGCTAATAATACCTTCACTACTATAAGTAGCACCAGAAACTGTATCTACTGTTGTTGATTGGGTCGATATTATTTGAGAAATTATCGTACTTTCTGCTCTTGCGTAAAAATCAGGAGTGTCTCCATTTGATACTGTTTCAACTTTAGTTATTTTATTGTCTTTTATTGTAACTGACATCTGCGTTGTACCACCATGAAACCCACTACCCGATCCTGTATAAGTCCCATCTTTATAAGTATTTGAAGTAGTCGCTGTGCTTGCTGTATTTGTACTTTTATCATCAGTACTAGCTGTTGTTGAACTTGAATCAGTAGTTGTTGTAGTATTACTCACTGTAGCCAATCCACTATTTTTTAATGTAGCTGCTCCTAAATTATTAACAGCATAAAGTCCTACCATTGCGGCTATTGATACACTACTTGCAAGCTGCGGATTTACATTCTCACCAAGAACATTTACCTTAGTATTACTTCTTGGACATGCTTCGATGCATTTAAAACAGTTAATACAATCTCCACCACATACACTCTGAGCTTTGTAAAGTGATAATCCCATTGAACAATTATTGCTGCACAATCTACACTTTCCACATTTATCAGTAGGCTTTTTAATTTTAAGTATTCCTATTCTTGAGAATATATTAAAAACAGCTCCTAAAGGACATAAATATCTACAGAAAAATCTTTCTACAAAGAGAGCACCTATTGTTATTAAAAGTAAAAGCGCCACTCCAATAGTATAATCAGATAATACCTGAGGAAAATTTGTTATTTGTGCAAAAGCATCCCAAGGACTAGTTGTATCAAGAACTTTACTTCCCATAGTCCAAACAACAATTACAAGTAATAATAGAACTACGTATTTCACGTATTTTAAAACTTTATCTACTTCTTCATTTACTTTAAAATTAATCTTAAATACTTTTTTTGATAATAAATAAAGGAAATCATTATACGTTCCAAATGCACAAACCCAGCCACAAAAGAATCTGCCAAGGAAAATAGTTACAATTATAACTGTTGTGAACTCAATTAAACTAGGAAAAGCTGTTATAAAATTGAAATTGCCTTTAATAATCATAGTATAAATACTTTTTAGTTCTGAAAAAGCTAATATAAATAAACCCGGTGATAAAACAAACATAATAAGTTGTATTATATGTCTAAATATTTGTATTTTCTTTATCTTTTTTAGCATTTTATATCCCCTTTTAAATCCTATTTTTATATACAAACCCATCACACGTAATTGTAAATTTCCCTTCCATGCCTGATGTAACATAGATCTCCTTACTTTTAGTTATTAATATGGCATCTACGCCCTCTATCTCTTCTATTAACTTAATAGCCTTTTGCACACCCATAATATACACACCTGTAGATAGCCCATCACCATCAATAGAGTTATCAGAGATTATCGTAGCACCTACAATATCACTTTCTGATGGATACCCTGTACTTGGATTTATTATATGGTGAAATCTTTTACCTTCTACTTCGAAATACCTTTCATAATTTCCTGAAGTAACTACTGATTTATTAATAACACTAATTATTAAAGCAAATTCACCACGAGTTTTAAATGGATCTTGAATACCAACACTCCATGGTGTTCCATCAATTTTTTTACCAATAGTTAATATGTTTCCTCCAAGATTTATAAGTGCACTCTTAATGCCATTTTTAATCATTACATTTTTAACTTCGTCTGCAGCATATCCTTTCGCAATACCTCCAACATCAATTTCTTGTTTCTTATTTTTTAGAAAAATAGATCTATCGTTTTTATCTATTACTATGTCCTTGTAGTTTACAATTTTAAGCTTCTCCTTAACTTCATTACTACTCGGGATCTGTTGCCCTTCTTTTCCAATACCCCATAATGCAACTATAGGTTTTATTGTTATATCAAAAGCTCCTTCCGATAGCGTACAATACTTTATCGCCTTTTGAATAACATAATAAGTATCATTACTAACTATTTGTGGCTTATTTCCAGCATTTATACTTATTTTTGAAATTTCGCTATCATTTTTGAATACTGACATCTTATTATCTATCTCGCACACCTTTATAATAGATTCTTCAATAGCTTTTGTTGCTTTCTTCCCATATGCTTTTAAATGGTTAGAGGTACCAAGTGAATAAAATTCTCTAACAATATAAGATTTTTTATTATTTCCAGTTATAAATATTAGAATTAAAATAATAAATATTAACGCTATTATTATAATTAAGATGTTGTCAATAATAAGCATCCTATTAGCCCTCCTTATAATATCTTAATTTCAAACTTAATTAACCTTACGATATCCATAATATATCATGAATGTTAAATTTAGATTAAAATTTGATTAAAGTTCCCTTCCAATTAAGAAATAAATTTAATTATTTACTATGTATTTATAATAACAAATAATTATGTATCAACTATCAAATGATTATGTTATTTTTGTGTTATTTTTGAATTTTTCTAAAACTTTTTACGAAAAAAAAGCTACTGAAATATATATAAATATATTTCAGTAGTTCATTTTTTAGTTTCCATTTTCAATAAAATCATTATCCTTTTACTCCACCTACTGTTAGTCCTCCTACTATTTTCTTTGATAAGAAAATAAATGCTATCATTATAGGTACAATAGAAATCGCAACACCTGTGAAAACCGCACCATATTCTGTCTTATATGTTCCTCTAGCAAGCATTACCATTATCGGAAGTGTAAACTTATTAGGATCAAATAACAATATAAGAGGTATTAAGAAATTATTCCAAGTTTGAATAAATGTGAATATAGACATTGTAGCAACACTTGGGAATATTAAAGGTAATACTATCCTATTAAATATTTTAAGCTCAGTGCACCCATCTATTCTAGCAGCTTCTATAAGTGACCTGCTTATTGCACCATCTGTATATCCTTTAATAAAGAATACCGATGCCGGAGTTGCTATAGCTGGTATTATTAAAGGCCAATATGAATCGAGTAAGCCAAGCTTTTTTACCAATTGAAATAATCCTATCATACCTAATTGTGTAGGTATCATCATTGTACCAAGTAGTACCCAAAAGAGAATTTTATTCCCTTTAAATCTAAATTTCGAAAAACCATAGGCAGTTAATGCACTAAAATAACCACTTACTGCTGTAACTGCAATTGCTATAACTATACTATTTAGTAGACCATTCCATATAGGTTGACTTTCTAGTAATCTATGATAATTTGCAATTAATGCAGTGCCTGGTCTTAAAGACAAGGTTGTAGCGATTTCACCATTAGTATGAGTAGCATTAATTATCATTATAAAAAATGGTAAAAAACATAATATGGCAAGCGCTATAAGCGCTATATACAAAACCGTTTTACTAATGATTTCGCCTATTTCTTTACTATCATTTTTTAACACATTATTATGTTCCATCTCTACCCCCTTTATTCGTAATTATCAGCATTTCTATTTATAAATTTGAATGATAATATTGCAAATACAAGTATTATTACAAATAATGCATACCCTACAGCAGCACCATATCCATAGTTATTGTTTACAAATGCAGTTCTATAAAGATACATTACCATTGTCGTAGTTGCATTATTAGGATCTCCAGCTCCTTGTGATAAAGCATATGGTATATCAAAAGATTGCATTCCTCCAATTAATGATGTTATAACAGAAAATAATATCGTTGGCCTTAATAAAGGAATTGTTATTGACCAAAACCTTTGTCTTTTAGATGCACCATCAACAGTTGCAGCTTCATAAAGTTCTTCGGGAATATTCTTAATTCCAGCCATAAATATTATCATGCTATATCCAAACCACATCCAAAAGGAAGTAAGTGACACTATGCCTCTAGAGTAATTTTCACTCATAAGAAAGTTTATTGGTTCTTTTATTAAATGAATATTCATCAATATTTTATTTACTGACCCTGCCTGCCAATCAAATAAAAATGCAAATAATATACCAATCGAGGTTGCAGTAACTAGATTGGGAAAGAAATATACTGCTCTAAAAATATCTTTTCCTTTTAATCTTGCTTCATTTAATACTACGGCTAAAATTAACGCTAAAATCAATTGAGGAATACCCCCACATAACCACATAATCCAGGTATTAGCTATGGACTTTAAAAAAACAGGATCTGCAAATAATCTTGAATAATTTGCAAGACCTACAAATTTAATGTTTTTTGACATGCCATCCCATTTAATAAAACTAACATATAATGAATAAATCATAGGATACAATTGAAAAATAAGAAATGTTATAAAAAATGGAGCAATAAATAATAATCCATACTTTTCTCTATTAATTTTACCTTTAACCAAAGTGACACCCCCTATTTTTAAATTAGCCTTATTTACTAAAAACAGTTAATAAGGCTAACTACTATTTACTTTTACATGTCATCTAACTAATCTACTTTAATATCCGGATATGCATTTACTACATCAGCTTTAAATTTTTTAAGGAAATCCTCTTTTGAAGCTGTTTTACCTATTATTAATAAGTCAATTTGTTTATTCCAAGCATTGTTAATTGTATCATCATATTGTGTAAACAATTTACCATCAATGCCTTTAACAAGTTCCGTGTATACTTTATAAACGTTTTCACCTTTTAAGTATGAATTGTTTCCTGCATCTGTACTTGATAATTTAGCTTGAACATCTACGTTATTCATGAAGTCACCTTTATCTTTTGCCTGTGCTTCCATAAAATCTGTATTTGTAGTTATATACTTAACAAACTGCCAAGCATTATCTTTTTGTGTACTCTTACTAGATACTCCAAGCCAAGTTCCACCCCAATAGTATGGTGTTGGAGCTTTTACAAATGCATAATTGCCTGTTTCTTTTGGAGCATTTATTCCTAAAGTAAAAGGAAGTCCCCAGGTTGGAAGCATATATCCAAATGTTGTTTTATCTGACATAGATCCAGTCCATGCTGGTGTCCATTGAGTAAACTTAGCATCTAAACCATCTTTTCTAATTTTAGTTGCTTGATCGATATAATCCATCATTTTAGTATCAATAACTAACTTACCATCCTTTACCCACCCTTGCGTACGGCTACCAATAGCTACATTTACTAATTCATTATATCCAGCTAATAACTTAACCGATCCATTACTCTTCGTTTTAAGAGTCTCACCTAATTTGATAAAGTCCTCTGTTGTTGCCATCATTTTTTGAATAGCAGCAGGGTCATCTGTTCCAAGATACTGTTTAGCTATACTTCTCTTATAGAAGAATCCACCAGGTGTTGCCTGCCAAGTTAAAGCTCTAATAGACTTATCTCCTTCATTACGTCCTAGCTCTACAGTATACGGTACCATTTTACTTGTAAGTGTCTCTGCATTATAAGGCGACTTTGTCAAATCCTCATAAAAGTCTAGGTTTGTAAATTTCTTCACATAAGCAGATTCTGCTAAAAAAACATCCGGTCCACCAACGCCAGCACTCATTGTAGAAGATATTTTAGTTACATATGCACTATTATCATTTGGTATTGAAACAAGTTGAACTTTAAGGTTTGGATAAACTTTGTTAAACTTAGCTATAATACCTAAATCTTTAAGTTCAGTATTCCATGACCATATCTTTATAGTTCCCGTATAGTCCGCTGGTGCTTTAGCAGCCCCTGTAGTTGCTGTTTTTGAGCCTGAATCTGTTTTTGTAGCCGTACTTGATCCACAACCAGCTAACATTGAAGTAGCCATTATTGTTGATAAAGTTAACAATGCAAATTTCTTCAAATAATTTTTTTTCATTATTGTCCCCCCTTAAATCTTCTATCTATTAATAAATAACATTCATAAAAAGAATATTATAATATCAACCGACTTCTAATAAACTCGCGTTTAATATGGATTAATCATCTCCTGGGTCGCTGCATGTAAACTAATTTATTTTAGAGCCTTACACGAATTTCTTTCAATCAAGTCAATAGGTAACGTATAATTCGCTGAAAAATTTGAATTACTCTCGATTGATGTTATTAGAGTATTTGTTGCAATCGATGCCATTTCAAGCAGTTTCATCCTTACAGTTGTAAGCGCTGGATTTATATATCTTGCAACCTCTATATCGTCAAATCCAACTATAGATATATCTTCTGGAACATTTAGATTCGCTTCTTCAATAGCCTGCATAGCTCCTATTGCCATCATATCATTTCCACAAAATATTGCAGTAGGTATTTCCTTTTGGAGAAGTTTTTTTGTAGCATTATATCCTCCATTGATTGTAAAATCACCTTTAACAATTAAATTACTTTTTACAGAAATCCCCGCATCTGTTAATGCGTTTTTATAAGCATTAAATCTTTCTATACCTGATAAGTTTTCAGATATTCCTACTATATGTGCAATACTCGAATGCCCAAGTCCAATTAAATAATTAGTAGCTTTATATGCACCGTAGTAGTTATCAGCATTTACAATTATACATTTCTTATAAACTTCTTCATCTGATTTCACCGCTTGATCTAATAATGCAACCCTACAGCCAGAATTTATAATTTCTTTTATTTCTGGCTCTCCATTTTTTTCTCCTATAAATATTCCACCAGACACCGTCTTATTATAGAAAATTTCTTTCACTTTTTTATAATCCTTTTGTTTACTTACTATAGAAACAAGTACGTTATAACCCATTTTGCTTGCATTTTCGATAACCGATCCGGTAAATGGTGTAAAGTAAGAACTACTAGTAACCTGCTTACCATTAGTATCCGCCTTCATATCAATTATAAAAAGACCAATTATTCTGTTTTTAACCCCAGCAAGCATTCTAGCAGATGCATGTGGTACATAATTATTTTCCTTTATTATCTGCTGAATCTTTTTTCTAGTTTCGTCTGGAACATTATCATAATTGTTAATTACCCTTGAAACGGTGCTTCTTGAAACTCCTGCTATTTTTGCAATATCTATACTATTCATTCCGCACCTCTTTTTAGAATTTAAACGCGTGTTTATAATGTAATAGTACTATAATTTTTCATGCTTTTCAAATTATAATATGTCTACATTTCCTCAAATAACCATGTTTTAACATAATTTACTCCATTTACATCCGAATTGCTCATTTTCTTGCAGAATCGTTTACATTTTTTTAGAATTTAAAACTATCTAATATGTCTTTAAGTCTTTCAAACTTAACATTATCTGATATTTACATTACGCTATTAATTGGTCCCTCTATAATATATATCCATTTTTATCTGTTTTAGAATCAGTTAACGCACTATTTAGATAACTAGCACTTAGCCCTTCTATTTCAAAAGAATGAGGAGAGAACCCCTCCTTAAATTGTTAATTGCCCATTTCTATTTCTATTTTATGTGCGCATCCATCACCAAATACAGGTAATATATCTCCTTGTATCGCTTTTCCATCCACTGTAATTAATTTAACACCCTTACAAATATGTTCCTTATTATTAATTTTAATATTATATATATCTCCTCTGTACGTTCTCTCAATCTCAAAACCACTCCACTCTTTTGGAATGCATGGATTTACACGAAGCCCATCATACTCTGGCTTCACCCCTAGAATAAATTGAGTAATTGCAAAATAGTTCCATGCAGCAGTTCCTGTAAGCCAAGAATTCTTAGCTTCACCTTGCCTTGATGCATCCTTCCCTGCTATCATTTGTGAATAAACATATGGCTCAGTTCTATGAATCTCACTTATGTCTTCAATAAAGGCTGGAGCTATTTTCTTATATACATCATATGCCCTATCCCCTCTACCTAAAACTGTTTCAGCAATCATTATCCATGGATTGTTGTGACAGAATATCCCAGCATTTTCTTTGTAACCTGCTGGATAAGATGTAATTTCACCAATGTTTAAATCGTACTTTGTATAAGCTGGTGTCAAAAGCATTGTTCCATACTTAGTATCTAATTTTTCCTTAACAGAATCTAATGCTTTTAAAGCTAAACCTTCTTCTACCCCAATGCCTGCCATTACACAGAACCCTTGTGATTCGATATATATCTGTCCCTCATCGTTATCCTTGCTACCCACCTTATTTCCAAAAGCATCATATGCCCTTAAAAACCATTCACCGTCAAAGCCTTTTTCTATAACTGTTTTCCTCATTTTATCAATGTGATTCTGCGCTATTGTAGCTTCTGAAATCAGGTCAAATCTTTTGCATAATTCTACATATTCCGGTCCTATAAACACAAACATTCCAGCTATTAGAACAGATTCAGCAACCCTTCCATCTGGATCTCCAAATGTTTGAAATGATTCATCTGGTTCTGTGGAAAAACAATTTAAATTCAAACAATCATTCCAATCAGCTCTTCCAATTAGAGGAAGTCCATTAGGTCCAAGATTATTTACAACATGATAGAAAGAACGTTTTAAATGTTCCATTAGTGTATCTTTTATGCTATCATCACAATTGAAAGCCACAAGTTCATTCAGTATATTAAAATCTCCTGTTTCTTTTATATAGGCTGCAGTGCCTAATATTAACCATAACGGATCATCATTAAATCCTCCGCCAACTTCATAGTTACCCTTTTTAGTTAATGGTTGATATTGGTGATAAGCTCCACCATCCTCAAATTGTGTTGCGGCTATATCCAGTATTCTTTCTCTCGCCCTACCTGGAATCTGATGCACAAATCCAAGTAAATCCTGATTAGAATCTCTAAATCCCATGCCTCTTCCGATTCCAGATTCAAAATATGACGCACTTCTAGACATATTAAACGTTACCATGCATTGATAGGGATTCCATATATTAACCATACGATTTAGCTTATCATCATCCGTTTTTATACTATATTTTGATAATAAATTAAGCCAATATTTACTTAAAGCTTCTAATCCCTCTTCTACTTGAATATCCGTACTAAACCTTGCTATCATCTCTTTAGCAATACTCTTATTAATAACTCCAGGGCTTTCCCACTTGTCTTCTTCCTCATTTTCTACATATCCAATTATAAAGATCAAACTTGTTTCTTCTCCAGGTTTAAGTCTTAATGTTTTACTATGTGATGCTACAGGTGACCATCCACTCGCTACAGAATTATTAGATTTACCTTTCATAACTGTTTGTGGTGAATCAAATCCATTATATAATCCAAGGAATGACTCTCTGTCACTATCAAACCCATCTATATCTGTATTAACGCCGTAAAATGAATAATGATTACGTCTTTCTCTATATTCTGTTTTATGATAAATTACAGAATTATCTATTTCAACTTCACCAGTACTAAAATTTCTCTGGAAATTAGTCATATCGTCATAAGCATTCCATAAACAAAACTCTATGAATGAAAAAATCTTAATTTCCTTAATATCATTTGATGTATTTTTTATTTTAAGTTGGTTAACTTCTCCATGATACTTTAAAGGGACAAACATTAATTGCTCTACTTCAATGCCATTTCTTGCGCTTTTAATTTTAGTATAACCAAGTCCATGCCTACATTCATAAGAATCTAATTCAGTTTTCACTGGCATATATCCTGGTGTCCAAACGTCGCCACCATCATTTATATAATAATATCTTCCCCCACTATCAACTGGTGCACTATTATATCTATATCTAGTTAACCTTCGAAGCCTCGCATCCTTATAAAAGCAGTAGCCACCACTAGTATTTGAAATTAGCGAGAAAAAATCATCTGTTCCAAGATAATTAATCCATGGATACGGAGTCTTAGGTGTAGTAATAACATACTCTTTTTTTTCATCATCAAAATAACCAAATTTCATTGTTCATCCCCCCTATGTTTGTACAATTCTATTTTATATAAAATATTTAAATATATCAATAATCATATAAGCGTCAATTACCTCTAATTCTTACATTATATTCTATTAACACGTGTTTATGAGTTTTTTTACAACTTCTTAAATTAATAAAAAATACAGAATATATTATATATATATTGCATAATTTCACCCACAACTTTACAAATGTGCAAATAAGCTTTATTATTGATAAGGCATAAGAGGAGGTTTAAAATGAATATTGCTAAAAACCATGTAGTTTTATATTTATGATTTTACTAACTATAGATAAGGACTACATTTTCAAATTATTTTAAAATTCAATAAAATTATTTCATTTTTGCATTATCTTTAATGTAATCGTTGTATGATTTTATTATATTAAACTATGATATTTAAGGGGTGTAACATTAAAATGAAATATATTATTGGAATTCTCGGATTAATTGTTGTCTTAGGACTTGCATGGTTTACTAGTACTGATAAAAAAAAGGTAAAATACCGACCTATCGTTGTAATGGTTATTTTACAATTCATACTTGGATTTATATTGCTAAATACTGGTGTTGGTAATTTCCTAGTGGGTGGAATAGCAAATGGTTTTCAACTATTACTTAAATGTGCTGGTGAGGGCGTAAATTTTGTATTTGGTGGATTAGTTAACGCAAATCAATTTACATTTTTTATAGGTGTGCTTTTACCAATAGTATTTATTTCTGCTTTAATCGGAATTCTACAACACTTTAAAATACTTCCTTTTATAATTAAATATATAGGCCTCGGCTTAAGTAAAATTAACGGTATGGGTAAACTAGAATCTTATAACGGAGTAGCCGCTGCTATTCTTGGTCAATCAGAGGTATTTATTTCTGTAAAAAAAGAACTTGGTCTATTACCAGAGCATAGACTTTATACACTTTGTGCATCAGCAATGTCTACGGTATCTATGTCGATAGTTGGCTCTTATATGGTTCTTATTAAACCTAGATATGTTGTAACTGCACTTGTTTTAAACTTATTTGGTGGATTTATTATATCTTCAATTATAAATCCATATACAGTAACCACAGAGGAAGATATATTAATAGTTCAAGAAGAAAAAAAACAATCCTTCTTTGAAATGCTTGGTGAATACATTATGGATGGTTTCAAAGTAGCTATCATAGTTGGAGCAATGCTTATTGGATTTGTAGCCATAATTGCTATGATTAATATGATTTTCAAGGGTATTTTCGGTATTTCTTTTCAAAATTTACTTGGCTATGTATTCTCACCATTTGCGATTTTAATGGGTGTACCTTTAAGGGAAGCAATACCTGCCGCAAGTATAATGGCAACGAAATTAGTATCAAATGAATTTGTTGCAATGACTAGTTTGGCAACTAGTACTATACATTTAACAACGCGGACAACCGCTATTGTTTCTGTATTTTTAGTTTCTTTCGCTAATTTTTCATCGATTGGAATTATTTCTGGAGCAGTAAAAGGACTCAATGAAAAACAAGGGAATGTTGTTGCTCGGTTTGGTTTAAAACTGCTATTTGGTGCAACCTTAGTTAGTGTATTAACAGCAACTGTTGTTGGTTTAATTGTATAATATAACCATATAATAATATTAATGTTATAAAATCAAAATAAAAAGGATGGTAATAAAATGAGAATGGTAGATGTAATTTCAAAAAAACGTGATGGTAAAGAACTAACAACAAAAGAAATTAATTTTTTTATAGAAGGTTATACTAAAGGAACTATTCCTGATTACCAAGCAAGTTCGCTTGCAATGGCTATTTATTTTCAAGATATGAATGATCGTGAGAGAGCAGATTTGACTATGGCTATGGTTAATTCCGGAGAAACTATTGATTTATCAAAAATCGAAGGTATAAAAGTAGATAAACACTCAACAGGTGGTGTAGGCGATACAACAACACTAGTACTCGCTCCCCTTGTTGCTGCTTTAGATATACCTGTTGCTAAAATGTCTGGACGAGGACTTGGACATACTGGTGGAACTATTGATAAATTAGAATCTATTAGTGGTTTCCATGTAGAGATTACAAATGATAAATTTATTGAATTAGTTAACCGTGACAAAGTTGCTGTTATTGGTCAAACAGGGAACTTAACTCCTGCAGACAAAAAATTATACGCACTTCGTGATGTAACTGGAACTGTTAACTCAATTCCACTAATAGCTAGTTCTATTATGAGCAAAAAAATTGCATCAGGAGCTAATGCAATAGTCCTTGATGTTAAAACAGGCGCAGGAGCTTTCATGAAAACAGATAAAGATGCAGAAAATTTAGCACATGCAATGGTGCAAATTGGTAATAATGTAGGAAGAAATACTATGGCGATAATCTCTGACATGTCACAACCTTTAGGATTTGCAATTGGTAATGCACTTGAGGTAAAAGAAGCCATTGATACATTAAGAGGAGAAGGTCCAGAAGATCTTACAGAACTTGTCCTAACACTTGGAAGTCAAATGGTAGTACTTGCTAAAAAAGCAAAAACATTAGAGGAAGCTAGAAAAACGCTTCTTGAAGTAATAGAAAATGGTAAAGCAATAGACAAATTTAAAGTATTCATTAAAAATCAAGGTGGAGACGAATCAATTGTGGATAACCCAGAAAAATTACCACAAGCTAAATATAAAATTGATGTCCCTGCTTTAACTAGTGGTTTTGTATCTAATATGGTAGCTGATGAGATTGGTATTGCAGCAATGTTACTTGGTGCAGGTAGGGCAACAAAAGAGGACAAAATTGATTTAGCAGTAGGATTAATGTTACGCAAAAAAGTTGGTGACAAGGTAGAAAAGGGTGAAACTCTTGTAACTATCTACGCAAACCGTGAAAATATAGAAGATGTAAGAAAAAAAATATATGAAAATATTTCTATTAGTGATCATGCAACTAAGCCAACATTAATTCATGAAGTTATTACAAAGTAGCTCCATACCAGGCAGTTAAGAATTATATCTTAACTGCCTTTAATCAATAATATGATTTACGAATAAATGTCTGAAAACTCCACTCGTATAATTTCATTTCCATTTTTCGCAATATTACTATATATTATATTTTCATCAAGCACCTTGCCTGCCGGGAGTCTTATTGTAAATGTGCTACCTTCCCCAAATTTACTCTGCACATATATACTACCACCATGCAATTCTACAATCGATTTCACTAAACTCAAACCAACACACTATATTATTTGATAGGTTGTTTTCGACCTAAGTCATTATAATGAATCCATTTCTTATGAGTGATCTAATTGCCAAGATTACATCTTCCTCCTGAAAGTTAAGTTCTTGTGTAATCACAATAATTTCAGTAAGTGTCAATGGTTTCTCCATAAGAACTAAGATTTCTTCTTCAACATGATTAAGCCATTTAAAAATTGGTAACTCACTTCCTAATAAATTAGCCTGAGAATTCGCTCGTAATTCACTTCCAAGCAATCGAGCCTCAGTTAGCCCTATTGGCCCCGCACGACGCATCTTACTTTGCTTAAGTATCTCATATAAATTTAGTTTTCGCGATAACCTTTCTTGAATAAATAATGCCTCTACCTCTTTGCCAGCGTTATTATGTGGTGGTTGCAATTCCTCAACACGGGTCCAAGGTTCACCTAGTGTAGTATCACTCCACTTAATTGTAATAAGAACCGAAACTACTTGAGTATAACCCTGCTTTCTTAAATTGCTGGACCAATCGTGCACCGAATTAAAAAAAGCATCGTAGTCCTCATCACCATTAGCATGTCCTATTGAGTAGCTTGCAGCAGAATGAACACTAAGACGAAGAATTAAAATGTCCATCTTGGCACCACCTAGCCATACACGTAATCTGCTAGACAGCGGTTCGTTCATACATTCGCCAAGTTCAGTAATGATCTGCGCACTCCCACCATGAGCTAGATGATTCGGTAATCCAACTACAATTCTTTGTAAAATATCTTCACCTGAGTTTCCACCATCACGATACCTGAGCGTGTCTACTGGAGATGGAACAAATGGTGGATTAGCTGTAATAAGATCGAATTTCTCATCATAAACAGGTTCAAAGAGATCCCCAACCACAACTTCAATATTAGTTAAACCTAATGCTTTTGAGTTAAAATAAGTACATCGAGCGGCACGAGGATTAATATCCACAGCAACCACTCTCTTGGAGTGCGAACTTGCTAAAAGAGCATGAACACCAGATCCAGTACAAAGATCTAGAGTCGAACTCGCAGTGTGACGTACAGTAGTTCGCGCTAACCAACGGCTGTCGATGCCAACATACATTACTTGATCATATGGGACATTTAGGAATCCAGGATGTGGTAATTGGGGCCAAGCATGGTCCGAAAAAACTAAACAATTCCCAACAGGATATAGTGAAGCACGTGCATAACACTTTTTATTATGGACTAAAATGAGTCCCACCTTAATGAGGATATCCCGTTCCTTATTATCAAATACTTGGTTAAGTTCATCTATCGAAATTATACCCTGCAAGAAAAAAAAATCTATAGCTGAATTTAGTGCATCACGCGTAGCCAGTTGTTCTTCACGATAAATTGGCAGAGCACGCCATATAATTTCAGTTAAATCTGAGAGGCCTAGACGCTCACAAATTTTTCTTTCGCAGTATCCAATGCTAGCAAGATGTAAAATGACATTGCGAAGCGCTGGCACATCATGATCATCAACAAGAAAAGTAGCAAGTTCAATCATATGGTTCCTCCTAATTGTTTTTTTATAGCATTATACTGTTATATGTCAATATTTTTAATATAATTTTAAAATTAGACTAATTATTAGTATTATACTACTCATTACTTTATTTTTCTACAAATCTCATTATTAACCTCGGTATCAATTGTTACTGCATCTTATAAGTAAAAGTATTATACTGTATAGCATAGTAATTAAATTAAAAAATATTAAGGGGTGGTACATCATAGACTCTAATATACTTTTAGATAAGCAAGGAAAAAATGAAATAAAAAATATGTTCAAGTGGATGAAAAAGTCAAAAAAAGTTACAGGCTTACCTAATCAAATTAAGAATGGGCACTGTAATAACTTTGCCTCTCATTGTTGCCTAAATTGTGACAAATGCTGGGGAGCGAAACCTAAAACACCAAGATAAAATACTAATTGTATAGACATAGTACATCTTTATAATATACACTAAGGCGAAAAATACAAAAGCTTTAAAACTATATAGCCGCACTTTTTATTGTTCAATTATATGGTATCCACTTACCCCTCCTTACGCAGATTAATCTAATGGTTGTATTAATGGTTACTTCAAAAGGTATAGCCGGAGTTCCAGGGGTATCTTTTGTAGTACTCCTAGCTACATTAGGTTCTGTCGGTATTCCAATAGAGGGACTAGCATTCATAGCAGGTATAGATCGTATCTTAGATATGGCAAGAACTGCAGTTAATGTAGTTGGCAATTCACTTGCTTGCGTAGTTATATCCAAATGGGAGGGTCAATATAACCCTATAAAAGCTAATAAATATATAGAAGAAATCAATAAAATTGCGGTTAATAGTTAATATAATTTAGCATAACAAAAATAAACTTTACTCATAAAATGAGTAAGGTTTATTTTTGTTATTCATATATTGTTTTACCTGAAGACTTAAATACATTAGTTACTGGCAAGTCTTCTATAATTCTGGTACCTTTTGTTTGATGCTTTTTCTGCAGCTGCGAATAACTCCTCAGCATTCTCAGGGAAAGTTCTTAGCAACGATGAATAACGTACTTCACCAAGTAAGAACTCGCGAAAACTCCCTGTTGGCTCCTTTGAATCTAAAATAAATGGATTCTTTCCTTCCTTCTCAAGAGCTGGATTGCACCTATAAAGGTGCCAATATCCTACTTCAACAGCACGTTTGGTATTTGCCTGAGTAGTACTCATACCTCCTTTTAACCCATGACTTATACATGGAGCATAAGCGATAATAAGTGATGAACCAGGATAATTTTCAGCCTCAACAACTGCTTTAAGGAATTGACTTTTACTTCCTCCCATAGCTACTTGTGCTACGTAAACATTACCGTAACTCATTGCCATCATGCCTAAATCTTTCTTATTAAACTTTTTGCCAGATGCTGCAAATTGAGCAACAGCACCTATTGGGGTTGCTTTCGATGATTGACCACCAGTATTTGAATAAACTTCTGTATCAAATACAATTATATTTACGTCCTCCCCCCTTGATAGAACATGATCTAGACCACCAAACCCAATATCATATGCCCAACCATCTCCTCCATACATCCACATTGACTTTTTAGCAAGGTGTTCTTTACTTACAAGTATTTCATTTGCTAGTTCCCTAAGTTCTTTACTTAAGTTTGCTTTTTCTAATACTTCAATTACCTTCTTACTTATAACTTTTGATGTTTTTCCATTACTATAATTGTCAATCCAATCCTTAAGTGATGACTTTACATTTGAATCATTTGTTAAATTAATAATTTTCTCTACTTTTGACTTTAATAGCTCCCTTTGTTGGTTCACTGCTAAGCACATACCAAGACTAAATTCTGCATTGTTTTCAAATAATGAGTTCGACCAAGCTGGTCCGTGACCTTCTGAATTTGTTGTATATGGCACGCATGGTGATGCCGCACCCCAAGCCTGGCAACAACCTGTTGCACTAGCAAGATACATCCTATCTCCATACAATTGTGTAATTACCTTAGCATAAGGGGTTTCGCCACATCCTGCACAAGCCCCAGAAAACTCAAGTAACGGCTTCTCAAACTGACTTCCTTTTACAGTAGTAATGTCACCACAATTTTCTTTCTTAGATAATGATAATGCATAATACCAGTTATCCATCTCCTTTTGCTCCTTCTCGATAGGTTCCATTGTAAGAGCTTTTTCTTTAGCAGGACAAACATTAGAACAAATTCCACAACCTGTACAATCTAATGTGTCAACTTGTATTCTATATTTATAATCTTCAAGGCCTTTTCCCATGGCTTTCTTTAATTTAAATCCATTTGGTGCATTTTCTACTTCATCACTACTTAGCAAAAATGGTCTTATTGCAGCATGTGGACACACAAATGAACATTGATTACACTGAATACAATTATCTACATTCCATGATGGAACCTCTGTAGCTATGCCTCTCTTCTCGAAGGCTGATGTACCTAGTGGTGCCGTACCATCCTCCATTCCTATAAAAGCACTTACTGGAATACTATCTCCCTTTTGAGCATTAACAGGTATAAGAATATTTTTAATAAAATCAGGAACATCTACAGTACCTTCTGAATCTTCCTCGACCTCATTAACCCAGATACTCGGAACTTCTACTTTTACTAAACCTTCAATGCCTTTGTCTACTGCCCCATAGTTCATATTAACAATAATATCACCTTTTTTACTATAACTTTTGTATATAGATTTCTTCATATACTCCACTGCATCATCTATTGGTATAATGTTCGCTAATTTGAAGAAAGCAGCTTGAAGCACAGTATTGGAACGTCTACCTAAACCGAGTTCTTTAGCAATACGCGAAGCATCAATTGTATAAAACTCTATGTTATTTTTAGCAATATATTGTTTTACTTTACTTGGAAGATATTTTTCTAATTCTTCACCCTTCCAACAACAATTCAATAAAAATGTTTTTCCATATTTTAAATCAGAAATTATATCATACTTCTCTAAATATGAAAAATTATGACATGCAATAAAATCTGCTCCTTTTACAAGATAACTTGATCGTATAGGCTCTTTTCCAAAACGCAAGTGCGATTGTGTTACTCCTCCTGACTTTTTTGTATCAAAAACGAAATAAGCTTGAACAAACATATCCGTATGATCACCAATAATCTTTATTGAGTTTTTGTTTGCTCCTACTGTACCATCTGAACCAAGTCCCCAAAACTTGCAACTAATTGTTCCTTTTGATAACACATTAAGTTCTTCACCAACAAGGATTGAATGATGTGTTACATCATCATTAATTCCAACAGTAAAGTGATTTTTAGGTGTACTTTGTTTAAGATTTTCGTATACCGCAACTATTTGAGCAGGTGTTGTATCTTTAGATGATAATCCATAACGTCCTCCATAAAGTTTTGGACGAACTTCCTTGTTTACGTAAGCAGTACACACATCTTCAAATAGTGGTTCACCTGCTGCTCCTGGTTCTTTAGTCCTATCTAAAACAGCAATGTTTTTAACTGTTTCAGGAATTGCCTTTAACAAATGCTCCACTGAAAATGGTCTGAATAGATGCACTTTAACAAGACCGACTTTTTGACCATTTGCATTTAAATAATCTATTGTTTCCTCTATTGCTCCACATACAGAACCCATAGCGATAATTACTCGGTCAGCATCAGTTGCACCATAGTAATTAAATAGTTTGTAATTTCTATTTGTAATTTTATTAATATCATTCATATAATTTTCTACAATACCAGGAATAGCATCATAAAACCTATTACTTGCCTCACGTGCCTGGAAGAAGATATCAGGATTTTGTACTGTGCTACGTTGAATAGGTCTTTCAGGATTCAAAGAATTTTTCCTAAATGCCTTAAGAGCATCTTGATCTATAAGTTTAGCTAAATCATCATATTCAAGGCATTCAATTTTTTGAATTTCATGAGAAGTTCTAAAACCATCAAAGAAGTGTAAAAATGGTACACGTCCTTTAATTGCACTTAAATGTGCAACACCAGATAAATCCATAACTTCTTGTACACTTGCTGTAGACATCATTGCAAAACCTGTTTGGCGGCAAGACATTACGTCTGAATGATCCCCAAAAATTGAAAGTGCGTGAGTACCTACTGTACGAGCACTAACATGTAAAACTCCGGGCTTTAATTGTCCTGCAATTCTATACATTGTAGGAACCATTAAAAGCAACCCTTGTGATGCCGTATACGATGTAGTTAAAGCTCCTGCCTCAAGAGACCCATGAACTGCGCCTATAGCCCCTGCTTCTGATTCCATCTCTACTAATTTTACTGTTTGACCAAAAATGTTTTTCTTTCCATAAGCCGACCATTCGTCTACATGCTCAGCCATTGGTGAAGATGGTGTTATTGGATAAATTGTTGCTACCTCTGTAAAAGCGTATGATACATAGGCACAAGCTTCATTTCCATCCATTGTTTTCATAACTTTTGTCATATATAATTCCCCCTTGGTGTATTTATATATGGTTATTTTATATAGTCTTTAATAAACTATAATATTTTATTATACCGTTTACTTATAATACCCTACCTATTGTAAACGTTACTTTAATTATTACACCTTGCCTTAATTAAGTCAATAAACGGTTTACAAAAAAATTATTATAACGAAGATCACAATAAAAACTTAAAATGTATTTAACAACAAAAGCGCTAGGTATAAAATCTTCATTTTCATTACAACTACAATTTAAATTAAACCATACATAAAGGGAGCAACAACACCATGAATTTATTATCCATAATGTTGTTGCTCCCTTATTTTCTAAACCCTAATTTAATCTACACTATTTTTTATTGTTTCACATACCTTGCTAATCTCTTCTTTTGTAAGCCCTACAGAACTTGGAAGATTTATTCCTCGTGCGTAAAGTTCATTTGTAACAGTTAAATCACCGTGTTTACTCCCCTTATATGGAGGCATATCATGGATAGGCATAAAGAAAGGTCTTGCCTCTATTTTACCTGCATTTAATTTTTGTATAAGCTCATCACGAGTTATACCATATTCATCTTCAACTAGGATTGAATATAACCAGTAGCAGTTTTCAACATTTTCTCTTTCAACTGGCAATGTAATTCCTTTAATTTCACCTAGAAGCTGGTTATAATACACTGCATTTTCTCTTTTAATTTTTAAATATTCTTTAACATTTTCAAGTTGAGCTACTCCAAATGCAGCTAAAAGATTTGGCATTCTCATATTGTATCCTATTTCTGAATGGTAAAACGCTTTATTTTGCGTAACTACTTTTGCTTGAGTAGACAAAAATTTTGCCCGCTTGCCGTACTCTAAATTGTTAGTTACAAGCATTCCACCTGCTCCAGTAGTTATAAGCTTATTACCATTAAAACTAAAACAACCTATATCACCTATAGTTCCTGCCATTTTGCCATTGCAAGTAGACCCTAGCGATTCCGTTGCATCTTCTATAACAAATAAATTATGTTTTTTCGCTATTTGCATTACTTTAACCATATCTACAGGATGACCATAAATATGCACTGGCATTATAGCCTTTGTTTTAGGTGTTATTAACTCTTCTATTTTAGAAGCATCCATAACAAATGTGTCACGGCATACATCTACAAATACTGGTTCTGCACCTACATATTTTATTGTATTAACCGGAGATATAAATGTAAGCGATGGGACTATAACCTCGTCTCCCTCTCCTATTCCAAGGGTTAACAATGCAAGTTGAAGCGCAGCCGTACCATTCATTGTAACTACAGCACTTTTGCTGCCTACATATTCACTAAATTTTTCTTCAAATAAATTAACATAACTTCCTACTGAAGATACCCAATTAGTATCTATACAGTCTTTAACGTATTTTAACTCATTGCCTCTAATTTCTGGTATACATAAAGGTATCATTATAAAAACCTCCTACTTTTTGTACATTTTATAAATATAAATTGTATAAGGTAAATATACATCATTACGTAACGTAAGTTGCAAGTGAATTATTATGTAATAAAATTATTATTTAAATATTTTCTATATTCAAACCATCCTCATCAATTTCTAAATTTAGAGTTTCCCAACTTCCTGATAAACCCTTTAAAAATTCTTTTAGTTTTCCTTCAGTATTACTATCATCTTTTTTAAGCATTACCATAATTGTTGGTCCAGCACCACTAAGAAATACGCCTAAAGCTTCACTTTCTTTAACAAAACTTGAAATTTGCGAGTAATTTTTTATTAACCCCATTCTATATGGCTGATGAAGTTTATCTTTGCAAGCAAGCTTTACACCTTCATAATCACCATTAACAAGTGATACAATAAGCATCGAAACCATACCTACATTATACACAGCATCTTTAAACGGTATTGTTTCTGGTAGCACTGCTCTTGAAGACTTAGTTGATAACTGTAGCTTAGGGATTAGTGCGCAAAATTTTATACTCCCATTAATCGGAATTTTATTATAATGGTTAACTCCCTCATTCATAATTGAAACAGTCATGCCACCAATCATTGCAGGAGTAATATTATCCGGATGTCCTTCAATTTCACAAGCATAATTTAAAACCTCTTGTTTTGTTAAAATATCTCCACATAACCTATTAGCAGCCGTAATCCCTGCCAATATACATGTAGCACTACTTCCAAGCCCTCCACTAACAGGTATTTCCGTTTTAAAAGTTAATCTAACACTTTTGGGATCCTTTTGGAGTTTTTTAAAGGTTTTTAACATTGAAGTATAAACTAAGTTATTATTGTTTGCAAATTCCTTATTACAACCAAAAATTTCAAGTCCAGATTCTATCTCTTCAACTATAAACCTATTATAAAGTTTAAACGCAACCCCGAGAGTATCAAGTCCTGGCCCCATATTTGCACTTGTGGCAGGTATTTTAATTTCAAACATAACTATTTACAACTGTTTCTTTACCTATTACATAAAAAAAATTCATATAGTTGCCCCCTAATCCGACAGTATTTATTATTATGTCATTCATTTTATACTTTTATGACTAAAATTTCAAGTATATTTACCTAGTTTGACCATTTATTCTAAACAAGAAGTATTAATTTTAAATTAAGAGCCACTATAAATTTTATAGTGGCTCTTAATTAGAGTATTTAAATATATTTTTCAGCACTCTTCCAATGTTTTGTATCTAAATTATACTTTGAAAAATCAGGTACAGTTCCATTTGTTTCAACTAATGCTTTTGCTACTTTTTTTAAATCTCTTCTTGTTTGACACTTATAGAAATTTGATTCTTCTATTGATTCCATTACATCTTCAATTTTTTTTTGAAATTTGTTCATTAAAAATCCTCCTTATTTTAATGTTAAAAATAGTAATAAACAAACTCTAATATTTTCACTTAGCTAGTTTTAACTATTTAAAACCTTAATATACTAGTGAAACAAAAGCACCTGTGATAATATTATACCTCCATGATAATCGGAAGAATAATTGGCCTACGATTTGTTTTTTCATATAAATATCGCTCTACAGATTTTTTCATATTAAATTTTAATACATTCCATTCAATAACTTTATTCTCTAAGCACTTATTAAGTTCAATCCTAACAATCTCTTTTACTTCACTAATCAATTCATCTGACTCTTTTGCATATACAAATCCCCGAGTGATTATATCAGGTCCTGCAATAATACTATAAGTTTCCCTCTCTAAGGTAACCACTACTGTGAGCATCCCATCTTCCGCTAAGTGTTTCCTATCTCTAATTACTATGCTTCCAACGTCTCCCACCCCAAGTCCATCAACAAATACGGATCCAGTATGTACCCTCCCTGTAATCTTCGCTTCATCTTTTGTAATTTCTAAAACTTGCCCTGTCTCCATAGTAAATATATCTTTACCTTTCATACCTAATTTTTGTGCTAAATTCCCATGTTTTTTTAAATGTCTAAATTCACCATGGACTGGCATAAAATATTTAGGATGAACTAATGCATGAATTAATTTCAATTCTTCCTGATATGCATGCCCGGATACATGTACTTCTTCTAAATCCTCATAAATCACCTCTGCTCCCCTTTTGAATAACTCATTTATCACCCTAGAAATAAGTTTTTCATTACCTGGAATTGGAGATGCTGAAATAATAAATAAGTCCTCTGGTTCTATAGTTATTTTTCTATGAGTAGAAAAAGCCATCCTAGCAAGTCCTGCCATAGGTTCTCCTTGACTTCCCGTAGTTATTATTGTAATATCTTTATTTTCGTAATTACACATTTCATCTATGTCAATAAGGTAATCTTCTGGTATATGAAGATATCCAAGATCTATAGCTACCTGTGATATATTGTCCATACTCCTTCCACTAAAAACAATTTTTCTATTATATTTCACAGACGCGTCTGCAATCTGTTGAATCCTATGAATATTTGAAGCAAATGTGGCTACAATAACTCTACCCTTTGCACTAGAAAATATTCTAGTTAGAGTTTTTCCGATAGTTTTTTCAGAAATTGAGTGCCCTTCGCGCTCAACATTTGTGCTGTCAGCCATAAGAAGCAGAACGCCATCTTTACCTAGATTAGAGATTCGTTCTAAGTCCATTACGAGTCCATCAATTGGGGTATAATCGATTTTAAAATCACCAGTATGTAATATAACGCCTATTGGCGAATGGATAGCAATAGCACAAGAATCAGCTATGCTGTGGGTAACTCTTATAAACTCAATTTTAAAATTTTGTAGTTCTATTGTTTCCCCAGCATTTACAATATGAAGCTCGCAATATTGCAATATATTGTGTTCCCTTAGTTTATTTTCAATTAATCCTAATGTTAGCTTAGTACCATAAATAGGTACATTCAATTGTTTTAGAATGAATGGCAACGAGCCTATATGATCTTCATGACCATGAGTTAGGAAAAATCCTTTTACCTTTTTCTCATTATTTTTCAAATAAGTTATATCCGGAATTACTAAATCTACACCATACATTTCCTCATCCGGAAATGACACACCACAGTCTATAACAATGATTTCATCCGCGTATTCAATAGCCGTTATATTCTTCCCTATTTCTCCTAGTCCTCCTAAAGGAATAACCTTTAGACTTTTCTGGTTCTGCATTAAATCCTCTCCTTATTTATATTAACAATATTTTTTTCCTTTATTTTGCCATGAATTATGAAATTAATACCTTTTTCCTATAGTTATTATCGTAATCTCTCTATAAAGATTATAATTACTTAATTAAAATTAGTCAGATAGAATTAAATATGGTACAGTAATAAGCGCAAATAGATTTTAACACTTACTTAATTAGAAAAATAAATTTAATTTGGAGGATCATATGATTACAAAAGAGAATTTTTTAAACGATATAAAAAGTGGAACTAATATAAAAATTTCATTAATGGTAATGAAAATAATGTTCAAAGATGCTTCTAAATTTGTCTGCATATTGGTAGATAAGAGTGGAGAAGTAAAAGCTAATATACCTAGCAAAAATGGTGATATTACAGAAGGAAGCGTCATAGAAGTTGAAGGATTTAAAGATAAAAACTTAGATGTCAAAAAATATAAATTTATTTTAGATTATAATTTATCAGATTATCTACCAACTGTAAAGAGACCTATTGAAGATATTATGAATGAAATGGACACTCTTACAAATAAGTACATTATTTCAAATGAAGGTAAAGCCTTAAATGACTATTTCTTTAAGAATGAACTATTCTTAGATAAATTTCAAAGAGGAATAGGTGGAGTATCTATGCATCATAATTATATAGGTGGTCTTGCAGAACATACATTAAATGTTATGTATTTAACTGCTACACTTTGTGAAAGATATGAATGTAAACGAACTGAGATAGCGGTACTTGCAGCAAAACTTCATGATATCGGGAAGATTTATGAATTATATTATGATGGTCCTTTTAAATATACCCTTAGAGGAGAAATGGAAGGTCATATTGTTATTGGAGTAGAGTTATTAGATAGAGCTATTCGAGAGAATGAATCACTTTATTCTGAAGATTTTATTACTAGGATAAAGGGATGTTTAGTTCAGCATCACGGAAAGCCTGAATTTGGTTCTCCAAGAGGAATGAAAATGGAAGAATCATTTATAGTTAATTTTGCTGATTCCACAGATGCTACTATGAATAAAATTTCTCAAATGAAGGATAAAACAGAACCTGGTAATTGGTCAGACTACGATAGACGAATTGATACTAAATTATACTTATAATAAAATTGGCGGTGAGAAGTATATGAAAATCTTATCTATGAAAGTCACCCTAAGAGCATCATGGTCACACTCCTTAAAAGAAAAGAGAATGGTTGTAAAAAGTATAATTCAAAAACTAAAAAATAAATTTAATATATCAGTATCAGAAGTAGATGAACAAGATATTCATCAAACAATAGTTATAGGTATTGCTGCAATATGTGGAAGCTCCTCACAATTAGATTCCACAATGGAACATATTATAACTTTTATAGAAAATAATACTGATGCGGAAATAGTTAATATTCAAAATGAAAATATTAATTATCTTTAGCTAAAGAGGCCTTCAGTTGTTTAACTGAAGGCCTCTTTACTAACCCTTTATTTGATTTTATTTATTGAAGCTAATAGTATATCTTCCCCTATCTCTGGCTCTATCTTTTTAACAGCAACTTTTAATAACTTTTTCATCTCATTTTTTTCTCCGCTTATTGTTACTTTATGACCATTTTTACAGCTTATTTTTAATTTTTTAGGGAAAGTGGACTCAACTTTTGAAACATCATCCCATTTTATGATTTTGGTATTGTTAAAAACAGATACCATTATTAACTTGTCCTTAGTTGCAATCTCCTCTTTTACAAAAGTGTATAGTATTATGTAACTACCAAGGAGAGTACATGATACATAAAGTCCAAAACCATATAAATGTGCTGTACTTGAGGCTCCTGAAATATTTGGGTTAACAAATTGGAATATAAGGAGTATAATGCTCAAAATATAAGCAATTACAGCACCTCCAGCCGTAACTGGTGTTTCCTTTAAGCGTGCTAATTCTGAGGTTTCCGGCTCATCCTTTTTAGACTTAATAATATTAATAACAAATATTATTGAAGCCACTAATATAGCACAACTTAATATTTTAATTAAATTCATGATATCTACCCCCAAGGCATGTTATATGCTAGTTTAGCTTACATATAGATTCAAATAATTCCTTAGATTTTCTTTTATTATAAGTATATAAAAAAACCACATCAAATATATATGGTGAATACTCTGTATTTAGAAGTTTCTTTACAAGTGCCATAGCTCCGAGCTCTGGAAGGCATGCAAGCTTTGACATATGCTTATATGGGCCCAGTGACCAAAGTTTTATTTTAACCTGGTTTGTATATATTTCTGGCTGGCTGCATTCGAAATTGTGAAATAATTCATGTGCAACTAGCACATCATAAACATTAACATTTCCTAAACATTTTTCTAAACCTTCTGCCCTTATAAGTTCATTAGCCTTATCTACTACCTGCTTAAAAACAGTTATGGTACTTGGCTCATTAAACTTCGCAAACATAGTATATTCGCCATGCTCCTGCCCTATGGAACTAATTACTGTTACTCCTAATTTTTTAGCATACTCTCTAGGAGTTAATATTCCATATTTATCTATAAGTTCAATAGCTATATCGCGTCCACAAGTTTCTGCGCCTTTTTTATATTCACTCTTTTGGATTTGATTAAGCTTACCTTTTAGAGGTTCACGAGAATATGCATATGTCTCCCATTTACTTTCATCAAATTTAAGTAATTCATGAACCATATCTTTAATCATACTTTGCCGCCACAATAATTATCTTTTCTTCTGGACTTATTCCTATAAGTTCTGTGTCCATAATCATAAATAACTGTTCAATACTCTGTACACCTGCATAATCTAAAACTTTTCCCCCTATGCACATATAGATATCTGGAGTAAATGCCATTTGGCTTTTGAACGTAATTTCTGAATCCCAAAGCTTTTCAACATTTTCCTTAACATTTGTTATATTACAAGTTAGTACATGAGCATTACCTCTTTGTATTTTTATAAAACCTTTTTTATCTATAAGGCGAATCATATTCTTTCCGTTTTTTTCACATGTTAAAGCATAAAACACATCCGATTTTGCTTCAAGTTTTAAGTCTTTTGGGGTTACACTCATTGACTCCGATGCAAGTTCTCTTATTTTCTCTTCACTACAAGTGGCAAGAAGATCTGTTGTTTTAACTTCTGTTGAACCAAGTGCTATTGCAGTAACTTTTGAGCTTTGAGTATCAATTTCTATATGAACCTCAATACTCTCGGCCAACGCTCCACTCTTTATTGCAAGATTTGTTGCTTCTCTTTTAATGGCAATTATATCTTCTGTAGTTGGCGTTGGAATAACTCTTTCGACAACGTCTCGAACCATTGATAATGCAACACCTATTGACGATATAACCTCTGCATGTTCTGGAATATTATATTTTATTTTCATTTTGTCTGCACAAAATGGAATTAAGGATGCAGCTCCACCACCAACACCAACAAGTGAAACTTGATCACCTTCTAGTTTATATTTTTCTACAAATTCCTTTATAACAGGATCAATCTTCTCATAAGCTTTCTGAAGTATTTGCGTTGCAAGCTCTTCAACAGAAATATTACAGTATTTTGCTAATGGCTCCATAGCTTTACGCGCAGAGTTAACATTTCCGTGAGCATAATCATCTTTAGGTATAAGTCCAAGTACGTTGGCAGCACAACTATTAGTAATTGCGACGCGTTTACCATTTTTAAGCTTTATAGCTATGTAATCTTCTGGATCTCCTTCTTTTGGAGCAAAAAACTCAAGCTTTGGATCCACGATCACGTCCTCTGGTGTAAATACTGAATAAGAAAGTCCACCTATATGAGCACTTCTTGGACCTATATCAACTAATAAATTATTACTTGCACGTACCATACTTCCACCTGCAACTCCAAGGACCCTAACATCAAGTGAACTAATATATGTTCTATGGCCACCTACTATTGAATAATCTACAGCCGGGCGTCCATTTTTAATTACACCAATATTAGTACTTGTACCACCTACTTCAAAATATATTCCATTAGAAGCTCTTAGGTACATTAATGCGCCGATAACACTTGCGGCTGGTCCTGATAACATTGTAAGTACTGGACGTTTCTTCATTTCTTTTATATTCATAACTCCACCATCACCACGCATGATCATAAGCGGAACTTTTATTCCAGTCTTTCGAACACTCTCCTCCGTGCTAATTGCTGTGTTAAGCATTTTGGGCAGTATACTGGAGTTTATAGCAGCAGTTCTTGTTCTTCTTGTAAGACCATATAACTTACTTATTTCTGAGGCCACACTAACTAAAAAATTGTGTTTTTCAGCTACCTCCTTAACTATTTGCTCTTCCCTCATACTATCAACACCAAAAGCCTTAGATGCAACTATTACTGAGGCTCCTTGCTTTATAAGTTCATTTATACTTTTTTCAATATTCTCTGTGTTAACATCCTTTTCTTTTATATAGTTTTGATGTATTTTTATAACTCCACCTGTTCCTAAATCTATATCTTTAATATTAGTTTGACGTTTTGCGAGAATTCCTTCAAGACCACCTTTCCCCATTCCAATAATTCCTACCTCTGCAACATCACCTTCAAGTAATGCATTAGTCGCTTGTGTTGTGCTGTGAGCTATAAAAACAACATCCTCCGGTGCGATATCATTCTTTTTAAGACAGCTCTCAAAACATTCAATAACACCTGCAGCAACCCCCATCTTATCTTCATGGGATGTCATTACTATTGCTTCACCTATAATCTCATGGGTTGCATTATCAATAGCAACTGCTTTTGTATGTGTTCCACCAACATCTATTCCTACCCTTACAAGTCTCTTTCCCATAAAATTCCTCCTATTATAATATAAAAATTATTGTTAATTTTTTAAATTTTACATTTATACCAATATAAAGTAAGCAAGCATTGAATTTATTAAACATACAAGCCACCCCCAGAATGTTATAGACCTCATAAACTGCTTAACATTAATTTTAACAAAATTAATTGACCATAGGTTCCATGATTGTGTTGGGCAACATGATATATTCATGGATACTGATGGTATATAAAATAGTGGGAATAATACTGCTGCTGAATACATTCCAGTACTTTGCATCATTGCGAGTGTTGCCGTTCCTGCGCCCCATGCTGTTAATGGCCCACGGAATAATCCAAGTATTGAAAATACACCAAACCCTAGAAAGAGTATAAATGAATTATGAGGAACAAGTGGCGATATTATTGGTTTTAATAAAACTGAACATGCACCTGCTGATTTTACAAACATTTGCAAGAAAAATAGGAATGCAAACACCATTGCAACATCACAAACTCCATCATAAAAAGTTTTTTGTACAACTGATGTAAATTTTGTGAAATTTTTAATCTTCCCAGTAGTTACAAACGCAAATAATATGGCAAGAATAAGTGATGGTATCGACTTCCATCCAAAGAATATAGATAATACAACTGGAATTAATGGAGTCAAAAGTGATAATAAATTTGATCCATTTCCCGAATCACCATTTACATTTGACTGTGCTGCCCATGCATGATTAAGTTTAGATTTACGAGTACTAATCAAAATCATAATTATTATTACTACAAGTTGTACGCCAAATGCCATAAACCCAAAAGTATAGTAACCATCTGTTAGTTTGTAACCTGGAACTAGAACAACCATTTGTGATAATTGTGCCATATTTAGGTACATACCTGCACCAACAGCCATAACAAAGGCACTTACTGCTACAGGTTTTGGAATACCAAGTGACAACATTATAGGAAAAACAATAACTCCTATTGCAATAACAGCACCTGCTCCATATGAGCTTGTAAATATAATAGATGTAACTAATACAAGTAGTATTGTTGCTACTGCAGGATTGTCACCACCTAATTCAACTGCCTTTGTGATAATTGTTTTAGCTATACCAGTCTCAAGCATAACGCGACCAAACCAACTACCAAATATAATGATAACGACAGTACCGCCATATCCTTCTGGTCCTCCTTGGAATACTTTTGCGTTAATTGTATCCCAATTAACAACCCCAGCTATTGAACCAAGAACACACCATAAAACTGCCATTACAAAGAACCCTATCATAAGATTTCCGCCTTTTGCAGCATATATAGCAAATATAACATAACTCAATAATAAAAGAATACCAATTACTGTTTGTAACATATTCAAACCCCCCTCTATAATATTTATTTTTTAATACTCATTGATAAATAAAATAATTTTAAATAGTTAAAACCTTTGGAAACCGATTAACAGAGAACCAAATCTAGATAACTTATCATATTACATAAGTTATCTAGATTTTATTATTAGTACATCGTCTAATTCTTTATACCTTGGCTTTGGATCTGCCTTACCATTAATTCTTTTTATAAGCATCTTAGCTGATTCAACACCGATTTTATAAGTATCCTGTGCTATAACTGGCATTTGTGAATAAACAAGCGTTGCCCATCCCCAGTCTTCATAACCACAAACATAAAAATCTTCTGGTATTTTATAGTTACATTGTTGTATTCCTTTAAGAACACTTAAGAGAATAACTCCATTTACCGTAAATATTGCCTTCATATTATTTTTATATAAGCTATTAAAATCCTCAATTGCTTTAGCACAGCTTTTTTTATCAGCAGGATTAATTGTATATATTAATTTTTCAGCATCTATATTAAGTAATTCTTTCATTGCATCTAGATACCCCTGCCTACGATTTAACCTAACGCTATTATTTATAGGATTTTCGGTAAAGAAAGCAATATTTTCATAACCTTTTTCCACTAGAAACTTTATTGTATCGAATGTCATTTTATGGTTATTTGTAGTAACTGAATCTATTTTTAATTCATCCATAGTTCTATCTGCAAGTACAATAGGGACTCTTGTTTCATTAATATTAACTAAAAAATCTTCATTATAACCAGTAGTATTTACTATGATTCCTTCTACTCTATTATCCATTAAAGAATGTATATATTCTCTTTCCTTTGCTGGATCATTGTCAACATTTGATATAAGCACTTGATATCCATGAGAAGTGCAAACATCACCTATTCCTTTAAGTAATATAGAAGACGACTGACTGGCAATATCTGCAATTATTACACCAACAAGTCCACTTTTGTTAGATTTTAAAGTTTTTGCAACATTACTCGGTCTATACTGGTATTCTTCTATAACACCTTGTATCCGTTTTCCTGTGTCCTCAGACATATACTCAAACTTACCATTTAAATATCTTGAAACAGTAGTTTTAGAAACTCCAGAAGCTTTTGCTACATCGCTTATTGTTATCAAATTCGTTTCTTTTTTCATAATACTCCCTGCTCCCTTTATATAAACCAATTAACGAAACCGGTACACAAAATAATGAAATCGATTTCTTTTTATGAGATTATATTACATCAAATTATAGAAAAAAGCAATCTTTTTCTATAATTGTAAGTATTTATAATATATTTAATTTTTAAAATTCGTTAGAGCTAAAAAAACAAATAATAACATACCATTTTATATTAGATGATATGCCATTACTCTTAATATTATTCCTACTCTACTAACAGCACCTATACCTAAATCCGCTATATCTTTTGCTGTAAGATCTTTCTTTAAACCAGACTTTTGTATTCCGTCCTTAATGTTGTCATTTTAACCCCTATATACTTAATGCAATAACATGCTAAGTGATTTATTTAAGATCACTTATGAAATTTGGAAGATCAAAACAAGATTTTACAATTTTTTTTGTTAAATAACGAGTTTCTAGTGGTAATCTATTTGCGTCCATATTACTAGGATCATACACATCTGATGCCATTGTAAAACTCCATATACCACCTGGATAAGTTGGAACAAAAGCAATATATGTTTTTACTATTTTAAAATTGTTTTTTAATATTTTTCTTGTATTCTCTATTATGTTACGATGAATCATTGGAGATTCACTCTGACATACCATTACTCCATCCGTTTTTAATGTTCTTTTTACATTTTTATAAAATTCTTCTCCAAACAAATCTTTAGCAGGGCCCTCAGGATCTGGTGAGTCAACCATTACTATATCATATTTAATATCAGTCTTCTTTACATATTCAACTCCATCTCCGAACTTAAAATTGATTCTTTTATCGAAACTTGGACCTCCACTTATTTCTGGAAGAAATTTTATGCATTCCTCTGTTACCAATTCATCAAGCTCCACCATATCAATTGTCTCAAGCTCCTCATACTTTGATAGTTCTCTTACCGCTCCACAGTCGCCTCCACCAATTACCAAAACATTTTTTGGGTTTTTATGAGTAAGTACTGGAATATGTGTAATCATTTCATTATATATAAATCCATCAGCAGATGTAGTCTGCATTACACCATCAAGCACAAGGCAAGGACCAAATGCATTGGTATCAATTAATGCTACCTCTTGATAAGGGGATTTTGAATAAGAAAAACATTTATTGACCTTATAACTAATTTTCAAATCTTTTTTCTCAACTTCAACTTCTTCAAACCACAGTTCGTCATCAATTTCTTTAAAATACTTTGGCAATTCATTCGTTTTCATAATAATTCCTCCATTATAATAAGTATAACTATCTTTTTAGTTTATTAATAAATTCAACTTAGACTTTTTACTTCTTGCTTTTGAGCCTCATAAAGTTACAGCTTCAAGTATATCATAAAAATTAAGGAGTTCAACTTGCATTTAACGACATTTCAGAAGGAAAGTCTCCTACTGAAGTCTTCAATGCATCTTTTTCAAAGCTATTGCAGCGACCCAGGAGATGATTTAATTAAATTTCGCTTATAGTAACACACTACTGCACTAATAATACTATATTAATAATAAAGTAAAATCTATATGAGGGGGTTTTTATTATAATTGATATAATTAACTATTATTGGCCACCTTTAATCCTTACGGCGGCTGATTTTTATAAATTATATATGCCTATAAAAATACATAAGAAAAATGTACAAATATAACTATCATTTTATTTTAACCTAAAACGATAAATTAAAAATAAATTTACAAAATAGTCTTGAATATTTATTATAAGAAAGTTAATATTAGATGAGAGTTAATATTAATCTAAAGAACTTTATGTTCAACATACTATTAAGCAAAATAGAAAGGAGCGATATTATGACAAATACTACTTTTAGCGGTCTTGAAATGTTGAAAATTGCCATATTAATGGAGGAAGAAGGGTATGATTTTTACATCAATGGAGCTAATTATACTAAAGGAAAAACTAAGGAATTTTTATTGGCTGCTGCCGGTCAAGAATTTATTCATAAAGAAAGGTTTACAAAACTTTTTAATGATTTAAGTACTGGTAATGAAATGGATTCTACCTATCTCTTTGATATCGAAGTAACAAAATACTTGAAAAATTTAATTGAAAATCAAGTCTTTAATAAAAAAGATCAACCAAAGGATGCTTTCAAAGATTTAAAAGCAGCACTTACTTATTCACTTAAAACAGAACAACTTACAATAAGTATTTATACACAAATGTACGAGAAAGTATCTCAAAATGATGTTACAGGAATATTATCCACTATACTTGAAGAAGAAAAATCACATGCAGCATACTTTTCAAAATTGCTTAAAGAAATAGTAGCATAGTCAAAGAAATACATGTTTAAATTTATTAATGAATATAAATATTCAAACTGTTACCTATAGTATAATCATTTGAAAAAATGTTTATACTATAGTTTTTTTTTACACACTTTCTAATATCCTAGACTTCTAAATCAATTTCTACAATTTCTGGAATAGCGAAAAATCTTATAGGTAACATTCCATTACCTATGCCATTAGTTAATAATATATCTCTATTTTCCTCATGAATTATCTTCTTGCAATACATTTGACCATATTTAGAAGCTGTATACGGCGCATATAATCCAAAAATAGTTACTTGCCCTCCATGAGTATGCCCTGCAAAACCCAAGTCATAATTAATAACATCTTTATAATCACTGAAAAAATCTGGGTTATGTGATATAGCAATAGTAAAATTATCGCTCGTTTGTTTTAATAAATTAGCTTCTGGATTTCCTTCAAGTAAATCATCCACGCCTATTAGTTCTATAGTGTCGCCTTCTTTACTTATCAAGTCTTTCCCATTTTTAAGTATCTTAAATGAATTGGAATTAAGTTTCTTCAGTAAATAATCTTTCCCCTTAAAATAGTCATGATTTCCGAGGACAGTAAAAATCCCTAACTTAGCTTTTAATTTTTTTAGTACTTGTAGCTCCTTATCTAAATACCTGCTTACATCCCTCTTACTTTTCACTGAAATATCTAAATAATCGCCTCCTATTATTATAATATCTGGCTCTATTTTATTGATTTTATTAACTATATTTATTAATCTTTTGCTGCTAAAGCCTCTTCCATAGTGCATATCAGATATAAAAATTATTTTAAAATTGTTAAATCCTTTTGGTATCTTACTATTTTTAATTTTAATTCTTCGTACTCTATAAACTTGAGCTTCAATTAAAGCCCACAATATAAAAAAAACAAATAATCCTATTAAAATATTAAATATATTAGTCATAAATTTTCTCCCTTAGAATTCTATATTTAAGTCTCGTTAAAACATTAGGTAGTAATAGTCTTACTCAATAAAAGAAGGATAACTCCTCTGCCGCTATGACAGTTTGGTTGTCCTTCTTTTTATTGTTTAGATAGTTAAGAAGTATTATTATCTATCGTTTAATGGAACATAAGTACTACTTCCCGCAACGCATTTATATGCAGGTCTAATAATTTTACCATTGTTTATTATTTCCTCAAGCCTATGAGCACTCCAGCCAGCTATTCTTGCTACAGCAAAAATAGGGGTGAACATTTCATCTGGTATACCAAGCATTCTGTATACAAATCCTGAGTAAAAATCTACGTTAGCACTTACACCTTTATAAATCTTTCGAACACTTGCAATTACAATAGGTGCTAGTTCTTCTACCCTTGCATAAAGGTTATATTCATCCTCTAAACCTTTTGCCTTTGCAAGTCTTCCAACGTATTTTTTAAAAATAACAGCCCTTGGATCAGATATAGAATAAACAGCATGACCCATTCCATAAATTAGTCCTGATTTATCAAAAGCCTCTTTAGTTAATATCTTTAATAGATATTTTTCAATCTCTGCATCATCTTTCCAATCGCTTACTTTTTCTTTCATATCTTCAAACATTTGAACAACTTTTATGTTCGCACCACCATGTCTTGGCCCTTTTAAAGAACCAAGTGCAGCAGCTATTACTGAATAAGTATCAGAGCCTGATGATGTTATTACATGTGTAACAAATGTGGAGTTATTCCCACCACCATGCTCTGCGTGAAGCACTAATGCAAGGTCAAGTATTGTAGCTTCAAGTTTTGTGTATTTACTATCATCACGAAGCATGTACAAAATATTCTCAGCAGTACTTAAATCATCAAGTGGACTACGAATAATTAAATTATTATTGTTATGATAATGTGATAACGCCTGATAACCATAAACCACCATAAGTGGGAAACATGCAATAAGCCTCATGCACTGCTCCAAAACATTACTTGGAGAAGTATCTTCTGCTTTATCGTCTATACTATAAAGTGCTAATATACTTCTTGCTAGTGAGTTCATTATATTTTTACTCGGCATTTTCAGTATCATATCTCGTACAAAATCATCAGGGAGATTTCGATATTTAGAAAGCAAATCCGTAAAATTTTTAAGTTCTCCTTTACTCGGAAGATCACTAAAAAGTAATAAATAACAAGTCTCTTCAAATCCCAAACGACCGTCTTTTAGAAAGCCATCCACTAAACTTTCAATATTTATGCCTCTATATTTTAAAACACCGGGAGTTGGAATTGTCTTATTATTCTTAACTATAGAAGAATTTACTTGACTAATTTCCGTTAAACCCACAAGTACTCCACGCCCATCAATATCTCTAAGCCCTCGCTTAACTTCAAATTTAACAAATAGCTCTGGGTCTATAAAACTGCTTAATTTTTTAGGAATTGTTTTTTTAAACTGAATCAATTTTTTATTATCCAAAATATCACCTCTCACAAAGTAGTTACTAAAACTTTCTACTATATTTTTTAAATTTTATTTTCAATTGAAAATTATTCGATAACACTCTATACTATATTACACCACATTAGATCTTAATACGTAAAATGCGAGAAATTTCAGATTAGGTTATCATGAGAATGGAGCGATTACACGTTTTTTATAAATTATTACTAATCTGTTTCTGATCGTCTTTGCAACACTGCAAGTCCTGTACGGACAACTTCCTTAATTCCATAAGGCCTCATTAACTCAATGAATGAAGATACCTTCTCTTCATTTCCAGTTATCTCAATTATAATACTCTTTGCATTCATCTCTACAATATTACATTTAAATATATTTACCGTTTCTATAATAAAAGATCTAGTACTTTGGTCAAGCGCCACTTTTATAAGTGCCACTTCTCTAGAAACGGATTTTTCAGGACTTAACTCTAATATTTTTATTACATCTATAAGTTTATTCAATTGTTTTACAATCTGTTCAGTAATTTGTTCATCTCCGCTTACTACAATTGTCATACGCGAAATAGTAGGATCATCTGTAATACTAACAGTTAAACTATCAATATTATAACCTCTACGTGTGAATAAACCGGCCATTTTGCTTAAAACCCCTGAATGATTTTCAACTAAAATAGATAAAATGTATTTATTCATAATTTACACTCCCTTCTATAAGGTACTCTCTTCTTCGCTTACAATACATTCTATCAAAAAAGTTTTATTACTTGACATCGCTTCTTCAAGAACTCCTTTTAATTCTGAATTAGAGTTAACTCTTTTTCCACAAAGTCCATAAGATTCTACAAGTTTCACAAAATCAGGATTTTCACATAAACTCACACCGTAAGTATTTTTATATACATTGCTTTGATACTCCCGAACCATACCAAGATTTGAATTGTTAAATAATAAGAATATTATATTCAAATGATTTTGTTTTATAGTTCCAAGCTCAGACATACTCATTTGAAAACTTCCATCTCCCATTACTGCAACAACACGTCTCTTTGGAAAAGCAAACTTACATCCAACTGAGGCCGGTATGGAATATCCCATTGTTCCAAGTCCCCCACTAGTTAAAAATCTTCTGTTACCAACCATATCAAGATAATGTGAGGTCCAAATTTGATTTTGCCCTACGTCTGCAGTAATCAAGGCATCTTCTTCTATCATTTGTGATAAAAGCTCTAAAGCATATTGCGGATTTACTTTTGCGCCAGTTTTCCTAATTTTAACATATTCTTTTTTCCACGTTGTAATTTGATCCATCCACATTTTTGTATCGATTTGCGTTACTCCATCAGTAAGTTCTTGTAATATTTTTTTACAATCCCCAACTACTGGAATAAGAGCACTAAGATTTTTACCTATCTCTGCCGGGTCAACATCAATATGGATAATGTCTGCCATTTTTCCAAAACTCTTAGATCCACCTGTTGCTCTATCTGCAACTCTTGTACCAACAAGAATTAGAACATCTGCCTCAGCTACTGCTTTATTTGCATATTTAAAACCATGTGATCCAATTAATCCAACATTATAAAGATATTTTGATGGAATTCCATCCTTACCCATTAATGTGTGTACCATGGGAATCTTAGATTTTTCTATAAATTTTATTAACTCCTTTTCAGCCTTGGCGGACATGACTCCCCCTCCCACACAAATAAGAGGTTTACAGCTATTTTTAATCTTTTCTAATGCTTTTTTTATTTGCCTTTTATTCCCATTAATAGTAGGTTTGTAACCTCTTATACTAATTTCACTTGGATATTCGAATTCTATTTCTGTATTTTGAATATCTAATGGTATATCAACAAGTACCGGACCTGGTCTTCCAGTTCTTGCTATATAAAACGCCTCTTTCATAATTCTTGGTATATCTTTTGCATCTTTAACTAAATAACTATGTTTTGTGAAAGAGTCTGTTGCTCCAATTATATCCGCTTCTTGAAAAACATCTTTTCCAATTAGGTCTGTTCTAACTTGCCCAGTTATTGCAATCATTGGTATAGAGTCTGCATATGCAGTTGCAATGCCCGTTATAAGATTAATAGCACCAGGTCCTGAAGTTGCAATACATACGCCTATAGACCTTGTTGCCCTAGCATACCCACTAGCACTATGTCCTGCCGCCTGTTCATGTCTTACCAATATATGTTCTATATCTGATTTCCTTAATGCCTCATATAACGGACCAACTGGAACTCCTGGATAACCAAACACTATTTTCACCTTTTCTTCTTGTAAACATTGAATTATTGCGACCGCAGCTTTCATTTTTGTACCTCCTTCAATTTTATATAAATTAGAATTTTGAGTATAAAAAAAAGACCTCATCCCATTGGGGCGAAAAGTCTATCGCGGTACCACCCATTTTTATATCTTCGTTTTATAACGGTGTATAATTATATACACCGGCACGGCTTACCCTATATGGTTTATATATAATATATAAACCATATAATTTCAGCTTACAACTCAAGGGTGAGTTTCAACATTAACCATTTATGGGTTTACACCGTCCCCACTCTCTAAGAATATGAAGAATGTCTACTTTCCCTATCACAGTTTTCACAATATTCAAATTTATTTCCATGTTTTAGATTAGTATACTTTATGACCTTTTTTTTGTCAATATTTTTTTTAAAGTATTCTAAAGTTTATGTAAACAATCATCTCTATATGTTCCATTTACTCTATTACCTTCCATTTTCTATAATTGAATAAATTAACTGAGGTATATTTTTTAAAGATGCCTGCTTAATAACCCCTCCAATGTCAAAAGCTACCTTTGGCATTCCGTAGACAACACTTGACTTTTCATCTTGACCTATAGTATAAGCCCCTCTTTGCTTCATTTTCATAAGACCTTTTGCCCCATCATAGCCCATTCCCGTTAGAATAATACCAATTGCCGCACTTCCTGCTTTCTCTGCAACTGAATTAAATAGTACATCTACTGATGGGCAATGTCCATTCACCTTATCACCAGTAGAGCATTCCACGTAATAATTATTTCCACGACGCATTAATTCCATATGTCTATCTCCTGGTGCAATAAGAATTTTCCCTGGAAGAACTATATCACCAGTTTCAGCTTCCTTCACATCCATTAGGCAAAGATTATTTAACCTATCAGCATACATTTTTGTAAATACAGGAGGCATATGCTGTGTTATTAAAATACCAGGCATATCTATAGGAAATCCCTTAACTACTTCAAGAATAGCTTGTGTTCCACCGGTAGATGCGCCAATAGCAATTATTGTATCACCGCTTCTTGAGTTTATTTTATCAGTACGTTTTTTATTTATAATGTCTTTTTTGATATTTCCTACCTTAGCCATTGAAGCTATTTTTATTTTTATAATTAATTCATTTATAAAAACTTCCTTGCTACTACCATTTATTGAATTAATTTTTGTAACAAAATCTACTGCACCAGCATTCAAAGCATCAAAAACATTATCACTTACGGCACTTACTACCACAACTGGTATAGGATATTGAGGTATAAGCCTTTTCAAAAATTCAATACCATTCATCTTTGGCATTTCTACATCTAAAGTCATAACATCCGGCTCAAACTCTATTATTTTATCCCTTGCCTGGAATGCATCCCCTGCAGTTCCAACTACTTCTATACCCCTATCTGCACCTATTCCTCTAGCTATCGTTTCTCTAAAGAGTAGCGAATCATCGACAACTAACACCCTTATTTTTTTTAATATACTCATTATTACCTATCCTTTCCTGTAAACAGCTGGCATAATATATTTATAATTAGTTTCATTTTTATTTACGGACTCAGAATGGCCTAAAAAAAGATAACCGCCTATTTCGGTCATGTCATAAAATTTCTTTATTAATTCCATCTTTGTTTTTGGCTCAAAATATATCATTACGTTTCTACAAAATATAACATGGAACTTTTTTTTAAAAGGGAAAACCTCAGTCATCAAATTAAAATTTCTATATATTACTTCATCTTTTATTTCCTGGCCAATCTGATAATTTTCATCATCAACTTTACTGAAATATTTAAGTCTCCAATATTTAGGTATTGTATCTACAGCCTCACTTGAATAAACACCCATTTGCGCTACTCCTAGTACCTTTTGGGATATATCTGTAGCCAGTACTTTAGTATTCCACATAGGCTTTTGATTTCCAAAATAATCTGCTATTATCATGGCTAGGGTATATGGCTCCTCACCACTAGAACATCCTGCGCTCCATATTCTTAAATCTTTATTTTTACAAGTTGACTCTAAGTAATGCATAACAGTATCCCTAAAATAATTAAAATGCTCGACTTCTCTCATAAAATAAGTATGATTGGTAGTTAACTTGTTTATAAGTAGACTAATTTCATTTCCTGAAGGATCATTAAAAACGAATTTTAGGTAATCCGAAAAATTAGCAAATCCTTTTTCTATAATCATATTGCTAAGGCGCCCCTCTATAAGAAACTTTTTTTCTGTAAGATTGATTCCATAATTTGCTTTCATATAACCTGTAAGTTCTTTAAATTCGCTTTCCTTTAATTTTATCATCATATCACCTTTATTTTTATTAAAAACCATGGTCTATATTAGAACTACAAACCATGGCCTTAATATATTTTTTAGTATTTACCAAAATCATTATTGCTAAGAGATATTCTAGGTTTATCTTTAGTTGCTGCTGCCTCAGAATGTGCTATAGATTTGTTTTTAGGCGAATTTATATTTTTATGAGATTTTAAAGCTACTTCACTATAAGATGTCAAGTCACTTCTTTTTAATCTAAACTTTCCTACCATATTTTTAAGCATAGATGCCTGACTTGAAAGTTCTTCGCTAGCTGCTGCACTTTGCTCTGCAGTTGCCGAATTAGTTTGCACAACATCTGAAACTTGTTCTATGCCCTTATTAATTTGGTATATTGCAGTTGCCTGTTCATTTGAAGCTGCCGCAATCTCTCCAACTAGAGTTGCTGCTTTAGATACCCCTATAACTATTTCATTAAGAGATTCCGCAGTATTGTTTGCAATTTTTGTTCCAAACTCAACTTTCTTAATAGACCCTTCAATTAAATCTGCAGTTTGCTTAGCTGCATTAGTACTTCTTGCTGCAAGATTTCTTACTTCCTCCGCAACTACCGCAAAACCTTTCCCATGTTGCCCTGCTCTTGCAGCTTCCACTGCAGCGTTTAAAGCTAACATATTGGTCTGGAATGCAATATCATCAATAACCTTAATTATTTTTGAAATATTAGATGATGACTCATTTATATCCTCCATAGATTTAAGCATCTCTTTCATATGAGAATTTCCAAGTACTGCTCCATCTTTAGCATTAAGTGCAAGTTCATTTGCTTGGCTAGCACTTACTGCATTCTGCTTAGTCTGAGCTGCTACCTGCGTTATAGATGCAGTTAATTCTTCTATAGAACTTGCTTGCTCTGTTGTTCCCTGAGACAATGCCTGGCTTCCATCTGAAACTTGGTTTGAGCCTGCCGATACTTGGTCTGCAGCATTATTTATTTCCGTAAATACTTCATTAAAAGATTGAACTATAAGGTTTAATGCATCCTTAATTTGTGCAAAATCACCTTTATATTCATTGTTTATTGATAATTTAAGATTAGAATTAGACATTTCACCTAAAACCTCTGAAATTTCAGTTACATAAGAGGATAAAGAATTTATAGTGTCATTTAATGCATTTTTAATATCTGCATGATCCCCTTTGTAATCACCCTTCATACTTACCTTTAAGTTACCATTTGCCATTTCCTGAAGTACTGATGATGCTTCTTTAATCGGTTCGATAACGGCATCTAATATATTATTTATACCTTCCACTATATTTTTATACGCTCCGTTAAAGTTATCAGCATCTCCTCTTGTAGCTAATTTCCCTTCAACACATGACTTTATTAACATATTTGTTTCTTTTTCAAGATTTTTAACCGAGGAAACAACTAGAATTAAGCTTTTTGCAAGTACATCCTTATCAGATTTAGGATTTATCACTACATTAAAATCTCCTTTAGATATACTCTCTGCCGCTGCTGCATTTTCACGTATATTCTCAACCATTTTCTTAAAAGCATCCATTAAAGTTCCTGTCTCATCCTTTGACGATTCAGTAATTTCTATGTCAACATCCCCAAGTGCAATTCTATCCGCATAATCAACTAACTTCTTTATTGGTTTAGTAATTGATTTTGAAATTATTATCCCTAAACCAATTGCAAGTGTCGCTCCAATTATTATAAAAATTAACATTAACTTTATTGAACTGCTTGCAGTCGCTGCATTTGAATTAGAAGCTGCTTTAGCAAGAGCAATCTTTGCTTCTGACATCTTTTTCATGTTTTGTGCAAGTAAATCATTTGTTTTTACACCTTCACTATTCATCAAAACTATTGCTTGTGCATCCTTGTTTTGTTTTGCAAGTGATATTATATCAGCGGCTACTTTCTCATAAGCGAGTACAGAATCATCAGTGTTTTTTATAAGTTCTTTACCTGCTACACTTATGGTAGTTGTTTTAAATTCATTAGAATCTTTAGTGAAACTTGCATTATTGTCGTTTATTTGTCTCTCAAACTCCAGCATCTCTTTTGCATTAGACGACATAATCATATCTCTCAAATTTGACCTAGTATTTTGAAAAACATGATTCATATTATAAAGATTACTCATGGGAACTGTCATTTTTTCATACATTTCAGTGTCCTTGTTCGATATAGTATTTAAATTAATAATCCCTGTTATTCCAATTATTATAGCGATGATTGCAACCATAAAAAATCCACATAATATTTTTGCACCTATTTTAAAATTGTTAAATAACTTCATTTATTATTCCCCCTTTTATACTGTTTCAATAATTTTATCTAATTCTTCATCATTAAGTAACTTGTCACAATCAAGCAAAAGCTTAACTTCATTTCCTACTTTCCCTATTCCCCTAACATAACGATTATGAAAACCTGTTTTCATTTGTGGTGGTGGAACAATATTACTATCGTCTATATTAATTACTTCTGCTACATTATCCACAATAAGTCCAACAACAGTTTCCTTAATATTAATTACAACTATGCATGTCCTATCATTATAATCTTTCGGCTCTTTTCTAAATCTAAGTCTTACATCAATAACAGGTATAATCTTTCCACGAAGATTTATAATTCCTTTTACATAATCAGGTAATTCAGGTACTTCTGTTATTTCCTGTATACCAATTATTTCTGTTACAAACTTAATTTCAATACCATAAGACTCCTTGCCAACAGAAAATGTTAAAAATTTTCCCCTTTGAGTATCCTCAGCTGTTTCCATAATTTCTTCTAAAATTTCCGCCATTTTTTTAACCACCTTTTTTAAAATTTTATCTATCTAAAATTCCATTCACATCTATAATGAGACTTATATTTCCATCTCCAAGGATTGTACATCCAGCAATTCCTTTGGCTTTCTTAATATAGTTGGGTAGTTCCTTAACAACAACCTGTTGTTCTCCAATTAATGAATCTACAAACAAACATGCAGATTTCGTATTGTCTTCTACAAGCACCATTATCCCATCAGTTGGCGTGGTTACCTTTGTATTTACATTAAATAATCGATGAAGCCTATATATTGGATATGCTTCTCCCCTTATCATTATCATTTCATTTCCATCACTATCTGCAATTACTTCATTCTCTTTTGGTTTAAATGACTCCTTAATTGATGTAATAGGTATTGTGTATTTAGAAATTCCAACAGCTACCTCAAGTCCATCAATTATCGCTAGCGTTAAAGGAATTTTAATAGATATTACACTTCCACGTCCAATCATACTTTCGATTGATATTGATCCGCCAATACTATCAATGTTTTTTTTGACTACATCCATACCAACTCCACGTCCTGAGTATTCTGTAACACTTTCATTAGTAGAAAATCCAGGCAACAGAATAAACGCAAAAATTTCTTTATCGGTTAGTTCCTCCTCAGGTCTTGTAACTAATCCTTGAAGTTTAGCCTTTTCATATATTTTGCTTTTATCAAGACCACGTCCATCATCGCGGACAATGATAAATACATCACCGCCAGCATTTTTCGCCTCCAAGGTAATTTTTCCAATTGGAGGTTTGCCGGAAACTATTCTCTCCTCTTTATCTTCTATACCATGATCTAATGAATTCCGCACTAGATGCATAAGTGGATCTGATATATGATCAATTATATTTTTATCTACCTCTGTCTCCTCACCTATAATTTCTAGTTCAACCTCTTTATTTAATTTTTTGCTCATATCCCTTACTATTCTATTCATTTTGTGAAAAGTCATAGATACTGGTACCATTCGTATAGACATTACAACATCTTGTAATTCATTAGTAAGTTTTCTAAGTTGCCTAGAAGCTTTATTAAAATTATCTAGGGAAAGACCCTCTAAATCCGGATTTTTTGTAACCATTGCCTCTGATATAACAATTTCACCTACTAAATCTAAAAGCATATCCAATTTAGAAATATTTACACTTATTATACTTTGCTGTTTTGCTACTTTAGTAATATGCTCAACTTCTTCTTTATTTGTATCTACTTTCTCTACTTGATCAATTTGAATAGATTCTATTTGAATAAGTTCTTTATCCCCAAAAGGCTCTATCTTCTCTAGCGGCCCTTCAAGTTGAATTATGCTTTTGGCCTTTACCTTTTTAATTTCTTCTGGATATTCTTCCACTTGAAGAAGTTCCAAATCTTTCAAGAAAATAATTTCATTTAGTTTTTCTGCAACTTTTTCATAATCTATAGAAGTAGCAAATCCTACTAGAAAACCATTTTTACGAATAATTTCTACACTGTCATTACTCTCTATTATATCTTCAGGAATGTAGTACATCTCGGATACTATATCCTTAAGATTATGAATTACAGTATATGCGCGTACATTTTCCATCTCACAACCATCTTCATAAAAAATTCTTACAGTGTATTTCTGCCTAGCCTCTAAATCCTGATTTTCATAAGCACTTATAATATAATTACTATCTTCCACTGTATGGGTTTCTATAATATCGCTTATAACAATATTAGCTTCTTTCATAGCACTTAGAAGCTTTGAACTTTTCAGCACTAATTCTTCACTAGATCCGTCAGCCTTCTCATCATTTTCAATTTTTGAAACCTCACCTTTTATAAAATCAATACCTAAAAGCACTAAATCAAACAAGCTCTCAAAATCTATATTTACTGCTTTATTTTCTCTAATAAAATAAAATAAATCCTCCATTGAATGTGCTAAAACAGATATATTATTAAACATCATCATAGCTGATGAACTCTTTATGGTATGCATTATTCTAAAGATTTCATTTATATGTTCTGTATCCATACTTTTATTTTTTTCACATTCGATACTAATCTCTTCAAGCTGCTCCATCAGTTGCGTAGCTTCAAATAGATATATTTCAAGCATTGGTTCTCTAGTTGTTCCATCATTTGACATAAACGCTACCTCCTCCTTTGTTTAGAATATTGTATAAATACTTGAATTAATATTTTTCATCCTTCATAGTTGATTAACAAATATTCTTTTAATATTTTCCAAATTCCTCATTACTCAATGATATTTTAGGTTTGTTTTTAGTTACTGTAACCTCATCATAAGCAAACGATCTGTTTTCCAATCGAGTTTGATTCTTTCGTGATCCTAAAGATACTTTATTATAATTTGAAGCCATTCCTCTTTTTAGATTAAATTTTCCTACCATGCTCTTAAGTAATGAAGCTTGGCTTGATAGCTCCTCACTAGATGCAGCGCTTTCCTCTGCGGTTGCCGAATTAGTTTGAACAACATCTGAAACTTGCTCTATGCCCTTATTTATCTGATATATCGCAGTTGCTTGCTCATTTGAAGCCGCTGCTATTTCCCCAACTAGAGTTGCCGCCTTAGATACCCCTACAACTATTTCATCAAGAGATTCTGCAGTATCATTCGCAATTTTTGTTCCATCCTCCACTTTCTTAATAGACCCTTCAATTAAGTCTGCAGTTTCCTTAGCTGCATTAGTACTTCTTGCTGCAAGATTTCTTACTTCCTCGGCAACAACCGCAAACCCTTTACCATGTTGTCCTGCTCTTGCTGCTTCAACTGCAGCGTTTAATGCTAACATATTAGTTTGAAAAGCAATATCATCAATAACTTTAATTATTTTTGATATATTTGATGATGACTCATTTATATCCCCCATAGATTTAAGCAGCTCTTTCATATGAGAATTTCCAAGCACTGCTCCTTCCTTAGCATTAAGTGCCAGTTCATTTGCTTGACTAGCATTGACTGCATTTTGCTTAGTCTGAGCTGCTACTTGTGTTATTGAAGCAGTTAATTCTTCTATGGAGCTTGCTTGTTCTGTGGTTCCCTGTGATAATGCCTGACTACCATCAGATACTTGGTTCGATCCAGATAAAACCTCATCAGATGCGTCAGTAATACTTCCTAATAGTTCATTAAATGCCTCTAAAGTATGGTTCAAAGAATCCTTTATGACTAAATAACTACCTTGATAATTACCAGTCATACTAATAGTTAAGTCTCCATTTGCCATTTTCTTTAATACATCTGCTGATTCGTTAATTGGATCCTCCATAGCATCAAGTGCCTTGTTAAAGCCTTCTATAACTTCACGATATCCACCCTTGAATTTTGAAATATCACCCCTTGTTTCGAGATTACCTCTTGCTGCGCAGTCTGCTATCATACTTGCTTCTGCTACAAGATCTTGAATTGTTGACATCATTACTATCATTGAAGGCATTAATTCATCATTCTCAGACCTTTTGCCAACACTTATAAGTCCTTCAAGCCCTTTTATATCGCCAACAGATATTTCCACTAACAATTTTACTACAGCTGAAATTCTAGCATGAACAGAATTAATATCTTCTGCAAAGTCCTTCATAGCTCCTTTATAACACCCCGTCATACTCAAAGTATGGTCATTTAATGCCATCTTTGCTAGTACTCTTCTTGATTCATTAATTGGCTCAGTAATAGTATCAAGAGTACTATTTACTCCTTCTACTATTTTCCTGTAATCTCCACTATGTTTAGATATGTCTGCTCTTGTATCTAGATTACCTAATACTGCTGCATCTGCTAGCATATTTGCATCACTTGTAAGTGATTTTATAGCTACAATGATTTTACTAAATGATTTTGCTAAATCCCCAACTTCATCTTTAGTATCTATATCTACCTCAACATCTAGGTTACCTTCTGAAATATTATCTGCAGCTACAAGTAATTTTTTAATTGAATTTCCTATTATCCTTGATATAAAATACCCAAGTAATAACGATAAAATCACTGACAATGCAACGATAATAATAAGTATTACTATTATTCGATTTGATGAATTTTGTGCGTCCTTAGTTAGTTGACTTCCAATTGTTAAATTTTGCTCTATATTGTCATCAATATTTTTTGCTGCTATTTCCCCGAGTGTTCCAGCTTCACTCTTTAATAATATATAAGCTTGTGCATTTTTATTATTAATAGCTAATGTTATAACTTTATCACGAAAAGTGTTATAATCACTTATTGATTTTTCTAATTTAGCATAGTTCAAAAGTTCATCTTGAGTTTTTTCAGTTTTTTTAAACTCTGCCATATATTTAACTATTATTTGGTCATTTACAACTATTTGATCTTGATATTTTTTATAATTAGTATCCTTAGTTTCTATTATAAGGTCCCTTGCGACTGTTCTAGTTTTTTGAAATGCTTCAGATATAAAGCCTAATTCACCTTGTGAATTTCCATAGTTAGTAATGATATTTTCCGATTTTGTTTGTGTTGCCTTAAGGCTAAAAATACCAACTATCCCTATTGCCCCTGCAAATACTGCAACAATAATAAATCCAAACGTTAACTTTTTGCTAAGTTTCATATTATAAAACCATTTCATAATTTGTTCCCCCTCAATTATCCATGTTTGTGAAATTTTTCACTTTTAAATATTGATAATTCTATTTGAATTTATTAGAATTTATTAAAAGCTTTTGTTATTGTTTCTTGGGTAAATGGTTTTATTACAAACCCCATTGCACCTGAAATTATAGCTTCTCTAACAATCGACTCTTGCCCCATAGCAGAAATCATAATAACTTTAGCATTTTTATCAAATGCCTTTATATTTTTTAATGCAGCCAGCCCATCCATTATTGGCATTGTAATATCAAGGGTTATGATATCCGGTTTAAGAATCTTATATTTTTCTATCGCTACTAATCCATTTTCAGCCTCTCCAACTATTTCGAATCCACACTTTTCAAGCATACTTTTCAATGACATCCTCATAAATGTTGCATCATCTGTAATTAAAACTTTCTTCATAAAACCCATCCCTCACTAAATATTTATTATACTTTCAGCATTCTTTCTTTCCTTTTTATTGTATATATTTCTACACAAAATACCTCCATATTAGTTGTAACCAACTACTATTACTCTTATTATATAGTGATATTGACATATTTCAACATATATCCAAACCGAAATTCTTTTATAATTCATCATTTGTTTACAACTTCTTATAATGGTTTATCATCATCATATTCAATTATTCAAAAAATATATTCAAAATTATAATTATTTTTATAATTTATTACATTTATTTCTAATTTATGGTTAAAAGTGTTTTGCATTATAATACATACAATTACTTTAAAACGATTACATTTCCTAATATATATAGGAACTTTTGTTAAATCATCCTCTGCGGTGCTGAAACTTTATAATAAAAAATAAGCAAATTAATTAAAATGGCACCTACAGACTAAACACTTTAAAAAGTATATTAGCTATAGGTACCAGTTTAATTTTTCTGCTTATTTCACTTTCCATTATTATCTTTTACAATATCTATACTTATCATTTCATCTTTAAGCATTCAATCATTTTTCTTAAAATATTTAAATATCTCGTTTTTCAAAAACATAATAACCCACAAAAGCGAATATTATGGAATATATAGCGGATAAACCTAAAGCAAAAGCAAGTGTTGTTCCGGCAATGGGTGATCCTGAAGTAACAAATCTAGAGAAATTAGACATTCCAAGTGGAAGATATTTACCCCAACTGAAATACATAGCTACCATATTTATTATAGTACTCCCAACGAAAAGCAAGAACAAAGAAAATCCTGTAGCCATTGATCGAGAACGGGATATCGCTGAAATTGCGAACGCTATTATTACATATACAAGTACTTGAAGATAATCAAGTAAAAATACAATAATTGTTTTTAATGCTGCTGGGATATACATTATACTGCTACTTGTCCATAACATTTCCTTAGCACCTATTCCATTAAACCCAAATAGTACACCCATCATTATAAAGTTCAATAAAAATGTTGCTACCAAAAGTTCAAGACCATAAATTATTGTAGCTACTAATTTTGCAGAAAGGATTTCATAACGTTTATAAGGCCTTGATATCATCATTTTCATTGTGCCTTCTGAAAATTCGCCTGCAACTAAGGCTGAACACGCTATTATTACAAAAAGCGCAATAAGTCCACTATAATTGGCATTAGCAGAAAACTCTGTACTTCTTGTCCAAACACTCTTTTGTGATTCTGGTTTGATATTATTACTAAGTCTGTACTCACCTTCAGCGATCCCCTTTTTAAGTGATCCCGTAAATGCTTTTTCCACATTACTCTTACCATCCTCAGCCTGTTTTAGCTGAATTTTTTGAAGTGCCACCTTAGCTTGCAATTCTTGTTTCCAATTCTGCGAAACCTTAACTTCATTTGGAATCTTCTGAGATACAGTGTAATATTTATAAATACCAGTTGCTGCCAATATAAGTATAATCATTATTAAAAACATTACTTTCGCAGAAACTCTTTTCCACAATTTTGTATTTTCTACTGAAACAAGTGTAAAAAAACTACCCATTTTATTTGCCCTCCCCTGTAAGCTTCATAAATACATCTTCAAGTGATTGTGTCTCTTGTTTATCCATACCCAAAATAGCAATACCAGCAGTTGTTAATGTTGTAACTATTTCAGGTACACGCTCTTTCGTTGTTTCAATATGTACTCCATCACCTAATAGACTACTATTTATATTAATGCTTGTTAGAAGTGAAACGGCCCTATCATTATCATCCGATTCTAATACTATAATTGTTTTATCATCAACCTTTGTCATGTTAAGGAGTTCTTCAACTGATTTTATCGTTATAATTTTACCTTTATTTATTATCCCAACACGGTCGCACATCTGCTGCATTTCACCTAATATATGGCTAGATACAAGTACTGTAAGACCAGTCTCTGATGCTAACTTTCGAAGCAGCTCTCGCATTGCCTTAATTCCTGCTGGATCAAGCCCATTTGTAGGTTCATCAAGTATAAGAAGTTTAGGACTATGAAGTAGTGCTTGAGCAATTCCTAACCGCTGCTTCATACCTAATGAGTAAGTTTTTACCTTATCCTTTATTGCCCTTTCAAGGTCAACAATTTTCACCACCTCATTTATTCGTGCCTCATCTACACCTTCATATATTTTTGCAAATATTTTAAGATTATCAATGCCAGACATATATTTATACATGTCTGGATTTTCAACTATGCACCCAATATTGCGCATTGCTCCTTTAAAATCATCTTTTACCGAGCATCCACCCACGTAAATACTTCCCTCAGTAATTTTTGATAATCCAACTATCATCTTAATAGTAGTGGATTTTCCAGCTCCATTAGGTCCTAGAAACCCAAATATTTCTCCTTTTTCAAGTTCAAAACAAATATCTGAAACTATTGTACGCTTACCAATTATTTTTTTAAGATTATCGATTTTTAATACTTCATTAGTCATAATATGCCTCCTTATGTAACTTAACTTTACAGTTAGATTTTACTCTAATTTTTATATAAAACAAGATAAAATCCCCATAACGTACATTTTTCATCATAAACGGAAGTATCAGTGCTACCCACATGCCAAATAGCAAGTTGAAAATCAAGAACTTATTTTACTTATCTTCAAGTTTTTATTTCTTTTAGATATTTGATTAAATGACATTTTAAAAACAGTATAACCATCTTCAAATGATAATTGAATATCACTCCCTCTTTTTTTAGCTATTTCTTTAATATTGAAAAGACCATATCCTCTATTATCACCTTTTTTAGTTGAAAATCCTCTTTTAAATATGTTTTCTATATTGTCTGGTTTTATTGTTCTTCCACTATTCTTAACCTCTACAATATTATCATTTCCTTCTTCACATATATTTAATATAACAATCTTATCCTTCTTGCCATTTTTAACAGCTTGAAAAGCATTATCAAGCAGATTATTTAGTATATCTGAAATTTCATAATCATTTAAACTATTATCCAATGAATTATTAGTCACATTAAATAAGAATTTAACATTTAATCTATCTGCCTCACAGAGTTTGTTGTATATTATAGCCTTAATTATAATATTGTCTATATATATGATGTCTTCTATAATTTCATTTGAATATTTAAGTGACATAATATACTTTTTCAATTCATTTTTAACTTCTTTTTCACTACTTACTTGTACTATTGCATTTATAGTGTTTAAATAATTTTTAAAATCATGTTGTCTCCGCCTTGTCTCTTCTACTATATCAAGTAATATAGGCTTGTACATGTTTTGAACTTCTAAAACCTTTTTATCCTCACTTATTTTAATTATATAATAATATAAAAATATATTTAACGATATCATTGATACTATAATAAAAATGTATACTAAGAGATTATCTAATATTATATTTTTATTATATTCCCATATAAATTTAGAAAATATAATATATAACCCTAAATTAATTACAAAATAATATAGTATCTTAGAGTCCAATTTGATAACTTTCTTTGCTATTTTACTAAAGTCGCATCTTGTTATAATAATGGTACAAAGTAATTCTATCGAAAGAAAAACAATTCTCATTACAGATTTACCAGAATACGAAAATCCAACTAAATTTGCGCAACTAATTAGAATTATTTGTAAAATCATATTTACACACGATAATACTATAAATTCCACTATTGTCCTTATAAATGATCTCTTATACATAATTTTCATAAAAATAATCATACTCGCACATCGAATAAGAAAATCCACATAAACATTTGTTTTGTTTATTATGATTAGTATAATTATTTCTATTAGTATTACAAATATATTTTTCAACCAATTATTTTCATCCTTAAGGCAAAATTTGGACCATAATAACATAAAGATAAACAATTCAATAAAACTAACTAAGGCATATTGTAGCACAACTATCATCCCACACGCTCCTTTTCATAACAAATTCAATTTAATTACTGAAATTGTTCCATTATTGCATTTTTAAATTTATAACCTAAAGGAGCATTTTCATCATAATTCTCGAAATAAATTTCACTCAATTTACTATCTACATTCTCAATTTTCTTTATATAGTTAACGTTAACCGCAAAAGATTTATGACACTGAACTATATTGTTACAATTTATAATCTTAAGGATTTTACTAAGCGGTAAGTTATTAACTTTAAAAACACCATTTACTGTATGTATCATACATTTACGAAGATATACCTCTATAAAAATTGTCTCATCAACATATATTTTTACATTGACACCACTTTTAACTTCAATTATTACATATCTTTTTACTTCGGGCTTCTTATTTATATTTTCAATATGCGCTTTAAAGTGTTTTGTCATATTCACTACATCTGCCATATCATATGGTTTTAGAATATAATCATAACAATGCACTTCTTTAAATGCCTTAGTTAAATATTCAACATGAGTTGTTAAGAAAATAATAAAACTAAACTCATATTTTGGTATCTTTCTAACCTCTATTGCGAAATCTACTCCAGATGAACTATTTAAACATATATCCACATAAAAAACATCTATACTATAGATGCTTGTAATTTCTAAAGCCTCATCTTTATCAACAGATTCATATATATTTATACCTTTATCTATTTGCTGTATCATCTTTTTCAAACTTTTTCTCTGCAGCATATCATCCTCTACTATTAACACATTCATTGGTATCCCCTTTAATCATGGTGCCACCCACGTGGCAAGTGGCAAGTTGAAATTTAAAAATTAATACTCACCATAGTCTTATTTTATAACAATCTTATTATATCATAAACTTTTACTAAATTAGATATATATTGGCACATTACCAATAAAAATGACCTTATTTAATAGAGACAATTAATATGTTTAATAACTTATTGTTTATCAGTTATTAAAAAAGACCCCTAAATTTTTATTTTTAGGGATCTTTTTATTTGTACATGTAACCTAAAGAGTTATTTTAATGTTTTATTTCTATTTTTCATATAATTCTATAGGTAAATCATCTGGATCACTAAAAAAAGTAAATCTTTTTCCCGTAATCTCATCAATTCTAATATCCTCAGTAATAACATTTTTATCATTAAGTTCTGCTATTGCTGCATCAATACTATCCACCTCAAAAGCAAGATGCCTTAATCCTCTTGCTTCAGGGTAACTAGGCCTTTTAGGTGATTGCTTAAAAGAAAATAATTCTATTTGATAATTTCCAGAAACGCCCAAGTCAAGTTTATATGACTGTCTATCTTTTCTGTATACCTCTTTAATTATATGTAATCCTAAAATATTAACATAGAATTTTTTAGACCTTTCATAATTTGAACAAATAATAGCTATATGATGAATTTTATTTAACTTCATTATTAAACCTCCTGTTTTTTTAACACTTTTGCTTGTCCCATTATATTTATAACTATGAAATACTCTATAGTTGAGTATCCCTAGTTATAAACAATTTCTAATATTATGGAGTTAAAATATCTCCTCTAAATCAGTCACAATTTTATCTGCAAGTCCTAGTGAAATGATTTCATCAGACATTAACCACCAATCTTTTCTATAATTTTTTGTATAGAGTTTATCTGTAATATTTGTATTTGCAACAATAAAATCTTTAACTCTTTTTTCTTGTCTTTGAGTAAATTCAAAATTATCTAAAACCTTATCTGTATTACCCATAGCCCCTGTACTACCAGAATGGATTAGTGCTGTTGTATCCTGAAATACATATCTGTGGCCTTTTGAACCAGCAAGTAGCATTAATCCACCCGAACTGTAAGTTTTTCCGAGGCCTATTGTATACACTGGTGTTTTAGAAAGTTGTATAACATTTATGAAATTGAGCACCGCAGGTAATTCACCTCCATTAGAATTTATAAATATCTTAATTGGAGTTCTCTCCTCAGGCGATTTACCTTTATCCTGTTTATTCCACTTTATAATCATTAAAGAAAAATCAACCAAACTATCATCAATATCAAAGTTCCAAAAAATTTCTCTATTTCTAGTCCTCTCATAATAATCTAAGGTTTCTGGGTCTGGTAGATTCATTTTTGTTAATTCCTTAACCTCATCATCAAAAAATATATTCCAGTTTTTATTTGCACTCATAATTCACCCTGCTTCCTTCATATTATTAAATCGTATATTATATTATATGTATGCGGATATTCTTTTCCACATTCAAACTCATATAAATATATTTTGTTTTTATTTGTTTTTATGCTCCTTTTCAAGCTTTGAAAATGTGTAAGATATTAACAATGCAATTATCCCAACGATCATAAATACTAGTGTCTTAATTATAAAATTAAATGAATAGAAATCTATGAGCATTAATTTAGCACAAGTTATAAGCGATAATATTAAGCCATATTTTCTAAGCTGAGGATTATTTATTTTAAACCCTAAAAATACACTACCAAAAGCAACTAACATAAGTGATATACTAAGCATTAGTTGTTTAAATTCATATACTACATCAACTATAAAACTTAATCTCACTACAATATAAGTTGATAACAATGCTCCGATTAACACATTATTGAAATTGAATCTAGTGTTATCTATATATTCATCAGTAAACATAGATACTAAAATATATATTATAAGCATTGTAGTTAAATAAAATTGTATATTTCCATATAAACCTGAGATAATGCATAAGAAAACTATAAAACATAAACTTATAAAATTCATTATCTTTATGTTATCATGCTTTAATACATCAAATTTGTTTATTACAACTGTGTATATAACAAATATACTAAGCACTATGAATGATTGTAGATTATTAAATATATCTATATTATTTATCTCATTAAATACCCACCCTGCTATAATTAGCAAATAAAAATATTTAAACATTATAATCACTATATTATTTTTAAACTCTTTACTACAATAGATTATAGCTGCATATAATACTAAATATATTATACTAATAGACTTATTTATATTAATTAAACAATTTAACATACTTAAACCCACTAATCCTATTAGAGTAACTCTTAAAAAAATGTTTTTATCCTTTAACCAAACCATAAGTGTACTTAAAACTAAAACAGATATTACACTTATAGTGACGATACTATATTGGCCGTGTAAATCTATATTTAATCTAAAAAGTATGTCTAAGCAAGTTATTACAACGCCCACATAACCCGTCCATTTTGATGAGTTTTTTAGCCTTAATAATATTGCAATTCCAATAATACAGTAAGCAAGCAAAGGTACATACCAAATAGTCGTGTCTATATATATTGATAGTGATGAGAAAGGATATATTATAAAATACATTAGTATCCCTATCGAGTTAAGTGTACTTTCTTTTCTTTTACAAGTAATCATAAATTGCACACTATATATAAGAGTTATTAGTATATATAATAGTGTCAACACATACTTATCAAAATTTACCCCAATAATTATAGTAGAGATTAATGCTAACATTGATGTGTAAAATTCAAATGATACGTTTATTTCTTTACTTTTAATTTCCTGTAGCGGAAAATATATATTTAATATATTTATAAATATTAATATTATAAGTAAAGTATATGACTGCCCCGATGATATCTTGTCTACAGGTACTAAACATATATATGCTCCTATTAAAGTTACAATTCTGAGTAAATTTGATTCCTTTTTATAACTTAAATAAATTGCCCCAGCAGTTATTAATGCCGTGATAACCAGCGTTATTATGCCTGAAATATTTTCAAGTTCTAAATAATTTATTATTACTGCTATATATAAACCAGATATTCCAAGGGCCGTTATACCTTTTGAAAATTTGTAATTCTTCCTGAGTAGGTATAATTCACTAAATAATAAAATTAATATAGGTATTACAAATAGGGTTAACCCCTTCATCTCTTTTGACATAAAATTCACATAAACAACCCTACCAAATGTAGAAAGAGATATAAGGATTAAAATTATACCAATTAAGTTTAATGCTCCTATACCTAATTTCAGACTATTTCCTTCTGGCTTTTTAATTGAAGTATGATTTATATTTTCTTCTTTTAAATGTTGTGGAACATTAGTAGGTTCCTTAAGAGTATGTGTTTGAAAAGTAGTAACCTCACTAATTTTTGTTTCTAGTCCAACTAGCTTCATCTCTAAATTGCTTACCATTTGGAATAAATTTGATATTTCTGTAGTCAATCCTAACTTTTTAGTTTCGTTTGACACAGTAATTGCAACAATTCTATTTTTTAAAGCAACAAACTCATTTCTAGTTTTATCTGTCACACCTAGGTTATAAGCCTCAAGTTTTTCTAATATTTTTTTATTCTCTAAGTATACTAACTCTTTCTCTTTTTTCTCTACTGTTTCTAAGTCTAATAAGATGAGATGAATTTCATTATTTGTCTCCTCTTGTAGCCTCAGATAATCATCAATACCTCTCATTTACATTCCCCCTCGTATGTTATTTAGATTTTATATTTCTATATCCTTCCAACTTACATTAAAACTAGTTTTCCAGAGTATTACATTAACTATTAAAAGCACTATTCCGTAAACACATATAAATATTATATTATTTCTAATAGCTATATGAATTCCAGCAAATATGCCAAGTAGCAAGCTAGTTATTATCGATGGCATTATAAGTTTTCCACTATCTGTTGTTGCAAATTTTACACTAAACGGCATTGCCTTATTTGATAATTTAAAATATACTAACGATAATATTAAAAGAACTAAAAACATTACCACTAAGTCTATAATTATCGATGGACCTTTAAGTATTAGGAATACAATAGAATCCAGCAAATATAGTGGTATTATAAGTTTAAATATAGTTCCTTTTACTGCTCCTTTTAATATTACTCCCGGATTCTCTATCGGTAATACCTTGTATATAAAAGCTCCCTTAAAACTATCACTATTATTTATAAATGCTGTACAAAAACATAATAAGAATATACTTATATATATTAATAAATGAATCTTCCCACCAAAACCATTTTGAATATTATCCAAAAGCGATTTACCATTTCTGTCCATGAACATAAATAGAACTGGCATAAATACTGCCATTGCAAGGGTTGGATATACCTTCAGCTTTAGGTTTCGTTCTGTAGCTATCATATTTTGAGTAAATTTAAACATACTCTTTTCAATATTATCCTTGCAAACAAGTCCAGCTATAAATTCTTTTCTATTTTCACTCCTTCTGCTTACTGTTCCTCCTTTAGAATTTAATTTTTCAAGGTTCTTTTCAAAATATGGTACTACCTTTTTAAAATAAAGCATAATTAAAACAATCGGCCCCACTACCGCAAGTACTAGTAAGTACATTAATATAGGTTGTTTATTACCATCTATCAATATTCCAAATGGCGCTGCAAACCACATGGATGGTAATATTACATGCCAAAGCTTAGGTATATATTCACTATTCATATTTGAAACATTAAAAACTCTAGCAACTAATTGATATCCAAATGCAAATACAAAAGCTAATAATATTTGGAAATAGTTTATTATATCTTTTAGTTTTTCTCCATCAAAAAACTTTAAAACTAAGGTGTACAATAAAGATGTTAAAGTTATAACTATTAAAACCGAAAGGATATTTTCTATAAAAAATACTATGAAAAATAAAGCCCCATATTTTATTGTGCCAATAAGGAGTGGTATTAAATTTAATGACAGGGTCAGTCCTGATAAATATATACATATATGGGTAGTTTTCGCTGCATTAAAAGTTTTATTATCTATAGGTTTTGGTAATAATATACTTTTCTCTGTTACATCTAATAATACTGCTGAAAAATCAGATATCATAAGTGAAATCATCATAAATAAATTTATACCTATTACAATATTTGTAGCTTTCATAGCAGGCATATCACTATTCATTATTAGACCAATAAAAATACTTATAACAGCATTAAACATAAGCAAACTTAAATAATTATTTTTATCTCGGCTCTCGTCACTCTTTTTATTTTTTCCCATGACATTGCTTACCCGCCTGCCATCCATTGTTAATTTTATCTGTAGAATCATTCTCATAACTTTATAGTTAACTCCTAATTTTACATATATAAATTGGAATTTATCTAATATCTTAAGAACCGTGAAATTTTTCATACCTACACCTCTTCAACCAAAGAAACAAATTCTTCAGCAATTGCTGTATGCTCATTAAACCCTGTTAACTGATTAAATATTTCCTCAAGTGAACCCTCCATTTGATTATTATTTAATTCCTCAAAACTACCATCAGCAACTATTCGTCCAGCATTTAATAGTATTATTCTATCACTTACCTTTTCTACAACATCCATTATATGCGATGAATAAAATATTGTTTTCCCTCCCTTTGCAAGAGTTTTCATAACCTCTTTAAATACCATAACACTATTAGCATCCAGTCCACTTAAAGGTTCATCAAAAAATAATATATCAGGGTTATGAATTAAACTGCATATTATAAGTAGCTTTTGCTTCATGCCTTTTGAATATGAGGATATTCTAGAATTTATAACATTGTCCATTGCAAACAGTCCCATTAGCTTTTCTGATCTCTCTATAAGTTTTTTCTCTTCTAGACCATATATTCCACCTAAAAAGCTTATATACTCATAAGCAGTTAAATTTTCATATATATCAGCAAGTTCTGGTACATAACCTATTTTCTTTTTATACTCTATACTTCCATTACTAATATCTTGTCCAAGTATTTCAACCGTTCCAGAGTATCCTTCTAATATACCTAACATTATTTTTATAGTAGTGCTTTTACCAGCACCATTAGTCCCTATATATCCTATAATTTGTCCGCGTGGAATCTCCAAATTTATACCATTAAGCACTAACTTGTTACCATAACTCATTTGTAAATTTTTTATTGATATTATACTTTCTGAATTTTCCATCATTCCCACCCCTTAATGTATTTTATATGTTTGTGTTCCTTATTATACTACATAATTTTATAACTTAAATATAAGAAATTTTATAATATGTGAATTGTTTTATAATTATAGTCAAATTGTTATATACGGAAAATTTTTATTGTAATACTATAAAAAATAAAGACCCAATAAAAAACCTCCTATACAATGTTAAGTGTCAAAGCCTAACAGTATAGAAGGTTTTTAAGTGAATCAATTAAGTCATTTCCTAGGTCACTACATTATTGACATTCGCTATTCTAAACATTTTCTCATTATAAATTCAAAGTGAATATCCTTTGAGGAATCTATAAGATATTCTTCGTGAACTGGCGCTCCCCAGCTATCATCTCCACCTACTCCCATTTGCTTTGCTGCAATTGTAACTACTGTATAGTTAACTCTGGGTAGTTCATTGTGATGATATGCATTTTGAAGCTCGCATGCTGTATATGGAGATACTCCTAATTCAAATGGTACCTTGCTTGCTTCAAACTCAATACCAAATCTATTTTTATCTTTTATCTTAGCCCATCTAACTCCAGTATGATTTCCACTTTCCTGAGGTACAATATACCCAGCAACATTTTCTTTCACTGATTTTTCGAAAATTCCAAGTGTTGCTCCATGAAGCCTATCCACATAATTTTCTTCTGGTCCCTTGCCATACCACTTGAAATTATCATAATCTGATGATAATTTAAATGCCATTCCAAATATAGGAAGTTCAGGCATTCCTTTAATACCTTTATAATCGCAACTTACTTTAATTTCACCATTAGAATATACAGTATAGGCTATCTTAACTTCAGCCTGTATTCCTGCTAGAAGTGCGTATGTATATTCTACGATAATGCTATAATCATCTTCAATTACCTGGACATCGATGCAACTTTGGAACATACTTGCTTGAAGCCATTGTCCACACCTAAATCCATGATTAGTTCCCTTATCATTATCCGTCATAGCTCTCCAATAAATAGGCATTGGTGCCCTAGTTATCATTTCTATGCCATCATATCTAAGAGATACCATTCCACCTTCTTGTTTTGAAAATAAGACACTAAAATCATCATTTTTAACTCCAATATTTACATCTCCATGGACAACTTGAATCTTAGTTAACTTTTTAGTATCAATAGTTCCCTCTACATCAAATACATACTGATCAAATGCTACAACATGCAAAGCCTCTGCCCAAATATTTTTATTTTTAAGTTTAAATGAAACATTCAAAACATATTCCCCAAAAGTTTTCACCTGCGGAAGTTTAAGCCTTACATATTTTTCTTCACAAGGATTAACAATAACTGTTATAACATCTTTGTAAATTTCTTTTCCATTAAGATCTAGGCAATACTCTAAAATATAATCAGAAGTATCTATAAACAGATTTTCATTTTTAACCAAAACTCCATCTCTGCCAGTAATTAATTTTATATTTTGATAAAGTTTTTTTACTTCTTGCACCTTTGGAGAAGGTTTTCTATCTGCATAAACTATTCCATCGCCACAGAAGTTATAATCTGTAGGTCTATCATCAAAATCTCCGCCATAAGCCATAACTTCCTGATTAAACTTATCCTTTTTAATTATAAATTGGTCTATATAATCCCAAATAAAACCACCTTGGTAAAGCTGATATTTGCTTTCTAGCTCCACATATTTATGCAGTGCTCCACATGAATTTCCCATGGCGTGCATGTATTCACAGCTTATATATGGTTTTTCTGGAGCATTATTTAAATACTCTTCAATTTCAAAAACCTTAGCATACATTCTACTTTCCATATCGCTAGTTTCGTTAAAACTCCTATCCTGGAATACACCTTCATAATGAACTAATCTTGAGGGATCTTTTTCTCTAAAATACTTTGACATCTTATATATATTTTCTCCACCAAAGGATTCATTCCCACAAGACCATATTAAAATGGACGGATGATTTTTATCCCTTTCAAGCATAGACGTTGCCCTATCAAGTACAATGTCTAACCACTGTTTTTTACTGCCAGGAATAACCCAATCAGGCTTGATTTTGCCCATCTTTTGCCAAGATCCATGAGTTTCGAGGTTTGTTTCATCTATTAAATATATGCCATATTCATCACAAAGCTCATACCAATGTGTTTGATTAGGATAATGAGAAGTTCTCACAGCATTTATATTATTTTGCTTTAAGAATTTTATATCCCATAACATATCTTCTTTAGTAATAGCTCTACCTTTTCTACAGTTAAATTCATGACGATTTATGCCCTTAAACACTATACGTTTGCCATTTATGGTCATAATCTTATTTATCATTTCAAAACTTCTAAATCCAACCTTTTGACTGACTACTTCCACAATTTTTCCATCAAGTCCTCGAATTAAAGCAAATAAGGTATAAAGATATGGATTTTCAGCGCTCCAAAGCTCTACGCTATTAACATTTAAATCTAATGATATGATACTTGCTAAAGATGTTCCTATATCTTTCGCCACCACTATTCCATCTTTATCCATAAGTTCTAAATCAATGGTAGAATTAATTTCTCCCTTTATTTTTAAATCTAGATTTAAAACTGCATTTTTATAAGACTTGTCTAGGTCTGTTTTCACAAATAAGTCTTGAATATGAGTTTCTGGAATAGAATATAAATACACATCCCTAAATATACCTGAAAAACGCCAAAAATCTTGATCTTCTAGCCAGCTTCCAGTTGATCTCTTATATACCTCCACAGCCAGCTTATTTTCTCCATCTTTAATATAATTAGTTAAATCAAACTCTGCTGGAGTAAAGCTATCCTCGCTATACCCTATAAATTCACCATTTAACCAAAGGTAAAATGCGTTTTCCACTCCTTGAAAAGAAATATATACAGGCCCTCCTTTAATATTTTCATCAATATCAAAATACTTTACATAACTTCCAACAGGATTATATTCTTTAGATACCTCAGGTGGTAATAACTCGCTATGACCATCCCAAGGGTACATGGTATTTATATATTGAAGTTTATCATAACCTTGAAGTTGTATATGTGCAGGAACTTCTATATCCTTAAAACAATGACAATCAAATTCTGGTTCATAAAATTTTTTAATTCTAGAGCTTGGATTTACCGCAAAACTAAACTTCCAATTTCCATTCAAACTTTGACGAAGATCCATTTCGCCAATTGCTTCTTCTTCTTTTGTCAAATAATATTTATGATCTGAGTGAGCCTCAATTCTGTTAACAGCAAAAACTGAAGTATCAGAAAGCCAATCTAAACTTGGTATTTTAAAATCCATAATTTCATCTCCCACTTTATATTTTATTATAATACATATTATTCTTTAACAGAACCTAACATTCCTGCAATGAAATGTTAAAACTCTATCAAGAATCTTATTCCTATATATTTCAAAACTATATCCAGCAAAAAAGGCTATAATTAAGTTGTATAAGCGCTATTAATTTATATAGCACTATTAAAGTTACTTCAATTAGTACTATATACCATAGCGTTGTAAATGTATACAAAGATACTAGTATAACATCAAAAGTATAAATTTTATGTTAATAATAATTTCTTGTTTTCTAGGTTTTAATACCTAAAAACACACTTAAAATAGTTTAATAAATTTACATTTCTTACAAATATATTGCAATGGAGTTGATTTTATGGTATTCTTTATATTAAATGGTATATATAGTAAGATGAATTTGTATCATTATAAAATTGTTATAAAAATATAGTATTTAATGAAGAAATGGGGTCAATTTGTCATGGAATCTAAATACAAAAACGGTCCTGAAATATCATGGATTCAGGCTATCTTAATTTCTCTGTGTGTTACAACTCCAGTTCTAGCACTCGTTGGAATTAAAATACTGTTAACTACTATGTAACTCGTCATTATACTGCTTCGATTATTATCAATTAAAATATTTCTTATATCAATAGGTAGATAAGATTAAAATAAAAAGGGGTGAAAAGTATGAAGCTATCCGCAATTTTAGGTTTATTAATTGTTATAGGAGGCTTAGTATGCTTATTTTATGCAATACCAACAGAGAAGTGAAAAATACTTTTAGTCTCTTTTAAAGTTTGTTAGTTCTAAATAAGTACATAGCTATATGCTCAAACTTTTATCCATCACCATAGGTGTTATCACTTTTTTCAGTAATTATATAGCAATTGAGTTTCATGGGATAATAAAAGAACAAAAAAAAGACATGTCAACATTTCTATTAGAAATATTGACATGTCTTTATTTATTGTTAATTATTGTTTAGCATATTTAGCTTTATAAGCCGCTAAATCATCGTTTACAGATGTTTTTTCTAGAGCCTCAAATTCATCCTCTAAAGAATCAACTTTGAGTTCTCCTAAACCTTCTGCTAAACATTCTTTTTCCTCTATCTTACGTTCTAATCTATCTAAATCAATACTATTACCTTTTGTTTTAATATTAGCTGTAATTGCATTAACTTCCTCTGCAGCCTCTGCTGTTTTAAGTCTAGCTATTAAGCCGTCTCTCTTGCCTCTTAAATCTTTTAAGTCATCTTCTAAATCTACCAAACTTTTCTTCAAACTATCTGCAGTAATTTTAGCTGAATTATAAGATTTTGATAATGAAACACTAGTAGCTTCACATTCTTTTTGTTTAGCAATTGCTTTGCTAGCTAATTCATCATTACCTTTTTCTATAGCTAGTTTTATTTTAGATTCCCAATTAGTCATATCTTCTTTCGCTGAATTCATTTCTCTTTCAAGTCTTTTTACATTTCCAAAAACTACAGCTGATTTAGTCTTTGCTTCATTTAAAGATGCATCTTTATCTCTTATGGCTTGGTCTATAAGCGCTGCTGTATCCTCATTTGCATCTATTATTTTGTTAACTCCTGCTTTTAGACTATTACCTAATCTATCAAATATTCCCATTGTTTATATTCCTCCTTATTCTCTTTAATGATTGTCTACATTGTATACTAACTCTCCATGAATAGTCCAGCTATATTTTCCAGTTCTTCCTCATTCTCTATATTTATATACTCAGTATCTGAAATTCCATCGGTCATAATATACATTTGTTTATTATCCTCATTTTCCTTTTCTTGTAATAGTATATACTTTTTATCATATGATTTGCTTTCTACTATTGCTAATATCTGAAATTCAACATTTCTTTCTTTATTATCATCGTATAATTCAAGTGTCTTAGTGCTTTCTATTATACAATTTTCTTTTTTATCACAAGTCTTAACTCTGCACCCTGATAAACAATTGCCACAAGAACTAAAGTTACACTCATATGCGCAATCTATACATTCACACTTAGAACAATTTTGAACTTGATCTAATTGACCTCTATACTTATTATAATAATCGCTGACCTCTTTAGTATCATCTACAACAAAATGCATTAACTTATTAGACTCTTTAATAGATTTGTTTATTATATCAATAAACTCCAAAGATATTTTCTCGAATTTTAACGCTTTAACTTTATTCTTTAATGTATCATCACGAAATTCATTAGAATATATTTTTAAAAATAAATCACCATGAGCTTTTACATAAGTATCACTCATTTTACTTAAATATTCTTTTTCATTACCCATTATTTTTTTAACCCACCCTTACCTTTTATTTACGTTTTCTTTTAATAAATCTATACGCATAGAACATTATTAATAAAATAACAATTAAACCTGCATACCTAAATATCGAACTACCAAATGAATTTCCAAAAAACATCATTGGTATAAAACTTCTATGATTATTGTTACTATAATTATTATTACTACCTACAATTGGTGTTTTGGTTTCACTATTACTACTTGTACTTGTTGATTTATCACTCGATGGTGATGTTTTATCTGTTGTTGCAGTTGAAGGTTTTGTATAACTATTACTTGATTTAAATCCTCCACTACTGCTACTACTCGAACTTTTACTACTTGAACTACTATGACTACCACTTGATTTAAATCCACCAGACCTTGATTTAGCATATGCATTGAAATTAATTGTTACAAGTAATGCCACCATAAGTAGTATTGATAATATCTTTGATAACTTCTTCAAGCTTATCTCATCCCCCATTTAGCGAAAATTCTTTATCACTAACATATTTATATTTTATTAAATAAAAATTACTAATATTCCCTTAGAGACTTTACATCTTTACAGCTTTACAGATTTCCGACTTTTTTATTTTATAAATAAAATCAATCTAAGCCATAATTGCCCACATCTATAATTATATGATAACATGAATAGAGTATTATTAATAGCTAAGTTAAATTAACTACATTTATTACTTTCCATATATAATATTAATTAAGTCTAAAATATTAATTTAGCTGCATTTATACAAAATGATGGAAGTACAACAACTTTTAATTTCATATCAGAAAACATGAAAGAAATACTAAAAAACGAAAAAGTATATATCTTTAGGTGTAAGTTAGAAAAGTAAAAACCGAATAATGTCTTTTGCATTATTCGGCTTTGCCTTACATTACGGCTTTATTTTAAAGATGCCACTTGCCATGTGGGTGGCACTTACTAGTGAAATTTCAGATACATATCTCCCATGTTAAATACCCTGTGAATGAAGCCTAAAGCTACACCCTAGACTTAATATCAATCATGTCACATATTTTTATACGTATATTAACTATACCCCCTAAAGATATTTGAAGATCATACGATAAATTAATTAATGGTATAATTATGAATAAAATATATATAAAGTATTAAAAGTAAGTTTAACGGAGGAATTCTTTATGATAATTGGTCATAATATTAGCGCAATGTTTGCCTGTAGACAAATGTCTATTCTTCAAAATAAAATGGGTAGATCTATGGAAAGATTATCTTCAGGCCTAAGAATAAATAGAGCAGCAGATGATCCAGCTGGTCTTGCTATTTCTGAAAAGATGAGAGGTCAAATTAGAGGATTAGAGCAAGCCTCCAGAAATGCCGAGGATGGTATTTCATTACTTCAAACAGCTGAGGGAGCACTAAATGAAACGCATTCTATGCTGCAAAGAATGAATGAATTAGCTGTTCAAGCAGCTACAGGAACAAACTCTGATGATGATAGATCTCAATTAAATAAAGAGTTTGAACAACTAAAAGAAGAAATTACAAGAAGTGCGAAGCAAACTGAATTTAATACTATCCCTTTATTGGGTAAGGATAATAATGAACTTGTACTACAAATAGGTGCTAATTCTAATCAATCAATGACTATAAATCTAGAATCTATGACTGGAACTGCATTAAATTTAGGTGATGTTAATATATCAACTCTAGAAAATGCTTCTAATGCAATAAAAAGTGTACAGAAAGCAATTGAAAAAACTTCTTCTTTTAGAGGAACGTTAGGTGCATACACAAATAGATTAGAACACGTAATCTCAATAAATGATATTACTGCTGAAAATCTACAGTCTGCAGAATCTAGAATAAGAGACGTAGATATTGCAAAAGAAATGATGGAATACTCAAAAAATAGTATTCTATATCAAGTAGCCCAAGCTATGTTATCGCAATCTAATCAACAGGCCCAAAATGTATTACAACTATTGAAATAAGTTTAGTATAAAACGTATCTTTTCCTTAAACATTAATATAATCTTTTATTTTAAAAAAATTTAATATAAAATGTATTTTTTTGTTGAAAATTGTACTAAAATAGAATATTATTATAAATAGAGTAAATGATTACTAACTTAAGTTTATAATTATATAATAAGGATGTGTTTTATATGACAACAGCTAACGATAAGAAATATGAATTGACTTTAGACAAAACAAAACAAATACTATTTGCAAAGGCTTTTGGTTCATTCGGTCCTGCTGATGCTGATGACTTTGTACGCGATTACACAACAATTCTTAAACCTATTAATGCAAAAGAATATGAACTTCAATTTGATTGCAAAGAGCTAAAAGTTTCAGGAAAAGATACTAAATCAGGTGTCGATATGACCAATATGTTAAGAGGTTGTTTAGAAATGTATAAAAAAGAGGGTTTTAAGAACATTATATTTGATTGTACAAAAAATATAGTACTAAAAATGCAACTTCAAAGACTCTGTAAGGAAGCTGGGCTTTCAACTGCTACAGTAAAATAATTAAAAGCATAGTACAAATAGTCCAATTAATTGCAACTGTCCAGAGGCAAACAATGTCTCCTCTTTTTATCCTACCAGTTTTAATTCCCTCATAAAATGATATAAATGGACTGCTTGTTCCTGTATATCCATATGCATCGCCTATATAAATAAACTTGTTTATATCTACACCTAATTTTTCTGAACCAAGGTTTGAAAATGCTTTTGAATATTGAGAAAAGCAATAGCTATTTATTTCTTCTATTTTTAAACCATTCCTATTTAGTAAGGCATGAATTGAAGTTACTGCTTTGTCAATTATAAATAAACCTTCAAAAGGTGTCCATTGTAATCTTCTATCTCTAACTGATAATTCTTCTTTATATACTTTTGACATACCACAAGCTGGATATTTAACTGCCTCCCATGTAGCCCCATCACTTTTGCACATACTATCTATAAACCCGCCCTCTTCTGTCTTTTCTAAAATAATAGCGGCAGCCCCATCTGCAAAATTAGGGTAAGTTAGTTCATCGTCGTCCCTACAATGTATCGAAGTATAATCAGACCCTATCACTAAAGCTCGTTTTACATGAGGATTTCCCATCATAGCTCTTATCGTCTGCTCAACAGTAACAAGCATTCCTGCACAATTTGTATTTGTATCCATACACATACAATCTTCTTTCCCATCTATTGCATTATGTACTATTAGCGATTGACTTGGAAATGTATATTCAGGAAATTGAGATGAAAACATAACCATATCAATATCCTTTCCTTCTAGCCCTGCATTTTTCAATACTTTATTAGCTACTTTTATACCCATAGTAACAGTATTTTCATTATCATCATCGATTATATATCTCTTATCTCGCCCAAAAGCTTTTAACAAGCCTTCAATGTCTTTTCCTTGAGATTTAAAATGCTTCAGATAAAAACTATTAAATACCTCATTCTCAGGATGATAAATTTCTACCTTTAAAATTCTTACATTTTCCATTTATGTAATTCCTCCTTGGTGTAACTAAATATATCTTTTGTTTTGATATTAAAAATAATTAACTTGCAATGTTTCTTTGTTTTTTCATAGTTATATCTTAGCCCACTTTCTACTATCGTCTAAAGTACTATAAAATTTACTATAAAATTGAATTTTATAATATATTTACTTATAATATATTATAATGTAAACATTTAAATATGCTAATTTAAATTTAATACTACCTCTTTCCTATACGTCATTAAACTGTATTATATAAAGTAAAATGGGATTGAAGTTAACTTCAATCCCATTTTACTTTTCAACCCTTTTATATAGCTTCAAGCATCTTATATTGACTCATATAAAGATCATAATATTCACCTTTATATTTCATAAGTTCATCATGACTTCCCGATTCAACAATGCTTCCATGATCAATATACATTATTCTATCTGAATTTTTTATAGTAGAAAGCCTATGAGCTATTATAAATGAAGTTCTTCCTTTTAGAAGTTCTTCAAGCCCTTTTTGAAGTAACATTTCTGTCTCTGTATCTATACTTGAAGTTGCTTCATCTAAAATTAAAATTCTTGGGTCTGCAAGTAATGCTCTTGCAAAAGATATTAACTGCCTTTGACCAGCTGATAGTCTTGACCCTCTTTCATTCACCTGGGTATTGTATCCTTCACTTAATGTAGTTATAAATTCATGAGCTCTAACTACTCTAGCCGCAGCAACAACTTCTTTATCCGTTGCATCAAGCTTGCCATATCTTATATTGTCCATTATAGTGCCTGAGAATATAAATGAATCTTGAAGCATAATACCCATCTGTTTTCTTAATGAATTAAGTAATACATCCCGAACATTCACTCCATCTATAAGCACCTCTCCACTCTCAAGGTCATAAAATCTGCTTATAAGATTAATTATAGTAGTTTTACCTGCACCCGTAGGACCTACTAGTGCTATTGACTCTCCTTTATTTGCTTTGAAGTTTACATCATTTAAGATTCTTTGACCATCATCGTAACAAAAGTTAACATTTTTAAATTCTACCAAGCCCTTTATTTTAGGCATTTCATATGCATCTTGTAAATCTTTAACATTAGGCTCCTCATCCATAGTTTCAAATATTCTTTCCAAATAAGCCATGTTATTTATAATAGCATTATATGTGTTTGCAATATTATTTATTGGTCCCCAGAACCTGCCTATATATGCTATGAAGGCAATAAGTACACCTATTGTTATAGACCCATTTGCAATCCATGTCACTCCCATAATGTAAACTGCAACCACAACTAAATTTCCAATGTTATCAACAAAAGGTCCCATTAAGAATTGAATTTTTATAGCGTGCATCCAAGCTTTCCTGTAATTATCACTAAGTTCATTAAATATTTTTAAATTTTCTTTTTCTCTAGAAAAAGATTGAGTAACCTTCATACCACATATACTCTCATGAATATACGCATTTACATTTGATGATTTACTACTTAAGACCTGAAATGCTTTTCTTTGAAGTGACTTAATAGTAAAAGCAGCTCCTACGAGTATTGGAAGTCCCACAAGACCAATCAGTGTAAGTCTAACATCTATTAAAAACATAAATACAATAATTACAATCAAACTAAAACTATCTGTAATTAAATTAATGATACCATTTGATAAAAGGTCGCTTAATGAATTTACATAATTAACTACCCTTACTAATATCTTACCATGCGGTCTGCTATCATAATAACTAAATGGAAGTTTTTGTAGGTGCTCAAATAAATCTTTTCTTATGTTTAAAATTACACTTTGTCCTATATCTGTCATAGACTTTATTTTTATGTTTAAACAAACTCCATTAATAATTACTGTAACTAAATATATCAAACTAAGTATTATAAGCCCCGTTACATCTTTACTTGGTATCTTACTATCCAGTGCAACCTTAATAAGGTATGGCCCAATTAGATTTGCAACTGATGCTATTAGCATAATTACTATAGTTATAACCATTTTTTTCTTATAAGGTATAACATATCTCATAAGTCTTTTAACGTGTCCCATATTAAATTCTGATTCTAATTTTTCATCTACATCATACTTATTTCTAGCCACTTTTAACCTACCTCCTTCCCCTTTGCATCATCAAAATTACCAAATTGGTTAATATACACATTATAATATTCACCCTTCTTTACGAGCAATTCACTATGAGTTCCTCTTTCTACAATTCTTCCATTATTGAGTACTAATATCATATCTGCATTTTTTACCGAAGATATCCTATGTGCAATAATAAATGTAGTCTTATCCTTAAAATATTTGTCCAGTGAATGTCTTATATTATTTTCTGTTTGTATATCAAGGCTAGAGGTAGTATCATCAAGTATTATTATGGATGGATTTTTTAGTAGAGCTCTCGCAAGTGAAATCCTTTGCTTTTGCCCCCCAGAAAGTCCCACTCCTCTCTCACCAACAATCGTATCATATCCTTCCTCCATCTTGTTTATGAAATCATCAGCGCCAGCAATGCCAGCTGCCCATCTAACTTCATCCATTGATGCTGTAGGCAACCCATATGCTATATTTCCCTCGATAGTATCTGAAAAAAGAAATATATCTTGCATAGCTACCGCTATATTTTTTCGTAAACGCCTTAAATTAAAATCTTTTATATCATAACCATCAACTAATATTTCTCCTTTTGTGCATTCATAAAATCTACATAACAAACTCACGAAAGTAGACTTACCAGAACCCGTATGTCCTATTATTGCAATGGTTTGCCCAGGGCTTACTTTCAAATTTATATTCTCAAGTACTTCTTCATCCCCATAATTAAAGTTTACATTTTTAAACTCTATATTACCTTTTATTCTATCTTCTTCCACTTGATTTTCCGAGTTTTTAATTTTAGGTTTAGTATTCATAAGCTCGATTATTTTCTCACCGGACGCTGAAAACCTTTGAATATCATTAATTAACCAACCTGCCATTCTCATTGGATTATTTATTGTAAATATCATAGCATTAAAAGTAACCAAATTTCCTATGGTTATGTTTTGGTTAATTACCATAATTCCACCTACAAGAATAATTACTATATTAAGACTTATAGATAACGAATCTATAATAGGAAGGTATTTTCCCCAGACTTTTGCAGAATCAATATTTCTTTTTCTAAATTCATCATTTTCTTTTCCAAATTTTCCAATTTCAAATTCTTCCTTAGCAAAAGCTTTTACTACTCTATTACCACTTATGTTCTCTTGTGCTACTGAGTTAAGTTTTGAGAACTGCTGCCTTACATTAAAAAAAGTTGGTTTTACATCTATTGCTAGCTTTCTTGCAAAATAAGCTATTGGAGGTGTAAACATAAGTAAAATCAATGTAAGTTTATAATTAATTGAAAACATAATTGCTATTCCAAACAAAAATATAAATGAATTCTCTAAAACGTTATAGCATACCCATGCAAGAAAATGCCTTACTGCATCGATATCACCTGTCATTTTATTCATTATATCTCCAGTACTAGTTTTATCAAAAAAGTCAAAATCAAGTTTCTGAAGATTACTATAAATATCATTTCTAATATCAAATATAGAATCTTGAGACATATTTTCGAGTAGAATCAAAAAAATATACCTTAATGTAGACCTAAGCAATATTACTGCTGTAATAACTCCTAATAACGGAATTAATATATTACTTTCTTTTCCCATAATAACCTTATCTACAATTGTTCCAGATAAATATGGTCCCACCATATTCATAGCAGAACATATAATAACTAGTATAAAACCTATTATTATTTTAATATTGTATTTTTTTGCATACTTCCACACCCATCTAAAAGCCATAATTACCACCCCATATTTTTTTCTCTATACTATTATCATGTGTATGCTCATATAATAAAATGTACTATCCATACTAATTTAATGTCAATTCTTATTTTATAGAATAAAGATTTAATTATGCTTTGATTATTTACTTATAATGACTTATAATATAATTAAAATATAGAATAATTTTACAGAGGTAGATTATGTGCAATTTGAAAATTGATTTAGATGATTTCAACCCGAAAATGTTATATACTTTTACAAAAAAATTCAATGATAAAAGTGATGTTGCCTATCATTGCCATGATTTTCTATCCATAATATATGTTTTATCAGGCACATGTACATACAATATTAGTGGTGTTCCACACATTGTCAAAAAGGGGGACCTGCTTGTTTTCAACCCTCATGCATATCACGGAAAAGTTCTTCCCAGAGGTAGTGAAATTCATGAATTTCACGTAGGTTATGAAAACCTTCACATAAAAGGACTTTTGCCAGATCATTTTCTTGAAAATCATGTATCACCTATTATTAATGTATCCAAATATGAAAATGAACTTCTAAAACTCTGTTCAGACATTATTTCAGAGCAAAGTAAAAACCAACCAGCCCTACAATTATCTCTAAAAGGTCTGGGTATTAAACTTCTTTCCATTCTTTTTAACGCAACTTTTGAAAGCTCGGCTCTAAAACAAAAAGGAATATTAAATCTTGAAAACTATGATAACATTACTATAGTGAATACAGTTTTAGAATTTATAAACGAAAATTTTATGCATAGTCTTTCTTTAGAAGTAATATCGCAAACCATGTACCTTAGTCCCGCTTATATTTCTAAGCTTTTTAAAGAAAGTACTGGTACTTCACCGATAAATTATTTAATAAAACTCAGACTTTCAAAAGCAAAACACTCCCTTGAAATTGGAGACCAATCTATAAAAAAAATAGCTTTATCTGTCGGTTATCCTGACATGTATCACTTTAGCAAACTTTTTAAAAAATATTATGGCTATCCTCCGTCAAAATTAAAACGTAAATCAGATGATAATCAACTTATCAAATTAATATAATTAGGACTTTTATGGCAAAAGTGTCTTTCTAATTATATTAATTTTCATTTAAGCCTTGCTATGTTAAAATAATATTAGATATAAAATTAACAGGAGGTGCAACATGAAAATATTCGAAGGTTTATTTGCGGCAAAACCTAAATCAGTTTATAGATTTATAGATGAGGGCAACGTAGATGCCATAAGAGATTATTTAAATAACGCTAAAGATTCAAATCCTGATTTTAAACTTGAAAACATACTTTATTATGCTATTGATAATTGCCAAAATAATTATTTTAAAACAATTGAACTTCTAATAGATAACGGTGCCAATATTAACGCTCATAATAGTGATCTCTTAGAAACCCCTCTTCATAAACTTTGTGCAAGAATAAAACCTCACATAGATGTAATAACTATGCTACTTAAAAAAGGTGCTAAAGTTAATGAAATCAACATATCTGGTAAAACTCCTGTATTTTACTGTAGCTTTAATTATTCTGTGGAACTTCTGAATTTACTTGTAGAATATGGAGCAGATATAAATATACGTGATAAATACAAAAACACTCTTCTTCACGATGATTATATCAACTGTTTTGATGAACATTTCGAAGAATTTTTAAACTCACTAATAAATTTAGGCTTTGACATAAATTCAACAAATTCCACAGGCTACACTCCATTAGATCTTTGTGAAAATAAAAAAATTGCAGATATTTTAATAAAATATAATGGAAGCAAGTAATATAACCAGAAAATCACCTGTATATTTTATAGGTGATTTTTTGATTACACTTTACTATTATTGTTCCAATTTTTCCATAAATATGATAATATATTTATATATTTCTACATTTTATGCACATTATAAAACCTAAATTAGAATAAAGGAGAATCTGAATGAAATTTTACTCACTTTTAGCAATAGTTTTATACTTAATCATCTTACTTGTAATAGGATACTATTCCTACAGAAAAACCAATAATATTTCTGATTATATGATTGGAGGAAGAAGTTTAGGGCCTATGGTTACAGCCTTATCTGCTGGTGCCAGTGACATGAGTGGATGGATGCTTATGGGCCTACCTGGCGCTGTATATGCTACAGGCATTTCAAGCATTTGGCTTAGTGTCGGATTAACTATAGGGGCCTATCTTAATTATCGCTTGCTTGCTCCAAGATTTAGAATATATACTGAAGTTGCTAGTGATTCTTTAACTGTACCAGATTATCTTGAAAATAGATTCAAAGATAACTCTAAAATGCTAAGGATTGTATCAGGCATAATAATACTTGTTTTCTTTACATTATACGTTTCCTCTGGTATTGTCGCTGGTGGAAAATTATTTAGGGACTTGTTTGGATTCACATATACTTCTGGCGTAGTAGTGACATTATCTATAGTTGTAATATATACATATTTTGGAGGCTTTTTAGCTGTAACTTTAACAGATTTTTTTCAAGGCAGTCTTATGTTTATTGTACTAGTTATCGTGCCTATTGCAGCCTATACAAATCTGGGAATAGATCCTGGTACTTTTGTTAACAAGGTAAAACATATTGACCCTGCATTATTTGATGTACTTCGTGGAACAAGTTTATCTACAATTGTAGGATTTTTAGCATGGGGCCTTGGTTACTTTGGTCAGCCTCATATTATAGTTCGTTTTATGGCTATTAAATCTGCAAAAGAACTTAAATCAGCAAGAAGGATAGGAATAGGCTGGATGACCATTGGACTTCTCGGGTCTATGGCGAGTGGACTTATAGGGCTTGTATATTTTACATCTATAAGCCAACCATTAAAAGATCCTGAAATGGTTTTTCTTCGCCTTGGAGATATACTATTCCATCCCTTTGTTACTGGGATAATACTTTCAGCAGTACTTGCTGCCATTATGAGTACTATTTCTTCTCAGCTTTTGGTTTGTTCAAGCTCTATAACAAAGGATTTTTATCTTACGTTTCTTAATAAAGAAGCAACAGAGAAAACTCAAATGTTTGTTGGAAGAATATCTGTCCTTATAATTGCAGCTTTTGCAGTAATATTTGCATATGTTCCAAACAAAACTATTCTTAATATAGTAGGTCAAGCATGGGCGGGCTTTGGTTCTGCTTTTGGGCCAATGCTTTTACTTAGTCTTTACTGGAAGAGAATGACTAAGTGGGGTGCATTATCAGGTATGGTTGTAGGTGGTTTAACCGTTATTATATGGATTCTTACTGGACTATCGGCTCATTTGTATGAAATGATTCCAGGCTTTAGTCTATCTCTTATAGCTGTTATCGTTGGAAGCCTTTTAACAAAGAGGCCTGATGAATCAGTAATATGTGAATTTAAAACTATGGAAAAAAACTTAATAGATATAACAAAAGCACCCTAGGGTGCTTTTGTTATATCTATTTTTGAATTCTAAGATCTAAATATTACACTTTCCTTATTAAACATATGTCTTGCTAGAATAACAGCCGCTATAGTATAAACTATGGACCATCCTATTGTTATTCCAATATGACCATAATTGTAAATTCCACTTGTAAGTTCCTTAACCACTGAACTTACACTAAGTAGTGGTATGTTGAAATAAAGAAAAGGTATGTTTTTTGCATCCATATACATAGTTCCATAAGCAGCAAATATAGGAATAATTGAAAATGGTGTCAAATAAGTTTGAGCTTCCTTGAAAGAACGAGCATATATACTTACAGCTAGTTCAAGTGCACCGAAAAACATTGTTGTTATTATTGTTATTACTCCAATTAATGCAATTGCTTTGTAACTTAGACTAATTGATGAACTTCCATTTCCGAACATCCCACCAGGAATTTTCATTGAAACTAGAAGTCCAATCATTGAGCATACTGATACTATAAAACCCATTATTGTTATTGCATAGAGTTTTCCTGTTAATATGTAATGTCTTCCAGCTTTGGTAGTTAAAAGTGGTTCAAGTGTTCCACGTTCCTTCTCACCCGCCCCTAGGTCTGTTGCTGCTGCAATAGTTCCCGTTGCACTATATAGAAGCACGAATATAGGAATAAGCATTCCTAATATTATCTGCCCTTGTGCATTTTCTTCCTTTTGGAAACTTGTTTTAGCAACTGTTATCGGCGTTAATATCTTTATATCAATATTCATTTTTGTTAATCTACTTCCCACTATTTCCTTACTTAATTCATCTATTATACCAGTTACCTTGCTGAGTGCAATCGATGATTTTTGACTTGTATTATCGTAAAAAATCTTTATACCAGAATTATTACCCTTTGAAATAAATGCGTCAAAATCCTTTGGTATTTCGATGGACAATAGTGCCTTTCCATCCTTTACTGCTCCTTGTCCATCAGTGCCACTTAAAAATTTTATAGACTTATCTTTTTTTAATATTTTACCAAGATTACTATTCCCCTTATCCACCATTACAATCTTGGTATTTTGATTAACATCATCCTGTGCACTATTCATAGTTTTCCCCATAATAAAACTAAGTACTGGCATTAACAAAAGAGGAATAAGTAAACTTACTATTATTGTCTTTTTATCTCTAAGCATATCCTTAAGTTCTTTTAGTAATATTACACTAACTAATTTATTCATGATTACCCCCTATAAGTTTCACAAAAATATCTTCCATATCTTCATTATTATATTTAGCCTTTAATGAAGTTATTGTTCCATGTTCCACAACTTTTCCCTTATGTATTATTACAACTCTATCACAAAGCTTTTCAATCTCTGTCATGCTATGACTTGAGAAAACTATAGCCTTACCTTCTGACTTACATTTAAATATAAAGTCTTGGATAAGTCTTGTGGCAGAAACATCAAGGCCAGTACTTGGTTCATCAAATAACATAACGGAAGGCTTATGGACAATACTTCTTGCAATTGCTACCTTTTGTTTCATACCTCTTGAGAATTTACCTACCCTTTTATCTATAAATTCATTCATTTCAAGTTCTCGAGTAAGTTCTTCTATGCTTTTTTTTGCATCGCCTTCACTCATCCCATTCAATTGGGCAAAATACATTATATTTTCTCTTGCTGTAAGCCTGTCATATAGACCAACCTCTCCACCAAATAAAATCCCTATTTCTCCTCTAATGCTTTCAGGCTCCTTCACTAAATCATGTCCTGAAATCTTTCCTTCCCCCTCTGTTACCTTAAGCATAGTTGCAAGCATTCTCATTATAGTTGTTTTCCCAGCTCCATTTTCTCCGATAAGACCTAATATTTCTCCCCCATTAGCAACAAACGAAACTCCATCCACTGCAGTAAAACTTTTAAATTTTTTAGTAAGTTTTTTTACCTCTAACAATTTAATTCCTCCTTGCGTAAAATATTATACTATGTATTCAAATAGTATCTTGACAAATTATTAATATATTATTAACTCATTCCTAATACATTCCACATAATAAGTACATATTCCTTTAAAATAATTTTAAGGAATGTAGACTTATCTATGAAGCAAATAATTCAATAAAGATAATAGATAACTATTTATTTCTTTCTTGGATATAAAAATTTAAAAGGTTTTTACAATATTATGTCGAATATGTATTTATAACCTATTGTGTGAATTTATAAAAATGAAAGGTAATTATAAATTGCACTGAAAATATTTTGCTGGGAGTGATTGATATAAAAACTATAAATGGCTTTAAATTTAAAATCTCAATTATTATCGTAATTATTATTATAATACCACTTATTATATCTACTGCAATTATTGGAGTAAAAAATTCAAGTATTATGAAGAAAAGTGCTTATACTCAACAAATGAATAAGGCAAATGCTGTTGAGAAACAAATAAAATTAACACTAAATGATATTCAAAGTTTGATGACTGGTCTAGTCGCTACGGATGAAGTTCAATCTATGGATTTCAACAAACTTGATAGTATATGTAAAACATTTAGAACACAATTCCCAATGATTTTAGATTTTACAGCATTAGACCCAAAAGGTATGATGTTTTATAGTTCTATGGGGAAAAATAAGCTAGCAGATAGGTCTGATAGAGATTATTATAAAATGGGAATGAAAGGTGAATCTGGTTTTTCTAATGTATTGATATCTGGTACTACAAAGAAACCAATAATAATATGTTTTACCCCTATTTTGAAAAATGGAAAAGTCGTAGGTGTATTAGCTGCTAACCTTTCATTGGGTGTTTTTAGTGATTTAGTAATAAAAGAAAGTTATGGGAAATCAGGACAAGTTTATTTAGTTGATGGAGCTGGAAAAGCAATTGGCCATAGTAATAAGAAACTGGCTGACCAACTTACGGATTTAACAAAGCTTAACCCTGTAGCTAAGGTTATAAAAAAACAAACCGGACAAATCGAATACGCAAGTAATAATGTTGCTAAACTATCTACCTATAAATTTATTGATAAGATTAATTGGGGTGTAATAGTTGAAGTAAATTCCAGTGAGGCCTTTAATGAATTGAATTTGATTATAATGATTATGCTGATTATTATTGCAGGTGCATTATTGTTATCTTTAATTATAGCGAATTTCCTTTCCATTTATATTACAACTCCACTTAAAAACATAACGGAGAAAATTTCGCTTGCGTCAGAAGGTCATCTAGATAAATCTACATTACAAGGAAATATTTTAAAAAGGAATGACGAGTTCGGTCAAATTTCTAATAAGTTTAATTATATGATAGGTAGTATTGGTGATTTAATTAGAGAAATAAAAAATTCTTCTGGAACTCTATTAGATTCATCTAACTCTCTTACGGACATAACTAAACAGACTGCACTTGCTTCAGAGGAAGTTGCCAAAGCTATTGAAGACATAGCTATAACCGCTACGGAGCAAGCTAAAGATACCGAAAGCAGTGTAAGTGAAATATCTAGTATAACTCAAGATATTGAGCATGTTTCTGTAGCTGCTAGTGAAATGAAGGACATTTCTAACCACACTGTTAAAATCACTACAAAAGGTAGGTCGGTAGTTAAATTACTTTCAGATAAAAATAATGAGAATAATAAGGCTAACAAAGATGTAAGTGAAGTAATTCAGAGAGTTGATGAAAGCTCCCAGAAGATAGGTGTAATAATAGAAACAATAGATAATATAGCTAAACAGACTAACTTACTAGCACTAAATGCTGCTATAGAGGCTGCAAGAGCCGGGGAAAGTGGTAGAGGCTTTGCAGTTGTAGCAGATGAAGTTCGTAAATTAGCGGAACAATCTTCTGACGCTACTAATCAGATTGGAACCTTGATAACAGAAGTTCAAACCAACGCAAAATTTGCTGTAACAGTTATGGAAAATACTCAAATCATAGTTGAAGAGCAAAATGAGGCTGTATATCAAACCGGAGAACAATTTAAAGATATATCTGAATCTTTTAAAGCGTTAATGGATAAGATGAATGAGATAAGTAAATTTAGTGAGAATATGACAAATAAAAAAGAAGCTATAGTTGCTAATATAACTAATATCTCTGCAGCTGCCGAAGAAACTTGCGCAGCTACAGAAGAAGTTTCAGCTGTTACTGCTGAGCAATTATTAGCAATAAATAAGGCAGAATCTCATGCAGAAGATTTGAAACAGTTAGTGAATAAACTAGAAAACGCAGTTGACAAATTTAAAGTCTAATATAATAAAACATCTTACAATTTATATATAAAAGGTAAAGACCAGAAGTAGTGATTTATCATTTTCTCTGGTCTTTACCTTTTATTTTAACTTTTCTATACTCTTCTTCATTAAAAAGCGAGGCGTAGGCGCTTTTGCTCTTGAAGATTGACTCACTTTCTATTTAGGTATATAATACAATAGTTAGCTTTCTAACTGTTGCATTTCTAATCAAAAGGAGGGACTAAACATGAACAAAGAGCTGCATTACATATTACGGCTTTGTCACACACTCTGTAACAAAAAAATTTTGTTACAAACAAGTACCTTAGGATTATCCCCAGGTCAACCAAAAATTTTGGAATTTCTAGAATATCACAATGGCTGCGAGCAAAAAGAAATTGCCAAAGCTTGTGAAATAGAGCCAGCAACGGTCACTAATTTATTAGCCAGAATGGAGAAGGCTCATCTGATTGAACGAAAACAGCTAAATGGGAATCGACGTTCTTTACATGTTTCTTTAACAAAAGAAGGAGAAATAGTGACCAAAGAAGTTTTAAAAATTTTTGAAGAGGTGAGGAAGAAAGCCTTTGAAGGTTTTACAGTTGAGCAGCAGGAAGTGACGTTTCGTCTACTAACAAAGATGTTTGATAATTTATCTGATTAGAAACAAAACAATGAAAAAAGTGAAGGAGAGTGAACTTTAAAGTGTCAATTCGCGAGATAGTGAAACGTTATTTATTTTTTGTTTTAGGGTTATTCATGATGGCGGTGGGTGTTGTGTTATCCACCAGGTCTAATTTAGGAACGTCTCCGATTTCATGTGTGCCATACGTGTTGAGCTTGGGATTGCCTATGACCATTGGTCAATTTACTTTCTTAATGAACTTATTATTTATAATTTTTCAAATTTTATTATTAAGAAAACAATTCAAGCCCATTCAGCTACTTCAAGTTGTGGTAGCTTTTTTATTTGCCTATTTTACCGATTTTACTATGGGATTGTTATCATGGATAAGCGTGACCAGTTACCCCGCTCAAATAGGATTATTTATACTTAGTTGCTTAATTCTTGCTCTTGGAGTAAGTATGGAAGTAACTGCTGATGTTGTCATGATGGCTGGTGAAGGGGTAGTTAGTGCCATTTCAATAGTTACGAAGAAGGAATTTGGAAAATTAAAAGTAGCTTTCGATGTTACACTTGTAATTTGCGGTTTTCTTTTTTCGTTTATTCTTTTTCATCGACTAAATGGAATAAGAGAAGGAACAGTTTTAGCTGCTTTATTAGTTGGAACCCTTGTTCGTTTAATTAACAAGCATTTGAGTTTTATGGATACTGTATTTAAAGGTAAATCAATAACTGTGAATACGAGTCAAGTTTTAACAACTTCTCAAGAAATTCATCCACTAGTAGTGACAATTAGTCGTGAATATGGTAGTGGAGGGCGTGATATTGGTAAAAAAATAGCAGCCGATTTAGGTATTTCTTTCTACGACACGCAATTATTAAAAACCGCCGCCGAAGAAACTGGCCTTTCTGAAAAATTCATTGCAGAAAACGACCAATTTATTCCGAATTTATTACTAAACCAATTATTATCCCAAGGATATGCCTTTTCTAAAAAAGAGAAAGATCCTCTAAATGCTATTTATGAATCAGAAAAGAGAGCTATTATGAAGATTGCAAATACCGAATCTTGTGTGATTATGGAACATTGTTCCGATTCCATTTTAGCTGATTACAAAGGGAGCTTCCATGTATTTATTCATGCAGATAAGGCAAGTAGAATGAAGCGTATTCAATATGAATATGGAATATCAGAAAAAAATGTCGAAGAAACGCTACACAAAACTGATAGGGCAAGAGAAACCTATTATCAAATATATGCGGAACGTAAATGGGGACGTATTAAGAACTATGATTTGACGGTTAATAGTGCGGTTTTTGGACTAGCTAAAACTACTGAATTAATAGAAGAAGCCATTAAAGGAAAAGAAGCTAATAAATAATATATATTCAAGATAAAAATAATAAGGTTACACTCCTAAAAATATCATTTAGGAATATAACCTTATTATTTTTATCTTGAACTACCTTATGGGATTACATATTTTCTAGCACATTATATCTGTTTAAAATTAATTGCCATATTGTAAATATAGCAGTCTGTAATTTTATTAACGTACTTACTGGATATTCGTGTGTTCCCAAAAATACTAAATACATTTCCTTAAAATCAGGTGAAAATGTATTTTCGAGTTTTCTATACTCTTCTTCATTAAAATTATATTTAAGATTAATAGAATATAAATTTCTTATATAATTTACTTTCATAACTGTTTTAAATATATCAATTGGAAGCAACCCTAATGAAAATACTGATCTTGCCAATTGATCAAATGTCAACTTATCACAGTCTAAAATATCTGGATTCTTAAGGTGCTTCTTCAGTCTTTCTCTAAGCGCATATTCTATATAAAGATTTCCCTTTAATATAATCTGCATTGGGTTTTCAGAATTTATATCTAAGTGAAATTTCTCTAATTTATTTTTAAATTCTGACACGTTACCATCCAATTTTTTCAATTCAGTTTTATTCATTTCTTTCATTAATGATTCCCCCTCATATAATTTTTTTTACTTATCTATATTCTAATTATAACATATTTGTTATAATTATTACTATAATGTTGTAACTCCAGGTTTTATTCTATTATTGAAAATACACAATATAGGCCTAAATTTCTTAATATAACGTTTTCTAAAATAATATTTACAATTTATTCACACCTTTATTATAAATATGCCTTATAATGACATAGGACATATTTAATGGATTACTTTTATGCTAATAATTGTCAAAAAAACATGTGTAATTTGGGTGATTTTTATGATTTGTATGATTAATGTGTAATCATTATGTAATTATTATGTTATGTAACAAAATGATAAAATGGATTTTAAAGTATAGGGGGACAAGACGTATGGATTTTATTAATACAATTGAAAATTATTGTACTACTAATAAAGTAGCTCATATTTATAAAAACACTAATCTAACTTATAGCGAACTTAAAACAAAATCAGATTCACTTGCTGTAAATATAATAGAATTATTCGGCAAAGACAAAACGCCTATAATAGTTTTTGGACATAAGGATCATTTAATGCTTATAAGCTTTTTAGCTTGCGTTAAAAGTGGACATCCATATATTCCAGTAGACATCTCGACTCCAATTACAAGACTTAAGGATATTTTAATTATTTCTGGTGCTAAATTAATTATAAATACATCGGATGATTTATCTGATATTCCTGCAGATATATTACTAAATAAAAGTGATTTAGAAAAAAGACTATTGCAATACGAGAATAAAATACCCAATATAAGTTATAGACTTAAGGGTGAAGATGTTTATTACATAATCTATACTTCAGGAAGCACTGGCAAACCAAAGGGAGTGCAAATAACAAAAAATTGCCTTCAAAGCTTCCTTGATTGGGGTATAACTCTAATTAATGAAAAGGACAAAATATTCATGAATCAAGCACCTTTTTCTTTTGATTTATCTGTAATGGACACTTATTTATCATTGGTTTCTGGTTCAATACTATATAGTATTGATAAAGATATGATAGCTAATTTACCTGAACTTTTTGTTAATTTTAAGTCTTCAGGGATTACAACCTGGGTCTCCACTCCATCTTTCGCAGAAATGGCTTTACAAAGTGAACAGTTTAACGAAAAATTATTACCTAAATTAAATCAAATGTTATTTTGTGGAGAAACTCTTTCCAAGGAATGCGTAAAAAGATTGTTTGAAAGATTCCCTACAATTAAAATAATAAATTTTTATGGTCCAACAGAGGCAACAGTTGCAGTAACCGCAGTTGAAATAAAAAAAGAAATGCTTTTAAGTAAAGAAACTCTTCCAGTTGGATACGTGAAGAAAGATTGTGAAATAATCATAGAAGAAAATACAAATGAAATATTAATATTAGGCGATAGTGTAAGTGTAGGTTACTTTGCTGACCCTACATTAACAGAAAAATTCTTCTTTAACAGCGAAATTTCTGGTATAAAAAAAAGAGGATACAGAACAGGAGATATGGGTTATACTGTTAATGACCTATTATATTATGAAGGTCGAATAGATAACCAAATTAAACTTCATGGTTATAGAGTGGAAATTGAAGATATTGAAAACAATATCAGACAACTACCTTTTATAAAAAATGCAGTTGTAGTACCAATTAAAGAAAATGGCACAATTAAATATTTAGCAACAGCAGTAGTATTACATGAAAAATTTGAAGGAAACATAATTCTAACAGTTAAAAAATTCTTAAGGGACTTATTACCTTCGTATATGATACCGCGTAAAGTAAAGGTAATAGAAGTTTTACCAATGAACGCTAATGGCAAAATAGATAGAAAAAAGATAATGGAGGAATTTTAGATGTTAGTTCCTTATGGAGATTTTTTATATTTCTATTTAATGATTTTGGCCTTAATCCCGGCGATTATTGTTGGTTTACTTGGCAAAAGGATAAAGTGGTACGGGCTACCCGCAAGCTTACTTATGGTTTATTTGATTTTTGGTAAATCGAAACAACAAGCTGAATACTTAATTTTGTTTTTTATAATGGAATTTTTATTAATTATATTTTACAGCTTTATTATAAAAAAGTTTAAACAAAGATGGTTGCTTTGGATAATGATAGCAATAGGTCTATCACCATTACTATACTCAAAACTAGGCAATATATTTATACACAAAGAACTTGGATTTTTAGGAATTTCTTATTTGACTTTTAAAATTATTCAGATATTAATACAAATTTTTGACGGGTATATTACTAAAATAAATGTGTTTGATTTAGCCTATTTTATCTTGTTTTTTCCAACCTTAAGTTCTGGTCCCATTGACCGTTCAATTAGATTTACAGAGGAAAGCAACAAGGCTATAACATCCAGACAATATGTTGAATATTTAGGTGATGGAATATTTAAGATTTTACAAGGAGTAGGATATAAATTTCTGATAGGATTTTATATACAAACGCATTTTATTAACGTAATCCTATTAAGACCACACACCTTATTAAATACAATTACATATATGTATTCTTATAGCTTTTATTTGTTTTTTGATTTTGCAGGTTACAGTTTAATCGCCATAGGTGTAAGTTACATAATGGGAATAAAAACACCTGATAACTTTAATCTTCCATTTATAAGTAAAGATATAAAAGAATTTTGGAACAGATGGCACATGAGCTTATCTTTTTGGTTTAGAGATTTTATTTATAATAGATTCGTAATGAGTGCCATTAAGAAAAAGTGGTTCAAGAGTAGATATACAGCCTCCTACATTGGGTTCATGATAAACATGATAATCATGGGGCTATGGCATGGAATTCAACTTAATTATGTTGTTTATGGTGCCTTTCATGGTGTTTTACTCATAGTTACAGATTATTTTCAGAGAAAATCATTCTACAAAAAACACAAGAAAAAAGTTTATTTTAAAATTGCTTCAACTTTTTTAACTTTTAATTTGGTATGTTTTAGCTTTTTAATATTTTCAGGATTTTTATTTAAATAAAAGGGGGAATTTATATGGAAGAAACAATTTATAATATATTAGAAGAAATTACTGGTGAGGATTTACGTGAAGAGAGTAATGAGAATTTATTTGACAGCGGGAGATTAGATTCATTAGGAATAATTGAACTTATTGTAGCTATAGAGGATAACTTTAACATTAAACTTGATCCTGCTATTGTTGGAAGAAAAGATATAGAGACACCAAATAAACTAATTGAATACCTTAAAGCTCTCTCTAATAGTAAAATAGAATGAAAAAGGTCATAACTTTTATTTGTTCTATTATTATCTGTTTTGGTTTTTTATTTTTTTATCAAAACCATTATGAAGGTCTTATTTCAAAAAAATATTATAACGAGTTTGGAGAGAATTTAACTGATCATAAATTTAAAAGTCCGATACTTCAAAGCATGGGCGCAAGGCAGAATGATAATCTTTTTATGTTCGGTTCTTCTGAACTTGAACATACTATTGGATATTATACTCAACCCATTAAATTTTTTAACGGTAAAAAAGATGGCTTTCAAATTAATCTTATAGGAAAAGCAGGTTATACATGCTTAGTACATGCTGCCGATTTTGGAGCACTAGGCCATGAACTTAAGGGACAAAAGGTAGTTTTCGTACTTTCCCCACAATGGTTTGTAAAAAAGGGTATTGATGAAAATACTTTTGAAGCCAATTCATCTGAACTACAAGTATATGGATTTTTGTTTAATAAGAATATAAGTTTAACTACAAAACAAGATTTTTCTAAAAGAATAGTGTTGATTTCTGGTAAAAAAGTCAATAAGCACTTTGCTCTTATGCGGGATTACTGTTCCCTTTATAGCAATAGGGACTTATTAAGTACCTCTAAAAGGTACTTAATGACACCATATTACTGGCTAAGATATGAACTATTAGTTTTAAAAGATGATATAAAAAGCAATAAATATCTTAAGTCCGATCGTAAGCTTGCAAATGGTTTAAAACCACCGCATACAATTACTAATTGGAACTCAGAATTAAAAAAGGCTTCAAAAATGGCTAAGTCAGAGTCTACTAATAATAAATTTGGTATGGACAATAGAGTATATGAGCATGCATTTAAAAGAAACCCAGAAACAATAAGGGTATCTCCTAATAATGATTTATGTATAAAATCTCCAGAATATGAGGATTTCAAATTGCTGTTAGACGTTTGCAAGGATGAAGGAATTAAACCATTATTTTTAAATATTCCTGTAAATGGCAAATGGTATGACTATGTTGGATATAATAAAAATGATAGGTTATCTTATTATAAAAAAATAAATAATATGGTTAATTCTTATGGATTTGAAATTGCTGATTTTTCAAAATATGAAAATGAAAATTACTTTCTAATGGATAGTGCTCACATAGGCTGGAAGGGTTGGGTATATGTTAATGAAGCTATTGATAAATATTATAACAAAAATAAAAACTAATATGATTTTTATGATACTTATTTATACCACTGTCATTTTAGGTTGCAGTTATTTGTTTTTATTTCAGTCAGATGTGAGAATTACTTATATATATAATCAGTTTTAAATATATAATTTTTAAAACAAAAACCTTTCTAAAACATTTCAAATTTCCCCCAACTGTAGGATACTAAACCTATGATTGGGGGAATTATTATGCCCGAAAAAATCAGAAAGACAGTATGTCTAAAAAAAAATCTCCGAGGAGTCCCTCAGAGATTTAAATTTACTTTTTTGATGTATCTAAGTATTCTTACTATATCTATTATTCGAAAAAATACCGAATTTAACTAAGCGTTTTAAATGAATATCCCTTAGATTTTAAATAATCAATAACTTTTGGTAGTGCTTGGACAGTTGTCGCCTTTGTTGAAAGATCATGCATTAAAATAACCACATGTCCCTTTCCCTCAGTGTTCTTTTTAAGATTATCTAATAACTTATCCACTGGTATATTTTGACCCTCTGCATCCCCCGTTAAGTCGTTCCAATCGATATAATGGTATCCATCACTTTTAAGTGCCACTCTAAAAGGTTCCAATTTCTTACCAAATGACCCACCTGGAAATCTTACTAGTTTACTATTGAAATCACTACCTAGTATTGATTTCAATATAGTCTCACATTTATTAATATCACTTAAAAATGTATTAGTATTAGAGTAAATATAATTATAATTATGCGAATAGGTATGATTTCCAATAGCTTGACCATCCATTGCTTCTTTTTTTACTAAATCAGGATACTTTATTGCGTAACTACCAACTATAAAAAAAGTTGCCTTTATATTATAACTATCTAAAACTTTTAAAATTCCTGGGGTAGTCTTATCACAAGGTCCATCATCAAAAGTTAGATAGGCTACTTTATGTCCATCTGAATTATAAACATTCGTACTTGAAGAATCCGAATTTAATTCTTTATTAATAGATTTACCTTCCCTTGCATTCATATTTACATCAGTTCGTGGTTGTGGTAGTGTAACTTTTGTTGTGTTAACATTTTTAACTACCTGTTTCTTAGCACTTACTTTACTACCAATATAAAATATTAAACACAAAAGTATAATAAATACTGATATTACTAAAATAAATCTTTTCTTTTTAATAATTACTATTTTTTTCTTACTTTTAAGTTTCATCATAATTTATCACACCATTCATATTATCATTTAAATTTTAAATTTTAAATAACTCTCCTTTCAAATTATTTGATACGTTAAATACTTAGATCTTTATTGTTATGTTGTTTTAAAATATATTTTAGGTTTAGTTTTTAAAAATAAATTTTATCATTACTTAATAATAATACCTAACTACTAATATTGTCAAGATTTTTACATATAATATAAATTAATCAATAAATTCTTATATTTAAACAAATTATAAACTTTTATACAATGTTATATCATTATTTTAAGAACGTAAAAATAACTACTTTTCAATAATTAATTATTGAAAAGTAGTTATCTAACTGAGGATATTTTAATACATCATTTGACGGCATTTCAGAAGGAAAGTCTCCCACTTTTTGAATGTTTAAATTTTTCATTGTAATATAAAATCCTTATCTTCTAGATCGCTATAATAAGAACTTGTTATTGAATAATCTGTAATTGGATTAGTTCCTAGATATAATGCATTCAATTTAGTAAACCCCTTTAAACTATTTATATTGTTGATTTTATTATTAGATAAATCCAATACAGTCAAATTAGTAAGTCTCTTTAATGCATCAATATCGCTGATTTTATTACCCCATAAATCTAATACAGTCAGATTAGTAAGCCCATTTAAACCATCTATATTGTGGATTTTATTATTCCATAAATATAATGTTGTTAAATTAGTGAGTTTCTTTAAAGCATTTATATTTTCAATTTTATTATTATATAAATCTAATACAGTTAACTTAGTAAGTCCCTTTAAATAATCTATATTGTCTATTTTGTTATTATATAAATATAACAAAGTCAAATCAGTTAAATTTTGAATGCCTGAAAGGTTACTTATATTTGTATTAGAAGCCTTTAACTCTTTTATCTTAGCTACATCACCTTTTAAAATGTCTCCATTGTATTTCTTAATCGCATGTCTAACTACCTTTTCCAAATTTTTATCAGGGAATATAATAACATCTTTATCGCTAACTGTCTTGTCTAAATTTCTATTATAATATGTACCGCCCAAATTGTTTTGTAGAACTAGATTACTTTCTATATTATCATTATTATTGAAAACTTTTAGTTTACCTATGATCACTACTGAAGTTATTATCAAGAAAATTAAAACAGCCATTGTTATTTTATTGAAAATAATTTTTTTAAAATTTAGGATGTAATTTTTAGAATTATTGATTTTCTCTTCTGAATCATCATTTAACTTTTGTAAATTCTTTGTGTCTTCGTGAATTCCACAATTAGGACATACTTTACTATCTTCAGATAATATATTTCCACAATGCTTACAATTCATATAATTAGCTCCTTCTAAATAATTTATTGAATTTGAAACTTCCTTAATTCTTTAAACTTATTTTTATTGTTTTACATTTTATATTCACTATTAATTAATTACATAATATACCAATTCTCCATGTTCCATTATATTCCTTTTTTTATTTTTAATTTTCAATAAAATTTCCGAAGGAAAGTCTCCCATAACTTTAGAAAAAAATATAACATCCATATCTTCCTAAAGATATGGATGTTATATTTGTTCATAAAATAATCTAATCTTTCATATTTTGAAAAATCAGTGACTTCAAAACCATAAGAATTAACCATATTATCTATACTCTTATAATAAGCTACTCTGTCACTTTTGTTAAATTTGCTTCTTCTAAGTTATTTTTTCACTTCTAAGATATCTGTTAATCCTGAAACCATTTGTACAACATTGTATGAACCTTTATTGCTAAGTATAATAAATACATAGTCTTTATTAATATTTTTCCCTATATATGATGAATAGCCTGATAGAGTTCCATTATGCCAAACCATTTTATCTTCCATAGCATTTTTGCTAATAATCAATCCATATCCATACCCATAAGTGTTTAATAATGGTGTAAGCATTTCATTTAATGACTCTTTACTAATTAACTTTTCTTCAAATAATGCAATACCCCATGTATATAAATCATTAACTGTTGAATAAATTCCTCCAGCAGAGTATAATGTTGAATTTTCTGCATTAGATGCTGGTGTATATTTGCCCGAATTTTCAGATAGAGCATATCCTATTGCTCTATTCTTTGTAATCATTTTATTGCTTAAAAATCCGGTATTATTTAATTTTAAAGGTTTAAATATGTTCTTTTCTAAATACTGCTCATATTTCATACCTGACACCTTTTCTATTATATATCCAAGCAATATATAATTTGAACTACTGTACTCATACTTTGTTCCAGTTTCAAACTTGCGCGGTTTATTTTTAAAAAGTTCAATAATTTCCAATGGTGTATAGGTAAGTTTTCCTTTTTCCGAAGGTTGACTATAATCAATAATTCCTGAGGTTTGACTGAGAAGATTATATATTTTTATTTTATTTCCCTCTGGATAATCAGGAATATATTTATCAACTGTGTCTTGGACACTTAAAAGATTCTTTTCTTGTAACATTAAAATCGCTGTAGCCGTAAATTGCTTTGTTATGGATGCAATTTCAAAAACTGTTTTTGATTTATTAATAATTTTATTATTATAATCTGCCATTCCATACCCTTTATCTAATATAATCTCATTATCCTTCGCAACAATAACCGTACCGCTAAATTTATCTTTTGGAGAATAATCATCTATATATTTAGACATTTTAGATTGAATATCATTATTATCTATTTTCGCACACTTCATTAGGGGACTCGTATCACTTACACATCCTATTAATAATATCATAAATATAAATAGTAAAACTATTACTTTTATTATAATTTTCTTTACCATAACTATATTCCTCCAGATTATTAACAGGAAAAATTTCTGATCCTCAATCACCTATTTACATATTTCAATTATATTTTGGAATATTCCATGATTTAACTGAAAATAATATACTCTTAGTTTAATTGAAAGGTGTTTTAACTAAATTTCCATCACTTAATGATGCAACTCCAGTACTATATGATTGCAGGAATGTACCTTTATAAATTGTTTCTTTATTTGTTTGGATTTCTGTTACCATAGATTTAATCTTATCATTTTTATAAACCTTACCACTACCAGTGACAAACAAGTTATCTTTACTTACTGCTGTGCTTAATGGAAGTGACTTCCAGTCACCGCCCAATTTACCATAATATATCTTATCAATTTTATTACTACTATTCACATTTCCAACATAAACCTGATCATTATTATCTATTGCGAGTAAGCATGATTTTGTAGAGCCACTAAAGTTCAAAGCGTGGTCTGGCCCAGTTGCATAAACCTTATTATTGGTTAAATTTTCGTACACCATCTTATCTTCATGAGGTATTACTCTAATATTCCCTACATACTCAGATTTAGTAACAATTTTTTTTCTTGATTTCATTATATTTACCCAATATATAGAATAATACTTATAACCATTTTTAACTTTTATATAAATTACATTTGTTAAAGGTGATACTTCAATATCCTTTACAGTAGACGCAGAACTAATCATTAAAATATCAGATACTTTACTTTTTTGTGATTGAGTAACATCATAATATGATAATGAAAGATTTCTATTTTGAGTTTCTACAACTAGCATTCTATTTCTATCCGGAAGCCATTTACAAAATGATATTTTAACTCCATTAGAAGAGGATACATTAATGCTCTTACCTGTTATAGTATTAACAACATATAGCTGATTATTCAAATAATATGAAATATAACCTGCATCATAAGAAACATCTATAGTGGTGGCGTTACTTGGTACTTTGAATGTCGAAACAGACGTTTTCTTACTTTGCGCTGAATCTCCTACCTTTTGAGATTTCAAAGCAGCATTTGAAGTTAAAAAGTAGTTATTCAAATAGAAAAGTCCGCCACTTTGTACGATTAATGAAATGATTATTAATATTATCATTTTTTTAAATACTTTTTTCATAGTTACTCTCCTATCTGTTAAGGATTAACGATAATAGCTGATGGAACGGCTCTTTCGCCAAGTGCATTGCAAGGGTTATTAATGACACTACCATTATTGTACATTGTGGTTGATGAACCACCATCTAAATTAGAGGCATTAGATGCTCCATATTCAAGCATTACATTTTGTACATCTTTAAGTGATGCACCTAAGCTTTTAGTTGTTCTTCCATCAATAACAAGCAATAATATAGCACCATCCGCGCGCTGACCAATGGCTGTCCTCGGTGCAATTCCCTGTCCACCATCTCCAGATTTTATCATTCCCTGACCATCAACTACAAGGGCTGGCCCAAATGACACCGCTTCGGTTACACCAAGCGTTTTTAACTCATTCAAACTGTGAAGTCCAACAAGAAGTTGAGCTTTGCTTGTAATAGCTGTGATATCGACCTTTTTGTCTGGATCTGTTATATCATTAAATTTAATATTTCCATTACTCATAATAATACCCGTCGGTTTTCCTCCCGTGCCAGTCCATTTTGCATTCGTTGAGGAAGAATCAGAAAAACCTCCTGCATTAACAGCTGCTATAGAACCATTATCCTGGGCTATCTGGCTTGTTAGCTCTCCCTGGGTTCCAAGTTTGTTACTGTAGCCAACTTTAACTCTAGCCGGATCTTTAATAATAAGTAAATATCCTTTGAACTTTATTCCACTTGAAATATTATATCTTTCAATACTATTGTCATGGCTGTTACTAAACTTGATATTATTACCCTGCTGCATAACTTGAACTGTATCTTCATCACGAATTTTCTGAATTTCTGCATCAGATAAAAATAGCTTTGCAATCCATTGATGACTAAGTGTAGTCATTGCTGCATCTACAATCGTTTTTTTTACATTAGTAAAAGGACCATGAAATATAATTAATGGAGCACTAACTCCTGTAAATGCTAATATAAAAACCAAATAAAATATAAAATTTCTAAGCTTATAATTTTTTTTTCGTTTTCGCTGTGATATATTCTTGGATCCCATCTTTTCCTCCTATGTTCTCATAATTTCATACATGACTTAAAATTAAGTGTTACGGATAAATAATAAAATAATATAAAGCACATCTAACATTACACTATTGTGACATATGTTCAATCAATTTACAATAAAAAGTTTATATTTATATTAGTTAAAAATCTCCTCACAAAAGTGAAGAGATTCAATGTCAACCACTTATTTTAAAGCATTCATAAATACAAGCACTAATAAAAATAGATTAAAATGCCGTTAATTTTGTTTAATATAACAGTTACTTTTGTTATAAAAGTAATATCTTTACGAATACTACAATAATGATGTTATTTATTTGATTATAAAAGGTGGTGAATATTTTATGAGTTCTAATTTAAATGAACCCAAAGTAAAAGTTTCAATAATACTAGCTATGGTAACTTGCGTTGTTATTTTAGTATTAACCTCAGGTTATTCTAAAAACAAGGTACTAGTTGACAATTTCCATCAAAACATTAAGCAGAGCTCTGCTAATTTAAATTTAAAAGAATTAGCCTATCAAAATGGAACATTTTCTTTTTCTAAAAAAGTATCAATAGAAGAAATGAAAGCGCAGGTTATTGTTAGTCCTAAACCAATAATAAAATCAAAACAAATTGGTTATATCTCTAATGTATATGACAAAAATGGCAAAAGATATTTGAGCTTTGACGATGTAAATTTTCTAATTAGAAATGATGCTATTGAAGCAGCTAAAAAGGATGGAAATGCCCTATATGAAGATGGAAAATATTACGTATACGATGATTACTATATTTTTAATAATAACAAAACTATAAAAAACTATGTTATAGCTAATACTGCCTCACTAAACGTTCTTGGATTTTTGATAAATCCACTTAACAATGATATTAATAACCAACCTACTACCTACGCTACTTTCAAACGTGTCTCTAATAGTAGGAATGGACATATGTTATGTTATATCTATACTCAAAATGATATAGTGGTAAAAGTAGAAGGACAATATACACCTTAAATTTAAATAAGCTCTGTGCAAGTTACTGCATAGGGCTTATTTGTGTTTTAGTTTCTCTTTATTTTAAGCATGTACTTTTGATTTTAAGCCCATTGGTTTATCATAGAAAATACGCTCATCCATAAGTTTCGGTGTTCCATCCACTTTAGGTTTAAAACCCATTAAATCTAAAACATCTTTTTGCAAATTAATACCTGGTGCTATTTCAGTAAGGTAAAGACCATCCGATCTAAGTTCAAACACAGCTCGCTCAGTGATATACATTACTGGCTGATTTACTTTTCGTGCATATTTCCCACTAAAAGTAATTTGCTGAACTTTCTCTATAAATTTAACCATCTTACCTTCTTGTTTTATAACAAGCTTTCCATCTTTTACTTCCTCTTTAAGTCCCTGAGTTGTAAATGTTCCACAAAACATAACTTTTTTTGCATTTTGGGTTATGTTGATAAATCCACCACATCCTGCAATACGTGTACCAAACTTACTTACATTTAAGTTTCCTTCTTTATCAACTTGAGCCAGGCCTAAGAATGCTAAGTCGACCCCACCGCCATCATAAAAATCAAATTGGTAGGCTTGGTCTAGAATTGCTTGTGGATTTACTGATGCACCAAAAGCTGAACCACCTAGGGGTACTCCACCAACTGCTCCTGCTTCTACTGTAAGTGTCATGTAATCGCAAATACCCTCTTCACTCGCAACTGATGATATTACCTCAGGTATTCCAATTCCTAAATTTACAACACTATTCTCTTCAAGCTCAAACGCAGCTCTTCTTGCTATTATTTTTCTGGCATCTAAATGTGTATTTTCTATTGAATCCATTGATGCTTTTATTTCTCCTGTGCAAGCTGGGTTATATTCAACTCCAAAGCATTGCTCATGTTCCTCAGGAGACGCGACAACAACATAATTTACATATATTCCAGGAATTTTTACAAGGCGTGGATCAAGGCTGCCATTAGCTACTACTTTTTCAACTTGAACTACAACTATTCCACCACTATTCTTTGTTGCTTGAGCAATAGATGTTGATTCAAGAGTAGCTACTTCTCTTTCTAGAGTTATATTCCCATTTCCATCAGCATAGGTGCCTCTTAGAAAACAGATATTAATTGGAAATGATTTATATAATAACTTTTCTTCACCTTCAATTTCAATTACCTTTACAATGTCCTCTGTTGTAATGTCATTTAATTTTCCACCTTCAATTCTAGGATCAACAAATGTGTTTAATCCTACATGAGTTATTGTACCAACCCTTTTCCCAGCAATATCTCTCATAAGCTGCGCAAGAGTTCCCTGTGGAAGATTATATGCTTCTATTTTATTTTCTACAGCTAATTTACCAAGAGCTGGTGACATGTTATAATGACCACCCACAACTCTTTTAGTCATTCCTTCATGTGCAAAATGATCCACACCCTTTCCTTTTTGATCGCCTTGAGCCGCAGCATACATAAGATTTAAATTTATAGGCTTACCTGTTTCTAAAAAACGCTCCTCTAAAGCTATAGTAAGAGTCTCAGGACAACAACTACCAACAAACCCGTCAGTTACAATACAATCGCCATCCTTTACTAATTCAGCAGCTTCTCTAGCTTTTAATATTTTCATATAATTGCATCCCCTTTTACAATATTATAAATTTATTAATATAGATTAGCATCCTTTTAGAATTGCTTTTCTTTTTTCAATAAATGCTTGCATACCTTCCTTTTGGTCTTCAGTTGCAAAACATATTGTCCATAAACTATTTTCATAGCTATAAGATGATTCAGTATCCATATTAAGACCATTGTTAATTGAAGCTTTTGCTAAACCTACTGCATACATAGCTTTGCTCATTATCTTTTCAGCCATTTCATATGCCTTTTGTAATAATTCTTCCGGATTATATACCTTGTTTGCAAGACCTATACGGTATGCTTCATCAGCATCTATCATATCTGTGGTAAATATAAGTTCCTTAGCTCTTCCTTTTCCAATCAATCTAGGGAGCCTTTGAGTTCCAGCAAATCCTGGAATTATTCCTAAGCCAACCTCTGGTTGACCAAACTTTGCTTTAGATGAAACAAGTCTTATATCACAACACATAGAAAGTTCACATCCACCACCAAGAGCATACCCATTAACTGCAGCAATAACTACCTGAGGCATATTTTCAATTTCTGAAAACACTTTTTGCGCTTTACGTGAAAGTTCTTTAGCTTGTATCGCGGTTAAATCTTTCATTTCAGTTATGTCAGCACCCGCTACAAACGACTTTTCGCCTGCGCCAGTAATTATTACGACTTTTATATCGTCTCTTTCTGATATTTCATTTATAACTGTTCCTAACTCTTTTATAGTCTCACTGTTTAAAGCATTAAGAGCCTTAGGTCTATTAATAATAATCTTTGCAATACCTTTTCCCTCTTCAAAAATAATATTATTCATTTTTACTCCCCCTATTTTTTTAGGATAGTGTTAACACTATCTTTGTTTTATTTAGAGACTAATCTTAAATATATTTAAACGTTATCTTATTGCAATCTGCTTTTGTTAAAACAAACTGCAATAAGTAATTATGTTATTTAAATTATCTAAAAATGCTACCACTAATAATCATTTTTTGTATTTCATTTGTTCCTTCATATATCTGAGTAATCTTCGCATCTCTCATCATTCGTTCAACATTATACTCTTTCATATATCCATTTCCACCAAGCATTTGAACTGCCTCTGTAGTTACATGCATAGCAACATCTGTACACGCAAGTTTTGCCTTAGCTGCTGATATCGAATAATTTTTTCCGTCTTGTTTATCAAGAACTGCTTTATACAATATATACTTAGCTTGTTCAATTTCTAGGTCTAATTCAGCCATTTTAAATGCTAAATACTGATTTTTATATAATGGCTTTCCAAATTGTTTTCTTTCTTTCAAATACTCTTTTGCTATCTCAAATGCTCCTTCTGCAATACCAAGTCCTTGCGCTGCAACTCCTATCCTTCCACCATCAAGAGTTTTCATTGCTATTCCAAAACCTTTCCCCTCTAGTCCTACTAGATTTTCAACTGGAACTATACAGTCCTTAAAAATAAGTTCTGAAACCTGAGCTGCTCTTATTCCACATGTATTTTCAATTTTTCCTATTGAAAATCCTGGGAAATCTTTTTCAACAATAAATGCTGATAATCCTTTTGTCCCTAAATCTTTATCTGTAAAAGCAAATACTAAAAATGTATCTGATAGAGGTCCATTAGTAATGAAACATTTAGAACCATTTAATATATAATGATCTCCATCTTTCAATGCTATAGTTTGAGCACCTGATGCATCTGAACCAGCATTTGGCTCAGTTAATCCAAACGAACCAAGTTTCTTTCCTGATAGTATATCTGGAAGATATTTTTTCTTTAGTTCCTCTGAGGCACTGCTAAATATTCCTCCTGCACAAAGAGATACACTGACAGAATATGCAATGCCGAGTGACGCATGTATCTTTGAAACTTCTTCTACTGCTAAAACATATGATAAATAATCTCCGCCTGAGCCACCATATTCTTTTGAATATGGTAAACCGAGCATCCCCATTGAGCCCAACTTCTTGTATGCGTCAATAGGAAATTCCCTAGTCTCATCATTATCAATTGTTATAGGTTTAAGCTCCTTTTGTGAAAACTCTCTAGCTTTGTTTACAACTAATTCTTGTTCCTTTGTTAAATTAAAATTCATTTTTACAGCCTCCTAAGTTTTAATGTTAATTTAAGCTAAAAACTCCTAGTAATTGAATCTATTTCACATCTTCCATAATAATTTATAAATATTTATTATATCTTCCTTACTAGTGTTTCTTATTGTATTTCCCGGACTTCCACTGTCTAATGCATCAATTGCCATTTTATCTAAATTTTCAGTGAATTTTTCCTTATTAACACCAAACTCCTCAAGGGTTTGAATATTTAAATTTTTACATAACCTCCCAACTTCTTTTATAAACGATTCTCCTGCCTCTATATCGCTATCACCTTTTTTATAAATACCTACAGCTTTAGCTAAGTCACAAAATCTTTCTGGCGTTCCAGGTAGCGCAAAATTCAAACAATCTTCAAGTAGCATAGCATTAGATAATCCATGAGGTACATGATAAAGTGCACCTATTGGTCTACTCATACCGTGAACTATTGTAACTGAGGCATTGTTAAAAGCAATCCCAGCCTCCAGTGCGGCTATTGACATTTCTATTCTAGCTTCAACATCATTTCCATTTTTATAAGCTCTTAGTAAATATTTGTTTATCCTTTTAACTGCCGAAAGCGCAAATGTATCTGACATAGGCTGCGATTTCTTCGATGTATATGCTTCAATTGCATGAGTTAATGCATCTAATCCAGTAGCTGCTGTTACATTAGGCGGAGCTGTCGTTGTAAAAATTGGATCTATTATTGCTAAAGTTGGCATTAGATTAGGTCCTTTTAACAACATCTTTATATCTCTCTTTGTATCAGATATTATAGTAAACTGAGTTGCTTCTGAACCCGTTCCTGCTGTTGTAGGTAATGCAACTAAAGGAGGTGTTGCATTAGGAATTATTTTACCTAAATATTCATTGATATTTCCTGTATTCGTTATCATGGCTCCTACAGCTTTCATTGTATCTATAGGACTTCCGCCACCTAATCCAATTAAGAAATCACATTTTTCTTGTTTATAAGCTAATATTCCACCGTTCACCATAGTATCTGTGGGCTCACTATTAACTTCACTATAAACCGCATATTCAATATGGATACTATCTAACATATCCGTTACTTTTTTAAGACTTCCAAGTTTAACCATCATATTATCTGTTACAATCAAAGCCTTCTTTCCTAGCTGCTTAACATTTTCACTAGCTTGGCTAAGTGCTTCCTTTCCAGTAATTATATATCTTGGTGTTAAAAATAAGTTACTCATCATCGAACCTCCTATATCATTGTTTTATTCTCATGTCTTGGTTACATTATACATAACTTAACCAACACCTGTCAATAGTAATCGTGTATTAAATCATTTTTATAAAATTTGAGTATGTTTTAGTTGAATTTAGGTTTTACTTATGCAACTGTGTTATAGAATATCTTAAATATTAAAACAAATAACCCTATGCAAAGATATATCTTTACGTAGGGCTTAAAAATTTTATAAAATGTTTCCATACTACTTTTACATATATGTCCAAGCGTCTTAAATAATGTGATAGAAAATCACGTTGGCAAGTTCTCTATTTCTTTAATCTTATTTTTAGTATTTCATTATCTTTATCTACAGTACCTAATTTAATATCAATAGATTCTATTAAATTATTATTTGTAACAATTAGTACGCTCAAATTAGATTTAACTTTTGCTTTTATTAATTCATTATCAAAAGTTAATAATTTATCTCCTACTTTAACATGTTTTCCCTTCTCAGTAAAAGCTTCGAAACCCTCACCTTTCATCTGTAATGTATCAATTCCTATATGAAGTAATATTTCTATCCCCTCTTTAGTCCTTAAAATCAAGGCATGTTTTGTAGGGAACACTTGAAGGATTTCACCATCAACTGGTGCATATAATATCCCATCAGTTGATTCAAATCCTACTCCATCTCCTAATAATTTTTTTGAAAACATTTCATCAGGCATTTCTGACATATCAAAACACCTTCCCACAATAGGGGATTTTAAAATTATACACATTTCCTCTTTATCTTTTTTGATAAATTTAAACATTATTCTCATCACCTTTCTGTAAATTAACAATTAATTATTAATCAATTGCTACATATTATTTACTAATTAAACCCATTATCAAGAATTTAAATATTTCTATTTTGGAAACAATTTGCTCATCACTTGGCTCTCTTATTGTTATCTGTTGATTCTATTATACATAACTTATGCAATACATGTCAATTCAGACAAGTTATTTATCTATTTGCGCTTATTTCTGATTTTTGTTTTTTTGATTTGTAACTTTTAAAATGTATTTCTAGTTCTTCTAGGGATTTACCAAGTGTTTCTGGTACACACTTATATACAAATGTCCATCCAATAACACCTAACACTACAAATACTGCAAATGAACCAGATAAACCAAAATTACTTAACATTGTAGGGAAAAGAAGACCAATGAAAAAATTAGTAATCCATAGGAAAAATACTGAAATACCCATTCCTAGTCCTCTTATTCTTAGTGGAAAAATTTCAGCTAATAACAGCCAGGCAATTGGTCCAAGACATCCTTGGAAGAAAGCCAAGAAAACTATAGTTAGTGTAAGTACAACATATGGAAGAATAGGTGAACCTGCTAAAGTATTCGTAAGAATAGTCATCGCAAGCATTGTTAAAGTTGTTCCAGTAAGTCCTACTAATAATAGGAATCTACGACCAAACCTATTTGAAAAAAACTTCATATAAACAAGTGCTGCAGTAACAGACATTAATCCATTTCCTATATTAGCTATTAATGCTACTTGAGTTCCAAATCCAGCTTTCTCCAAAATTGATGTTCCATAATACATCATTATGTTAATTCCTGGAATTTGTTGTGTGATGGCTATTCCAATTCCAATTAATACAAGGTGACGAATCCATGGGATATTTAAATCTTTAAAGGTCGCACGCTCTAAATGTTTATCAGCTTCAATAATATCTGATATTTGTTTAATTTCATCGTCTGCTTGGTGTTGAGTACGGATTTTCCTTAAAACTTCCAATGCTTCGGATATTTTTCCGTTAGCAGCTAACCATCTTGGGGTTTCAGGAACTGTAAACATTCCAACCCATAAAATAAGTGCTGGTATAGTAGCAATAACTATCATGTATCTCCAAATACTAGGAGTATTGAAAACATTTCCTAAAATTGCATTCAATATATAAGCTAATAATTGTCCAATTACAATCATTACCTCATTTCGAGTAACAATACTGCCCCTTACTTCTGTAGGCGATATTTCGGCTAAAAATGTTGGCACAATAACTGATGCACCTCCTACAGCTAGCCCTAATATAAATCTACAAGCAATTAAAATCGAAGCAGTAGGTGAAATTGCGCACCCTAGTGTTGCAAAGACAAAAACTATAGCAAGAAGCTTAATTATTGCTTTTCTACCGTATTTATCAGATAAACGTCCTCCTATTACTGCACCAATAGCGGCACCAAATAATAATCCACTTGTAACAAGTCCTTCCGTCATAGTGCTTAAATTTAATTGATCCTTTCTTGTCATGTAAGACAGTGACCCATTAATTACCCCCGTATCATAACCAAATAAAAGTCCACCAAAAGTTGATACAGTAGCTATTCTTCTAAAATATTTTTTTTTCTTAGGATCTTGTTCAAATTCCATAATAATTCCTCCTATTATATAATTAGTAGCTTGTAAAACCCCTAAAACATCGGTTCTCCTAATTTTTAGCTGTGAAACCTTATTCAAAATAATTTTTATTGCAAAGTCTCACTATGTTTATTTTTGATGATTTTTATAAATCGTTTACACAAATCGTTTACATAGAATGTATTAACTATTATTACTAATCGTAAATGTTTCCATTGTTTTTATAAAATAACTATTCATTACATTACCCCCTAATAGTATTTTTTAGTTTCATTTTTGTTATTTGTTTGTTATGTTATGGTTATATTATACTTATATTAAGGTCAAAAAGTCAATAACAATTACATATATATCATGTATTGATTATATATTGAGTATCTATCGTTTTTCTATTAAACTACATTAATGAAGTTTTATTATTGGCAAAAAAATAATATTAATGTAATTACTAGATATGATAGTTGCAATTAGTAAGAAGTAAAAACCTTTTCCAAATAGGTTATGTGGTTCATTGAAGAGCTCTACATCTACCACTATTGAAGACATGGTGTAAAATATGCCTGCTGCGTTTTGCGCTGACTATGGTCTTAAATCTAACCATAATGTACTTTATAAAAAAAGCATCAAAAAGAAAAAAGAACAATTTATAATATCTAATTGTTCTTCTTTAACCATTATTCCGATATAATAACATTAATCTTATTTTTTTCAAAAAATTCCATATATTTTTCAGGCGGTTTTTTATCTGTTACAAGATGATTTATCTCGCTTAATTCACAATAAGTCATAAGTGCTGAAACATCAAATTTAGTAGAATCTACTAGCAAGAATAACTCATTACTCTTTTCTACTATAACTTTTTTAAGCTTATATTCTAATGGTGAAGAATTTGTTGCTCCATTAGCTATAGAAATGCCTGTGGCTGCCATAAATGTTTTACTTATGTTATAGTCTTTAAAAATAGATAATGTATTAATGACCTCAAAAGAATTTGTTTTTCTTATTAGACTACCTCCTGTACAAATAACATTTAAATTTGGATAAGGAAGTGCACTTACTATAACATTCAAGTTATTAGTCAATATAGTTATATCATTTCTGTTTTTTAAGAATTCTATCATATTAAGTGTTGTTGTACCAGAATCAATGAATATAACATCTCCATCCTTTACAAATTGACATGCGGCCTTAGCTATTGCTATTTTTTTATAGTTGTTTTTAATATTTCTCTCTTCGAATGGTATTAAATCTTTAACAACAGCCGTTACCCCACCATATACTTTTTTTATGCTACCTTTTTTTTCAATTTCATTTATATCTCGCCTGATTGTGTTTTTGGAAATTTTAAATACATCACATAATGAGTCTAAACTAACTGACTCATTGCTTAGTATATATTCCTCGATTTCTTTGATCCTATTAGTTTTCATTATAAGATATCCTCTCTTCATGTTTTTTGTATTAAATATTGCCGACTTTAATTACATAGTTTAATAGAAACGTGTCCAGCATTATCTAATATTCTTTGGTAAGTTATTGTGATTTTTAATTATAATTATACACAACTTAACCAACATACGTCAATAGCACATCTAATTATACAGAAGTTTAGCAGCAAATTTCCAGTAATAATTTTCAATTTACTGAAATTGTATATTTTAAAATTTTGTTGAATAACTGGGAAGTGCACAGACTACTGTTTCTTAAAAATAGTTATAATTCCCCCCACCCCAATAAATATTAATAATCAATTTCCAGTTTTAATATTGAATTATGTCTTCACAAATAGTGGGTTATCCCAACTATCTTCTATAATGTCTATTTGAAGCATACGCTTCTTTCTAAAACTTCTTATGCACTTAAAAAAATATAGTTGCATCAAATTAAATGCTATTATTATAAACATTAAAACTGTTTCTACGCCCGTAGGGCCTTGAAGGAAACAATGATCTAAATGCCATTCTGTTTTCAACTGATGAAATGCATTGTTTTCTATATCCCATCTCTTATGCATTATTAGTCACAAACTTTTTACTGAGGTGAATTTATCTGTTGTTATAATCCATGCTTCTTTAATTTCTACACTATCTCCAGTATGAATTTGTTCCACAAATTTTATAAATCTTACTTTTATATCTGAAGCTGGCATTTCAAAATGAGCTTCGTCCCAAGCTTTAATTATGGTGTAGTTGTTATTTTTTTCTTCACAGTCCAACTTTCATCTGCCTCTTTGCATTTAAATAAAGCTAATGCATCTTTTACGATGTGAAGCCTTTCATTCTTAACTCTTACAACTGCATTCATGCCTATGGAAAGCACCTCTTTAATCCAAGTGGACTTGCAGTATAAAGCATCAGCAACTATAATATCTGCAAAATGATGATATTTTTTATATAGGTCTTTTATTAGCCTCTTGCCGCCTGTGATTTCACCTTCATCCTTCTTTGAACCGTCTTTCTTAGGTTCAAGCATTTCTTGCCCTAAAATAATATGTTGGTCTGAACCTACGGTTGCACATACTACTGTCCTATGGAAATAATGAGTAACTCCATTCTTATGAGTACGTGAAAGACAGTTGTCACAACACTTTTTAGCACTCTCAAACAGCTCCACACCATCTATAGCTACGACTTTTAGCCCGTCTAAAGTACCAGCTCTAAATACCTTATTTTTTATAGTAGTTTTTACTATATCGGTATGAACATTATTCAAGCCTTTTAAATCAAAATCACTCAAACACCGCCTAACGGCGTCAATACGTGGAACTCTAGTTCTTTTGGGCAATACTTTCTTGAATTTACCTTTTTCAAGCCAGTGATTTAACCTATTAAAACTTCTTATTTGTAGCATAAATCCGAATAATACAACAAAAATAATTGTGGAAACTTTTACTGGAGATTTTATTCTTTTATCTTCTAAGGTATTGATTTTTTCACCTATATGATATACCTTATTAATATAAGTGAGTAATTGCTTTAAATAACTTTTGCTTATTTTATCAGCATCCTTTTTTTTATTGTTCGCAAAACTATTATAAAAAGGATGCTTTTATTTTGCAAATTTTTTGACTCTAATTTCCAGTAAAAATCGGAATTTATGGTTTTGTTGGTAATCACCAATAAACTATTACAAATCAACAGGCTACCGCCTTAAAAAAATTCATGTGCTAAACTTCTGCTTACAAATAAAAATAATTAAATCTAATCATAATACATAACATAATCATCCATGAATAACATCTGTATATTCATCAAAAGTTTTTAGCCTATCACTAGATTCGAAACCAATTGCACCTATCAAATTACCTTTTTCCCAATCACTTCGCGTTCCCCATATTATTTCCGTAAAATCATTCTCGGTTGAAGCAGTTACTTGATATTCTGACAACTCAGGGATAAAAGTACCCTTACCACCGACCTCAGCTGTAAATTTTGTCACTATTCTAATATACTGTCCCTGTTGTAAGTCTAACAGATCAACATATCTAGTCCCATTTTCAATACAAATATTCTTTGAATCCTTTACCAACTCGCCATCATCAGAAATTTCCACTATTGCCTCTAAATAAGCTGGACTTGGTACAACAGCAGTGATTTTTAATTGATTAAAATTCCAACATTTTTTTTCTGTTTTATAAGAAGGTTTAAATTGTGCTGGGCGTCTCCATTCAGTGATATGTGTGCCTTTGTTTTCAATATTACTAAAGTCTAACCAAACCGCTAATTCGTCGGATTTAGGTCCAATTTCAATAGGATTTTCATAAATAAACTGGTTTTCATCACAGGTTAGCTTTGTTCTATAAAATCTAACTTGACTAATCTGCGCTGGCAAATGCGTAAAATATTTTGGTCTACCAATTTCTGTAATAACATGTCCAATATACGAATATCCAATAAATAATGGTTCATTTTCCCAATTCCTTAGTTTAGATTCCATTGGAATACCTAAAATCGATGCAACTTTATTTGCATTACAATAAGAATCACCACCACTTTTTTTACAAAAACTAACTGTATATTGAACCCATTCATTTAAGCTTATATTACCACCCTGCCAATGGTATTCTGTACCATCATAACATGTTCCCCATTTTAAACTTCCTGCTCGCTCAACTACCATACGCAATAAATATGTTGCACCCCACCCAATTGACTTTCCTTTAGCCATCAATGGATTATGCCCCATCTCCGTATTCTTAGCCAATCGGCTAATATTTGCCCATACCACGCCCGTAAAACCTTCATTTACATGCAAGCTATCGCTATCAGGGATTTCTAAATAATCGCTGTATTGATCTAACTTCACCACCACCCTGTCAGCCTCTTTAACAACCCTTGGTGTACCGTGTAAAAGTGCATCATTACCATTTCCAGATAAATCTTTAACTCTTGGTATTATGCGTAAAGTGCTTTGTATCTTAATTTCTTTCTCCTCTAAGTTAGCTATTTTCACACGATAGTTTCCACCACGTAAGAATTTATGATAATACTGGATAAGTTTCTTCTCATATCCCCTTAATGACACCATTTTTGTTTCAATAATATTTTCGTCAATAAAAAACTCAACCGGAACATGTAGATCATTTTTTAGATTATTTGTAATTTCAACACTAGCACTTAACAAATTCGTATTTTTATCATTGTCAACTTTAAGTTTCATATATTCAAATGTTAATTGCTTAGGTTCAGAAACTATAATATTTTTAGTTACATTTGTTACTCGTAATCCATGTTGTCCAGGAATTTTTGCTTCATATATTGCCACAAAAAAAATTTCCTCATTACAATTTAATGCAATAACTCTCTCTTCGCCTTTATTACCAAACAAATTAATTACATGTTCAATCTCATTATCGTTAACCCTAACTGTTACAGCCGCTATACCACTTCCTACATTTCTAGTTTTACCAGTAATTTGAATATGCCCAAAATTATCAAGAGTAGTAATTTGAACGTTTGAAATAATAATTTTAGGCTCTTCATTGGTTAAAATTACTGTATCCACCAAAATTTCTTGTGGATTATCATTTTCAAACCCAAAACTTTGATAATCAAACCTATCCTTTACTATGTTTATGCAACCATAATCTCCTTTTCCAGTAGCGATAACTTCTGGAAATTCAGCTAATAAACGTTTATCAGACTCTCCTAAATTTAATTCATTTTCCCCATCTTGTGCACTTCCTTGTGTTATGTAAACTGTCTTCGCACCAATCTTAGGATTTATAGATATATTCTTAATATAGTAATGTAGATGACCACTGAGCACAAAATTAACATTATATTTTTCAGCAATAGGAACAATATATTTATTATTAAATTCATCTGTATATGGATGATGAAGCACCATTACTCTCCATTCCGCACTTTGCGATTGCTCTAATTTTAAATCATCAATTACCCAATCTAATGTATCCTTAATTAGTTTTTTAGTCTTAACATCAACAAGTAAGCCCGAATTAACTGCGTTCATTTCAAACAGACCCCAAGAATTGCTATCAATCATTAAAAAATGTGTTTTTCCATAGTCAAATGAAAATGTCCTCCCAGTTTCATCACAGTGGTAAATTTTTGATTGCGGGAAAGTAAAAAAATCGTTGTAAAATGGACCATCATCATGATTACCAGGTATATAGATAAATGGTATTGTTTTTAGTACTTCAGGGATTTTTTTAAACCAATTATTTTCATATTGTTCACGTTGATAACCTGTCCCAAATGGAATATCTCCAACATGAATAATGAAATCCGGTTTATTTCTCATAACTATGTTTGAAAATTGCTTGTTCGTATAAAATAAATGAGAATCACTTATTGTGAAAATCTTTATTTTATCGGGATTATCATTTAGAGTTTTAAAATTACCTCGCACCTTTTCTCCAGATTCTAACTGAATCATGTAACTATATTGAGTATTTGAATCAAGGTTATTTATAATAGCCATACAAATAAAGTTGCCGTCAGCATTATCTTTACAGGATGTTTCTTTGTGAATGCATACTTCTATACTTTGATCCAGCTGTCCATATATTCCATAAAATACATTCGTTTTTATCCGGGTTCGAGTTTCCCAAACTACAGTCATACTGTTTGTAGTTGGTGATAGCAAATACGGTCCATTCAGCATAACATCCTCAACCATTTTAATATTTCCTCCAATATAAATGAATTTATGTTTTTCTACAGTAGCTTACACTTTAAAAATAATTTAATATTGTTTTTAATCGACTATATAATTATAAATCATACAAAAATCATGAGGATATTTTGTATGATTTATTTTAAATTTAAAAGTTCTTTTAAAACTTTGAACAGTGTTCAGTTATCTTATAGTTACATCGATACTGCTTCCTTTTTTACCTTTTTAGCCCATAATGTTGGAACAATAACTAATGTCATTATAATAACTGAAATTACCCAAAACAACATAATATAATTAAAATTGTAAGTAACAGTGCCATTAACAACGATTTTACTGATACTCATTAGTTTAGCATTAACAAACTCTTGTAATGTTGCGCCACAATATGCAAGTAAGCCAACTATCCCCATTGCTGCACCTGTAGCTTTTTGCGAACAAAAATCTACAGCAAGCATGCCTCCGATAAAACATAAATTGACACCTAATCCAAAACCAAATATAGCTAAAAAAATCATATTAAGAATTCGACTTCCAGCTGGTGCATAACAGAACCCGATTATACCTATTAACATTACCAATCCAAAAACAATTGTTGTCACAGCATGACGTGATTTAAAAACTTTATCCGATATGACACCTGATAATAGTGAACCAAGACCTCCCATTATTGGTGATATTGCAATAATACTCCCTGCCATAACTAGACTATAGCCCTTTTGTTCTTGTAGAAATAAAACACCCCAACTATCAATAGAGTACCTTACAATACCCAAACAAATTGCACTCACAGCTACTATCCAAACATATGGATTTTTAATTGCTTCCCATTGAGCTTCTTTTGTTGATATATTTTTTTCTTTTTTAGCAATAACCGCCTCACCCTCAAATTCATTTGCAGAAGGTAAACCATAAGCTTGAGGACGATCATACATAGATCTATGCATCATAACTGCCAAGAAAATACATACAACTCCTGGAACATAAAATGCCGAATGCCAACCAAATGCAACTACTAACATTGATGTACCAACAAAAGTTGCTACTTCACCAACGTAATGTGCAATACTAAAAACACCATAATATGTTGCTAATTTACTCTTTGAAAACCATTGTGATATAGATACAATGCATGGAGCTGAACCCATTGATTGAAAACATCCGTTTATAAACCACAACACTAAAAAGACCCAATAACTATGAGAAAATCCCAAAATCAAATTAGCTACTGCTGCACCCAATAATCCTATTGGAACAATTTTTTTAATATTACACCTGTCAGCAAGGAATCCATTTATGCATTTACCAAATGCAATTGCAATTGTCATCGCAGCACCGATTGAGCCAAGTTGCATAGGCGTAAATCCTTCCCTAATCATCGGTTGTTTTACAACACCTAGCGTCAATCTCATAACATAGTACATGCCATAACCAATAATCATGGCTGTTAATCCTTGAACCCTAGCGCGCTTAAACATGTGTTTGACCTTTGATTCATCTTTAATACGAGGTTTTTCATCACCGGATAAAAACCATTTAAATATACTCATAATTAACACTTCCTCCCTATACTATTACACAAATAATGTGTTTTCTTATAATTGGGTTGTTTTATAAATATATGCCCTAGCCTTTTTTGCATATTCCAACGGATTTGCTATTGCTGGATCCTGTTCAGCCTCTACCAATAGCCATCCCTCGTAATCGTTATCAGAAAGTACTTTAAATATTGGTACAAAATCTATACATCCATCTCCCGGAACTGTAAAAGCTCCTTCTCTAACTCCCCTAAGGAAACTTAATTTTTCTTTTTTAACCTTAGCTTTTTTCTCTGGTCGTACATCTTTTAAATGTACGTGTTTTATTCTTTTTACATACTTCTTTAATATAGCTAATGGATCTTCTCCTGAATACACCAAATGTCCTGTATCATACAACAAGTAAACTAAACTATCATCTGTCATATCCATAAGTTTATCTATCTCTTCAGTAGTCTGAACTACCGTTCCCATATGATGGTGGTAAACTACTTTCATATCCTTTTCTTTTGCAATTTCGCCTAATTTATTAAGTCCATCTGCAAAGCTCTTCCATTCATTTTCATTCATATGATATTTACCTTCAAATATTGGAACATCCATCTGTCCCTGTATACTATGCCCTTGCTCTGATACAACAATTACCTTAGCCCCCATAGCATACAAGAAATTTCTATGTGCAATAAAATCTTTCTTAGTTTCTTCAAATGGCTTAGTTGTTAGAAATGAACTAAACCAAGCACTTGCTATTTGTAATCCTCTTAAATCAAGGGCTTTTTTTAAATCCTCCACATTTTTAGGATATTTATTGCCTACTTCTGTACCTTTAAATCCTGCAAGAGCCATTTCGCTTACAGCTTGCTCAAAAGTATTTTCTTTTCCTAAATCTGGCATGTCATCATTCGTCCAACCTATTGGACAAATTCCCAATTTTACTTTATTGTTATTAAACATAATATAATCCCCCCAATTCTAAAATTGCATCTAATATTTAATTTCAGATATTTTAACTGGTCTATTCTCATGTAATGATTTTGTAGCGGCTACACCAATTAATACAGCTTGTAAACCATCTTCTGCATTTACAGGCGTAGGTGTATTATTTACAATTGCGTCAATAAATTCTGTTACTTCTAGTGCATAAGCTTGCATATATCTTTCTAGGAAGAAAAATAAAGGCTTTTCTCCTGTAACACCATTTTCATTTGATATTACGGCTGTTGAAGTGCTGTCATTTGCTACTGCAACTTGACCTAATGATCCAAATACTTCTGCCCTTTGATCATATCCATAAGCTGATTGCCTTGAGTTATCAATAACTGCTAAAGTTCCATTTTTCATCTTTAATGTTATAATTGCTGTATCAATATCTCCAGCCTCACCTATAGCCTTATCAATTAATACCCCACCAGCTGCATATACCTCTTTCACTTCACTATCTAAAAGATATCTTACCATATCAAAATCATGAATTGTCATATCTAAAAACATGCCACCAGAAACTTTTACATAATCAATTGAAGGTGCCTCAGGATCTCTTGAAGTTATTTTTAAGATACGAGGTTCTCCAATTTTTCCGGCAACAACCGCATTCTTAACTGACATAAAATTATGATCAAATCTTCTATTAAAACCTACTTGATATTTAACCTTAGTTTTACCTAATTCATTAATAACTTCTTTTATTCTTGATAAATCATGATCAATTGGCTTTTCACAAAAAACATGTTTTCCTGCTCTTATTGCCTCTATTGAGATTGGAGAATGCGTATCTGTTGAAGAGCAAATTAATACTGCATCAATTTCTGGATCTTCTAATATTTTTTTATAATCAGAATACACCTCATGTATTCCTTTACTTTTCGCCCATTCTCTTGTTTCATCATTTAAGTATGCATCCGCAATTGACTTTATTTCAGCATTTTTCACATATTTTGATATACTTTCTCCATGTACCTTCCCAATTCTTCCTGCACCAATAATTCCAACTTTTAACATAATAGCATCTCCTCTAGTTTTAGTATTTCCTTGCATTTATAAGATTATCTTTTTTATCAATATAAGCTTTTTTTATTGATTCTTTATTAGAAACCTCAGCAACACCTATATGCCACCAAGAATCATAACCATCTGTCATTGTTTTTGGAAGTGTTTTTATATCTATTAAAGTAGATCTAGTTTGTTTTTTTGCATCTACTAGTGCTGCTTTAAGCTCTTCTATTGTTTTAACTGTATAGCTTTTCACTCCATACCCCTGCGCACATTTTGCAAAATCTATTGAAATTAGTCCACCATCAAGCTTACCACTTTCTTCACTTCTATATCTAAATTCGGTTCCAAAACTACCCATTCCATTTCCCATTTCTAGATTGTTAATACAACCAAATCCGCTATTATCAAATAACAATACATTTATCTTCTTATTTTCTTGAATAGAGGTTACAAGTTCCGAATGAAGCATTAAGTAACTTCCATCACCAACCATTGCATATACCTCTTTATTAGGTTCTGCAAGCTTCACTCCTAAAGCTCCTGATATTTCATATCCCATGCATGAAAAACCATATTCCATATGGTAGCTATATTTATCTTTTGAAACCCATAACCTTTGTAGATCTCCTGGTAAACTGCCTGAAGCACCAACTACAACATAATCTTTTTCAAGGAACTTGTTAATTTCACCTATAGCTGTAGTTTGTGGAAGAGCTTCTCCGCAAAGTTCATAAAATTCTTTTAAACTTGCTTCATTTTGCCTTGCTATTTCTGGTTTGAAATCATCTTCACCATATTTTATACTATATAATCTATCAATTTCTTTTTCCCACTTATTTTTCGCATCAGAAATTTCTTTGTTATATTTGCTCTTATATCCTTTTTTAATAAGCTTATACATAAGTTCTTCTAAATTAACCAATACATCTCCAACAACTTTAGTAGCATCCATTTTATTTGCATTATATCTAGATGTATTTATTGTTAAAAACTCAACTTCATCATTTTTAAATAATCCTTTAGAACCCGTTGTAAAATCTGTAAATCTTGTTCCAAGTCCTATTATTAAGTCAGCGTCTTTAGCTATAAGATTTGCAGCACGATTGCCTGTAACTCCGACTCCACCTAAATTTAGATAATGAGTTGATTCTACTGTACTTTTTCCTGCCTGCGTTTCAGCAATAGGTATGTTAAATTCCTGCGCAAATTTCTTTAGTTCTTCACCGGCCTCTGAATATTTGGCTCCTCCACCACAAATAATTAATGGTTTTTTCTTTCTAATTATTAAGCTTATAGCATCTTCTAGTTCTGCATCTGTACCTTTTCTTCTTTCAATTCTATGAACTCTCTTATTGAAAAAATATTCTGGATAATCATAAGCTTCTGCTTGAACATCTTGTGGCAGTGCAATACATACTGCGCCAGTATCTCCCTCATCTGTTAATACTCTCATTGCATTTATCATAGCTGACATCAATTGTTCCGGTCTGCTCACTCTATCCCAATATTTAGTTACAGGTTTAAAAGCATCATTTGTACTAATTGAAGCATTGTGTTCTTGTTCAACTTGCTGAAGTACAGGATCTGGCTGCCTTGTAGCAAATGTATCACCTGGCAATAATAGTACAGGTATATTATTTGCTGTTGCTGTTGCTGCAGCAGTTATCATATTAGCAGCACCAGGTCCTACAGATGATGTGCACGCGTATATTTGTTTTCTTCTTTTTTGCTTTGCAAAAGCTACAGCCGCTTGAGCCATACCTTGTTCATTTCTTCCTTGACGAACTATTAAATCACCTGGATCTTGCTCTAATGCTTGCCCAAGACCTAGTACATTTCCATGCCCAAATATTGTAAAAATCCCTTCAACAAATCTTTCTTCTTTACCATCAAAACTCACAAACTGGTTATTTAAAAATTTGATTAATGCTTGCGCTGTAGTTAGTCTAATTGTAGCCATTTCAAACCTCCTCATATCTTAATTTGTCATTAATACTATTTATCAGGCCAGATTTTAACATCTTTTTTCCAAAGCCATTGATGCTCTGGTACATCTATCCTGTCTGTCCATGGATTGTTTTCTAAATGCCTAATCATCCAGCAATAATACATTGCATAACCTGGAGCTGATGTTTGTGGATGAACAAGACCTCCTGGTATTGTAGCAAAACTTTCATCAGTTATTTTATAAGCCTCGTCACCAATTAAACATAAACCTAGACCTTGAGGTTTATTAAATTTATAGAAATATACCTCTGGTTGTGGATGATGATGTGGTGGGTAGCTTGACCATTTGCCAGGATAGGTTATAACTTCACCCATGACCATATTAGAATAAGGTGCATTCTTATAATCAAATACAGTTCTAACGACCCGCCTTGCAGTACCATTCCATGTACCTTCTCCAAAAATATCACTTTGGCAATCTTCAGGTGCATAAAATTTAGGTTCGAATTTTTCTTTATTATCTGTAGATTGAATAAGTATTTCACTTTCATCCTCTGCAGTTAATTCAACTTTTGTATTTTTTGATACGTGAAGACACCATGGATCCTCATCAAATACAGAATCTCTCTTCATTATTTTTTCGTTTTCTTTCCAACTTATTTTTATATTTCCTGTTAGGAGAAGTAATGCCATTTCCTTATCATTTTCATAATATTCTTTCCTTTCTCCCTTTCTGAGTTTCACAACTACTATATCCATTAACATATCTTTGTTCTTACCATCAATTTCACACAAGTAGTTTCCGCCATACTTTATGCCACCTAAACTATAAACCATGTTAATACCCCCTTATAAATCTTTTTTAAACTCGTGCAACCATTTCTCCATGTTCTTCTTTACTCTTTCTTATAAATTCTTTAATCTCTTTAGCTTTTGGCATTGCATCTGAGCAACTGTGACTTGCAACAAGCATTGCAGCTGAAGCGCTGCCAAACTCTAAGCAATCAATAATATCCCATCCTTCAAGTAGTCCGTAAACAAATGCAGAACCATATGCATCTCCACCACCAAAAGATTTAAGGAGTTTAACTGGGAAAGGCTTTATATTATAACTTTTTTTATCTGATGTATAGGCAGTTGATCCATCTTTTCCATGTTTTATAACAACAATTTTATTCCCATAACCGAACCATCTATTAGCAATTTCCTGATCACATTTATCTTGTCCAATTATTCCTTGAGTTAACTCAAATTCTTCGCTTGAACCTATTATAACGTCACTAGCCTTTGCAACAATAGCATAGTAAATTGCAATTTCGTCCTTATTAAGCCATGTATATTCTCTATAATCAATATCGAATATAACTACCGTATTATTTTTCTTTGCATACTCTAACGCTTTCAAAGTAGCTTCTCTTGAAGGGCTCTGCGCTAGAGCAGTTCCAGATATTATAATAGCCTTAGAATTTTTAATGTATTCTTCGCTTATTTCGCAGGCTTCGAGAGCTAAATCTGCAACACCGGTTCTATACATTAATATACTACTTTCTGTTGGACTTAGTATTTCCGTGAAGGTAAGCCCTAAAGATTCTCCATTTTTAGCAATGGCTACCTGCGACGTATCTATTCCTTCTTTTTTAAAATAGTTAATAATAAATTCACCAAATCTATCATCTGAAACCTTGCCAATAAACCCTACCTTTTTACCTAATCTTGCAAGTCCTACAGCAGTGTTCGCTGGTGACCCACCTAAATATTTTTTAAAAGTTGTACTTTCTGAAAGTGGCATATTTATATCAATAGGATTAAAATCAATTGCAGCTCTACCTATTGGAACAATATCGAATTTCCTACTATTATCAAATTTAATGTAACCCATCATTTTGCCTCCTAAGCTTTATTTTGACTTCCAAATATCAACATATGTCTCTTTACATTAAGATATGCCCCTTCTATTTCTGCCTGATGCAATTCAAAGTAATCAACCTTTTCCGATTGTTCATATAATCTTCTAACATTTTCTTCAACTGACGCAAATGTTGCAGTTGCTATATTTATTTTTCTAATTCCAAGACTTATACATTTTCTAAAATCATCCTCACTTATACCTGTTCCGCCATGGAGTACTAATGGAATCTCTACACTTTTATTTATTTTATCTAATACATCAAAATTCAATTTTGGTTTTTCTAAGTATACTCCATGAGCATTCCCTATTGCTACTGCTAATGCATCAACACTCGTTTGCGCATAAAACTCCTTCGCTTCATTTACCCCAGTACATAACGCTGATAAATTTTCTGATCCATCTTCACTACCCCCAACACGCCCTATTTCAGCTTCTACGTCTGCATTATATTTTATTGACTCAGAAATAACTTCTTTTGTTAACTTCATATTCTCTTTAAGTGTATGTTTTGAACCATCTATCATAACTGAAGTAAATCCAATCTCAAGAGCTTCCTTTATTCTTTCTATTGTAATTCCATGGTCTAAGTGTACAGATACTGGAACTTTTGCATTTTTTGCTGCTGCAATCATCATCGGTCCTATTAAACATAATGGTGTATGATTTAATCTTACTTCCGCTATTTGAAGTATCATCGGTGATTTTAATTCTTCACCAGCTTTTATAGCTCCCATTATCATCTCCATATTTGCTATACTAAAAGATCCAACTGCATATTTTCCTTTTTCTGCCTTACTCAATAAATCTTTCATACCTACTAATGACATTTATTCCACCTCTTTCATAATGATTCATATATTTATAACAATTTACCTTTAAATTCGATTTCGCCAAACAATCATTGTTTTTGTGTATTCGTTATCATCGCCCCTACAAATTTCTCCACATTATTTATATAAATTGGTTTTAAAATAAAGTTGCTCATTTTTCAACCTCCTATGTTGTTATTTTATTGTTACTTATTGATTATATTATACATAACTTAACCAACACTTGTCAATACCAATTGGCTATTTTTTTGTTTATTTATTAAATGTTGAGTATCTTATAGGCAAATTTAGAATTTGAATCTAAAAATGTGTGGTCACAGTGATAAAAGTAGAAGGTCAATATACACCTTAAATATATAAAAGCTGGTGAATTTATTCACCAGCTTTTATATATTTAAATTAATATTAACTATTCCCATAACCCTTTTGTTAATTTTTCAATTTCGTTAAGCCTCTTTTTAGTTTTCTCTATATCAATAATAATCACATCATTATCAATACTCAGTACATCCCCCTCTTTAGCTATACTAGGAATTTTAGATTTTTTAATATCTATCATAGTCCTATCTTCTTTTTCACAAACAGCATAATTCCCTTCAAATCTATCGATTATTACATTCACTTAATTACCTCCTGCACATATATTACAAGGATCATTATGTGAAGAACTTAATGCTTCACCTAACGTTCCGCTTAATATAGTCTTACTTCTTGCGAGTGTTCTACAATTTTTATCATAATGATATGATTTCCCTGATGGGGTATAATATACAACTTTACTATTATTTGATGATTTAGGCAATTTTATCGCAACTTTTTTAACTGTCGAGGTTCCGCTACTTGAAGAACTTTTACCAGCAGAACTTGAACCTGACCCTAAAAAAGCATAACTACCTGGTTTAGTATTAAAGGTTATATTTTTACCATCAGATGTTGCAACTATTGTTCCACTTTCATCAGTCCTATAAACCTTAACACCCTTCGCTTTTAATTTATCCATTGTTGATTTGTGAGGGTGGCCATAACTATTCTCTTTACCTAATGAAATAACAGCATACTTAGGATTTACTTTATCTAAGTATGCCTGAGTAGTTGATGAGCTCGAACCATGATGTCCTACCTTAAGCACATCAGCACTTATATTAAAACCTTTGGATAATATTTCATTCTCAGATGCTCCCTCCGCATCCCCGTCAAAAATAAAGCTATTATTGCCAAAGGTTAATCTTATTACAATTGAAAAATTATTTAAATCTTCATAGCCAGTACTGTTGGGTGCTAAAATTGTAGCTGTTGCACCCCCTACTTTAAAAGTTTCCCCAACTGTAGGTGTAGTTACTTTCATTCCCTTAGCTTTAATGGCACTTACCACCTCTAAAAAAGTCTTAGTATTTGATGTAACCTTTGGCATATAAATTTTACCTATTTGAAAACTGTTTATTACGTAATCTAGCCCTCCAATGTGGTCCTCGTGTGGATGCGTACCTACAATATAATCAAGCTTCGTAATACCTTGCTTTGTTATATAATTTTTAACAGTACTTGAGTCTTCATTATTTCCTGCATCTATTAACATTGAGCTTGTTCCTTGCTCTATTAAAATGCTATCAGCTTGTCCTACATTTATATATGAAACTCTTAGATTACCATTAACTGTCTTTTTATTAGCTAAGCTTATATTTTTAGTAGGTTGAAGCTGTTTCTCAGTTGTATTCTGCTTTGATGATACTTTACTTGATAAAGTTGTTTTTGTAGCATTTTCAGATATACTTGAGCAACCAGTCAAGCTGAAAATAAGTATTACCCCCAAAATAGAAGTCAGATATTTTTTAATATTTCTCATTTTAATCCCCTTGTAATATATTTTTTACTTTTGTTCTAAAATAACATAATCGTATATATAATTATATTCGAGCAATTACATAACTGCTAATACATTTTTATATCGCGTTTAAAATGCTCTACCTACAATTAAATCATTCCACTGTCATTATTCAACAAATATATGCAAATACCCTTCAATTTTTGTATAAATAATAAAACTCCCGTATACTACTCCCGGAGTTTTATAAAAATCTTACAAATAAAACGAATAAAATTTGTAGAATAGTCAATAATTTAAATATACCAACTTTATTGTTATATGTATAAAAAATACTGCATTGGGTCCCCCCCAAATGCAGTATTTTGCTTTTAAATTTTCTAAATCTTTACGTAATGCTAATAGATTTAAACAGTGGTAAAATAGCAAAAGAAGAAAAGTTATGCCCTTATTAACTTGGCATAATTTTTCTTCTTTATATTAATAATCTATACTCTATTCTAAGAAAAAGTCTTTCAATAAATATATATCGTCTCTTACAAAAATCAGCATACCCTTTCCAAAAAAGTCATAGGCTTCAAAAGGTGCATTCCTAAATGGTAGATCAATTTCTTCCACCATTTTTTTTAGTTTTTTTGAGTATTTAAATAATATTGCATTTTGGTGATTTCTCTTTGCAGGTGTACCAAAAAAATGTATACTTTGATCTGTTTCCATAATAAAATCACATTTATTAAAAAAGTATCCTTCTTTAAATAATTTTTGATTATTGATTTTAATAATATTATCTTTGATATTAAACTTTAATTTATATTCAGCATTATTATGGATCTTTTCTTTAAATGATTTTGCAAACTCCGGATAAATTTCATTTGGTGTTTTATTTTTTTTTATTCTTCTTTCTCCTATATATGAATAAGACCCATCATCCAAATTAACTTTAAAATCATCAGCATATACGCAATTTTCATCAACACATACCTTTTTTATACTTCTAATCATGTTAATGTCCGGTTCTTTTTTTCTTAAATTAAACTTAGATTCATATTTGTCATAGAAATGTTTCCATATATAATTCCCTGTTTTCATGTCAATGCAAGCTATTCCACAGTTATACTCCCCCTCTATACCAAAATCAAGAGTTCTATTGGTCAAAATTATTTGTTTTTCTTTTATATATATAGCTCTTGAAAAATAATGTTCCCACTTAGTATTCCAAATCAAATTTCCTCCATTATCTATCAAAACTCCACCGTTCGATAATAGATATTCATCGTTTATATTTAATAAATGCTTTTGGCCTAGTATTGTTGGACAATCTTTAGAAACAACTTTCTTATACTCAATCTCACTCATTATTATAGTTCTCCTTTTTGCTCTATTAATAATATGTTTAATATTCTATACTATTCGTTTATTTCTTCATTTAATAAAAAAAAGCAACAAAAACTATTTTAGTTTTTGTTGCTTTTTCTTTAATTTTAATTAGTATATAACTTTCCAATTATCATTAACGGTTGCTTTAATTGTTTTTCTCTTTAGTATGTAATTTGCAATTAGTTCAGCCATATCTGTTTGTATATCTTTAAGGACCGGTTTACCCCTAAACAATAAATAATTACCACCGCCACCTGCTCTGTAATTATTCATTACTACAGCATATTCCCCCTCCATATTAAGAGGAGCGTTTTTATAATTAATTTTCGTAATTCTAAAGTTTATAGGTTTTGTAATATCTATAACATAATCTATGCCTTCCCACATATCATAATTATAATGTTGGAGTTTAAGATAATTACCATTCTTTGCTAACCCTATCTCACCATCAACTAAACTAAAATATTCTGCTGTTCTCTCGAGAGCCGCTTTTATGTCAGAACCTTTTATCCTAATTACCTTTAATGTATTCGGATATTTGTAATTTGATATTATATCTCTCATCGTAACCTTATAATTAAAACCCTTACATTTATTATCAAAGATAGCTGTGTTGGATATATCAACCTTTGCTGCATCCATCTGAACATTATTTATAAACTCAACAAAAGCATTATCTTTAAGCCTTACCTTTAATGGGTCTTTTATAAGCATGTCCCCTTCTACATGTCCAATTGGAATATCAAGCCAAGCTTGCGTTTCTGTTTCTATTGGGCATGTAACATTCAAAATTTTCTTATCAACATCTAAAGCATTTGCATCAATAACTTTAGACACTTTGCTTCGCACTGACCATTTGCCAGATATTTTAACTAAGTCCATAGTTACTTTGCCAATACAATTACCATTGTAACCTGGTTGCACAACTAAAACACCATTTACCAATAAATTTTCTATAACTCTATGTTGATGGCCAGTTAGAAGCACATCCATATTACTCACTTTAGTACATAACTCATAACCTTGATTTTCTCCTGTGAGTTTTTCAGAAAGTTCCCCCGTTTCTAAATCTCTTTCAAACCCGCCATGATAGGATACTATATTTATGTCCGTAGCTTCTTTATCTTTCATTATATGGAGCCAATAACTTGCACTCTTTACTACATCTTTAAAATCTAAGTCCTTAATTGTACCTTCACTTTCCCAGTTAGGAATATACTTAGTTGTTAGCCCTAAAATACCTACCTTTAAACCATTATCAAAAGTTTTAACAATGTAAGGCTTATTAATAAAACTTTCCCCTGTAATTTTTTTTGTAATATTAGCACATAACCATGGAAAATTTGAAGTTTTTATAGCATTATCCAAATAAGCCCTTCCATAATTAAATTCATGATTGCCAATTACAGCAGCATCATATCCCATAATGTTCATGACCTCAATCATTGGATTCGGCCTACTATTATTAATTTTAGCATGAAAATATGTAAGAGCTGTACCTTGAACCATATCCCCATTATCTATAAGTAAGGTAGCCTGATTTATTTCTCTTTCCCTTGCAATTATAGTGGACAAAGCCGCGAGGCCACAGTTTGCATAGGAGTTGTCCGAATAATTTATAGGTAAGACTGTTCCATGAACATCACTAGTTTCTAATATTGTTAGTCTAAAATTTTCATTAATACACATATTAAACTCTCCAATCAAAAGATAAATAATTCTAATAACTAATTTTATCATAAAACAAGTCTATATGATAATAAATTTGATTTCCTCCTATCTAAGGTTCAATTGTGTACATAGCCACTTCATCAATTTCACGGTTTGTAGCTATAATAATATCTTTATGATCTTTTACATAATGATATACATTAGCAGGTCCACACCCTGTATCAATATTTTCGCATTGTATCTTTCCTTTTTCAATATTATACGTAAGTGCAAATAGGGATTTTTCACCTTGTCTATGTCCAACTACAATAGAAGGCTTTCCACACAAATTTCCTCCATAAAGGGCATGGGTAAATTCTACCGGCTCATGATGTGCATACATTTCCGTGTAAGTTCCTTCTATCTTCTTATATATTCGTACAGTTTCTCCATGAAAAGGTGCAAGTACAGCCAATTCCATTTCCCCATCACTGTCAATATCCACTAGAACCGCATCACTTGAAGGAGTATTTATTAGTTGCTTAATTTCCCATTCCACCCCCTCTACCTCTGGAGGTACAAACTGAAAAACTCCAATTTCACATGAAATTACAGCAGTCTCTACTCCCTCTTCCATCACTTTATAATATCCGTGATTCTTTAGCATACCATCCTTTATTACCTTTAGCTCAAGCTGAAACTCCTCATTAAATTTGCTTAAATCATTAGGAAGCTTAGCTGCATATACCTTTCCAGGGCTTGACCAGTCATCTTTATATTCATGACCTGATTTTAAAGTGCATGCTATTAGATATATATTACCGTTTCGCTTGATTAAGTCGAATCTGTGGACATGAGGAAGGTTTACTAAAGTTTTAACACTCCATCGCCCGTCCGTGCCAGGTGTTACTATTACAATTTTCGCTTGTTTTGAATCATTTGGCGAATAAAACTTATGCGTTGCCAAAAACTGTCCATTAGTTCCTGGCACCTGAACCATACTCATAACACCACCAGGTTCATTCCATACTGTTTCAATTTCATTTCCTTCTAAATCAAAAAGTATACAACGATCAACTTTTTCAGCTGCTACTAAAAAACAGTTTGTACCATTATATTTTAAGGGAGCTACTGAATAACATTTTGTTAAATTTGCAATGACCTTTTTATTAATTTTCATATTTGCCACCTCATCTAATATATTTATTTTATTTTTGACCATAATAAGCATTTTCACCATGTTTTCTTAAAAAATGCTTGCCTAGAAGATTATTGTCTATAGATCCTAGCTCCTTATTTAATTGAATACTTCTATAAGCCATTTTTGCAACCTCTTCCATTACAACAGCATTATGAACTGAATCCATTGCATCTTTTCCCCAAGCAAAAGGGCCATGATTATTTACTAATACACCTGGTACAAATTCCGGATTAATTCCTTTAAATGTCTCCACAATTACCTTACCAGTTTCATATTCATATCTTCCCTTAATTTCTTCTTGCGACATTTTTCTAGTACAGGGAATACTTCCATAAAAATAATCTGCTTGTGTTGTTCCAAAACAAGGTATTGCCATTCCGGCCTGTGCCCAGCTTGTTGCCCAACTTGAATGGGTATGCACTATACCTCCAATTCCTTTAAATTCTTTATAGAGTAATATGTGTGTATCAGTATCTGAGGAAGGATTTAATTTACCCTCCACTATTTTGCCATCTAGATCAATTACTACCATATCATCAATTTTCATTTTTTCGTAGGAAACTCCACTTGGTTTTATTACAATTAATCCTTTTTCTCTATCAATTGCACTTACATTTCCCCAAGTAAATGTTACTAATCCCTTTTTAGGGAGCTGTAAATTAGCTTCTAATACTTTTTCTTTAAGCTCTTTTAGCATTTACCATCCCACCTTCGATCATTTTTTCTTTAACAAATATTCTTGCGTTGTAAATATCACGCACAGCATCTTCTTTGGTAATAACCTTGCTATTATCAGCCCACATTTCTATTAGAAAGGGTCCTTGATAATTTAATTCTTTTAATTTTTTAAAAAGTGCAGCAAATTTTACAATCCCCTCACCAAAAGGAACCTCTTTAAATACTCCTGGCTTTGTTTCTTTTACGTGAATTGCAACAGTATGTGGAAGTCCAAGTTCTAGTTCTGCCTCAACATCGCTACCCCAAGCACTCAGATTACCTAAATCTGGATATATTTTAAACCAAGGGGAATTAAATTTAGTTATATATGGCATTGCTCTTAATATAGTACTTATAAATTTGGTATCCATTATTTCAAGTGCAAGCATTACACCTGCTTTACTTGCCATTGCTATAGATTTTTCCATTCCTTCTATAAAGAAAGCTTTTGTAATCTCATCCTCTTCCTCATAATATACATCATAGGCAGCTAATTGAATTGTCCGTATCCCTAGATCCGCGGATAGTTCGATTGCCTTTTTCATAATATCCAAGGCTTTACTACGAGTATTTTCATCTTTACTTCCAAAGGGGAATCTTCTATGACCACTTAAGCACATACTTGGAATCATAACCCCAGTAGCACTAATAAGCTTCTTTAATTTTTCTCTTTCTTCCTTTGACCATTCAAGTCTGGCTAACCTTTCATCTGTTTCATCAATTGAAATTTCCAAATAGTCGAAGCCAGCTTCTTTTGCTGATGTTAACTTTTCTTCCCAGGAAAAACTAGAAGGCAAAGCTTTTTCATAAATACCAATAGGAACTCTATTTAAATCATACATATTCCTTCACACCCCTTTGACTAAACTTTTATTTAAATATATCATCTAGTTTTTCCCCAGTCAACATATTATCATACATTGCACATATGTGCAGTTTAATTCGTAAGCCTTACTATATATAGTTTATTGCATTTTTTTCATTATAATATTATAATTATATTATAAGTATATGTTCACTATAAATATCATTTGTTCAATAATTTATAGTATTACTTGCTCTAAAATTTTTGTCTTTCTACTGAACAACTGAATTATTACTAATTAACTGCCCTGAGCATGTAACTTTTACTTAAAATATTGATTAAAAAGGAGTTTTAATTATGAATGACTTTGATAATATGAATGAAAATGAAAAAAACAGTCTTTTAGCTAGTGTAGCAAGTCTTTATTATGAACATGATATGACTCAATCACAAATTGCTGAACGTTTGTTCACTTCGCGTTCTAAAATTTCAAGATTATTAAAAGAGGCAAGGGATAAAAAAATAGTAGAAATAATTATAAAAGAACCTTGGGAAAGATTAATGGACATCGAGAATGAATTTATGAAGAGATTCAAACTAAAACATGTAAGAATTATTAATACAAAGGGATCTTCATATGAATTAACTCTGATTAAACTTGGTGAAATTGCAGCTTACTATATCGATGCTAAAATAAATAAGAATACTATACTTGGTATATCTTGGGGAAACACTATATACAATACTGTTCAAAGTCTTAAGTCTAACAAAAACATTCCCCTCACAGTAGTACAAATAATGGGAGCTGCTTTAAAAGATAATCCAGAAATAGATGGAATAGATCTAGTAAAACAATTCGCGAAGATTTACGGAGGAAAGTATCATTACTTATTAGCTCCACTTTTTGTGGAGGATAAAGATATGAAAGATAAACTTATACGTGACCCTTATATATCAGATACTTTGTCTCTTGCTAAGAGAGCCACAGTTATACTAACAAGCGTAGGGTCTATAGATTCAACTATTTCTAATACGGCCTGGAGCAAATATATAGACAGCTATACTCAATATTCACTTCAATCAAGTGGAGCTGTTGGACACATTGGCGGGCGTTACTATGATATAAATGGCAAACAAATTGAGTCTGAGTTAAACAACACTATTATAGGAATTGATTTAATAGATTTTTATAACGCACCAGATGTCATTTGCGTTGCAGGATCAAAAGAAAAATCTAAAGCTATATTAGGCGCAATAAGAGGTAAATATATAAAAACACTTATAATAGATGATACCGCAGCGCTAAAAATTTTGGAATTGGATGATGAAGTTCAATTGTAGCTGTTGCACACATGTGCAATCGTTACACATATGTTGACATTGTATAATAATATCGCTATCATAAAAGTATACAGAATATTAAAACTTAAATTTATAAAGGAAGTGATTAAAATTAATAATAATATTATTCTTAATGAAAACATCATTCTTTCAGAAAACATTAATTTAAATGCTACAGCTAAAGATTGGGTAGAAGCTATGAGACTTTCAGGTCAACTACTCGTTAACTCAAATTACATTACTGAAGGATATATTGACTTAACAATTAAAACTGTTGAAGAATATGGTCCATACATTGTAATAATACCAGGACTTGCATTATCTCATTCCAGGCCAGATGTAACCGTTTTAAAAACCGGTATCAGTTTGCTTTCCTTATCAAAGCCAGTGCATTTTAATTGTGAAAATGATCCTGTAGACATCGTTATAACACTTGCCGCTGTAAATGATACTGATCATCTTGGTTTACTTTCAAAATTAAGCGACTATCTCTCAGAAGAAGAAAATATGGACTTTATACGTAATTGTACAGACCCAAAAGCATTGGCAAGAGAATTAAACAAATCTCATGTAGAATAGTATTTAATTAGGGGGTCAAATTAGTGGATATTAATAGCATTGCGAATAGTGGATTCTTTAAAGTGTTTTCAGACAATATTCTTACAAAACCAGAATATTTCATTAGTTTAATTGTATTAATTTGTTATTTATTTCTAAGAAGACCAATACACGAAACTTTTGCAGGAACAATGAAATGTATCATTGGCATAATGATTTGGAATATAGGTGCTGGTGGTCTTGTTACTACATTCAGACCTATTCTTGCAGGTTTAAATGATCGTTTTCACATGAATGCCGCAGTTATTGATCCATATTTTGGACTAGCCGCTGCAAATAAAAGCTTAGGCTCATTAGCCTCAATGGTTATGATTGCACTTATGTTCGCATTCTTATGGAACCTACTATTAGTTGCTTTTGGTAAAATAACAAAAATAAGGACTCTTTTCCTTACAGGTCATATCATGCTTCAGCAGGCAACAACAGCAACTTTTATTGTATTCTTTGCATTACCTAATTACGCTAATGCAACTGGAGCTATTATAGTAGGTCTGCTTGTTGGTACATATCAAGCTGTATTCTCAAACTTAACAGTTGAAGCATGTAACAACCTTACAGACAATGCTGGTTTTGCTATTGGTCATCAGCAAATGGGAGCAGTTTGGCTAACAGATAAAATTGCGGGCAAACTAGGTAATAAAGATAAAAATCTAGATAACATAAAATTACCTAAGTTTCTTTCAATATTTAATGATAACGTTGTGACCGCCGGTACTTTAATGTTAGTTTTCTTTGGTATCATTATGTTGATTCTTGGTGAACCGTACATGAGGGGACTAGAAAACCCAATCGGCAAAGTTGCTTCTGGTAACTTTCCAGCAACATTATCCTTCGCAGCTTATATTATAAATCGTTCTTTAACATTTTCAGTTTACCTATTTATACTTATGAGTGGTGTTAGAATGTTTGTTGCAGAACTTACAACAGCTTTCCAAGGTATATCTGATAAATTTATACCAGGATTAACTCCTGCTGTTGACTGTGCCGCTACTTATGGATTTGGTGCAAAGAACGCCGTTGTATATGGTTTTGTTTTTGGAGCACTTGGTCAGTTCATAGCAATCGCAGGGTTACTCATATTTCATTCCCCTGTTATGATTATCACAGGTTTCGTACCAGTATTCTTTGATAATGCAACTTTAGCAGTATTTGCTAATAAACGTGGTGGTGTCCGTGCCGCTACAATAATACCAATTTGTTGTGGCATGCTTCAGGTACTCGGTGGTGCTTTTGCAATATGGTTCTTTGGTGCTGGAGTTCAAAACCCTCTTACTGGTGGATGGCATGGTAACATTGATTGGGCTACCATTTGGCCTGCATTCGGTGTTTTTGCAAATACATTTAAAATATTTGGTGTATTTGCTCTAATTGTAGCAATGCTCGTTATTCCTCAAATGCAATATCGTAAAAATAAATCAAATTATTTTACACATGTAGACACTGATTGTTAAACTCATATTAAAAAAGGAGAGATTAAAATGAAAGTATTAGCCGCTTGTGGAAATGGAATGGGATCAAGCCAAATGATTAAAATGAAGATTATTAAGGTTTTCAAAAAACTAAAAATTGACGTAGATGTTGATCACCTTAGTGTTGGTGAGGCAAAATCCGTTATATCTTCTTTTGACATGGTCTTTGTCTCTGAGTCATTAGTATCAAATTTTACAAATGCCCGTTCTAAAACAAAAATTATAGGACTTAGAAATCTCTTATCGGAAGTAGAAATAGAAAGTAAAATCAGAGAAGCTTTAAATCTAGACGAAGTAAAATAATAATTATAAAAGGAATGGTGAATAATATGAGTAAAATAGATGATATAACAAGAGAATCCTGGATACTAAGCACTTTCCCCCAATGGGGAACTTGGCTTAATGAAGAAATTGAAAGAGAAGTAGTTAAGCCTGGTAGCTTTGCAATGTGGTGGCTTGGTTGTACAGGCCTTTGGGTAAAATCAGAAGGTAATGCAAACCTTTGTATTGATTTATGGTGCGGCACAGGTAAAAAAACGATGAAAAATCCTTTAATAAAACCAGAACATCAGATGGCAAGAATGTCTGGCTGTAAAAAATTGCAACCAAACCTTAGAGTAGCTCCTTTTGTTTTAGACCCATTTGCTATTAAACAAATTGACGCTGTAATATCAACACATGATCATAATGATCATATTGATATAAATGTAGCAACCGCAGTTATGAAAAATTGCGAAACATCTGTACCTTTTATAGGACCTCAAACTTGTGTTAACCTCTGGATTAGCTGGGGCGTACCTGCAAATCGTTGTATTGTAGTAAAACCTGGAGATGTTGTTAAGATTAAGGATACAGAGCTTATTGCTCTTGAATCATTTGACCGTACTGCATTAATTACAGTTCCAAAAGATGTTACTCTAGCAGGTAAAATGCCTGGCAACATAGATGAGCGTGCAGTAAATTATATTATAAAAACGCCAGGTGGAACTATTTATCACAGTGGTGATTCACATTACTCTAACTATTATGCTAAACACGGAAACGATTATCAAATAGATGTAGCACTAGGTTCTTTCGGAGAAAATCCTAGAGGCATAACCGACAAAATGACTGCATCAGATATACTTAGAATGGGTGAAGCTTTAAATACTAAAGTTGTAATTCCATTTCATCATGATATATGGTCAAACTTCCAAGCAGACACCGAGGAAATTAATGTACTATTTGAAATGAAAAAGGACAGATTGCAATATAAATTCCTTCCATACATCTGGCAAGTAGGAGGAAAATTCATTTATCCTGCAGATAAAGATAAACGTGAATACCATTATCCTCGCGGTTTTGATGACTGTTTTGATGGAGACATAGATTTACCATTTAAATGTTTCCTTTAAAAATGAGAAATTACATCTCAATGGAATAAAAATAAATCTGACATCATTATTCATATGGTGTCAGATTTATTTTTAATTAAAACTACAAACTATATTAACAATAACAATTTCGAATTATCTCTCTTATTAAGTAATTGAATTAAAATTATTATTCATTTTCTTTAATAATTTTAGAAATATTTCTTTTTCTTCTTGTGAAAAATCTTTATATGCAGTAATATTCACTTCATTAGAAATAGCCTTATACTTGTCTTTTATCTGATTACCTCTACTAGTAATTATTATATAAGTAACTCTTTTATCTGTTTCATCTTTTTCCTTTGTTATATATCCATGCTCCAATAGCTTATTTATCAATGGTGTTATCGTTGATTTATCTTTTCTAGTTATTTCAGCAATTTTCTTCATTGCTAACTTTCCATTATTCTCGTATAGAGCAGTGAGAATATTCCCATGAGACGGAATCAATCCATTTAGTCCATTTTCAAGTAATTTCTTTTCTATAAAGCTTATCATTTTTTTTCTAGTTCTGCTTATAAAATGTATTATATATTTATCATTCATATAAAAACCTCAACTTTAGACTTATGTATATAACTTAATAATCATGTATATTATAATCTTATGTGAAAGTACAAGTCAATATAAATTATACATAAAAATAGTTTGACACAAAACTATTTTTTATGTATACTTAGTTTTATGTCAAACTATTATTTTAGAGAGGAGAGTTTAAATTTATGACAACGAGAAAATTTAAAGCCATGGTAGTAAGTGAACATGAAAATAATACCTATTCAAGAGAAATTGTAGATAAAGAGATTTCCAGTCTTCCTGAGGGAGATATCTTAATTAATGTAAAATATTCATCAATAAATTATAAAGATGCTCTTTCGGCAACGGGCAATAAAGGAGTAACAAGAAAATATCCTCATACACCAGGAATAGATGCTGCCGGAATTGTGGTTGAAAGTATAAATGAAAATTTTAAGGTTGGAGATTCTGTACTAGTTACAGGATACGATTTAGGCATGAACACCCCTGGAGGTTACGGCCAGTATATCAGAGTTCCTGCTGACTGGGTAGTTAAGTTACCTGAAAATCTTTCGCTGATAGAAAGTATGATATATGGAACCGCAGGTTTCACAGCTGCTTTATCTGTATATAAACTAATAGCATCAGGTATTACTCCATCTGATGGAGATATATTAGTAACCGGTGCAACTGGCGGAGTAGGAAGCAGTGCAGTAAGCATCCTCGCTAAACTTGGATACAGCGTTATTGCCGCTACAGGCAAACCTGAGGCAAAAGATATGTTGTTAGGAATAGGAGCAAAAGATATAATTCTCAGAGGAGAACTAGATGATAAGTCAGGAAGAACTCTTCTAAAAGGAATGTGGGCTGGAGTAATAGATACCGTCGGTGGAACTATTCTAGCATCAGCACTTAAATCCACTAAATATGGTGGAAGTGTAACTTGTTGTGGAAATGTTGCTTCTCCGGAACTTTTAACTACTGTATACCCATTTATACTTAGAGGTATATCTCTCTTTGGGGTAGATTCTGTTCAATGTCCTATGGACTTAAGATTAAAGCTATGGAATTTGCTTTCAAATGAATGGAAACCCGATAATTTAACTTTAAACGTTCAGAAAGAAAGCCTAACTAATTTAGATTCAAAAATTCAAATGATTCTTAAAGGAAAACTAGTAGGTAGAACTATAGTAAATCTTGATTTATAAGAATGCGAAAGGGCTCCCAAAGGAAATTAAAGTAACTGCAAATCAAGTAAGAAATATAATTAAAATAATAGAACTTATCCAAAAAAAGTAGCTTAAAAAACAATGGGTGGAATTTCAGGGATAATAATAGTAGGGACACTTTAGAATATTATAAGTGTCCCTACTATTATTATCCTCTCATTTATTATAAAAACCATAAATTCAATTTTTATGTTACTAACTTATTTCTTTCCAAACATCTTCATACTTATATCCAGTAAGGTCTTCAACAACTTCTTTTGTTTTTGGATCAACATCAAGTTTTGAACCATTATTTTTCAATCGTTCGATTTCTTTTGTTAATATGATATGTGTTTGTTTATTTAATTTAAAAGTAAAAGTTATGAGTAGCGCCATTACAAGTAACACAATAGATCCAATAACCATGGTATATGCAATTACATGCATTACTTGAGGTGTTTGTGTTGTTTTACCTTTAACAAATCCTCCATACTCCAATATAAGTCCAACGATAAGTGTAGCTATTGCTACACTACTCTTTCTAGTGAAAGTCATAACTGCTGCAAAAAGTCCTTCTCGTCTTTTTCTAAAAACCATTTCATCTACGTCTGGAATGAAAGGGAATACATTCCATGGAGTAAATATTAATACACATACGCCTATTTGATATACAATGGAAATTATAAATAAAATAGCAACTTTAGATACTGGATTAATTAAATATACACCATAATACCCGAGTAAACATACAATCATTGTAGAGTAAGCTATCTTAAATAAATTAGAAGGGCCTACCTTAAGCATCAAAAATCCTGCAAGGATAGTCACCGGTATACCAACAATACTTAGTGAAAGCAAATTAGCAGCGAGAGTAGCTGTAACTTTTAAATCATAAACACAGAAAAATATGAAGGTTGCATTAAATACATCCTTAGCAGTAAATGATAATATATAAATAGCTAAATGTTTTCTAAAACTCCTGATTTTAAATGTAGATATATAATCATTAAATATATTAACAACAGTTTCGAGGTGCTGCTTAAAACTTTTATGTTCACGTGTTTTAATTAATAATTCTTTTTCCATTTCAGGTGAAGGTTCCCTTTCCCAAGTAACCTTATATGTTATAAATATACAAACAGCATATACTACAGCAAATATACATCCATTAAAAAAATATGCGTATGAGTTGTTTTGACCAAAATATTTAATCAATTGTCCTGGAATAAAAGTAGCGAAAAATGTACTTGTAGCAGAAATAAACATTCTCCCTGTAGAAAGTATAGTTCTTTCATTGAAATCCTTTGTCATTTCAGATGGCAATGTTTCATATGGAATTAATATCATAGCAGCAATCATTTCAAACAATAAATAAGAGATTAGATAATATAAGTATCCCATACCTGTTACCCATAACGTTGCATAAACTGCCATTAAAGGTACCCCAATCAATAAAAAGAAACGACGACGTCCAAACTTTTGTCCTAATTTTGTTTTATAAAAGTTGTCTGTTATACTTCCTATGCCTAAACTAACAATTGCATCTACAATACGAGCAATAGCAATAATAGAAGCTGCTTGTAGTGGCGATAATCCGGCAAAAGTTATATAGAAGAAGAGTAAAAAAGCACTAATAATTGTAAAAGCACCTCCACCCATAGCATCAACTAATCCATAACCAAGACCCACACCTATTGTAATCTTTTTTGATTTTTTTAACATTTTAATTACCTCTCTTCAATTTGATTTATTTAAATAATTAACAATTTACCTAAATACCAAAATGTTATTTTATTCAAAGCTGCCTTTGTCAATAAACGTTTTCATATTTGACTCCTCTTTCTTATATTTAATATATCTAGCTACTAAAATTAGTAGCTAGATTGTTTTTATGATAAAATTCCTTTTAAATTAAGCCTATATTGAAATTAGATCTTTTACAGCATAACTAATGCTTACCTTGTAATTACCTAAATGGTTGTTATACTTTATTTTTACTGTTTTTTGTTCATTATCAAAATACCAACCCTCTTGACTGCTTTCAAAGTTTCCTCTATCTAAGTAAAATATAATATTTTTGTTATCTACAGCTATATTAACTGGGGCAAGTTCTCTACATATTACACTTAAATTTAAGTTTTCAACCTTTGTAACGTAGGATCCTTCTTTATTAAAATCAATTTCTACATCTCCATGTTCATCACTTTTTACTTTGATGCAAGTTTTCAAATATTCACCCTTAACATATTTATTAGAGGTACCATCATCTTCATATAATGTGAATTCACAATCTTGCCAAGGTTCTACTAATATATTTAAACTATCAATATTTTGCAAATGCAAATTCATTATATCTTCCGCAAGTGGTATTATAGAACCACTTCTAAAGAACAATGGTATTTTATCAATAGAAGTTTCAATTTCTATTGTTTGTCCACCTTCATACATTTTTTTAGTGTACCAATCATACCACATGCACCCTTTCGGCAAATAAATCTTTCTTGTAGTTGCTCCCTTATCATAAATACTTGCGACTAACATTGATTTACCATACATAAAATCAAAGCTCTCATCATAAGTATTTGTATCTTCTTGAAATTCATAAAACAATGGCCTCATTATTGGTGATCCCTTAGTAGACGCTTCAAATAGTAAAGAGTATAAATAAGGTGCTAAATTATACCTTAATTTTATTGCCTCCCTTATATATTTTGTATAAGAAGGATACATCCAAGGTTCTGTTACTGTATTATCTGTATTACATGAATGTATTGAAAACCTTGGTTGAAATATTCCATGTTGAACCCACCTAACATATAATTCTGGTTCTGGAGCTGGACCATAAAATCCACCAATGTCACAACCTTGATTTGCCACTCCTGATAAACCCATTCCGAGTATTACAGGGATGTTAAATTTCAAACTATGCCAGCTTGTACTATTATCACCAGCCCATGTTTGAGCGTATCTTTGGATTCCTGCAAAACCAGCTCTATTTGTAATATAAGGTCTTACATCAGGACAGCTTTCCTTAAGTGCTTGTTTTGCAGCCATTGCCATTAAATTAGGCATTAATGGTCTTATAGCGTTTATAGTAATTTTCTCACCCTCAAATTCACATAAAGCTTTAGAATTGTTTATTTCATATTCATTATTATCATTCCAAATACAGACAATACCTTTATCTATAAATGATTGTTTGAGGTGCTTTTTCCATAATTCTCTAGCTTTTGGGTTAGTAAAATCAACAAAGGAAGCTTTTCCACCCCAAAATCTGTCTTTATGAGGTTCTTTCCCATTTTCATCCATTATATAAGCCTTTGCAGATTTAAACTCCTCATATAAGGGATTAGTTATAAGCATGCCAGGTTTAATATTTGGAGAAATATCTGCGCCTCTTTCCTTCATCTTATTTACAAATTTTTCAGGACATGAAAAGCGATTATTATTCCAGTTAAATACATGCCTTTTTCCGTCATCTCCTGTGGTATAACCTGAAGATAGAAAAAATCCATCACATGGAATATCCTCTTTCTTTGTTTTATCAATAAAGTCCAAAATCGCTTTGTCACAATCATTTTGTAACTCCGTATAAAACATAGTTGAGCCAAAATATCCTAAGGAATACAATGGAGGTAATGCTGTTTTTCCAGTTAGGTCTGTATAACTACGTACTACATCTTTAATATCTGGTCCATACATGAAAAATAAATCTAACTCGCCACCTTCAGTAGAAAAATAACTATATTTATCCCAGTACCCACTTCTTTCACAACCCATATCAAAAATAGATGAATATGAATTGTTATAAAATAATCCACATGCAATTTTATTTGTTTTATTAAGTTTTATATAGAAAGGTATATGTTTATAAAGTGGGTCTGACCGCTGTGAATCATAGCCCAAAGTATCCACATTATTCATTCTCATTCGTCTTTTGGATTTGTTTATATATCCTGTCTTTTCACCAAATCCATAAAAAGAATCATTGTCATTTATACAGGAGTAATGACTTAACCTTCCATTCTCATCTTTTAAATAAGACTTTTCTTTTAAATCCGAATGTAACAACTTACCTTCATTGTTAAATATTTCGATTGCAAAAGGTTCCTTATTTATATTTATCTTTAGCAAATCTGTTTTCAAACAAATATATTCATTAAATTCCTCAAATTTTGCTATATAAGGTTTTATTCTTTTTCTTTCTTCGGACATTACAGAATCCATTTTATCTTCCCATGCTGTCATAACTAATGCATAAGATGCCTCTTTTGAAAACTCCTTATCAAAGGTACATCTTATACGAACTATATCACTTTTCAAAAACATAATTCTGAATTTTCCTCCATCAGTAACAATATCAATATATTCACCTTTGTTATCAACCTTTTCTATTTTATTACTCACATTCATAAAAACTCACCCCTATCTAATTAATAATTAGTATTTTTTTATTTATTCATTGTATTTTATGTAACCAGTTACATTTTACTTCATATTTGTACTTAAATTATAAAAACCACAACTATTAAATTACTTTGATACATATCAGCCTAACGTTTTAATCATTTAAACCTTTACACATATAATAGCCTATAAATTAAACATTGTAAATACTATTTTAAATAAAATTGTAACCAGTTACATTTTTGTTATACTTTCATTCTAATCATGATTGATATATAATATAAAAAAGTAGTAATTTACGTTTTTATATTATTAAAGGATGTGCTTTATGAGTTACACTATGTATGACTTAGCAAGGGATGCCGGAGTATCAGTGGCTACTGTATCTCGTGTTATAAATAAAAATGGTTCAGTTAAAGAGGACACCAAACAAAGAATTCTAGAAATAATAAAAGATAAAGGATATATTCCAAATGCATACGCCAGAGGAATGAATAATATTAGTATGAAAACTATCGGTGTAATAATCGCAGATATAGTAAATCCTTTTTTTGCAGAGGTTGTTAAAGGTATTGAAGTTGCCTGTCAAAAAAATGGTTATAAACTTATACTATGCTCTACAGCAAATAATGCAGATACTGAGAAAAAAGAAATAGAAATGCTTGTTGAAAAATTTGTGGATGGTTTTATTATAGTAGGAAGCAGACCCTCTAACGATAATAATGCTAGTTTCCTAATAAATTTAAGCAACACTCACCCAATTGTTTTAGTTAATAGCTTTATAAAGGGAGGGCAAAAGATGTTCTCAATCTTAGTTGATGAAGGTAAGGCTGTCTATGATACTCTATCCTATTTTAAGCCTGGAAATAATCTTAATACATATATTCTGGGAGACCCCACTTGGAAAACTACAACTGTAAAAATAAATGCATTCAAATTTTTTTTTGAAAAACACAATTTAGATTTTTCAAATGATAATATTATTAATTGTAGTCATAGTTATTCTGGAGGGAAAGCTGCTGCAAAGGAGCTCTTTGAAAGAAATTTACCATATCCCTATATTGTTATATGTTCTTCTGATACTATCGCTATTGGTGCTTTAAGGGAATTCTTAAGATATGGTGTAAAAATACCTGAGCAAGTATCTATTATGGGTTTTAGTAATATTGAAGTTTCTTCGCTTACTACGCCCTCTTTAAGTACAATAGACCAAAATCTGTTTGAACTCGGACAAAAATCCGGCCACCTATTCATTGACATATTACACGAAAAATATCCGATAAACAAAAAAACTTACTCAGAATATCAATTAATAATAAGGGAATCTACTCTTCCTAAAGATATTTAGAAATAATCAATAGATAAATAGAGCTAGCAGATTATTATCCGCAAGCTCTATTTATCTATAATTTCTTTTGTACAAATTCAGGTTTAAAAATTACTTCTCCCTTTTGCATAAAAATTATTATTACTATTTTTCATTAAGTTCTCCTTTTAATTAAATCTCTCCTGAGTCGCTTACAATATTAATCCCTCCAGTAATAAAATACCAGAGGGTCTAATTAACTTGTATAGATATGTTTCGTGATTATTTACCCTTATAATAAGGTATACCATCAGCCTTAGGAGCTGTGGAGTTCCCAACAAAAACGACTAATATAATCAAGGTTAAAACATAAGGTAGCATTGATAGGATTGATGGTGGAATCTGGATTATCGATGTACTTCCACCAAGAATTACAACCAAAGCCTGAGCAAATCCAAAGAGGAGACATGCAGCCATTGTACCCTGTGGTTTCCATTTTCCAAAAATAACTGCGGCAAGAGCAATAAAGCCTTGCCCCGATATAGTAGATTGTGTAAAACAGTTAACCACAGCCAAAGTCATTGCAGCTCCTCCAAATCCAGAAAGAATTCCCGATGTAAATACAGACAGGTACTTTACTTTATTTACATTTATTCCAAGAGTATCTGCAGCGGCTGGATTTTCACCTACTGATCTAATTCGAAGTCCAAAACTTGTCTTATATAACACAAACCACATAATAAAAACAAAAATGAAAACTATAGGTATAGTAAGTCTCACATTTAATGTTTTTAAAAATAAGTTTGATGAGTTCGTTGCATAGTCACCAAATAAAGTTGGCATTAGATTCGGAACTGGTTTTGTCATTGTACTTCCTTCAAATAATTTTCTTCCAAGAAATAGTGCAATTCCTGGTCCAAGGAAGTTAATAGCAACACCTGATATAGTTTGATCTGCCCTAAAAGAAATACACGCAACCGCATGTATTAAAGCAAGCAGTCCTCCTGCTAGTCCTCCAGCAAGAAAACCAAGCCATGGACTCGCCGTGAAATAACCCACCGTTGCTCCTGCAAATGCTCCAATTGTCATCATTCCCTCAATACCGATATTTACTACACCAGCATTCTCGGATATTACCCCTCCAAGACCAGCGAACATTAACGGTGCAGAATACATAAGCGTAATACTTAATGCTAGTAATATACTAGTGCCCATTTTTCACCCTCCTCTTCTTCATCTTTTCGGATATCATAGTAAACATAGAGGCTACTGCAACAAAGAACACAATAACACCAATCATTATATTAACTACCTCTGACGGTGCACCAAGGTTCATCTGTATTGTGCTTCCACCAAACTGAAGCCCTGATAAAAGAAGTGCCGTAAATATACATCCCACAGGTGAACTATTAGCCATAAGTGCCACAGTTATGCCATTAAATCCATATCCTGGTGCAGATGCGAGAGTTACTAGTGCATGAGGAAGAGAACCTGCCATTTGGAGAGCACCTGCAAGTCCTGCAAGCCCACCAGCAATAAACATAGTCATAATAATATTTTTCTTAACGCCAATTCCAGCAAATTCAGCTGCATCTTTATTAAGTCCTACAGCTCTAACCTGGTATCCAAATGTTGTTTTATACAATACAAACCATATAAGTATGGCAACAGCTATAGCTATAATAATTCCATAATTTATATCGGTTGCAAGTAATATTGTGGATAGTGTTTGATGACTTGCTAAAAAAGCCTGCCCATGTGGTGTTTCTTTCCAATTCACAAGTAAATTGGTCCAGGCATTATGATTAATAGCAACAGAATATTGTGTATTTTTTATTCCGATTCCTGGTACTGATATTAGATAATTATTAAAGTATAAGGCTATCCAGTTTAGCATAATTGTTGTTATAACTTCATGAATACCAAACTTTGCTTTAAGCAGTCCAGCAAAGGCTCCATACAACCCAGCAGCAAGAATAGCGACAAGCATTATTACGATTATATTTATACCTGGTGGCAAGTTGAGTTTGCTACCAATTATAACAGCTGCCATTGCTCCCACAAGGTATTGACCCTCAGCTCCTATATTGAAAAGTCCTGTCTTAAATGCAAAAGCAACACTAAGACCGGTTAGAATATTTGGCATTGTCAAAATCATAACCTGAACTATATTGAGTGGACTTGAGAAAATACTCGTAACCATCATAGAATAACAATCAAATGGATTATAACCAGCAAAGGCGAGTACAATTGCTCCCACTATAAAACCAAGTATTATAGCAAGAATTATTTTGGTGACCGCCTTATTTAGCAATTGAGCAATTTTATATTTCATTTTTCTTTTCCCCTCCTGCCATTAAAAGACCAATCAGCTTTTCGTCGACTTCACCTTGTAAAAACTCGGCTACTATCTGTCCATCATATAAAACACAAATTCTGTCAGCAACATTTATAATTTCATCAAGTTCAAAAGAAATAAGCAAAATTGAATGCCCACTATCACGATGTTTCACAAGCGTACTATGTACAAACTCTATAGCTCCTACATCAAGTCCCCTTGTTGGTTGAAATGCAATAAGAAGCAGCGGATCATTAGAAAGTTCCCTTGCAATTACTACCTTTTGCTGATTACCACCAGACAATGCACCCACAGGTTTTGATGCACAATCTTCTGGTCTAATATCATACTTCTTGATAGAATCCTGGGTGAATTTATTTATTGCTTTATTATTTAAAATAAAGTGCTTTGAGAATTTAGACTTATTATATTTTTCAGTTATAAAGTTATACTTCACCGGAAAATCAAGAATGAGCCCCCTCTTTTGTCTATCTTCATGTATGGTACAAATTCCATGCTCAATGACATTATGTGGCGTTGTGTTTTGTAATTCTACTCCATTTATAGAAATTTTACCCGATTTCACTTTTTTAAGGCAAGTTATTGCTTCAACAAGCTCCTTTTGGCCATTACCATCAATGCCAGCAATACCAACTATTTCTCCTTTTCTAACTTCAAGAGAGAAATTTTTTACTCTTTCTATTTTTCTGCTATCTTCAACAATAAGATTATCTATTGTAAATACAACATCTTCAGGTTTAGCTTTTGTCTTTTTAACCTTTAAATTAACTTCTCTTCCCACCATCATGGAAGCAAGCTCCTGCTCAGTAGTATTTTTTACATCAACCGTATCTATATATTTCCCACGGCGAATGATCGTACAATACTGTGAGGATTTTTTAATTTCCTTTAGTTTATGAGTTATAATAATTATTGTTTTACCATCCTCAGTAAGATTATGCATGATCTTAATAAGCTCTTCTATTTCCTGAGGTGTTAAAACCGCAGTAGGCTCATCAAGAATAAGAATTTCTACACCTCTATATAGCGCCTTTAAAATCTCAACCCTTTGCTGCATTCCCACAGATATATCCTCTATTTTCGCATCAGGATCAACATCAAGTCCATATATTTCGGATAATTTTTTAACTTCATTACGTGCTTTAGCAATATCTAAAATGTAGCCGGCCTTAACTACTTCTTTCCCAAGAATAATGTTCTCAATTACTGTAAACTTTCCCACAAGCTTAAAATGCTGGTGGACCATTCCAATTTTATGTTCTATTGCAACATTTGGATTTTTCATTTCCACACTCTCGCCACTTATAAGTATTTGTCCACTATCGGGTGTATAAAGTCCATAAAGGATATTCATAAGAGTTGTCTTGCCAGCCCCATTTTCACCCAAAAGTGCATGTATACTTCCTTTAGTAATCTTAAGATCTATCGAGGAAAGAGCACAAAAATCATCAAAATATTTATAAATAGACTTCATTTCCACAGCATATTGTTGATCTTCCATGGTTTATTCTCCTTTTTTTATATCTTATATTAAATACACTAAATCATGAGTTTTCACAATTTAGTGTATTTAATTAAATCTATTCATTCTTTTTATATTACTATTTAATAATTATTTTAATGTACTACTGTAAGTAGCAAAGGTAGCTTTATTATAAGGAGGAACAATCTTACCACTCACAATATCTGCAGAAACTTTCTTTGTTTTGTCAAGAACATCCTGTCCACACATTTTTATAGCTTGTGCTGTATATGGAACTCCAACACCATTATCCTTAAGACCATAACTAAGTGTCTTTCCTCCAACATTTACTCCATCTTTAACTTGCTTTGAAACTGCTTCTGTCACGTTACTAACATTTTTTAATGATGAAGTAAGCATATTGTTTGGTGCAAGATATGCTTGATCCATATCAACGCCTATACAAAGCTTATTTTCACTCTTTGCCTCAGCAACCATACCCTGTCCAACATTTCCTGCAGCTGTAAATATAATATCTGCGCCTTTTGAGTACATATTCTGAGAAATTGCTTTGCCGAGAGCTGAATCACTAAACGAATTTGCATATTGTACATTAACAGTAATAGTTTTTTTAAGTTCTTTTGCACCATATGCAACGCCAGCTCTAAAACCATAATCAAATTGATCAATTACATTTCCCGTAATTCCACCAATAAATCCAACTTTGTTAGTTTTAGTCTTGAGTGCTGCAATATATCCAACAAGAAAAGATGATTCTTGCGCTCTAAATATAACACCAGTAACATTACTCTGATGTGGTGTCATTGCATCATCAATAACTGCAAATTTTACATTAGGATACGCTTTTGCAGAAGCTTTTACTGCATCCTCCATTAAATAACCAATTCCCCACACAAGATCATACTTATTGTTAGCAAACTGGTTCAAATTAGACGGATAATTCGAGCTCTGGACTGATTCTAAATACTTAACCTGAGCACCTGGATTGTTTTTAGCAAATGACTGAAGTCCCTTCCATGATCCTTGATTAAAAGATTGATCATTAACACCTCCTGTATCTGTAACCATTCCGTCTTTAAATGCTACTTTTGTAGTTGTAGCTGGTTTGGTAGCAGATTTGTCTGAGCTTGAACACCCCGCAAATACCATAGCAATAACTGACATGGACATAACTAAACTAACTAATTTTTTACATTTCATAAATATCCCCCTCTAATAATATATTTCGATCTGACAAATTTAGAACCTTAAATAATTATCTCCCTTCTTTAACTATTACAATTATATAACTATTATTGCTTTTTTGTACAGTTAACTTTAAAATAAATCTAATTTATCCTAAATATTTAATTAATCTTTCATTTTATTAATTTCATCTAACATTAATATATTTAATTTATTTATTTCTTTTCTTTTTTCCAATTGTTCTTTAATTACTTTTCTTCTATATTCTAATTCAATTTGCTTAGTTTTAAGTTCTATTGAATTACAGAACTCATATATTTTCCTAAACTGTATTTTTGTCTGCTCAAACTCTTCATCGAAATTAACTAAATCTTTATTTTTATAAATCATCTTTAAGGACTCTAATTGATATCTTATTATTGTAGAAAATTGTATAAGGAGTTCATCTGATTTTACTTTGTAAAGATATAATAATAGTTCTATGTAAATTCTATGTAGAGTAACCTTATCAAAAATATCTAGATCCACTCTACTATAACTCAATTTTTTTTTAGGCTTTAAGTTAAATAGTTTTCTTAAACAGTTATTATAACCTTTTGTTATCCAAACCCCATATACTAGGTAGCTGGTCTCTATATGCTTAAAGAATATATTTATTTCATCATTACTTACAAATAGTTTTATATCTTTATCTATGCTAGTTAATCTAATTTTATTTATCACTGTAAAAACTTCTCCATAACTTAAAAATAACTTTCCTTCTGTAGCCCCTCGTATATTCCCTACACACATCCACATATCTGGCATTGATTAATCAACCCCCAAGTTTGTATTAGTTAAGTATATTGTCTTCTATCCTATAACTTTTAATTATATCCAATAACTGAAATTATTAACTAAAAATTATAAATATGATTTATCTTACTTACATAATTTATAAACAAAATTCAAACACTAAAATATACAATAAAAATAGGATGGTGTTTTTATGGATGAAATAATAAATAGAGCAAAAAATAGAACTCAGCAAGCTAGACTTATGGGAATAAAAACACCTGAAGATGGTGACTGGAGCAACTACAGCTCAAAAACCTGTGGGAGCGTTGGTGGAGCACTTGGTGATACTTTTAATAAAGAGGCTGTTTCAGATAATGAATCCAGATTAGACAAAAAAAGTTAAAAATAATCATTTCAATATTAACACGCACCTTTTGTATAGTATGTATCATAAAGGTGCATGTTTTCTTTTTTTGTAATATCATATATAATGAAGGTTAATGAGTAAGCACACTAGTAAATCAACCCAATTAAAATACTAAAGCTATTCTTATTTAAGAATAAAAAGATAAAAACCTTGGAGGTTATTAAACATGGAAAAATCGAAAGTATATTTTACCGATATGCATGCGACACTTAAAGAAAATTTGCAACAAAAATTGACCCGTCTAATTAAAACAGCCGGGATCGGTCAAATTGATTTTAATAAAAAATTTACGGCTATTAAGATTCATTTTGGAGAACCTGGCAATCTAGCTTACCTACGCCCAAATTACGCTAAAACAATAGTAGATATTGTAAAGGAATTAGGTGGAAACCCATTTCTTACTGATTGCAATACTTTATATGTTGGTGGTAGAAAAAATGCACTTGACCATCTTGATTCTGCTTATGTGAATGGTTTTTCTCCATTCTCTACAGGGTGTCACATTATAATTGGAGATGGATTAAAAGGCACCGACGAAGTTTTAGTTCCTGTTATAGGTGGTGAATATGTGAAAGAGGCAAAAATTGGTCATGCTATCATGGATGCAGATATATTTATTACTTTAACTCATTTCAAGGGACATGAAGCAGCTGGTATTGGTGGTACTCTTAAAAACGTAGGTATGGGTTGTGGCTCTCGTGCAGGTAAGATGGAGATGCATAGTAGTGGAAAGCCATATATCTCACATGACGACTGTATAGGCTGTGGTCAATGCGCTAAAAACTGTGCCCACAATGCTATTACAGTAACGCAAAAGAAGGCTACTATTAATCACGATAACTGTGTTGGCTGCGGTCGATGTATTGGTGTCTGTCCTATGGATGCTGTTCTTCCTGCATCAGATGAGTCAAATGATATTTTGAACAAAAAAATTGCTGAATACTCATGTGCAGTTCTAAATGGTCGCCCAAGCTTCCATATAAGTCTAGTCATTGATGTATCACCTTTCTGTGACTGTCATGGAGAGAACGATGTGCCAATTGTTCCAGATGTAGGTATGTTTGCCTCCTTTGATCCTGTTGCACTAGATGTTGCTTGCGCTGATGCTGTAAATGCACAGCCTGTTATACCAGGAAGTATTCTAGATAAAGCTGTTGAAAAAAATCATGACCATTTCACTAATGTCAGCCCTGAAACTAATTGGAAAGCAGCAATTGACCATGCTGTAAAATTAAATTTAGGCAGTAATGAATATGAATTGATTACAATTTAAATTATATAACAACAAATCAAAAGAGAGCGAATCTAATATAATTCGCTCTCTTTTGATTATTATTTTTGCCATTTACAATATATACCTCTATATTGTATTCTTTTCTAAGGATATATTAACTTCAATAATCATTCCATCTACACTCATCTCAACGCAAAGAACTTTATCAGCATTACTACTTGCTGTAAAATCACCCTCAATCAAGGTTGGTGTAGAGATATCTATATTTATATTATCCTTTGAAAAATTCATTGCGACATTTGCCGTTAACATATTAACAAGTTCTGAGATAGCACTTTGTGGCAACTCATCAAAGTTATCTACAGGTGCTCCCATCATCATTATTGAGGCAATTTTTTTTGCAGTGTCAACACTCATACCATAAATGATATTACCTTTAACATCTCCAATTATTCCAATAATAATCACAACGCCTTTGCTTTTTATATATTTACCTTTTACACTAATTCCATTTTTTTTAATATCATTTAACCCTAATTGTGGTAGTATTATGTTGAATGATTCTAAAACTGGATTTATATGATTGACATCCATTCCCCTTCACCTCTATTAAAACCTATATTTATAGTCAAATTTCCAAATTGAGATTTTACAATAGCAGAGAAGGTATTCTCTAGTTCTGCCTTTGATATATTTATTGACTCACCATGAAATATTGTTGGTGGTGCAACCCTTAGACCAAACAATTTGTTTTTCTTATTTATCATTGAGCATGCATTTCCTGCAAACATATTAGCTATTTCTGACATAACATTAAGCAACTCTTCACTACTTTTAGGATCTCTTTTTAATAATATTGTTGCAAGACTCGAAGCTGTTTCATAGGCCATATCCAAAATTAGTCTACCTGAATATTTACCTGTAATCCCCATAACTATTGATATGCCTTCACTATGTATAGCAATATTATCATTACTTTCATCTGTAATTTCTGGCACCGTCTTTGTAAGCTTATTGAAAATATTTAATAAAGCCTCTTTAAATACATCTGAATATAATTTCTCAAGTTCTAGATACAATTCTTCATCTGCCATAACTCTATTTACTAATAAAGATAATTCTTCTGAATCAACAGGTTTCTGAATATATCCACACACATGAGTTTTTTTGGCTTTTCTTACAAGCTCATCATCCATCATCGAACTAACAATTATAACTTTAATATCCTTATCAATTTTGTGGATGGCTCTTGTGCATTCAAATCCATCTGTTCCTGGAAGAGTCATATCCATTGTTACTAGATCTGGTCTAACTCTTGTAACTTCCTCAATAACCTCTTCTAAAGATTTCGCCTCACCAACTACATCAAATCCACTTTCAGTGAGAACATCTGTTAATAATGCTATTTGGAAAGGTGAGTCATCAACAATTAAAACTTTTACATCTTTCATAATTACATCTACCCCTTTAAACTATTTCTAATACTATAATCACTATATTTTGTTTCAATTATGTTTTTATGATTATAATGATTACTATCCTTATATTATAGTTATCGAACATATTAAAATTTTCTATATACCTATTTTTTTTTAGTAGTATCTAATTGATAAATTATTGACTCTTCACATAACAAAAGCTCTCTTTACAGTGGACTGATTTTCTAATCTATCCACTTTAAAGAGAGCATATTATTAAGATTTAGCTTTTTTATTTAAGTTATATTACATTCAACTCATTGTATTTTAAAATATTATTTTGGGGATGTTTTTCTATAAATCCTGCTAATATTACTGATAATTTAATTAGCCGTTGTGCCACCTGTTGTACCTGATGCAGGTGTAGTCTCCGTTGTTGATCCTGCATTCGGTGTAGTTTCAGTTTTTCCATCTGTCGCTCCAGATGTTGGTGTTCCGGTGGTTCCATCTTTTGATCCAGCTGCAGGTGTAGTTTCGGTTGTTCCTTCTTTTGATCCAGCCGCAGGTGTAGTTCCTGCTGTTGATTCTTTTGTACCTGTAGTTTTAGTTGATTTTTCTGTTGCTGCTTTTGTACCTGCAGTTTCATTTGTTTTGTCGACCGATTTTTTGGTACTTGTAGTTTCATTTGTTTTATCTACCGTTTTTTTTGTATCCTTAGTTCTAGTTGATTGTCTTGATGACTCTTTTTCAACTGTTGACTTTTGAGGAACAACCGTTTTTACAGTTGGAGTTGGTGTATTTTCAGCAGTCATTTTAGAATAAACTTTCCCAGAAACTCCAGCAATCATAACTAAAATTATTGCTACAATAATTATTTTCTTTTTATTCTTGCTAAGCTTTTTATTTTCAGGGAATACTTCTCTATTACTTTTATTTATTGTTTGTTCCTCACCTGTTACCTTACTCATAACTGTTGTAAAATCATCTTTATCAACAGAATGGACTTCTTCAGATTGTACTTCTTCAGATTTTTTCGTTTCCTTTAATATTAGGTGTTTTATATTCATCGGTATATTTAGCAATAACGCTAGGATTCCATTTTGTTCCCCAGAATATATTTCCTTAAAGTTTTCTGGTGATTTAATTACAATAACAGGCTTATTATGTTGATTTTCTAAATAAACTGTAACTGAAAACTCATCCCCCTTACTTATAAATGGGATATAAACCTCTAAAATGTTATCATTTATTGATGAATCAAATTTTAAACCTCTTGTTATTTTGGCATCTGTACTCCTTAACTTGGTTTGTGATCCTATATTTATAGTTAACTCATGAATTGTCCTATTTGATGGATTCTTAACCGTAATAACATATCCACAATTTTCTTCGCTATCTATATCTGTATCTTTAGGTTTACCTTTTCGTATATTACATAATATTCTAGGACCTAAGTTCTTATAATAATCAAGCAATAATCCTGATGCAAATGATATTAATATAGTTAGAATTGCCGTTTTAATAATACTTATCAATTAATTTTTCGCTCCTTTATTTTTACCATTTTTTTCAATTAAATAATTATATTTTTAATCTTCATTAAATTATAAAGCAGATAGATACTTGTGTCAAATTTAATAATGCACATACCAATACTATTTATGGTATAATACATATATGTAAAATTTAAGATGCATAAAAAAGCCACCTTTTTAGTTAATAACCCCTACACTCTCGCCCAGCAATACACTAATAAATACATGTTTTTTACATAACATATTCATCAGGAGGTACATATAAATGAAAAGTTCAACAAAACATTCTCTAATTATAGGTTTTGCACTATTTGCAATGTTTTTTGGTGCTGGGAACCTAATTTTTCCACCATTCCTCGGAAAAGCAGCAGGAAGTGCTTATTTTACATCTATTACAGGTTTCCTCATTACAGGAGTTGGCCTTCCGCTAATTGGAATAATCGCTTGTGCTAAGATTAATGGTACTTACGAAAAGATGGCAAATAGAGTAGGCAAAAAATTTGCTGTAATAACAAGTGTAGCTTTAATTCTTGTTATTGGACCGTTACTTGCAATTCCAAGAACCGCTGCAACAACTTTTGAACTTGGAATACATCCTTTATTTCCATCCGTATCACAAAACATAATAGTTATATTGTATTTTTTAATAGCGCTTGCATTTGTACTTAAACCTTCTTCAATAATTGATAACGTTGGTAAAATACTTACACCAGCACTTTTATTAATGCTCGCTATAATTATATTTAAAGGAATAATAGATCCTATTGGACCAATTGTAAATACATCTTACAAAAATGGATTTTCAAAAGCTTTAATAGAAGGTTATCAAACAATGGATGTTATGGCTTCTGTTATATTTGCAGGAATAATTATTTCATCTGTTAAAGCAAAAGGTTACAAAAATGCAAAAGATATAATGAAGATGACAATAAAATCAGCAATAGTCGCCGTAACTGGTTTAGCCTTTGTATATGGTGGACTTATGTATCTTGGTACACAAACAAGTACTTTGTTTCCCAAAAATATAGCAAGAACTAGTCTAGTTACAGGGCTTGTTAAATTAGACCTTGGAAGTATTGGTTCAGTTGTTCTTAGTTTATGTGTAGCACTTGCATGCTTAACAACTGCTATCGGCTTACTTGCAAGTGGAGCAGAATTCTTTGCTAATCTTTCAAAAAATAAATTATCTTACAAAACCGCTGCTATTATTATGGCTGTAGTAAGTGGATTGATAGCTACAAACGACGTTGATAGTATAGTTACATTTGCAGGTCCTGTTTTACAAATTTTATACCCAATTGTAATTGTTCTAATAGTCATTACATTGCTTGGTGATAAAGTTAAAAATAATAAAGTCGTTGCTATAACTATATACACAACACTAATTATAAGTATTTTAGACACCATAAATGCTGTATATGCTGGTAGCATTGGATTCATTAAATTTATCCCTCTAGCTAGTGCTGGATTTTCATGGTTTATACCTACTTTACTAGCTTTTGTAATCTCCAACATGTCAATAAAATCAAAACAAGATGCTATAGATGAAGATGATACTAACTCAGTATTGGAATCATAATATATACTGCAAATTATTTATGAATTATTAATATTTAGATAAAATAGAGTTATTGGATAAACATTTATCCAATAACTCTATTTTTATCTAACTCTAACATCAAACTAAGTTAAATCACTCCCTAATTTTCACTAATAAATTTAACTATAGCTTTACCTATAATATTTTGTTGCTCATCTCTTGTTATTGTCGCTGTATTGTCCCCCTTTTGAAATCCATACCAACCATTTTGAGAATGATTACCTCCCTTAATAGGAATCAATTTTGTGCTTTTAGGCAATAGTTTTCTAGATTCATCAATCTTATCCTTTCCAACAAACCCATCTTTAGTCCCATACATTGACAAAACTTTTACTACACTTGATGATAGATTGTTACTTTTCTGAGGATATGACGCTAAGAGTATTAATCCATTAATTTTATCTTAGTTTTTGTATGCAAATTGCGCTGCCATAACCCCTCCAAGGGAATGTCCAGCTATATACCACTGCTTAATTTGCGGATATTTTCCTATTACTTTTTCTGCCTTATTAGGAGAAAGCACAGCAAGATTCAATGGCATTGGTACAATTACAACTTTAAAACCAGACTCCGCTACTTTCTCAGCTAAAGGTGCATAAGCCTCAGGTGTAACTTTTCCACCGGGATATATAATTAGTCCTTTCGTAACTATTTTGTTTTTAACAGTATATTCAATCCAAGGTGAACCATTATATTTAACCTTATCATTTGATCGGAGCATAATTTTAGCTTCCGGCATGGCTCTATAATAATCCCTTGAATATGCTATAACTATTATAATTATTATTGGAATAATCATTAAAGAATATTTCCATTTTTTCTTTATAAAAATTTTCATATTATATCGCTCCCCAATGAACTATGTTTTCGGTTTTTTGTCCGTTTATAATAATACCATACTTATTATTTACTGTTACATTTTTCCTTACCATTTCTCTCTCAAGCACATTGCTATTATCGACTTTTCAAAAGGTTTTAAATAATTAATATATGATAACTTAAAACGAAGTGTGCAGATAAAATTAATGTTAAAAATCGAATTATATTTATGGTGTATTTAATGAGAAAGTTTAGTAAACTAAGAGTATCTTTATAAATAATAACATTGGAGAGTGATTTAATAATGTCTAAGGAAAGAGGAGTAAAAATTCTAAAAACTTTTACTGTGCTTAGTTTTGTTCTCATGATTGCTGTTAATGCATTAGCAAATATTTTACCGATTAATGGAATAACAACTGGTGGAGTTTCTGATTCATATCCTAATCTATTTGCACCTGCTGGCGTTACATTTGCAATATGGGGAATAATATACTTATTACTTGCTGGATTTGTAGTTTATCAACTGGGACTTTTTAATGGAACTGATACTAAAGCTATAGTTAAACTTATTGATGGTTATTTTATTATATCTTCACTAACCAATGCAACATGGATATTTAGCTGGCAGTATAAAGTTCTTCCACTTTCCATGATTTTAATGGTAGTAATACTGGTTTGCTTAATTAAAATTAATAATAAAATAAACTCCATAGAACTAACCTCAAAGGAAAAGTTATTTGTAAAACTTCCTTTTAGCGTTTATTTTGGGTGGATTACTGTAGCAACAATAGCTAATGCCACCACACTGCTTGTTAGTTTAGGCTGGAATGGTTGGGACATATCTGAGCAAATCTGGACAATAGTTATTTTATTAGTTGGGCTTATTATTGGCATGGCTACAACGCTAAAAAATAAAGATATCCCTTATGGTATAGTTATATTTTGGGCTTATTTGGGGATACTAATAAAACATGTTTCCTCGAGTGGTTTTGCAGGTGAATATTATGGAATTATCACTACATTAATCATTTCATTAGTTATTATTTTCATATGCTTATTATATGTTTCAAAGAAGAAAAAAATATGTTTTAATCCAGATATGTTTTAAGGGATTCCTATTTGGGAATCCCTTTGTGTATATTTTTATGTTTTTTTAGAACATGTTAATTCTATCCCCTTTTGCATTTAAGTACTTATGAAATTTTTACATTTAGAACTGATTCTTTATTCTTTATTTTAGTAGTTCCACCTAATTTTTTTGGTAAAGATAGCGTAATTAAAGCTGCTGTTATTAGTGAACATACAAGAAAGTATATTGCAAAATCATAGTTGTATTTTTGAATAAACCATCCTACTATATATGGCCCTAAAAAACCGCCTAAATTTCCTAAAGCATTTATAATCCCACGAGAAGCTGCTGCCATATCTCCACTAAACAAAGTTGGAGGAATTGTCCAAAACACTCCCGCTGCTGCCTGTAAAAACACTCCGCAACCAACCAAAAATGCAAATGAAACCCACATATGTTGTTTAAATAGAACAGATAAATATAAACATAAAGCAAAACTTAATATAGGTATGATTATATATTTTTTTCTGTTTTTACTTTTATCTGAGAGATTAGCAAATACATATAATCCAATTATAGTGCCTATATAAGGAAATATAGACAAAATACCAACCATGGCCATTCCTGAATTAGTTAGATTTTTAAGCGTTGTAGGTAACCATAATGAAAATCCATATATTCCAGTTTGATAAAATAGATTTAATAGTACCAACTTCCACATATTTTTGCTTTGGAATATATCTTTAAAGCCAACTTTTTCTGATATTTTTCCTTTTACACTTTCTTGTTGTTCTAGCATTTTCTGATTTATATAATCTTTTTCTTCTTTGGAAATCCATTTAGCATCATCTGGTCTATCACTAATCATTGGGAGCCATACAAATAAAACCGATAAGGATAATATTCCTTCTATTATAAAAACATATCTCCAACTATAGCTAGCTAAAATAAATCCAGAAAGTGGTCCTGTTATAATAGATGCTATTGGCACATTCATTATACAAAGAGCATTTGCCCTTCCAATTTCTTCATTGGGAAACCAATGACTTAGCATTGTAAGCAAACATGGTAAAACGCACCCTTCTGAGACTCCTAATAAAAAACGAACTATAAGTAATTGATTTACATTATGAACAAACCCTCCAAGTGTGGCTATAATACCCCATACTATAACTACATAAGTTATAAGCTTCTTACCGCTCTTACGTTCTGCAAGTAATCCTCCTGGAACTTGAAGAAAAAGGAATCCAATAAAGAATATACCTGCAGCGAGTCCAGATATGCTTGCAGTCATTCCTAACTCTTTGCTCATTCCTCCCGCTATCGCAAAACTTATATTAGTACGATCCATAAAACCTACAATATAAACAATGATAATTGGTGGAATAATACGAAACCAACGTTGACATGGAATATTTGAAAGTGTTTTTGTATTTTTACTCATATTTACATCTCCTTTTCTTAAATAAAAATATACCTTTTAAATTCAAAGCGTTTCAGTATTAAACCTTTACAATTTCCTGCCTTGATTATTAAACCGATTTCATTTTACATAAAACAGAAAAATAAATCTTCTTTAGTATAATAATGCTACTTTTACCTTTACAACAACTTTTCTCACAATCATAGCTTCCTCAGCCATTACTGCTGGCCTATGCACATCATTTGGGAAGAAAATACAATAGCATCCTGGGGTAGCTTCTATAAATCCTTCATTTTCAACGTCCTTATAAAAAATCAAATCTCTATCATCGATTCTCTCATCAACTTCATATTTGCCCATATCAGGCGTAAATCCCAATCTTTCTTTCCCAGAAGCAATGAACTGAACATCTACATACTTTTCATGAACTTCTGGTCTTTTCTTTTCGATTGGTTCTGTCTGTGCATCAAATACCTGTGCGTAAATATCCTTTCCCTGAATTTCATAAACTCCTACTTTCATAGTTGTAAAATCGTTTTCTTTTAAATATTTAATTGCTGTTTGAATAGCTTTTGGATACTTAGAAACGTCATCCTTTGAATAAATAGATGAAAATATCATGTTAAACCTCCCATTATTTCAGTTATTTTAAGATTAATTGCTTAACTTTTTAAATTGTTTCGTTGTTCCATAGCATGAACCATATTCACAATAAATTCATGAGACGGAACTTCTACTCCATATTTTTTAGCAGCACGTACAACTGATCCACTTATTGTGTCTACCTCTGTTAGTCTTCCATTATTTAAATCTGTATAAATAGAAGTACAACCATTAGGGGAACCCTCTGAAGCTTTCTTAACCTTTGATAGTACTATTTCTTCATCAAATACGAGTCCCATTTCATTTGATACAGCTATTGCTTCTTTTATTAATTGCTTTGCCAAGTTCCATGCACTAGGATTTTCAGCAATAAAGCCCATTCTCACTTGTAACACACCAGTAATTGCACTAAGTGATACATTTGTAAATAACTTATCCCATATTAATTTTTGAATATTATCGTGAACCTTTGTATCAAAACCACAATCGTCAAAACATTTTTTTATTGTATTAAGTATTTTATCTTTGTCCTCAACAAGCATTCCAATATTCGTTCTTCCAGTTCCGCCATGTCTAACATGTCCTAGTTTAAGAATTGCACCATTATCCTCTGTTGTACCGATAATAATACGTTCAACTGAAACTACCTCTGAAATAATATCTTCATGACCAGAACCATTTTGAAGTGTCATAACATACGTCTTACTATCAATCATTCCTTTATTTTCTTCTAAGGCAACTTTTGAATATAAGGATTTTACAAATAGGATAAGCAAATCAACCTTCCCAATTCCTTCTACGGAAGTAACAGCTTTGGGTCTATACAATACGTCCAAACCATTTTCCTGAAGTTTTAATCCATCTTTATTAATTGCATCTACAACATTCTGTTTATTATCCACCAAATAAACTTCATTATGTTTTGATAAGTAACTGCCATAGATAGACCCCATTGCACCTGCACCGATTACCGCTATTTTCATACCTACACCCCTCATTATTTAGAAAATTCTATTAATCCTTCAATTGCATATGCACGAATTGGACATGAATCCAAACCTTTAATCGGAAGTGGAGAATATGACATAAAGAATGTATCTACAGACAACTCTTCCAAATTCTTTAACACTTCTAAAAATACAACATTTACTTCCATCAATACATCGTGAAACGCTTTTACATCTTCATTATTGCTTTCAATTGATACACCATCACCAAAACCAACACATTTTACTCCTTTCTCTTTCAACCACTGCGCAGTCTCACGACAGATAAATAGTCTTTTATCGTCTATGGTATTAGATGCTGGTGTAAATGGAGTTAGCTTCATAGGAGAATCTAATATTACGATATCGCCTTCTTTAATTCTATCCCCACAAGCCTTTTCCAAATCAATTGCCTTAATTTTTTCATTAGGTTTCATATGTGTAATGTTAACGTAAATTGCTCTTCCCATAAATGTAGTAATTGGAAGTGACTCTACATCTGACCAATCATCATTGTGATGATATGGACACTCAACATGAGTTCCTAAATGACTTGTTAAATCCATAATTGTATGAAAATCTGGAATTGGTCCACCTGTGTTAAATCTAGTAAGTCCACACCTTCTACTTTCTGTCTTAGGGTCCAATACCTTTGTTAAATCAATTACTCTTAAATCTCCAATTTTACATGAGTTCATAATATTTCCTCCTTAAAATTTAACTTTTAATACCATTTGCTTTCTTAATACCAGTATACCGGCGTGTCGGTATACTGTCAAGCGTTTTTTATTGACCTTAAATATTTTTTAGTATATGATAGTAATATAAGGGAGTGCACACCATGACTAATTTAAATATTGATACAAAAAGTTCATTACAATCTCAGGCTTATAATTATGTAAAAGAACAGATTCTTACAAAAAAATTGGATAATAATGTCCTATACTCGGAAACAAAACTAGCGGCAGAATTAGGTATTTCAAGAACTCCTATTAGAGAGTCTCTTCAATGCCTTAGCCAAGATGGATATATTACAATTATTCCAAGCAAGGGATTTATGATAAGACAACTCAATGAAAAAGATATGTTAGAATCAATTCAAATAAGATGCGCAATAGAAGGATTTTGTACTCATGTAATTGCAAGTGAAATAGAAAGCAAAAAAGGCCAGCAATTAATAAAAACTTTAAATAAGTTGTTAGATCGTATGAAAAATACAAAAGATTCTAATGACTCTCATAAATCTTTTATGGATTATGACCACAATTTTCATCTTGCATTAATTAATTATGTAGACAATAGTGAATTTAGTAAAACATTTCAAAGGCTTATGTATTTAATCCAATTAACAACGTCAACAGCTCTCTCTCTTACTGGACGTATTGACAGTACTTTGGATGAGCATGAGCAATTTTTCCATTATCTTAAACAAGGCGATGGTGATACTGCATACAATATATTAGTAAAGCATCTAATGATGCCACTCAATATGCATATTATAAATTAGAAATATCTATTACAATAAAGAGGTCGGCTAATCATTATTTGATTAGCCGACCTCTTTCACCATTATATATGCCAATTGGCATCTTATAATTTAAATTTATTAACCGTTTCCTTAAGTCTTTCAACCAAGTCATCCAATTTATTGGCTGTTTCTCCTATTTGATACATACTAGCTGTCTGCTCTTCAGTGGATGCTGTAACCTGTTCTGTAGCAGCAGAATTTTCTTCTGATATAGCAGCAAAGCTATCTATAGCTTCAACTGTAACATCTGATTTCTTAGACATATCACTTGTAGATTGTGACATATTACGTACAGTAGAAGCTAGTTCACCGAAAACTTTTTCTATCTCATCGAAATTTTTACCAGCTTGAATTGCAACTTGAACACCACTCACTACCTCATTTGTACCTTTATCCATTGTCACAGCTATGGTTTCAACTTGCTTCTGAACTCCATTTATAAGTTCTACTATACGCTTTGAAGCCTCACCTGACTGCTCGGCAAGTTTTTTCACTTCATCTGCAACTACAGCAAACCCTTTTCCATGCTCTCCAGCTCTTGCAGCCTCTATTGCTGCGTTAAGCGCCAGCAAATTAGTCTGTTCAGCTATATCACTTATTACATCTACTATTTGCCCAATTTGTTTTGATTGTTCTAATAAATCATGTGTTTTTTCAACATTATAGCTATTAGTTTTAGCTATAGTTTCCATACTCTCTACTGCATCTTTGATACCTTGTGCACCAGAATTACTTACTTTCATAGATTTTTCTACAACATTTGTCATATACCTGCACTGCTCTAGAACCTCATTTATATCTTTTACTAACTCGCTTGTTATCGTTGTTACTTTACCCGCATTTTCAGCCTGCTTAATAGCTCCACTAGCTATTTCTTGCATAGTTTGAGAAACTTCCTCCGTTCCACGTGCAGATTCTTTTGTTGTTAATGACAAATTATTTGACAGTAAGCCAACTTCACTAGCTGACTCGCCTATTGATCTTATCATATCTTTCAAGCTAGCTACAGTGCCATTCAGGCTATTTGCCACTTGCCCAATTTCATCATTTTGATTCATAGTTAATTTATTACTAAGATTCCCTAAAGCAATTTGTTCAGAGAACTCAGATAATTTAGTTAAAGGTGATGTTATTCGTTTCGCAATTAACACAATTATAAAAGCAAGTATAACCCCAATTAATAACGTAATTAAAAGTAAAGTTATCATCATCCTTTGAGCAGGAGCAAAAAGTTCACTTTCATCTACTACACTAGCTACACTCCAACCAGCTAAAGGAACTTTATTATAAAATACTATGTATTTCCCATTATCGTTACTAAATCTGAATATACCCGATTTTTGTTGAAGCATATCCTTACCTAAGGCTTGCATGTTTGCATCCGCTATATCTGATATTTTCTTTTTCATCACTAATTCTTTGTCTGGATGTACAAGAATTGTTCCATCTTTTCCAATTAATAAACTATATCCTTTTTTCCCAAATTTAAAAGCTTTAACTTTATCCTGAATATAAGAAAGATTAACTCCTGATATAATTGTTCCTATAGTTTTGTCAGATGGATCTTTTATTGGAACCCCCACTACTACTAAAGTTTTACCAGTCCCTTTTGATACTACTGGATTTGATATAAGATATGGTGCACCACTCATTAAATCCTTATACCATGGTTTTTCAGACACATCACCATTTACAAGTTTTCCATTAGAATATTGCGCCCTAGATTTTCCATCATTATTAAATAATGTGGCCGCTGCGTTATCATATTCACCAGGATAATTTTTTTCTAAAAACTTAATTCTCTCTGAATTAAATTTATCAACAGCGCCTAAATTTGAATTAATTAATTTGGCTGTAGGTGTATTTGCAGAACTTCTTACTTCAAGAAGCTTTCCATTTAACCAAGAATTTATATTTTCTGACAGGCCGTTCGTTGTTTCTACCCTACTGCTAATAATTTCGCTTTCCATAGTTTTCTTAAACTGATAAAAGGCCGTGTAACTTAGAACTAACATTCCAATTATTACTGCTGGTAAAATGGTAAATAATAATTTCATTTTGAAAGACAATTTTTTAATCAAGTTTATCACTCCAATCAATATCATTTTTACTACTAATTGTTATATTGTTAATATCTAGATTTGTCGTATTTTAATCTTATATGTATTACTATAAATTCGTTCTCCTTCAACTAATATATCGTTTGATAAATTAATTACTTTATATCTTTGTTAAATTTAGGATATCTAAAGCCAACTTAATTAAAAATTATTAACTTTTTAAATAAAAATAAAGTTAACATCATTCATATGATGTCAACTTTATTTTTAACTTGCTCAATAATTTTTTTATAAAACTTGTGATATTGTCTTATCTGATTTTCTCTCAGTTAGTTTTTTAATTGAAACTCCACCAACATCTGATAGTATTCCTAAGACTGATCCCATTAATAAAGCTATTATTGTAGCCTTCCAATTTCCATTCATTCCAAAAGTTGAAGCACAGCCTACAAAAGTTCCAGGAATAAATGATAAAAATGGAATTTTAGCTTGCGCAATTATAAAAAATGAAATAATGGTAGTCATAACAGCTACTGGTTCTGGTATAGGAATCATATTTGAAAACTGAATAGCAATCATCGCCCAAATAATTCCAGATATATTACATATCACTGATTTCTTCCAGCCTTTTACAAATCTATTTCCAGCAGCATAATAACTAGTACATCCCATAAACCCAACCCAAGCCATAAGTCCAAGTTTAGTACTTAGTATGATCCAAACCCCTGATAGTAACCCAATACTTATAGCGCTAGAATTTAAAGCATCTATACACTTTCCCTTTCCACACACTACTTAGTAATAACTTCATGAATTAATGTTGGCTTAGTTGCATGATCACTAATAGAAATATTTTCATATATTTTTGCTTTTACATCTTCTACATTTTCACGGTTCGCATAGATAGTTATAATAGTTTCACCCTTTTCTACCTTGTCGCCAACTTTTTTACATAGCATAAGGCCTACTGCTAAATCAATTTTATCCTCTTTTGTTGCCCTACCTGCACCAAGTAACATTGCTGCAATACCAATCTCATCAGCTACCATATTAGATACAAAACCACTAGTTAAAGCAGGTACATCAATTTTATATTTAGCTTGTGGTAATTTATCTGGGTTATCTACAACTGATTCATCTCCACCTTGATTTTTAATGAATACTTTAAATTTGTCTATTGCTTTACCATTTTCTATTACTCCAAGAAGCATTTTTCTTGCTTCCTCTAATGTTTTTGCCTTTTTAGCAAGTACTACCATTTGACTTCCAAGTGTTAGGACAAGTTCTGTAAGATCTTCAGGCCCTTCTCCTTTTAATGTATCAATGGCTTCTTTTACCTCAAGTGCATTACCAATTGCAAATCCCAAAGGTTGTGACATATCAGAGATTATCGCCATGGTATTTCTTCCTACATTATTACCAATTTGAACCATTGCATGAGCCAAATTTTCTGCATCTTTGTCCGTTTTCATGAAAGCTCCTGCACCTGTTTTAACATCTAGAACTATTGCATTAGCTCCTGATGCAATTTTTTTGCTCATAATAGAACTAGCTATTAGTGGAATCGAGTTAACAGTTCCAGTAACGTCACGAAGTGCATATAATTTCTTATCTGCAGGAGTTAAGTTCCCTGTTTGACCAATGACGGCAACTTTGTCACGGTTAACTAATTCAATAAATTTATCATTTGTAATCTCTACATGGAAACCACTTATAGATTCTAATTTATCAATAGTTCCACCAGTGTGTCCAAGTCCTCGTCCAGACATTTTAGCAACAGGTATATCCAAAGCCGCAACTAATGGTGCGAGTACTAGCGTTGTTGTATCACCTACCCCACCTGTTGAGTGTTTATCTACTTTTATACCTTCGATTTTTGATAAATCAATAGTTTCGCCAGAATTAACCATAGCCATAGTCAAATCTGCTCTCTCACGATCATTCATGTCTTGAAAATAAATAGCCATTGCAAGGGAACTTGCTTGGTAATCAGGAATAGTTCCTTTAGTATAACCTTCTATAAAAAAATTGATTTCTTCAGTTGTTAATTCTTTACCATCACGTTTTTTTGAAATTACATCTACCATTCTCATTTTTATTACCACCCTTTTATTTTAATTTTTCTAAAAAGCTTTCGCCATATTTTGGAATCTTAACATTAAAATTATAAGCAACAGTTGCCCCTATATCAGCAAATGTTTTGCGTACTCCTAAATCTTTACCTTCCTTGAACCGTTTTGAATAAGCAAGTAGTGGGACATATTCCCTTGTATGATCTGTTCCTCGATAAGTTGGATCATTTCCATGATCTGCTGTAATTAATAATAAGTCATCCTCTTGTAATTTTTCGAAGACTTCAGGTAACCTTTTATCAAAAGCTTCTAATGCATCACCATAACCTGTTGGATCACGACGATGTCCATAAACTGCATCAAAATCCACTAGATTAAGGAAACTAATGCCATGAAATTCCTCATCTAATAATGTTATTAATTTATCCATACCATCCATGTTAGATGTAGTTCTAATTGCTTTTGTAACTCCTTCTCCAAGAAATATATCCGAAATTTTTCCAATTGCAATAGAATCTAGATTATCATCTTTCAAATAATTCATTACTGTTTTATCAAAAGGTTTTAACGCATAATCATGACGATTAGAAGTTCTCTTAAAAGTACATGCAGTTTTTCCAACAAATGGCCTAGCAATAATTCTTCCTAACTTATATGGATTATCTAGTGTTATCTCGCGACAATAATCACAAATTTTATATAATTCATCTAAGGGTATAATTTCTTCATTTGCAGCAATTTGTAGCACAGAATCTCCCGATGTATATACTATTAACTCTCCTGTTTTAAGCTGCCTTTCACCAAGTTCTTTTATGATTTCTGTTCCACTAGCAGGTCTATTTCCTATAATTTTTCTACCAGAAAAAGTCTCAATCCTTTCAATTAATTCCTTTGGAAAACCATCTAGAAAAACACGAAACGGTTTATCGATATATAATCCCATCATCTCCCAGTGACCTGTCATTGTATCTTTCCCACAAGAGGCTTCTTGCATTTTTGTATAATAAGCTTTTGGATGAATTGCTTTTTCTACGCCTTTTATTTCATAAATGTTTGATAATCCCAAGGCTTCCATATTGGGCATATTAAGTCCATTTTTCTTCTCAGCAATATGAGCTAATGTATTAACATTGAAATCATCAAAATCCTTTGAATCTGGTGATTCACCAATACCGACTGAATCCATCACTATAATATGAATCCTTTTAAATTTTTCCATTTTAACCCCTTCTTTCTTTTGTCTTATACAATTAAACCAACAACAGTTGCTGTTAATACACTAACTAACGTTGCACCAAATAATAGTTTTAGACCAAATCTAGCAACGACATTACCTTGTTTTTCATTAAGTCCTTTTACTGCCCCTGCAATAATTCCAATCGATGAAAAGTTTGCAAAAGAAACTAAGAATACAGAAACAATAGCTGTTGTTCTTGCGGTTAAATGTATACTTGCTAAACTAGTCATTGCAACAAATTCGTTTGATACTAATTTTGTTGCCATTATGCTTGCAGCAGGTACTGCTTCCTTAAAAGGTACCCCCATTAAAACAGCAAATGGTGAAAATACATATCCAAGTATATTTTGAAAAGAAATACCAAAAACACCTTTGAAGGCCATATTAATCATAGCAATTATGGCTACGAATCCAATAAGCATTGCTCCAACTATGATAGCTACTTTGAATCCATCCATAATATATTCACCAAGCATTTCAAAGAATGATTGCTTTTTTTCTTCTTTAACTACTAATATATCTTCCTCTGCTGTTACTGTATATGGATTTATAATTGAACATATGATAAATCCACCAAATAAGTTTAAAATAAGTGCTGTTACAACATATCTAGGTTTTAAAAGAACCATATAAGAACCAACTATTGACATAGACACTGTTGACATAGCTGACGCACAAAGGGTATAAAGACGATGCTCTGGTAATAGATCTAGTTCTTTTTTAACTGATATAAACACTTCTGATTGACCAAGAATAGCAGCAGCTACTCCATTATATGATTCGAGCTTACCCATACCATTAATTTTGCTTAAACCTAATCCGATATATTTAATTACAAACGGTAATACCTTCCAATACTGTAGAATTCCAATTAAAGCAGAAATAAATACTATTGGCAAAAGAACACCTATAAAAAATGTAAATTGGTTATCATTGACTAATCCACCAAATACAAAATTTACGCCTTCAGCAGCACATTTAAGCAATAAACTGAACCCACTTGCTACTCCACCTACTAAAAAATTACCAACACCAGTATTTAGCAATATAAACCCAAGTATAAATTGCAAAATAACCATTACAACAATAGGTCGGTATTTCACCTTTTTTTTATCAGTACTAGTAATCCATGCAAGGCCTAAAACAACAATTAAACCGATGATTCCAATAATATATTTCATTTTTATTCCCCCCTAAAATATTTGCATAGCTCATATAACGTTTACATCAAAAGTAAATTATTTTAGAAATTAACAATAAATAATATTATTGTTAATTTCCTTTTCATTTGTTATGAAATGATAGAAATACCTGAGCTTGTTCCAATACGATTTGCACCAGCATTAATCATTTGTATAGCCTCTTCTTTGGTATGAATACCACCTGAAGCTTTGACACCCATTTCTGCCCCTACTGTTTCACGCATTAATTTAACATCTTGAGCAGTTGCTCCACCTTTTGAAAATCCTGTTGACGTTTTTACAAAATCTGCTCCTGCTTTTTTAGCGATCTGGCAAGCTTTTATTTTTTCATCTTTTGTTAGAAGACAAGTTTCAATAATAACTTTTACAAGTGCTTTTCCTTTTGCAGCTTCAACAACAGCCTTAATATCACTTTCAACATATGTATAATTTTTATCCTTTAGTTCACCGATACTAATAACCATATCGACTTCTGTTGCTCCATTTTTAATAGCATCACTTGCTTCAAATGCTTTTGTTTCAGTTGTGTTTGCACCAAGTGGAAATCCTATAACAACACATACACTTACTCCACTATCTTTTAATCCTAGGCTTGCCTCTTTAGTCCATTTTGGATTTACACAAACGGATGCAAATTTGTTTGTTTTTGCCTCTTTTATTAATTGTAATATTTGTTCCTTAGTTGCATCTGGTTTAAGTTCTGTATGATCAATAATTGTAGCAATATTCATTGTAAATCTCCTTTTTTTCTTTATTATACTTTTATAATAAATCTTATTTGAACATTTGTAAAGACTAATTCGAAATTTTGTTCACTATATTTTTTAAGACACTTTATAATTAGATTTTAACTATTTTAAACTTCTATATTAAGGATAAAGTAGTTATAAAATCATATAACTAAATTTCGAAAATAAAAGCATATTTTGTATAATTGTTTTACTTTAAACAATTATACAAATATGCTTTTAAGTTTGATTATTCGTGTTAACCATCAACAGGATATTTTCTTACTTGCCTAAATCTTTCTTAGTAAAAGCTCCTGGTAATATTTCATCTAATGTTTTAACTAAATATTCAGTATCATTTTTACCTAAAATTATTTTAGTATCGTCTGTTGCAAATTCAGCTATTACTTGTCTACAAATACCACAAGGATAAGTATAGTCATTTTGTACTCCTACTATAGCAATTGCCTTAATAGTTTTATAACCTTCAGAAACGGCTTTAAATATAGCTGTTCTTTCAGCACAATTAGTAGCACCATATGATGCATTTTCAATATTACACCCTGTAAATATCTTTCCGTCATCAGTTAGTACAGCTGCACCAACTTTAAAATTAGAATAAGGAGCATATGCATTTTTTCTTGCCTGTAAAGCCTGTGAAACTAATTTTTCATATTCCATATTAATTATAACCCTCCTTTTTAAGCCTTATTATAATTTTATAATAAGGCTTTTTTGAAATTTTGTAAAGCTATACATGAAATTATGCTCAAATATTATTCTAAAAGTCTCTTTGCAGTATATTGATCTGTAATTAGTATATTGGCACTTTTAGCTTTTAATGCTCCTTTGATAGCTTTCAATTTCAGTTTGCCACCTGCAACTAAAATAGATTTCTCCTTTTGTTTAAGCTCATCTATGGATATTCCTATAGTACGATTGTTAATTTGTTCATCACATATTTCACCATTCTCATCAAAAAAGCGTGAACAAATATCTCCTACACTTTTTTCCATTAAAATCTTTTTCTCTTTTTCATTTAAATAACCTAGACGAAAAAGTAAAGCTCCATCACGAACAGTACCAACGGTAAAGATGGCTACATTGGCTTGAATACCCATTTCCATAGTACTTTTTATATGACGATCCTCTTCTACCATTTGTTTGACGATGGCATTATCAAAAATTACAGGCAGAGGTAAATATCTTGGAACTGTCTTAAAAGCTTCAGCAAAAAGAGCAATTGTTTCTGAGGAATATGTATTTACATCTGAATGACTAATTCCACCTTTTAGCTGAACTACTTCTACACCTTTAACACTTTGTGGCATAAGTCTTTTTGCGACCTCATACATTGTTGTTCCCCAACTTACCCCAATAATATCTCCATTCTTTATAGTTCCTTGTAAATATTCTGCTGCTTCTTTACTGATATATTCTCTGCTAGAAACATAATCATCCTTTGGTGAGAAAACAACATGAACATCATTTAATTCATATTTTTCTTTTAATTCATAGGCTAATTTTTCTAAATCATCAAATGGATCAATAATACTAATTTTTACATAACCCTTTTTTTTAGCATATTGAAGAAGTCTAGATATAGTCGGTCTTGATATTCCAAGTTGCAACGCAATCTGTTGTTGGCTATAATCTGACTGATAATATAGTCTTGCCACTTCAACACTTAATTGTTGCTTTTCACTATCCACAAATTTCACATCCTATTCTTATTTTGTACCTATTCATCACCATTTATCACAACTTCTATTTCCCCTGTTTCTGGATTCATAATAAGCCCATGTACTTTTATGTTTTCTGGAAGTAGAGGATGACTTTTTATCCTACTTACGCTTTCTTTTATAGAGGCTTCAACTGATTCAAAACCATGAAGCCAACGCTTAACATCAATTCCTGCATTGTATAATGTTAACAATGTTTCTTTTTTTATTCCCATATCCATCATTTTATTAACAACCTCTGTTGTATTTAAATTACTCATTCCACAACCGTGATGCCCTACTACAAAAATATCTTCAGCTTTAAATTCATATACTGCAACTAATATACTTCTCATTACACCACCAAACTGATGCATAACAGTTGCTCCTGCATCCTTTATTATTTTTGCATCACCATTTTTTATATTCATAGCCTTTGGTAATAATTCTGTTAATCTAGTATCCATGCAGGTTAATATCACCATTTTCTTTTTAGGTATCTTAGTTGTTATATATTTTTCATAATCTTTATTTTTTACAAAATTTTCATTATACTCAATTATTTTTTCTAATTTGCTCATTTAACCCACATCCTCATAATCTTATTTCTATTACTTTTTTATTTTAAAATAATAATGTTTTGATTTTAATTTCATCTAATTCTTCGAAATATTCAAATATTTATTCCTATTATAACAGATATATTATTATATACCTAGCTAGTCTTTCATCATACTAAAAGGCTTGATTCATACAAACGTATCCCTAACAATAGACGCCACAACTACACCTAGTATGCCCAAATTTTAGTCAATAACATCCATATCTTCTGTAAGTTTTATTATTTCATCAATTATATTTCCTATATACTCTATAGTATCTAATAGAGGTTTGTCAGTTGTTATATCTACTCCTGCCATTTTAGCAAGCTCTATGGGCGATTTAGTTCCTCCTGCTTTTAATACTTTTCTCCAATCATCTACAGCCGGCTTACCTTCTTTTAAAATTCTGTTACTTACCTGCGTAGCTATTGTAAGTCCAGCACTATATGTATATGGATAAAGTCCCATATAATAATGTGGCTGCCTCATCCATGTAAGTTCTGCACCATCAACAATTTTCACAGAATCTCCCCAGAATTTTTTAAGAACCCCTTTTTTTATTTCATTAAGATTTTCGGCCTGCACACTTCCGCCAGCATCTATTATTTTATAAACTTCTCTTTGATACGCTGCCTCTAATAAATGTGTTACAAAGTTATGGTAGTAAGTACGGCTTATCATAGAAGATAAAACCCATCTCTTAAATCTAGGCTCATCATTTGTTTTCATAAGATAATTTGACATAAGCATCTCATTCATAGTAGATGGTGCTTCTATAAAATATAATGATGGCTGAGCATTAAAAATATTTTGATTTTTGTTAATTAGCGTAAAATGACCTGCATGACCTAATTCATGAGCAAGTACAAATACTTCTTTCATTTTCTCAGTCCAAGATAATAAAATTAGAGGATGACTCCCATAAGGAGTAGCACAAAAGCCACCTGTTGATTTCCCTTTATTTTGAACAAAGTCGATCCATTTTTCGTCATAAGCTTTTTTTACCATCTCTACATAATCTTCACCTAAAACCGATAATGCTCCCTCAACATATTTTTTTGATTCCTCCACAGATATTGTTGGCTCATAGGTTGGATCTACTTCAAGCTTTAAATCTGCAAATGTCATTTCATTAATATTATGAATTTTTTGGAGCAATTTTGCATATTTTCTCATATGCGGTGCTAACTTTTCCATGATTATATCTATTTGTCTATCATATAATTCTCTCTCTACCTGTTGAGGAAATAATAAACTATCTATAACAGAATCAAATCCTCTAAGAGTTGCTATTGTTTTTTCTTTTTGAACATGAGTCTGATAAAGGGCTGCTACTGTATTTTTATATTCCCCGAGTTTTAAGGAAAATGCTTTAAAAGCTGCTCTTCTAATTTTAGTATCAGTCTCATATTCCCATTCATCCTCGAAAAGTACATAACTAAGAGGATATTCGATGCCATCTACAATAAAATTTTCAAAATCCATATCACTTAATTTACTTGTCTCATATGTAGAATATGAAGAATCTAGTGTTCCTGACAAAGCAGCTAATACCTTTTCAACTTCTGGGTGTAACGAGTGTTTTTTAAACCTTTTTATATCACTTAAATAATGGCTGTTTTCTTTTGATCCTTCAATTGCTTCCTCTATTATTTTATCATTTAGCTCATTAATTTCACTTTCTACAAAGCTTAGTCTACTCTCTAAATCAGCTAATACATTAATAGATTTCATATATCTAGCTTGATTTTCTACATTAGATTGATCAGTAGAAACTTGAAGACTTGCATAATTCTCTACAAGATCTTCACTTTCCATTATAAGTTTCATTTTATCCAAACACTCATTTATAATACTAGCGTTGTTTAGTTTTTGTTTATAGTTTTTTTCTATTTCTAGCGTAAGTTCTTCTAACCCTCGCAACGCTAAATCATATTGCTTCTCCGCTAAGTATAGTGAAGATAAATCCCAAGTAAGTGACTTATCTACATCCTTTCTTTCTTTTAATGCTGTTTTCATTTTAAATCCTCCTTATTTAGTAAACTTTAACATTGTTTAGTAATACATTAAAATAATAACACATTTATTAAACTAATGATTATATCATAGGTCTATAATCCATTAATTATTCCTCACATTAAAAAGCGACCCTACTAAGTCGCTTATCCCCTTATATTTACTATTTTTTTACAGTGTTGTTTTTTATTTGACCATTGTCATATTCCTTTTCATCATAAATAATATCTTTTATAAGATCAAGCAATTCTCCCTTTTCTAACCCTTCAATATTATTTATTGATTTAATGTCTTTTATCAATTTTTTTCTTAAGTTTTCATCAGCTTTATAAGTTTTATAAGCTTTATCGACTCCATAAGTTTTTTCAATTTTATAAGTTTTGTTAATTTTATCATCTTTTTCGTTTATATAGAATTCTTCCCCACTTGCAACTATTCTAGAACTGTAACCCTTAGAATCCAATAACTGTTTAAAGTTCTCCTGTGCTTTCTCATCTCCATGAACAAGCAGGATTTCTTTTGGTTTTTCCATAAAACTTTCTATCCAATTTAATAATCCGTTTCTATCAGCGTGTCCTGATAACCCCTCTAGGTTATAAATATGAGCTTTAACAGCAATGGGTTCTCCAAATATTTTAACTGTTTTTGCTCCTCCTACTATATTTCGTCCCAAGGTTCCTTCTGCCTGATATCCTACAAAAACAATTGATGATTCTTCTCTCCACAAATTGTATTTAAGATGATGTTTTATTCTACCTGCATCACACATTCCACTTGCAGAAATAACTATTGCATTGCTTTGAATTTTGTTTATTTCCATTGAATCGTTTGCAGAAACTGAGAATCTTAAACCATCAAATCTAAAAGGATACTCACCCTTCATTACAAGTTCTTTAGCCTCATTATCATAATTCTCATTATGACTTTCAAATATTTTTGTTGCCTGAATAGCTAAAGGACTATCAATATAAACCTTAATATCCTTCAATTCTTCATTTTCTACATATTTATTTAATTCATATAAAATTTCCTGAGTCCTACCCACTGCAAATGAAGGTATAATAACATTTCCCCCTCTTGCAAAGGTCTCCTTAATTATTCTTAATAACTCCTTTAAATCTTCCTGAATCTCAGGATGAACCCTATTGCCATATGTGGTTTCTATTATCAAGTAATCGGTGTAATTAATGATAGTTGGATCTTTCAAAATTGGCTTATTTATATTTCCCAAATCACCACTGTACACAAGTTTTACCTCTTCTTGATTTTTTTCTGTCATATATAATTCAATAATGGCAGAACCCAAAAGATGCCCTGCATCCCTAAATCTTATTTTTAACCCATCAAAAACTGCTATCATCTCATCATATGGAACTGATCTAAAAAGATTAAGAGAAAGTTCAGCCAGTTTAACTGTATAAAGTGGTTCTAGAGTTTTTAATCCCTGACGTTTTCTTTTTTTATTTTTCCACTCAACCTCAGATTCATGAATGTGCCCACTGTCAGGAAGCATAATACTGCATAAATCCATTGTTGCCTGCGTTGATAAAATCTCTCCTTTAAATCCCATCTTATAAAGTAAAGGTATTCTTCCACTATGATCTATATGGGCATGTGATAAAATCACATAATCTACCTCTTTAGGATTAAACCCAAATTCCTCATTTGCAAATACCTTTTCACCTTTGCCCTGATATAAACCACAATCAAGCAAAACAGTCTTTCCGTTTATGTGTAAAATATGACATGAACCTGTAACAGTTTTTGCTGCTCCATAGAATTGAATTTTCATAATAATCCCCCTCTTCATCATGTGAATAGTTGCCTCATGCACTGTTAAACTTCTTAGATTTATTTTCCATTGGATGCGATACCCCAGCATTATGCTGAATTCGGTCTAAAACTTTCAAAATATTCAGATATTTGCTTCTATTATAACAGATATATAATAGTATTCCTAGCTTGTATTTGATTAATTTTACATAACTACATTCGAAAGGCTTGCAGTAAATTTATATTTTCTCTGTTCACCTATTAATCGAACGAAGGTGTTTGATTATAACATTTTTAAAGATTGATTTACCGCCAATAGAAAAAAGCGTTATTCCTTTATCATCTAAATTAGGAAACACTTCACTTGAGTAAGTAACCTTACCATCATCAATAAATACTTCTATACTTGTTTTATCAACGAGAATCTTTAAATGAACTTTCTTCTTGCTTGTATCAAATGGCGCTGTGCTTTGAATATATTTCCCACTTTTATCGGGTTGACTTGTAAAAGCTCTATTGACATAAGAATATTGACCTTCATTAAAAACACCTACATCAATATGACACTTCTTATCCGCTGATTCTCGAAGTTTAAACCCTACATTCTTTGCATTCGACCAACTTATATCTGCATCAAGTTGGTATGCTTCGCCTTGAACCTTCAGTGTTTTTGATCCACTCACTTGAATTTGATTAAAATGGTCTGTGGATGTTATCAGACTATCCAAGGTTTCAACCGGCTGTGAGATCAGACTATACGTATCATCAACTTGTTTCTTTAAGCTTATTTGGCGCACAATCGAATCCGTTCCATTAAATCCCTCCTTCATTGTTGGGGTATTGTTTTGATAATCCCAATTATTCATCCAAGCTAAAGCATAACGTTTTGTGAATTTATCACTGCTACTGCCATCCTCAAATGTCACGCCTGCATACCAGTCAAAGCCATAATCAAGCCAATGTGGTTCACTTTTATCAGTAACAAATTCTTTTCCATTATAATTGCCGATCCAATACGCATAAGTATTGGGTTTTCCTGTAGATTTACCATTGGCACTTGCTCCTAAAACCCACTTGTACGTCCCGTCATTTGCCCGCATCTTAAAGAGATCTGGACATTCTACAATGCCTATATTTTGTGTTAAAAATCCACCTGTATAGTGCCAATTTTTTAAATTATCAGACTCATAAAAGCCAATCTTTGTCCCTTCTGCCAAAAGCATTACCCATTTGTCAGTCTGAGGGTTCCAAATGACCTTCGGATCTCTAAAATCTTTTGAACCTAAATTTGGTATAATGGGTTGGTCACTATAAGATTTAAATGTTTTTCCTTTGTCCGTACTATACCAAAGAAATTGTTCCTGGTGACCACCATTTGTGGATGGCTGTGTTACTATTGCCACAATGGCTTTCATTCCAAAACCTGCCGTGTTTTTGCTGTCAATGATAACCGACCCCGACCATATATCTCCATTTTTATTTGTATATTTAGGAATGGATACACCCTCATCTTTCCAATGTACTAAGTCCTCTGATGTCGCCTGTCGCCACTCGGTACCATTGCCATTTGGATAGTCACTATTATAAAGATAATAATAATGATACTTTCCGCCAAAAAATATAGGTTTTTGCGGATCATTCATCCATTTGTCAATCGTTGTGAAATGATACGTTGACCGATATGTTGGCTTTGGATGATGGTAAATTAAGAATATAATTAATAACATCCCTATAGATATTATTAAAATTACTAGTAATTTATATACTTTTCTATCAATTTTTATTTTTCGCAAATAAACACCTCCACTTTGCTGATTCACATTCTGACTACCGTTGTAATCTTTTAAATGATTTTAATACATAAGAACGTAAATATTATATGTAAAAAAAGTGCCGATATTCAATCGGCACTTTTAAAATTTATTTATGTTTTTTCAATTCAAGGCTTTAATTTTATTTTTTTTGTTCTTGGGTATCAATCGTCATTTGTCCTTGTGGAAGAATGCTATTTGGTACAACAGATGTCTTTGATCCTTTAATATTCAGTAAGAAGCTTGGCGCAAAGGTAGCATGTTGATCTGCAAACATACCTCTATTTGTTATATAACTTGTTAGTACCACTTTATTACCTTTAGGTTGTGGCACAGCAAAGTGAGAATAAGAAAATGTGAGGTCAGAAGGATCACGATCCATATTTAATACAAGTCCACTTCCATTTAAAGGTTTGTATGATCCTGTTAATGAATTTGAGGTATATCCTAACATATATACATCTTTTGCACCTATTCCATCAATAGTCATTTTACTTCCTCTTGAGTCTGTGAATAAATACCATTTACCATTCATTTTAAATACGTTGGCACGTTCAATTTCATCTGTTATTGTATTAGATGTAATCAATGGTTTCATTACTTTTTTCAAAGTATAGTCATCGTTTAATTCAATAATACCTAGTGCACCATTCGCTAATGATGCAATTTGTTTTTTAGAACTTAGTAACAGTTTATTTTTTTCTGCTTGGAAGAAAGTTTTACTTCCACCATAATAAGCTTTATTGAATAGAGATTCATCACCTTGATAACCATCTTTTGTTCCTGTATTAGCTTCAAAGACAAGATATTTATGACCTTTGTCTTCAACATAATGAGGATCTCTTAATGTATGATTATCATTCTGTGATATACCTTGCATAACATTTTGATAGATTGTACCGTCTCCACCATCAAAAATAGATTTTAAATCTTCTACGCCATCAATCTTAATCGTATTAACATCCGGCCTAGATAAATTGACTTGAGCCGTTGTTAATGTTTGTTTACCATAATGTTCAGAATCTGGTGCCCAGCTATCTCGATCTGTATAAAACAAGCGAACTTTTCCATCAGATGTTAATGTTGCAGAACCTGACCACTCTTCTGCTTGATTTTTTAGGAAAGGATCGTTTAGAACGAATTTATCACTATCCTTAAATACTCTACCAGCACTTTTCCAGCTATCAATGGATGTGTCACCTATCTTTTGATAAAACAAGTGAATAAACGTGTCGCTTCCATCTTTAGGATCTCCAGCCAAAGCAAAAAGTACGTGGTATCCATGATAATTTGCTACTGTTCCATCCGCATTTTGAAGCGGCCAGCTATCCCATACATCTAAATCTATTAAATTACCATTCTTATCGTACCCTTTTGCCGAAGGAACATTTTTTATTGTAGATGCATCAAATTGAGGCACCTTAAATTGTGCACTACTTTGTTGCTTTGGTATTTTCAGCATGTCAGTACGAGTCATATGGGAAACGTCATAAGTTTCCTTGTAATCCCCGCTAACATTTTTTGCAAACGTCAGAGAGCCACCTCCTATCAAACAACTAATTAAAGAAATGCTAAAAATAATTTTTCCTATTTTTGACTTTTTCATCGTTCAAACCCCCTTATGTCCTTTTTTTCTTTCATTTTTCCTATATTATAACATTATATGACAAGTTCTGCTTAAGATTATCATACATAATAAACACTAGTCAACTAACACAAGTCACATTAGTTACCTTTACATAAACAAAAAATTAACTATATCTACTAATTTCTCATAATTACGCAATTATTCCTAATTACTTCTTTTACGAACTCCTCATTGCCTTGTGATACCATTTCTAAAGCATTAGCTTTTTCTTGAATATTTTTTTAGATGGTTTTTTAGGTAACCGGATTTTCTTCATAATTTATACACTTTGTACCATAGTAGCTATCATTTATATGTTTATTGTGCTGCTCAATACTTCACCTGGGCGAGTGACTTAACCAGTATTATAGGTTATCTATTTACAATTGCAGTTGGAACTATTTTAACTTTAGTAACAGAGATACTTAGTTACTTTCTTAAAACAATATTAATTACAACAAAAAAGGTATGGTAAATTATTAATTTACCATACCTTTTTTGTTGTAATTATTACTGTAAATAACTCTACTATTTATAAGTTTTCGCTTTTACTTATTTTGATGCACCAAATACAGCACCCATTGTTTTGTATTGACTTGAATTTGCCATCATTAGTAATCCTTGAGTATTAACTGTTTCATCTGCATTTCTCCATAACTTATGAACATTTGCACCTAGTGCTGGAGATGTTATACTTACAAAATCTGCTGCGCTAACACCTGCTGAGTTTAGTGTCCCTCTAGTTGCCAAATTACTTGAGTATACATTTTGTTTATCTTTTATCAAAAAATATTTGCCACCATTTTGAAAACTACAGTTTGTTGCAACACCAATATATTTATCACTTGAAATTTTTGTGTTGCTAAAAGAAATTAAATTCTCAAAAATATTATGTGAAGCAGATGTCCTAGCAAAGTCAAAGTTTGACTTTTTACCATCAGCTTGACTGTTATTAAATGATGTACAATTTTTTACTGTGATTGTTCCAGGGTTAGAATTATCTGTAAAACCATGGTTCTTATTTTCAAATGAAATACAGTTGATAACTGAGTGATCACCTGCAATACCTGAACCACCTAATTTAAATCCATTACCATCACTGTTTTTTGTGTATTTACCTGCCGTTGTTTGTCCATTTCTAAAAGCAATACAATTTTTAATTGTTACTGCACCTATTGGACCTGTTTCTGATTTAGAAAATAAATCCCAACCATCGTCTACGTTATTGTATGAAATACAACCATCGAATACATTCCCTTCACCACATGTTAGTTTTGCTCCAAAGCCATCAGCATTTTCTCCAGTTTTAGGATCTGAATTATTAAATGATGTAGAATTAATGATTTGATTATTAGTAGGCCATAAATCCATAGTTGCAAGGTTAGAACTACGGCGGCTAATTTGTAGTCCTGAATCCCTATTGGCTTCTAATACACAGTATTCTACAATATTATTGTTACCACATAGGAATATACCATTATCAGCTGCCCCAGTTACTCTTATGCCGTATACGTGCCAGTAATTCCCTTCCATTTGAAGACCCCTAGCGTTTAAACTTGTATCTATCATATTATATGGTTGTGATGAAAAATCTAATGTTACATTTGCACCTTGGCAAGGTTTTATTGTCTTATATGCGTTAGCCGTTCCATTGTTTCCTACCGGTATTGTTAATTGCTTGCTATAAGAATAAGTACCATTCATCAATAAAATGGTTCCTCCTGCTTTAACTGTTGCGATTGCAGTTTCAAGTGACATTGGACTTTCTTGTGTTCCAGTCCCTGTTGTTGTCCCTGAAGGTGAAGTGTAAATTGCATTTGCAATGTTAGCATCAGTTTTTAAAACTAAACCACTTGTTGTAACTTTATCACCAGAACTTAAAATTGTAGTTGCATTAACTGAAGCTGCTGTTTCACTTACTGAATTTCCTCCAACAGATACTAAATCACTCTTATAACTCTTAATTTTAGTCATTAATTCAGTATTTACTTCAGATTTTACATCATCAGCATCTGTGAAATTCCACTTAAAATCTCCACCATCTACTCTTCCTGCATAGGTAGTAACGTTACTTTCTACATTTTCTCGTGCATCTGGTACATATTTATACATTAATGAACTTGTATCGAAATTATTATACATATTTCCTCCACTTACAGACTTATATGTGCTTGGAACTTGTTCATTTCTTGCTGATGCTAAATATGCATCAAATTGAGTTGCATTATCCTTAGAATAAACAACCGTTGTAGCTCCTTCTACTTTATTATTATATGCCTTAATCATACCTCCCGCTTCACCTGAGAAGGTCCCTACACTTCCACCAGAAATATCAGAACCTTGTAGCGATGATAACATTGGGTATTTACAATTTCTGAAATAGTTATCTTCTACAAAAGCTGACGCACCTTTTGTAACCCCAACCCCATATTTTGAATTTCCATCAAAATAGTTATTGTAAATGTGAATTGTCCCAACTCTAATACGTGGTTGTCTTGAATCTGAATGATCGAACCAATTATGATGATAAGTTACATAGAAATTTTCCGTGTCACTCATACCACAAAGTGAACATTTACCAGAATCATAAAAATGATTGTATGCAACTGTAACATAAGTTGATTTTTTTACATCACAAGAGCCATCTCCCTTTACTTGATCAGCATCGCTTCCAGCTGCCCCATAAAAAATATCATTATTATGGACCCAGATGTTTTCATTTCCTGTGTCAAGTGAAATTCCATCATCCGGAAATAACATGACACCCATATTTCTAAGTTCTACATTGTGAGAGTCTCTAATAAGAACTCCCCATCCATAAGCAGTAGCATCTTCCCCTACTCCCTCGAATGTAACATTATAACACCCTTTTAATTGTAAATATCCAGTACTGTTAAGACCAGTAATATCAGCAGCTTTGATTTCACCTACCATACGAATAATAAGTGGTCGTTTATCATAACCCTTTTGACGTTTTGCTAAAATATCAGTAATGCCTGTACACAGTGTTTCAGTTCCCTTAATATTTGTTATAACATTTGCTGTTACTTTATTTACATTACTTGCTGTAATATACACGATTTGAGCATTACTTGCTACTGTACCATCATCTTTATATCCACCTGAGCCTGTACCCATCGGTGATCCAGAAGCAAAAGCAAACCCTTCTCTTGTATTTGCTTTTACTTTAATAGTTTTTGTAATTACTTGTTCTAAGCTAGCTTCTTTATTATTTATAGTAGGCACTATTTTCATCACATAATTGCCTTGTGAAAGACCTAAGACATCGGCTCTAAAATATGATGAATATTTTCTAATTAATTGATTATCTAATTGTTTATATTCAGAATCTGTTGCACTTGCTAATTTGCAATAAACATTGTACCCAGTTGCACCTTTAGCCTCAGCCCATTCAACATTTGCTGACTCCAACCACCCATTACTTTCTAATATTGATACTGTATTTCCCACACTTTGTGTGTTTTCTAATGATACAGAATTTAAATTATAGGTTGAAGCACTGGCACTTAAACATGTTGTCATAACCACTGATGATGCTAATACAGCTAACATTATTTGTTTTGAAATTTTTTTAACTTGATCACTTGTTAATGGTTTTTTTACCATTTGATTACCCCCTCTTATTATTTTGTTCACGTTAACTTGAAAGCGTTTACTTTGTTTGATTTAAAAATATACATTTGATCACAATGTATATTCATATTCAATATATTACACATTAAGTAAATAATTGTCAATCTTTAAATTCTACATCTTCCTACTTTTACGTAATTAAAATATTATTAGTTTTTTTACTGTTTTCCCCCCTTAAATTTAACTTCCCTAACGTATTTATAAATAAGAATAAATTTCTGTTTTAGTGCAATCATTGTTAATCTATTAGTTGATAAAAAGTTATTATAAGTTATGAAGGGAATGATGTTAATGAGTAATATCATGCTTACTATAGAAAACTTAAGAGAAGAATTAGAAAACCTTATCGTATTAAAAGGCTTAAGTCATACATCTGTATTAAAATTAAGCCAAATATTAGATAATTATATATTAGAATATTATGCAAATGAATATTAAAAATAATCAATGTAACAGCCCTCTTCCACAATTAAAACTGTATTTTATTATAATAGCTAATAGTAATGGGTACAATATTAGTGTAAATTTAAATTTATATAAAGAAGGAAACAGGGGGCATGTGCTGATATGAGAAAAAGCATTCGCATTTTATTAGTTATTGTTGCATTTGTTTTACTAACTGGTTGTTACAAAGGATCAACAGTTAAAAATACTATTTCAAATAACACAAGTAGTACAACGCCTAAAGCTTGCAATTCAAAGTTGACTTCCCGAGCAGCTAAGATAGGTGACTACTATCCTTTTGAAAAAGGCACAAAGTATATGTACACTGGTGCTGGCAATGAATATAACACTTATTCTATCTATGTGGACTATTTAATAGGAAACCGAGAACAGATTATAGTTAACAATGGTGATACAGAGGCGATAAAAGTACTCGAAAATAAAGATGGAGAATTAAGACTTATCTCTTCCAAAAATGAGATTTATTATAGAGAAAATTTCACTTGCCAAATTAATAATAACCCTGAAATTTTACTAAAGCAGCCACTTATTAAAGGTACTTCTTGGACATTGAAAGATGGCAGTAAACGGACTATAACCAATGTTAAAGTTGCTATAAAAACTCCATTAGCTAGTTATGAATGTTTAGAGGTTACAACTGTGAGAAAAGAAAACACAACCAAAGATTATTATGCAGCTAATATAGGATTAGTTAAGACAATGTACACAAATGATGGTAACGTAACTTCTTCATTAAGTAAGATAGAGAAAAAGGTACCCCTCGTTCAAACAGTTAAATTCTATTATCCAAATGGAAAGAACAGTATGAATTATGTTACAGATAAAAAACTTTCCTTTAATACAAATGATATAACAAAAAAAACATTTGAGAAATATTTAAGAGAAGTTCCAAATAATAATGTAGGAAAATTAATTAGTGATAACACTAAAATAAAAAGTCTTTATTTAAATAAAGATAATATGGTATACCTTGACTTTTCAAAGGAATTCACGCAGGAAATGAATGCCTACAGTGCTTATGAAAATCAGATACTTCAATGTATTACTAATACATTTGGTGATTATTATATGGTGAAAAAAGTTTATATAACCGTGGAGGGTAAACCTTATAGTTCAGGTAATATTTCAATGAAAAAATGTGAAGCATTTATTGTAGATTACAAGAATTTATGCTATCGTTAATGTGTCAATTGTGATACTTGATAGTGAAATTCTTGCACGGTCTGTTGGAATTTTTCTTCACGTTTATCATCCGTTAATTTTACTACTCTGCTTTTTATAATAGTTATACTGCTATCTTTATCAATTTTAAGGGACATTAATATTCCTCCAATTCCATAAAAATTAGATTAATAAACTTTATTACATTTTATTCTACAAACTATACATAAATCTTTAGATAATTATACTATAATTACCATTAATTATGTATATATATTCTTCTATAAACATTTTCCAGGATCAATCTTTATTAAATTCCAATTCTCCTTTTTATCCTTTTCATATTGTGCTATCTCTATATCAGTATCATTAGTTAATTGAAAAAATATAAACTTATAATCATTACCATCTGTACCTTTGAAATATATATTTTTTACATATCCTTCTTGTTTTGTTGGATACCTTTCCTTTACGAGTTTACACCAATCTCCATATTTAATATCCACTACATATTCAGCATTATGACTCCAACCATGATAAGGTGCACATAAAAAATCCTCTTCAAAAAATTGTACATCCGAAATCTTATACAAATTGCCTTCTTTCGATATTTCAATAAAACCATAATAATAAGCAAAATTAGAGATGTTTTTTTCTGTCCCTTTAATGGTTTCAATCTCAACAAAGTATTTAATTGTATTTAAATTTTTTCTTAATTCAGGAACTTTTTTTAGTTTTATTAGATTTATATGAAGATTATTTTCAAAAGATTTAAGGTACTCAGTATAATTTAACTTATCTCTATATTTAGATGATAAAAAATTATATGCCACTGGATATGGCATTTGAGCATTTCCAAGTGTTCCGCAGCCTGCTCCTTTCCCTTCCACTGGATTTGCCGCTTCCCTTAAAAGACTGAAATAATTAATTATTGTGTCTTCTGGAGTTTTAAAAAGACTACTGGGTAATGTAATTTCAGAGGGCTTTTTACCGTAGAACTTATCAAAAAATCTATAATCATTAAACCTATCATTAATAGAAGGTAATTTTGATGGTCTAAAATATTTATCTGTATCTTTTCCTTCCCTATCACTAAACTGCTTATAAAACCGTCCTCCCATTGTTATCTTTATAGGATTTCTATTTTGATAATATACAATGGAAATAATTAATGTTAATAATAAAACTGTTAATAACCCAATAATAATTTTAAAAATATTATTCTCATTTAATTTTATAGGGTTCATCTATTTCCTACCTTTTTAATATTATTATTTTAAATATTATATTAAATAAAGTTCTATAATAGACTTCCTTAAATAAAACTGTATTAGAAATAAAAAAATAATTGACATTCTTTTAAGTTGTAACTATAATGAGTACAACAGTAATTGTAATCATCATAGTTACATCATTAAGTTATAACTTAATGCTTAAAATTATAAATTGGAGGATGATATATATGAAAATAGTAATTATAGGTTCAAATGGGAATGTAGGTAAGGTGATATTGAATGAAGCTATATCAAGAAATTATGAGGTTACAGCAATTGTCCATAATCAATCAAAATATATAAATGAGCATGACAATTTAAAAATAATTCAGGCAGATGCGTTTGATGAAAAAAGCTTAGTAAATGCGATAAAAGGAAATGACCTTGTTATTAGTGCCTTTGGACCTAAGCCAGGCGACGAAGGTAGTTTACTAGTTGTTACAAAAAATCTAATAAATGCAACAAAAAAAGCTTTGGTACCTCGACTTATCGCTATCGGTGGAGCAGGAAGTTTATATGTTGCTCCTGGTTTAAAACTGGTTGATTCAGAAAGCTTTCCTACTGACTGGAAACCAATCGGCTTAGCACACAGTGGTGCCTTAGAACTTTATAAAAATGAAAATGAACTTGACTGGACAGTTTTAAGCCCAGCAGCACTATTTGAAGCCGGAATCCGAACTGGGAAATATAACATTGGCAAAGATACTTTAATTGTAGATGAGCAAGGAGAAAGCAAAATTTCATTTGAGGACTATGCACTGGCTCTTGTTGACGAAGTTGAAAATCCAAAATTCTCTCGTGAAAGATTTACTATCGGATACTAATATTTTAGGAGGTACAAGACATGAAAAATAAAATATATTATGTTATGGATACAATGTGTGGATGGTGTTATGGTTTTAGTGATGTTATTACTAAAATCCATGAAAACATAAGGATAAATATGACTTTGAAATAATACCTGGAGGTATGTGGGTAGGTGATGAAGTTAAAAAAATGGATACTTCTTTAGGTGAATATATAAAAATCAACAACGTTAGAGTAGAGGCCTTAACTGGTGTTCACTTCGGTGAAGCCTTTAATGAAAATGTATTAGGGGGTGGTAATAGAGTTCTAGATAGCTTGCCAGGTGCAAAGGCAATGTTTCTCCTTCAAAAATTAAATAGAGATATGGCCTTTGATTTCCTAAAAAAAATACAAGAAGCATTTTTCGTAAACGGTCAAGATATGAATGATATTACTGTTTATACTAAAATCGCCGAAAGTTTTGGTATTTCTAAAGGAGACTTTGAAGAAATATTTCTTTCACAAGAATTGAGTGAAGAAACTTTTGAATGCTTTAAAAAAGGTCAAAAATTAGGGGTACAGAGTTTTCCAACAGTTATTCTTGAAAAAGGAAACAAAAGGACAATCATCGCTCAAGGCTATAGCAGTTTTGAAGAACTTGATAAAATTCTATTAAGGAAATAAATTATTGAAAAAATAAATTTATGTAATAATATTTAAAAGCTGAATTTAGCTAAAAAGGAGTTTGGTTATGAAAATAAGTAGTCGATTCACTGTAGCAGTCCACATACTATCTCTTCTATCCATTTATCCAAATCCATTGCAAACTTCAGATATGATTGCAGGCAGTGTGAATACTAACGCAGTGGTAATTAGAAGAATACTTGGAATGCTTAAAAGTGCAGGACTTGTTGATATGAAACGTGGAACAGGAGGTTCATATCTTACTAAGCATATTGAAGATATAAATTTATTAGAAGTATACAAAGCGGTAGATGTAGTGGACACTGGTGGTTTATTTCAAGTTCATCAAAATCCAAATATAAATTGTCCCATAGGTGCAAACATTCAATCTGTTATTGAAGTAACATTGTTTAATGCACAAGAATCAATGGAAAATGTTCTAAAAAATGTTACCATGCTTGATGTTGTTTCCGACTTCAATAAGAAGCTTAATAAATAATGAAAGAAAGGAAGCTTACAAAAGCTTCCTTTCTTTATACAAACATATATACCTTTAATACCTATCATTTAAGCAAACATAATTGTAAATATTATTTTATTAATCCTTCCGCTACATTTGTTATAAAATCTTGGACATTTGTAACCAATGTTTTAACTTCTAATGTTCCTCTGTCAGATAATTTGTTAACAGAGAACTCTTGTATATCAATAGAATATATATATACCGGTCTAACAACCCCATCTTTTACAGTGTATGATGGAGTCATATTTCCTGCTGCTATCGTGTGGAGTACTGATGATAAACATATGAGCATAGTTGCATTTCTAGTATGTTTTCTCATAGCATCTTGAGACTCATACACATTATCATAAACATCTGGTAATGTATACCTATCTCTTATACTACTAGCAAGTACTACAGGAACATCATTTTCCTGGCAAGCTTTTAATATACCGTCTTTAACTAACCCTGAATTTATCAATCCTTTAAGCGTTCCTATTCTTCTAGCTTCATTTATAGTTGCAATATAGTTATAATGAGCAGTTTCGCGTGACTCAAAGGTTTCCTGACCTGAAACTGTTTTGAACATTGCCTTTTCTAAATCATAGGTAGCAAAGTTATTTCCAGATAAAACAGCTTGAGCATAACCATTTTCAACAATTAAAGTAAAAGCAGCTCTTGATTCATAATCTAATGCAATTGAGGGTCCTAGGACCCAAACTATTTTTCCCTCGTGGTCCTTTTCATATTGCATAATCTTATATAATTCATCGTAATCTTTAGAAAAGGCTGTTTCTCTTGATCTCCCGGTTCTAAATGCAAAGGTATCAGCCTCTCCCTTCTGAGTAATAAAACCATTAGTATACATATATATACCTTCACTTCCATCTTCAGATCTTCCTACGACAACATTATCTCCAATTCTTAAATTTCTAAATTCTACAATATCTATGCCACCACTTGGAGTAACAATTGCAACGCTATCCATACGGCTTCCACTCGCGAGTATCCAATTACCTTTTATTTTAAAATACTCAGGATATATTGATAATGCATGATAACCACTATGAGCAACCCCTTTTTTAATTACTTTCTTGATTTTGCAGTTCGGAGATTTAATAAAAAATTCATGTCCGAAATCTGGTGGTGTAAACTTTGGTAGCTCAAAAGTCATTTAAATTCTCCCCCTAATTGATATAATAATGTATTTTAGTGCAATATTAACATAAGTTTTTTTGAACTTTAACTACAAAATCTTGAACATTAGTAACTATCGTTTTAATACCTATGTATTCTCTGGCAACTGATACTTGATTAACAGCATATTCAGAAATGTCTACGCAGTAAAAATATATTGGTCTTACTTTTCCATCACAAACTCTATAAGATGAAGTCAAATTTGCAGTTGCAACTGAATGAAGAACAGTAGCAAGACAAATTATTACTGTTGCTTTATCGGTTTCTTCTTTCATAGCATCAAGTCCGCAAGATACATCATGATAAACCGGAGGAAGTGGCCCGTCATCCCTTATAGACCCAGCAAGGACTATAGGTATTTTCTTCTCCATCGCGGTTTTCATAAATCCATCTTTTATATTTCCTTCATCAAGTAATGCTTCTATCGAACCTGCGCGTCTAGCCTCATTTATTAGATCTAAATGATTATAATGACCCATTGGAGCAGATTCTTGAGTATATATATTTTGACCAAGGGCTGTCCCTAGTAACCCTCCCTCTAGATCATGAGTCGCCATGGCATTCCCAGCCATAAGAGAATCAACATACCCATTGGAACAAAGTACAGATAAAGCGGCTCTAGTATCATAATCAAAAACTACAGCTGGGCCTAGAACCCAAACTATATATCCATTATTTTGTTTTTCATATTCTAGTAATTCATATAATTCTTTATAATCCCTTGAAAATGAAGATTCAACAGATCTCCCTGTTCCAATACTTTGTAAATTATCAAATCCACTAGTATGCTTATATACACCTTCACTTCCATCTTTAACTTTCCCTAAAACAACTTTGTCATGAGTTTTAAGATTTCTAAATTCCACAATTTCTACGGTATTGTTACCACGAACAACTGCAGTGCATTCTATAGATGTTTGATTTGGTAGCACCCATTGTCCTTTAATTTTAAAATATTCAGGAAATATAGAAGTTATTAAGAAGCCAATAGGTGCAACTCCATCTTTCTTAACTTCTCCTACTTTAACATCTGGCGCGTTCTCAAAAACACTCTGCGAGAAATCTGGCGGTACGAACTTTGGTAATTGAAAACTCATATAAGCTTTCCCCCTTTATTGTAATGTATTTAAAATAATGTATATACTACATTATAAAATATAAGAAAGATACACAATATAATTTGTATATCTTTCTTATTTAGATATTCTATTAAATTTTTAGCACTGCCTATATACATAATTAGCGTTGAGATCTTAAGATTTTATTTCTGGATAAGTTACATTTAAAGAAGTTGCATTAAGAAGAGTATCAAGATATTCTTGTACATCTTTCTTTGCTCCTATTAGATCCATATCTGAATAATTACCACACTGATCTGGTTGTGCTCCTGGTATCTCTCCCTCAAATGCTATTACAAATTTCATCATATCTTTTACTACCTCAAGACCCTTTGTCTTATCTATATTCCTCATGATCATATAGAAACCTGTTCTACAACCCATAGGTCCAAAGTAGATAACATCTTTAGCTATATCTTGATTTCTTAAATATGTGGCACCTATATGTTCAATAGTATGACAAGCACCTGTTGACATAACTTGTTCTCTATTAGGTTCTTTCATTCTAAGGTCATAAGTAATGATATCTCCATCTATCCTTGATTCATAAAAACCTCTTAATAATTTAATATGATTAACTTGAAAACTTGATATTACTTCCATTATTATCTCCTCCTAATTTTCATTATACAATTCAAAGTCATCTATCTCTCTTCAACATGCTATACCTTATTATAACATATCAGATATTAAATATTTACCTTAAATAATTTTAATAGAACAGTTTTCTGTTTCTAGCATCTTAATTGTAGTTATTTTTGTGTGTAATGTAGTATAATGTAGTATATATTAATGAAAAATGATTTAATATACATATTTTTAAACTAAAATATAAGGCAGGTTGGTGAACAAATTGAAAAGAAAAAAGCCTCGATGTAAAAGGATTTTTAGTATAGGTATAGTATTTTCTTTATTATTTAGCACTTTAGTGGGCAGATTATTTTATGTAATGAGCATTCATGGTTCTAATTACAGAACACTAGCAGTACAGCAGCAAACTAAAAGTATACCAATAGCTCCTTATAGAGGAGAAATTCTAGACAGAAATGGCCTGCAATTGGCATTAAGCATTAATGTCTATAGGGTAGATGCTGATTTAACTGTATTAAATAAATATTTAGTTGATAATAAAATACCCGAAGGACAAGCCACTGAAAAATTGGCAAAAATTCTTAATATTAAAAACAGCGATGTTGAAAAAATATTAAATACCCAGAATAGTGAAGGCAAATTACTTCAATTCGTATCGCTTAAAAGGCAGGTTGAGCAAGGGGTTGTAGATTCTATTAATAATTTGAAATACAAAGGAATAATAATTTCAAGTGATGTTAAAAGAATATATCCAAATGATACTTTTCTCTCTCAGGTACTAGGTCATATTAATTTAAATGGTTCTGGAGTTAATGGTGTAGAGCTGAGCTATAACAATTATTTAGCAGGTATCCCTGGTGTGAAAGTGGTTCAGCTGGACAGATATAGTAACGAATTGCCTTATACCGAAGCTGTGACGGTTAATCCTATAAATGGAAAGAATTTGACATTAACTATAAATGAACAAGTTCAAGAGTTAGCTGAAAGAGTCGCTAAGGAAACTTTAGCAGAAAATGGTGCTAAATCTGTAAGTATAACAATTATGGATCCCAATAATGGTGAGGTTTTAGCAATGGCAAATTCGCCTGGTTATAATTTAAATGAGCCTTATGCAAAGGGTAATACAAGTAGTCAAGCAGAGGCTACATGGAGGAATACAGCTGTAAGCGATGTATTTGAGCCAGGATCAATCTTCAAGGTTATAATGGCTGCTGCTGGACTCCAATATAATTCTGTGACTGATAAATATCTTTTTACAAACAATGGCAGTATTAAGATTGGCAATAAAACATTGTACAACGATAATAAAGAAAAGTATGGTGTTGAAACTTTTTCAGATATATTAAAAAATTCCGACAATGTTGGGTTTATAAATCTTGGACAAATGATTGGAAAAGAGAATCTTTATAAGTTTGCAAAAGACGCTGGAATTGGTAAAAAAACTAATATAGACTTGCCTGGAGAAGGCACTGGGTTAATAAAAGATTTAAAAAGTATTACACCACTTGATCTTGCTACGATGTCATATGGACAAGGTGTTGCAGTTACCCAAATACAGTATATGGCAGCATTTAATGCAGTTGCTAATGGAGGTACATTGATAACGCCACATGTTATGAAAGAAATATCTCATAACGTAAACGGTAAAACAGTTGTGGACAATAAATATAGTAATTTTAACAAAAGAACTATAATGAGCAGTAGTAAATCGGCTTTATTAAGAACATATTTGGAAACTGTCGTTAAAAAAGGAACTGCCGCTGGAACCTATATGGCTGGTTATCATATAGGTGGTAAGACAGGAACTGCTAATAAAGTTGATAGCGTCAGCGGTGGCTATATCTCCGGTAAATACATATCATCATTTGCAGGCATGGCTCCTGCCAGTAATCCAAAAGTAAGCTTAATAGTTACTATAGAGGAACCAAACTCAGATAACTATTATGCAGCCCAGACAGCAGTACCAGCATCAAAAAAGATATTTTCTGAGTTGTTTACAATAATGGGTATATCTCCAGATAACGTTAATAGTACAGTTAACAAAAATGCTACTAAGAAAAATTAAAGCAGAAAGCTTCAAATTTTATTTTATATTATAAGTAAGATTAATATATTCTAAGTATAGTAAACCCACATCTAATGATATGGGTTTACTTGTGTTTGCATACGTGAAATTAGCATTCGACATAGAAAGATTAATTTTATTATTTCATTAACAATTATGTTATAATATATAGGAAATAATGAAAATTATGCAAAACAAAAAAATAATTATATGATTATAGAATATACGAAAAGTTTTAGGAGGGGGAAAATGATAAATAAAGCACGACTAGAAATCACAGATATTTTAGATGTTGAATTACTCCAGAAGCTTCAAGATAACTTTTCAAAAAATATGGACATTGCAAGCGTTATTGTAGATATAAATGGTAATCCTGTTACAAAACCTAGTAAATATACAAATTTTTGCACAAATTTTATTCAAAATTCAGTATTGGGGAATAATAAATGTTCAGAATCTCATCGAAAATGTGGAGAAGGTGCTGCAAAATCAGGTAAACCATACATCAGCAGTTGTCATGCTGGTTTGATAGATTTTGCGGCTCCAATTTTAGTAAATGGAGAGCATATAGGAACTATATTGGGCGGGCAATTTTTAATAAACAAACCATCAGCTTCAGATTTTAAAAATACAATAAAAGAACAAACTACTAGTGAAAATGGATTTTTAGAGGCACTTAGAGAAATTAATGTTATAGAAGAACAAAAATTGAAATTGGCTGTAGAAACTATATTTATTATTGCCAATTCAATTTCACAAATGGGCTATGAAAAATTAAATCTAAAATTAGATGCAAAAAAAATGAAAAACAGTATTTTAAATCAAAACAAATTATTAGAGGAATCTAGAAAATACAATATGGATCAATCAGAAATGTTTTCTTCTATGTCGCATGAATTAAAAACACCACTTAATATTATTTTTAGTGCATTACAGGTACTAGAAAGTAAATATGATACTAAGTCCATAGTTCCTGATTATGAGATGTTTTCTAAATATTCAAAAGTAATGAAACAAAATTGCTATAGATTGATAAGGCTTATTAATAATCTTATAGATATGAATAAGATTGAACTTGGTTTTTTCAAATTAGAATTAGCAAATGGCAATATTGTAAAAACTATTGAAGACATCACCCTATCTGTAGTTACTTATGCAAAAGCGAAGAAAATAACTATAGTGTTTGATACGGATATAGAGGAAAAAATAACATCTTTTGATTCATGTAAATTGGAAAGAATAATGCTGAATATATTATCAAATGCAATTAAATTTACTGAAGCTTACGGTATAATAAATGTAAATATTTACGATAATGAAAACTATATACTTATAAAAATAAAGGATACAGGAATTGGAATACCACAGAACATGTTAAACAAAATTTTCAACACATATATCCAGGTTGATGATTCTCTTAGAGGGACTGTGGAAGGCAATGGGATAGGATTATCATTAGTAAAATCATTGGTAGAAATGCATGGAGGAGAAATAAGTGTTACAAGTGAATTGGGTGTTGGAAGTGAATTTAATATCAAATTACCTATTAAGCTCATAGAATCTCAGATGTCTCCCAGGAATAAAAATTATAATATAAATGATCCTATAGAGAAAATTAAAATTGAATTTTCAGATATATTTTCTTAGTTGCTTTTAAAAATTTTCACTAGAAGAAATGAGAGCTAAGATAAAAGCAGTGGCATTAACTACTGTTTTTATCTTCATCATTCTTTACCGTGTCTTTTTACAATCTTTTATTACATGATTTTTCACTTTAAATTTTATACAATATCCACCTACATGTTGCAAGCTCATATTTAATCTCAAATAACTTTATAGAATTATCAATCAAACTTTGGCATTTATAAACAGTCATAATATTACCTGCAAATCTCTGCGTATCCTTTACTATAACTTTATCTATTTTTATAACTTGCATAGGTTCATCATCTATTTGCATTCTAAACCTTACAGGTTTTATGTTTCCTTTGTTATCTGTATAAGAAATCATTTCTATAGCTAATGCTAAAACTTTCATTTATTTAACCTCCTTTTAAAGCATTGCGCTCATTAATGGGTATTCTTCCTCCCCATCTGCCATTCCGCCACACATATTATTTAACCCTGAATGAAGAAAACAAGATCTACTGATAGCTTTAGAACCATATTTTAGCCTAATTTCATCAATTGTTTTATTAAGATTGCTATCTTTCTCATAATTAAAAGTATCAAGTAAAGAACACTGATAAAAATCATTACCACAAAAGTCTGTTATATGTACTCCCAGATGCCTTATTGGATTACCTTTCCAAACATTATCAAATAGATAACAAACTATTTCATGTATTTTACGAGTAGAATCAGTTGCTACCGCCAATTTTTTCTGACGAGAGTAAGATATCATATCACTTCCTCTAACACTTATACTTACCACAGTGCAACAGTTCTTTGAATCCCTTAAACGCATAGATACTGTTTCACATAATGATAACAATACTATATGAGCTGTTTCTTTATCATAAACATCAAAGGGTGTGGTAGTAGAATTGCCTATTCCCTTCATTTCAATATAATTACTCCTTCTAACCTCGGAAAATTCGTTGCCATTAGCATAATTCCAAATAACTAGTCCATGACTCTTAAATTTATTCTTTAAGATTTTCAAATCATAATTTGCTAATTCTCCAATAGTATTAATGTTTAAACCATGCAATTTAGGTGTCGTTGCTCTACCCACCATAAATAGATCTTCAACTGGTAATGGCCACATTTTACTTTTAATTTCCCTGGGAAATAAAGTGTGTATTCTATTTGGTTTCTTGAAATCTGAGGCTACTTTTGCGAGCAGTTTATTATTTGATATCCCTATATTTACTGTAAACCCAAGCTCCTTATTTATCCGCTCTTTTATAATTTCAGCGAGCTTCATATAATCTGGATACAAACCTTCCATGTTAGAAAAATCAAGAAAACTTTCATCTATACTAAACCGCTGAATTTTTGGAGTATATTCTTCAAATATTTGATTCATAGCTGCACTACACTTCATATACAACCAATATCTTGGTGGCACTATTACAATACTAGGACACTTCGCCCTAGCACTATATAAAGTTTCTCCCGTGTGAATATCGAATTTTTTAGCTGGAATTGATTTTGTTAAAACAATACCGTGCCTGCTTTCTTCATCTCCACCTATTACAGAAGAAACTAATCTTAGATCTAATAACTCACCTCGCTGAAGTCTATAAGCAGCTTCCCATGATAAATAAGCGCTATTAGCATCTATATGAAATATCAATCTACTCATAACCCTCTTCCTTTCTTTAATATTCACTTTTAAATCTTAGAACATATGTTCGTAATACTATTATATACTATTTGTTTGCTTTTTAGAAGTTAATTTATATACCTTTTATAGAAAATTTTGTATTTTATCATCTTTATAATGCAATTGATAAATATATCATCTTCTACAATACCAAGAGATTACAAAAAAGATTAAGCGGCCTTAGTCCCCTGCAATTTAGGACTTTAGCCGCTTAAATTAATTTTATTATATGCTTATATCTCAATATTTTGTAATATATCCTTTTTTAATATTATATTATTTATTTTTCAATCTCAATACAGTATCAACCACATTATTAACTGTAAATCCGAACTCTTCAAATAAAACTTCTGCTTTACCTGATGCACCAAAGTGATCAATTGAGATTACGGCTCCATCAAGTCCTACATATTTGTGCCAACCAAAGGAAGATGCTGCCTCTACTGCAACTCTTGATCTTACATTTCTAGGCAATATCTTTTCCTTATATTCTTTACTTTGTCTATCAAACAACTCGAAAGAAGGCATACTTACTACTCTCGCATCTATTCCCTTTTTCTTTAATTCATCTGATGCCTTAAATATTAGTTCAACCTCTGAACCAGAAGCAATTAATATTACATCGGGTGTTTCTTTTACAGAATCCTTAAGAATATATCCGCCATTAAGAGCTTCCTTACTTGAGCCATTATATAATGGCAAAGTTTGTCTTGTTAATACAAGAGACACTGGTCCTTCTGATTTTGCTATTGCTAGGTACCAACCTGCAGCTGTTTCCTTAGAATCAGCTGGTCTAAACACCACCATATTTGGCATAGCTCTTAAAGCAGCTAATTGCTCAATAGGTTCATGTGTTGGACCATCTTCTCCAACTCCAATACTATCGTGAGTAAGTACATAAGTTATTGGTAATTTCATTATTGCGCTAAGTCTCATGGCTCCCTTCATGTAATCACTAAATACGAAGAATGTAGATACAAATACTTTTAACCCACCATGAAGATATATTCCATTAGCAATAGCCGCCATTGCATGTTCTCTTACTCCAAAATGCATGTTTGCTCCAGATCTATCCTCAGCTGAGAAATCTCCTCTATCTTTCATATATGTTTTGTTTGAAGGAGCAAGATCTGCTGAGCCTCCAATTATATTTGGTACAATCTTTGCTAACCTGTTAATAAGCACTCCGGATGCTTGTCTCGTTGCCATTGGTTTATCGAAACCCCAAAAACTTTCATCCTCTAATAAATCAGTGGCTATTTTACCACTAAACCAAAGTTTCCACTCTTTTGCAAGTTCTGGGTAAGCTATTTTGTAATCTTCAAATAACTTGTTCCAAGTTACTTCTTTAGATGCTGCTACTTTATTAAAACCTTCCATTTGTTTTTTAACTTCTTCTGGAACAGTAAAAGGTTCATAATCCCATCCTATATTTTCCTTTAATGCAATAATATTTTCTACTCCAAGTGGTTCCCCATGTGCACAAGCTTTGCCTTGCTTAGCAAGGCAACCATATCCTATTATATTCTTTACTATTATAATTGTTGGCTTTTTATCTTCCTTTTTAGCAGCAATTATAGCAGTATTTATTTCTTCTGTGTTGTTTCCATCAGCTACTTTTATAACCTGCCAACCATATGCCTCATACCTTTTAGCGACATCTTCTCTAAAAGCAATATCGGTACTTCCTTCAATCGATATATTATTAGAATCATACATCATTATAAGTTTTCCAAGTCCTAGTGTTCCTGCAAGGGAAGATGCCTCACTTGAAATCCCTTCCATTAAACATCCATCTCCAGCTATAGTATATGTATAATGATCTATAACCTTAAAATTTTGTTTGTTAAATTTTTCTGCAAGATAGCTTTCAGAAATAGCCATACCTACTGCATTACAAATACCTTGTCCGAGTGGTCCTGTAGTTGTTTCAACTCCGTCTGTATGTTTATATTCTGGATGCCCTGGTGTTTTACTTCCAAACTGTCTGAAATTTTTTATATCTTCAACACTTAAGTCATATCCAAATACGTTTAAAAGTGAGTATAGAAGCATAGACCCATGTCCTGCTGATAGTACAAATCTATCTCTATCTTCCCATTTTGAATTTTTGGGATTATGTTTCATTTGCTTTGCCCATAGAGTATAAGCCATGGTCGCACATCCAAGTGGTAACCCTGGATGAGCAGAATTTGCTTTTTGCACCGCTTCTGCTGAAAGTACTCTTATAGTATTAATAGCTAAATTATCTACATTCATTATGTGCACCTCCTTATTATTTACCAAAAGTTTCTTTCCAATCTTTAGCGAATTTTTCTATCCCAGCATCTGTCAATGGATGTTTTATCATTTGTTTAATAATTTTAAGTGGTACTGTTGCAATATGCGCCCCTGCAACTGCAGCATCTGTAACATGCATTGGATTTCTTATGCTCGCAGCAATTATTTCAGTGTCTATGGCATGTACTTTAAATATTGTAACAATAGTTCTTATTAAATCCATAGCATTAGCATTTATATCATCAAGTCTTCCAATGAATGGGCTTACATAAGAAGCCCCTGCTCTTGCAGCTAGAAGCGCTTGTCCTGCACTAAATATTAAGGTTACATTTGTTTTTATTCCCTCATTAGAAAGTACTTTTACAGCCTTTAGACCGTCCTCTGTCATTGGAATTTTAACAATCATGTTTTTATGAATCTTAGCTATTTCTCTTCCTTCTTTTATCATACCTTTTGAATCTAATGCAATAACTTCTCCACTTATAGGTCCGTCAACAATAGATGCTATTTCTTTTATAACCTCATTAAAGTCTCTACCTTCTTTTGCTATTAGGGATGGATTAGTAGTTACACCACAAATAACACCCATATCACTCGCTTCACGAATATCTTCAACATTTGCTGTATCAATAAATAATTTCATTTTTACGTCCTCCTAGATTTTAATTCTATCTTTTAAATAAATCAACTCAGGTTTTATGCTGTATAAAGTCGCTTATAAATTTCACGACATTTGCTAATCTATTATTTAAATGGATTTTCTGATTTGTAAAGCATTCCTTTTGGTTGATTAAATGATAATTCTTTGACACCTAAGTATCTAAATAAATTGTACATTGCTTTTCCATAATGGCCAAATG
>NZ_JAHLDM010000005.1:0-215459 GCF_018861295.1 Clostridium estertheticum | reverse complement strand
GTTGCTATTGGAATACCCATCATATGGTATCTAGCCATTTTTTCTACAGTTTCGCTAGGAAATCTTTCTGTAACATCTATTTCCGCAGCTAAAGGTTTAACTTCGTTTAATGCAAATTCACTTACCATCTGTTTTACAAATTCTTGTTCTTTTGTCAATGTAAAATTCATGAACCTTCCTCCTCGCTATTCTCTGAGGCAGCTAAGCTACCTGTATTTTAACAGAATACTTAAATTACTTATTTTTAAAGCATTTTTCAGTTTTCTCGATAAATGCTGTCATTCCACTACTTTGGTCCTCAGTCGAGAAACATTCTCCGAATATTTCTGATTCATATGAAAGCGCTGAGTCTATGTCTAATTGCATTCCCTTATTAATTGCTGCTTTACAAAGACTTACAGCAATAGGTGCTTGTCCTGCAATTGTATTTGCAAGTGCTTTAGCTTCTACTAATAGATCTTCAAGCGCAACCACTTTATTAACAAGTCCAATTCTTAATGCTTCTTCCGCATTAATAATCTTAGCTGTGTATATTAATTCTTTAGCCATTCCAAGTCCTACAAGTCTAGAAAGTCTTTGAGTTCCTCCAAAACCAGGTGTTATTCCAAGTCCTACTTCAGGTTGACCAAATTTTGCCTTTACAGATGCTATTCTAATATCACAAGCCATAGAAAGTTCGCATCCTCCACCTAAAGCAAAACCATTTACTGCTGCGATTACTGGTTTTTCTAGTGTTTCTAATTTTCTAAACACTTTATTTCCTAAATTTCCAAATCTTCTACCACCCATTACATCAAGATCTTTCATTTCGGTGATATCAGCACCTGCAACAAATGCTTTTCCAGCTCCAGTTATAATTACTGCGTAAATCTTATCATCATTAGCAATTTCATCTATTGCTAAATCTAGCTCTTTCAATGTTTCTGAGTTTAATGCATTTAGAGCCTTTGGTCTACTAATTGTAAGTACTGCAACTTTATCTTCCTTTTGAAGAACAATATTTTTGTATTCCACAACAATCCACTCCTTACGAATTAATCTATTCATTAACTATTTGTTAATAATATAACAAATAAACCTAAATGAATATGAGGCCATTTGCCTCAAATACATTATATATCTTTGTGATAATTATATCAACTAGAAATAATTATTTTTTATTAATATGTCGTATCATTCATTAAACAGCTAAGCGTTAAGAGACTTTCACTCAAATGTACATTTTCAACAATTATTTCTTTAGGTACTTCTAAATCCACAGGTGCAAAATTCCATATGCCCTTAACTCCATTTGCCACCATCATGTCGCAAACTGTTTGAGCACTATTTTCCGAAACACAGATTACCCCTATATCTATCGGCATAGTTTTAAGAAATCCTACTAATTCATCTATGTCTTTTACTTCAACATCTCTAATTTTAAGTCCTATTAGCTTTGGATTAACATCAAAAATACCTGCCAAATTAAAAGCTAACCTTTCAAAATTGGTATAATTGGCAATTGCTTGCCCAATATTACCAGCACCTATTATTATCATTTTATATTCTTTGGCTAATCCCAATATGCCATTAATTTCATTTAATAATTCTTTAACATTATAACCGTATCCCTGTTGTCCAAAATCACCGAAGCAGTTCAAATCTTGTCTAATTTGAGATGCTGTAAAGCCAATTCTCTCGCCTAACTCTTTTGAGGATATTCTATCTACATCAGTTCTTAAAAGTTCTTTTAAATATCTATTGTATTTAGGCAATCTTCGAATAACTGCCATCGATATATTTTTTTTTCTTTCCACGACTTACACTCCTCTGTGAATATCATAAATTTCATACTATCAATCTTAACACACATTATAGGTCAATATCACATTTTGTTTCAAATTTAATAGATATTAAGCACTATTCACCATTTATACCCTTTTTATACTATTATTAAAAATTAATGTTATATATATTTGCTTTTTACTACAATAACTTTAATATAAATAGTACAATAATATATGAAGGTCTTTAATTAATATTTATTAATTTTAAGACTACGCTACAGGGAAGGTGAAAATGATGATAGTTCTAAGTTGCAAAGATATTCACAAAAGTTATGGTATAGATGTTATTTTAGACAAAATAACTTTAAGTATAAATGAAGGTGAAAGAATTGGTTTTATTGGTGCTAATGGTGCTGGCAAGTCTACACTTTTCAAAATACTCACTTCACAATTGGAACATGATGCTGGTGAATTATTTATAGATAAAAACAAAAAGCTAGGTTATTTATCCCAAAATTTATCATTAGATATAACTAATACCATATATGAAGAAACACTTTTAGTATTCGACAATTTATTAAATTTAGAAAAAAATCTTAAAGCTCTGGAAATAAAAATGAGTTTACCTTATGACGCTAACAAAGAAGACTATCAAAATAAAATAATTAAAGAATATACATTAACTTCTGAGCTTTACAATAACAGAGGCGGCTACACCTACAAAGCTAAGATAAGTAGGGTTCTTAAAGGCCTTGGCTTTTTAGAAGATGATTATGATAAACCAATAAACATATTAAGTGGAGGTCAAAAAACCAGAGTTGCGCTTTGCAAATTATTACTTAAGAACCCTGATATACTGCTACTCGATGAGCCCACTAACCACTTAGACTTAGATGCTATAGAGTGGCTCGAAGACTATCTTAAATCTTATAAAGGAACTATGTTTATTATTTCTCATGATAGATTCTTTTTAGATACTATTACCAATAAAACTTTTGAACTTATTAATGGACATGTAGATTGTTATAATGGAAGTTACACAAGTTTTATTGAATTAAAAAAAATAAATTTTGAAATTCAATTAAAAGCATACCATGTGCAACAGTCAGAAATAAAAAGACAAGAGGATATTATAACTAAATACAGATCCTTTAATAGAGAAAAAAGTGTAAGAGCCGCAGATAGCAGACAAAAATCCCTGGACAAAGTTGAACGAATTCACTCTCCAGATCGAGATCCGCGCGACACTAAAATGAAATTTGAAACAGAAATTAAAAGCGGAAATGATGTTCTTCATATAGAGAACCTATCAAAACGATTTGGAGATAACCTTTTGTTTGAGAATCTAAATTTAGACATAAAAAGGTCAGAAAAATTTGCTCTTATTGGTGAAAATGGAAGAGGTAAAACCACCCTTTTTAAAATTATAATGGATCAGATTCCAAGTGATACAGGCATAAAAATATTGGGTAAAAATATTTTCGTTGGATATTATGACCAAGAACAATCAAATTTAAATCCAGAAAAAACTATAATAGATGAAGTTTGGGATGAATTCCCAAAACTTACTACCACAGAGGTTCGTACTGCCCTGGCTGCATTTCTATTCATAGGAGAAGATGTATTCAAGATTATATCCACTTTAAGCGGTGGAGAACGATGTAGGATTAATCTTCTAAAAATCATGTTATCTAAGGCTAACTTCTTATTGCTAGATGAACCAACAAACCACTTAGATATTATGTCACGTGAGGCCTTAGAAGATTCAATACTCGGATATGACGGCACCGTTGTCGTAATATCCCATGATAGATATTTCTTAAACAAGGTAATTACTAGAATACTCGAATTAAATCAAGATGGGCTCAAAGAGTATTTAGGAAATTATAGTTATTATATAGAAAAAAAGAAAAATCCTCTAAGATTTAAGTTAGAAGAAGAGCAAGAAGGAATGTCAAAAACTCAAATTAATTTTGATAAAAAAAAGAAGCGTGAAGAAGATAAACTTGAGAAACAAAAGAAACTAGATTTTAAAGAACTAGAAGATAAAATTGCATCATTAGAAAAAGAATTAGAGAAATTAAACAATGATCTTTGCCTTGAAGAGGTTTATTCAAGTCCAAGTAGAAGTGTTGAAACAAACACTCAACTTTTAAGTGTGAAAAAAGAACTTGAAGAACTTTACGCAGCATGGGAATTGACAGTCTCCGAAGAAGAATAAATGTGATTACCGTTTTAATGAAAAGCATACTATTTCTCCTGCGGCCCTTGCAACCGAACTCCAAATATGAAATTTAATTAACAAATTCTAATCTTTTATTTATATAAAATTCTCTAACGCTCACATTCGGCGTCCTGCCTCAGGTTCGCTAGCATGACCTCCTGTCATGCTTACGAGAATTTCATATTCATAAAAGAAGAATTTCTAAATCAAAGTTCAATAATTTGTTCGTTTCTTGTTGCAAGTCACTCCGGAGACAGATCATATTTATGACCAATAATATAATGCCTATATCTTTAATTGCTATGCAAAATAAGATATAGGCGTTTATTTGATAAAAAATCAATTATTATATGTGACTAAATCATTGCCCCCTCTAATAACACTTTAATGTTGTCGCTATAAATCTTATTAAATTGACTTATGGGAAGAGGATTTTCTCCAAGTCCGACTTCAATGGTGTATCCTGGCCTTCTAAATTTCTCAATGAACCAGTCTTTATATCCTGCATAGCTTGTAATTCCAGTTGTTTCACCTAGATCATAACCACTTAATTGTGAAAATATTATTGCTATTGCTTTAGCTTCGTGACTTGCTAAATTTTCAAAATTCCAGTATATTAGTTCACCTTGGGTATGATATGCTATTACTAATCTAAAATTATTACTTCTTGTTAAATTTGCTACAGCTTTAGACTCTGATTCTGATTCTGGCGAGGTACCTGAATATCTTGTAGGTCCTGGTCCATATATTCCATAACTCGCCTCTGCATTCTTTGATTCTTGCCACATAGCATCATAGTTATGATTAAGATCTACTCCTCGAATATTAGCACTCCAATTTTTAGAAAAATCTAAACTTCCATTATTCCACTTAATTAAATCATTGTAATACGGGTTACTTTTTTCTAGACCATTAAGAACTAAGTCCACTCCATCTGGATTAACCATGGGCATAACATATATAGTGCTTGTGCGGAATATATCACGAACATCATAACCTTCTATATCCTGACCCATTGCATAGGCTTTAGCAAAGTTTTCAATAAACTTCATTAAAAGTACAGAAGTTATCCATTCAATAGCATGATGCGCGCCATTGTAAAATACTTTATTGGGTCCATTACCCAATTTTACATAATAAAGTTCTTTCCCAAGTTCACTCCTGCCAGCACTCTCAACTTCAATAAATGGATATCTAGCTTTTAATCCATCTAAATTTTTTTTCATAATCTCATAAGTGTAATCAATATTTGTATAAACCACATCTAACGAGTAAGGAACTATAATTACATCACCAACCCTCAATCTATTTGCATTAATTTGAGGGTTAGCTGTAATTATACTTTCAAGTGGCGTGTAATAACGTTTTGCTATAAGGTATAGAGTGTCACCTGATTTAATTCTATAAGTATCATAACCTAATAAAAATCTGTTCATAAGTTTATAAGTATCATCATCCACTTCGCCTGTAGGTAATAATCCAAAATATTTTTGAAACTTCTTTACCGCACCTGCAGTTTTAGGTCCATATATTCCATCTACTTCCCCAACAACATAACCTAACTTATTAAGTAATGCTTGTATTTCTGATACCACTGTTCCTTTTGAACCTATTTTTAGGATTTGCAAATTTACCCTCCTAAAATTACTTATGATACCATCTTATTCGTTTTTCCGAAAACTGTTACAACTTCAGACATTCAATATAAAAAAATAATAAGCCTAAAGATTTACTCTCTAAGCTTATTATTAATATATTTCTAGTTTTACTATTCTTGCCCTCTTAAACTTCTCTCTAGTCCAACTGGTTCCATAGACATTTTCTCATTATTTAATAAACCAGCAACTCCTACTCTGTGAACCTTTTTCTTTCCTGTACAAGCATCACAATGACAAATAGAATTGTAACTAGTTGGTTGCTGATATGTAGTTATAACTCCTTCAAAGTTTCTAAGTACTACTTTCTCAGGGCTTTGAGATATAATATATCCTGGCATTACTGGGATTTTCCCACCACCACCTGGTGCATCAACAACGAACGTGGGCACACAAAATCCTGAAGTATGGCCTCTTAAGCCTTCAATTATTTCTATGCCTTTAGATACAGGTGTCCTAAAGTGTTCAAGACCCATTGAAAGGTCACATTGATATATATAATATGGTCTTACTCTAATTTTAACAAGTTCCTGCACCAGCTCCTTCATTATATGGGTACAGTCATTAACTCCTCTTAGGAGAACAGATTGATTCCCTAAGGGTACTCCTACATTTGCAAGCCTTTCACATGCAATCTTTGCTTCCTGCGTAATTTCATTTGGATGATTAAAATGTGTATTTAACCAAATAGGGTGATACTTCTTTAACATGTCAACTAGTTTTGGAGTAATTCTTTGTGGAAGAACTACAGGCACTCTTGAACCTATTCTTATTATTTCAACGTGCGGAATTTCCCTTAATTTTTTTATTATATATTCTAATTTATCGTCTGTTACAAGTAACGCATCACCGCCTGATAATAGTACGTCCCTAACTTGCACTGTGTTTCTTATATACTCAATTGCTTTATCTATTTTATCAATTGGCATAGAATTATCATTTTGGCCCGCAAATCTTCTTCTTGTGCAATGCCTACAGTACATTGAGCACATATCAGTTATTAGTAACAATACTCTATCTGGGTATCTATGAGTGAGCCCCGGCACTGGAGAATCCGTATCTTCATGTAATGGATCCAATAGATCAGCATCCGCTTTGTGTAATTCTAGAGCCGTTGGTATAGCTTGTTTCCTTATTGGATCATATGGGTCACTTGGATCTATTAATGATAAGTAATATGGAGTAATAGCCATCCTCAATGTTTGAAGACATTTTTTTGCTCCCTCTTCTTCCTCAAGCGTTAATGGTATATACTTTTTAAGTTCTTCTACAGTTTCGATTCTGTTTTGAACTTGCCATTCCCAATCATTCCATTCTTTATCTGTTACATTTTTAAATAACTCTAATCTTCTATTTACTTTCACATTTGTACCTCCGGCTTATAATATTTTTTAATTTCTTTATGCTCTTTAGTGTATCCACTTACTACTAATATAATAATGTTCTTACCAACACATATTCCTAAATTTTTTTCTTCGTTTTTTTAAATAACGTATATCAACATAATTTGGGGTAAAAAAAAGGCGCTGAATTGACAGTGCCTTTTTAATAAACGTATTTTTTTATATTAAGTTATTCATTTTTTTAATTAATGCTCTAATTATAACCCATAATTACTTTAAATACAACATTATCCTCAGCGAATTATTGGTTTTCATAGATAATTATAGCTTATTATGGTAATTGTTATTTTCTTTTTGTTTTATTTACTTCCTTTATTTTACCAACAATATATTCATAACCATTTTCAGAGTGTGGTATCAAACAAGATGAGCAATCTTTAATGCCCTTTACAAATTTTCCATTTCCACCGCAGTGCTCAAGAAAATATAGGGGACAATAACAAAATAGGCAATTAAATTTTTCATCATTTTTAACCTCATGGCACGGAAAATATTCACATTCTTTATTTCTAAAAAACTTATAATTATTATCCATATTTAATACTCCTTACCCAATTAATCTATAAATACCTTGTCCTAAATAAGTTAATAATATAATTATTAACATTGATAACACCACTTGAAGCGGACCTTTCTTTAGAGAAAAAGAAAAATTTATTTTATGTTTTTTGTAAACCACATTTTTTTTACTACCTAAAGTTTCACCTTTATGTAGTACTTTAGGATGAGGATACATAATTTCACTTTTTAAATATGCAGCTATGCTTATAATTAAAATAAATATTGATAGAATTCTTGTAATAGAGAAAAAGTTCAACTTCATAGAATAGGCTATAAATATAGATATTGGTATAATAAAACATAGTAACATAACTAATTTGCTAACTATTAATTCTGGTATTGTCTTTACATGGATTTTTGCTTTCTGAGGCCTATAAGAATTTTCCTTTTTCATAATAACCCTTCTTCCATAATTTTTTATAAACATAAGGTCATTATACCAAATTTTCAAATGTTTGTTAACATAATTTTAATAAATCTCATAAATATTGACTATATTTTACTAATTCCTATATTCGTTTTAAATCCTAAAAGGCTACCATATTATATATATCTATATCTTCTAATACTGTTTGATCTGAAATAATCTCTTTAGGAAATTGTTTAGCTAAAGTTTGCCTAAATTCTTTAAGCTGAACTGCCGTAAGTTCTTTTTGCTTTGGCAACGAATTTTCTACCTTAATAAGCTTTTCATCATTTAACTTATATATGAATTTATCCTCAACAATACTTAAATTATTTTCATCATCAAATTTCAATTTCCCAGCGATATCACCGCTTATCGCTATCCTCGTTAGATCGTTTATAGCATTTCCGTTACTACTAATTTGGCCTAAGTTAATATATGCAACTGCTTTACCATTTAAATTCTTTTCACCTGTCACCGAACTTCTAAATGCAATTACTTTGCCATCATTAGATATTACACCATCAAGTATTTGTTCCTTTTCATTGTTAATTTCAAAAATTTGCTTCCCATTAATATATAAATTAGCTTTTGGCTGAGGAAATATGTGAGGCGTATTGCTATAAAGAATATTTTTTTTACCTAAATTAACATCGCGCATAGTACCAACACAGGATATTAACTCCGTTTTGCTTTTTATATTATATACGCTATAACCTGAAACTGATGGATTAATATGCCCTGTAACCAAAATATCTTCATTATCTATCCATTTGATTTCAACAATTTGTTGTACATTTTTATTGTTAATAACAATATCTGTTAGTTTTCCAGCTTCAATATCATAAATAATTACATGCGGTGGATATATAGGTTCCCCTTCATTAAAATACCTAAATACAATTTTTGTTTTATCCGGAGAAAGTTGTAACAAATCTTTGGATTTTGTATTATCTCCGAGAGACTTAATTTGTTTACTTATTTCATCATAAAGATATATATTATTACCTTTTTCAAATGCTATTTTCGTTAACTTAATATTCTTTATGTTTTGATCTTTACCATTATTATTCGTGCTTTTATTAGATGTACTATCTTTATTTTCATTGTTTTTTTTAATTATATTTGAAAATGACACCACTGCAAATATGCTTATAAATAAACAAATTGATATAATTAGTAGCTTAAACAAAGTTTTTGTTGTTTTGGGGTGGTTTGTCATAATATTGCTCCTCGTTTAAATTCGTAAGAATAATCATTATTTTAAATAATCGAAACTCAGATAATTATACTCTACTTATATTATTGTATCAACTGGGAATTTTGTTTTTTAACTTGTTTTTTATTATTATATTCCTTCATTTTTCGGGTATACATAATCACTTAAAATTATTTATTTAAATATTTCACATGGTATAAACAATGATTTTCAAAATATACTCCACACAATGTTAATTAAATGAATATACTATAATATAACAATATTAGAATGAGGCATTATATGAAAAAACTAGAAGAGTACAGTCCTACCGAATTGGCAACACTCGCAACAATACTAGGAATTATTATTGCTTCTAAGTTCGATGTTGATCAACAAAATGTAGTAGCTAATTTTTTATTCAGTATAGCTCAGACCATTTTTATAATTTCAGCTCAAATTTCTAATCTTAACGCAAAAGAAGAAGCCCAAAATGCAAGTAATACTAATTCAAGTAATACGAATAAGGATTTGCAAAAACAGATAGATGAACTTAAGAGTCTTATAAAGAAATTCGGAGATAATAATATTTGTTAACAAATGTACTAAATTACCCCAATTAAACATAAACTGTATTTATGAGTTATTAATGTTATATAACACCAAAGCACCGATTATTATAAGCGTAGCTCCCCATATTGCTTTAACACCAATATTTAATGTTAATATACCTCCTAAAAATGAACCTAATAAAAATGAAGAAACAATTGTAAAAAGACGAATAGTACGAATAGCTGCCTCATGATCCTTTTGGGTGAAAGCAATATATGCCTCCCTTGCAGCTGATCGTAAGTTACCTGTGGACATTGTTGAGCTATATGGAGCATCCGCAATTTTACAAAATGAGCATACTTGAATGGAAGCAACAAGTGAAATTGTAACATTTACAATAATATTGGGAACGGTACTAGGTATAAGTCCTATTACAAAAAGGACTATGATTTCAAAAATTAAAACTACCCGTGGCCAATCAATTATAAAGAAACGTGATGAGTCATTTTTTATTGTTTGAACAACAATTACTCCAATTACGAAAGCTACTATAGCTGGAATATTAGCAAATGCATGCATCCATTCTCCTTTTGAAGCATATATGGCAAGTAGTACAATATTTCCAGTTTGAGCATTAGCGAAAACACCTCCCCTTCCTATAAATGTGTAAGAATCCAAAAAACCGCCCGCGATTGCAAGAAGTATGCCAAATCTAAAGGACTCATGTACAACATGTTGTGAATGTAATTTTCTAATTCTTCTTTGCATTAAATTCAAATTAATTTTTATCAAAATTTAAAGACTCCTTTTATTATCTTTCTCCAAGCTTTAGGTTTGGTATTGCATTTAGTGTTAATGGTGAAACTCTTCCCTTTATTAATTCAAAATAAGCTGCACTTCCAATCATAGCTGCATTATCAGTGCAAAAAATCATCTCGGGGAACATAACTTTTATATTTTTCTTTTGCCCTTCTTTTATCATTGTCTCCCTAAGACAAGAGTTTGAAGCCACGCCACCTGCTATTGTTATCTTATCTACCCCTTTAATTTTACATGCCTCAAATGCATTCTCTACCAAAACATTAACCACTGCCTTTTGGAAAGATGCAGCCACGTCGGGTATATTAATTGTCTCATTTTTCATATTTATTTTATTCAAATAATTTAATACAGAAGATTTGACTCCACTAAATGAAAAATCTAAAGTAACATCATGAAATTTAGCTTTTGGAAATTTTATAGCATCTGCATTTCCCTCTTTTGCTATTTTATCTATTTTAGGTCCACCTGGATACCCAAGGCCTATTGCACGAGCTACCTTATCAAATGCTTCTCCCGCTGCATCATCTCTAGTTTCAGCCATAACTTCAAAGTCACCGTGATCCTTCATGTATACAATAAATGTATGTCCACCTGAAACTACCAAACACATAAATGGTGGTTCAAGCTCCTTATATTGAATAAAGTTAGCGCTTATATGACCTTCTATATGATTAACTCCAATTAATGGTTTATGGGTTGCATATGCTAGTCCCTTAGCATATTGAACACCTACAAGTAGTGCCCCCACTAGTCCAGGTCCATAAGTTACTCCTATTGCATCTATATCATCTAATGTAACGTTAGCTTCATCTAGTGCTTCTTGAACCACAGCACTTATTGCTTCTATGTGCTTTCTAGATGCTACTTCTGGAACAACGCCTCCAAACTTTTCATGTATATCTATTTGCGATGCAATTATGTTAGATAAAACATCCCTACCATTTACTACTACTGCAGCCGCCGTTTCATCACAACTTGATTCTATTGCAAGTATTTTAATATCCTTTTCCATTGTTTTTACCCACCTTTAATGTAATTTATATGATTTTTTCTTTATATTCATAAAAATATTATAATAATTTAATGTTCTATAAATTTTCTATTCTAAAAAAGTTTACATCTAATAATTATACTTTATTAGCTTTGTCATATCAAATTTATATATATATCGAGTTTTCATAGTTAGAGTTAAAAAAAAACAGAAAGAGTGATCTATTCAATCACTCTTTCTGTACATTTGTTGCTATTTGCTGATAATTAATCTAATCTTTTTTCTAATTCCGCTTTCAGAGACTCATATCCAGTCTTTCCAAGAAGCGCAAACATATTTTTCTTGTATGCTTCAACTCCTGGTTGATTGAAAGGATTTATTCCTGATAAGTAACCGCTAATTCCACAAGCCTTTTCAAAGAAGTAAACTAAATATCCGAAATAATAAGCAGTTAATTCTGGTACATCAACTACTATATTAGGTACCCCACCATCATTATGTGCTAAGATAGTACCTTCAAATGCTTTCTTATTTACATAATCCAATGTATTTCCTGCTAAGAAATTTAATCCATCTATGTTTTCAGCATTTTCTTCAATTACAATATTCTTTCTAGGTTTTTCAACATTAATTACTGTCTCAGATATATTTCTTAATCCCTCTTGGATATATTGTCCCATAGAATGCAAATCTGTTGAAAAATCAACTGCTGCTGGGAATATTCCCTTACCATCTTTACCTTCACTCTCACCATATAATTGCTTCCACCACTCACCAAAATAGTGCATACATGGTTCATAATTCACTAATATTTCTGTAGTTTTACCCTTTCGGTAAAGAATATTTCTAGTCACTGCATATTTATAGGCATCATTTTTTTCTAATTCTGGCATACTGTATGCCTGTCTTGCAGCTGCAGCGCCTTTCATCATTTCTTCTATGTCGATGCCTGCTGTTGCAATAGGTAGTAATCCAACAGGTGTTAAGACCGTAAATCTTCCTCCAACATCATCTGGAATAACAAAAGTTTCATATCCTTCTGCATCTGCAAGAGTTTTCAAAGCACCTTTTGCTTTATCAGTAGTTGCATATATTCTTTCTTTTGCTCCATCTTTTCCATATTTCTTTTCCAAATAAGCTTTGAAAATTCTAAAAGCTACAGCTGGTTCAGTTGTAGTTCCAGATTTTGATATAACATTAACTGAAATGTCTTTTCCTTCAATAGCTTCAAGTAAATCAGCCATATATGTTGAACTTAAGTTATTACCAACATAGTATATGATTGGCGATTTTCTTTTATCTTTTGAAAGACTAGAATGAAATGTATGAGATAACATTTCTATTGCAGCTCTAGATCCTAAGTAAGAACCACCAATTCCAATTACTATAAGCACATCTGAATTATTTCTTATCTTTTCTGATGCTTTTTTTATTCTTGCAAATTCCTCTTTGTTATAATCCACGGGAAGATCAATCCAACCTAAAAAATCATTTCCCTGTCCTGTTTTATTATGTAACATATCGTGTGCTGCTGTTACCATCGGTTGTAGATACTTAATTTCATGTTCTTCTAAAAAAGAAGCCACCTTAGTTAAATTTAAAGATAAGCCTTTTGTCATAAATATACCTCCCTAAAAAAATTAAATAGTGTTTTTATAATTCTATCAACTGTCCGTATTATAAATGTTATAGTAGTTACTACTAAGTATTTTACTCAATTCTACAAAAAATATTTCAATAAAATTATACTCATACAAATATATCAAAATAAGTTTTCTTTAGTTAATTATACAATACTCTATTAATTGTTTCAACAAAACTCGTTGTTATTCCTAAACTCTATACATTAACGAAAATAATTTTATTGATTTTAGTATATCAAGGAAAAGAAAACACCTATGCAATCTCCTATTATAACTAAGGAGAAAACATAAATGTTTATACTTATTTCGTCATTTCATCAAGCTTTTGTCCATCATGATTAAATACTTTAATAGCATTTAATGCTAAATCCTTGTTAACCATCTGCTTAAAGAGGTCAGTTGGAATAGTACATGTATGCGCTCCAGCCTCTAATGCATCTAGTATTTGGTTAGTGTTCTTGAAGCTTGCCGCCAAAATTTTACATTCAAGTTCTCTATCATCATAGAACAACCTCATTTTTGAAATAGCATCAAATGGGTTTATATTATTATTTGACATTCTATTAACATAAGGTGCTACATAATCACACCCAGCTAACGCAGCTAAAATTCCTTGATCAGCTGAGTAAATGGCTGTACCTAATACAATAGTTTTAGGATTATTAGATTTAATTTTATTTACAACTTCTAATCCTATAAGATTTATAGGTACCTTGTAAGCAATTTTTTTACATCCCTTGATATTCTTAAGCTTTTCATAATCATCATACAGTTCTTCTAGTGTATCACCAATGAGTTGAACAAATAGTAGTTCTGTATTAGTTCCAAGAATATTTTCTATCTGCTTAAACCTGTTTATATTTTCTTTAAGAAGAATTGTAGGATTTGTAGTTATCCCTTTTAATACTCCTGTCTTCATACATTCATTTATCTCATTGATATTAGCTGTATCTAAAAACATAGTAACCATTCCTCTCTAGTTGTTTTTTTCAATAATAATTTTTGTTCCTACCTCAATATTACTTATTGCTTTCTTTTCAACATATAAGGAACCTGCCATCAAATTACTTGTATCGCCTTTAAAATTTATTGTAATATGTCCCAAATCCTTCAAGTTTTTGTTGACCTGGTCGCCAACCGCTATAATTTTATAACTATCATCATTTATAAGAAGTGTATCGTCAACTTCTATGAAATCGTCTAACTTATTTTGATCAATAAGAAAGCAATATGGTCTTAAGTCAGGTGGAGCATTAAATCCGAATAACACCATAATTTCTTCATTTAAAAATTCTTTTGCATTTAAACCAATTTCTTGAATTTCTGTAGCATAAATCATCATTTAATCCTCCTTTTTTAATTTATCGATATAAACCGAAACTTGCTAACCAAGCTACAAATACACGTGGTACTCCATTTAAAAATCTTGAGTATAATACCGACGGAACTCCTACTTCGACTGTCTCAGGATCTGCTTCCTCTAGCCCTAATCCAACTGGTATAAAGTCACAAGCATTCTGGGTATTAATAGCGAACAGTGCAGGTAATGCTAAGTTTGGATTTATATTTCCTTTTCCTATTTCAACACCAATTAGAGTTCCTATTACCTGAGCAATAACAGCACCCGGTCCTAGTAATGGTGAAAGAACAGGCAATGAACATATGAATCCAATAAGCATTAAACCCCATACATTACCAGCGAGTGGTGACATAATCTTTGCAAAAAGATTACCAATTCCGCTTCCTTGTATGATACCAATCAACATTGCAACAAATGCCATGAAAGGTATAATTGTGTTAATCATTGTTTGAACAGCTTCCCTTGAAGCTTGTAACATTATAGCAATTGCTTTACCAGCTCCCATACCGAACTTAGCAACAATACTTCCCTTTTCAGCGTTTTGTGCAGTTAGTTTCTTGTCTGTTGAGTATCCTGCTGTCTTAGGTGCTTCATGTTCACTAGCAGAAGAAGTGGTTGCTTTTGCTGTTTCATCTGTTAATGTAATTTGGTCTAGTCCAACATTAGATACATAAAGCTCTTCAGTAATATATTTTGCCAAAGGACCTGATTTTCCTGTTGGAATAATGTTTATAGTAGGGATGCCCTTTTGTGGATAAACTCCACATCTTAATGTCCCACCACAGTCAATGACTACTAAAGCTGTCTCATTATCAGGAATCGAGGTTTTAAATCCATTTACTGCTTCCATTCCTGTTAATTCAACTATTTTATCTACAATTGCTGGTTTTTCTCCTCCACCAACAATATAGACAAATTTATTTTTTTGGTCGGTAGGTGTCACTACAAAAGGACCACCCCATCCGCCTTGACCTTTTTCAATTCTTATACTATTATATTTACTCATTATTTTACCCCCCATTATACTTTAGCTATTTTACTTAATTTAATACCAGATTTCTTACAAACATATGCTGTTGTAAAATCAGTAACATAAGCACCTACAGCATTCATTACAAATCCAACAAGAAGATATCGTATTGCTAGTGGAGTAACACTTAAACCAAGAGTTGTAATACCAGCTGAAACTCCTAGATAAAGAAATAACTCACCTGGATTAATATGTGGGAATATACCGCTGCTTGTATGACAATATTGTCCAACAGCTGCATAATAACTAGGTTTATAAAATTCAGGTAAAAATTTTCCTAAAGTAAATGCTGCTGGATTACATAACGTAAACGATGCAACAAAAGGTAACACCATATTTCTCATTAAAGAGTATTTTGAAGCCCATTGTGCAAACCTATTAACTTTCTCTTGACCAATTAAATTAATTACAGTATTCATAAATACGAGTAACAACAATACTAATGGTACAATACCTGTCATCCAGCTTAGAAAGGTTTTTGATCCTATTTGAAACAATCCTATAAATCCTTCTGCAATCTTAATAGTTAAATCCATTTTATGCACCCCTTTTTTTATTGTATTTTATATAAGTATTATTTATAAGGTGATTAATTTTTCACCATTATATTTTTTCTGATTCAAAAGATGACCATGGAATATCAACTGCAGTAGCACCAGCATTTATTATATTATCAACATGTATTAGCAGTGGAAAATCACTGAGCTTCACAACCCCTCTTTTGGCAAGAGCACGCACCCCTCGTGCAGTACGAGTGGCAATAACTATTGATTCAAGTGTTACTCCTTCTAATCGTTTAATAGATTCTTCAATTGAGAAACCTTGCCCAAGTAGGGTTCCGACTTTACGAGTACGTCCACCAAAAACAGTTACATAAAGGTCACCAGCAGATAATATAATATTTTCGTCACCACCACCAACTATTTCAAGAAGATGTTTCATTTCCTTTACGCTTTGTCCGAAAAGCCCAGCCTGAGAATTATAATGCTCATGGCCTAAGCCGTCAGGTCCAATAGCCAGTCCAATAGCGAGTGATACACCCAATGCATAGGCATTTTTTAGTGCTACTGCACATTCAACACCTACAACATCTGTAGAAAGACTTATATGATAGTATGGAGATTCAAACAAGCTCTTAAGCATTCTAAGGGTTTCAATATCATGTCCACAAAATGCAACGACAGAATGATCTTTATCAGCAAGTTCATAACTAGTACATGGACCACCTATAGCATTAATAGAAAGTTTCTTATTAGCTGGAAGCTTACTTTCAAAGTATTGTGGATAAGTAATCATACTTCCATCCTCTAAGTCAATCATCCCTTTTGTTATTGAAAGAATAGGAATGTTTTCAGGTATGATAGGCAATATATTTTCCGCAAACCAATCAACACCAAAGCTACTAACCCCACATATAACGACATCAGCTCCATCTAATGCTTTATTTACTTCTTCGATTTGATAACACTCAATTCCTGTTTTAGGCAATTGACGTTTTAATGTAGGATGAAACCCTATATTCTTTACAGAATCGATAACACTTCTATCCAGTGGCGTACCAACTAATCGTACCTTATTACCATTTTCAATTGCAGGGAAAGATAAAGCAGAGGCCATCTGACCGGCTCCAATAACTGTTATAATTTTCATAATGCGCCTCCTATTAAAATATTTATGAAATTAATTAAAAATTGGAATATCAATGAACCAATTTTTCATATACTTTTCCGAATGGTGATTTCTTTTCAGGAATAATTTCTCCATTTTTTACAATGTTATAGCTGTTGACAGCATCTAATACTGCTTTACGAGTTATTTTTATCTCTTTCTTCATTTCTTCATCTTTCAATGTGATTTTGCCAATTTCTCTACCATTAAATGTGTTGAAATCCTTAAACTTAGCTAATATTGTAGTTCCCTGTATTTTTCTTCCATACCTTATTCTATCATTTTTATCAAGTGCAAAAAGTATTATAGTACCTGATTGAATTTTACCAGCAAGCCTTCCTATAGATACTCTGCCCTCCTTTCTTAGTCTTATATATTCATCATTAAAATGTTTAATTTGCTTGAATCCTAAAAAATATTGCAAGGCAAAGGATAACATTACAACCACACCGAGTATAAGCATATATTTAAACGTCATCTTATCAACTTCCTTTCATTAAATAATTGTAAATCAATAAATATCTTCTATATCTTGAAGTTTGATAACAAGTTCTTTGTCACTTATTATGGTGAATATTTCATCATAAATCTTCAGCAATGCCCCTTCTTGCTGATTATCCATATTTTCTGGTATTAACAAAAATAATATAATTTTTAATTTGTCAGTGTTAGGTTTTATGATACCTATAGTTAGACTAAAGTTATTTATTTTTTTATCTATTAAATGAGGAAATGCCACTCCATTTTCATAAATCATCGAACTCAAGTTGTCTTTTTTCTCAAATATACTGTAAATATCACTAGAAACATACTCTTCATCAATAAGCTTACTCGTAATTATTTTTACATTATCTCTGTAGCTTACAGAGCCATCTAGATATAATATTTTAAGATTTTCTAGTTTCATTATGTTTGCAATAGGTTCTAGATTTTTCTTTTTAAGCTCTTTGAGCTTTTGGGTAATAGAATCTTGATCGATAATTCCATCTATTTTTATAATAGGCAAGTGCCTATCACTTATAATATTTTCTGTGCTAAAAATCATTCCATAATTGGATACATCCTTAATTTTCAACTCTGAAACAGTCAATAAATCAATGTTAGAGTTTAATCCAACTATTTCTTGCAACTGCTTTCGTATCAGTTCAAAAGTGCCTCTGCCATTATTAGTCACAACGGCAATATTTCCGTCACTATTTTTACTTTTATAATAAACCTTCCTGTCATCCAATATTAGAGCAAAATATACTGCGAGATAACTTATGTCAATTTCTGTACCCATCAGATGATATTGTTTTTGAAGAACACTCATTGATATTTTCGCCAATTCGAAAGCTAATGGAAATCTAATTTTGATTTGATCAGAAAAAATATCGTTTACAGGAATTCTAAATATTAATCGGTTAATTAAAAATAATAAATGATGCCTTACCTTATTATAAAAAGTTTTCTCGTTAATTTCAATCATGAAACGTTCCCTTATGCTAACAAGCATTTGTTTAACAATCTGCAGTAATATTTCTTGATTTACAGTATTTTCTATATTTCCAGTATGTGCAGAATTTCTTGTATTAATAGGGAATGATATAAAATCAATATCTTCATAATTAAATTTTATTTTATAGATATTTTCAATCTCCATAATAAAGTCATTAAGTGTTTTACTGTTAATTTCAAAATTTTTGTACATAGGAATAGACGTTTTTAGATTCCTTCCTTTTTTTATTCTATCAATAGTTACTAATGTTGACTTATAAAAAAGTAGCTCCATTTGGTCATTAAACTTATAATGCTGAGCTAATAATTCTAAAAGGTCGATGGTTTTATTGTCTATATCGACATCGCATTTAAAGTAATCAAACACCTCATAAATAAGAATTAAGCGTTTACTAAATTCATTGCATTTTAACTTAATACCCTTGTTTGTAACTCCCAAAATTTCAGCATCATATTTTCTTAAAAGCTCTTTTGTTTTTCTTAGGTCATTATTTACTGTACCTCTACTAACATTCATTTTCTCTGAAAGATCCATGATATTTAGGTAATTTTCCGTATTTATTAATTGATCTAATAAATACGAAATCCTACAATGAAAATCATTAAAATCAGTGGGAGTTGTAGGGTTACTTAGATGTCTATAGCTGTTATCTTGGTCAAAATTATTAATTACTCTATTACACTCCAAGACTTCATTTTTCTTATCTATCACACTAAACTCCTCCTGTTTAACCTCTTGATTTTCCTCCTGAAATGTTGATTACTGTTCCAGTAATATAGCCAGACTTTCCAGATGCAAGGAAAGTTACTAAATAAGCTATTTCATCTAGTTTTCCAACACGTCCAAGTGGAATACTCTTTTCGTACCCTGTGTCTAACTGATCTACATTTATATTTCTCGTATAAGCTAATGCTTCGTTATATGCAGGTGTTGTAAGTCCAGTCTTCTCATTAATTCCAGGGGCTATAGCAACTACTTTTATACCAAATTTTCCAAGTTCCTTTGCCCAAGATCTAGTATATGAATTTACAGCACCCTTTGTTGCAGAATATAAACTTTGTCCTACAGAACCTTCCATACCTGACTCAGAAGAAATATTTATAATAACTCCCTGTATTTTTTTTGCTAACATGTCTCTAACTACAGCCTGGGTGACAAACACAATCCCCTTTTGGTTTACTGCAGTCATCTTGTTAAATGAATCTTCGTTAATTTCATATTTTTTTTCATCACTATATACATCAACAAGCAATCTTGGTAGATTAATTCCAGCATTGTTAACTAACACGTCAATCTTACCATACTCCTTCACCGTTTCTAAGACCATGGCATTTATACTATCAATTGATGTAACATTAGTCTTAATATTGTATACACCATCTTTTTTTCCAGTTTCCACATTCATATCAGCAACAACAACGTTGGCACCGTTTTCTTTAAGTTCATTTACTATATGTAATCCAATACCAGAGTTTCCACCAGTTACTATAATAGTCTTTCCGTCAATATTTAACCAATTTTTAGATTCACTCAACTTGTTATTCATATAAAAACCTCCCTCTATATCTTATTTTTATTATATCTCATAAAGTGAGTAGAATTAATACAAGAATAAATTCATAAATTCATAAATTCTTTGTACTAATCAAACCTAAATATAGGAATATATTGACAAATCAACTACCTTATACTAACACAAAATTAAAAAATAAGAAATTATATCTAAATAATAAATAAGACAATCACTTTAAAACATCTCACTTATATACCTATATTTCTATGCTATACTGATATACGCAGGTTTATTAAAAAGATAGATCCTAGGGGGAACATATGAATAACACTTATGCAAAAATCATTATAAAGGGCTCACCCATTTCAAAATCTAATTTCAAACTTTTTAATACAAATGGAAGAGCCATTTTACCTTATAATTCTGGAAAATACCACGATAGGTATGCTTTATATGAAGAAGAAATCGCTTATCAATGTAGAAGCCAGAATCCCAGCATTTTTTTAACAGAATCTCTTATCGCCGTTTTAAAGGTATATTATAAAAGTATCAAAAGACATCCTGATACAAACAACATAACCAAAAGTATTTTTGATGGCATAGAAAAAAGCGGTCTTATAGTTAACGATGCTCAAGTTACAAGACTTATTATTGAGGAATTTTATGATGCCGAAAATCCTCGATTTGAACTAGAACTTTTTGGTGAAAGTATATATGCTATGAAATATTCAATAGTTGAAAGGGAAGAAAAAAATCCTCCTATAAATTATGATCCACCATCAAATAAAAAAAATACCATTGGATCTAAACTAAATAAAGCTAAATCCGGAATCATTAAGAATTCTACTTCAAATTCAATTTGTGAAATATGCGGGAAAGTAGTACCAAAGGATGAGTGCATTTCGGCTAATAAGGGTAAAACCTCCCTTTGCAAACATTGTTTTAAAAAATTATTTTAATTGTAACAGTCAAACCATTTTATAAAACACAAAATGATTTGACTGTTACTTTTTATGTATACATATTACAAATAAATCTGGCTATGATATTAATATAAATATTAAAATATGAAAGGAGATATAACTCATGAATAAAAATAAAAAGACTAAAATTAAAAAGGTTAATGACGCTATAAATAACATGGGAAATAGTACAAGTTTTGAATCTTTAAAAAATAAAGATAAAAAAAATAATCATGAAGGGTTAAAGTAATAAGTTAAATACATGAAAATGAATAGAAAATTGCATTAAGGGTATTCCTACCTTATTAATGCAATTTTTTTATTCGTTATAAAATTAATTTGAATTCAATTTATTAAAATACTGATAATACCATTGTTATACATATTATATGTTATAATAGAACTTATATCTTGTATTGTACGAATTTTTACAACATTTAGAATATAATGTCATCTTTCTAATGATGTACAAAATATATTTTAATTATAATTCAGTTTTAAAAATAATAGGAGGGATAAATATGAGCACAAATGTTAACATCGATTGGAGCAAATTAGGTTTTGCTTATAGCAAGACAGATCTTAGGTATATTTCAATATGGAAAAACGGTAAATGGGATGATGGGAAACTAGTTAAAGATAACAATCTTTCTATAAGTGAAGCCTCAACATCTCTTCATTATGGACAGCAGTGTTTTGAGGGGTTAAAAGCTTATCGCACAAAGGACGGAAGCATTCAATTATTTAGACCTTTGGAGAATGCAAAACGTTTAAGAAACAGTTGTTCACGTGTTTTAATACCTGAAATTTCAGATGAAAAATTTCTTGATGCATGTTTGCAAGTAGTTAAAGCAAATGAAGCTTTCGTTGCACCATACGGAACTGGGGCAACACTTTATCTCAGACCTTATGTAATAGGTATTGGGGACAACCTCGGAGTAGGTCCCGCACCAGAATTTTTATTTGGTCTATTCTGTTGCCCAGTAGGTGCTTATTTTAAAGCTGGTCTGTCTCCAGTAAACTTTATGACATCAGATGAATATGATAGAGCTGCACCATTTGGTACTGGCGACGTAAAGGTTGGAGGAAACTATGCCGCAAGTCTTCTTGCTCATGAACACGCTGCATCAAAAGGTTTTGCAGACTGTATATACCTTGATCCTGCAACTCACACTAAAATTGAGGAAGTTGGTGCTGCAAACTTTTTTGGTATTACAAAAGATAATGTATTTGTAACTCCAAAATCACCATCAATACTTCCTAGTATAACTAAAAAATCATTAATTTATATTGCGAAAGAGTATTTAAAAATGGATGTACAAGAAAGAGATGTTCCAATAGATAGTCTTTCTGATTTTAAAGAAACAGGTGCATGTGGAACTGCTGCTGTAATTACACCTATTGGTGGCATTGAACATAAAGGTAAACTTCATGTTTTCCACAGCGAAACAGAAGTTGGCCCAGTTACTAGAAAACTTTATGATACTCTTTACGGGATTCAATTTGGTGATGTATTAGCACCAGAAGGTTGGATTGTAAAAGTTAAATAAACATTATATATAATAAAAGCAACTTCAAAATTTATATTTTGAAGTTGTTTTTGTTTTTCTTATGTTTATAATTATTATATAATCTAGAATTATTTTATATACATTTTGTTATAGTATTCATCAAGCATTCTCTCAACTGAAAACTCATAACTTGTAGTTCTAATACTTTCTCTCATCATTTCTACCCACTTTTCTCTATTTCCATAATAAGTAGCCATAACTCTATTAATTAAAGTATCATAAAGAGCAATCGTATCATGTTTATCTAATTCTACTTCTGTTAAATCATCAAGACCTATCCCGTCTCCGAACTGCCATCCATTTACACCATCAATACAAGCCTCTGGCCACCATCCATCTAAAATAGAACAGTTCAGTACACCATTCATCGCAGCTTTCATTCCTGATGTTCCACTAGCCTCAAGAGGTCTTCTAGGATTATTTAGCCAAATATCTGAACCTCTAGTTAACATTTTCCCTATATTCATATCATAATTTTCAAGGAATACTACACTACTAGGATACTTTTTCATCATTCTTATGAGTTTCGCTACTATTTCTTTTCCTATGTCATCAAGAGGATGAGCTTTCCCTGAGAATACAATTTGAACTTTTCCACTTTTAAGTAAAGGAGAAATAATCTCCTCACTAGTAAATATTAAGTCACTTCTCTTATATGGTGCAGCCCTTCTTGAAAATCCAATAAGTAACTTATCGACGCAAAGTGTGGTCCCAGTTCTTTCTTTAATAAATTCTATTAGTTCTTTTTTAATAGTTATATGAGTTCCCCAAAGATCTCCATTATTATTGCACGCCTTGGTCATTCGCTCGTCTACCCAAGTTGGTTTATGAATTCCATTAGTTATGCCAATAATTTCAGGCCTTTTCGCAACAGTTTTCCACATTTCATTTGCGGTTTCCCTGTGAAGTTTTGCTACTGCGTTAGCTTTCCTTGAGAGTCTAAGTCCTGCTACAGTCATGTTAAATGGTTCTCCCCCAAGTCTAATCATTTGCTGTTTAGTCAATTCATTAAATGCTCCCATATACTCTAATTTATCAATAGGATGAGATTCATTACCTTCAACTATTGGAGTATGAGTTGTAAATACTACTTCATCACGAGTTTTCGACCAAGAATCTTCAAAACTATATCCTGATTGCATTTTTTCTTTTATAAGCTCCGTTGCCGCAAGTACAGCATGGCCTTCATTGAAATGATATACGTCGATTGGTATATTTAAAGCTCTTAAAGCTTTTACACCACCAATACCTAACACCATTTCTTGAGCTATTCTTTCTTCTCCAAACCAACCATACAATTGTCCTGTTATCCACCTATCACCATTTTCAGGTATATCAGTATCTAAAAGATATATTGGGTTATTTCCAAACTCTTCTAATTTCCAAACCTTACATACTACTTTTAAATTTCTGATATTAACAGTTACTTTTACTCCCGTGTCTTTTAAAAACTCATAATGATAGTTATGATATGTATCATATACTTCACCATTTTCATCTATAATCTGTTCCGTATACCCCTGTTTCCATTTAAGTCCTATTCCAACAAGTGGTAAATTTAGATCTTTAGCACCTTTCAAATGATCACCTGCAAGTATCCCTAGTCCCCCTGCATAAGTTTTAAAATCTGATCTTAGTCCATACTCCATACAAAAATAAGCAACTCTTGGAAGATTATTAGTATCCAATAGATTCCCCTCCTATATTTCTTGTTAATATAAAATAATTTACAATTATATTATACCTCTACCTTTTATGTTTATTATACATAATTATCTAATTCAATGCAAGCGTTTGCACAAAGATATTTTTTCTAAACCTATTTTGTTAACTCATCTCCTGGGTCGCTGCACTATTAAATAACAAAAGTACCTGTAAGAAGTGTTTGCACTCAAACTATCACTTCCTACAGATACCTAACTTTTGCCTATTGATTTTAGTCTATTTTTTTAATTTTATCCATTATTTTAAGAAGCCCAAAAATAATTGCCTGCGGAGATGGAGGACAACCTGGAATTACAAGATCTACTGGCAGTATATCTTTAAGTGTACCATACACCCCATCACCCTCTTTAAATACTCCACCGTTATAAGCGCAACTACCAACAGCTATGACTATTTTAGGTTCAGCCATCGCCTGGTAAGTCTTCTCTAAAGCTTCTTTCATATTTATAGTAATGGGACCTGTTACCACTAGTCCATCTGCATGCCTTGGAGATGGGGATACATTAATTCCAAATCTTGAAATATCGTAAAAAGTGTTTGAAAGTGCATTAAGTTCTGACATACAGGCATTACAAGAACCAGTATCTACTACTCTTAGTACAAGTGATCTCCTGAAAGTCTTATATATTTTTTCTCTAAGTTTATCACCTGCAAGTTCTAACTGCGCCATTTTATAATCGGATGTCATTTTCAAAACGGATTTGGGACAAATATCAACGCAATTCCTACAATAAATACATTTTTTATCATCTACACTTACTAGATGCTCTGCATTTGTAATAGTATTTATCTTAATGGCATTCACTGGGCATACATTCATGCATTTTTCGCAATTATCACATACATTTCGCTTTGCAACTATTTTTCCATAAGAGACTTCATTATTTTTAATTGGATCTTTTATTGTTTCTGTTCCATATTTTATTCTATCAATTATATTATTCATTTTAATACTCCCTACTTGTCATTCTCAGAATAAGACATATTAAAGCTTTTATTAATAAGAGGAAAATCAGGAATAATTTCCTCAAGAACCGCTTCACTCATACCTGTCCAATTAGTAAAAGAAGGAGTTTTAAAGTAGATTCGGTCAAACTTATTATCTTTTCCTGTTAAACCATAAACTACAAGCTCTCCCTTTACTGTTTCAACTGAAGTTATTGCCTCTAACCCCTCTTTTAAATAAAATTCTTTTTTTTCTCTCCTTATATCAACATTTATATATGAGAGTGCTTTCTCTATAAAATCAAAAGCATCTTTAAGCTCGCAAGCTTTTAATTTATACCTTTCAAAAACTCCGCCCTTTGTTTCTATATTTATATCTCTTTTTATTTCCTTATATAACTCATATGGAAATGAGATTCTAACATCATATTTCAAATTGCATGCCCTTGCTACAACACCTGTCATACATAATTTTTTAGCCATAGAGCGACTAACCACTCCTGTATCTTCTACCCTATCTAAAAATGAAACTGAATTTACACTCATTTTTATTATGCTAAGTACCCGTGCTTTAAGACTTTTTAAGGTATCTAAAACATCTTTCTTTTTCTTTTCATCAAAATCTATATTTATTCCAAGAGGAACAATGGCATTTCTCATATACCTACTTCCACTTATCCTCTCACATAACTGATGCACTACTTCTGAAAAATAGCCAAATTTTTTAGCTACATAACTATAACCAATATCATTACCTACTCCACCTAGATCATCCATATAATTATACATTCGTTCAAGTTCTAAAAGAACAACTCTAAAAGCCTTAACCTCGATGCTAATATCAGATCCTAAAAGTTTTTCTATAAGCATAGCATAAGCTTCCCCATAAGCTACGCTCGATTCTCCAGACACACGCTCAAACAAAAGATTCAATGTATTTGCATTTATATCCTTACATAATTTTTCTATTCCCCTATATTTGTACATAAGTTTTATTTCAAGATTTTCTATTGGTTCTCCCATAACACTAAACCTAAAATGACCCGGTTCAATAATTCCTGCATGTACGGGTCCTACTGCAACTTGATATGCCCCTGTCCCCGATACCTCTTTAATCTTGTAATCATAATCTTTGTTAATTTCTCTATGAAATAATCTGCTTTGATAAATTATATTGCTAAGATCAATTGGTTCCTTATCAGTAACATAACTACATATTGCATAATAACCTTGCTTACTATTTGAAAACACACAATTTACTGTAGTTTCTTTTTCAACTACAGTAAACTCACAAATATAATTGAATTTATATAAATCAACGCAAATAAGCACAATTTTTCTTATTTGGTCTGCTTTTATTCTAACGTATAACTCATTATCATTTTTAACTTCATATTTTAAATCAAAATTTAATTCTTGTAGACTATTTATAATATCTGTTATTTTCATATCTTCACTTCCTAATCACATATAATTAAAACTGCATTATTTATCATATTTGACAAATAACCATTCATAGTTAAACTAATAATAATAATTGAAATAAAACATAAAGCAAGTGGCAATATATTTTTTTTATCTTCTTTCATTCTAACATATTTTACGCCAGGTTCAGTGTTGAAAACTATCTTAATGAATACTCGCAGGAATCCTGCAAAAACTAACAGGAGACAAAAGGTATAGATTGCAGTAACAATGTAATTTCCACTCTCGACAGTTCCTACAATTATATAGTATTCACTAAAAAAAGCAGGGAATGGTGGTGCTCCTGTAATAACAAGCATACCTATAATAAGAAATACTGCATTTATTGGCATAGTCTTTATTAAAGCATCAATCTTGTCTATACGTTTTGTTTTGTATGCATTTAATAAATTTCCTGCAGTTAAAAACAACATAGACTTTCCAAAGGCATGCACTAAAGAGTGAAGTATTGCACCGAAAACTGCAATTTTACTTCCAACTCCAAATCCGAGTGCTATAATTCCCATATTTTCAACTGATGAGAATGCAAGCACTCTTTTATAATTAAGTTGTCTTAAAATACTAAAAGATGAAATTATAAGAGATACACAACCAAAAACTATAAACAACCACTTGGTATTTTCGAGTCCCGGTATATGTTTCGTTATAATATAAAACCTTAAAATAACATACAGCGCAAGATTCAAAAGAACCCCAGACATAGCACTAACTGGAGCTGGCGAGTCACTATAGGCATCTGGCAGCCATGTATGCATAGGTGCGAGTCCTACCTTTGTACCAAGTCCTACAAATATTAATGTGAAAGCTATTTTAATAGCATATGTGCTTTGTGGATTTGGATTGGATACAAGATGAGACCATTTTAGTATTTCGCCTGCATCTTGATTACTATAAGCATTAACAAAGATTAATATTCCGATTAAACCAATACCTATTCCAATCGAACAAATAATTACATACTTCCAAGCGGATTCTAATGAATTTTTATTAATGTTAAAACCAAACAGAAATGTAGTTGTGAGCGTTGTCCCTTCAAGTCCAATCCACATTGCTACAATATTATTAGTTAGTGCAATAAACATCATAAAAAACACAAAGAAATTAAATAAAAAATAATAAATTTTACCCATTTTAAGAGTAATTATTTTCTCTTTTATCTCATCTGAGATATACCTATATGAGTAAATACTAATGATTATATTTATGCTAGCTATAATCAAAATTTGTACAGTACTCAAACTATCAATATAAAAAAACTCATTAAAATAACTAAGGGAATAACCTACTGAAACCATCGTAATAATTTTTAGTACAATACCTAAAACTAATACAGCTCCAAATATTGTAAAAATCCCAGTTGTTTTTATGTTTTTAAAAAGTAAGGGTGTAACTATTAAAAATAAGAACAAAATACCAAGTACTGTAATATACATTATTTCACCAACTATTCTTTTAGATTTTCAAAAAAGTCTGTATTTATTGAATCAAAAGTTTTATTAATACGGAAAATCATTATTCCCATAATAAGTGCAAGCATTAGTGTTTCAAAAACTATTCCTGCCTCAATTACTAGAGACATTTTTGATAAAGATGTTTCAAAAAGCACAATGCCATTTTCAAATATTAGAAATCCTATCATTTGTGTAATAGCTTTTTTTCTTGCTACCATAAGTAAACCACCTATAATGAATAGAGCAATTCCAGTTTTTAAAAAATTATCTTGGCTCCTGTTTAAAAGGCCAAAAACTATCATTATACCAAGTCCAGTTATAAGATAAGAAACAAAAGCATTTACTATTAACTCCATTTCTCTTTTTATCTTTAATTTCTCTAAAGATCTATTTATTATTATTGGTATTATAATAACTTTAGTAACTATTGTTAAAATTCCTAAAATATAATAATCAACTTTTCCTGTCTGGTAACCAAGCTTTAAAACTATAAGTCCAATAGCCGCTGACTGAAATATAAATCCTGCTGTAATAAGTTTTATTCTTCTTACTCCAGACATAAATATACTAGATATTAATATAATTGTAAGTAAAGCTTCTATCATAATTTCACTCCTTTATAAAATGTAAATCAATGTAATTGCGACTATTCCTAAAGATATCATAGCTGGAAACAATTCTGCCCCTTTAAATAACCTAGATTTAGCGAAAGTTGTTTCTATTATAGCGATTCCTAGTAAACAAATTAAAAGTTTAAATATAAATGTTACGAGTCCTATAAGAATAACTGAAACGGTCAGCGTTGTTGCAATTCCAATAGGTATAAAACAATTAATCAAAACAATCAAGTATACAATTAGTTTAATATAAGACGATAGTTCAACATACGCTAAATCACTACCTGATAAGTCTAAGATCATTGCTTCATGCATCATCGTAAGTTCTAAATGTGTTTCTGGATTATCAAAAGGTATTCGAGCATTTTCAGCAAGTATTGCAACAATAAAAGTTACCATTGTTATAAGGTGCGCAGTATCATAATTTACGCTTTTGCTATTGATAAATGAAATATGAAATATATTAAAATCATTTGTTTCTATATATAAAAATATCATCAGAAACAATATTAGTGGTTCTGCCATCATTGAAATAAACGACTCACGACTTGATCCCATTCCACCAAATGTACTTGAACTATCAAGTCCAATTAGCACTGTAAACATTTTTACTATTCCAAATGAAAACATAAGAATAAATAAATTTCCGATACTTTTCTGCATACTCGTGTAAAAAACTGGTACAAAAAATGCTGTTGTTATAGTCGCTGCAAGTATAACTATTGGCCCAATAGTTGTTATAAATGAACTTCTATTTGATACTACTCTTCCTTTTTTTAATAACTTATATAAATCATAATAAGGTTGAATTATAGATGAACCAATATACCCCCGAAGATGTGCCTTCATCTTTTTCAAAATTCCTATAAATAATGGTGATAAAACTATAATCAATAAACTCTGAATAAAATAAATCAAATTGTATTTCAAATGAAAACCTCCTTACACAAATTTTAAGACTAAAACAAGTGCAATTATTACTGATATGAATATATATAAAATATGCAATTGAATTTTTCCATAATTAATCTTTAATATTTTTGTTGTTAAGTAATTGACTGCTTTTAAACTTGTTTTGTAAAAATAATTCTCTACTACATCACTAGTAGTTTGACTTATATGAATCTTTTGTTTATAACTAACTTTTTTGTTATAATTTGCAATAGGTCCAAATGTTTTTGCGGCAGGCTGAACAAATCCGCTACCGGTGTACTGTATATAAGGTTTATCACTTGTGTAACCACATGCCCAGGTATCATTAATTTCTTGCTTTTTGTTTAATGAATTTATTTTATTAAACATATATACAATAAATGTGATACTAATTAATATTAAAGTAAATACTATTATCTCTGTTTCATTTTTAAATCCAGGTCCTTTTACCTTAATATCTAGTAAATCGTTAGTAAAATACGATATTTCATTTATTATATATGGTGAAAATATACCCGTAACTATAGTAAGCAAAGCAAGTAACCCTTGCCCAATATTCATTGATATCGGAATGTTTTTAACATGCTGCGCTTTTTTAGTTCTTGGTTTTCCAAGAAAAGTGATTCCAAAAGATTTTGCAGTAGCATAAAAAGCCGCTCCGCTTGTTATTGCTATGATAACACCGCAACAAAAAATCAATATTATAACCCATATATTGCTTACCTTAGTTATCGATTCAATGAAACTTCTAAGAATAAGTATCTCACTTGCAAAGCCATTAAAAGGTGGTACTGCTGAGATTGCACAGGTTGCGATAAATGTACAGATTGCTGTAAACTTCATTTCACGGTGTAGTCCACCAAGTTCATTCATATTTTTAGTACCAGTTGCGTACAAAACACTTCCTGCATTTAGGAACAAAAGGCTTTTAAAAATTGCATGGTTTAAGCAGTGAAGTAAAGCTGCAGTCAGTGCTAGTGAAGCTAATACTTTTAAATTATAATTTATAAGTATCATAGACATCCCAAGGGCAGCAAAAATTAGTCCCACATTTTCTGCACTAGAATATGCTAATAATTTTTTTATGTTACTTTGCAATAAAGCATTTAAAATTGAAAAGATAGCGGTAATAGTTCCAATTATAAGTACTATCACTCCACACTTTAAGGGCGTCACTCTAAGGAAAATAAATATTACCCTTATAAAACCATATAAAGCAACTTTAAGCATTACCCCTGACATCAAGGCTGAAACATTAGATGGCGCTGTTGGATGGGCCTTTGGAAGCCATGCATGAAGTGGAACTATACCCATTTTTGCTCCGAATCCCAATAATGCAAGTATGAATATAATGTACTTTTGTTTCGCCTGAAAATTCGCAGAAACCTTAAGAATCTCATTAAAATCAAAACTACCACTGTATTTATACAAGAAAGCAAACATTATCATTAAGAATAATCCACTTATGTGTGTCATAACAAAATAAAATATTCCTGCTTTCAGATTTTCCTTATGCATATACTCATAAACTACTAAGAAAAACGACGATATAGACATCATTTCCCAAAAAACAAGAAAACTTATAGCATTATTAGAAACTACAACGCCTATCATTGATGCTACGAATAATATTATTAAAAATAGCATATAGTTTACCGAGTAATGTTTTTTATATTCCATTATGTAGCCCTTAGTATAAATTGCTACTGGTATAAATATTAATATTATAATAAATACAAAGTATGTTGAAAGCCAGTCCTTTTGAAAATTAATTAATGGTAACACTTGTTATCAACTCCTAGCTAAATTTAGTTAACATTCGAATGTTGGAATGTGACACTTAATTATACCTTATTTTTCGAATGTTAACAACTATATTTAATTGATTGTTCGTGTTATGTATTGGTTAATACTCCTAAATTTTTCTATTTTCTTTTCAAAATATCATTTCAAATGTGACTTTTCTAGCCTATTAATTAAGAAAAGGAAAATCACACTTTAAACTTATAGCTTTAATAATCTTAAAGTGCGATTTTTTATTATACTTACACGATTAAATCATCTCCTGGGTCGCTACAATATTAATATCCGCCCGAGGAACCTCCACCACTTGATGAACCACCTCCAAAACCTCCAGAGCCACCCCCGAAACCACCGCCTCCAGAGCCTCCAAATCCACCACCATTTCCTCCTCCACGCCTACCAATAGAGCTCCAAAATAGCAGTGTTACCATAAACCTTGTTACTCTTCCTCGATTAAGAATAAAGTCGAGAAAAATTAACACAATAAATCCTATTAACACTATACCATTACCCTTTCTAGGAATATTTTGTGTTTGAACTTGTTTTGGAACATTAATATTCTTATCTAGTTTTACATTGTATTCTTTAGCTACACTATCACAAATAAGCGAATATGATGCACGAAGTCCCTCTCCATATAAACCTTGTTTAAATTTTGGAACCGCATAGTCATTCATAACCCTTGAGGAGTATATATCAGTAACAGCACCTTCTAGTCCTGTACCTACCTCTACTCTCCACTGCTTTTCTTTTACTGATAATAAAATTAGCAGTCCATTATTTTTACCCTTTTGACCAATACCCCATTCTCTAAAAATACCTGTAGCATAAGTTTCTATAGGTACATCTTTTAGTGAATCTATAACCACAACAGTAGCCTGAGCTCCTGTTTTACCTTCTAGTTCCTTGCCAACTGATAAAATATATTGTGTTGATTCACTATCTAACACTTTAGCATAATCATTAACATATTTTAACTGTGATGCAACTGGGTATATTTTTTTGGTTTGTGCATTTACTATATTCATAGCCATTATTTGACTTAGAAAAAGAATACCTACAAATAAAATCCTCATTTTCATCTTTGTTTTTGTTGATATACCCCATGAAAAATCACAACTTTTTCTAATAAATTTTATTATATAATCTTTCATATTTTAGCTCCTATTTAGTAAAATTAACTTTAGGTACCACTTTAGCCGATTCACTAGCTTTATAAAGTGGCTTTTTATCAAACCCAAATATCCCTGAAATGATATTGTTAGGGAAATGTTTTATTGTGGTGTTGTACTCTCCAACACTTGTGTTATAGTCCTGCCTTGCAGTACCTATTCTATTTTCGCTGCCTTCGAGCGCTACTGTTAAATCCTTAAAATTAGCACTAGATTTTAAATCTGGGTATTTCTCAACTATTACTAAAAGCCTTGAAACTGCACTCCCAAGTTCACTATCTGCCTTAGCTTTATCTGTTACATTTGTAGCACCTGCAAGTTTTGCCCTAGCCTCAGCAACTTTGATAAAAATATCTTTTTCCTGAGAAGCATAACCTTTAACTGTTTCTACTAAATTAGGAATTAAATCAGATCTTCTTTGTAGTTGTGTATCTATATTTCCCTCTGTTACAGTTACCCTTTGTTCTAAGCTTACTATCTTATTGTAACCTCCAATAATAGGCATTATTATTACAAGAAATATCGCCACAACAATTGCAATTGTTCTTACTTTTTTACTCATTTCTCTACCACCTTTTTATTTTGTATTGTACTGAATTTTTTAATATAATAATCATTAACCATATAACTGTTAAATCAAACTTATTCTTATATCATATTCTATGAATTTAATCATACTACTATACTAATTTGCTGTTTATTATCTGAAATTATGTATTATATAAAAAAATATTTTATTATCATATTAAATCATCACGTAAAAAAATCCCTATAATTAAATATAAGGATTCTAGACTATATTGTACAAAGTATGAGTTATATCGCTACTCTTCAAACGATCTACTTTTAATTATAACAATAGTTTTTTTTATATATTCTTCTGTTTTATAATTACATAGTTTATTATTCATCCGTAGTAAAAGAACATTTAATTTTAAAATATCTCCGTAACTTATTCCTTCCAACTCTTTAAATATTAATAAGGTCTTTTGATTTTTATTATAATCATCTATTATCAAATCCCCACCTTTTTTTGATATATCTAAATAATGGGCATTTTTAATTAAAGCTTTTTCTTTACGAATGAAGGATTTACTATATAAATTTTTTACTATTACATGAACAGTAGATGGCGACCAAAAGCTAATTTCACTTAATTCACGCGATGTAACACCTGGGAATGCTGCAATTATCCACAAAGCTCTAAGTTGGGCATATGTTACATTAAACTCCTTTAGTGGTTCACTATGATTGCTTTTGATTGTTAGAATAAATATCCTTAGCAAATTATATAAAGCAATTGTTTTTCTTATAATACCAATTGTTTTAATATCAAAATCCGATGCATCAATTTTTAAATTGAGTTCATTTATCTTATCAATATAATCAAAAATAAATTCTTTTTTTTCTTTTATTATAATTTTCGTAAAAATATCTATAATAAAATCTAATTCTTCACCTGAAAATAAACCTATTAAATCAAAAAGGTAAATCTTGTTCTCCTTACCTTGTTTATTCACATTAATATACCAATTACCCAAATCCGTTAATTGGAGTTTATATAGCTTTCTGTTAATTGTCTCTTCTTTAAATATTAACTTTTTATTCATTAGAATTTTAATAATATTGCTAACTGTAGGTGTACTCCAACAACCAATCCTTGCAATGTTACTAAGCGAGATTCCTGGAAACACTTTAACAATCCATAAAACTCGAAGCTGTGGCAAAGTTATACCTGAAATCTCAACAGTCCTTGCGTAATTAGATTCAATTTTTAAGAAAGCATATCTTGCTAGATTATATAACGAATGTATGCTTAGCAAATAATCATTTTGCTTCATAGAATTTCCCCTTATATGCTGCTTGCATTTATATAAATTATAATTTACATGTACCTTAGCACCATAAAACATTGTATCAAAAATATTATATCAAATCAACAAAATGATTTTCGCCTAATTCTAGATGTATTAATTAGTTATAAAATATATTTATATTCAAACTAATCTACGCATAAAATATAACATAGTAAATAATATTTTGTTTTTATAATACAATGCCTCATAATAATGTATTATACTATTAATTGTAGTCTTATATTAAATAGCTACATCAATAAAATTTATGCAATTATAAAGGAGATTCAAAAATGATATTTTCTAGTGAGACACCAATTGAAACTATAGAAGAAGATTTGAGATATCTTAAGCTACTAGCTAGCAAGTATCCTACAATTCCAGATGCTTGCACCGAAATCATAAATCTACAAGCTATCTTAAATCTACCTAAAGGAACTGAGCATTTTCTTACAGATATTCATGGTGAATACGAATCATTTTCTCATGTTCTTAGGAATGCTTCCGGCGTAATCAAAAGAAAGATTAACGACATTTTTGGTAACTCACTTAGAGATAGCGAAAAAAAAGAACTCGCTACCATTATATATTATCCAGAACAAAAGTTAGATATAGCACTTAGAGAAGAGGATGATATAGACGATTGGTACAAAATAACTTTTCATAAACTAATTAAGATTTGTAGAACCATCTCATCTAAATATACTATATCTAAAGTCCGGAAAGCACTACCGCCAGATTTTTCATATATTATTGAAGAATTACTTCATGAACAACAAAGTACATTTAATAAACAAGAATATTACAATGGTATCATTCAAACCATAATTAAAATTGGGAGAGCTAAGGAATTTATAGTTGCCATTTCAAATTTAATTCAAAGGCTTACTATAGACAGGCTTCATATTCTAGGAGATATTTATGATAGAGGTCCCGGAGCACATATAATCTTAGATACACTAATAAACTACCACTCTATTGATATACAATGGGGTAACCATGACATACTTTGGATGGGAGCTGCATCTGGCTGTGAAAGTTCTATTGCTACTGTTCTTAGGATTTCAACAAGATATGCAAATTTAGATACAATTGAAGAAGGTTATGGTATTAACTTATTACCACTAGCAACTTTCGCTCAAGATTTTTATAATGATGACCCATGCACAGCATTTAAACCCAAAGTTTTTCCAGAAAATAATTATGCAGATAAAGACCTTAATTTAATATCAAAAATGCATAAAGCTATAACTATAATTCAATTTAAACTTGAAGCTGCGATAATAAAGAGGCATCCTCATTATGAAATGAATTCCAGATTACTTCTTGATAAGATAGATTATGAAAAGGGTACCATCAATATCGATGGAAAAGAATATGTCCTAAATGATCTTAATTTCCCAACTATAGACCCGAGTGATCCTTATAAATTAAACGAGGATGAAAGACAACTTATTGATAAACTTAGATCTTCTTTCTTAAATAGTGAGAAACTCCAACAGCATATACGTTTTTTATACTCTAAAGGTAGTATGTACTTAAAGTACAACTCAAATTTGCTTTATCATGGATGCATTTCACTAAGCGAGGATGGTAGTTTTAAAAAAATGAAAATAGATGACACTATTTACAGTGGAAAGTCCTATATAGATAGAACTGAGCGTTTAGCAAGAGAAGCCTATTTTGGTAAAGAAAGTTTGGAATCTAAACTTTATGCACTAGATACCATATGGTATTTGTGGTGCGGTTCAAATTCTCCACTTTTCGGTAAAGATAAAATGACTACTTTTGAACGATATTTTATAGATGATAAGAGTACTCATAAAGAAGTTAAGAATTCATATTATAAATATAGGGATGACGAAACCACTTGCAATAACATATTATCTGAATTTGGATTAAACACTAACGATTCACACATTATAAATGGCCATGTTCCGGTAAAGACTAAACAAGGTGAGAGTCCTATAAAAGCCAATGGCAAATTATTAGTTATTGACGGTGGTTTTTCTAAAGCATATCAGCCAGAAACAGGAATAGCTGGATATACTCTTATTTATAACTCCTATGGACTGCTCTTAGCCTCCCATGCACCATTTGAATCTACCCAAAAAGCAATTGACGAAGGAAAGGATATTCTATCCTCTACTATTGTTCTAGAAAAATCTACAAATCGTATACGTGTGGTAGATACTGATATAGGACTTGATATTAAAGATCAAATTAAAAATTTAGAGTCGCTTCTTACAGCCTATAGAAAGGGGTTTATTAAAGAACAACGCTAATCTTATAAAAACTGTTTTAAAAGGATTTAAGTTCACTTGGCACCAACATACCAGTGACCTTAAATCCTTTAATATACAAGACTATGTTACATAATATTGGTTATGATTAACCTATATCTACTTCTCATCATATACACTTAACAATTCTTGTAGTTTATGAGCCTGCATTGCAGATTGCTCTGCAAATTCCTTAAATGTATTACTAACTGTCTCTTCAGATACTTCTCTTGCAAATGATTGATAATCCCTAGTATCTTCTTGTGCATCTAATAACTTTTTCATAATAGTGTCTCTAGTATTCATTTCCATTTTCATCACTCCTTCAGAAGTATTTTCCCACTAAAGATATTTTTTATGTATTTTAAATTCGAAATATATTAATAAATAAAGGAGAGTAAGAATTATAGAATTCTTACCCTCCTTTATTACATACATTTAATTTATACAGAAAGTGTTATATTTACTTTTATTGTCTTTCCGTCTCTAACTATTTCTGTTTTAACTACATCACCTGCTTTATGTGTAGCTTTAATCTTATTTATTTCTGCAACAGTTTTAATGTTTTTACCATCAAATTTCACGATTACATCTCCAGGTGTTATTCCACCTTTTTCTGCTGCACTGAACTCCTTAACTTGTAAAATTAATACTCCTACTGATGAATTATATTCTTTTGCCATTGCTGAAGTAACATCTCTACAAGAAATTCCTATGTTAAGAATTGGTTTAATTAAATTCTCTATTTTAGGAGTTATTGCATTGATAGGTATTGAAAACCCTAATCCTTCTACCCCTGTTTCACCTATTTTTGCAGTATTTATCCCTATAACTTGGCCCTTAGAATTTACAAGTGGTCCACCGCTATTGCCCGCATTAATAGCAGCATCTGTTTGAATAAATTTAAGGTTTTTATTTTCAATACTTACTTGCCTATTAAGTGCACTTACGACGCCTGTAGTTACAGATCCCAAAAATTCTTTTCCTAAAGGGTTTCCTATTGCAACTACTGATTCTCCTACTTCAATCTTATCTGAATCTCCAAATTCAGCTACACCAGGTACTTTTGTATTATCAGCTAACTTAATTACGGCCACGTCAGATGCAGCATCATAATTTATTACTTTTGCAGAAACTTCTTTTCCATCACTAAGTGTAACTTTTACATTTTGCGCTCCACTTACAACATGATAATTAGTCAAAATATATCCATCTTTATTGAAAATTACCCCAGTACCTACACCTTCTTGCTGGGCAGTCTGCCCGCTTAGATCGCTACTTACAGCAGTGGTCTTGGTAGAAATTGCAACTACAGAAGAGCTAACTTTTTTCACAATTTGAGGTACAGTTAAAATATCTGTACTAGTACTAGCTATAAGTTTTGCTTTTGCGGTGCTAGCAACTTTTGTATCAGATGCTTTAGGTGTAGCCGCAATATTTGTGTCTTTCATTATATTCATTGTTACAATGGCTGATCCGACGCCTCCAAGTGTAGAACATATTACACCTACTATTATGTAGGCCACTATTCTTTTTCTCATACCACCTTTGTTTTTTTTAACTTTGTTATCATTTATAGAACTGTAATTACTATTTTCTAGTATAGGTGAAGTCTCTTTGCTTTCTTTTTCTTTATAATCTTCACTAGGCACTTGCATTTCCATTGTAAGATCTTTATTATTACTTTCACTATCGATTATATTATCATTTGTTTTACTTATTTCATTTGTTTCATTTGCTTCATTTGTTTTACTTATTTCATTATTATTTAAATCATCATTCATACTTTTCCCTCCTTATTTATTTTCCAGGGTAAATCAGCTATTAACTATTATTATCATATAAAATATGACTTATTTATATCTTTTTATAGACCAGATCATGTTTTATCTTTAATTATATTTTAAAACATCTATATTGCAATTTGGTGACAAACTTGTGAACAAACTTTTAACTAATCGATATTCACTCATATTATTTGCTAGCATACAACTCAACTATTTTTAATATTACATCAACAGCCTTTTCCATAGCAAATGTAGGTATAAATTCATATTTGCCATGAAAATTATGTCCACCAGCAAATATATTAGGTGTAGGTAGTCCCATAAATGAAAGCCTGGCGCCATCTGTTCCACCTCTAATAGGTTGCATTATAGGATTTACCCCCACTTCCTTCAAGGCCAAAAACGCTGTATCTACTATATGCTTAACTGGCTCTATTTTTTCCTTCATGTTAAAATATTGATCCTTAATTTCTAATTCAACTGATGCGCTACTGTATTTGTCATTTAATTTATCAGCTATATTTTTAATAAATATCTTCCTATTTTCAAAATTTTCACTATCAAAATCTCTTATGATATATTGAAGTTTTGTTTCCTCAACCTCACCATTAATACTAATCAAGTGATAGAATCCCTCATACCCTTCTGTAGTTGCTGGAGTCTCGTTTTGTGGCATTGAGTTTATAAACTCATTTGCAATAAGCGATGAATGAATCATTTTTCCCTTTGCGCTGCCTGGATGAACGTTTCTTCCGTGAATAGAAATTTTTACTCCTGCAGCATTAAAGTTTTCGTACTCTAGCTCACCAATAAGTCCACCGTCCATTGTATATGCAAAGTCTGCACCAAATTTTTTCACATCAAAAATATCCGCACCACGACCAACTTCTTCATCTGGTGTAAATCCAATACGAATTTTACCATGCTTAATATTAGGATTCTGCATTAAATACTCTGTTGCTGCCATTATCTCTGCAATTCCCGCTTTATCATCAGCCCCTAGAAGTGTTGTTCCATCTGTTGTAATAATAGTTTTCCCTATGTAATTCTTTAATTCCGGGAAATCCTTTGGAGATAATACTATATTCTTTTCTTTATTTAATATAATATCTTCTCCATCATAATTGTAAACAAATTTAGGCTTAACGTCTTTACCAGAGATATCTGGTGCAGTATCCATATGAGCTATAAATCCTATAGTCGGTACTATTTTTTCTACATTAGATTCAATAGTTGCCATTACGTAACCATTATCATCTACGCTTGCTTCCTTTAGTCCCATTTCTTTTAACTGCATAACTAATTCTTTAGCAAGTACCATTTGTCCAATTGTACTTGGAACAGTTATTGATTCCTCATCAGATTTAGTATCATAACTTATATATTTCAGAAAATTTTCTACAACTTTTGACATATTGCCATCTCCCTATTTTTTAATGATTTATTATTCTTTTTTTAAAAAATTATCAATCAATTTTTCTGCCATTCTCTTTTGCATATTTGCTTTATTGGTAAGCAACAGGATCATTAATATTAATTCTAATAACTCTCCGCCTTCTTTTCCCATTTCTTTAATTTTTTCTTTTATAAATTTAGCATCTTTATCTATATCTCGTGCAAACTCTTTATTTTGTACCTCTTTAATATCTAAAAAATCATTATATAAATCACCTAATGGTACACTTATGCTTTGTGGGGCTTTTATATCAATAATAGGATCAAATAAAGTATTAATATCACTAATTGATATAGTTTGCTTCAAATTATAAATAAGTGTAAGTAAAATAATATGCTCATTAGTATATTTTTTATTTTTCGCTGGCATCAAAACTTTACCTTTAGTGTAGTTGTTAATCATTGTTTTTGTAAGGATTTTATCCTCTTCATTTCTTTTAAGACTTCCAAGCTTTTCATTAAAAAAGGTTGTAACCTGATCCATATATAAGTCCACACATGGTATTTCTACTAAACTAATATCTTTTGCACCTATAATTTCTTCAACCAGTTTACTTAAAGTTTCCTCATTATAATTCATTCACTCCACCTCACCTTCATTATATAGCATTAATTACACTGAATCTATAATTACCAGTATAATTATATAAAAAGAAAGCACATATTAGCATAAATGCATAAATCTTTGATAAAAGATTTTAAAACATTTTAACCAATATACACTTTCTTTATGTATCCTTAACTATTCTTCTTTCACTGATATCAAATCATCTCCTGGGTCGCTGAAATATTAACGACTTCAGAAGGAGATTTATATTCCCACTAAAGTTTTCTATTTGTTAGGGTATATAACTCCCACTTATAGAAGTGGGAGACTTTCCTTCTGAAATGTCATTAAGAAAGCTCCTTATTATTATCTGTAATTATAATAATCACTTAGATTTCCCATTTAAAAATTCGCAATAAGGTGCTATAGGACATACCTCACAATTAGGTTTCCTAGCCTTACATATTTCTCGCCCATGCCATATAATAAAATGATGAGCATCACTCCACATTTTTCTTGGAATATTTTTCATAAGCTCTTGTTCTACAATTTCAACAGTTTTCCCCGAGGCAAGTCCAATTCTTTTCGAAACTCTAAAAACATGAGTGTCTACAGCAATAGCTGGGATTCCGAATGCATTTGATAGGACTACATTGGCAGTTTTTCTCCCAACTCCTGGAAGCTGTATTAGTTCTTCCATAGTACTAGGCACTACGGCTCCATATTTTTCTAATAAAAGTTTTGTAGCACCCAAAATGTTTTTGCTCTTATTGTTATAAAACCCACAGCTCTTAATTTTTTCTCCTAGTTCTTCTTTTGATAATGTAATCATAGCCTCTGGAGTATTATATTTTGCATATAGCTTCTTTGCAACAACATTAACCCTTACATCTGTACATTGTGCTGATAATATTGTTGATACTAAAAGTTCATAATGATTTGTAAAATCAAGTCCACACTTTACACCTGCATATGTTTCATTAAGAATTTCAAGAACTACTTTAATAGTTTTTTTATTTATATAAATCACCTACTTATTTTTATCTATTTATTTTGAGAATATACTCCCCTATACTGCTCAGGAAGAAGCACTGCTATACCCGACATTATTTCATTCATAACTCTATCATAGTATTCATCGCGAGCTTCATCTTTATCTTTACTTGGAATCATAATAGAATCACCAATACTAATATTTACATCAGCATGATGAAATTTTTCTAACGCCATATCACTTTCATCAATTGGTAATAACTTTTCTGTTCCCCAAATACCCATTGGAAGAATTGTCGCCTTTGATAATTTAGCCATTAATATAAGACCTCTCTTACCCTCTATCATCTTTCCACTTCTACTTCTAGTTCCTTCTGGAAACATCATAATATTATTACCTTGTTTTAGCGTACTTACTATCTTAGATATAGCGTCTTTATCTGGTGAATTAGGATGTACTTGTATAGTTTTCGCTACAAAAAAACCTAACTTAGTAAGCCTATTATCCGTTAGCTTTACCCCTGCAACAAAAGTTACATTATTATCCTTTAATAGCCTGTTCATAATTATGCCATCTGCATTACTTAAATGATTGCATATGAAAATTATGGGCGCCTTTATATCCTTAATTTTCTCCATTCCGTGAGTTTTAATATTTGCATATTTGTTAATATATGAATCTAATAAATATTTTGCTATAAATGATACAACCCTATCTGGCAAAATATTTATTATTCCTAACATAGATTTCGAAAGCATCTAAATTCCACCTTTCATAAATAATGACTATAGAAATATTATAATTTGAAAAACTTTAAAAGTCTATAATAATAATCTCTTATATAAGGTGATGTATCCTTCTGCAGGGCTATAATTTCAACTTTTTCAATAATAAACGCATTAATAATTGCATTCCTTTTAATAATATTTTTACCTCTCCATCCACAAGAAGTTGTTTTGTACATATCTTTAAATAATTTATTATCAATATTCATCAATACCTTAAGCTCAGGTGTTTTCATATGTTCATAAGGTTTAAATTCTTTAATAAGACTTAATTCAACCTTTTTATTGTATGGGCAAACTTTCTGGCAAGTATCACAACCAAATAGCCTTCCATCTAGTTTTTCAAACCATAAGTCCTCTATATCTTTTTTCTGAGTTATATAGGACAAACATATATTAGAGTTATTATTTATTCCAACTTTCCCTTTAACTATAGCACTTGTAGGACATGATGACAGACATATTTCACAATCACCACATTTTTGCGTAACGCTTTCATCTGGCTCTATCACTAAATCCGTTATAATTTCTCCTAAAAAAACATATGATCCATACCTCTTCGTTATTAACATATTATTTTTTCCTATGAATCCTAATCCACAAAGGCTTGCGATATACCTCTCAGGCAGCGCATTACTGTCTACAAAATACATAGCTTTTGCACCCAGAGACTCAATATATGTACAAATCTTTTTCATGTATTCGATTAATACAAGGTGATAGTCTCTTCCCATAGTATAACTTGAAAAATATACCTTTCCACTTATATTGTTATCATATAAATATGGAAATGCAATAGAAATTATAGTTTTCCCATCTTCCATATATATAAATGGATTTATCTTTTTATCTAACTCTTTCTCTTCAAACTCATTTTCTAGACCTAGTTTTTTTCTCTTATCAAAATAAGGATTTAGCTCATGAAAAATCCTACATTCGCTAAACCCTATAACATCTAAACCATTTATGCTGCAAAACTTAATTATATCATCTTTAACACTCATATTTTCATTCCCTTTATATCACCATATCATTGTACATTCTTTTAGTATTGCCTGCGTAGTCTTTAATCTCAATTATTGTTAATTCATTTACAAAAATAACTCTAGCAGGTATCCCTACAGCAGTGGCCTTTGGTAATACATCTTTTAAAACTACAGCATTTGCACCAACTTTGCTACCTGTACCTATTTTAATGGGACCAAGAATCTTTGCACCGGCGCCAACTATAACATCATTTCCTAAAGTAGGATGTCTTTTACCAGTGTCCTTGCCTGTTCCCCCTAAAGTAACTCCTTGGTACAAAGTTACATTGTTTCCAATTTCCGTAGTTTCTCCAATGACTACTCCCGTTCCATGATCTATAAAAAATCCTTTTCCAATCTTAGCCCCTGGATGAATTTCTATTCCAGTAAAAAATCTAGCTATTTGAGATATAGCTCTAGCTAAGAAAAATATTTTATGATTATATAACATATGGGCTATTCTATATACTATTACAGCATGAATACATGGATATAATAATATTACTTCAACCCAATTTTTAGCTGCTGGATCCTTTTCTAATATATTATTTATATCATATCGTAACGTTTTAAACATACATTAATTCCTCCTATAGAATTATAGTTTGTAAACATACAAATTCATATTTTTAAATATGAATTTATATGTTCTTAAACCCTCACATTAGTCTATTTCTATGTGCTTTTTATCTATAGAGTAGAAATAAATGTTTATATCTTACCCTAATTAGTCATAAATACCCATTGAAATATACTTTTCTCCACCGTCTGGAGCAACTGTAACAACTTTTTTGCCTTTACCTAATTTTTTAGCAAGTTTAATTGCTGCTGCAACATTAGCTCCTGTTGAAATTCCTACTAATATACCTTCCTCTTTAGCAAGCCTTTTTGCTATATCGAAAGCCTCTTCATCAGTTATTTGCATTATTTCATCAATTACACTACTATCATAAATATCTGGTGTAAAACCTGCTCCTATACCTTGGATTTTATGTGGTCCTGGTTCGCCACCAGATAATACTGGCGATTTTGCTGGTTCAACTGCAACAACTTTAATTTCCTTATTAAATTCTTTTAATCTTCTGCCTACTCCAGTAATTGTTCCACCAGTTCCGACTCCTGCTACAAAAACATCTACATCTGCTATATCACTAAAAATTTCTTCTGCAGTAGTTTCATAATGTTTTTCTGGATTTGCTATATTAACAAATTGTTGTGGTAAAAAGAATTTAGAATCTCCGTCTGATATTTCTTTTGCTTTATTTATAGCACCCTTCATTCCCTTTGAACCATCTGTAAGGACAAGTTGTGCGCCATATGCTTTTATTAAACTACGTCTTTCAACACTCATGCTATCTGGCATTACAATAATTACATCATATCCCTTAATTCTACCAATCATCGCTAAAGCTATTCCCATATTTCCACTAGTTGGTTCAACTATCGTAAAACCTTCCTTTAGTAATCCTAATTTTTCAGCTTTTTCTATCATACCAAGAGCTGCCCTATCTTTTATACTTCCAGCTGGATTATATTTTTCTAATTTCACATATACATCAGCTATGTCACCACTCACTAGTTTATTCAACTTTAAAACCGGTGTTCCACCTATCATATCTAAAACATTGTTATACATCATAATAATACCCCCCAATTTAAAATAAATAATTTTCCTTTAAAAGCTATCCATACTTTTGCATTTGTATAATCTCATAATATGAAAAAGTGACACATATTTGTTTATTTTTGTAATATTTCATATGTTTTTGGGTACAAAAAAAACTTCCTCTATTATTAGAGACGAAGTTTTACTTCGTGGTCCCACTCTAAGTTACAACCACCAAAATGATTATAACGCCACTTTTTCAAGCACAACGGTATGCTCTATCACTATAACGGGTGAGTCCCGATGCAGCCTACCAGAGGCAAACAATAATAAATAACAACATCTTTTACTTGTTATAAACTATTGCATGACTTGTTCGGTGCATAACTCCAAAGGGCACTTCATATAATTTTCCTATAAGAGTCTTCTCAACTTTGGACTCTCTCTCTGTAAATTCTTCCTATATTACTTTCCTTCTTCTTAGTATTTTCTAGTATTTCCTAGTATTTCAGTATGAATTACTTTTCTTTATTATATTCTTAACATTAAAATATGTCAATAGTATTTCTGTTGTTTTATTAAATCTCAGAGTTGTTTGCATATAGTGATGCACTTTTGCCTATAGCATAGCTTTGTTTTACCACACTTTCATGAAAATTATACCCCTGAACTACCCCTCCACACGCAAAAATACCACCTATGTTTGTTTGTGAATTTTCATTCAATTTAATTCGTCCTGTTGATGAATTAACTACTATCCTAGCTTGCTTTGCCAGTTCATTATCAGGATATAAATCTACTGATAAAAGTAATGCATCACAAGAAATACGTTCCTCACTGCCATTTATAACTTCATTATTACTATCAATCTTTACTAAAGTAATACCTTCGATTCTACTTTTCCCTTGAATATCAACAACCTTATGCATCATTTTTAATGGTATATTGAAATCCTCTAGTGAATCACATAATTTTTTATCAACTGCATCAATAACGTTTTTGCTCTCAATTACTGCCTTAACATTTGCACCTTCAATTGTTAGCCTTCTCGCTACTGTTAATGCAATGTCTCCTGTGCCTAATATAACTATTTCTTTTCCTGGCATATAGCCTTCAATATTTACAAATTTCTGTGCACACCCTACAGTGTAAATACCTGCACATCTGCTACCTGGCAGATTTGAAAATCCTCTTGGCCTCTCTCTGCATCCTGTAGCAATTATTATAGTTTTCGCACAAATTTTGAAAGTTCCAATCTCAGAGTTCACAACATTGATCTCTTTAGTATCACTTAAATTTAAAGCAGTAGTGTTTAATTTATATGAAATATTTAGTTCCTTAATTTTATCTATAAACTTCTGTACAAATTCTGGTCCCGTCAAATCCTCACTAAAAATATTTTTACCAAATCCATTATGAATACACTGATTTAAGATTCCACCTAATTGTTTTTCTCTTTCTAAAATCAAAACTTTACCTTCATAATGTTCTTTAGCTGAAATAGCAGCTGCAAGGCCTGCTGGACCGCCTCCAATTACTACTATGTCATATTGTTGCATTATATACCTCCAGTTGCAGGCATCTTAACCTGTTTCTTATTTTTGAAATAATTAATATTAAATTTAACACTTTATTATAATAAAACGTAAAAACCCGTGAAAATAATTTCACAGGTTTTATCTGGCAGGGGTAGTAGGACTCGAACCTACAACCAATGGTTTTGGAGACCACTACTCTACCAATTGAGCCATACCCCTTTATTAACTTTTAAGACGAAAAACATAAAACCTAAAACATAAAAATGGCAGGGGTAGTAGGGCTCGAACCTACAACCAATGGTTTTGGAGACCACTACTCTACCAACTGAGCTATACCCCTAAAATACATTTAAATCTTATCACGTTTTATAATAAAATGCAAGAGTTTTTTATATCTTTAACGACATTTCACAAGGTTAGTCTCCCGCTTCTATAGGTGGGAGTATAAATCTCCTTGTGAAGTCGTTAATAATGTAGCTCCGCAGGAGATGATTTAGCCCTTTTCTTTTTTTATGTTTTAGGATAAAATATTTAATGAGGTGAAACTTATGGAATACATAGTAACTACAGTTGACGAAACTTATAAAATAGGAGAGTTAATAGGCTCACTTGTGAATTCAGGTGACATAATTTGCTTAATTGGTGACTTAGGCACCGGGAAAACTCATTTAACTAAGGGAATTGCTAAAGGCTTAGATATTAAAGACAATATTACAAGTCCTACTTTTACTATTGTAAATGAATATACTGGAAGATTAAAATTATATCATTTTGATGTCTACAGAGTAAATGACCCCGATGAAATAGAAGCTATAGGCTTTGATGAATATATATTTAGTGATGGAGTTAGTGTTATTGAATGGGCTAATTACATTGAAGAAATAATTCCACCAAACAAATTAACCATAACTATAGAAAAGCTACCTGAGCTTTGCGATAATTATAGAAAGATCAGTATTGAGTATTCTGATAAAAGATACGATTATGTAAAGGAGATAATACTATGAAAATTTTAAGTCTAGATTCTGCCACGCAATCTGCAACTTGTGCAATCCTCGACGATAACAAAGTCCTTGGTGAAATAACCTTTAATTATAAAAAACAACATTCCCAAATACTCATGCCTATAATTGATGAATTATTCAAAAATACGCAAATGAGCATAGATGATATTGACGCGTTTGTAGCCTCAAAGGGACCCGGTTCCTTCACAGGCCTTAGAATAGGTATGGCTACCATAAAAGGACTAAGCCAAGGCACAAATAAGCCCTTTGTGACCGTATCTACCTTGGATTCTTTAGCATATAACTTAGCTTATACGGATGGAATTATTTGTCCTATACTAGATGCCTTAAGAGATAATGTTTATACCGCTCTTTATACCTTTGAGGATAAAAAACTTAATCGTATCAGTGACTACATTAATATATCAATAGACGAATTAATAACTATGCTTAAAGATAAGGATTGTAACATATCCTTTGTAGGAGATGGGACCTTAAAATTCAAAGAAAAACTTATAACAAATTTACCTAAGGTAATTTTTGCACCGGATCATCTAAATCTAGCTAAGGCAACCTCTCTTGGAGAATTAGGTCTTAAGCTTTTATCTAATGGAACTTTTGATGACATATATGCATCCGTCCCTATTTACCTACGCAAACCTCAAGCTGAGCGTGAGTATGAAGAAAAGATGAGGCAAAATAAAAATGAATAACGACTTTAAAATTTACCCAATGGATGAATCATCTATTAAAGCCATACTCAATATTAGTGAGTTAAGCTTTCCTATTTCCTGGAGCTTAGACTCACTCCAAAGTGAACTAGATAATAAGTTTGCTAAATATGTTGTATTAAAAAAAGGTAATACAATAGTAGGTTATGGCGGAATGTGGGTAATTATAGATGAGGCTCATGTAACTAATATTGCAGTTCACCCCCAGGCTCGTGGCAATGGAGCTGGCAATATTATTGTTGAGGCTTTATTTAGGATTTGTAGGAAACATAAAGTTACTGCAATAACCTTAGAAGTTAGAAGTTCAAATTTTATTGCTATAAACTTATATGAAAAATATGGTTTTCAGCAAGAAGGTTTAAGGCGTAATTATTACGAAGACAACGGCGAAGATGCTGTAATCATGTGGAATCGTAACCTATGAAGTTTCTCCTGCGCGACTCCAAATAAGAGCTTGAAACATGAAATTTCATTAAGAAATTCTAATCTTTTGTAAGTAAAAATTCTCTAACGCTCACATTCGGCTTGCAGCCGGTTCGCTAGCCTTCCTTTCAGGAAGTCTCACGAGAATTTTTACCTACAAAAGAAGAATTTTAAATGGAATTCCAATTGTTTCTGCTCTTCTTATTTGGAGTCACTTTCGGAGAAAGTTCATACTGCTATGCATATCTATATAGTAGGTAGAAATACAAAAGACTAGCAAATAAATGCTAGTCTTTTGTATTTCTATTAATAATTCTGTTGTTTACTTCTGTATTTACTTTCTATGTGTTCTTTATGAAGCATAGGAGAAACACTCTTATATAAGGCTAAAGTCATTCCAGATAATACTATTCCTTTAAGAATATTAAAAGGAAGAATCATCCAAACAACAAAAGAATTTAAATTTGTAATGTTATGGTTTATTTTTGATCCCGCCGCTATAATGCCAGTTATTGGGAATTTTAATACCGACTCATATAAAGGTAATATAACAAAATAGTTTAATATCGATGCAAAAATTGACATAACAATTGTTCCTATTAGCAATCCAACAATGGCTCCACCCTTACTTTTACGAATCTTATATATATACCCAGAAACTAATACTAAACATGAACCTACTAGGAAATTTGCGAATTCTCCTACTAGCGCAGTACTACTTGCAAACACTCCATGTAATATATTTTTAACAAGTTCAATAATAACTCCTGCTATTGGCCCTAATGCAAATGCCCCTAAAAGCGCTGGTAAGTCACTAATATCTATTTTTAGGAATGTAGGAAATATAGGTATTGGTAATTCAATGTACATTAAAAGAAAAGCTATAACAGCTAAAAGTGAAATTTTGATCATTTTAATAAGTTTTTCGTCTCTCATTTTTATACCCCCTATTTAAATATATCTTTAAGGGATGGATATAATAAAAGCCCTGATATATAACTATATCAGGGCGAATTCACATATATCACATCTTCTTTTATCCAGACTTTACTGTCGGCTTCGGGATCTGATCAGCACCTAAAGGTGCTGTGTTAATGACTTTGGAAGGAAAAACGCCTTCCAAAATGTCATTAAACCGAATCTGCCTTTACGGCTCGCGGGCTTTACCGCCGGTGGGGAACTTCGCCCCGCCCTGAAGATTATTAAATTTTATTTTATAATTTGATTATATACACGTTTTACAAAAAAAGCAAGATATTCATTACTGATTTTTCATTGATAATGATATTCTTTTTCTTTTCTCATCAACTTCAATTACGCTAACTTCTACTATATCTCCAACACTAACCACATCTAATGGATGTTTTACAAATTTATCTGATAGTTGACTTATATGCACTAATCCGTCTTGATGAACTCCAATATCAACGAATGCGCCAAAATCAGATACATTCCTAACTGTCCCCATAAGTTTCATGCCTGGTTTAAGATCCTTCATTTGAACTACACCTGTCTTTAATATTGGTTTTGGTAATTCCTCTCTTGGATCTCTACCTGGCTTTTTAATTTCTTTAATAATATCTCTAAGAGTTGGAGCACCTGTTTCTAATTTTAATGCAAGTTCATTAAAATTAATGTCTTTTATCCTCTCATCCATATCCTTGAAATTTAAAGATTTAAGATCTTCTTTTGTATAGTTTAAAAAATCCAATAATTTTTTAGTAGCATTATAAGACTCGGGATGAATTGAAGTGTTATCTAAAAATTCATTACTCTCCATAACTCTTAGAAAGCCTGCGCATTGTTCATATGCCTTTGCCCCGAGTCTTTTAACCTTTAACAATTCTTTCCTAGCCTTGAACTTACCATTTTCTTCTCTATATGCTACAATATTTTGAGCAATAGCAGCATTTATTCCCGATATGTATGCAAGAAGTGCAGGCGTTGCAATATTAAGATCTACACCAACAGCATTAACACAATCCTCAACAACTCCTTTTAAGGATTCATCAAGTTTCTTAGGTGCTACATCATGTTGATATTGACCAACCCCAATAGCTTTAGGATCGATTTTTACAAGTTCTACTAATGGATCTTGAAGCCTTCTGCCAATGGAAATAGCTCCTCTAATTGATACATCTATGTCTGGATATTCTTTAGATGCAAGCTCTGACGCTGAATACACTGATGCTCCTGCTTCTGATACTATAACATAGTACAAATCTCTTGAACATTCCTGCTTAAGTTCTGTAATAATTTGGGCTAATATTTCTTCTGATTCACGACTAGCCGTTCCATTACCAAGTGACACTACTTCTACATTATCTTTAATTACTAAATCTTTAATAATAGCTATAGATTTTTTAACGCCATCCTGACTACCAGCAGTCGCATATACCGTAGCAATATCTAAAACCTTACCTGTCTCATCAAGCACTGCTATTTTACACCCAGTTCTAAATCCAGGATCAAAACCTAGCACCACTTTCCCTTTTATAGGTGACTGCATTAATAAAGCCTTCAAATTAGCTTTAAATATATCTATTGCTCCTATTTCACCCTTTTCTGTTAATTCAGATCTTATTTCTCTCTCAATTGATGGGAATATAAGTCTTTTTACAGAATCAATTATACTTAGTTCTATAAATTTATCTGTTTCACTATTACCCTTTAAGCATTTATTTCTTAAATAATCAATAATTTTATCATTATCAGCCTTAATTTTCACAGAAAGTATCTTACTTTTCTCCCCTCTATTAATAGCAAGAATTCTATGTGGCGGTATAGTTTTAATTCCTTCTTTATACTCATAATACATTTCAAATGGAGTAGTTTCCTCAGAACTTCCCTTAGTTTCTACGCTTCCAAAGTTATGTACTTGGCCCCTAATCCACTTTCTATAATCAGCTTCATCTGAAATCATTTCACTTATTATGTCGCCAGCACCCGCAAGTGCATCTAAAGCATTACTCACTAATTTATCTTCGTTTGCAAACCCCTCTGCATACTCATTTATATCACCTTTAAATTCACCACTAAAAATAGTTTCTGCCAGTGGCTTAAGACCCTTTTCTATTGCAATTATAGCTCTTGTTCTTTTTTTAGGCTTATATGGTCTATATATATCCTCTATTTCTGTAAGCGTCTCAGATTTATTTATTGATTTTTCAATTTCTTCAGTCAGTTTTTCTTGTTCACCTATAAGACGTATTACATCCGCTTTTCTTTCCTCTAAATTTCTAAGATATATTAGTCTCTCTGTGAAATTTCTAAGTATTATATCATCAAGTCCACCAGTTCTCTCTTTTCTATATCTAGCTATAAAAGGAACTGTATTCCCCTCATCTAATAATTGAATTACACTTTCCGCCTGCTCCATAGTTATTGCAAACTCTTTAATTAATCTACTATTTATATTCTCCATATTTTTTGGCTACCTACAAATCATCATAAACAAAATAAATATCAATCTGTATGTTAGTTTATTTATTATCTTATGACTAATAGCCAATCCTCCTCACATAATTTATATTTTTAAGCTTAAACAGCTAAAATTAACTTATTTAATCATACCACGATTTCTACCCGCATATCTATATAGAATATAGAAATTTTTAGGAGAAATTTATGAAAAAACTAATTAGTTTGTTTTTTTTAATATTTTGTCTTTTATTATTATTTTATAGTGCGCATATGTATTATACCTTATACAGGTTCAATCCTACAAATGTAGACCAAAATATAAAGTATATTTCATCCGACCAATTTAAAGGTAGATTGCCTGGCACTTTAGAAAATCAAGAAATCGCTACATACATTAACACCGAATTGAAAAAGAGCGGATTAAAACCTTATAAAGGTAATGAACTTCAAAACTTCAAGGTAAAGTATCCTAAAACAATTAAAGGTAGTCCATATTTAAAAGTATCCGGTAAAGACGGAATTTTAATAAAAGATTTTGTTTATAGCAAGGATTTCAAAGAAGATATGGTAAACTTTCGAACAAATCATTTAACCTTTAACAAAGCTAATGTTACCGAAATAAATAATAACTACATAAAAGTAAGTACAGCGGACGGCCCGTTCATATTGTTTGTTCCCCCTAACAATGATTTATCTTTTAGAAGTTCTTTTATTAGTGGATCAAAGTACAACATGTATATTATGGTCACTAAGCAATCCCTTACAAGACTTAAAGATTTAATAGGCAAAGATAATATAGTCGATTGCTTTGTTCCATATGAGGTCTCTGAAACCACTGTAAGTAATGTTATGGGCTATTTAGAAGGCACGGACACATCTAGTCCTCCAATAATCATTTCCGCGCACTTTGATCATATAGGCACAGATTTAAATGGTACTATATATAATGGAGCTCTAGATAATGCATCCGGACTTTCTTTTATGCTAGAAATGAGCAAGTACTTAACTTCACTTGGCAAACCAAATCGTAGCATTCTTTTCATAGGCTTTAATGCAGAAGAATTCGGTTGCTTAGGTTCATCTCAATTTATCACAAAATATAAAGCTTATATAAAAAATAGTAAAGTTTTTAATTTCGACATGATTGGAAGTAATAATCCTATACCTCTATGCATCATGGGGTCAAAAAATGATACAACTAAAACGCCTTTTATAAAATCAATTTCAAAGACATGTGAAAGCGAAAAAATCTTTTTCAATTATCTTTTTGAAGATGCAAGTGACCACGAGAGCTTTAGGAAGCAAAATATTGACGCTATAACATTTTGTGACAATGATATGACGCGTATACACACACCAAAAGATACTTATGCTCATATAAGTTTAACTGCCATAGAAAGATGTTATAATGTAGCATCTAATGCTATAGTTAAATGTACCTTTAATGGAGACTTCATTATCTTATATTATAAAGAATGTTTTCTTATTTCTATAATTGGGATTATAATATTCTCTTTGCTTTATAATAGGAGCACTAAAAACACTTAATAGATATTAAGAATAATCACGAATTGTTTCTTGACATATGATTATTTTTATTCTATGATTAATTTTAAAGTGCCCTATTATTAGAAGTAAATATGCCCAATAGAACGAAAAGTATTAATAGAAATTAGATCTTTTCGTAGCTATTTTTTTATATCAACTAGGGTGGTGCCGCAGGTAATACTCGGTCCCTTTTCGGGATGCGAGTTTTTTTGTATTTATTTTAAATTTTTTATTAAACAGGAGGAAAATAATTATGGCAAAAGGAAAGAAATTCGTAGAATCGATTACCTCTATGGAAGAAGATTTTGCAAAATGGTATACCGACATTGTAAAAAAAGCAGAACTTGCTGATTATGCTAGCGTTAGAGGTTGCATGGTAATCAGACCTTATGGTTATGCAATATGGGAAAACATTCAAAAAATATTGGATCAAATGTTTAAAGATACAGGACATGAAAATGTATATATGCCAATGTTCATTCCTGAGAGCTTACTTGAAAAGGAAAAAGACCACGTTAAGGGCTTTGCTCCAGAGGTTGCTTGGGTAACACACGGAGGTGATGAACTACTCGCAGAAAGGCTTTGCGTAAGACCTACTTCCGAAACATTATTTTGTGATCACTATTCAAAAATAATTCAATCGTACAACGATCTTCCTAAATTATATAATCAATGGTGTTCTGTAGTACGATGGGAAAAAACCACAAGACCTTTCCTTAGGAGTTCAGAATTTTTATGGCAAGAAGGCCATACCGCACATGCAACTGAGGAAGAAGCAAAAGAAGAAACTCTTAAAATGCTTAATATATACGCTAAATTTTGCGAAGAAACCCTTGCTATTCCAGTTATAAAAGGTAAAAAAACAGAAAAAGAAAAATTTGCTGGAGCAAATGAAACTTACACAATTGAAAGTTTAATGCATGATGGTAAAGCACTACAATGTGGAACCTCTCATAATTTTGGCGATGGTTTTGCAAAAGCTTTTAGCATCCAGTATTCAGATAAAACTGGTAAACTTGCTTATGTTCACCAAACTTCTTGGGGAATGTCTACAAGACTTATAGGTGCTTTAATTATGGTTCATGGTGACGATAATGGTCTAATACTTCCACCAGCTATAGCTCCAATTCAACTTATGATCGTGCCAGTTGCACAACATAAAGAAGGCGTAATTGAAAAAGCAACAGAACTTAAGAATATGTTATCAAAAGTTGCCAGAGTAAAAATAGATATTAGCGATAAAATGCCTGGATGGAAATTCAGTGAATATGAAATGAAAGGTGTTCCACTTAGGCTTGAAGTTGGACCAAAAGATATAGAAAAAAATCAAGTAGTCCTAGTAAGGCGAGATACCCGTGAAAAATTATTTGTTCCTATGGATGAACTAGAATCAAAAATTCCAGAACTTCTAATTGATATTCAAAAATCTCTCTTTGAAAAAGCTAGCGATGCACAAAATATTAGAACCTTTAGTGCAAAAACTGTTGAAGAATTAAAAGAAATTCTTGATAAGACCTTAGGTTTTGTTAATGCCCCTTGGTGTGGAGACCTCGCTTGCGAGGAAAAAGTAAAAGAAGTTGCTGGCGCATCATCTAGATGTATGCCATTTGATCAACCAGAGGATGCAGGTGTTTGCTTATGTTGTGGTAAACCAGCTAAAGCGAATGTTATCTGGGGAAGAGCTTATTAAATCCAATGCTTAAATTTAAAATGCAAATAAAAATCGTCTCACTTTTAAAAAGTGAGACGATTTTTATTTGCATTTCCTTTTAAACTTGGTTTCATTACAACTATTTAGAACTTTTTATAACTTCATTAGGTGCTTCTACTTTTTGTGTTTGTTGTGTACCATTAATTAGTTCAGTATAATTAAATGAATTTTTCGCAGTGATTTTTGGTAACTTAACATTAACCTTTTTATTAATATTTTTGTTATTTACTTCAAATTTTATATCTGCTGTATATATACCCTTCAATGCACTTTGACCTGTTGATTTACCAAAGGCTTTCTCTAACTTCGCTGCATCTATAACAATTTCTATGTTACCTTTTGTACCTATTACATATCCATTTTTATCTATTGTATATGCAATTTCAATTCCTTTATTTCCAAGTATCTTAATATTATCAAGTTTGTCCATGTTTTTATTAAATGCATCTAAGAACTTTTGTGATTGAAGTTTAGTAAACATCTGTTCCATTTGAATTTTTGTATTGTTAATATCTTTAGTTGACGCTCCACTATTCTTCATTGATGTAACCACATAATTTTTTATAAGACCCTGTATTTCTTTATTTTCTGCAGTTATGTTAACTACTTTTCTTATAATTTCTTTGAACTTAGCATCATCAATTTTAACTTTATATACATTACCATCCTTAGTTACAACACCTTTTAAATTTAATTGTGATGAATACTTTTGAGTAATAGTTAAAATCAATTTTTGTAATTCCTTGTTTCCACTCATCATTTTCTTAAAATCAATACTACCATTTTCTCCTTGAGGGAAATCCATAATCATGTATTTATTTATGTTTTTAGATTGAGAAATCATTTTAAATAATTGTGGTGATTTTACAATTTCCTTGGCTACGACATTTTTACCATTTACGTTCATGTCACTCCATACCTCACCGTTGTAAGGAGTTCCTCCTACATTTGCTATTGTTTTAATATATTGTTTCGAGACTTTACCATCTTTGCTTGCAGCTGTTTTCGAATTGAAAACTACTTGTAAATTATTCAACATTTTACTTACTTGTGTAAATTGTTGTTGTTCACTTTTTGAAAGTCCTTCACCATTTAATTTAAGACTTAGTTTTCCATTACTTTCCGATGATGTTGCCATACTTGTCTTTGTTAATGCATCTGAAAGTGTTTTTGCTTGTAGTGTTTGAGCGCTCACCGCAGAAGTTGGTAATATAAAAACTAACATAGATATGCTCACTATAAAGGAATAAACCCTTGATTTTAATTTTGTCATGTATTGTACCTCCCTAAATTTTTTTAATAATTTCACTATATACCACATTTATATATATTTCAACATTTTATTCATTTTTTCTTATATTAATGTTAAAAGTAAATATTTTCATTTATTTTTTACATTGTTATCTAATTTTATTTTTACAAATTTAATTTAAAACAATTTTTGTCGAAAAATAAATTATTGTTTATTATGTAAATGATATCAAAATAGCATATCAATAGTCTAAAAACATGTACTTATCTTTTTTCTTGAATGCACGTATTCCTTTTGTTATAATAAAGTTAGTAAAAGTTAATATTATTATTTGCTTTTATTAATTCATATGTTTGTAGGTGATACTAATGTCGGGATCCCAAATAACTAAAAAAGCTCTTGCTCTATCAATTAAGAAATTAATGGAGACAATACCACTCGCAAAAATTTCAATTCGTCAAATTGCAGATAATTGTGGCGTTAACAGACAAACCTTTTATTATCATTTCAAAGATAAATTCGATCTTGTAAACTGGATTTATTATACTGAAGCCATAGAAAACTTAGCCGGTGGCACAAACTATGAACATTGGACTGATGCCATGTATAAAACTTTAACATATTTAATGAACAATAAATCCTTTTATACTAATGCTCTTAATACTCCTGGTCAAAATGCATTTGATGGGTATCTTTTTAAAGAAACCTATGATCTTATTATGGGAGTAGTAAACGATGTTTCCTCTGGCATAAAAGTTTCAACTACTGATAAAAGTTTTATTGCAGATTTTTACACTCATGCTTTTGTAGGTATAACAGTACAGTGGATAAAAAATAGTATGAAGGAACCTCCAAAGGTAATGGTAAATAAATTAAACGAGGTAGTCGAAGGAAGTATGTTAGGCGCTCTAACTAGATATACTATTTCATGCCTATAAACATAAACACTTTATAGATAAAAAAAGGTTGAATCAAATTATTTTGACACAACCTTTTATAATACAAAAATATAGTTTCCTATATAAAAGAAAAGCAGTAGAATATTTTAAATATTCTACTGCTTTTCTTTTATAACTATCTTTTTCTATTATCCATCGAAAATATGTTATTTATTACTTTGTCTTAAATACTCTTCAATAAAAACATCAATATCGCCATCCATAACTGCATCTACATTTCCTACTTCTATATTAGTTCTATGATCCTTAACCATACTATATGGATGAAAAACATATGATCTAATTTGACTTCCCCAACCATTCTCTTTCAAGTCTCCGGCTAAGTCTTCTATCCTATCCTTTTTCTCTCTTTCCTTTAAAATCAAGAGTTTTGCCATAAGCATCTTCATTGCAGTTTGTCTATTGCTATGCTGGCTTCGCTCATTCTGACATTGCACTACAATACCCGTAGGAATATGCGTAATCCTTATAGCTGAGTCAGTTTTGTTTACATGTTGACCTCCTGCACCTCCGGACCTATATGTGTCTATTCTAAGGTCATCAGGCTTTATATCAATATCTTGATCCTCAGTAAGTTCAGGAAGCACTTCACAAGATGCAAATGAAGTTTGCCTCTTGCCATTTGCATTAAAAGGCGAAATTCTTACTAGTCTGTGCACGCCCTTTTCAGCCATTAAATATCCGTAGGCATACTCTCCCGTTATTTTTAATGTGACTGCTTTAATGCCTGCCTCATCCGATGCTTGATAATCTAAAACTTCAACTTTATATCCTTTTTTTTCGCACCATCTTGAGTACATTCTATAAAGCATTTCTGTCCAATCTTGAGCATCACTTCCGCCTGCACCGGTATGAAGTGTTAAAATAGCATTATTTTTATCATATTTTCCAGACAATAAAATTTCTAACCTAAACTGATCAGCAATATGGGCTAAATCTTTAAGTTCAACTTTTATTTCTTCTAAAGAGGAATCATCTTCTTCATCAGAGCTTAACTGCGTTAACATTTCTAAGTCTTCTATCTTACTAATCAATAGATTAAATCTATCAATTCTATCCTTAATTCCCTTAGCTAACTTAGTAATTTGTTGAGCTTTTGTAATATCTTCCCAAAAACTGGGTTCCTGCATTTTAAATTCGTATTCTTTTAGCTCTTTTTCCATAGATGTTACGTCAAAGAGACACCCTTATTTCTTCGACATTGCCCTTTAATATGTTTAAATCACCTAATATTTCTTCAACTAATATTACCAATATTAACACCTCTTTTATTATATTAAAAAGAGGCATGCAACGTAAATTGTATGCCTCTTTTTTAACTTCTAATTAAATCATCGTGTTATAACTATTATCTGCCACAACAGTTTTTATATTTTTTTCCTGAACCACAAGGACATTCATCATTTCTTCCTGTTTTAGATTCTTTTATAGTTGGTTCTTGTTTAACAGAATCATCATGATTAGTTGATGTTATTTGTGCAACCATTTCTCTCTCTGGTGCTCTTTCTATTTGAACATGGAATAAGTATTTAATAGTTTCTGTCTTTATGTTATATATCATTTCAGCAAACATGTCGCTACCTTCCATTTGGTACGCTTGTGTTGGATCTTGCTGCTTATAAGCTCTAAGTCCAATACCTTGCTTTAAATGTTCCATATCATCAATATGATCCATCCATTTACTATCTACTACTCTTAAAAGAATAACTCTTTCAACTTCTCTTATTTGTTCATCAGCAAAATCTTCTCCCCTTTGAGTATAAATTCTCTGAGCAATTTCTAAGAGTTTTTCCTTGATTTCTTCATTAGTTAATTTACCAAGTTCATCTACTGTAACCATATCTTTTGGAAGAAATATTTCCTCAAAATAGCTAATTAATTTTGCAAGTTCTTCATCAAGTTCTTCTTCAACATCAGTAATATGCGAATCAACTGTGGTAAAAATAATATCTTTTATCATATCTTCAATTTGCTCTTTAGTATCTTCACCTTGAAGAACTTCCGTTCTTTGTTTATAAATTATTTCTCTCTGTTGGTTCATTACATCATCATATTGAACAACATTTTTTCTTATATCAAAGTTATTTCCTTCAACCTTCTTTTGAGCGCTTTCTATAGCCCCACTTACCATTTTGCTTTCAATAGCATCTTCATCAGTTAATCCTAATTTTCCTACAACACCCTGAAGTCTTTCTGAACCAAATATTCTCATCAAGTCATCTTCTAGTGATATGTAAAATCTTGTACTTCCTGGATCTCCTTGACGACCAGCACGACCTCTAAGTTGATTATCAATACGCCTAGATTCATGTCTTTCAGTTCCAATTATCTTAAGTCCACCAACTTCAATAACGCCATCGAAAAGTTTAATGTCCGTACCACGCCCTGCCATATTAGTTGCTATAGTAACCATACCAAGTGACCCTGCATGAGCTATTATTTCCGCTTCTTTTTCATGGTATTTAGCATTAAGTACTTGATGAGGAACCCCTTTTCTCTTAAGCATCTCAGATAATAATTCTGATTTTTCTATACTTACAGTACCTACAAGTACAGGTTGATTTATCTTATGAGTTTCAACTATTTCATCTATTATAGCCTTATACTTTCCTCTTACAGTCTTAAAAACTAAATCTGCATTATCGATTCTTGCTAAAGGCTTATTTGTAGGTATTACTAGTACATCAAGTCCATATATTTCTCTAAACTCATTTTCTTCTGTAAGCGCAGTACCAGTCATACCTGCTATTTTAGAATACATTCTAAAATAGTTTTGAAAAGTAATTGTTGCAAGAGTTTTTGACTCTTTCTCGATTTTTACGCCCTCTTTTGCTTCAATCGCTTGGTGAAGTCCATCACTATATCTTCTACCTTCCATAAGTCTTCCAGTAAATTCATCTACAATAACTACTTCTCCATCTTTTTCCATATAATCTTTATCTTTTCTCATAATATAGTTTGCTTTCAAAGCTTGAACTACGTGATGCTGTATATTCATGTTTGCTGCGTCAGCATAGTTATCTAAACTGAAAAACTTTTCAGCCTTATCTATACCTTCATCAGACATTATAACAGCACTGGCTTTTTCATCTATAGTGTAATCTTCTTCTTTTACTAATGTCTTTACAAAATGATCTGCCACTTTATAAAAGTCTGTAGATTTTTCTCCTTCTCCAGATATTATAAGTGGTGTTCTAGCTTCATCTATTAATATAGAGTCAACCTCATCCACTATTACAAAGTTTAATTTCCTTTGAACTCTTTCTTCTTTATAAACAACCATATTATCTCTTAGATAATCAAATCCGAATTCATTATTTGTGCCATATGTTATATCTGCATTATAAGCCGCTTGCCTTTGATTTTGATCTATATCATGAATAATTACGCCCACTGTAAGACCCAAAAACTCATGTATTCTACCCATCTCTTCTTTATCTCTTTTTGCAAGATAATCATTAACTGTAATTACGTGAACACCTTTTCCTTCTAGGGCATTCAAATATGATGGAAGCGTAGCCACAAGAGTCTTTCCTTCACCAGTTTTCATTTCTGTTATTCTTCCTTGGTGAAGTATTATTCCACCAATTAGTTGCACTCTAAAATGCTTCATTTTAAGAACTCTCCATGAAGCTTCCCTAACTACTGCAAATGCTTCAGGCAAAATATCTTCTAATGTCTTTCCATTACTTAAACTAGTCTTAAATTCTTCTGTTTTCGCTTTAAGTTCTTCATCACTTAAGTTAGTCATCATTGAATCTAATGCTTCTATTTTATCTACTGTTGAAGTTATTCTTTTTATTTCTCTATCACTATAACTACCAAATAATTTTTTAATTAAACTCATATTTTTTCATCCTCACTATTCTTTTTAATACTTCCAAAATATACACTTGTAAAGTATAACACTTAATTTAATTCTATTCAACTTATACAATTGTATACTTTCTATTAATTTTTTATTTTTAATTTTAATTTTAACTTTTAAAGTTAAAGCTAAAAAAGGATTAAAGTAAACATGATTACTTTAATCCTTTAAATTTTAAAACTGTGGTTCTATCAACCCATAATTTCCATCTTTTCTTTTATATACTACATTCACTTCTGAATTACCATTTACTTCTGTACTACCATCACTCATATATACAAAGAAACTATGTCCAACTAACTCCATTTGAAGCACTGCTTCTTCTGCAGACATTGGTTTAAATGCAAATTTCTTTGTTTTTACTATTTTAGGTTCTAGACCATTATCTTCACTATTATCATATTGAGGTATACCCTGAAATTTAAGGGATGTTCCTTTGTTTCTTTTTTCTAATTTCGTTTTATTTTTTCTAATTTGTCTCTCTAATTTGTCAACAACAAGATCTAATGACGTATACATATCATCATTTACTTCTTCTGATCTCAAAACAACTCCATTAAAAGGTATTGTAATTTCTATAGTATGTCTGTTCTTATGGACACTCATGGTTGTCTGAGCTTCCACATCCGGATTAAAATACTTATCTAATCTAGATACTTTCTTGTCTATCATATTTCTTAATGCTTCTGTTACTTCCATGTTTTTTCCTATCACTTTAATTTTCATACGTACAACCCCTTTCTAATATCCACATAACGTTTTATATTTAATCATGCTATATGTTTTGTATCTCAATTCTATTACACTTAATGCTAAATAGCAACCATAAATTCAGAATTTACGTAATATTAAAGCAATTTAAGTGACAATCCCTTAATATTCCTAATTATTACCCTATTTCTTTATGTTAATTGTTAATTTACTATAATTGTTTTTTGTGCTTCAATCGTTTACACGAACAAAAATATAAAAACTCCTAATATAATATTAGGAGTTTTTATATAGTAAGTTAGTTGACCTGGTCTTTGCCCCCACACTCGCCTGCTGGAGCTTTTGCTACCCAGAATTACCTTCTCACTACTAACACTCTCGCTCGTTAAAACGGCAGGACTAACCTCTAAGCCGCACCATGCTCACTAAACTTTGTTTAACTTACGTGGATCGTTTTGCCTGCGACTGGCCTCGACTTTCAACCACAAACCTAACTTACTACAATCAGTATTATACATTACTTTTGGCTATAGTCAATATAAAAATATTATTCGCTCCGTTCTCTTTTAGCATATGTGCGCAATGAAATGCTGTAGCTCCAGTGGTTATAACATCATCTACAAGTAAAATATTTTTATTTTTTATAAACTCGCTCTCTTTAATTTCAAAGCATTTTTTCATATTGTCCCACCTTTGATCTCCACTTAGACCTATTTGATCTTTAGTATCTTCCGTTTTAACCAAATCGCATATAACTGGTATACTTAAAAATTGCGATAAGTATTTTGCCAAAAACTCACTTTGATTATATCCTCTATTTTTTAGAGCTTTTTTAGTCATAGGTACATAAGATATTAAATCAAACTCCAAATAATTATTTTTAACAGATTCCAGCATATATTTAGCCAAAATTTCTCCACATATAAAATCATTTTTATATTTGAGTCTAATAATTAGTTCTTTAACAATACTCGAATAATAAAACACTGACCTTGCAATGTATTCTTCTTCACTACTGCCTATATAAAAGCTTTCCTCGGAGCGTCTTAGTTTTTTTCTACATACAGTGCACAACGCTTCACTTTCTTCACTATATCCGCTACATATTACGCATGATTCATCGCCAGAATATATAACTTGAACTAAACAGTAAAGTATCTTTTTTATATATTTAATAATCCTCTTTCCCACGCTTTCTCATTAAATTTACTAGCCATACTTTTAGCTTTATCCATTTGAACAGTTTGGGCATTAGCTAAAAATATAGCTTCGCCCCTTTGTATATTCTCAAATCTTCCAACTTTGCTTGATAAAAAAAACAATTGTTTATAGTCAAATTTCACGTTATCAGCAAAGTAAACTATAACATCAATCGAATGGAATTCTAAATAGTTTTCTTCAAAGTCATTTGTTACGAGTATTCCCTTATCTTTATTCATAAAGTTTACTTTAGTATTATCATCGCTTCTACTTTTAATAAATAAGACTATATTTTCACTTAACTTTTTTTTAAAATTACTAAGATACGCGAATACTGACATAGCCTTTTGTGAGTCCGGCACAAATATTATTACCTTTCTGTTAGATATTATTGACCAATTTAAATATTCATAAACTACTAAAGGTATATCCAGACTAAGATTAATTCTAGTAGTTATAATCCTAGGCTCAATAATTGGGATATTAGCATTTTTTATCGGAAACATAATTGTATTATCCTCACTTAAAACATTTTCTACACAGTATGCTATAGCTAAACCGCCTATGATTCGCATTTTCAGTAATATATTTTTTATTTGCTCTTTATTAAACTTTGGGAAACTCCTAATATCATTATAAATAACCAAATCAAATTTTTCTTGTAGTTTTAATGCATTCTCATGACTGCATATGTATAAATACCCACCTTCACTCCTATAATTTGTTGTAGATGAATACACATATTGACCTAGATTGCTAAATTTATTAATATAATAAAGAATATCAATGTTACGTTCATCTTCATTAGTTATATATAATATGTTTTTGTTTTCGTTTGCATATGTTACTATCGTTTTTAAGAATATATCAGAGGAATTGTAAAATACAGATACAATATCAATATTATTTTCACCATTTATATAAGCTTTAAAAATCCCATTACTAATTTCATCTTTTTCCTTACTAAGGTTTAATTTTGCGTAGTAAACCATGTAAAATCTCCTTTATAATTAAATAATCACCTGGGGCGTCGTAATATTAATCTAGACTCAGATTTGCATCTACTATTTGTTTTATTCTAAAGCCTAGCGCAGAATATCTCTCGAAACTTCTGTTATTGTCTTTCATGAAACTAATAGCTTTTCTCTCTCCCACTAAAACAACCATGTTTTTAGCTCTAGTTATACCTGTATAGAGCAAATTTCTATTCATTAAAAGTGGTGGTCCCATGAACATAGGCATAATTACAACTTCAAACTCACTTCCTTGACTCTTATGTATCGTTATAGCATAAGCAAGCATTAGTTCATCTAAATTTACGCCCTCATACTCTACACGCTTATCGTCATCGAAAATGACAACAACATTCTCATTATCCTCATTAATATCTTCTACATACCCTACATCCCCATTAAATATTCCAGTGCCATCTTCTGCTTTTGCATTCATTTTATGCCACTTCATAGAGTAATTATTTTTTATTTGCATAACCTTGTCACCAACCCTAAATATGGTGTTTCTAAATTCTTTTTCTTTTTTACCTTTAATTTTAGGATTTAATATTTTCTGAAGCTCGATATTTAAATTTTCTATGCCCAGTATGCCTTTCCTCATGGGTGATAATATTTGAATGTTCTTCATTTTATCCCATTCTTTGTTGAAATTAGGAAGTCTTGTATTTATTAAGGCTATTATGTTATTTAAAATTTTCTCTGGTTCATTGTTTTCAATAAAATAAAAATCTTTACCCCTTTTATTTAGAATAGGCATTTCACCATTATTAATCTTATGGGCATTCACAATAATCATACTTTCCTGCGCTTGCCTAAAAATCTCCTTAAGTTTAACCACCTTAACACTTTTGCTATCAATAAGGTCTCTGAGAACATTACCCGGTCCAACTGATGGTAACTGATCAACATCACCAACTATTATAAGTCTCGTCCCTATTGTAATCGCATTTAACAAACTATTCATAAGCATTATGTCTATCATAGATGCTTCATCAACAATTAATACATCACACTCAAGTGGAGATTCCTCGCTTTTAGTAAACTGCGAACTGTCATCTCCACCTATCCCAAGTTCTAGCAGTCTATGTATTGTTTTCGCGACCCGTCCAGTAGCTTCAGTCATCCTTTTCGCAGCGCGTCCTGTAGGTGCAGCCATATACACTTTAAGTCCCGCTTTTTCAAACATTTCTATAATGCAATTGATTATAGTTGTTTTACCTGTACCTGGCCCTCCTGTTATAATTTCAATACTATTTTCCATAGCCCCGCAGATTGCACTCCTTTGAGAAGTCGCAAATTGTATGCTTTTTTCTTTCTCAAAATCATTAATTTTCTCTTCTATATCTATTTCTAATTCTTCATACTCTTCTATAGATAAGGTTATTATTTTTTTAGTTATACTTAATTCACAATAATAAAAAGGCATAGTAAAAACGCAGTCTTCTTCATCTATATTCTCGATTTTAAGTTTCCCATTCAATACATTATCATAAATATTTTTCTCAATTTCTTCATCAGTAACCCCAAGAATGTTTTTAGATTGCTTATACAATTTTAAAAGTGGCATATAGGTGTTTCCCATAGCACAAAATTCATTAACCACATAATTAATCCCACTTTGTATTCTAAAAGGTGATTCTTTATCAATCCCTAAACTTCGCGCTATCTTATCTGCAATTTTAAATCCTACACCAGAAATAGTTTCAGTTAGTACATAAGGATTATCTTGAACTACTTTTATCGATTCTGCTCCATACTTTTTATATATTTTTACACATTGGCTAGGTGTTACTCCATATGTTTGAAGAAATATCATAATATTTTTTACTTCCCGTTGCTTTGCGTAAGATTCAAATATTAATTGAATCTTTTTTTGTCCTATACCATCAATTTCTTTTAATTTCTCTATCTCATTATCTAATATATTCATAGTATCTTCGCCAAAGCGCTGTACAATTTTTTTAGCAGTTACAGGTCCAATTCCCTGAATAACTCCTGAAGATAAATATTTTTCTATACCCATAAGTGAACTAGGTATAATTTCCTCACACTGGACTATCTTAAATTGTTTCCCAAATTGAGGATGATTAACCCACTCTCCAGTTAACTTCAGATTTTGCCCTTCACTTATATATGGCACAACGCCAACCACGGTTATTTGTTTTTTATTATCATTTAAATGAGCAATTATATATCCATTGTCTTCATTATGAAATACTATATCTTCGATTGTTCCTTGTATTTCTGACATAAAATCTCCCCTATTTATAAATTTATATAATAATATTATTATATCATATGTGTTATACAACTTTTATCAATAGTATACCTCTATCTTAAGTTTTATCAAAATTCTAATTAATAATCCATAAACTGTATAATAAATATGATTTTATAATTATTTCACTTTAAAATTAATAATAATATAAGTAAAAAAGGATAACAATTATTAATTGTCATCCTTTTTTACTTATATTATAAATATTTTTTTATTTCATCAACCTTATTTAATTTTTCCCAACTTAAATCCAGATCATTTCTTCCAAAATGTCCATAAGCTGCTACTTGTTTATAAATAGGTTTTCTAAGATCTAATTCTCTTATAATAACAGCTGGTCTTAAATCAAATACTTTTTCAATTATTGCAACTATTTTATCGTCAGAAATTTTTCCTGTTCCAAAAGTTTCTGCGCCTATAGATACTGGCTTAGCTACGCCTATAGCGTAAGCTAATTGAATTTCTAATTTATCTGAAACCCCTGCAGCTACTAAATTTTTAGCAACCCATCTTGCAGCATATGCAGCTGATCTATCAACTTTCGTTGGATCTTTTCCTGAGAAACATCCACCACCATGTCTACCAGACCCTCCATAAGTATCAACTATTATTTTTCTTCCTGTTAAACCAGAATCACCTTGAGGTCCTCCGATTACAAATCTACCTGTAGGATTTATATAATATTTCGTATTTTCATCTAATAATTCACTTGGAACTATTGGTTTTATTACGTTTTCTATTAAATCTTTTTCAATTTGATCATGAGTTGCTTCTTTTCCATGTTGAGTTGAAATAACAATAGTATCTATTCTCACTGGTTTATTGTCTTCATACTCTACAGTAACTTGAGTTTTTCCATCTGGTCTCAAGTATTTTAATGTACCATCTTTCCTTGCTTCACTTAGTCTTCTTGCTAATCTATGTGCCATAGAAATTGGAAGAGGCATATACTCTGGTGTCTCATTAGTTGCAAACCCAAACATCATACCTTGATCTCCAGCACCTATTGAATCAACTTTTGATGTACGGCCTTCCTTAGACTCTAAATCTTCATCGACACCCATAGCTATATCTGATGATTGTTCATTAATAGATGTAATTACTGCGCATGTACTAGCATCGAAACCATATTTTGCTCTAGTATACCCTATACCTTCAATAGTATTTCTAACAACTTTAGGAACATCTACATAACAATTAGTTGTTATCTCTCCCATAACCAATACCATTCCAGTAGTAACTGCAGTTTCACAAGCAACTCTAGCGTAAGGATCTTGTTCTAATATAGCATCAAGTACAGCATCTGAAATTTGGTCACAAATTTTATCTGGATGTCCTTCTGTAACTGATTCTGATGTGAATAATCTTTTCATATTAATTCTCCTTTCTAATGCTAAATAATAATTTTTATAAAAATAAAACCCCTTCCAAAAATAAGAAGAGGTGTTTTATCCATCTTTCTTATCTTGCAGATTATAACTGCAGGAATTGGCACCATGGTGCATAGCACCGGTTGCCGGGTTTCATAGGGCCTTTTTCCCTCCACCTCTCTTGATAAGAGTTATCAATATTAAGTTTTCACTATACTACCACATGCAATCATCAGTGTCAACATAGCTTAATGGTTTTTAAATTAAATAAGTAAAAAAAGACATCTATTGATGTCTTTTGGTGGAGGAGGATGGATTCGAACCATCGAAACATTACGTAACAGATTTACAGTCTGCCCCCTTTGGCCACTCGGGAACTCCTCCATATATGGAGCTAGCAATAGGAATTGAACCTACAACCTGCTGATTACAAGTCAGCTGCTCTACCGTTGAGCCATGCTAGCATATAGTTATTCGATTATAAAAAAATTGTTATGGTGGGAACAACAGGGTTCGAACCTGTGACCCTCTGCTTGTAAGGCAGATGCTCTCCCAGCTGAGCTATGCTCCCAGAATTAAATAAACACGATAAATGGTGGAGGAGGATGGATTCGAACCATCGAAACATTACGTAACAGATTTACAGTCTGCCCCCTTTGGCCACTCGGGAACTCCTCCATATGTGGAGCTGGCAATAGGAATTGAACCTACAACCTGCTGATTACAAGTCAGCTGCTCTACCGTTGAGCCATGCCAGCACATTATGAATATATCGCTTTACCGTGTCGACAAGGATTATTATACAACTTAAAATAACAAATTTCAAATTTATTTTTCTTAAATAAACGACTTCTTCTCTACATTACTATATCATTCTCATATTTACTCAGTATTAAACGCTAATACAACTTTTTATTATTTAAGAGTTTTCTTATATATTTTTCCTAAATATAGTTAATCCAGTTCTTCTGCCAAGTTCATATCTATAAACCTTCCAGCTACTTTTCGAACTTTGTCATACTCTTTTTCTGATAAATCCTTTTTCAATAATTTAAGTGCTTTAAGAACACCCCCCTCAGCATCTTTAGAATATAAATATTCCTGCACTTTCTTATACTCCTCTTTATCTAACTTCATGCTTACATATAATAACTTGATTTTATCAGAAGCAGTTAAATTTTCTTTTATTTTTGATGCGGATACTTTAAAGACTGCTTTTTCATTTTTTTCTATATAATTATAATAATTTTCTAGACTATCCTTCTCCTCCTCATTTTTTTTAGTATCTTTATCTGGTGAAATCATATTTGAGCTACTACCGCTCACCTTTTCTTCTTCGTTTTTATAATTACTACTCAATTTTTTATCCTGCATGTCGTGCTTTATAAGCACTTTAGCCACATCATTATTAACTGTTCTTGAATTAGATTTTTTTGTATACTCAGCCACTTCAGGTTTATGCAAATTATTAACATAGTAATGATATGAAACCATGCTAAGCACACTTATTAAAGTAGAGAATATAATAATGAATAACGAATTAATTCTTTTCATAACAATATCACCCCAAATAATTATTATATATATAGATTATTTGCCAATTAATGATTTTTTTATTCTTTATCATAATAATGCTCGGAGTTTATTCATATAAATGATTCATAGGAAAATAAATAAGAATTGTTTTTCAAAGGCAGAAATGCAAGGAGGTATATTTCTTGAGCAAAGCTAAAACCAATTATAAAGACCCTTTAGCATACTATACAATTTCTAATTTTCTAAAAGACTATATTGACAAAAATACTCTAGTCGTTTGCATCGGTACCGATAGATGTATAGGTGATTGCCTTGGACCTTTAGTCGGTACCTTTTTAAAGAATAGCTCCTTTCCATTACCCGTTTATGGCACTATAGATAATCCGATTCATGCCTTAAACATAGATAGTAAGTTATCTGAAATAAACGCAAAACACCCAAACTGTACTATCATAGGTGTTGATGCATGTCTTGGCGATATTGCAAATATTGGCGAAATCCAAGCTAGGAATTATCCAATTCATCCTGGTAAAGGTGTAGGCAAAAACCTTCCTAAAGTAGGAAATGTCTCATTAGTTGGTATAGTAGATTCAAGTAATGATAGTGAATTATTCACTAATAGAAACATAAGACTTAGTTTAGTAATGGAAATTGCTAATGTTTTAAGTAGATCCCTTATACATTCATATTATTTATATTCACTTACCACTGATCAAAATAATTTAATTCCTATTAACATGCTCTAATTACTTTATCTATAATAATTAATAGTTTTTTAATTTTTTTTCAAAATATATAAAAATAAGCAATACAATTATTAAAATAATTGTATTGCTTATTTTTATAGCTTGTTTACACTTTTTACTTTGATAAATAATTGTTATATCCACCAAATGAATTACCTAACTTATCCACATAATCCAATACTTTACCTGTTCCGAGTGCTACACATGATATCGGGTCCTCAGCCAAATATACCGGAACCTTGGTAACCTCTTGTATTAATTTGTCGAGTCCCTTTAACAATGAACCTCCACCAGTCATAATTATACCTTTATCAGCTATATCCGCCGATAACTCAGGCGGTGTTTTTTCTAACACTGAATGTGCACATCCCGCTATTTGCGATACTGCCTCTTTTAAAGCTTCTCTCATTTCCTCGGATGTTACTGCCAGATTTTTCGGAAGACCTGTAACTAAGTCCCTTCCTCTTATCTCCATACTTTCCTCTTCATCTTGTCTATAAGCACAACCTATGTTGATTTTTAAATCCTCTGCAGTTCTCTCTCCAATCATTAATTTGTGCTTTTTCCTAATATATTTTATGATATTTTCATCAAACCTATCTCCAGCTACTTTAATAGATTCACGTACGACCATGCCTCCTAAAGAAATAACTGCAATATCAGTAGTCCCTCCACCAATATCAATAACCATATTACCACTTGCTTTACTAATGTCGAGTCCAGCTCCTATCGCTGCCGCTAAAGGTTCTTCTATAAGTTGAACTTTTTTAGCTCCTGCATTTCTAGCTGCATCTTCGACTGCTCTTCTTTCCACTTCAGTTGACTCACAAGGGACACAAATCACAACCCTTGGGGCGGATAATCTTCTTTTACCACAAGCCTTCTTTATAAAGTGCTTTAACATTTTTTCAGTTATATCATAATCTGAAATAACACCGTCCCTCATAGGACGTATTGCCACAATATTTCCTGGCGTTCTTCCTATCATTTGCCTAGCTTCTTCTCCAACTGCTAGTACCCTATTATTATTTCTATCTATGGCAACAACAGAAGGTTCTTTTAAAATAACGCCTTTTCCTTTGATATATACAAGTACTGTTGCTGTTCCTAAATCAATTCCCATGTCCGTGCCCATTTTTAAAAAAAACATCTCAAAACTCACTCCTGCTCTTTAGTATATTAGATAATTAAATTATACTAAACTCTATTACATAAAGCCATAAAAATATCCTTTTTTTCCAATAATATTTTTTATAGTTTTTAGTTTGAAATGTTTTATCCTTCAATTGCCTTATATTTAAGCCTAGTTGCATCTCCACCTCTAATATGTCTTTCAGCTTTATTTAAATCCAAAATTGTTTTTGCCTGACTAGCAATTTTAGGATTTAATGTTGGCAATCTCTCCGTCATATCCTTGTGTATAGTACTCTTGCTAACTCCAAACACCTTGGCGGTTCTTCTTATTGTGGATTTCGACTCAATAATATACTTAGCAACTTCTAATACTCTGTCTTCAATATAGTCTTTCAAAGTGTTACCTCCTAAACCCTTCTATATTAATAAATATGCAATACCTTGCTTTTAAATTCCATTCCAATTAGTCATCTGACCATATATTTCGGAAAAACAACTAATTGAGATGGTCATTATTTTTTATTTTGTTTTTGCGGGTTGGTATTTATCATATTTTATATATTTAGCAGGATCAATATTCGTATTATTTTGCAAAACTTCAAAATGCAAATGAGAACCATATACTTCTTTATATGAATTTAAACTAGAGTTTCCCACTGTACCAATTTGATGTTTTTTACTTACTTTATCACCCTTTTTTACTAATATTTTTTCACTTAAGCTAGTATATTTAGTAACAAGGCCATTTTGATGATCTATTACAACCATATTTCCATTTTGACCTACAACATCAGTACCAACTTCTTTAACTATTCCATCCATTGCCGCAACCACCGGCTCGCCTGTTTTAGCTTGAATATCAACTCCTAAATTTGTTCTATAGCTTCCATCAGTCTTGAAGACTACTGAATCAATTTCTTTTGAATATGCTCTTGCGAGTAGCCCATTAGCCACTGGATTTGCAAATTGAGCATTAACTGAGCTAGAAACTGCAGCAGTTGCTACACTTTTTATGTTAGGCACTGGTTTAAGTTCTTTAGTCTTAGCTATATTTTCTTTTTTCACTTGAAGAGCACCATCGTATTCCTTTTGATTCCCTTTATTTACATTACCTGCATTCGCTTGTTCCTTTTGTACTGCTTCCTGATTGCTTGCAATTTTACTTTTATTATTTGCTGTTATAGATGCCACTGCAGCTACTATACATAAACAAACAAATAAAATTACGTAGAAGCCCTCCTTCTTGAAAAAGTTTAATGCCTTATTGTTTGCGTTTTTATTCATACAAACACCTCCATTTGTATTTTTGTCCATAATTTAATAAAACATACATTTTTCATTAAATTATTTTACTTTTTTTCAAAATTTTAGGCTAGTTATACCTCTATATAGGATAACCAGCCTAATTTATATGACTTTTTATTTAGATACGGAGGTGCCTTGATAATAATGAGTTAAAATATCAACATATTTTTTTCCGTTTTTAGCCATAACCTCTGCTCCATATTGACTCATTCCAACATCATGACCATATCCACTAGAATCCACTTCTACACTACTTGAATTAAATTTTATTTTAAAATTAGCTGATTTTAAACCGAGCATTGTTCTAAATTTACTTCCTGTCATAGTTATGCTTCCTACCTTAATGTTCTTAACACTTCCAGCCTGGGTTCTATCAATTATTGTTATTTGGTTTCTAATGTTAGAAGAGGATACCCTAGCATTATCGTAATTTTTATTTATAATTTGACTTAACTCTTTATAATTAAAAGTTTTACTACTTTTACTATTTTTTAATTTTTCCTCACCCGGGCTTGCTACACTCCTTAAATAGGGTATACTCGTACTAAATACATCCTCAGAATTTTCTGTTTCCCCACTACTTGTAGAAAAATAGTATGGCTCCATTACTAATTTGTCATTATATGTTAAAACTTTACCCGCTGTTGCTTCAACTGCATTCTTAATCTTATTCCAGTATTCCTCACCTCTAACTCTACCCCATACTTTTACACGTTCATCTTTAGTCATATAAACTTGGCAGTGAACTGTATCACATACATTAGCTCCTTTTCCATTTTTACATCCAACTCCACCTAATAAAGTAACATGGGCTAAAGCATACGTCCTAGCAGCTACTGCTTGAGCTTTTATAGCTTCTATCTCAAATTCAACAGGCATTTCTGATGCTACGACTCCAGTAACATAATCTTCTAAATTAAGTTCTTTTATAGTATTTTCCTTTGTCATAAACACCCTGATTTTAGTAACTTTTGGCATTAAATCATATTTGATATCACTTTTATTGTCTCCTGATTTAGCCACATTGCTTTTATTATCTCCTGATTTAACTACAGTGCTTTTATTTTTATCTCTCTGTATATTTATATATTTATTATTTCCAACCCCCACTATTAACACAGACGTAATAACTACAAACGCAACAAACGCAATGATTAATAGAATAATGTTCTTTAAATGTATTGCACTAAAACCTCTTCTCATTTTTTCCTCCCCCTCGTTATAAACAAGTTTTACTCTATACATATTAATTAAACATAAAAATTATTACTTTTTTAGGACTATTGAGCCTATGTTAGGTAATAAAACTTGTACACTTTTAAATAACATTATAAAAAAAATCGGAATATATTGTTATTTAATATATTCCAATTCTTTAATTTTTATGCTATATTTTTTTATTTCTTGTTGTTTATTTAAATTCACCAAAACTTATATTACTTATCATAATGCACTCTTTCTATATCTGCTCCTAAGCCTCTTAATTTCTTTTCAATTGACACATACCCTCTATCAATATGATATATGTCCTTTATTGTAGTTGTGCCCTCCGCTGTAAGCCCTGCGAGTATTAGTGCTGCCCCCGCTCTTAAATCTGTAGCTGTGACCTCTGAGCCTGTAAATGTATCTATACCTTCAATTACTGCACTTCTACCGTCTATTTTTATATTTGCTCCCATTCTCTTAAGTTCTACAGCGTGCATAAACCTATTTTCAAAAATGGTTTCCGTTATTATACTTGTCCCTTTTACTGTACATAATAAACTCATCATCTGTGCTTGCATATCAGTGGGAAACCCTGGATACGGCATTGTTTTTAAATCTATCGGATTTAACTTTTGCCTACCATCCACTATTACACTATTTTTATTGATTTCTATTGCTACCCCCATTTCTGTAAGTTTTGCTATTATTGGCTTTGAATGAATCTCGTCAACTCCATTAATTTTAATTAAGCTTTTTGTTATTGCAGCAGTTATCATAAATGTACCTGCCTCTATCCTGTCATATATCGGCTTATGAACAACTTCTTTAAAATCTTTTACTCCTAGTATCCTTATAGTATCTGTTCCTTCTCCATCAACTTTTGCTCCCATCGCTCTTAAAAATATTGCTAAATCAACAATTTCTGGTTCCTCTGCTGCATTTCCTATTATGGTTTCACCCTGCGCAAGAGTTGCCGCCATCATTATATTTTCCGTAGCACCAACCGACGGGTAATCTAAATATATGTTGCTTCCTATTAATTTTCTTGCTTTTGCTTCCACATATCCATGACCTACCGACACCTCTGCACCTAATGCTGATAATCCCTTTAAATGAAGATCAATTGGCCTAGTTCCAATATTACATCCACCAGGTAGAGATATCTTAAAACTTCCGAATCTTCCAAGCATTGGCCCCATTATTAAGAAAGATGCTCTCATCTTCCTTACTAATTCATCGTTAGCTCCATTAGCAAATATATTAGCAGTATTTATTTTAACCCTTTTATTAATTTTATCTATACTAATATCAGCTCTAAGAGATTTTAATACATCACAAATTACAAATACATCTTCAAGCATCGGAGTATTTTCAATAGTACAATTATTACCATTTAATATAGTTGCTGCAAGTATAGGAAGGACCGAATTTTTAGCTGCACTTATATTCACTTCACCCTCTAATTTTTTCCCACCCTTTATAATAAATCTATCCATCCATTTCCTCCATATTATTGATAATTTTTAATAATTTTTAATAAGTTGTAATTATTTCAGGTGTACCTATGATAATGTACTTTCCTGATAAATAACTACATACAGCATAATTAAAATCAATTAACTTGTTATTAATTACCTTCTCATCAAATTTTCTGGTATATGCCATAGTACTTAATCCATTATTTAAATTCACCGTCTCAATATTTTCAGTTCCATAAGATTTTAATATTTTTATTATTTTTTGATTAATAACATTAATATTATTTGCTCCACCATTTTTACTAGTTTCTTTAACTTTTGCCTTTAAATATAGAAAATACTTAACATTTTTGCCTCTACAGCCAATGCTAGCATTAACCTTATTTTTAAGAGATGCTAATCCATCTTCATTACTTACGTTACTTATATTTATAGTTATAAGACTCTTATTTTTGTATTTCAGAGCCTCTACATATCCCTTTGCATTCTCACTTGAAAAATCTACGTTATAGGAATCTTTATTTTCAGTTCTAGTTAATATTGTTTTTTTATTATCAAGATCTAATGCTAAAATTAAATAGTTACAAATCTCTTTCGATTCCTCTTGAGTTTCGAAGCATGTCTTTAATCCATATTCTACTGTTTTGCTTTTAGTTTGGATTAATATTTCATCAAATAAATTAAGATTTTCATGTGCACTAGTGAATCTAATATTAATTTGCATAATAGCAATACTTAATACTATACATAAAAGCGTTATGCCTTTTTTTCTCATTTTAATCCCCCTACCCTTTGGTTAAATTGCTGGCAACAATTAAATTCTTGACAACAATTTACCTTTTTATTCTATAACTATCAGTTTTTATTTTTTTATCCTGTTAATAAAATTATCCCCCAGCACAAGTGTGAAGAGGGCTATTTTATTTAAAATATAGGTAGGGTATATAGGATTAATCAAACTTTATATATATCTTTTCTTTATACTACTAATATATAAAATTCCAATTAAAATGTGCTTAAAACAATTTAATACTGCTCACTTAGATTATTAAATCAACTTTAGTTTATTTTTGAGCATAAAAAAATGAAGATAAATTAATATCTTCATTTTTTTTAGTTTCTACCCTTTTGTCTTAAGTCTCATAACCGACCTTAAAACAGCACTCTCAGCTCGTTTCAAACTGACCTCATCATCAGTATTTAATCTTTTTTCTGCTCTTTTTTTAGCCTCGTTTGCTCTTTCAACATCTATATCTTCTGGCCATTCACAGGCGCTACATAACATTTCTACTTCACCTTTAAGAACTCTTAAGACACCCGTTGATGTAAAAGCTTTTAACTCTTTCCCATCAACTTGTATAAATGTTGTAACTGTTGGTTTTAATTGAGATATCATAGGAACATGATTCGCAAGAATACCAAATACACCTTCATCACTCTGTGTGTTAAGGCTCAGAATATCACCACTATAAAACTGCTTCTCAGGAGTAATCATAGTAAGCTTTATATGATTTTTCATAAAATAACACCGACCTTTCTATGTACATATCCTTAAAGAATAATTAATAATTTTTACTAGTTATCTTAAATAAAATAAGTAACATAATGGCTAACTGCTATCTAAAAAACATTATTGATTAGCCAAAGTCTTCGCTTTCTCTACTGCTTCTTCTATAGAACCAACAAACATAAATGCAGCTTCAGGTAATTCATCATGTTTTCCTTCAAGAATTTCTTTAAAACCTCTAACGGTTTCTTTTACTGGTACAAATTTACCTTTCATTCCAGTAAACTGCTCAGCTACCGTAAATGGTTGAGATAAGAATCTTTGTACTTTTCTTGCTCTTGTTACTACTAATTTATCTTCTTCAGATAATTCATCCATACCAAGTATTGCAATAATATCTTGAAGTTCTTTATATCTTTCAAGTATATGTTTAACCTCTATTGTAACATCATAATGTTCCCTACCAACTATTCTAGGATCAAGCATTGTTGATGTCGATTCTAATGGATCTACTGCCGGATATATACCAAGTTCAACTATTCCTCTTGAGAGTACTGTAGTAGCATCAAGATGTGTAAATGTAGTTGCCGGAGCAGGATCTGTAAAATCATCTGCTGGTACATACACTGCCTGAACAGATGTAATTGAACCTTGCTTTGTAGATGTGATTCTCTCTTGTAATTGTCCCATTTCTGTAGCAAGTGTTGGTTGGTAACCAACCGCACTTGGTATTCTTCCAAGTAGTGCAGAAACCTCAGAACCAGCTTGCGTAAATCTAAAAATGTTATCTATAAACAATAGTACATCCTTACCTTGATCTCTAAAATTTTCGCACATAGTAAGACCAGTTAACGCAACTCTCATCCTAGCACCAGGCGGCTCATTCATTTGTCCAAAAACCAAAGCAGTTTTAGAAATAACTCCTGACTCCTTCATTTCATTGTAAAGATCGTTTCCTTCTCTTGTTCTCTCACCAACACCAGTAAATACTGAAAGACCATTATGCTCTTTTGCAATATTATTCATAAGTTCTTGTATAAGAACAGTTTTACCAACTCCTGCACCACCCAAAAGGCCAATTTTTCCACCCTTTTGATATGGTGCTATAAGATCTATTACCTTAATTCCTGTTTCAAACACTTCTGGTTCAACAGATTGTTCTGCAAATGTTGGAGCTGACCTATGAATAGGCATATATTTATCTACCTTAACTTCACCCATTTCATCCACAGGTTTTCCAAGAACATTAAATAACCTTCCAAGAACCACATCTCCAACTGGCACCATTATTGGGTGCTCTGTATCAATAGCATCTAGTCCTCTTCTTAAACCTTCTGTACCTTCCATAGCTATCGCTCTTACAATATCATCACCGATATGTTGTTCAACCTCAGCTACAATTACTCTATCTTTCATTTGAATTTCAATACTATTATAAATGTTAGGAAGACTGTCTGAGTCAAACTTTATATCTATAACCGGTCCTATTACTTGAACGACTTTGCCTATATGTCCTGCCATTAATCTCTCTCCTTTCTACTTTAGAGCCTCCGCTCCTCCGACTATTTCTGAAATTTCTTGTGTAATTGAATATTGTCTACTTCTATTATATTTCAAATTAAGTTTATCAAGTATGTCATTAGCATTTTCAGTGGCTGATCCCATAGATTCCATTCTAGATTTATGCTCACTTGCTTTTGAATGTAACATTGAATTTAGTGTTTTACCACCTAAAAATAAGGTTGTTATTTCACCTAATGCTTTTTCATCTATTGCTTCAATATTTACATACTCTTTATTCCTATTTTCTTCATCTTCAAAATTTAGAGGAAGTAACTTTTCAATTTTAACTTCATTTTTCAGTGCTGAAATAAGTTTTTTATAAACAATATAAACCTCACCTATTTCATCATTATTATACATGTTGAAAGCATGATTAATAATAGTAGTGGCTTCTTTTTGAGTAGGAACATCCGAAATATCGACATATTCAGCCACAGTTTCAATATTGAGCTTTTTGAATATAACTCTTCCTTTATGGCCTACTATAATTATATCGTATTCTTCTTTATTGTCTTTAAGTTTACTTATCAATTCATTTACTATTGCCCAATTAAAGCCGCCACAAAGACCTGTATCCGAAGTCAAAACAACATACATTTTCTTACTACTTTTGTTCCCTTTTATATAAATACTATCCTCGTCATAATTATCTTTAACTTGTTTAATAACTTCCTCAAGCTTATCTACATAATTATTATTAGTATCCAATTTTTTTCTTATCTTTTGGTATTTAGATGTCGAAACTAATCCCATTGCTTTTGTAATTTTCGTAGTATTTGTTATAGATCTTATTCTTCGTTTAATTGCAACAAGCCCTGCACCTGCCATGTTTCACCTCTCTTTAGTCTTGACTATATATTATCAATGCCATTTAGCTCTGATAATATATAGTCAACACAAATTAATTATAGCTTAAAGGTGCTATATTAATTGATTCCTTATATTTAATTAAATTAATTCTTCTCTTTACTTATCTTTAAATTAAACTCTTCTCTTACTTATCTTTAAATTAAACTCTTCTCTTACTTATCATCAATAGCGAATATTTCTTTAAATTCATCTATAGCCTCAGTAAGTTGTTGTTTTAATTTATCATCTAACACTTTGTTTGTAATTATTGTTTTACCTATTTCTCCATGATGTGTATCCATAAACTCAAAAAATTCTTTTTCAAATCGTGTTATTTCAGATACTGGAATATCTGCAAGACGGTTACCAGCCCCAGCAAAGAAAATCATAACTTGTTTTTCTACTGATACTGGTGAATATTGATCTTGCCTCAATATCTCCATTAATCTTTTACCCTTTTCCAGCCTCATTTTAGCATCATTATCAAGATCTGTTCCAAATTGAGCAAAAGAAGCAAGTTCTCTATATTGGGCAAGTTCAAGTCTTAAAGTTCCTGTAACTTGTTTCATAGCTTTAATTTGTGCATTTCCACCAACTCTTGATACAGATATTCCAGCATTAATTGCTGGTCTTTGTCCAGAATGGAACAATTCAGCTTCAAGGAATATTTGTCCATCTGTTATAGAAATAACATTAGTTGGTATATATGCCGTAACATCTCCTGCAAGAGTTTCTATTATAGGAAGTGCGGTTAATGACCCTCCACCCAATTTATCTGAAAGTTTTGCTGCTCTTTCTAACAATCTTGAATGAATATAGAATACGTCTCCTGGATATGCTTCTCTACCTGGTGGTCTACGAAGTAATAATGACATAGCTCTATAAGCTACAGCATGTTTAGATAAATCATCATAAACTATTAATACATTCTTACCATTATGCATAAAGAATTCACCCATTGTGCATCCAGCATAAGGCGCCAAATATTGAAGTGGTGCTGAATGCGAAGCTGTAGATGCTACAACTATTGTATAATCCATAGCTCCCATTTCAGATAGTGTATTAACAATATGCGCAACAGTAGATTGTTTTTGACCAATGGCAACATATATACATATAACATCTTTGCCCTTTTGATTTATAATAGTATCTGTAGTTAAAGCAGTTTTACCTGTTTGTCTATCTCCAATTATAAGTTCTCTTTGTCCTCTTCCAATTGGCACCATAGAGTCTATTGCTTTAATTCCAGTTTGAAGCGGTTCCTTAACTGATTGTCTTGAAATAACTCCAGGTGCTATTACCTCAACTGGTCTTGTCTCTGTAGTTTTAATTGGTCCTTTACCGTCTATTGGTACACCTAATGCATCAACAACTCTTCCTATTAAAGCTTCTCCTACAGGAACTTCTACAACCTTACCAGTTCTTTTTACTATGTCGCCTTCTTTGATTCCCTCTTCTGATCCTAAAAGCACACATCCTACGTTATCTTGTTCTAAATTTAATGCCATACCAAATATGCCATTAGGGAACTCTAAAAGCTCATTTTCCATACATTCATCTAATCCATAAACCCTTGCAATTCCATCACCTATCTGAATTATTGTTCCAGAGTCGACAGTTTCAATTGTTTTTTTATAACCTTCGATTTCTTTTTTTATTATAGATGTTATTTCTTCTGGTTTTATATTCATAAACTCACCTCTTTTCCTATTTAAACATTAATTTTTTCATTTCATCTAATTTGCTTTGTATTGTACCATCGATAACATCATCACCGATTCTTATATATACTCCACCAATAATTTTATTATCTAATTTTTCATCAAAAATAATCTTTTTATCATACATCTTTGCTAATTTAAGCCTGAGATTCTCCCTTTCAGTTTCTACAAGGGGAATTACTGTCTTAACTTCTGCTAATAGTGTATTGGTACGCTCTAGATGTATTTTCTCCATTTCTTTAAGGTTTGCTTCGAGAAACAATATTCTATCTTTTTCTATAAGTATAAGCAAAAATGATAACAATCCATCATCTATTTTACCTTTGAAAAGTTCAGTAAAAAGTTCCTTTTTTTTAGATGTACCGATTTTGGGATGTTTAATAACTTTTAGGAAATCAACATCGTTTTTAATAAGCGAAACAATTTCCCGCAAGTCATCTAAATATTCTTCTACTTTCCCTTTTCCATCGGCAACTTCATATAGTGCTAATGCGTATCTCTTATATAAGTATTCATACATTTTAGCTACCTACCTTAACAATAAAATCTTCTATTAATTTTCTATGCTCTTTTTCATCAATATGTTTTTCAAGAGCTCTTTCAGATAATATTAAAGATAAATCTATAACTTGTTTTTGAATTTCACTTGCTGCTTTTTCTTTTTCTCTTTCTATTTCGACTCTTGATCTGTCCATTAGTGTAACTGACTCTTTTTTCGCATCATCAATGATTTCCTGAGAAATGTTTTGAGCTTTCAATTTATACTCTTCTACTATTTCTCTTCCTTTTGTCTTTGAATCATGTAATAATTTATCTTTTTCTATTCTTGAATTTTCTGCTTTTTGTTCATTATCTTTAGCATTTTTAATAGATGTATTTATTCCATTTTTTCTATCATCCATTATCTTATTTACTGGCTTACTAAAAAAGTACCTTAATATTAATCCCAATACAATAAAATTTATTATAGTCCATATAATTGTATTCCAATTTATAGTCAAATTCATAATCTATTAAAGCCCCCTTTAGGCCTAATTTCAAAATTTTTCATTTTGATATGTACCATTTTACTTAAATGCTAAAATTAGTGCTATTAAGAATGCATAAATAGCTGTAGCTTCTGAGAATGCTGCACCTATTACTAATGTACTAATTATAGATCCTCTAGCTTCTGGTTGTCTTGCTACTCCCTCTACAGCTTTAGCTGCAGCATTACCTGTTCCTATTCCTCCGCCAATACATCCTATTGCTGCAAGACCTGCGCCTATTGCAGATGCTCCTGTGATTATTGTTGCTGAATCTATAGCCATAATATATTCCTCCTTAATTTTTAAAAACTAAATTTAATGCTCTGCTATTACTTTTATGTTAATCATAGTTAACATAACAAAAATAACCATTTGAATAAGTCCATCGAACAAATCAAAATAAAAATGCAAGGGTATAGGTATTAAAAATTGGGCAAATCCACTCAAACTAGCTAAGCCTGTATATGCCAAATCTATTATTACAACCCCTGCAGTTATATTTCCAAATAATCGAAAACTTAATGATACTGGTAACATAACTCTTTCCATTAGATTGATAGGTAATATAAATGCGTATGGTTCAACATACCCTTTAAAATAGTGCCCTATACCTATCTTCTTTATAGCAAACCATTGAACAACAACAAATGTTATTAATGCTAACGCCAACGATACACTATAATCTGATGTTGCAGGTGTAATACCTACCATTCCTGAGATATTTACAATACTAAGGAAGACAACTATTGTTGCTACATAAGGTACAAACCCCATATATTCTTCTCCCATATTGTCTTTGACAAGATTGTTAATAAAGTCCATAATCATTTCTATTATATTCTGCTTCTTATCGGGGATTATTTTCAAGTTTCTTGTAAAGATTGCACATAATATAGCTATTACGGCTATCATGCACCACTGAACAAATATGCTTCCTGCAATCCCAATACTGTACCCAAAGAATTTAATATGAAATAACGGCGCTATTTTATCCATTAAATCACTTCCTTTCACTATTCTTGTTGTTTATTCCGTAATACACTAAAGCTATGAACTGCACACTATATCCGAAGATATATGCAATTATATTGAACATATTGTGTCTGCCAATAGCAAACCCAATAACACTCACTAATAAAACTCTTATAAAAGACCCTACTACAATCATACCTTTACCTTTTAAATTTTTACTCTCAAGAGAATACTCTACTGTAATACCATTAACATAAAGATTCATTAGTGCTATTATTATCCCTAATAAAAAAAATAATGTATATGATTTAGCTGTAAAATAAATTATTGTAATAAAAATCAATGAAATAAAGAAATCATATATAGCAATTTTTTTAAACATGTTCCTAAAATCACTATTCACTTTTACTTCTCCTTACTTTCTAACAATATTGTAATTATAGTCTACTAATTTTCATAAATAAAACTCCAAATTCCTTGATATCTCAAGTTTTAAAGCCAAATTCATCTTTTTTTTCATCTAAATACCATTATTCCTCTATATAACTCCTTATTATGGTTTAATACGTCTAAATAACTAATTATAAATCTATATTATTCAATTAAACTACATTTTAATAATATTATGAACTTTCTTAACATTCATAATATTACATTGTATCTTCCACTGTCAATGGGTTTTATTAACTTTAGTATGTGCATTTTATTTGAGTAAACAGTTACAAATGATTTATATTTTTAAATATTACCAGTTAAGTATATTGTTTCTTAGAAACAATTGCAAGTTATAGTTTTCAATATTTCACTTTTTCTTTTAATCATTGTCATTTCATGTTATTATCACCAGTTATACTCGCCAATATACCTCTACTTAATGATGTTTTTAAGTATATAGGCTCTTATATACCTTATACCTTGATATTTAATATACTCAGACCTAATTTCTTGTTACTCATGATTATGAATTTTATAATCTTCACTGCTGTTATTTTAGACTGCTTTATTTATTAGAATTTTAAAAAAATAAATTTAAGAATTTAATTCTTAAATTTATCCACGCAACTTCAAATTGAAATGTCGTTAAAGTAGTTTACCAGTGCATCCACTATCTTAACCGAAGCATTCCCATCACCATAAGGGTTAATTGATTTACTCATATTATTATACTCTTCTACATTTCTAATTAGCTTATTAGCCTCGAGTATTATTTTATCTCTATCTATTCCAACCAGCCTCACTGTGCCAGCACTCAGGGCTTCTACCCTCTCCGTAACATCTCTAAGCACTAAAACTGGTTTTCCCAAATGAGGTGCCTCTTCTTGAATTCCTCCTGAATCGGTCATTACAAGATAACATTTTTTCATTAAATTATGAATTTCCCTAGTATCTATAGGTCTAAGCAGGTGTATTCTAGAAACATCCTTTAAAATATTATAAACCACATCTTTAACTACTGGATTTGGATGAACAAGATACAATACTTCTACATCTAGATTTTCTTCAACAATTGTTTTTAAAGCTTTGCATATATTTTCAATTCCAATTCCCCAATTTTCTCTTCTATGAGCCGTAACCATTATAATTTTTTTGTTTTTAAAATCAATTAAATTTAACTCATGATTTTCAAAAACATAATTTTCTTTTATTGTATATTTCATAGCATCTATAACTGTATTTCCTGTAACAAAAATATTCTTTTCATCTATTCCCTCTCGTAATAAATTTTCTCTAGAGATAGTTGTAGGTGCAAAATGTAGCTCTGTTAAGGCACCAGTCAATTTTCTATTAATCTCTTCAGGATAAGGTGAATATTTATTATGACTTCTAAGACCTGCTTCTACATGCCCTACAGGTATCTTTCTATAAAACGCTGCAAGTGCTGCCGCAAAAGTAGTAGTAGTATCTCCATGTACTAAAACCATATCCGGCTTTTCTTTATCAAAAATTTCCTCAAGTCCAGAAATCACAGAACATGTTATCCCTGTTAAACTTTGTTTTGTTTTCATTATGTTTAAATCATACTCAGGTTTTATGTTAAAAATTTCAAGAACTTGGTCCAATATTTCTCTATGTTGTGCGGTAACACATACCTTACATTTTATTTGAGGAACTTTTTCAAGTTCCTTAATTAGAGGTGCCATTTTTATGGCCTCAGGCCTCGTACCAAATATAACCATAATTTTAATATTTTCCACCAGATACCTCCTATATAAATTCAATTTATTATCACATATAAGCTAGGAAACTATAAAATAATATATAACCTAATCCTTTTGATCAAATATACCATATTTCCATGCTACTAAAACAGTAATTACTCCTACCGTTGCTAATAAAAAATATGCCCTTTGTGTACTAATTTGCATAGCTATGATAGCAATACCACCTAGAATAGCACTTATAAAATACATGATAATAACTGCTTGTTTTTGGCTAAGGCCCATAGCCAATAGCCTGTGATGCAAGTGTCCTTTATCGGCTTGCATTATAGGTTTTCCATGAACTTTTCGTCTTATCATAGCAAAAAGTGTGTCATAAATAGGTAATGCAAACGCCAAAATTGGCACTGCAATTACAAAAGCCGTCGCAGATTTAATAGCCCCCTCAATTGAAATAGCAGCTAAGAGAAACCCTAATAATTGAGAGCCAGTATCCCCCATAAATATAGATGCTGGATTAAAATTATATGGCAAAAAGCCTAAAATCGCACCACTTAAGACCGCTGTTAAAAATGCAGCTTCTAGTCTTCCACTAAGTATAGAAACTATCATTAGAGTAACACATGATATGAACGCTATGCCTGCCGCTAGTCCATCTAATCCATCAATTAAGTTAAATGCATTAGTAACACCCACAATCCATATTATAGTCACTGGTATGTTAATCCATCCCATGCTTATAAAGGGATAAAAATCCCTAAAAGGATTGGTTATCATAGATATTTTCACACCTGACATCAATAAGCATATAGCCGCTATAATTTGTATAAGGAGTTTATATCTAGGTCTTAAATCTTTAATATCATCAATAATTCCACCAATAACAATTACAGTCGCGCCAATGATTATACCCGTTTGAGAGGTCGTTAAAATTCCATTATATAAAATTACTCCTAAAACAAAAGCTATATATATGGCGAGTCCACCCATAACTGGTACCGGTTTTGTATGAACTCTTCTTGTATCTTTAGGAACATCAATGGCATTAACCCTTATTGCTAATTTCTTAACTAAAGGTGTAAATACAGCAGAAATTAAAGCTGTAACAATTGCTAAAACATATCTATCACTCATAAAAAGACCTTTCTTTCACAAAAACGGTGTTTTTATTTGATAAATATAGACTAAAATCCATGAAATTAATAGTTAACTTTGCTTTACAAGATTTCATAATTAATATCCACCATCACCTTGAATTGAGTCATCGTTTTCTATCCATTCCTGTACAAATACTATCTTATATTGTATTTTATCGTCTCTAATTATTACTTTCTCTATACCTGCATTAATTATAAATCTTTTACATAAAGAGCATGGGGATGCATTTTCAACTAATTCACCGCTGCTTACCTCTTTACCTACCAAATAAAGCGTTGCTCCTAACATATCGCTTCGTCTTGATGATATAATTGCATTTTGCTCTGCATGTACTGATCTGCAAAGTTCATATCTTGTCCCTCTTGGAACTTTTAGCTCTTCTCTCCTACATACGCCTAAATCACAACAATTTTTTCTTCCTCTAGGTGCTCCCGAATATCCGGTAGACATAATTTCATCATTTTTCACTATAATAGCTGCAAAATTCCTGCGTAAACAAGTTCCTCGCTCAGATATTGTTTCGCATATATCCAAATAATAATTATGCTTGTCAATTCTTTTCATAATTATACCTCATATAAAATATATTTTAATTATTTAGATAAAAATCAAATATAAAATTTTAATCTAATAATCAATCACTATTATTTTACACTAAAACAATAAAAATTTAAAGTGTTTGATAAACTATATATGTTAATTTACTATATTATTACTCCGTTTATGCCGATAGTTATCTCTTTGTATGGAACTATTACTCTAGCTTTAAGCATAGCTTCCTTTACAGAAAAAACAATACCAGCACAACAGGGTACTTCCATCCTAATAACCGTAATACTCTTAATTTCATTGTTTTCTAATATTTCAGCAATTTTATCTCTATAATAGTCATCATCATCAAGCTTCGGGCAACCTATTAAAGTTATTCTCCCTTTAATAAACTCCTTATGGAAATTTCCATAAGCATATGCAGTACAATCTGCAGCAATTAATATATCTGCTCCTTTTAGAAATCCTGCCTTTGAGTTAACTAACTTTAGCTGAACTGGCCATTGATTTAACATTGATGCTGCTGATTCTTCTACATTCGTGTTTACTCTAATTTTTGATTGTACTAAATTAGATTTTATATTTCTTTTTATAGACTTTTCCATTGTACCAGGACATCCACAAGGTAAATCACTCTTCTTACCTTCTTTATTATCACTTTGTTCCTTTTTAATTAAAACAGCCTTAACATCATAACTCATAGCGTCTCTCTGAATTATTTTAATAGCATCAACTGGACATTCCGGCAGACAATCACCTAATCCATCACAATACTCATCACTTATTAATTTAGCCTTACCACTAACGAGCTCTATTGCTCCTTCATGACAGGCATTTATACATAATCCACAACCATTACATTTACTCTCATCTATATTAATGATATTTCTTTTCATTTTATAACCTCCCAAATTTTTAAATATATATTTGCTTACTAATTAACTTTTCGATTGACTGTATAGTCTAATTATATTAAAATTACTTATAATAATATGTAACTCATGTTACCAAAATAAAAATTTAAGGGTGATTCGTTGGATAATTTAGTAAATAATTTAAAACACTGTATTTTATTTAAAGGTTTAACTTCTCTAGAGCTTCAAAATTTAATTACAAGTATAAACTATTCAATTTCCAATAGCTCTAAAAATAGTGATGATTATCACACATCTATAGTAGCCCTTGAGGGAGATATCTGTGACTCACTAGGAATTGTCATCGAAGGTGAACTAGAGGTTCAAAAACATTATGCTAGCGGAAAAATTGTTACCCTAGCAAAATTAAATAAAGGAAAGATTTTTGGTGAAGCAATAGCTTTCTCAGAGACAAATATATATCCCGCTACTATAATCTCATCTATTGGTTCAATAATACTATATATTTCAAAAAAAGATGTTATATCTATGTGTAGCTCCTATCCTATAGTATTGAATAATTTCATGCAATTATTATCTAGCAAAATTCTTCTATTAAATAGAAAAATTAAAGAACTATCTTTTGAAACTTTAAGACAAAAAATATCTAACTATTTATTATCTCAATATGAAATTCAAAAAAATTTAGAACTAGTACTTCCAATGTCAAGGAAAAATCTTGCTGAGCATCTTGGTGTACAACGGCCATCTCTCTCAAGAGAACTTGTTAATATGAAAAGTGATGGATTAATAGATTTTAATAAAAATCTATTTCAAATAAAAGATTTAAGTGGCATTGAAGATATTCTGATTTGATCCAATTGTCGAATATTCCCGAACTGTTTCTTAAAAGATATTAAATTTTACTTGATAATTGTTATCCATTGATGTATAGTTGTAATTGTAGCAAAGATAAACACTAATTTTGATTCTACTTATTAAATAATATAACTAATATATGAGAGGATACAATTTATAATTGTAATCTTACTCAAAAGAATACGAGGAGGAATTATATATGAAAAAATTTGTTTGTACAGTATGTGGATATATCTATGAAGGGGAATCTGCACCTGATGTCTGTCCTGTTTGTGGAGCTAAAAGTGATAAATTTATAGAGAAAACTGAAGGTGACATGGAATGGGCAGATGAGCATAAAGTTGGAGTTGCCAAAGGAGTAGACGCTGACGTTGTTGAAGGATTAAGAGCTAACTTTGTTGGAGAGTGTACTGAAGTTGGTATGTACTTAGCAATGAGTCGTCAAGCTGATAGAGAAGGTTTCCCAGAAATCGCAGAAGCTTATAAAAGAATTGCCTTTGAGGAAGCTGATCATGCTTCAAAATTCGCAGAAATGCTTGGAGAAGTAGTAACAGCTGATACTAAGAAAAATCTTGAAATGAGAGTTGATGCAGAACATGGCGCTTGTCAAGGTAAAAAAGATTTAGCTACTTTAGCTAAAAAACTTAACTATGATGCTATACATGATACAGTACATGAAATGTGTAAAGATGAAGCTCGTCATGGTCGTGCATTCCAAGGATTACTTACTAGATATTTCAAATAAGAGAGTATCCTATGACTTTTCCCTTCAGAACTCCAAATAAGAGTTTGAAACGTGAAAGTTGATTAAGTAATTCTAATGTTTGGCAAATATAAAATTATCTAGCACTCACATTCGGCTTGCGCCGGTTCGCTAGACTTCCTTCCAGGAAGTCTCACGAGAATTTTATATTTGCCAAACAAGAATTTCTAAATCAACTTTCAATGTTTCTGCTCTTCTTATTTGGAATCACTTCCGGAAAAAGTCATACTATTATAGATATAACAAGATATATCTAACAGAAATAATGTATACCACAGTAAAAAGCAACTTACAGAATAATTTCTGTAAGTTGCTTTTTATTTTTACCTTTTGTTTATTTGCCTAAAACTTTTTATTTAGTTCCAAATAATCTGTCTCCAGCATCTCCAAGACCTGGCACTATATATCCTTGTTCATTTAATTTTTCATCAATTGAAGCTGCATATATATCTACATCTGGATGTGCGTCACTAATAGCTTTAATTCCTTCTGGTGCTGCTATAAGACACATAAGTCTTATGTTCTTTGCTCCTCTTTTCTTAAGAGCTGAAATTGCATCCATTGCAGATCCACCGGTCGCAATCATAGGGTCCGTAATAATTACATCTCTTTCACTAATGTCCTGAGGCAATTTACAGAAATACTCAACTGGTTGAAGCGTTTCCTCATTCCTATACATTCCAATATGTCCAACCTTAGCTGCTGGTATAAGTTTAAGAACACCATCAACCATTCCAAGGCCTGCTCTAAGTATAGGTACTATAGCCATTTTCTTTCCAGATAGAACTTTACATTTAGTAGTACAAATAGGAGTTTGGATTTCTACTTCTTCTAATTGTATATCACGTGTAACTTCATAAGCCATAAGCATAGCAACCTCTTCAACTAGCTCTCTAAAATACTTCGAACCTGTGTTTTTGTCCCTTATATATGCCAATTTATGTTGTATAAGTGGGTGTGTAATTTGTGTTACTTTACTCATATGTGTTTCCTCCTAATATTTTATTTACAGTATTTTTTTTCAATTTCAGTAATTTTATCAATTCTTCTTTGATGTCTTTCGCCTAAGAATTTAGCATTAATAAAAGTATCTACTATGTCTAAAGCTAATCCTATTCCGGTAGTTCGTTCTCCAAGCGTAAGTATGTTAGCATTATTATGCTCGCGCGTTGCGTGGGCACTAAAAGTATCAGCGCACAGCGCAGCCCGTATTCCAGGTACTTTATTAGCACAAATGCTTACTCCAATCCCTGTACCACATACGAGTATTCCTAATTCAAAGTTTCCTGCTACTACTTCTCGTGCAACCTTTAGTGCATAATCCGGATAATCACAAGAATCTTCAGTATGAGTACCAAAGTCTGTTACCTCAACATTTTTACTCTTCAAATGTTTAATTATTTCTTTTTTTAAGCTTAAACCACCATGATCACTACCCAATGCTATCCTCATTGTAAAGCACCTCCAAAATATTTTTGCTATAATATATAATATTACAAAAAAAGAAGATATCATCATTTAAATAAATTATTCAAATGCTACTATCTTCCATATCTTATCAAATAATAAATACACATTATTTTTTGAACTATTAATTTGTTTTAAAGAAAATAAAATATTCCTAACCTGGGGGACTATTTTGTTTATAATACATATTTTATCGAAAACAGCTTTCAAAATATAGCTTCTTTCCATTTTTTCATTACAAACATATAATATATCCATAGTCAGCCTCCTTATATTTTCCTAAAACATATACAAATTATAAGTTTTATCTACCTATACGTAAGTTATATCAAAACCTGCGGATTTCTTAAGCCTATTCATTATAGCATATCCAAGGCCCTTTTCCTCAAAGGCTTCTGATAATATTAAATCTACATCTATAGCATCAAAACTTCTTAAAACTTCAAATAGGTTTCTACCCACAGTCTCTAACTGTTTTCTATTTCCTAAAGAAACAACAGTGCCAAAAGGATATTTATCTTTAGTTTCATCAGTTGCAATAATCCCTATTTTTTTGTTGCCCATATTAGTTTGCACTATTTCATTGATTTTTGCAATAGTTTTTTCTATGTCTCCACATATAATTTTTACTGGGGCTTTTGGTGCATAATGCCTATACTTCATACCAGGCGCCTTAGGCTTAAAATCTTTTTTTGGTTTAGACATTACATTCTTATCAATATATATTTCATCATCTATCTCTCTTAGCATCTCAATAGTTATAGCTCCTGGTCTAAGTATGCAAAGTGGAGTACATGTACAATCAACTATTGTTGACTCAATGCCTATTTGGCTTTTCTCTCCGCCTAAAATATATTCTATCTTCCCACTTAAATCTTCAATACAACTTTCCACCTCTGTAGGGCTAGGTCTGCCAGATATATTAGCTGATGGAGCCGCAATAGGCGTTCCAGCTGCTTCAATAAGTTTTCTCGCAATAACACTTGATGGCATACGTATACCTACAGTATCAAGACCTGCACTCGTAGTATTTGGAATCAAATCAGACTTATCGAAAATTAATGTTATTGGCCCTGGCCAGTATTTACTCATTATTTCCTTAGCTATATCTGGTACTTCCTTAACTAGCGTCTCTATATTACGATTAGCTACATGCACAATAAGTGGATTATCCTGAGGTCTACCTTTCGCCTTAAAAATCTTTTCTACAGCAGTCTTATCTAAGGCATTTGCTCCAAGGCCATAAACCGTTTCTGTAGGAAAAGCAACTAATCCACCCTCTTTTATAACTATGCCCGCTTCATTAATTGTATCTTGTGCTATATTATTTACATCTAAAATCACAATCTTTGTATCCATCCTTACACCTCTTAATTTTATAAACACCTATTCTCTATATTCTTTTATATTTTCTATAGCATCATCCGAAAACACTGCTTGGTTACAAGTTTTATATAAATCATTTAATAAACTATATTTTCTAAATCCACCATTATTAATTACAAAATAGTAATATGTTTTTTCCGGATTTTGAGTCTTAATTTCAATATACATTTTAGCTACATAAGGGTATTTCATAAAAAAATTTATATCCACAGGACGAATTCTTTTGTTTCTAAACCCCGATTTTGTTATTATAATAATTTTCAAATTCCTACCATGACCCTCTGTATGCACTAAATCAACTTTTTTACATATAATTATAAATTTAACTCTTGTTATTCCACACCATATACTGATTTTATAACCATTCTGTTTGAAATCAATATATTCTTCATTAATTCTAAGAAGTAACACAAAAGTAATCATTACCTCTATGCAAATCAAATAAATTATAAAAAACATACTCATAATATTTGATATCATTAGTGCAATTGGTAATAAAACAAAAATAAAGCACATTGATAGCATAAACCTTTTATAAGTTTTTTTTTGCTTTCTAATGGCTTTATTTATATTCATAATTTCACCTTTCACTCATAATAATACTTTAGTTATTATTTCCCATTGCTTTCATCTTTTCTGCTTGATCAGCAGTTATTAAGCTATTCAGCATTTCATCTATGTCTCCATCAAGAAAAGCATCTAATTTATACAAAGTTAACCCGATTCTATGATCTGTTATCCTGCCTTGAGCATAATTATATGTTCTTATCCTCTCACTTCTATCTCCAGTACCTACTTGACTCTTTCTCTCTTCAGCTATTCCTGCTGATCTCTCAGCTTCAGCTCTGTCAAATAATCTAGATTTCAGTATCTTTAGAGCTTTTTCTTTATTTTTTAATTGGGATTTTTCATCCTGGCAAGAAACTACAAGCCCTGTTGGAATATGCGTCATTCTTACTGCTGAATCTGTTGTATTAACGCATTGTCCTCCATTACCAGATGCTCTAAACACATCTATTCTTAAATCATTTGCACTAACTTCAATATCTACATCATCAACTTCAGGTAAAACTGCTACAGTTGCTGTAGACGTATGAATCCTTCCACTCGACTCTGTGTCTGGTACTCTTTGAACTCTATGCACTCCACTTTCGTATTTGAATTTACTATATGTAGATTCACCTTTTATCATAAATACTATTTCTTTGAATCCACCAATATCAGTTTCATTAGCACTCATAACTTCAACTTTCCATCTATTACGTTCTGCATATCTTGTATACATTCTAAATAGATTTGCTGCAAACAGTGCGGCTTCATCTCCACCAGCTCCTGCTCTAATTTCCACAAATACGTTTCTCTCATCATTTGGGTCCTTAGGCAAAAGTAAAATTCTTAATTCTTCCTGCATCGTTTCCTTAATTTCATTTAATTCTTTAATTTCCTCTTGAATCATATCTTTCATTTCTTTATCTGATTCTTCTTTAAGCATTTCTTTATTTGTTTCTAAATCTTGTTTTGCATTTTTATATATTCTATATTTTGTAACAATTATTTCAAGTCCCGCATGTTCTTTACATAGTTTTTGCCATTCTTTTTGATTAGCAATAACCAACGGATCACTAATTTTTATTGAAAGTTCATCATATTTATTTTCCGTAAAATCAAGTCTATCTAACATTTTTTTATCACTCCGTATATATATTTTCACATTAGTTAATTATATCATAATCAGATGCAATATACAAATTGCTTCTATCCAATCATTTCTCTCTTATAACAACTATTCCGTTAGATAATTAATCCACTAATGTAGCTTTAATAACCCTATCATTTCCCGATAAATCTTTAATACATTCTATATTATTAAATCCTGATTTAAGCAAGATATCTGTAACTGCTTCTTTTTGATCATATCCTATTTCAAAAGCTAAAAGTCCACCTTTTTCTAAAACTAATATGCTTTCTTTTGTAATTCTCCTATAAAAATCAAGACCATCTTCCCCACCGCATAGTGCTATAAATGGTTCATAACCTTTTACATCATCCATTAGAGTAGGTATAACCTCTTTTCTTATATAGGGCGGATTAGAAACTATTACTTCAAATTTTATATGTTGATTTATTGCTACTTGTAGCAAATCACTCCGATCTATATTAATTCTTTTAGACAATTTAAATCTTTCTATATTTAGCTTTGCCACAGCTAAAGCATCTTCTGATATATCATAAAGCGTTACCAGGGTTTCTTTAATAAACTCAGCTATTGATATACCAATAGCTCCACTTCCAGTACAAACATCACATATTTGCGTGAGACCTTTTTCCTTTATATATTTAATTACTTCCTCAACCAAAATTTCAGTATCGGGTCTTGGTATTAAAACTCCTGGCCTTACTATGAAATCCATTCCCATAAATTCGCACTCGCCAAGAATGTATTTTATAGGCATTTTATTTTTTCTAATCTTAATCAACCTAAAAAACTCATTTTCTTGTTCTATACTAATTTTAATGTCTCTATTAATCATTATGAACAATTTATCCTTTTTTAAAACTTTACCAAGCAAAAGTTGTGAATCTAACAAATAACTTTCAATATTGACCTTTTTTAAAATTTCATATGACTCTAAAAGTACTTCCTGTATAGTATTTTCTTTTTCTATATTAATTTTCACAACCTCCATTCATTTCGTGTAAATATTATTCATAATTTCTATGTTTTATACTAATTAATCTACAATTCCTTCTGCAACTTTAAGTGCTCTTATTGCCACTTCTAATTGAGATAAATCCGGTTCTCTTGTAGTTAAGTTTTGTAATTTAAGTCCTGGATAAGAAAGAATTTTAGATAAGTTACTTTTGCTTTTCCCCATCCATTTAATAATTTCATAACTTATGCCTGAAATGAAAGGAAGTAATATAATTCTATACATTATTCTTTCTCCAATTGAGTTCCAACCAGTTAAAGAGAACACTATAATGCTAACTATCATAACTAGAAACAAAAAATTTGTTCCACATCTTGGATGTAGCCTTCCGAATTTAGCCGCATTTTCTGGAGTTAATTCAACTTCGTTCTCATAACAAAATATAGTTTTATGTTCTGCACCGTGATACTCATACACCCTCTTAATATCTTCCATTTTCCCTATTAGATACACATATAACAAAAATATTAAAACTCTAATAATTCCCTCTACAATATTCATACCCATTGTACTTGTACCCAATTTACTAAACAAATTAGCCACAAAGGTTGGCACAATAAAAAACAATCCTACAGATAGAGCCAAAGAAATTACAAGAGATATCGCCATAACTACATCATTACTTTTCTCTTTGAACAATTTTTGTATGCATTTATCTAATTTTGAAGGTTCACCTTCCTCCTCAAAAAAAGAAGCTGAATAATTTAATGTCTTTACGCCTATAATTAATGATTCAATTAAAGAAATGAATCCTCTTATTATTGGTAGGCCTACCAATTTATTCTTCTTAGTATATGATGTGTAACTTTTTTTCTCAACTACGATTTCTCCTTGCTCAGTTCTCACAGCGGTTGCAATTCCTGCAAGCCCCCTCATCATAACCCCTTCAATTACTGCTTGGCCTCCAACACTTGTATTTCTAGCCATAGTTAAACCCCCTCTTTAGGTACAATGTGACACTTTCTACATCTTGCTTCATATGACTCCGTAGCCCCAATCAATACAATTTTATCTTCATATTTAGCCGGCTTCCCATTAATTAGACGTTGAGTTCTAGTAGCAGGATTACCACACACTACACAAATCGCTTGAATTTTATCAACAAATTCCGCTATTGCGAGTAGTGCTGGTATAGGTCCGAATGGTTCACCTCTAAAATCCATATCTAGTCCCGCACATATAACTCTTTTGTTATTATCGGCAAGTGATGTAATTATATCTATAATGCCCTTGTCAAAAAACTGTACCTCATCGATGGCAATAACTTGTGTATCAGCATCTAAAAGATCTAATATTTGCAAGCTATTCTTAACCCTAACTGCTTCTTCCTTTTCTCCACAGTGAGATACCACATCGTCTTTACTATATCTATCGTCAATTTCCGGTTTAAAAACCTGCACTTTCTGCTTTGCAATTTTAGTTCTTCTTATTCTACGTATAAGTTCCTCAGATTTTCCACTGTACATAGGTCCTATAATAACTTCCACCCAGCCATGATTTTTTGGTCCGTACATATTTATACCTCCAGTTTATTCAACCGCCTCTTAAAATTACAGTTAAATCATCTCCTGGGTCGCTGAAACAATGACCTAGAAGATGCATTGACGACTTCAGAAGGAAATTTATATTCCCACTAAAGTTTTATTTCTGCTAATGTAATTAACTGCCACTTATAGAAGTGGGAGACTTTCCTTCTAAAATGTCATTAAATCAAATAAAAATTTTAACCATATATATTTTATCAAATATATACTATATAATAAAGTAAAAAAATAATTTTATTCTTATTGACTTAATTATTAATTATATGATAAAATTGAATAGTTGACAATACGGGTATATATTTATTTTAAAAAGAGGTGAAAAATATGCAAAAAGAAATACAACCAGAATATCATCACGATACAATCGTTAAATGCGCATGTGGAAACACTTTTACTACAGGATCTACTAAACAAGAACTTAAAGTAGACGTATGTTCTAATTGCCATCCATTCTATACTGGTAAGCAAAAGAATATTGATGCCGGCGGAAGAGTTGATAGATTCATGAAGAAATTTAACATAAAAAATGAAGATGTAGAATAATATAGTAATGGAAAAGATTTAATTATCTTTTCCATTTTTTCATTTATAAAATAATAAGCGGCATATAATTAAGATAGAAAATAATTATACTATCTTTTTATATGCCGTTTAAATAGTTTATACTACTTACTTTAATCAGCTCCTGCAGAGCTGCATATTATCTAGCTAATAATTCAAAATTCTTATTTATCATTTCTAAAAATTCCTTATTGCTCTTAGTCGTAGATAATAAATTAAGAAGTTTTTCCGTTACGCCCAAAGCATTGCCTTCTCTATACATTATTTTTCTTAAATTATATATAGTCTCCATCTCAATCTTTGTAAGCAATAAATCTTCTCTTCTTGTCCCTGATTTGTAGATATCAACAGCTGGGAATATTCTTCTTTCTTGAAGTTTTCTATCCAAGTGAACTTCCATATTACCAGTTCCCTTAAATTCTTCAAAAATCATATCATCCATTCTGCTTCCTGTTTCTACGAGAGCTGTCGCAAGTATAGTTAAACTTCCGCCCTCTTCAATATTTCTAGCTGCTCCAAAGAATTTTTTTGGCATCAAAAGCGCGCTAGGATCAAGTCCTCCAGATAAAGTTCTTCCAGAAGGTGTTATAGTTAAATTGTAAGCCCTAGCAAGCCTAGTTAAACTATCTAGTAAGATAACTACATCTTGACCTTGTTCAACCATTCTTTTAGCTCTTTCAAGCACCATAGAAGCTACTTTTGTATGATGATCTGGTTCTTCATCAAATGTTGAATATATAACTTCGCCTTTAATAGATCTCTGCATGTCAGTTACTTCTTCTGGTCTTTCATCTATTAAAACAACTATTAATTTTACTTTTGGATGATTTATCGAGATACTATTAGCGATTTTTTTAAGAAGTGTCGTTTTTCCTGCTTTTGGCTGTGCTACAATTATGCCTCTTTGTCCTTTACCTATAGGGGAAATAATATCCATCATTCTTGAAGATAAATCGGCTGCATTAGTTTCAAGTATAAGCCTTTGTGTTGGATAAATAGGGGTTAGCTTTTCAAAAGGTTTTCTACCTACTGCTCTCTCTGGATTTTCTCCATTTACCTTCAGTACGTATAGTAAAGCTTTGAATTTTTCGCCTTCCTTAGGTGTTCTAACTTTACCTTCTACTTCATCACCTGTCTTTAAATTAAATCTTCTAATTTGAGATGGTGAAACATAAATATCATCAGAACCCGATAGATAATTGTGTCCTCTTAGAAAACCATAGCTATTATTTTCAATTATTTCGAGCACGCCTCTTGCCGACCCTGATTCATTTATCATTTCTTGCAATTGTTCTTTTTTATTTTCATTTTGATTTTTAAAACCTGTATCAATATTTTCATTAGAAGTAGGTTTAGTAATTGGAGCTGAATTTGTTTCGATATGTTTTTCTGAATTATCTATAACATTTTCTTCAACTGTAGAAGAGCTTTTGGGGCTTATCTTTTCTCTTAAAATTACTCCATCTTTTTGCATAGAAACTTGTGATGCCTTGTTGATTTCTACAATTAACTCACTTTTTTTAAGTTTAGAAATATTTTTAATACCAAGTTCTTTACATCGCTGCCTTAGCTCGACAACTGTAATATTCTCGAAATCTTTATTTATCAAAATCTGCACCTCCGAAGGGTATTTCATATGTAATATCTATTTTATAAATATCATGGAAATTTAAAACGTGTATACTATCCACTGAATTTTTTGAAATGATATATTGTGTTAATTATATCCTATTTCATAATTTTAATCCACTCTATTTAAGATTCTCAGTTTTTGTAGATTCTGAGTTTTATCTAAAATTTTGTTAATTATTTATTAATGTACATTTTTAAGGTTTTTCAACATTTCCCATGAATAAAATAGAATCTGTTTTATTGTCCGTAATGACATATATGAACGGTCTATTTGCAATAAATTTATTTAACTCAAGAGGTTTAACTGATGTTTCCTTCATAATTACAGCAGTGGACGCTGCGGCCTCAGTTCCCTTCTCATCTACATCTATATAACACTTTTGTTTAACAAGAGATATGTATAAATCATTATCCTTGCTCATCTTTGAAAAATCTGCCCCAGGTTTAAACGCTCTTTTCATTCCATAGCCCATTAACATTTTATTTAGCTCTTGCTCATATTCTATGTGAAGTTTTGGCATTTCAACAATACGTTCTTCAGCTTTAAATTGTTTTTTCCACTTATTCCAGTTTTCATAACTCATTTCCTTCATTAATGATTCAACACTACTGTTTGCATTTGGTAGTAAAACATACATACCAAATTTTTTGTCTTTATAAGGTATCCTTATTGCTTCAAAATTATTCTCTTTTAAATATTCTACATTAATATCGCCATTCATCATATCAATCTTTTTACTACTACCATTTGACAAATTAAAGTCCTTCTTCTGAGTGTTCTCCTTTTTAAAAGGTACCGCCCAGTCTCCTTTAAAATACAGAGTATTAACTAAAACCATTGCGGTATCATAATCAAATTTGTCTACGATTTTTTTGATTTTCCCTGCAGTATGCTTAGCTATCCACGTATTTATAGTGTCTGTAGTTTTACTTTTAGAAAAATCTACGTCCCTAATTTCTGATTCATAATATTTTTTACCCATGTTTTTAAATGTTTCTTTAATTTCTGTACCTTTATCAATCCATATGGAGTTTGCCATTTTAACTTTCAGTCCTTCTATACTGTTAAAATTTGCTATGATATTTTTGTATTCGTCATTAATAGTTTTATCATCAATTCCTGACAATTCAATAGCCTTCTTCATTTCTTCCTTAGTACTACCACCAGCTCCATTTTGTGTAATAGACAAAACAGTACTTAAACTCATTGGTGATATAATAGTGTTTATATTTTTATTTACACCTAGAGTTGACTTTAGCATTCTAAATGCCATTATATTATTGGCATCACTAACTTTCTTCACTGGTTGACTAAGCTCTTTTGCTTTTATATTATAATCGCTTATAACTTTATCTGGTCCCTTTTGACTGCAAGCAATACTTAAAGTCATTGCAAGAGACATACCTACTAATAATATTCTTTTATACTTCATTTTGTTTTCGCCTCACCTTATGATTATTTCACTACGCCATAATTGTTTCTAAATGGTAAATATGTATTTATAATTCATATACGAACCAAGTCCATTTAAAGTTTCACTTATCATAAAATCATTGCAAAAAAAAATCCCACAGGGTAGACTTTTTTCATTTGTCCACTCTATAGGATGTAATTTAATATTATTTATCGTTTTCTATCGCTGCTTTAATAAAATCACTAAATAGTACATGAGGGTTATTGGGTCTAGATTTAAGTTCTGGATGAAACTGAACTCCAACAAACCAAGGGTGATCTTTAATTTCAACTATTTCTACTAATTTTCCATCAGGACTTGTTCCCGTAAGTGAAAGTCCCTGCGCAACTACTGCTTTTCTATATTCATTATTAAATTCATATCTATGTCTGTGTCTTTCATATATTACTTCATCTGCATAAGCTTCATGAGCGTTTGAATCTTTTGCTAACTTACATGCATATAAACCAAGTCTCATAGTGCCACCTTTTTCATCCAAATCTTTTTGATCTGGCATTAAATCTATCACTGGATACTTAGTCTCTGGATCAATTTCAGAACTATTAGCTCCGCTTAGTCCTGCTACATTTCTTGCATATTCTATAACAGCACACTGCATACCAAGACATATTCCTAAAAATGGCACTTTGTTTTCTCTTGCATATTTCGTTGCCTCAATTTTACCTTCTATTCCTCTATCACCAAATCCACCTGGAACCAATATTCCGTGAACATCACCTAATATTTCGCTTACATTTTCAGATGTTACATCACAAGCATTTATCCACTTAATTTCTACATTACAATCATTTGCGAGGCCTCCATGACTAAGTGCCTCAACAACAGAAATATATGCATCATGAAGCTCAACATATTTTCCAACTAATGCTATTTTAACATTTCCAGATAAATTTTTTAATCTATCAACCATATCTATCCATGCAGTATTATCTATTTCATGACAGTCTAGTTTTAATTTTTTACATACTAAAGTATCTAATCCTTCATTATGAAGCATAAGTGGTACTTCATATAAATTTTCAGCGTCCAAATTTTGAATTACAGAGTCCGCTTCTAAATTACAGAACATTGCAATTTTAGCCTTCATATCTTCAGATATTTCCTTTTCAGATCTACATACTATGATGTCTGGCTGAATACCTATACTTCTTAGTTCTTTTACAGAATGTTGAGTAGGTTTTGTTTTAAGTTCTCCAGCTTTTCTTAAATATGGTACTAACGTAACATGGATAAAACAAACATTCTCTTTTCCCACTTCATATTGGGCCTGCCTTATAGCTTCTAAAAAAGGTAAAGATTCAATATCTCCAATAGTTCCACCAATTTCAGTTATAACAACATCCACATCTTTTTCTTTAGCTACTCTATAAACTCTTTCTTTTATCTCATTAGTTATATGTGGTATTACTTGTACTGTACCGCCTAAGAAATCGCCTCTTCTTTCTTTTGATATAACAGACCAATATACTTTTCCTGTAGTAACATTACTACTCTTGCTTAGATTCTCATCAATAAATCTCTCATAATGTCCTAAATCTAAATCTGTTTCCGCACCATCATCCGTAACAAAAACTTCCCCATGCTGATATGGACTCATGGTACCTGGATCTACATTTAAATATGGATCAAATTTTTGAATAGAAACCTTAAGACCTCTATTTTTTAAAAGCCTACCTAATGAAGCTGCTGTTATTCCCTTACCTAGAGATGACACTACTCCACCTGTAACAAATATGTACTTAGTACTACTCATAATAACTCCTCCTGTGTTTTATAACTTTTTCTTAATTGCTATTTATTCTTTAAATACTGCTTATGTATTACTTTAAGATTTTTGAAAGTTTATACTAATTATTTTTAAAATAGCTTGACAAATGTTGTTTACAATTTTATAATAGAAATTACCCATTAAATATAATGGTATAGGTTTTTTTAAAAACAATATTAATATCTTATCACATTTTTTTATCATTCACCAGTCTTTTTTTTGTTTTTTTGTTTTTTTTACTTTTAATTTTATTTTCAGTGTTTAAACTTTACATAAACATAATTTAGATTTACCTTGCAATCGGCCTTATACTTCTTAATTTCATCAAATATCTATATTTATATCCCTAATATATTCTCTATTTCAAAATACATCTCTCTAAATTCTTTATTAATGAAAAATCGTTCCTCTGCTTTTTTTAATCCATAATTAGCAGCTCTTTTGCCAGAAATCAAAAAATTCTTATAAGCAATTTCAACATCATCACATTTATGCTTTTGTAATACTAAGAATAATATATACTTACATTCTCTATCTTTTAATATTTTTAATGATTCATGTCTCTTTATACCTTTCACATAACAGATAGCTTCTATTATCTTTTCATAATCAATATTTTTCAACATTAAACCACTCCCAAGTTTTTTGAATTATTTCATCAATTAAATTATTGACATATATTCATAAAAACTATCCATAAAATGAAATTAAAAAATTAAAGCTATATTCTAAATAGAACATAGCCTTAATTTTTATTGTGCTTTAATCTTAATTTCCAAAATCGTACTCAAAACTTGTTGATTTCCTATTATCATATCATAATCTATAAATACATTTCCGCCTCTATTATCTACGTTCATTTTTAGTTCTCTAGTATCAACCGTAAGATCTAATGCTCCATGAGGTGTATTATATAAAGTTAAGTCTCTTGAATATTTTTTAAAGTTCATCTCAGTGTTAGTAGTTCCAGTTCTTATAAGTGTAAATTTTTCTTCATCAATTTTAAATGTAGTAGTAGTTCCTTCCATTCCTGAAATCTCTGTTTCCTCGTATACTGCATAATAGCAATTGTCTTCTTTGTAAAACTTACCAGGTGTTACCACTTCAATTGAATCTCCATCCTCTTCACTATCAGACTGTCTGCTAACTACTGAAATTACTGCGTTCTTCTCCATAAACTTGCCCCTCACTAATTTATAATATAGTTATTTATTTGCTCATCTGTTGCAGGCATTGCATCTATAGACCTATCTAGAGTCTGGTCATCTTTTCCATAACTAATAGATACAACTTTCTCGCCCCGTCCCTTACAATACCTGCCCGTTATTCTTGCTGCGAATTCAATGTCTTCATTTGTAGCAATACCTATTATAGCAACTGTAGAACCGTTATAGTCCTTAGCTAAAAACATCAAATCCTCTCCAGTTAAACATTGTTCTAAAATGTCTCCCTCTTTCTCCGTTCTTGTAGATATAATTTTTGAATCTTTAGACAATCTAAACTGCCTTCCTATTTTCAGTAATTCTAAATCTGTTTTTGTTGGGTTTTCTTTATGATCTAAAAGATCCTTAAGTCTCATAGAATAATTAGGTTCAGTAAGTTTACACCCACCAGCAGGTGATGGATAATCTAAAATACCCCACGACTTCGCAAGTTCCATTTGAACCTTTCTATTTCTTCCTTTTATATCCATAAGCGCTTCTCTATCTATTAGACCATCAATCTCCATTTGAGTTGGATTAAGATTTTTTGCACATAATGGTCTTAATATTTTATGTCCTACTCCGGATTCATTTTTTACTATGTCTAAAGATGATCTGTTTTGAGACATAGGTCTTTGGTTCAAAACTTCTCCTGTAATAATAAAATCAGCATGGAATTTTTCGAGTAATGCTCCACAATACCTCATCATCATGGCATGACAGTCAATACAAGGATTCATATTTTTACCATAACCATGTTTTGGATTTTTCATCATTTCAAAATGTTCATCTGAAAAATCTATAACTTCTAGTGGTATATCTATTTGTTTAACCATTTTCAATGCATTTTTTTCTCCAAAAAAGTTTGATTTAAAGCATATACCAATAACTTCTATTCCTTGATCTTTTACAAGTTTTGCTGCGAGAGTACTATCAAGGCCTCCGGAAATCATAGCCAAAGCTGTTGTCATAAGTATTTCGCCTCTCTTAAGTTACTATTTATTATTTCTTTCAATAGCTAGTTCAATAAGCTCATCAATAAGTTCCACATAAGCTTTACCTGTAGCTTGCCACATTTTAGGGTACATACTTATTTTAGTAAACCCCGGTATAGTATTAACCTCATTTAAATAAATATCTTCTGTTTCTTTATCTACAAGGAAATCCACTCTTGCCATTCCAGCACAATCTAATATTTTATAAATTTTTATAGCTTCATCTTTAACACTCTGTAGTTTTGCTTCATTTAGTGCTGCTGGTATTAAAAGTTTAGATTCCTCGTTTTTATATTTAGCCTCATAATCATAAAACTCTTTTGCTGGGATTACCTCTCCTGGAATAGCAGCCTTTGGATCATCATTTCCAAGCACTCCTACTTCAATTTCCCTTGCATTAATAGCCTGCTCAACTAAAATTTTTCTATCATATTTTAGGGCATCGATGACTCCAACTATTAATTCTTTTTGGTCGTGTGCCTTTGTTATACCTACGGAAGACCCCCCATTAGCCGGTTTAATAAATACTGGATATCCTAATTCATTTTCTATCCTCGATATCAGATTATCTTTATCTTTTACATATTCACTCGCATTTATTACCACATAATCAGCTTGCTTTACATTAAATTTTTCGAGCAAATATTTTGTATATATTTTATCCATGCAAATAGCAGAAGACATTACTCCAGGACCCACACAAGGGATATTGTACAATTTACACATACCTTGAATAGTTCCATCTTCTCCAAAAGAACCATGTAATACTGGGAATACTACATCTACTTCTTTATTAAATAAAACCTTTTGACCCTCTGGCATTTTAAAATACTCGTCTGTTTCCCATTCTCCATTTTCTATATTTTCTACTTTTCCAGTATATTGAAACCATAACCCGTCCTTAGTTATTCCTATAGGGTATATGTCATATTTTGTTTGATCAATGTTTTTCAATACTGATGTTGCTGACGCTCTCGAGACTTCATGTTCTGTAGACTGTCCACCAAATAATATCGCTACTTTCTTTTTCATAAACATTCTCTCCTTATAACCATAATTACTATTATATCATTGCACCTGTTATTTTGTATTTTAATTTTTAAACTTCACCGTACATGATAACACAATTTAAAATTATAATGCTAATTAAAAAATAATTCAACAGAATAAAGGATATATCTGCATTTTATGCACAAATATCCTTTATTAAAATCACTATATTATATTTTTACTATTATTTAGCCCTCTATATTTACTAGATTGTTAGTTTTCCATTAGGTGTATCAATTATTTCTATTATTCTTTGTTCATAACCAGTACTAGCATTAATGTATACTATAAAATCTTTTCCCTTATATGATCCCAAGAATTCATAACATAAAACTTCTTTATTAGTCTCGGTAGGTATAATCGCTAAACTAATTTTGTTTATTTTTAGCCTTTTACCAACCTTTTCTCGTGCTTTAGCTTCGGTTATTTTCGGAGCAACCATTTCTCTCCTTTCTACATGGGAAACTAAAAATTTTTCAGATTCAATTCCTATAATGCTACCATCATCTAAAGCAATCTTAAGTTTTACTTGATCTGGATAAATCGCTACATTGCCTTGCTTATACACATAAGCTACTACCACTGTATTCCCATAGTTTAAAGTGTATGTAGACTCCATATTTTTATATCCTGTTTTGCTAAGAAACTTACTTCCGCCTTCTATTGCCTTTTGGATATTTAATGTTGCCTTACCTATAGTTCTATTATCCAACAAATAAACTACCTTGCCTCCATTTTTACTTATTTCTATTACTGTTTTAGCATCACCTTTATCTCTTCCCTTAAATGATATATAAAATGTATATGTTGGTATATTTGTCTTTCCCACTTGTTGCTTATACTCGACCTTTTCAATTTTATCTTTGCCAAACATATTATTTATTACCTCGACTGCCTTCTTCTCGCTAACTTCCTTTTCAGACAATACTTTAGGCTTTATTTCGACGATATTATCAGAAAAAGGCCCATCATAAATTAATGCTGGATATTGGACTATTTGTTTTTGTATACCTGTAAATCTTTGAGTCACGAGATTTTCACCTGTTTTTGCAATTACCCCACTACTTTTTTTCCTAATTTCTCCCCATTTAACTTTACCTTCATTTATTTCAGAAAGCACACCATTTAATTGTTCTTGAAGTGTATATGATTGCATTTCTAATTTATCAATTACCGCATACTGCTTATCAGTAAGTTCCTTTCCTTCTGATGATACCTGGGCTAAAGTATAACAAAAATCCCCTACTTGAGTTAAAAACTTACTAGTATCTCCAACAACTGCTTGATCAATTGGCAACGAATGTAATTTATCATTTGCAGTGGCAGAATATCTAAAAACCTCTTCGAACACTATTATACTTTGTTCAGGGGAACCAACAATAGCGGATTTACCTAGATTTACTCTTATATTTTGTACAGAGTCGACAAGTTCATACATGTTTTTACTATATTCTGCCTGAAGATAATTTCTATAATCTAATCTTTCCAAAAACATTAATATAGCAAACGTAGTTGAAAACACAACAATCATAGTTGCAATACTTGTATACAAAATCCTTTTCTTTGACATTTTCATATGTTTTCCTCCTGATATTCTACCAAGGTGATATATAAAACATATTGATTTTTATATACCCTATTCGCTATTTAATTTATCCTTAGCTAAATAATTTAGTGAAAATTTCTCCTAGTTTAAATTTAACAATTATTTTTTTGCTACTAACAGTATTGTCTACCATTTTATACTCATCATCGGATAATACTGTTTTCATTTCTTTTTCAGTTTTTTCATAAGACACGTTACCTTTTGTAATATCTACAAAACATAGTGGAGGAAACATTACACACCACCAGTTTTGTCCTTTGCCCGTTCCAATAATTATTCTATAAGCCTCATATTTGCCTTGAGGCAAAGTTATATTTCCATAGGTTTTAACCGGAAAATATTCCTCTGATAACTCTGTAGCCACTGAGTATTTAAAACCATTTTCTTTTATAATCCTTTCCGCAATTTTTTTTATATTTTTATTTTCATTATTTATAATCTTTCTTGACTCTTTTATACTTTTGCAATCCACAATTTTTGGTGATATATATTTTAAAACAGAATCTCTTACTTTTAATTTTAAATTTTGATCTATTTTATCATCACTATTAGCTATTACATGAAATCTTATAAGTTTACTCGCAATATCACTTTGACTTGCTTTTCCACTTAAACTCGTTGAATTTAGAGCTATTAAAATTATAATTATTACGGCAAAACTTGTTAATATAAACTTTTTCATGTTTATCCCCCCCCGGATATAATAAATCTATATTAATACTATTACCATATTATGTAATTATATTCACTGAACTGCTCCAATTCTTCTAATTTCAGTATTAACAATTACCTTTACTGATATTTTTTTATACTCCTCATTCCAATCTTTCTCTATTTTGCTCCATAAATCCGGTTTAAACTTTTCTATATATTCTCTGGTACCAAAGGGATCTATCCCAAATTCTTTTATAGCAATTTCCATGATTTTTTCACATTCTTTACTAATAGACTTATTAAAATTATTTTGTAACCTTTGCAGCTCTCCTTTATCAAGTATTTTTTTCCCTACATAATATTCATTTATCTGCCCCTCAAGGTTGATATTTACATTAATAGTTAACTTACTGCCTTCCTGAGTGACTTTCATTTTTCTTCTATATCCATCTATAACATAATCAACAGGATGACCATCTACATAAATAACTTTTTTACCAACTTTAAACTTACCATTTAACATTTGAATATCTAGTAATTCAAGTGGCGTAAAATATCCTTTTAGTTCATAATCTCGAATTATGGCAGCACCTGTTAACATCAATTCATTTTTTTGCTTATCTATCGTTATTCTAGGTAATAACGCATTGCCATTTTCACTTAATAATATAAGGAATTCATTTAAAGTAGTGCTCATAATCCTAGAATTTTTCTTGCTGTTATCCATAAGTCCTGAAATATAATATTGCGTACTATTTTCTGTCATAGGTTTAAATTTTACATAATCCTGCGCTAAACCGTCTGAAACAACTACCTGCATCATCCTATTTATGCTAGGGTCTCGCTGCAAATAATCTATTATTTCTTTAACCGTATCCTTATGTTTCAATAAATTGCTACTTAATATTAAAAGCTTTGTATGTCCCATGAATATATCTTTACTGCTCTTAGCTGTAGCTTCAGAATACGCATCTTCCATGGAAGATGCATCAGTATTAATATATTTGTCCAAAGCACCTTCACTTTTTCCTGTTACTAGCATACTCATGTCTGGAAATCCATAAGTTACATTGATTTTTTTAATTTGCCTCTCAGGAAATGGATCATCAGATTTAATATCCTTTAACATTTTCTCTTTACCAATATCTTCTCCAGGATCAACAGCTATAGTGGATATAAAGTTTCGCCTATCAATTTCCACCTTATCCCAGCATCCACTTAATAAAATACAACTTAGGATGATCGGTAAAATTTTTTTAAATTTCATCTTTGCTTTCCCCCCTTCCGCGATCTTTACCTTTACCTATAATTAAAATGAGGATCGGTAACACTACAAAAAGAAATATCGCTGTTAATAAAACGGGAGTAGTTTTAAATTGCAAATTATAAATTTCAGCTATATTCTTTGGATATAACGCTATGACATAAATAATAGGCATAATTAAAAGCGAAGATAACTTAGTATCCTTTAACTTAACTACATTTTTTACAATTTCACATGAAAAGAAATAAGTATTAACAAATGTTGTGAAATAAAAGAATATCCAAAATGCCATAACTACCCCTTCCCAGTGTTCTATAAACGTGTCTGGTATATCTAATGACTTTATCATAGTAATAGTTGGCCATAATAACACTTTACTCTGTGCTTTAGAAAACACGGCTAAAACAAAAATCATTATTATCAAATAAAAGATTGTTACAAATGTTACACTCTTTTTTAACACACCTAAACAATCTTTTTTATTTTTAACATATGGAAGAACAAGGTATGTTATTTCTATTCCACCAAAACAAAACAGAATATATTTAGAAGCCTTAAAGTATTCAGATGGCTTATTGTGAAGTACTGGTAATAAGTTTGTGAAGTCCGCATTTATTAAAGTAAGTATTAGAACTGCACATGCCGGAATAAACATAACCCAGAATGATATTTCATTAAACTTAATTAAATCACCTATTTCGCCTCTTACTAAATATGTCGCGGTCAAAATAGTGATCATTAAAATAAATTCTGTAGGAGTTCGCCTTAATAAATATAGTTTAATTACTTCGACAAATTCTCTCATCCCAAGGGACACAATGAATATGCTATAAATTGAAAAAGTAATAGCAACCATCCCTCCGAAGAACTTACCAAAATTATTTTGTAATATACTTGTGAGATCCTCAAAGTTATTTTTCTTCATTACCTTGTATATAAGATACAATAATAAAGAAATTACTATGCCACAAATTATAGTAACTATCCACGCATCACTGCCTACTTTATTTATGACTTCCCTTGGAGCAGAAAAAATTCCTACCCCAACTATCGCTACCACAATGGTTGTAAATAGTCCAAAATCTTCAACTTTTTCTCTATCTGCCATAATATAATGTTCACCTCCAAATAAAAAGCGATTCAATCTATTTCTGTCTTATTTTATCTCCCGTTTCCATATATTTAGGCCTCTCTTTTAGTTCAGATATTGGCTCTCTAATATACATATCTTTCAAATCTTTAATATTGGTATTAACTGCTGGAGCTAAATAAGGTACTCCAAAGCTTTTCATTCTGACTAGATGAATGAGAAGCACAATAAGCCCAATCATTATCCCATAGAAACCTATAATTGCCGAAGCTATAATAAGGAAAAATCTAACAAATCTAAAAGCCATAGAGACCTCAAAGCTCGGGGTTACAAATGTAGTAATTGCAGTGATTGCCACGATAATTATCATTATTGGACTAACTATTCCTGCACTTACTGCCGACTGTCCTATAACAAGTCCTCCAACTATACCAATAGTCGCTCCAATGGGCCTTGGTAACCTAACCACAGCCTCCATAAGTAGCGCAAAAAATATTTCCATGATTATAGCCTCTATAAATGCTGGGAATGGAACACCTTCCCTTGATGCTGCTATAGCGTAGGCTAATTTAGTAGGTATAATATCTGCATGATAGGATGTGATTGCTACATAAAGTGCTGGTGCAGTAAGAGAAATAAAAATAGAAATCATCCTTATAAATCTAACCATAGAACCATGCATCCATCTCTGATAATAATCATCAGGTGATTGAAATAAATTAGGTAATGTAGCTGGAACAATAATTGCAAACGGAGAATTGTCCACAAGAAGTGCTACTCTTCCCTCATATAAAGCTGCAGCGACTACATCCGGCCTCTCTGTACTTTGTATTTGAGGAAAAGGAGAATATTTATTATCCTCTATTAACTGCTCAATGTATGCACTATCAAAAACTGCATCAATGTTTATTTTATCTATTCGGTGCTCAAGCTCATCAAGTACTCCTTTATTTGCTATATCATCAATATACATAATAACCACATCTGTTTTAGATCTAGTTCCTAAGGTTTTACGTTTAATTCGTAGCCTAGTATCTCTAATCCGTCTTCTAATTAACGCGGTATTAAATCTTATAGTTTCTGTAAACCCTTCCCTAGCTCCACGAATTACGGTTTCACCAGATGGATCGCCTACCCCTCTAGCAGGCCAAGAACGCGAAGCAATAACGTAGGCGCAGTCTAACCCATCTATAAACATTAATGTGTCACCAGAAAGTGCAGCATTAACTCCTTCACTCATTTTTTTCACTTCTCGCATATCAGTGACTACAAGCACATTGTCTTTTATTTGTTCTACATTCTCTATTCCATTTGCGGCAAGCATTAGTGGCTCTAACACATAATGATCAAGTAGCAGTTTATCTGCCATTCCATCTATATAGACTAATGATGCCTCCCACTTTCCTACATTAAAGGTTCTAAAAATCATATCCGAGTTATCTTGTAAAAGCTCTTTTAGGTATTTAATGTTTTTTTCTGCTTTTAATTCAATTTTATCGTTTATTTTTTCCTTCATAAGCTTCACTTCCTTACATATATGTATTGTTTAAATATTCGCGCCTATCAAAATATCCACCTTAGTATAAATAGAATGATAGCTATAATTATTGAAATCCAGCCTATGGTGTGCGCTTTTCTACTAAGAATCACACTACCAGACTCCTTAAAAAATCTAACATCTACACTAAGTACAACTGCGCCTTCAATCAACATCATTGCTAAAAAATATATATCAAACAAACCTAATATTCTCATTTGCCACTCCTTGTTTTAGTATAATTAACAAATTAATTCAAGTTATGAAAAACCTATACTTGAATATTTTTATTTTTATTTTATACAGCTAGTTTTTACGACACTTGCGAAAAATATTCACTTATATACATGGTAATAAATATAAAAAACGTGCAAAAATCACAAATGATTTTTACACGTTCTTATATTCTCCTAAAAAATTATATCTAAATTGTTCTTGTTAAATATATTTCTTTATATTGAATTTTAAATTTATCATAACATCTTTGGGCTTTTAACATATCATCGAAGAAAGCAAATATCGTAGGTCCGCTTCCACTCATCATAGAACCCATTGCACCCATTTTAATCATATCTTCTTTTATCCTTTTAAGCACGGGATATTTTCTTAAAGTAACATTTTCAAGCAAGTTTTTCATACCGTTACATACAGCCTCTACCTTTTCTTGTTCCATAGCCTTAATTATTGCATCAGTATCTGGATGCTTAAAAATTTTGGCAATATCTAAATTTTTAAAAACTTCCTTTGTTGATACTCCGAAACTAGGTTTTACCAGTACTAAAATTTGATTTTTAAAAGGCTTAAGGGGCGTAATAATCTCTCCTATCCCTTCACACAATGCAGTTCCTCCCATTATGCAATAGGGAACATCTGCCCCTATTTTTACACCGAGCTTCATAAGTTCATTAACATCCACATCTATTTTAAAAATCTGCGGAAGCGCCTTTAAAACAGCTGCTGCATCTGCACTACCACCCGCCATACCTGCGGCAACCGGGATATTTTTTTTAAGATATATGTTTATGCCTTCATGAATATCATAAGTATCCATAAAAAGTTGTGCAGCTTTATATACTAAATTTTTCTCATCTGTAGGTATGTAAGGTTTATTACAGCTTATATTAATACCCTTATTACATTTTTGAAAGGACAAAGAATCATATAAATCTACATTTTGCATAATCATTTTTAGTAGATGATACCCATCTTCTCTTTTACCTACTACATCTAAAGATATGTTTATTTTTCCATAAGCTTTTACTAACATGATTTTCCTCCAACTCTTATTAACAGTTTCTCAAACTACCGCTTAAATCATCTCCTGGGTCTCTGTATTAACGACTTCAGAGGGAGATTTACACTATGGTTCTTTTCTCATATAATTTTGTCATTAAAATTAGTATATTACAACCTAATTAATATTGCTACACATAATTAAAAATAGGATACCATAATTAAAGCCCCAATGTGTTATTTACAACACATTGGGGCTAATTCCGTCTAAAATAAATATCAATTTTTAAATACACCAAAGGTTATTTAATTAGATAATTATTCTACCTGGTATTATAAGTTTTTGCGAAACTTTTATAACATTAGGATCTTCTATTTGATTAACTCTTGCAATGGCTTGAATTGTAGTATTATATTTTTTAGCTATTTTCCACAATGTATCCGCAACTTGAACTACATAAATTGTAACACTAGCTCTTTTCGAAGGTGCTTCACCCTCTATTGGATAAACATCAACTAAGAATTTCTTTTGTACCATATAATTTACACGTACATACACTTTTACAACAGCCCTAACCGCTATATTTCCTGCCTCAATATCTACATTTATATTCTCCATTGATACTCTACACATGCTGCTCATATTTATCTTAGATCCTAATATATCAGCTCCACATGTGAAAGGAATCTCCTCAGACACAGCAGATAAATATTTTTCTTCATCATCACTTCTATATAACACCGTTACATTCATTATACCGTCAACTATAACCTTATCCTCTATTACCTTTTTATCCGTTATACAAACAGTCGCATTAGTCATAATTATCTTACTTGGAGTGCTTCTGCTACTATCTAATTCTATATCACCCTTAACTAATGTCTCCGTTAATAATTGTCCTTGCATTACATTAAGACCGTAATCTTTTTTATCCATCTCTAGCATCGTAGTTGGTGAATACACATCTTCAATCATATCCACTTCTTCTTTATACATACCTCGTGTATTAGTTTTTATTATAAATTCTACATCAATAATTCTTTTTTCTCCTAAGTCATCTTCCTTAACATCATACTCCATAGCATCTACCTTAAAATCTGTATAATTATCCATATAAGGCTTTACTTCTTCAAAATCTAATTCCTTATTTACCATAACTTCGTGTTCAACATAAATTAGTTCCCTACTATCTTTACCCTTATATATCATATTAATAAGCGCATATGCATTAAGTTGAATTTTTCCTTCGTATAATTTCACTTCTTTTTTATGAATACTAACATCACACTTTATAATTTTAGCAATTTCTGGTTTCTCCATTGGAACTTTTATATTAGCTTTCCCAATAAGTTCACCTTCAAATTTTTTTGTTACCTTATCTATACTAGTAGGATTTTTTAAATATTGTATATCCTTAACTGCTTCAATATCCTTAACTATTTGGAAATTATAATTTTTATATATTTCAGATTTTGATTTTAAAATACCCTCTAGGCATATTTTTCTCTCATTAACTATTCTACACTCCATATGTTCTACAAAACACTCAGCATCGCAAAGCATTTCAGGCATCGCACCCACTATATCTACTGTATTTGAAAATTTAGAATTATATACGACATTCTCAACATCGCTACGCTCTTGATCTTTTGTAATATAAAGCACATTATATTGAATTTCACCTTCTAAAAATACTTTATCTTGAATTATTTCTTTAGAGTTTATAGAAACTTTAACATCTAACATAAGAATTTCTTTTACATCTGGATGAGTATCCGGTATCACGTATTCCTCTTTGACCACTGTATCAACAGTGTTTTCTCCTAGTAATTGTTCATATTCAATATTTTCCCTAATTAAATTTATCTCCATATTATACCTCCTTGTATTTCTATTGGGGTAACATTTACACATGGCTACCCTCCTAAAATACCTACTATATAATATATATATAAACAGTGATCAAAATATGATATTTATTTTTTATAATCGTATAACATAATTCATCATATTTTTTAAATAAAAAAACATATATCATGTAAAACACATTGTTATTGCTAACTAAATGCATTTCACCTAATATATGCCTTGTTAATCCTAAATTCATAAGATTAATTTATAAATATAAAAAACGATACTATGATACAGTATCGCTTATCCTGCAAAAACTATTTGAACCGTCTTTGTCAAAACATCTGAATAACTATACGTCACAGTCCTGTGGGTGTCTTTTTCTAATCTAATAACAAAAATATTTGGATATGTCTTTTCAATAACTCCATTATCCACAAGAATTTTTCTTCTTCCACCATTAGCTTTAAGTGTTACTCTCTCGCCAACATGACTTTCAATTTCATCTTTTATTGAGGTCAATACATTAATTTTTTCCACTGCAAAACACCCTCTTTCCACATTTTATATTATATATTATATTTTTGTTTTTGTCAAGTAGGCATAACATTTTATCACTACTATAACAATTTTGTCAATGTTGATTTTGTGTTAACAAAATTCATTTTCATGGATTATTAGTCATATAATTAATTTTCATCTATTTTATGAACCATTACCCCCTAAAACTCCAGTTTAACGTTAATTGTATTATATTTTATATATAAATTCCTTTACTACATCCCTCTATATATACTTTGATTTAGGAAACCCCTCTCTATACTTACCTCTAGTTTGCAATCCACCTATACCTGCAAGTCCTGTTATAGTATTTTCTATAACGTCTTCTATAGCTACAACGGTTTCTATATTTGTATAGGCTATCTTCTCTGAAACTAAAACAGGATCTAAACAATGGATTAGAACACGATTTGGGGCACTAGCGAAATTAGCACCAGCATCTAAAATTGCCTCATAACACGATTGACATGCACCTGCAAAGATAACTAAATCATCATAGTTACTATTATAAGATCTAAGAGCAATAACCGTCTCTACAAAATATTTTGAATTTCTATAATTATCTAAATTCATATAATCATTTATTCCCTTCACCATGCCATCATGCCCCGTAATCACTACTATATCAGGCTTAACTTCTTTAACAAGATTTACTATCTCATTTGCTTGGTCTTTTTCAGATATTACTCTACCTACAGCATCCAAAGATAACTGTTTATAAGTCTTTAGACAAACTTCTAAGTATTCAGAGTCACCATCCACATGCAATATTTTTCCTGGTCTTCCGAAAGTCATATTTTTGTTTTTGTAATCTTTGTATTTTTCTTTTTTTGATTGTAATTCTTTAATTTTTCCTTTAAAATCAATTGCTTCTGATTTATCTCCCCTAGTACCTTTAACCCTATTAATTAATATTTTTTTAATAGATTCATTTACTTTTTTATTAAAAACCCTATCAATTTCATAAATAACATCTTCTGACACTAATTGTAAATCGTCGCTTGTTGAATCCGCTTCTATTCTTAAATTTATTCCCTTAAGTAAAAACACATCTTTATTATCTCTAATCACAACATCCATTATTTTAAAAGTAATGTCTCCACCGTAAGATTTTCTTACTACAATATCTCCTATTTTCACAAATCCACCTCCACATTTAATCTCATATTATATATTATGAAATTATAGCTAATAGGTGAGCATGAAAAAGTTATGTAAATATTTCATCTACATAACTTTAATGAATAGTGTGCTTCATATTATTTCTGATTGTATACTCTTTTATAATCTTCAATAAATACCATAAACTTTTCTTTTTCAGAAATTAACTCCTCCATCTTCTTGTTAAAAGTGTTTTGAATCCACGTAACTTCATTATAGTAGTATCTATTGCAAAGTCTCCAGTAACGTTGTGGGAACACTAGAAATGCATATACAAGTCTGTACTCTTCTAATGACAGAGGATTTACACTACTGTATGCCTCTAATACTATTTCAGCATACTTTATGTCCCAATCCTGCTTTTTAAGCATTTTGATTAAAAAATTAGATAAATCATATGCTTTTACTTCTCTTTTGCAATAATCAAAATCAATTATGTTTACATCATTATTTTTATCAACAATAATATTATGATAAGTATAATCATGATGGCAAAACCCTTTTTCTTCTTCTGTTTGCCTACATATGTCAAAATACCTTGAGTCCTCGAGTATCGCCATAGCTCTTTTTCCGAGTATCTTTTGATCCTCTACACTCCTAATATAGTTCATATCAAAATCCGTTTTAAAATTCTTCTTTTTTCTAATCATTCCCTGCATTTTATCAAATGACTTTATTCTTTTTTCCATTAAATTAGGCCATCTTCCAAGATCTGTTTTTAACTTACTGTTTTCTGGTGGATCATACCCCTTTGATGCAATATGCATGAAAGCTAAGTTTTTTGCAGCTAAAACCAAATCCTCTTCATTTCGAAAATCACACTCGCGACCATCTATCCACTTTGAAAGTGTGTAAATATCTTCATTAACTAATGCATAAGGATTTCCTTCAGTATTCAAAAAATATCTATCCACCTTGTCAAAGCCATTATTTGCAAGATGTTCTTTAGCTCCGTATACAAACAAAAGTTTTTGTGTACCATAACTTATTTTTTTTAGACACTTAGCTCCATCATCTGTCTTTAGTAAATACACTCCCTTGTTAGGACGTATACTTTCTATTTTAATGCCATACTGTCTTTCAATTTCAAATTCCCTCATCATATTACTCACCCCCTATATCATTTATATTACTAATATTTTATTTTAGAATAAATTCTTGAATATTTTAATAACATTTATGCTTTCTTTTAATATAATAAAATATATAGATATATTAAATCGTTGTTTAAGGAGTCTTAAAATGAAAATTGGAATTGATGCTAGAGCTGCAAAGTGGTATAGAGGAACTGGTATAGGAACTTATTCTTACCAACTAATTAACTCTTTAAATAAAATTGATAATTACAATGATTATTCGCTTTTTGTGCCAAACGACTGTAATCTAGGTATACCATTTAAAAATAATTTCCATATAAAACCTATTAAGCAGGAAAAACAAGATAACTTCTGGAATGAAGTAAATGTCTCTAACCCATTACTAGACAAGTCTATAGATATATACCATGTCCCTCAAAATGGTATTGGTTTACCTGTTAGCAAAGATTGCCCCTTTGTTATTACGCTACATGATATTATTCCATATAAAATGCCAGATACCGTAGGTGATCAATATCTTAAAATTTTTAATGAAAAATTACCAAACATCATTCCTATGTGTGATGGAATAATTACTGTGTCGGAGTATTCAAAAGAAGATATTATTAAAGCTTTTAACTTTCCGAGGGAAAAAATATACGTTACCTATTTAGCTAGTGAGGATATTTATAAACCCTATGATAAAACTTTTAGTAAATCTATAGTTGAAAAAAACTATTCTATTACAGGGGACTATATTTTATATATTGGAGGGTTCAGTCCTAGAAAAAATATTCTTGGGTTACTTGATTCATTTAGCATGCTTCTTCCGAGATTAAAAAAAGACATAAAATTAGTCATTGCAGGTAGCAAAGGTAAATCCTATGACATATATAAAAAAAGAGCACAAGCTCTTCACATTGATGATAAAGTAGTCTTTCCAGGCTTTATATCTATGAACCATATACCCTTCATGTACAATGCTTGTGAGCTCTTTGTATATCCTTCATTTTATGAAGGTTTTGGTCTACCACCAATTGAAGCAATGGCCTGTGGAATACCTGTAATAACCTCAAATGTCACATCTATACCTGAAATAGTTAAAGATTCAACACTTCTTGTAAATCCTTATGACATTAATGAGTTAAGTGAAAAAATGTACAATGTGCTTCATGATGATCTCTTAAGGCAATCCCTTATAACTAAAGGATTAAAAAGAGCTTCTACCTTAACTTGGGATAATACAGCTGCAAGCACTCTAATTGCTTATCAAAACATACTAGAAACAAACAAAATATAATTTCACTACGTTAAACCCCCACATAGTGCTTTTATCACTAAGTGGGGGTTTTTCTAGCATTTATAATGATTTTTAAAGTCTTCTAAAAACTTTTCTCTATCCTCTTTATACTCTACTTTCTTCTTTAATCTATTTAAAAATACCTCTTCACTCCATTGTTTTTTTCTTGTATAATAGTCTTTCGATATACTATAGAAATCCTCAGGAAAACTAAGCATACCATAAAGCACCTTGAGTTCCCTATCATCTAATGGGTTTACCCCTGTATATTCTTGTAAAATACTGCTACATTTATCTTTATCATAACAAAAATTTTTTATTACTTTATTAATAAAATTACAAACGTCATGAACTCTTAAATCTACAATAGCATAATCAAAATCTAAAAAGTACACTTCTCCCTTATTAATTAATATATTATGATGAGCCAAATCATGATGACAAAATACGATTTTTTCTTTTTCAGCGCATAATTCGTAATAATTTGATCCCTTAATAATATCTATACTTTCTTTTATATTTTCAGCGTAATATTGTACATGCTCTAAAAATATATCATCGAATTCATTTTTATTTTCATTTAGGGTTGCTATGCTTTTAAAAAACATAAGTTCATCTAATTTATTCTTATAATTCTGTATAATCTTACCACCTAAGTACCGCTTCTCATTCTTTGCAAGTAGCCTTTCAAATTCTTCCTTATGCATAAGGCCTTGTGATGCTTTATGAAGCTCAGCTATTGCTCTAGACGCAAGATTTACATCAACTGGATTACTATACTCACACTCTCTCCCTTCTACTAGATTCATAATGCAATATATATCACTTTTCCATGGAACATATATTAATTCAGATTTCGTCTTTTCAAATTGAATAATTCTATCAAAATTATTATTTCTAATGTACTCAATACCATAATTAATAAATTCAAGTAACTCTATACTGTAGCTTACCTTTTTTAAAACTTTATTACCTTTATTTGTATCAAGTATAAAAACCTTTCTTACTGGAATAACATCATAAACCACAAGATCAAATTTGCTAAATAAATTTACATCTAGATCATATTTGCTTAAATACGCCTTATCCTTGTATCTAACGTCTAACATATTGTCACCTCTCTAGTTTCCATTTTACTAATTTAAAATAAAGGATCTCCATCTTGAACTAAAGCTTTTTTAAGCCTCTGTGAAAACTTATCCTCATGCCACACTCTTTTACCTGATCTATATCTATTACAACATTTCATGAACTCATGAGGATATGAGATTAATGCTATTAAAAATTTTTCACTATCAGCATCTAGTCCTTCGATATAACAAAATTCTTTAGTGAGCTTACCAAAATTAAGCTTTGCTCCTTTTCTTTTTAACCTGCTAAGTAAAGGGAGACAATCCATCTCCACCATGTTGTAACTACAATTATTAAAATCAACCACGTAAATAAAATCACTCCTCCTAAGGTTTTGAAAATCTGTATTCCCTAAGCATATTTCGGATCTCCTCATACTTCTTGTTATAATTTCTAAATAATTTGAATCCTTCACTTTCCTTATACACTCTTCTCCTCTATCAATAACTTTTTCCCCATATTTAATAATTATTTCTTCAAATGAATTTTGAGGTCCATCTTTTTTAATGTTATTTATATCTACCGTAAGCTTTTTGATAGATTTTTTATACTCTTCTACTGTCTTACCCGTGTTGTTATTTAATCTATTTCTAAGATAACCATTAAATCCCATACATTTTTCATGTACTGTATAAATAGCAACGAACTGCTTTATTACTAATTCTTCTGGTATGTCTATCTCTGCATTTTTATACTTAAACTCAATAACATTTGCCTTTTTAATATCCTTAAACATCATATAGTCAGAAAAATCATTATAGATGCTTATTGCCACTTGCATCACCTCAAATTCAATCTATTAATTGCTATACTATAGCCTCGTGCTATATACTATAGCGTCGCGCTATTTACTATAGCGTCGCGCTATTTATTTTTTTTACAACTTTTATCCATTTTTCTTAAAATTTCCTTATGCTGAAACTCTAACTCATTAAGTTTTTTTTGTCTTCTCCTTATTTTTTTAAGTTTTTTAACTTCATCCTTCATATTATCAAGCTTCATATCATATTCCTCAACAGTTGATTCTTGTACTTCACTTATGTCAAATTCAGGCTCATCCATACACATCTCTTTTTTGCTTTTCCCCATAATATTACCTCCCATATTTTATTTTTCTAAACTTATCAATAAGAATTTGTTTCTCATCTTTGTCCTCATTCATCTTTTCAAGTTTCTTTAAGAAAAACTCTTCTCCCCAATTCTTTTTTTCCCAATAATATTGAATTCCTATTTGCCAATACTCTTGAGGAAATTCCATAAATGCTGCCATTACCTCTATGTCACTTTTGTATATTGGAAATGTCTCATCATACTCATACATTATGAAAAGTGCATTTTCAAGGTTCCATTTACCGTTTTTCATTCTCCTTATTAGAAGACTACTTAAATCATGCAAATGAGTGTCTAAGATGCAATAATCAAAATCAATTACACTCACGCCCCCACTTTTCTCAAGTAACACATTATGATGCGCGTAATCATGATGACAGAACCCCCTATGTTTAATTTCTTCCTTCATCTTACTTACGTATTCGCTTTTATACAGGTTATTTACTGCTTTATTACCCCTTTCTAGCTCACCTTGCATAATTTTCAAATAGTTACTATCAAATTCTGTAAAACATTTTTTTTCACTTATCCTTCTCTTAAAATCTAATATTTCATTTCCGCGAGTTTTAAAAGTTTCTATCCACTTAAGCCATGCTATTCTAGGTTTCATATCAGGTGTAACTTTAAAATTCAGACTTTTTTTATGAAGTTCTGCAAGTTTTGATGTACATAATTTTATTTCTGCTAAGTTATCGTAATCGCATTCTCTTGCATCTACCCATAGTGTTAAATAAGCATATTTATTTTGGAGTGTTATATACTCCTTTTGATCGTTAGTCTCAATAATTTCAGGTATACTTTGAAATCCATTATTCTGCAAATGTTTTATAGCGCCAATAATAAATAAAAAATGTCCAAGTTCATAATTAACTATTTTCAAACAATACACATTATCTCTAGTTTCTATCCTATAAACGTTTTTTATTTTTTCTATATTATTAATGTTAAGAGAATAATTATTCTTTACTATCTCCTTTACCTCTTGTATTTCCAAATCAATGCCTCCGAATTATTGTTCTATTGCAATATATGAACCTTTAGAATGATTTGTGCACAATTATATTTGCTCAAATGACACACTTTTTAAGTTAAAATAGTATATTAATATATATAATATTTTTAATAAATTCTTTTAAACATAAGGCTTTTTTAATAATTTTAAGGAGTGAATCCTATGAAGATTGCAATTGATGCTAGAGGCATCAATTTATATAATGGAACTGGTATTGGGACTTATACAGAAAATGTACTTAAAAATTTAATTAACATAGATTCTGTTAATAATTACCACGTTTTTTGGTCAGGTAATAATTTTGAAAGTATAAAAAAAGAGAACTGCAAAATAATAATGACATCAAAAAAACATCAAAGATTCTTTGAGGATTATTATTTCCCAGAAAATATTTCAAAAGAAAACATAGATATATATCATATGCCACAAAACGGCATAGGTTTTTCACAGGCCATATCTTGCAAGAAAGTAGTAACTATACATGATTTGATTCCATATGTTATGCCTGAAACAGTCGGACGAGGCTATTTACTGAAATTTTTAAAAGAGATGCCAATAATTATAGGTAACTCTGATGGAATAATAACGGTATCTGAATTTTCAAAACGAGATATTCTTAAATATTTCCCAATAGATGAATCTAAAATCTTTGTAACTCCATTGGCTGCGGACGCAAAATATAAACCCCTGGATAAACTTCACTGTAAAAATTTTTTAGAAAAAGCATATAATTTAAATAATCCATTTATACTCTATGTCGGTGGTTTTAGCGAGAGAAAAAATGTAGCCTCTGCAATAACTGCTTTTTCTAAGGTATATAAAGATTTAAGTGAAAATTACAATTTAGTTATTGTAGGTGATTATAGAGACTCTGGTCAAAAATTAATGAAACTTACAAATGAACTAAACATGTTGTCTCATGTTATTTTCGCAGGTTTTGTACCTGAAGAACATTTACCTCTTTTTTACAACAGCTGTGATGCCATTATCTATCCATCTTTTTATGAAGGATTTGGACTTCCCCCACTTGAAGCAATGAATTGTGGAACTCCTGTTATAGCCTCTAATCTTACCTCCATTCCAGAAGTTGTAGGCGATACTGGTATTTTAATAAATCCCTATGATATTGAAGGTATCTCTCTTGCCATAGGGAACCTTTTAAGTAGTGAAAATTTGAGATCTGAACTTAGTGCTAAGGCATTACTAAGAGCTAAACAATTTTCATGGCAAAACACTGCTGGTCGTACCCTTAAAGTCTATGAGAGTGTTTACAAAGGTGCTTCTACCTCATAGTTAAAAAAGTATGAATTTCCCCTAAGTGACTTGTAATATTTCCATCACAGAAAAAAGTCACCTGAATTCCAGATGACTTTTTCCTTTTGATTCAATATACTATCTTGAATATGTTTTATAATTCAAGAAACATACTTACTAAATTTATTTATTTTTTTTACCAAACCAGGTCTTGCCCACTGTCCACGCTGTTATTACTGCGCCTAAAAGGATAGCTACTATTCCCGCTCTATCTTCCATTGGAATACCTCCTCACCTCATATATAACTACAAGTTTAACCCAATTGTACCATACAACCTATAGTTATATGGTAATATCGGTTAAAGTATACAAATCATACACTATTAACTTATAATATTATTTGCTTATTGTAAATTAATAGTGTATGCTGATTTGTTAAGGAGTTGTGATATATGAATATAAGAGATTTAGAATATTTTTATTATTTATGCCAAAATAAAAATTTCACAAAAACTGCAGAAATGCTTTTTGTTTCCCAGCCTTCAATAACAATGGCACTACATAAAATTGAAAAAGAACTAGGAGAAAGACTTATAATTAGAGATCATTCTAAAGCACAACTTTCCTTAACTGAAGCTGGAAAAATCCTTGAGAAACGAGCATACAATGTTCTACATGAAATAAAAGCAGCAAAACTTGAAATATCAAGAATAAGTGGAGCAAAAATAAAATTAGGAGTTCCACCGATGATTGGTGCTTATTTTTTTCCGTCTTTTATGAAGGTGTTAGATATAAATGGTCTTGTGAACCATATTGAACTTGTTGAAACAGGTTCCACAGCGATGAAAAAATTACTAGATTCTGGTGAAGTTGATATTGCATTAATAGGTTCCATTGAGCCTTTAAAAGATAATGACCTTAATACCACTATTTTAAAAACAGATCAATTCATGGTTTGTACAAGTAATAGTCATCCACTTTTAAGTAAACATGAAATTAACTTTAATCAACTTAAAGATGAGCGTTTTACGGTCCTAGGTGATTCATATATTCATAATAAAGTAATAAAAGATCTTTGTTTGAAAAATGGTATTGACATGAAAGATTTCTATTACACAACTGAAATACAAACAGCAAAATCCCTAATAGCTTCTGGAGTTGGTATAGGAATAATGATCAATATGGCAGTAGAAAATATGGCATCAATAAAAACAGTCTCTCTAGTTCCAGCTATAAATTTTTATATATCTATTGCTGTAAAAAAAGAACATTATATGACTTCTATTGAAAAAGAAATAATGGGGATACTGCTTGAAAAGTAAAAACAGCCCCTTTAACGACATTTTAGAAGGAAAGTCTCCCTCTTCTATAAGTTGGAGTATAAATATCCTTCTGAAGTCGTTAATATTGCAGCTCCGCAGGAGATGATTTAATCTATTTTATTTGTAAATTGGTTCCCAAATACTATCTTCCACTGCCTTTTTAACATCTACAATTTCAATTCGATTTAACCCTTCTTTAATTGCTTGCTTCACCACAGCAATTGCTACAAGTTTTGATGCTTCTCTAACTTTTTCAACTGAAGGTAAAATTGCAGCTCCCGTCTTTGAAAAATCTTGAAGAGATGCTATTCCATGAGCGGCTGCAGATAACATTCCATCGGATACAGTCTTAGCTTTTGCAACTATTATACCAAGTCCTAATCCTGGATATAATAACGCATTGTTAGCCTGGCCAATAGTGTATGTTACCCCCTTATGCTCAATTGGTTCAGATGGGCTTCCAGTTACAACTAATGCACGTCCATCTGTCCATTTTATTAAGTCTATAGCTTTTGCTTCTGCAAGTTTAGTAGGATTTGAAATAGGCATAATAGCAGGTTTTTCATTTAACTCTGCCATTTTTCTTACGGCTTCTTCTGTGAATGCACCGGTTACTCCAGAAGTTCCAATAAGTACTGTAGGCTTAGTAGCCTCTACTATCTCAGCAAGATTAGTAAGTGGTTTTTTAAATTCACCTCTGGCTCTTGCATATTTTTTCTGACCCTCAGTAAGATTATCCATATCTTGCGTAATAAGACCAAAGCGATCAACAAGATAGAATTGCTTTATTGCGTTTTCTTCTGATAATCCACTTTGCATTTTTTCAAGTAATATCTGATCTGATACGCCTATCCCTGCAGTACCACCACCAAAAACTAATATTTTGTGATCTTTAATTGGTATACCAGTAACCTCGGCAATAGCACTCATTGCTGATACCATCATAACCCCAGTCCCCTGTATATCGTCATTAAACGTACAAATCTTTGATCTGTAATTTTCAAGAATGGCACTTGCGTTGCCACGCCCAAGGTCTTCCCAATGAAGAAGTACTTCAGGAAATAACTCAAGAACAATCTTTACAAATTTATCAATAAAGTCATAGTATTTTTCTCCAGTGATTCTTTTGTGTTTATTTCCAAGATAAAGCGGATCATTTAAAAGTGCCTCGTTGTTTGTTCCGGAATCTATTACTATAGGAAGAGCATTTTTAGGATTAACACCTGCAGCTACCGTATATACGGCAAGCTTTCCTATAGATATATCAACTCCTTGAACACCCCAATCCCCTATTCCAAGAACTCCTTCACCATCAGTAACAACAATCAATTTTATTTCATCAAGATCTTTTAAAGAGTTTTCAATAGATTTTTTAATATCTTCAGGGTGATCTATTGAAAGGAAAACAGCCTCCTTTGGAGTATCATAGATTTTTGAATAGTTTATTACTGCATCACCTATAGTTGGAGTATATATTATAGGAAGAAATTCAGTAATATGTTTACCTATAACATAGCTGAAAAGCGTTTTGTTAGTGTCATATAAATTCATAAGGTAATTACGTTTTTCTAATTTGTCTTCAAAATCTTTAGTTCTTTGATAAATCATCTGTTCTTGCTGCTCAATAGTTCTTACATCGTTTGGTAATAATCCTGTAAGTTCATACCTTTTTCTTTCTTCCTTTGTAAACGCAGTTCCTTTGTTTAAATAAGGATTTCTTAATAAGTCTTGGCCTTTTAAATTTGTCATTTAATACCACTCCTTTAAATTTTCTTTCTTTTACATTTAACTCTATTATACTTTTATTTTTTTTTATAACAAATATAGATTATTTATTACGTTATAAAAAAAATTTATAACATGGCAAATATGATGATAAATTATCCCTAACAAAAAAAATAGTTACTCACTTAACCGAAGGCTATAATAACCATCGGTTAAGTAAGTAACTTATCTTTATACTTAGATAAATCTAGTTTATAACTTATTTATAATACTTGCTAAATATCCTGCTCCAAACCCATTGTCTATATTAACAACACTTACTCCACTAGAGCAGCTATTTAACATACTAAGTAGTGCAGCAAGCCCTTTAAAGCTAGCTCCGTACCCTACACTTGTTGGAACAGCTATAACTGGTTTATCAACTAATCCTCCAACAACACTTGTTAGTGCACCTTCCATTCCTGCCACAGTTATAATTACCTTAGCGCGCCTTATAACGTCTAAATTGTCAAAAAGCCTATGAATACCCGCTACACCTACATCATAAATTCTCTCAACTCTATTTCCAAAAATTTCAGCAGTAACAGCGGCTTCTTCCGCAACAGGTATATCAGACGTTCCTCCTGTTACTAGTGCAATGTATGTGCTCGAGGGTTCATCATCCTTTCTTTTAATTACAATCGTTCTTGCAAGTTCATTATACTGGGCATCACCACATATTTCTTTAACACCCTCATACATAACCCTGGTAGCCCTTGTGCCAAGAATGTTAACATCCTTAGTAAGCATTAGACTTACTATTCCTTTTATCTGCTCCACAGTTTTACCTTCACAATATATAACCTCTGGATACCCAACTCTAAGTTCTCTATGATTATCTATTTTTGCAAACCCTAAATCTGAATAAGACAGATCTTTTAACTTATCCATACCATCTTCAATAGATATGTCACCATTTTTTATATTTTTAAGAAAGTTCTCCATCTCTTTTGAATTCATATGTTACCCACCTTTTTAAATTTAAAGTCCCCTTATTTTATCCTTTAATATAATATAATATTATATTTCATTTCTTAATTTCTCGTATACTTCACTTATAGGTACCCCGGTACTTTTAGCTATTCTCTTGCATTCTTCGTACTCAAACTTGCTTTTTATTTTTTCGCCTTTATAATAAGATTCTTTTACGGTAACTTCGCCATAACTAGTATTTATTTTAATAAACTCCCTTTTAAGTTTTGTTTTATCTACTTTAAAACTTCTTACTCCAAGGGTAGTAGTTTCTCTAAACAGTATTTCCTTCATCCTGGTAGTTTTATCTTCCTCACATAAAATACTTATTTTTACGCTTGGTCTCCCTTTTTTCATTATAATTGGAGTTATATATGCATCCAAAGCGCCCTCGTTAAAAACCATATCAATAATATACTCATATAACTCAGGATTCATATCATCTATATTACATTCAATGATTTGCTCTACTGTTTCATCATCATATTCCTCGTTACTTACTTTATCTGCTTGCTCTACTAACATTACTCTTAACACATTAGGTATTTCAGTATCTCTGTTACCTATACCATAACCAATTTTATTTATAATAAAATTATTATCATCTTTAAATTCACAGACGTTAGCTGCAAGAATAGCAGCACCAGTAGGGGTTGTAGTTTCAAATGGTACTGCTCCAAGTTTTACTGGAATCCCCTTCAAAATCTCAACAGTAGCAGGTGCTGGTACTGGTATAAGACCATGTGCACACTTAACGAACCCACCACCAAGTTCTACAGAAGAACTCATTATTTTATCAACATTTAAATAATTTAAACAAATAGCAGCTCCCACTATATCCACGATAGAATCTACCGCTCCTACCTCATGAAAATGGATTTCATATAATGGTTTTCCATGAACCTTTGCCTCAGCTAGTGCAACCTTCATAAATATTTTCATACTTAATTCTTTAACTTTAGAACTTAACTCACTTAAATTTATAATTTTCTCTATATCATTAAGATTTCTTTGTTCCTTATGAATATGCTCAATACCTGTATGTACATGTGTATGAGCGCCTTCATTGTCATTGTGGATATGTTCATGATTATGTTCACCATGAGAATCCTCGTGATGGTGATCATGAAGATGTAACTCACTAACTTCCTCATGAGAATGTTCATGGTTATGCTCTTGCAAAAGCACATCTACCTTGGTTCCCTCTATGCCTTTTCTAATATCCCTTGATACCTTTATTTCATATCCATTTAAATTGAGCTTACTCAATTCATCCACTAAATATTTCCCATCTATACCTAAATCTAGTAATGCCCCTAAATTCATATCCCCACTAATACCCGAAAAACAATCATAATAAAGTATTTTCATTCTAACCCACTCCATTTCTTTTGTATTTATTACATTGTACCAAATAAATAAATAATATAGGATAAATTTTTCTTTAAAATAAAATAAAAGAAGAAAATTGTCTATTACAATTTTCTCCTCATAAATTAATTATGTCACTTTTTGATTTTGTAACATACAGCTTTGTTTTTCAACTTCCATATAAATTTTCTCAACATTTTCACCAAAACACTTAGAAGATAATGGTTCTATTCCATCATAAGCATTTTTCACCATTAAATCATGTTCCTCTTTATTAATTAAAACTTCAGATAATATTTTGGCTAAGTCTTCATCTTTATAAAATACTCTTCCATTAATTCTATCTTTGATTATACCATCCAAGTTCTTATCATACTTAGCTACAACAGGAATTTGTGCCGCCATTGCTTCTGCAAAAGTTAATCCTTGTGTCTCTGTAAGAGATGCACCTACAAACACATCACCCATCTGATAATACTTCCCAATTTCTGACCAAGGTTTTTCACCAGCAAATACTACAGATTTCTCAATACCTAAATGTTTAGCTAACGTTTCTAAATTTTCACGCTCTGGTCCATCACCAACAAGAAGCAATTTACAATTTGGTATTTTTCGGATTAGTTCATTCATACTATTTATAATTACATCTATACTTTTTTCCTTAGCTATACGTCCAATATACAATACAACTGGTTGGGTTTCATTTATTCCAAAAGATTTTTTTTCATCGTTAATAAGTTCTTCATCAAAGTTACTTTTTCTGAAGGGTTCTATATTAACTCCTGTAGGTATTACATCTATATGTCTTCTTAAGCCATACTGCTGCAATGCATCTTTCACCTTTTTGGTAGGTACTATTATAGCACTGCAATCCCTACAGTATAGCTTACTTACCTTTTTCGCTAATTGTGATGCAGGCTTAAGCATTATACCACTAGACACATAATGGATATAATCTTCATACATTGTATGATAAGTATGAACTACAGGAATACCTAATCTTCTAGCAACTATTCTCCCAAAGATACCTATACTAAATTCTGTTTGTGTATGTATTATATCTAAGTCTAGTTTTTTTATCTTATTCATGCTTTTATGTGAATATATTATCCCCACCCTTTGAGAAGGTAAAAGGAAGAATGGCAAACTAGGTAGTCTTATTATACCTTCCTTCTCCTCTACATCCGGGTGTGTAACTGTAACAATAGTTACGCTATGTCCAAGCCTAATTAATTCATTTCTTAGTATCATAGTAGAAGTAACCACTCCACTTACTTGTGGATAATAAGCATCAGTAAAAATTCCAATATTCATAATCAGTCCCCTTTAATTACTATAATTTCCTTATGAAAATTCTTCATTTAATAAGCATTAATACTCTTGCTTATTCATTCATAAACGCAGAAAAATCAAAAATTAACAGGAGTAAAAGGTAGTTAATTTCCATAATAGTATAGTAATAATTATATTAATACATGTGAAGAATAAAAACACATTTTATTAATTTACCTATCCTTTTTTAGCCATGCTTTTTTATAAAAACTTTTCCACATACCAAGTACGCTCTCTCTAGAATAAAAATCGTGCCCACAAATCGCCCTTTTTTTAGCCTGCTCGTAATAATTGGAATCATTTTTTAATTTTTGTATAGCCTTCATGAAACCTTCATTATCGTGCTCTTTTAAGTAATAGTCAAATAATATATCTTCATAAAGTTCTAGATCTCTTAAAAGCACTGGAGTAGATGTATTCATCGCTTCAAGTATTGACATAGGAAAAAGCTCATTATATGATGGCATAAAAAGAACATCCGATACATTATATATATCATTCATCAAATCTCTATCAACTATTCCTGTGAATAAAATGTTTTTAGGTGCAGTCTCCATTTGACTTTTTAATTCCTTATATCCATCGGTAATACCTCCAAAAGAAAATCCACCTGCCCAGATAAATTGTACATCCGGCATTTTTTTTGCGATGTCAATAAAATCAATAACACCTTTTCTGGTTTGTATTTGACCAACTCCAAGCACAACAAACGCATCTCTATCAATTTTCAGCTTTTCCTTCGCTATATATTTCTTTTCAACTGAAAGATTATAAAATTTTTCAGTTGAAACAAAGTTAGGAATATACGTAATCTTTTTTCTATCGATATTGTAAGCCTCAAGTCTTGGTATAAAATTAGGATTTACTGTAACTAAATAATCCATTTTTTTATAAAAACTTATAATATATTTATAAAAAATCTTTTTTATTATATTAGGTAATTTAATACTTCCTTCAATAGTTTCTGGCAAAAAATGCACATAACCCACTGTTACGCCTTTTCTTTTAGCAAAATATATACTTAAATAATGCTTAAGGTCGATAGTATGATAATGCATTATATCGGTTCTTTCTTTTTTATTTACCACAACTTTATATTCTTTATCTAATCCATTCCTGACTAAATCTACTTGTTCTAAGTAAGCTGACCCTACTCCTTGACCTTTTACTTTGTCTGCTGATGACAGCATATTTATAGTAGGCATAATAGTCACTCCAATCTAATTAACCTTGTTATTATATTATTGTACTCTATTTTTATTAAATATTGATTAATATTACCTTAAAAATTCCTTAAATTTTTTAAACATACTATAAATATCCAGCAAAATAAATATTTTCATTAATTTACCACTTATATTTAAATATAAAATGCAGATAATATTTTGGTAGCAATTTAAATAAAAAAGTGGAGGTAATAAATATTATGAATACTGAAAATAAGCAACTTGAAAGTAACAACTTAAAAGTAATTAAAGATCAGTTAGGATATGAATCATTGCTTAATAAAAAATTTAATGAATATGGTACACAATGCACTGATCAGAATTTAAAAAATCTTTGTACTGAAGCTAGTAGTACACACAAACAAAATTTTAATACATTAAAGACATACCTTGATTCTCATCAATAATATATAAATGGAGGGATATTAAATGACTGAAAAAGAATTAATGCAAGACTTACTTGCTTCTGAAAAACAAACTATTACAGCTTATAGTACAGGAATAACTGAATCTTCTTGTGCAAATTTAAGGAATACACTAATTGGTAATTTTAAAAATGATCAAAACATTCAATATATGATATTTGATGCTATGAAACAAAAGGGATGGTATCCTACAAAGGATGCTGCCGATAATGAAGTTCAACAATTAAAAGATGAAGCCAACCAAATGTTGAGTGAATTAAAATAATTACCTATAATATAATAATTCTTTATTAGCTCCAAAAACCCTCTAACTATAATAATATGTTAGAGGGTTTTTCACTATTTTCACAATTACCACACCTATACTTCTATAAATTGCTTGTATATCGTAGGCTTATTCTTTATTCTATTTTGTTTATATCCATCGCAAGCGATAATTAAAAGTATTATCCCTACAAATGTGAATATACAATGAATCTCTATTGCATACTCTCCACCTATTGATGAAAAGAATGAAGACAATGAAAGAGCAAGAAAATTATTTATAAAATGTGCAAATATGCTTAAATAAATTGACTTCTTATTTAAATATATAAATCCAAGAACTAATCCTAATAAAAAAGCATTTATTCCTTGGGGAATGTTCATATGAACAACTGCAAATAATAATGCAGATACCACAATTGCCACAGCTGGATTTGTTTTTTTAGACATTCCTTTTAATAAAATCCCTCTAAAAATAATTTCTTCATATATAGGTGCTACGATTATAACACTAATTATTAATATAATAGGTGATACAGCAAGTTCATCCACCGCCTGATTTATAAAACTCGGCGTAGATATACCGCTTACCAAAAATATCAAACTGTTATCAAATATAAGTCGAAACGATATAATCATAAGTGTTGCATAAACAAAATTTTTCCAATTCAAATGTGGTTTATGCTTTTCCTCATTTGCTCTATTACTAAGCCATTTAAGTAAAACAATAATAACATAATATTTTACCAACACACCAAAAACAAAAATTACATAGGGCAACGTTTTTTCAAATCTCCCAGAGAATAAATTCGTAATCTCTATAGGAACCTGTCCAAATACCTCTAGTAAAATTGATAGAAACATTACAAATAGAGCTTTAATAATTCCCATTTTTTTAATATTGATTGTTCCATCTTCTATGTTTTCTAAAAATTTCATTTAATCACACTCTCTATTTTTTTGTAATCTTCAACCTCTTTAATAGATTTTACTATATCACTTCCATTAATATTATTACATATACAACAATATTCTTTATACTCTATGCTTTATGATAATACTATATATCTTTATTTTAATTAATATATTTTTTATCTATATATAATTTACCTTGTTCTATAAATTCGATACTATGGTCTCCTAAACTAATGTAGACCTCACCATCCTTTCTCCTATTACAATCTAAAGTGTACCATATATTTTATAAAATGATGTTAACTCAATAAAAATTTTACTATACATACTACTATTATCTATTTGTTTTTTCTACAAAACAAAAAAAATCTATGTTTCTATATATTGTGATTTACAATATATAAAAACACAGATTGATATTAAATTATTTATTTACCTATAAATTCTTGAGTCCAATAAATAGCTCCACTTTTATCTTTTGCTACTCCAACTCCAATATCAGTAAAATTCTTACCTAAAATATTAGCTTTGTGTCCTGGCGAATTCATCCAAGAAGTCATTACTGAAGATGCTGTTTGTTGACCCATTGCAATGTTTTCACCAGCTGCTTTATATGTAATACCGAATTGTTTCATCATGTCAAAAGGTGAACCATATGTTGGTGATGTATGATCGAAATAGTTTTTAGCTACCATATCCTCTGACTTAGTTCTAGCTACATTTGAAAGCTTAACATTATCAGTTAAAGGAGCTAGTCCTTGTTTTGATCTTTCCTTATTAACTAATGTTACTACTTCTTTTTCTAATTTGTTATTTGCTGTTGAAGTTGATGCTACTGGGGTTGTTGTTGCCTTTGTAGCGGTCGTCTTTGCAGGTGTCGTCTTCGTAGGCACTGCCTTTGCAGGAGTTGCCTTTGTAGTCGCTGCTTTGACAGGAGCAGTTTTTGTAGGTGTTGCCTTGCAAGGCGCCGCTACCTGACCCTTAACTGCCGCCCCCTTTGGAACTGCAATCCCGTACTTAGCGCATATAGCTTGTATACTTTCTACTGAGTTAGCTTGTTTTACTGTACCACAATCTTGTGCGTACACCGTTGAACCTATTCCTGTTGTTGCTAAAATGCCTAAAGTTAATATTAATGCTCTTAAAGATTTCTTCATCTTTTGTACCTCACCCTCTAATTTTATTATACAAAGCATGTTTTTTCTTTGTATACCTATACTAACATCTAAATGAGGTTTGCGGTTTATTTATTGGTGGAAATTTTGTAATATTATGTCGTAATTTCATATAATTTCAGTTAAAAAGGAGTAAAAAAATAACACAACATATAAAAATTCTTATATATTGTGTTATTTTTTTATAATTATTAGTTTAGGCTCCAGCTAAATGAACCTTTAAGATTACCAGTTGCTATATTGCCAGATTGTTTTGGAGTTACTTTGTTATGATTTCTAAGAAATCCCCAGCCTTTATTGTTAGTAGCTGTGCAGTTTGTAACTGTAATTAATCCACCATTTGAACCATTAGGTCCTAATTTAAAACCATTTCCATCTCCACTACCACCCGATCCACTATTAATTGCTTTACAGCCAATAAAAGTTATATTTGCACCAGCCGTATATGTATCATAGCCGTCATCACTATTACCTGAAGCTGAACAATTTTTCAAAGTGATATTTTTTGCTCCATTTTTTATTCCAAAACCATCAGCACTTTCACCTGAGTTTGCAGCATCATAATTGTTGTTTGATACGCATCCCTCTATAAGTATGTTTGATACATTATTTTTAGCTTCAATACCAGCAAATTCAGCTTTAGTTACTGTGCAGTTTTTTAAAGTTTTACCTGAACAATCTTGTATGCTAATTCCTTGTCTTTGAGGGCTATTAATAGTTATTCCTGTAATACTAGCGTTAGCTACTATAGCTATAGTATCATTTGGACAACCAGAAGCATCAATTACAACTTTATTAGCAATTATATCCTTTGTGACCTTGACGCCTCTAGTAAGTTTGTAATTACCAGCTGGTATTGTTCCACCTTTTTCTAACAGTGTTGCAATATCAGTAGCCGCATTTGCTTTTAATGGTACACCTCCTATAGATATCGATGCCGTTAATGCCAAAACGGAAAGAATTGCTATTACTCTGTTCTTCATTTAATACACACTCCTTAAATTTAATTATTTCAAGACTAAGTGCGGCTTTATAAAAAATTCCATTAAAAAAACCATACTTAAATCATTGATTCATATGGACTCGTTTACAACTTGATTATACCTCCATAAATGTTATGAATTCCATTGTAATAATAAAATAACAGATTTCGATAACATACGATATATATAATCCATTCGTAATATATTTTCAGAATAATTAAAACTTAATAATTTTACATTAATTACTTAATACCTAATATTTTTTATATAAAATTTTATCTAGAATACGTTAATTACCTTTATGGTGTTGTTTACTACAATATTAAAAATACAAACATTTTTTTGATATAATGTAAGCAGGTGATTAAATGGAAAATTTATCAATAAAATATGCCAACAAAATAAATAAATATGCAAAAAAGAATGGTTTAGAATTCGAAAAAATGAGATTAGGTATTGAAATCTTTCTAATAAATATCTCCAAGCTGTTAATAGTAATTTCTATATCTTATATTCTTAATTTATTTCTTTTTACATTGATAATAATTTTTAGTTTTTGTTTTATAAGAAGAACTGCGTTTGGATTACATGCTATGAACAGTATTGTTTGTACAGTAATTACTATTGCCGCTTTCGTAGGCACCCCTTACATAAGTAAATATATTATGGTAAACAATTATATGGTATTACTATTTTTTACTATATCTATACTTATTTTATATAAATATGCACCATCGGATACAGAAGCAAGACCTATTTTAGGTGAAAAACTTAGAAGGAAGCTTAGGAGAGATTCGCTCTTATCAGGCTGTACATTATTGATATTAGCTTTGGTTATAGATAACGGAAGTATAAAAACGTTAATTACTTTAGGAACGTTAATGGAATGTATAAGTATACATCCTTTAATTTATAAAATTTGTGGTAGGAGGTATAAAAATTATGAAAAATATGAAAACTAGTTTTTTTAATAATTTCGAAGAAAAAATTTCCAAATCAATAGGCTCTCTTGCAATAAAAATTACAGATCATTCAATGGGTAAATGTTCTGCAATTGCATTTTATGAACCAAAATTTCCAATAGAGTTATTAAAAGAAGAAGCTAACAAAAATAAATAATATTTTTCTAAAAGCACTGTAGCAATATGTAAAATGCAGTGCTTTTTTCTATGTTTATAATAATAAGTATGATATGCTAAATATTATACTTATTATTTTTTGAGTTGTTGGAGGATTTTTAATGATTGCTCTATATTTATTTACCATTATTTTCATTATTACATTTTCGTTGTATAATTTAAAATTAATACTATTAACTGTTTACGATTTAATAAAATTCATATTAATAATGTTTTTAATGACTTTACCAATAATGCACTTTACTCCTGTGATAATACCTTTTATACTTACATATTTAATAATTTTAATTTATATAAAAACTAAAAATTTATATTTAAGTTTAATATCATCCATTGTATCTATATTGACATATTGGGTAAGCGATGGTATAGGTATAAATATCTGCATATGGGTGTTAAATTTAAATTTAAAAGATATTAGTGAAAATCCCATACCCTATTTCTTATATCATATTTTAATATTTATCGTATCTTATTTTGTAACTATTATAATAAAACATATAGTAAAAAGAAAAACCACCTTAAAAAGTTTTAGTTTCAAAAGTACATTTTCAATATTTTCTATATTGTGTTTGCTTTTACTTTTCATTATATTTTATTTAACCATATTATTAATCAAAACAAATGTTTTATCTAAACCAAAAATAATGATAATTGGTTTTCTGTTTTTTTCATATTTTATTATTTTTGGTTTAATAGGTTATTCATTTATAACTAACGCAAAAAAAGAACTACAAATTGGTAACAAAAAAAGACAACTAGCTAATTTAAAAGAATATACCGAAACACTAGAAATTTTATATAATGAAACCAGAAAGTTTAGACATGATTACATAAATGTACTAACATCCATGGTAGGATATATGGACAAAAACGATATGCAGGGCCTTCGACGTTATTTTGATAATAAAATAATTCCTATTGGTACAAGCTTTGAAAAAAAGAATTTTAAACTAGGATTACTGCAAAATATAAAAATACCAGAAATAAAAGGGGTTGTTTCCTCAAAATTAATAACTGCTCAGCACAAAGAGATAAATGTTTTTATCGATATAATTGAGCCCATAGAAGATATAAATATAGATATAATAGATATTTGCAAAATACTTGGAATAATTCTAGATAATGCAATAGAGGCTTCTGGAGATTGTGAAAATCCTCTTATAAAATTCGCCATTATAAATAAAAAAAGATCCGTGATCATAATCGTAATTAATCAATGCCTTGAAAATACTCCACCAATATATAAGCTTTTTGAAAAGGAATTTTCAACTAAAGGTAAAAATAGAGGTTTAGGCCTTAACAATTTAAAAGAAATTATTAATTCCTACAATAATGTTTCTTTAGATACTTCAATTAAAGATAACGAATTCATTCAAAATATAGAAGTCTTAAAATAAAGGATAGTGTTATAGATATGATAAAGGTATTTATTTGTGAAGATATTAAAAATCATAGAGATAAAATATCTAATATTATTGATGATATAATTATGATTGAAAATTTAGATATGGAAACTGCTGTAGTTACAGGAAATCCAGATGATATATTAGAATATGTTAAATCTAATAAATACACTGGTATATATTTCTTAGATGTAGATTTAAACACTCGCATTAATGGCATACAATTAGCAGAAGAGATTAGAGAATATGACCCTGAGGGATTTATAATCTTTATAACTACCCATTCAGAAATGAGTTATCTAACTTTTATCTATAAAGTTGAAGCAATGGATTATATAATAAAGGATAATTTCAAGGATATTAAAAATAGAGTGCAGCAGTGTATATTAAACGCTAATAAAAAATACACCTTAAATTCTAATGAAAAACAAAAGCTCTTCACCATTAAGAGTGGAGACAAAATAATTAATATTAAATTAAGTGAAATATTATTTTTTGAAACATCTAGTACAATCCATAAAATAGTAATCAATACTATAGATAGACGCATTGAATTTTATGCCCAGATGAAGGACATCGAAAAGATTGTTGATAAAAGATTTTTCAGGTGCCATAAATCTTTTATTGTAAATAAAGATAATATAAAAGAAATTGATAAAAAAATCAGTATGCTTCGTATGATTAATAATCAAGAATGCTTAATATCTGCGCGTAAAATAAAATTATTATTAAGCTAATAATTACATTTATATCTTTACATCTAATAAAAATAACACAACGTATAAATAGAAAACTTATACGTTGTGTTATTTTTCATTATTTTAAATTTAACTTCGCAAAAGCCTCAGCCATGGCAGAATTTCCAGAATTAACAGGCTCATCTTTCTTATTCTGCTGATTTAAGAATCTACTAACATCCTTTTTATTTAATGCACTTTTTTCTGATTCTCGACGTTTGTTGAAGGCTGAGAGTTTTTCTCTATATCCACAACCACAAACAAATATCTTATTGTCTCCATCGCCTCTAATCTCCATTTTCTTGTGACAAGTAGGACAACGAGCATTTGACATTTGTGAAACTCCCTTACGATATCCACAGTCTCTATCTGGGCAAACTAGCATTTTGCCTCTCTTGCCACTAACCTCAAGGAGATTCTTACCACAGTCGGGGCATTTCACCCTTGTTGCGTTATCATGCTTATATGCCTCTGTAGATGCTACAACGTTACCTACAAGTTTTGATGCATATTCTCTCATTTCCTTTACGAAACTCATAGAATTAGCTTTTCCTTTACCAATAAGTTGAAGTTGTTTTTCCCACTTAGCTGTAAGTAACGTCGCTTCATTATATCTAGCAGGTGGCTTAGTTTTCTCATTAACAGACCTAACTGAAGTAAGTTTAACATCTTCCCCCTTATTTATTGGTGGAAGTGATTGATTTTTTTCTTCTCCATCACCTAAACTACTTATTTCTTTCCATCCCTTTGATTTAACTATTTTACCTTTTGCAGAAAAGCTTTCGCCCTTAACATTTATAACTAGAGTAGACGTTAAAATCAAGTTTAATATGCAAAAAAACAGGAAAATAAAAATCATAAAGAGCTCTTTTTATTCTTAGATTAATATCATAATTAACAGTAATGGTAACTATACCATAAAAAATCAACTAATTTGTACTATAAATTTTAATGTAATTATATGGTTGCGAATATACATATAAACTGTTCATGTAATATATGGACTGTAAACAAATGATTTAATAATTAATTAAAGCAAAATAAAATTAGATGGGAGAGAAAAAGATACGGCTAAAAGTCACCCTAAAATAAGTAATTACCATAATCTTAATTTTAATTTGACTTGATTAAAAAAAAAGAACTTAATATATTGGGTTTAATTATATTTGAATATATTATCTTTTTAAGAATAATCGGCGATCTTCTGGTACTTGACAGTGTTATATAAAAATGATATTCTTACTACAAACAATATTAGCGTGTATGTACACGTAGTTTGAATGAGGTTCATGATAATTATTTGTATATAAATATGTTAAGGATACAATCTCAAGAGCTAAGGCAGATTAATTAGGACTTAAACCGCTGTTTATAATTAAATCTTATGCATCAGTATGAGTAGCTCCAAAAATAATTGGTTTGAAGAAATAGTAGCATATGAGACATTATAATCAAAATTAGAAAAAGGTGATAATATGAATAGAAAAATTTATGATAAACAATCAGCAGAATGTATTTGTATTAATTTACGAAGGTCTTCACAAGCAATTACAGAATTTTATGATGAGATGCTTGAATCAAGCGGTCTAAAAATAAGCCAATATTTATTACTTAAAAATATAAAATGTCTAGGCCCCGTAAATGTGAGTAATTTGGCTTCGGAGATTAGACTAGATAGAACTACCATTGTACGAAATCTCAAGCCGTTAGAGGTTGGAGGATTCATTATAGATATTTCAACAAAGGGTTCTCGAAATCGGCAACTAAAGCTTACAAATAAGGGCCTTGAAATCTTGGAAACGGCGGCGCCACTTTGGTTAGAAGCTCAAAATTTTATTGAACAATATTTAGGCATAGAAGAAAGAAATACTTTTGTAGCATTACTTTCTAAGATTGAAGCATTAGTGCCTTAATTTTTTACAATAAATGTGTATGTAAATACATAGTTTTGAAAATATATAGTAATTAAAACATGAGTATTATATAAATATAAATTAAGGGGGAGTAATTAGGTATGGAAACAATTGAACAAATCATTCAAAAAAAAGCTTACGAATTGGGCTATGAAAAATGTGGTATTATTCCAATTAATTTGATGGAAGGTTATGCTGAAAAATTTGAGGAGCGCATGCAAAAAGTTCCGGAATCCAGGCCATTTTATCAAAGTCAGCAGCGCCTAGTTAATCCGCTGGAGGTATATCCATGGGCAAAATCTGTGGTAGTATTTACATCATCGTACGGAAAATACAGAATTCCAGAAGAGGTAAATGGACACATTGCTAAGTCGTATTTATTTGATGTACGTGTAGATACAAATACAAAAGAATATCAAAATAATCGTGCATTAGAAAAGTACCTGCAGGAACTTGGTTTAAAGGTAGGAACCAATCAGCAATTTGGAGTAGTGGGAATGCGTTGGGCAGCTATGCAGGCTAGAATCGGGATAATTCGCAGAAATAATTTCTTATACACAGAGTCTGGTTCATGGGTTCATCTTGAAGCCTGGGTCACTGACCGAGAAATGGAGTTAAAAGAAACAAATAATATTTCTCAGTGTCCAAAAGGATGCAATCGTTGCATGGCATCCTGTCCAACAAAATCTCTTTCTGATCCATATACCATGCTGCCAAATACCTGCATTTCTTTCCTCACAACATTTGGCGGACGTAATCTGCATCAAGAACCATTAAGTAAAACCTTCGGAGACTGCATTTATGGATGCGATATTTGTCAAGATGCGTGTCCTATGAACGCGGGAAAGTTAAAGGGGGGGGATGAATTTCCAGGTCTTGCAGAATTGGCTCCTGAATTAACTCCTGAAAATATTTTAAATATGGAGGAAGATTTTTATCGTGAGAAAGTTCAGCCAAAATTTTTCTATTTATCACCAGAGGAACTTTGGAAATGGAAAGTAGATGTATTAAATTATATGCGTAATAACTATACGGAAAGTTATAAGCCACTTATTATAAATGCATGTAAAAACAAAAATGAAAAAATATGTGAAATGGCGAACTCAATTTGCAATGAACTTTGTTTACAATAATTTATTGACAATGCAATGCCTCTGTAATACATGATGAATTCTGGAATTAGCTGCTTCGAATAGATCTTCAGGGGTTTTGTATTGGAGTATACGTCTATGAAGAGTATTCATCCATTCCTCAATGAAAGAGATATTGGGTATTCCATAGTGATTATTCTCCTGTGTGTTTTAGTTTAGACGATTAAAGCATAACACAGAATTAATCCACTATGGATTTTTTTATTGGATGAAAAAAATTCACGACATTTGCAGCATTACTATTCATTTTTTCTTAATAATTTAAAAAACACAAGGTATAAAACATATACCTTGTGTTTTGCTTTGATTTATTATTTTAAATTAAGTTTCGCAAAAGCCTCAGCCATTGCAGAATTTCCAGAATTGACAGGTTCGTCTTTCTTATTCTGTTGATTTAAGAATCTGCTAACATCCTTTTTATTTAAAGCACTTTTCTCTGATTCTCGACGTTTGTTAAATGCTGATAGTTTTTCTCTATATCCACAGCCACAAACAAATATTTTATTGTCTCCATCGCCTCTAATTTCCATTTTCTTATGGCAAGTAGGACAACGAGCATTTGACATTTGTGAAACTCCCTTACGATATCCACAGTCTCTATCTGGGCAAACTAGCATTTTACCTCTCTTACCACTAACCTCAAGAAGATTCTTTCCACAGTCAGGGCATTTCACCCTTGTTGCGTTATCATGCTTATATGCCTCTGTAGAGGCTACAACGTTACCTACAAGTTTTGATGCATATTCTCTCATTTCTTTTACGAAACTCATAGAATTAGCTTTTCCTTTACCAATAAGTTGTAGTTGTTTCTCCCACTTAGCTGTTAGCTCTGGTGATTTTAAATCCTTTGGAACTAACCCTATTAACTGTATTCCCTTTGAAGTTGGGTGAATATCTTTACCCTTTCTCTCCATATAGAATGTGTTAAAAAGTTTTTCAATTACATCTGCACGAGTTGCTGGAGTTCCAAGTCCTGATGTATTATCTAAAGCTTCCCTTAAACTATCATCCTCTATATTCTTGCCTGGATGCTCCATAGCTGTAAGTAGTGTTGCTTCATTATATCTAGCAGGTGGCTTAGTCTTCTCGTTAACAGACCTAACTGAAGTAAGTTTAACATCTTCCCCCTTATTAATTGGTGGAAGTGATTGATCCTTATCTTCGTTAGCGCCTGAACTACTTACTTCTTTCCATCCCTTTGATTTAACTATTTTACCTTTTGCAGAAAAGCTTTCACCCTTAACATTTATAACTAGAGTGGTTTGCTCATACTCGAAAGGTAAACTTAATACTTCTAAGAACCTTTTTACAACTAAGTCATATATATTTTTTTCTTCTCTATTTAAGCTTGATAAATCTACATGCTGCTCTGTAGGAATTATAGCATGATGATCTGATACCTTGCTATTATCTACAAGTCTACTTGTGGTATGTATCCTACCTTTTATTATACTTCTTGCGAATTTCTCATATGGTCCTATCGCTATGCTCTTTAACCTGTCAAGTAATGTAGGTACTATATCTGTAGTAAGATGCCTTGAATCTGTTCTTGGATAAGATAATATCTTATGGTTTTCATATAATCTCTGCATTAAATTAAGAGTTTGTTTTGCAGAGTATCCAAATTTTCTATTTGCATCTCTTTGAAGCTCTGTTAAATCATATGCAAGTGGAGGAAGTTCTTTTTTAGATGATTTATTTAGTTCAACTACTTTTCCCATTTGATTATTTACCTTAGCTGCAACATCCTCTGCCTTTTGCTTATCAAATGTACGTGAGTCTCCATTTTTACTTGACCAATGAACTGTAAAGTCATTTACCTTTCCATTTACTGTCCAGTAATCCTTCGGAATAAATTTCTTTATTTCATTTTCTCTTTCCACAATAAGCGCTAAGGTTGGTGTTTGAACTCTTCCAGCTGATAATTGAGCATTGTATTTACAAGTTAAAGCCCTTGTTACATTAAGCCCAATAAGCCAATCCGCTTGCGCTCTTGATTGCGCTGCCCAAAATAAGTTCTCATACTCTTTTCCTGGTTTAAGATTATTAAATCCATCTCTTATTGCTTTTTCTGTTTGAGATGATATCCATAGCCTCTTTATAGGTTTTCTAAACCCTGCCTTTTGAATGATCCAACGCGCTACAAGCTCACCTTCACGCCCAGAATCCGTTGCAATAACAAGTTCATCTACATCTGCTCTTTTAAGAAGCTCGTGTACAACCTTATATTGCTTAGATGTTTCCTTAATAACTACCAGTTTTAGATCCTTTGGTAGCATAGGAAGATCCTCTATTCTCCAGCTTTTATATTTTTCATCGTATGCCTCTGGATCTGCTAGAGTAACAAGATGTCCTAGTGCCCATGTTACAATATATTTTGATCCCATTAAATATCCATTTCCACCTTGAGTACAATTTAAAAACTTTGCAAGTTCTTTACCAACTGATGGTTTTTCCGCCAAGACCAATGTCTTTCCCATATATAAAACTTCCTCTCGTATTTCAAATAATTTAGTTGTTTTTCCTAATATCAAATGTAGCCACTCTATTTATTATAAACTACTTTATACACATTGTTAAATTTTTTATTACCTAAGGCCAAACCATCAAGGTGTTTTTTATTGTCATAGATGATATAATAATTAATATCATAACATCCACTATTAAAGGCTATAATATATACTATTAAATAAGTTTAGAGGTAATTGAATGAATTATATTGTATTTGATTTAGAATTTAACCAAGGCTACAACTTTGCAAAAGGAACTAAAAGTTTAAATAATCCTAAATGTCCCTTTGAAATAATTCAAATAGGCGCCATAAAACTAAATGATCATTTTGAGACTATTGGAACTCTTGATGTAATAGTAAAACCAGAAATTTATACTACGCTCAATCCATTTGTAAGGGAACTTACTGGCATAACAATGGAGGAACTTAATAAAGGCATATCTTTCGAAAAAATGTATGAAGATTTTTCGAATTTTATTAAAAGTGATAGAAGTGTATTATGCGTATGGGGAATTGCCGATATAAAGGAATTATTTCGTAATATAGAGTTTTATGAGTTAGAGCCATTGCCATCGCCTACAGAATACATCGACATACAATCCTATGCATCTACTGCTCTTGATTGCAAAAAAGGAATTAATATTGGGCTAGGTAATGCAGCTAAACTACTTAGTGTACCTATAGAAAGTCAATTCCATGATGCTTTTAATGACGCTTTCTATACTACTGAAGTTTTTAAGAAAATTTATAACAAAGAAATAAAACCTAACATATACATACCTAAAGTTAAAGGATTAAATAGATTAAGTGTCCAAAATTACAAAATCGACCTTCCTAGTTTAACGGATCAATTTGAGAAAATGTTCAAGAGAGAAATGAGCATTGATGAAAAGTCTATTATTAAACTAGCTTATATTATGGGTAAAACAAATCAGTTTCAGATTAAAATCGATCCAGAAATAAATCAAAAAAAATGAAATCAGTATAGAATTATCTTCTATACTGATTTTTTATAATTATTAGTTTTCTGTTTCTTCACTTACTGCATTTTCAACATTTTCTATATTTGGATTTTTATTTTCTAAATTAGCTTTTCTATTATCCAATGTATTAAGGTTTATAGGATGAGTAATCATATCTTCTGTTGTACTCATTATAAATCTATTCAAATATATTTTTCCCTCTGGAGTATTTGCTACAGCATAAGGCTCTGTGTCTTTTTTAAATAGAACCCATGTATAACCATTGTTAATTACTCTATTTAAATCTTCTTTATCAATTATTGTTCTTGCTTTCTCTTTACCATATCTGTCTCTTAATATTACAGCAACAGACTCTTCATCTATTCCTTCATAACTATTCATTGTGTTTTGATCATATACTTCTAAGTTGGATTTTCTATTATCTAGAGTATCTCCATTAATATGTCTTACAGGTGCTTTTGGATGAACTTCTAATATAAATGATTGCAAACTTTGCTTTCTTCTATATTTCTTTTCTTCGATATAATAAGTACCTAGATTTTGTGCTAAGAAATTATTAAAATCTTTATTCCACTCTGCGAACCAACGACCTTTTTCTAATACTCTTTGTAAATCTTCAGTATCTATTTTGCAATCAATGGTTGTGCCATCTTTTTTAAGTATTTTTAAAAATGTTATATCTTCTAGAGTTTGGTATTTGTTTAATTTAACTTCTACTTTAGGAGTTTCTTTTTTATTTTCAACTTTAATGGTTTCTTTTTTAATTTCATTTTCGTTTTTTATGATAAGACACCTCTTTCTTCATTTTAGGCATCATCAAAAAATAACCAGTCAGCATGCTAGCCTATTTTTTTAATATGCCTTGTAAGGGATTTAAAATTATATATAATCTTAATATTTCCCTAGTTTTTTTAATAACAACTCATTTTTCTCGATAACACACATGTTTATTTTACTACATTATTTTAATTATAACACACTCACTGACTAAATTACTGAATTTACAATAAAAAATTAAATATTATTTTAAAATAAAATAATATTTTTTATTATAAATATTTTATTGCCTTTTAGGTTAAACTTCCTAGTAGATATATTAAGGAGGAGATTTCATGTCAAAAATTAGCTGTGGTGTTTTAAATTGCTCCCATAATGACGAAAACATATGTTACGCTAATATCATAAACGTTGGTGGGAAAAATGCTAGAAAAGACTCTGACACTTGTTGTGCTACTTTTTTAGATAGTATCGTCTATAGCGATCTTACAAATATCGTACATTCTAATAGTAATGGGTGCGATGTAGTTTCTTGTAATGTAGGCACTTGCATATATAACTCTAATGAACTATGTAGTGCTAAATCTATAGAAGTTAATGGTGAAAATGTTAATCTGTACTCTGAGACTGACTGCTTAACTTTTAAAACTAAATAATTATATAACTTTCATAAAAAATAAGGATGCCTTAGTATTGCAGCTAAGGTATCCTTTTAACTATTCCTTAACTCTATTACCTCTTTCTCTGTGAGGTAACGCCACTTGCCTGTCTCTATCCCATCAACTTTTATATCAACAATTCGAATACGCTCTAGTCTTATAACAGTATATCCAAAAGTTTTACTCATTCTGCGAATTTGTTTATTTAATCCTTGCGTTAGAATAATTCGAAAAGTATTCTCCGATATTCTACTAACTTTGCAGATTCTTGTGTTAACACCGCAAATCTCAACTCCTTTTGACATACCTTCAATGAAGTTATTGTCATATGTCTTATTCACAGTTACTATATATTCTTTCTCATGTTCATTTTTAGATTCTAAAATATTATTTGCAAGTTCACCATCATTAGTCATAAGTATTAAACCCTGGGATGACTTATCTAATCTACCAACTGGAAATATGTACCCTGGATAGTTCATGAAATCAACTATATTGCTAGCTACTGTTTTTTCTGCAGTACATGTAATTCCCACCGGTTTATTAAGTGCAATATAAATTTTATCTCTCATTAAAACATTCTCATTATCAAGAAGAATGTTATCCTCTTCCTCTACCCACTGCCCGGGAGTACAAAACTTCCCATTTACAATTATTCTATTTTCCTCAATAAGTTTATTTGCTCCGGTTCTTGAACAAATGCCATAATTACTAAGAAGTTTATTTATTCTCATAATAACTCTTTATCCTTCCATTATAAAATGTAGATATATGTTTATATTTATCTATATATCTATCTATATATGTATATATATTTACAAATATATATTTACATTTTAAACTTTCTTATAGTCATTATACATCATAACACCCTATAGTTTTTCCAAACAAATAACTCATAAGCAATCTGCTTATGAGTTATTTTTACATATTAAAATTCACAACTATTAATTAGTTTGTTCTAGCATTTTATCAATTACAACTTGTGTAAACTCAATTGTTCCAGTGGTCCCACCTAAATCGCAAGTTAAATGTTTTCCTTCTTTAAGAACAGCTTCTACCGCTTGTTCTATTTTATTCGCAGCCTTTGCTTCTCCTATATGTCTTAGCATCATAACTGATGATAGAATACAAGCAGTTGGGTTTGCTATGTTCTGCCCGGCTATATCTGGAGCTGATCCATGAGCTGGTTCAAATACTGCGCCTTCTTCACCAATATTAGCTCCTGGTACTAGTCCTAATCCACCAACTAGTCCTGCTGCCATATCAGAGAGTATATCTCCATATAAATTAGGCATTACAAGTACATCATATTTCTCTGGATTCATAACAAGTTTCATGCTCATTGCATCAACTATAACATCTCCAAAGGCTATCTCTTTGTGAGTACCTGCAATGTTTCTTGCACATCTTAAGAATAATCCATCAGAAAGCTTCATAATATTTGCTTTATGAACAGCTATGACTTCTTTTCTATTTTGTTCTTTTGCTATTTTAAAAGCATACTCTACAATTCTATCGCTAGCTTTTTTACTTATTATCTTTATACTCTCAGCAATATCCTCTGTAATCATATGCTCTATACCTGCATATAAATCCTCACTGTTTTCTCTTACTATTATTAGGTCTACATTCTCAAATCTTGAAGGAACCCCTTCAAACGTTCTTATAGGCCTAATGTTCGCATAAAGGTTTAATTCCTGTCTTAATGTGACATTAACACTTTTAAATCCCTTACCTACAGGTGTAGTAACTGGTCCTTTAAGTGCAACCTTATTCTTTTTAATGCTCTCTAAAACGTAAGGTGGCATAGGAGTGCCAAACTCTTCTATAACTTCTGCGCCCATACGTACTATTTCCCAATTAATGTTAACTCCACTTTTTTCTAGTATTTTAACAGTAGCTGTGGTTACTTCTGGTCCAATTCCGTCTCCTGGTATAAGTGTAATATTATGTTCCATTCTTCTAGGCACCTACCTTTTTCTTGTTTTTCATAAGATTTATTAATCCACCGTGTATAAGCATCTCTTTTTCTCTCTGAGTTACTTCAGGAAGAGTTTTATACTCCGATCCTTTTGTTATGTTTTTTACAATAACTATACCTTTTTTTATCTGATTTGCAGCATCTTCAATGACTAATTCATCCATCATATCTATATTCTCATAATCTTTAACGTCATTAAATACCAGTGGTATTATAGCATTATTAATTAAATTAGCTTTATGAATTCTTGCAAAAGATTTTGTAAGAACAACCTTAACTCCTAAATAAAGTGGTGCAAGTGCTGCATGTTCACGGCTTGATCCTTGACCATAGTTTGATCCTGCAACTATTATTCCACCATCATATTTTTTAGCTTTTGCTGGAAACTCTGCATCGCTAGGTGTTAAACAAAACTCTGCAAGGTATGGAATATTAGATCTAAATGGAAGTAATTTTGCATTAGATGGCATTATATCATCCGTTGTAATATTATCCCCTAATTTAGTTAGAACTTTACCTGTAACGCTTCCTATTAACTCTTTTGCTTTAGGGAATGGCTTTATATTTGGACCTCTTTTAACTATTATATCTTTTCCATCTTCCGCAGGGCTTATTATTAAATTATCATTAATAACAAATTCTTCTGGCATATCCACTTTAACAGCTTCTCCAAGTTCTCTAGGATCTGTAATATACCCTTTAAGTGCAGACGCAACTGCAACTTCTGGGCTTACAATATAAACATTAGCAGATGTTGTACCAGATCTGCCCTTGAAGTTTCTATTAAATGTTCTAAGGGACACTGCACCAGTTGAAGGCGCCTGACCCATTCCTATACATGGACCACATGCACTTTCGAGTATTCTAGCACCAGCGTCAATCATATCTCCAAGTCCACCGTTTTTAGATAACATATTTAAAACTTGTTTTGATCCTGGCGCAATAGCAAGAGACATCTCTTCAGGTATTGTTTTACCTAAAAGTATTTTTGACACTTTCATCATATCAACATAAGATGAATTAGTACAACTTCCTATTAACACTTGATCAACCTTTATATCCTTTAGTGATGACACTAGAACTACCTTATCTGGACTATGAGGACAGGCTACAAGAGGTTCTATTTTACTTAAGTCTATTTCAACTGTCTCATCATATACAGCTTCATCATCTGCTTTCAGCTCTACAAAATCTTTTTCTCTATGTTGTGCTTTTAAAAATTTATATGTTATATCATCACTAGGGAAAATTGAAGTCGTAGCTCCTAGCTCTGCACCCATGTTTGTAATAGTTGCTCTATCTGGTACGCTTAGAGTTTTTAATCCATCTCCTGCATATTCAAATATTTTGTTAACTCCACCCTTAACTGTCAAACGTCTTAATACTTCAAGTATAATATCTTTAGCTGCAACCCAAGGGCTAAGTTTTCCTGATAAATTAACTTTTACAATTTTAGGCATTGTTATATAATATTCTCCTCCACCCATTGCAACAGCTACATCTAATCCTCCTGCTCCAATAGCTAGCATTCCTATTCCGCCGCCAGTTGGAGTATGACTATCTGAACCAAGTAAAGTTTCTCCTGGAACTCCAAATCTTTCTAAGTGGACTTGATGACAAATACCATTGCCTGGTTTAGAAAAATATATGCCATGTTTTTTTGCAACAGTCTGTATATATAAGTGATCATCTGCATTCTCAGGACCAGTTTGTAAAATGTTATGGTCTATATAAGCAACAGATTTTTTAGTTTGAACTTTATCAATTCCCATAGCTTCAAATTGAAGATAAGCCATTGTACCTGTAGAATCTTGAGTTAAGGTTTGATCTATCTTAATTGCAATCTCAGTATCTGTAATCATTTCGCCCTTAACCAAATGAGCTTTAATTATTTTTTGCGCAGCAGTATATGCCATAATATCCCTCCATTTTTTAAATATAAATATAGACTATAATCTTTAACATATATCAAAATTCTTCAGTGTTATGTTTTTTTGTACTTAATTGTGGAATAATTTTTTTTGTAATTAATTCTAATTCATCACTTTTCATTACAGTGCTTCTTCCAGTCTCATATTGCTTATCTACCCAATCTTTTATAACATTAATTCTTTCATCTTTTTTATCAATTTTATCTAAATCTTTTAATCTATAATAAGTATTAACCCAAGCTGCAATACCTGCATGCCCCGAGTGTTCGTTAACTGCCACAATAATTGGCCTACCTAATATTTTTTCAGTATCAAAAATATTGTATATTTCTTCATCCTTTAATATTCCATCTGCATGTATACCCGCTCTTGTAACATTAAATTCACTACCCACATAAGGTGTCCTAGGTGGAATACTATATTTAAACTCACCTTCAAAATATTGTCCAATTTCACTTATAAGCTTAAGATTCATATTTTTTACATTTCCTCTTATTTGACCATATTCTACAATCATTGCTTCAAGTGGACAATTACCCGTTCTCTCACCAATACCAAAAAGTGAGGTATTTATTGCAGAGCATCCGTGAAGCCATGCTGTAGTAGCATTAGAAACTACATTATAAAAATCATTATGTCCATGCCATTCAAGATATTCCGAGGGCACTCCACCATACTTTATTAATCCATTAATGATCTGTGGTACACTCCTTGGTAATTCTGTACCAGAGTATGGCAATCCAAGTCCCAATGTATCACATGCCCTAATTTTTATCTTAATACCCGATTTCTTAGATAGTTCCATAAGTCTTTGTACTAGCGGTATAACAAACCCAAAGAAATCAGCTCTAGTTATATCTTCAAGATGGCATCTTGGAATTATTCCATTTTCTAGTGCTTCTTCTACCAATGAAACATATAAATCCATTGCCTCTTGCCTTGTTTTATTAAGCTTTTTGAATATATGATAATCCGAACAAGACATAAGCATTCCCGTTTCCTTAAGTCCCATATCTTTAACAAGCTTAAAATCTTCTTTATTAGCTCTTATCCATGATGTTACCTCTGGAAATTCATATCCTCTTTCTAAACATTTCCTAGCAGCATTTCTATCTTTCTGCGTATATAAAAAGAACTCTGTTTGTCTAATTATACCCGAATTATTATCAAGTTTGTGTAAATAATCAAATATTTTAACTATTTGCTTTTCAGTATAAGTATCCATAGACTGTTGACCATCTCTGAATGTAGTATCCGTAATCCAAATATCATCAGGTATAGAAATTGGAATCTGCTGACCTCCAAAAACAACCTTAGGAATTTCTGAGTATGGGAATATATCTTTAAACAACATAGGCTGCTTTTCATTCACTAACTTAAAATCATTTGTTGCAATCTTAGACTCATTATTATTTGTTAATTTAAACTTATTCACTTATTCTCCCCCTTCTTAGTCCTTCCTTATTTGCATTTTTAGCCACTGCATATAATTCTAGAATATATGAATGTTATATGTATCTAAATTTCATTTAATGTTAATTATATAGCTTATGAACAGTTTTGTAAAGATATTTTGCAACATTATAGAGCATACCCATCATTTATCGAAATAGTAATTCTTATGGTAATTAAAGAAAAGAGCATACTCAGGTTTCCCGTCGTATGCTCATTTTACTTATAATTTAATTTTCAAATTTAACTATTTAATCTTTAGACCTGCCATATGATTGTTGGCACCAAGGCCTACTTTATCAGCTTGAGCCTGTGTTATAGTTCCTGCATTTACAAGAGCTTTCAAAGCACTTATATGAGTACCCTTTTTACTATCCATGTATGATTTGCGCTCTGCAACAGTCATAGTTTTAGTCTTTTCAATTTCTGCTGTGTTTGCAGCTTCCTTGGAAGCTATAGCTGCTTTAATTTTATCTGATTGATCCTGAGTTATAGTTTTATCAGTTACAAGCTTTGCTAATTTGGTATCCATTTTCGCTTGCCTTTGAGTATCCATTTGAGCCTTCTCATTAGCTTTTAGAGCCTCAACCTTTGCCTGAGTCAATATGTTGTTATCAACTAAGTCTTTATATACATTAGTTTTTATTTTATTATCTGTGGTTTTAGTTTTTTCATATGCCAAAACTTTATCACTTTCGCTCTGCGTAATAATATTTGAACTAACACCTAATTTAAGTATTGATTCTAGCTTAACTCCACCTTTCATATCTTTTCCGTGTTTACCTGGCCCACCTATTGCACCAACAGGTCCTACTTTGTCAGCTTGAGCCTGCGTTATAGTACCTGCATCAACAAGAGCTTTTAAAGCACTTATATGAGTAGTCTTGTTGCTATCCATATATGCCTTGCGTTCTGCCTGAGTCATAGTTTTAGTCTTCTCTTTTTCTACTTTGTTTGCAGCTTCCTCGGAACCTATAGCTGCTTTAATTTTGTCTGATTGATCCTGAGTTATAGTTTTATCAGTTACGAGCTTTGCTAATTTAGTATCTAAATTCTTTTGTCTTGCATCATCCCTTTGAACCTGCTCACTAGCTTTTAGTGCATCAGTTTTATGTTGTTTAACCTCAATTTTTGAAGGTGTCTTCACATCAGTCTTTGTTGATTTAATTCCTGTTGCAAAAGCTATACTAACAGAGGATAAAAGCATGCCTCCAGTTATTATTCCAGTTATTATTTTAGTTCTTAAAGCTACACTTTTCATGTTATTTGCTCCTCACTAATTTATTTTTTTGTTAATGTCTATACTTTTATTATAGGCACCTGTTATGTCAACAATGTGTCAACAACATGTTACTTTCGTGTATTTTGTAACTATAATATGAATATTACTTATCAATCATAATTCCTTTCATGCGTTGGTGTGAACATTTTCATTTTATATTTTATATATTTGCCAAAAATAAATATAGCAATTTTCAATACATTATATGGCTTTTAAGGTATAATAAAGAAACGTAATAAAAAAAGTAAATATATTTTAGAATGGGTGAAATAATGAATGAAAAATTAGGCGTAATTATTTGTAAATTTTTTTCTGAAGAACTTAAATTTATAATAAAGAATAATAATATTAAAAATATAGAAATTTTAGAATTTACCCCAGCATGTATCCATGGAAATGTCGGTCAGAATGAGCAGTTAGAAGCAATTAAAAGTTGTCAAGTAACCTGTAATAAAGTAATTATTATTGGTGGCAAATGCTGTACAAGCTTAAATAAGATGGTTATTGATAGTAAAAAGTGTAAAATACATAGACTTGAATACTGTTTTGAATTATTTACTAATAGAGATATAATTGCTCATTTTATAAGTGAAAAATCATATCTTGTTACACCAGGTTGGCTTAGAGATTGGAAAAAAAACATTGAAATTTTAGGCTTTGATAAAGAACAAGTGAAAATTAAATTCCTAGATACAGGAGTTTGTGATAATAGTTTAGAAAGACTTCATAAATTTTCAGAATATGTAAATATTCCTTATGATTGCATTTTTGTAGGATTAGACTTTTTTAGTATGTTTATAGAAAAAAGCATAATCGAATGGCGTTTGGAATGTGAAAGAAGGAAATCAACTTTGCTACTTGCAAACACAAATATACAGTTTGCTGATCATACGTCAGCCAAACAACAACTTTCATACATTCTAAATAGCATTCATGAGGGAGTATATATTATAAATTCAAATTATAAAGCAATATTTGTAAATAAAGCTGTAGAGAACTTGTTGAGTCTTAATGATTTTAGAGATATTATAGGTAAAAGCGTATTTGATGTTGTCCCCAATGAATATCGTCAAATTGTACTTAAAAGATTTAAAAATATACTAGATAATAAAGTATCAGCACCTTTAATTGAAGAAAAATTTATAAAATACGATGGCTGTATTATAGATGTTGAAATATATTCTGGTGCTATTAAATATGAAGGCAATTGGTGCATACTTAGTGTAGTAAGAAATATTTCAGAACGTAAAAACTCTGAGAATCTTAAGTTGAAAATTGCTGATCAAAATAAGCTGATAGATGATGCAGTGGAATATGACAAGTTACGGAATAATTTTTTTTGCAATATATCACATGAACTTAGGACACCAATAAATGTACTTCTTAGCGCATTGCAATTACTAAATTTGGATGAAATGAATCACCCTACCGTTGATAATAAAATAAAAGTAAAGAAATATTATGAAATAATGAAGCAAAATAGTTATAGATTGTTAAGGTTAGTAAACAATTTAATCGATATTACCAAAATTGATGCAAGATATTTCAATCTTAGATTAAAAAATGAAAATATTGTAGCTATTATTGAAGACATAACGATGTCCGTAACAACTTACGCTGAACATAAAGGTTTGGAGCTTGTTTTTGATACTGACATTGAAGATAAACTAATGGTTTGTGATGCAGATAAAATTGAAAGAATAATATTAAATATTCTTTCCAATGCAATAAAATTCACTCCGCTAGGAGGAACCATATTTGTGAGCATTGCAGAGAAAGATTGGGGTATATCGGTATCTGTAAAGGACACAGGTGTTGGAATTCCCACTGATATGAAATCGTCTATTTTTGAAAGGTTTGTACAGGTAGATAAATCTCTTTCAAGAGACAGAGAGGGGAGTGGCATCGGTCTTTCTCTTGTAAAATCTCTTGTTGAGATGCATGGTGGAACAATTAGGGTTGAGAGCCAATATGGTAATGGCAGTGAATTTATAATAGACCTTCCTGAGACAGGTTTACCAGAGAATAAACCGTTTATTTTAGATGCAAATATAGCTAAAGTAAGTGATAGAGAGAGGCTACAGATAGAGTTTTCAGACATATACGATTGAAACTGTTAATTAAATGGTAGTTTTATTTTAAATTCTGTTCTTTCCTTAGAGCTTGCAACCTCTATATTGCCATTATGTAATTCTACTATTGTCTTTACAATTGCGAGCCCAAGTCCAGTTCCTTCTTTTTTATTACAATGTTTTTCTACCCTATATAATCTTTGAAACAAATTCTTAAAATTTTCTTCTTCTATTATATCGCCATAATTTACAAATCTAACTACAACCATATTATTTTCCTTTTCTATATTTACATCTAGATATTTCCCCTCACTACCATACTTAATTGCATTAGATATTATATTTTCAAAGGCTCTAACTAGCAAAATAGCATCTCCATTTATTGTTAATCCTACATCTTTTGAAGATATTTTATATTCCATACCAGCTTGTTCAAAAGATGGTATAAATCCAATGGTAGCTTGTTCTATCAATTGTTGCAGGTATATATTGGATTTATTTAAATTTATATCTCCATTACTTATCCTTGTAAACTCAAAAAGTTGTTCTACAGAACTCTTTAATTCCTTTGCTTTACTTAATGAAACTTCACAATAATGATGTAACTCATCATTATTTTTATAATTACCCTTTTCAATTAACTCTAAAAATCCAATAACAGATGTAAGTGGAGTCCTTAAATCATGAGATAAATTTGTTATCAAGTTATTCTTCTGCTTTTCCCACACTCTTTCTTTCTTCATAAGTTCTTTTATACTACATGCCATTTTATTAACATTTGAAGCTAAATTCCCTAGTTCATTTTTTGTTATAATAGGTATATTTATATCCATATTACCATTAGATATTATATTTAAATTATGTGATATTTCTTCTATATAATTAGTAATTTTATTCATTCTTTTAATAAATATTAAGCACATTAGCACTATAAAAACTACAAAAATCCCTATAATAAACCCTATCATAACTAAACTATTTGTATTATAAGCACTAATAAATTTCATATAGAGTCCTCGGCAGAAAATATGTAACCACATAATTACTAAAAAAACGCCTACTAGTGTTAATATTATAGACATTACTATAGCTATAAAAAAATTTATAAGTATATTGTATTTAATGCTACTGTTCTTCAATTTTATATCCAACTCCCCAGACTGTTTCTACAATTTTAGGTTCCTTCGGATTATCCTCTAATTTCTCTCTTAATCTCCATATATGAACCATGACAGTGTTATTGCCTTCTAAATATTTTTCCTTCCAAATCTCTTTAAATATCTCCTCTGCATTAAATATTTTGCCCGCATTACTCGCTAGTAGTAACAATATCTCGTATTCTGTTGGAGTTAATTTTAACTCTTCACCAAATAAATTAACTTTATGATTCCTTTTATTTATACTAATCCCTTTTATTTCAATAATATTTTCATTATCAAATAATTTGTGATTTCCATTAAAATATACATACCTTCTTATTTGAGCTTTCACTCTAGCAAGGAGTTCCATTGTGTTAAATGGTTTTACCATATAATCATCTGCCCCTGTAGATAATCCCTGTATTTTATCTATGTCTTGTCCCTTTGCACTAACCATTATAATTGGAATATTATACTCTTTTCTAATCTTTATACAAACCTGTAATCCATCTATTTCTGGCATCATTATGTCTAAAATTACAAGATGAATCTTTTCCTTATTAATTATATTAAGTGCATCTATACCGTTTGTAGCTTTAAATACTTTATACCCATCATTTAGTAGGTATACTTCCATAAGTTCAATTATTTCTACTTCATCATCCACAATCAATATGTTAAACATACCCTTTACCTCTCCCATTAAATAACTATTTTTGATAAAATTATATCATATTCTCAAATAATTAATATCCCTGACTATATCTTAAATCCTAAAAAGTTAAAGTAGTATATAAACCATATAAAGATAAAATTAACTATTGTTAAGAAAGTAAAATATTTTTTTTCTAATTTTCCTCCTATTTTTTTAACCCAGTTATATATTAGAATAAATAATCCGCAAATACTTAAAACCGTTGATGCTATTAGAGTTCCTAAAAAAATGTAAAGTAAATATGCAAATTTAAAATCATTAATACTAACCATAACCATTGCTATTATAGTTGCTCCCACCATTCCAACTATATTAAGCACCCCAATGATTAAGTTTACTGTCCTAATTAATTTAATACTCCTACAACTTTTGCGACCTATTTGTTTAAACTTCCTCTTTATAAACAAAACCATTGTCCCAATTATATTTATAATGAATACAACCATGGCTATAATAAATATAGTTATATTAAAAGTTCTTGTTTGGAAAAAGCTTATCTTTTCAAAGGAATTATGGCTTACATCATTAAATGCATAGGTTACTTTACCATTGTCATTTATCTTAAATGCAAAATCTCCTCGTCCATCTTTCCTTGCAAATACTCCATCTTTCTTTTCAATAATAGTTGTGGTAATTTCCTCCTTAGCAAGAGTATATTCCTTAAGAGTTAATGTACCGTCCTTATTATCTGTAATTCTCATATCCATAGAAGAATCAAATAAGAACCCGATTTTCATAATGTTACTTTTTGATATTCCATCATAGTTTCTATATATGCCTTCATATTTACTAAAATCTTTAGTTTTATTTTTTTTTATTTTATTAAATGTATTATTGGTAATAGGGTAAAAATAATTAAAAAATTCTTCTTCAAAGTTAAAAGGCAGTGGATTTAAAGAGTTAGTTGCCACGTATATTCCTAATTTCTCCTTTGGAATTAAAAATAATGTGCTCGTATATCCTGGCAATGCACCTTCATGCTTTATTATTTCCTGCCCATTTCTGTTACTCCTTATAAACCCATAACCCATTCCAGGTAGAAAATCACTATTAGAAAATTGCTTATCTTTCATTTTTATTGATGTTTCTTCCTTTAAAATTCTGTTTTCTTTAAATTGTCCATTATTTAAGTGGGCTATCATAAAGTTTTCCATATCTTTAACTGTTACATTAATTCCTGAAGAGCCTGATGTATATTGATAAGCTAATGGTATTTCATTATAAGTTCCCTTTATAAGTTCATAGCCCTTAGCTGTATTACTATTCTTTAACCGAGTTACGCTACTATCCATTTTTAAAGTTTCTAATATATTTTTCTTTACATATTTTTCATAAGTAATACCAGATACTTTTTCTACAATATATCCTAGAAGGTTATACCCCTCGTTACAATACCTGCTAACAATGTTAGGCTCTCTTACTACCTTTGGAATATGTGTATCCATATAATATTCCTGTGGTTTTATTAACTTTTCATCTCTCGTACTACCGTTAAGTTCACTGGCTTCATCAACTCCGCTAGAATGAGTTAATAAATTACTACAAGTTACCGGCTCCTTATAATTATTAATAACCTTATAAGGATTTATATAATTATCAATATTTTTATTTAAATCTAATTTCCCATCTTCATATAGTTGCATTATAGCAGTTGCAGTAAATAATTTGCTTATCGATGCTGCCGGGAAAACAGTTTTATCTGGATTTACTAATACTTTTCCTTCTATATTACTGTATCCATACCCCTTTTTAAATACTTCTTTGCCATCCTTAACAACAGATATAGCCACTCCTGGAACTGAATATTTCTTCATATTCTTCTCAAAAAAATCATCTGAGAATTTTTGTAAATCCTTGCTATTATTCACCTCTATATCTTTCTTATTGGCTTCCTGTCTCTTACCTATTTCCTTTCCAAAACTATTACTATGCAACCCTGAGCTTATCAATATAGTACTTAATAATATCACCATAAATCTTTCTACTTTCATCTTCATAAATTCCAACTCCCTAATTATTCTATAGTTAGATTTTATATCAAAATAAATTTTTAGTTTTAACTTTTTTCTTACGAAAAATTAAAGTTTATATATATAAACATAACACCATATTAATCAATGATATTGTAGTAGTATCCTTAGCAATCTTTGTTCTATTGTTAAAATTCTGTAGTGTTATTAAAAATATACGAAACAAAAAAGAAGCCTTTCAGCTTCTAATTGATAATAGTATAATAACTAAGCTACACTAGATAAGTAATGTTTTAGTCATAACCTTATTTATTCTTTATGAATCTTTAATGCATCAAAAGAATTGTCTTTTTCAAATATAAATGTAGCCCCGTAACCACCTCGACCTATTACATTTTCATTGCCTTCCTTAAGTACAATGTTATTATCTTCATCGGTATATCCTAATTCAAAATCATCTAATAAAATTATTAATTTTTGTTTATCTGTCATTTTTTCCACTCCTCACCACTATATTACATATTTCATTATACCTTATTGACATTTAATGTTCAATTAATCGCCAAACTCGAATATGAACATTATTAGTGAGGCCTCATGTTTAAGTTTAATTTAAGCTTGTTCAACAAGTGATTTTAATTTTTTTCTGTTAAAAGCAAGTACTCCCCTTTCATTATAATTTTTTATAAATAGTAGAATATATCTCTTTTTGCTTTGATGTTTTCAGGCTTTACATGCCCCATAATATTTCCCTTTCAATCCCATAAAATACATATATTTATGTATGAGATGTTATATCAAATTGTCTATAATAATTCAACTTCGAAAAAGCTGTATAGTTATCTCAGTTTAGCACCAAATTATTTGAGCTGGAACTCAATATAGAAGTTAAACTTTGTTGTTACCTGCTGTGCGTATTTAGAATTATGGTTTGCATATATATGCCTTCTCCCATCACCTCTTACGATTACTAAAGTTCGTTCCAATATCGAAATTATTTTTATTCTACTTATTCAACTCATGTATTAATTTTCTATCCCTCTCACTCTCACTTGTTCTAGCCATCTTAGTTGTATGTTTTTGCATTTCATCTACAGTAAGTTTATCCTTGCCAGTTACATTAATCTCATAAACCCCATTTAAATCTGTATACCTAACTTGAGTTGATGTAATTTTAAATACGTTACTTAACTTATTCAATACATCTTTGGTTATTACAGCAGGTATTTTAATGCTATTAGCAGATGAAATCTTCTGGTAATTTGCAAGTTCCATAAAATCCATCTTTTGATAGCATGGGATTTTTAAAAAATTACGTGAATAATTCCCATTTGCTATAATTGTAGTATAAATTTCAACTGTAAATGGCAATCTGATTTTTACATTGTATGACTTTTTAAGTTTATCGTATTCCTTTACAAGCTGTTTACTATATGCATTTTGTACTCTCTCATCATTAATCGTATTATTTCTAAGATTGTATGTTATCTCAAAGTTACTATTTTTTTGTATTATTGCGTAATAGTCGGAATTTTCAATATTATATTTTGGCATTGAGACATCCGTTATGTTATACACTTGCTTCACATAATTTTCTATTTTTGCTTTAGCAATATATTTTCCAAAAGGTATTCCATTGAAAATTGAATAACCAAATATTACTACAAATGCAGATATAATAACTAATATAATTGTTATAATATTGTTGTACTCTGAATCCTTATCCATCATAAATACCCCCCATACGTCCTTTTAACCTCAATACAAATATACCATATTATAAAGTGCTTCAATATATTAAAATAGTTTACTATCCATTCCCTCCACCAGCACCGATTGCAGAAATAAAATTTCACTACCTTTACCTACTACAGTAAGGTTTAAACTTGCTCTATTGCCGTTTCTCATAAAATATTTCATATACCCTAACTGCTATATTGGTGTCTCCATAAGTGTAGTTGCTTTCATCCACTAATGGTCTATTCATACTTTGCCATGCTACATCCTCCCTAATATTAGTTCATTCTTAATAGTTATTAAGATTTTTTTGTTTTCCATTTTTGCTCCCTCTTAAATAAACTTTGCTTAGACATTTAATGTAAGTTGACATACCGACATGCGTTCTTTATACCTATCTTAAAATATTACTTAGAACTCTGAGGTTTTTAGCTATTTTAATATGCAATTAGTAACAATAACATTCTTTGATTTTAATTTCCCAGTAAAAACCCCTTGCGCAGTAACCGTATCCCCTTTTTTAAAGTTAACTATTTTAACAATTTCCGACCTTTCTTTTAGAACTATTCGAACATTTGGCACTGCTTTTTCTGACGAAAGTATAATATAGCTTTGTGAAAATTCCGTCGCTCCATACTCAAATGTCCCAACTATTTCAACAGTTTTGTTTTCATAATCTTTATCTGCCTTTCCCTTATTTTCTTTGTAAGCTTTTGCTAAATCAGCTACTGATATTTTAATTGGTGTAATATCCTTATCATCAGCCTTTGTACAACCGACGCCAGCTAATATTACAATTACTAAAGTAAAAACAAGTGTCTTGTATTTCATAAAGAAATTATTAACTTTACTCATTTAATAGCCCTCCTATAATTGTTTATTATTAGTCTAATTACCCTTGATTTTATCTGGTACTACAGGTTTTATTCTTGCTTTAGCCCATTGCGCATCATTATATTCTTTGTTATAACCACTATTCTCTTCATTTTTTAATTTCATATGATTAGATACTAAAGTATAAGAAGTAGTTATTGCTATTAACGCTACTAATACAAACGAAGTATAAATTGCTTTTTTAAATAAACTTTGCTTTTTCATCTTTTACTCCTTCAATCTTTTATATTTATAAAATTCAATTAAATAATTTAGTAGTCTTATTAATATTAGTCGGTAATCTCCTTAAGCCTTTTATTTATATATTCAAGTTCAAAAGAAAAACATATTCTTCTATGATTGTTATCCAAAATTCTGTAATGCTTTGATATCATATTTTGTTGAACTGTGAAACCATTTTTAGTGTCTATATTTTTCCACCATATTCTCCCACCAAGTGTTGGAATGTATTTTTTATCGTTATTTGGAAATGATAATGAATGAATAATGTCTTCAACATCTCCTCCAAAAGTTAATTCCAATATCTCGCTATCTCTAAAAATAACACATACTGCAATCGCAACTGCCCAACCTAAACTACTTCTTTCTTTTTCCGCTTGCACTAGTGTTTTTTTAGAAATTCCGAGTATTTCTGCCATTTTATCTTGTGTATATCCTTTTTCAGTTCTTATAAGCTTTACTTTCTCATCTACTTTTTTTATAAATTCAATCCTTGTCATAAATGCATCACCTTTCAATTAGTTTTTAATATTGACTGTATTTTATATGTCCAGTAAGAATATGCCCTTATAGTGTAATTATACACTATAAGGGCATATTATCAACTACCTTCTTAAATATACTAAATTAAACAATTAGGTTTAAATTTAAATCTTCTATATATAAAAGGATAGATAACAACTAAATCAAGTGAAGTCAATTCTCTATTAATTATTAAACACCTCTCGCTAATTCAATTCTTGCAGATTTTATATTTTCAAATTTACCTCTAAATACTTTTACCTCTTCAATTATTTCTCTTACCTTTTCTCAACAATCATTTATATCTACCTTAAAAAGATCCACCTAGGTCAAAACACCCAAGTGGATCTTATTAAAATGTTTTATATATATTTCTCCGTTTCTTTACTCTCTTTAAGTTCATTAACTAAATGCTTAATCTCCTGATCCTTATTTTTGTCCATTACGAGTATTACATCTCCTGCATCAACAATTATAAGGTCCTTTATACCAAAACCAATTATCAATCTATCTTTACCAAATACTGAGCAGTTTTCACTCTCTTCCATAAATGTATTACCCAAAACATTGTTACCACGTAAATTGCTTAGGAATCTTGAAAGTGCTGCAAACGTCCCTATATCATCCCATACAAAATCACATTTTATAACAAATGCCTTTCTGGTTTTCTGCATTATGCCAAAATCAACTGATATCCCATCTATATCATTATATTGTTCTTTTATTACATTACTTTCTTCATCAGTCTCTAAAGATTGATATATTGTCATTAATCTTTTATACATCTTAGGTAAATACTTTTCCATTTCACGTAAATACACATCTGCTCTCCATACGAACATACCACTATTCCAAAGAAAATTACCTTTTATGAGCAAATCTTTTGCTACTTCTGAATTAGGTTTTTCTAAAAATCGCTCTACCCTAAATGTAGGCATATCTGCATTTACCCTGTCGCCCATTTCTATATAACCGTACCCAGTCTCTGCTCTTGTGGGCTGTACCCCTATGGTTACTAGACCTCTTTTTTTATTTGCAATTTCAACTCCTTGTAATACTGTTTCTTTAAACTTCCTTTCATTTTCTATATAGTGATCTGAGGGTAGCACTATCATGGTTGCTTCCTTGTCTAGTTTTAATAGTTTTGCGGCAGATAGACCAATACACGTAGCGGTCTCTTTATTACTTGGTTCTACAAATATATTTTCTTTTTTAATCTCTGGAAGTTCCTCACAAATTTTATCAAAGTACTCTTCATTAGTAACTACATAGATATTTTCATTTCTAACCAAACATTTTATTCTATCCACAGTGCTTCTTAAAAAGCTCTTATTATCAATAATATTTAAAAACTGCTTTGGGTTTTGGGCACGAGATAGAGGGTAAAGTCTTGTTCCTTTTCCACCTGCTAAGATTAGTACGTATAACAAAATACCACCCCAAATTATTACTCATTTTATTTTATGAATTATATGTCTATGTTGTGAGAACAATTTTTATGTCAAAAAAATAAAAGCATGTAAAATAAAAAGTATATTTTCATTTTACACGCTTTTAAAGCTTTTACTTATTTTTCATCCAAAGCACTATGTTCTTCCTCCTGAATGTTGTATTCACCATCCAAAACAGTTTTTTCTTCACCAAAAGGCGAAATAAATTCAATGTTGTCGTTTAGCATTTTGTCTCCGATTTTTTTTAACAATTCGAAGTCATCATACCTTTCAAGACCATATTCTTTTAAAATAGATGTTTTATCCTTTTTACCATGACCTGGTATATACTTAGAAAATGTTCTAAATAATTCTTCTCTAAAATACTTTGCATCTACTTTAGGGAAATACGGCAATGGACAAAATCCATACTCTTTAGCATTTTCCAGACCATTAATGTCATATTTAAAATAATACTTTCCAGTTTTTTTACTTAAGTCCCCTACTTTAAATGATTGACCTTCTTTGTTTTTCCACATCATATATATTATGCTATCCACTTTGCAAGCCATTCCTCTCACCCTCTTATTAAAAAAATTATAGTATTATTATATTGTTATGATGATAACTATATAACAAATATTAGTATAAAAATCAAAGCAATGCTAAGTTTCTTATCTACTTTAATTTTTTAATTTTTTAATTTTTCGATCAACTTCTCCATAACTAATGTAGGATTTCTATAAAATTCACTAGCACGTATTTTATAAAACTCCCATCCAACTCTCTCGAGGCACATCTGCATTTCATACTGTTTTTGCCAGTCATAATCTTCGTCGCCAGTCATTCCAATACATTTCACCGCTATTTTTTTATAAAAATCATCGCTAGAAGGTATAGACAAGTCTGTTTCTACAACAAAATCTATAATATATTTTCCTACTTTAACCTTTGGCGTAATCTTATACCCATTTTCTTTTATATGTCTTCCTATATTTTCTTCAAAATCATTTAATAATAAATGTTTTTCAGATTTATTTTCTTTCTTTGGTTCATTCTCATCTATACAATATTTTAATAAAGCATATCTAACACACTTATCATTAAGATCCTCTAAATCTACTGAGTGAAATAACCACATTTGATTTCTAGCACGGCTAGCCGCTACATTAAACCTTCTTATATCAGAGTCTTTAGTTAGAGCTGCAAATTTGGCATTGTTTGCAATAACCATAGATAAGAACATTACATCTCTCTCATCACCTTGGAATGAATATGCATCTCCACATATAAGCCTTCGCTTCAAGATTTCCTCCATACCGAGTTTATCCACTAACATACTTAGTATTAATTCAGCTTGGACGTCTCCTAGAAGAGATATTACTCCCATGCTCATGTCTTTATACCTTTCATTGCTACAGCACTCTAATATCTGTGCTACTATGCTCTCTGCCTCTAATACATTTAAAGCCTTGGTTTTGTCCTTATATCCGCCTATCACTTTAGACGTTACTATAAATGGTCCGACTTTTTCTTTTTCTTCTATTCGCCTTAAAGGTATTATTTCATTGGAGTAGCACAATTCATTACTAAATCCAATTATCTCTGGTACGCATCTAAAATGTTCCTTTAATAATAACCTGCTCGGAAATACTCTTAGGGCAGTATTATACAAACTTGTCTTTAAATCAAACCACTCTGCATGTGGAATATCCTCTAAATAAGTACTTATAAGTGTTTCAACAATTGCATGATCTTTTCCAATTGCTTCAGGACTTATTTGCTTTTCATCCCCTACAATAATCGCCTTTTTAGCTCTCATTAAAACAGTTATAGCCGATATGTCACTTTGACTGCTCTCATCTACGATTACCACGTCAAACAAATTATCTGTTAGCTTCAAATTCTCCATAACTCTATTTATTGGCATTATCCATACAGGAATTACATCCTTACAATTATCCATTTCCTTTTGTGCAATTTTTCTATACTTTACTGCCTGAGTACCCGTACCTTTCCCTATCCTTTTTATAGCTTCCATCCATGTAAATAGACTTCGTTTCTGTGCCTCTGTAGTCCTTTCTATTTGATTAAACCAACTTCTTTTAGAAACAAGCTCTCTTATAATTTGCTTTTCTTTACTTTTTTCCCGGGCAATATCTTTCTCTAGGGCTTCTATATCAACCTCTTCTAATTTTTGTAAATAGTCATTCCATTTTCTCCATGTCCATGCCTTTTCAAAACTTAAACTCTCTAAATCTTCTATGGTTTTATCTTCATCATTTATAATATTTTCAAGTAATAGGGGGCAACACATTTTCAATTTATAACATAATTTTTTTAACTCTAACGCATTATGGGCTATCTGCATTAGTTCTCTGATCTCTATATAAATAGCTTGTACACCCTTTAAACTTCTTATATTTATAGCATCTTGTAATCTTCCTAAGCAACCATCCTTATTAAAGGTTGTCCTTATTTGTTCCATTTTTAGGTTTAATTTATTATATCTATTTATGTGCTTTAAACTCTCAAATCCATTTTTGAGATGAATATACGTTTCTTTATCATACCAATACGAATCACTTGGCAGATTTTTTCCATTCAAGTTTTTATCAGGTAAAAAATTAATTATGTTATTTTTAAAGGTTTTGTCCCAATTAATAATTTCGTAAATCTTCTTAATATCATCTACTATTTCACTTACATAATTTAAATTTGTATCATCGATAAGTTTTCCACCATATTCTTTTACTGTGTTATTCCAAATATTTTTAAGTTCTCTCTCTACTAGCTGCAGTTTTATATATAAATCAACCACAATTATTTGCTCGCTTGTATTTATACACTCATAATCTACCTTGCAGCCCTCGAATATATATTTAAGATTCCCATGAAGTATTTTAAAGAGACCTCCTAGTTTACCTTTTTCGTTAATTGTTTTTGCTATAATACCAAAATCATTTTTAAATGTGTTTATATCAATGCCTGATGGTAACTCCAATTTATGATTATTTAATTCTTGTTTTAATTTACTTATCTCTTTTATATATTCATTGCCTTTATGTGCTAATTGTTGCCACAAACCTTGCTGCTCACTATTAGAGTAATAACATTTCATAACATTGCCTAACCAGCTATTATCAAAACCTTCAAATTTTTCTATTGCATCATCTACCAGTTTAAGTAATCTTCTATTTCCATAATCTATAGAACTTGCACTACTTAAGTCCTTAATATCATCTTCATAAATATGTTTTTGCTGCCCTAGTTTAATTAGTTCCTCGATATCATCACATAACTCTTCTTCCCTTGGAAGTATCGCTATGTATTTATCTATGTTATCTATTTCATCTATTTGCTGTTTTGTAATCACAGATGACAATGCAACCAACCTTTTAAATTCTTCAGAAGTTAATAGATTTTCTTTATTAAAATCAAGCTTATCGACTATCCACGAATGATTAACTTCATTATCTTTAACCCATTTAGCCATATACATTAGTGTATACTTTTGACCCTCGTATTCTATCTTTTCATTCTCTCTGTCATCAATACATTTTAGCTCTTTATATAACCTTTTCTGTGTATCAACACAATTATTGTGTTTATATTTTAAAAGTTTTATTTCCTTACGCAATTCTTTAGTGTCCATAGATAAACTTTCTGTTATTTTTCTAACTGACTCATCCAATTCTTCCAGAGACTTAGTATCATTTCCTAGTATGCTAATGCATAACGCTCTAACCTCTTCTGGTATTTTATTAGACAAAACCCTTAGTGCCCTATCTGTTTGACTTGTCACTAATACCCTTTTGCCATGAGCCAAAAGATGACATATTAAATTAGCAATAGAATGGCTTTTACCAGTACCTGGTGGCCCCTGTATAACTACGCCAAAGTTTTCAGAAAGTTTTTTAGTTATTTCCATTTGCTCTTCATTTGCAGGTAGTGGGAACAATACGTCTTCCCCTACTTCCTTCCATTCATTAAAAGTTTGATCGTCTTGCTTTATTTCTTCTTCCGAGACAAGAGCCTCTACAGTTTTAGGAATATGGAATCCTGCTCTTACTTGTGATAACACGTCATTTAATTCCATATTCCAAAGTCTTGTGTCAACTTTTCGAAGTATTATGCAAGGTGCATTATAAAATTGTATATTAGTTTTAGTTAATATATCAGAATCACTGCTTAGCTCATCAATATATACGTCCTTCGTATAAGAATTTAAAAGCATGGCTAACTCTTCAAATATTTTTGAAGCCATTTTAATATTTCTTACGTCCATTGCCATATCTTTTGCTTTGTTTCTAATTTTCAGTAAACTATCTAGGTTTACCTCCAAATACTCATTTAAAAATTCAAGTTCCACATTTGTTTGATTATTATATGGTTTTAAAGTGAATCTATTTTTCTTTGAATCGAATTTTATCTCCATTTTAGTAGTAAAGATAGGATGAATTATTTCTTTATCCTCTTTTTCCCAACTTAGCAATCCATTTGACCAAATTATCTCTAGGTCTTCACTGTTTTTTTCTAATTGTAAATATGTTTTTTGAAACTGATTATATAATTTTTCTGCCCTCTCATCTATGCTTAACCAATAATCTTTATTATCATCAATATTAAAAGTACATCCACTAATATCTTGGAGTTCTTTTTCCCAATATACTTTTTCATATTCATTTATATTTCTTATAGTTTTTTGATTCATATTTTTAATGCTGAGTAGATATGAGAATATTTTTTCTACTTTATCATTAATATTCAAAGCTTATACCTCCAATTTATTAAAAATGTAAAAAGTCTTACTAAAACTTAAGTAGTTTTAATAAGACTTATATTTATTTACAAGAATCTCTCTCCACTATTCTATAAGGTAATATAAAATGTTTTTCCTCAACTACTAAATTGTTTATAGATTTTATAAGCATTCTCATACCAACAGAACCCATATCATACATTGGTTGAGATACCGTGGTAAGCTTTGGATAAAATGTTGAAGCTGAATAAATATCATCAAAACCCATGACATCTATCTGTTCTGGGACATTAATAGATTTATCTCTTAATGCATTTACTACTCCCATAGCTATTTCATCACTAGCACAGAATACAGCATCCACCTGGACACCTGTATCTAATATAACATTAATTCCTGTATACCCGTCTCTAGCCTTAACTCCACCATGATAAACTAAATCTTTATTAAGAGTTATTCCCATATCCGAAAGTCCTTTTGTATAGCCTGTATATCTTTGAGATAATGCATTGACTTTTTCTATAGAAGTCCCTACATATGCAACATTTTTGTTACCTTTGTTTATTAAGTATTTTACTGCATCCGCTGCTGCCATTACATTATCAATAGCAACACTAGGGAATATACCCTGGGCATCAGTAGTCTCTACAAGAACCACTGGCATTTCTAATTCTTTTATTAAATTTATAACATTATTTTCTATGGAATTACTCATATATATAACTCCATCTATCATTTTCTCTTTAAGTATTCTTAAAGATTCCATTTCTTTTTCTACGTCTAAATCTGCATTACAAAGCATAATATTATAATTATAAATATTAGCTACATCCTCGCAACCCCTAACTATTTCAGGGTAAAACTGATTGGATATATCCGGTATAATTATCCCTATTGTACTAGATTTTTGTGTTTTCAAGCTTCTTGCAACTATGTTCGGCCTATATGATAATTTTTTTATAGCGTCTTTTACCTTTTTCTTGGTGTCTTCATTTACAACATCTATGTCATTTAATACTCTTGATACTGTTGCAATAGAAACTCCAGCCTCTCTTGCAACATCTTTTATTGAAGCAGCCATATTCGTCAACTCCTACTATTTTCTTATCTTACCATTATACTTATAAAAACCTTTCATTTCAAGCTATAATACTAACTTACACTAAAGTATGTCCCAATACAGTAATCTTAACCTATACTTTTTATTATTGCCAGTTAATATATTCCTTAATCGTAACCTTATCTTATTTATTTCCTAATTTTATAGATTATATCCAAATCTTATCGCTATTAAAAAGAAAGTATGTGACGAATATCACATACTTTCTAAAATTACTTTTTAAATTATATTATAACTTAACTAAATCTAATTGTAAGTCCTCACCATTTATCTTTACCGTCTTGTATTCTCTATCTTTATTATATACAATTTCCACAGATAAAGTATCTTTTTTAATTTGATCTTCAAATTTAGCTATTACATTTTGAAGCATTTCATTTCCAGATACGTAAGTTGTAATCTTATCAGCAACTTCAAAACCACTTTCTTTTCTCATATTTTGAATTTTACTTAAGATTTCACGTACGTTTCCTTCTTCTTTAAGCTCATCAGTTATGTGAGTTATTAATACTACTCCCATTTCGCCTTCGCCAGCAAAAGCGTACCCTTCAAGTCCTTGCATTGTAACAAGTAATTTTTTACTATCTAATTCTATTTCAGTTCCATTTACATTGATAGTAACTACATTACCCTTATTTATAGTTTGAGCAAGTTCCATTTGGTTCATAGCGCCAATAGCTTTTTTTATACCAGGTATTAATCTGCCATATGGTTTTCCAAGTACTGGCAAATTAGGTTTAATTTCAAATTTAACATATTTAGAAATATCAGCTCCTAGCTCTACTTCTTTAATATTAAGTTCTTCTTTAACTATCTGTCCATAATATTCCGGAAGAGATTTAGAACTAACAAGCATCTTAGAAAGCGGCTGTCTATTTTTTATATTGGCAGCATTTCGTGCACTTCTTCCTAATTTAACAGTTCTATAAGCCACATCCATTTCTTCTTCTAATGCCATATCTACTTGATCTTCTCTATATTCAGGCCAAGCACATAAATGGATACTCTCTGGCGCCTTTTTGTCAAAAGCAACTACTAAATTCTGATATAGTTCTTCTGTTACAAACGGTATAAATGGTGCAGATATTTTTGCAAAAGTTGTGATAACTCTATATAGCGTCATATAAGCGCCTATCTTATCCTCTGTAAGTGACTCTACCCAGTATCTTGATCTATTACGTCTTACATACCAGTTAGAAAGTTCCTCAATAAAGTCTTCTAGTTCAAGTGCTCCTTGAGTTATTCTATAATTAGTTAGATGCTCATCTATATCTTTTACTAATGAATTTAATTTTGACATCATCCATTTGTCCATAATATTAACAGGTTTAAAGCTTTCATATTTAGTTGGGTCAAAATTATCAATATCAGCATATAAAACGTAGAATGAGTATACATTCCAAAGTGTTCCTATGAACTTTCTTTGTGCATCTATAACTGCACCCTCATAAAATCTTGATGGTAACCATGGTGCACTAGCTGTATAAAAATACCATCTAAGAGCATCTGCTCCTTGATTTTCGAGAATCGTAAATGGACTTAACACATTACCCTTATGTTTAGACATTTTAAGTCCATTTTTATCTAATACATGACCAAGTACTATACAGTTTTCAAATGGGTTTGTATCAAATACAGTAGTAGATATTGCAAGTAATGTATAGAACCATCCTCTTGTTTGATCCACTGCCTCTGAAATAAATTGAGCTGGGAAATTAGCCTCAAATACTTCTTTGTTTTCAAATGGATAGTGATGTTGCGCAAATGGCATTGATCCTGAATCAAACCAACAATCTATAACTTCTTCTACCCTAGTCATAGTTTTTCCGCATTTAGGACACTTTAAGTGTACATTATCTATATATGGTTTATGAAGTTCTATTCCATCCGGTACATCTATTCCTTTTTCATTAAGTTCTGCTATACTTCCTATAAGTTCTCTATGTCCACATTCGCATTCCCATATTGGAAGTGGAGTTCCCCAATACCTTGTTCTACTTATACTCCAATCTATAACGCCTTCAAGGAATTTACCCATTCTGCCTGTTCGCACATTGTCTGGCATCCAATTGACCTTATTGTTATTTTCTATAAGTTTGTCTCTCATAGAAGACATTCTTACAAACCAGCTTTCTCTTGGATAATATAAAAGTGGTGTATCACATCTCCAGCAATGTGGATATGAATGTTCAAATTTCTCTGCTTTGTATAAAACATTATTTTCTTTTAAGTATTCTAGTATCTTAGCATCTGCATCTTTAACAAAAATACCTTTCCACGGAGTAACGCAGTCAACAAACTTACCTTCTACGTCAACTAAGTTAATAAGTGGCAAGTCATATTTCTTACCAAGCAAGTTATCATCTTCACCATATGCTGGGGCAATATGAACTATCCCTGTACCATCAGAAAGAGTTACAAAATCTCCATGAACTACATAGAAAGCTTTTTCTTTTGGAGTATAAAAATCAAACATTTGCTCATATTCAAGTCCCAGTAGAGCTTCTCCTTTAAATTCACGTACTACTTCATACTCACCCTCGAGTTTACTTAATAAATCTCTTGAGAGTATTAAAGTTTCACCTTCTTGGACAGCTTCAACATAATCATATTTTTTATTAACTGCAAGTGCTACATTACTTGGAAGTGTCCAAGGAGTCGTAGTCCATACAAGTATGTATTTATCTTCATTTTTTACTTTAAATTTTACATATGCTGACATTTCTTTTACATCTTTATATCCTTGAGCTACTTCATGAGAAGATAAAGAAGTTCCACATCTTGGGCAATAAGGCATTACCTTATGACCTTTGTATAATAGATCTTTATCCCACATTTGTTTTAATGCCCACCAAACTGATTCAATATAATCATTATGATAAGTTACATAAGGGTTATCCATATCAACCCAGTATCCTACTCTCTCAGACATTTCTCTCCACATATTAACGTAACTAAAAACACTAGCCTTACATTCTTCAACGAATTTTTCTACTCCGTATGCTTCTATGCCTGGCTTGCCATTGATTCCAAGTTTCTTTTCTATTTCAAGTTCTACTGGTAATCCATGAGTATCCCATCCAGCTTTTCTTGGAACATTATATCCCTTCATTACCTTATATCTTGGTATTAAATCCTTCATAACTCTAGTTAAAACGTGACCTATATGTGGTTTACCATTTGCCGTTGGTGGACCATCATAGAAAGTAAAGGTCTTTCCCTCTTTATTTAAGTCAAAATTCTTTTGAATGATATCTTTTTCTTTCCAAAACTTAAGTACATCATTTTCTATGTCCATAAAGTTTTTAGAAGGATCAATTTTTTTATACATAATAAGACTCCTTTTTCAATTTTATTTGATAATAACCAATTAGACATGTAGAACTTCTTATCTTAATTGTTTTTACCTTTATTAGATATTAATTGAAACTACATTTTTAAATATAAAAACTCCGCCCTATTTAATAGGGCGAAGTTAAATTCGCTAAACCACCTATAATATAAATATAAAATCAAGTACAATTATACTTTATTCTTTAACGCAGAAATACGGATAAGCTTACTAAACTTTCGGCTCTCAGCTCATAGGTGATTTTCTTTAAACCTTCACTATGGGTTTTCACCTTTCCCCACTCTCTTTAAGTTACTTGCTTAAATACTTTTCCTAATCAAAGCTTTTAATTAGTCATAATTAATATAACTTCTTATCATTATATTATAATGAATTTTTGTTGTCAATTTGTTTTTGAATTTTCTTACAATTAATATGGATCAAAAACTATTTATTTAAAGCTTTTGATCCATATTAAAAAATAAAGCCTCTCTATACTGTTAAGTATTATTATACAATGCTTGCAATAACTGCTATGATTATTCATTTAGCACATTTTCCTAGATATATGTGATATAATATTAGTTAAAAATGAACATTATTATAATACAAAAATATAAATGCTTTTAAAATTTGTTTATTTAATGAATTTGCGTTTTCATCAACTTGCAAAATACTATCATTATTTCGTAATTAATTAAAATTCTTGATGTTTTGTATTGACACAAATTCATTTTTGTAATAAAATCATTTTATTTACTACTATAATTTAGTTATGTATTAATATGAATTTTACATACCTATATGTATTCAAATTATCACAAACAATTTAAACATTTTTATTAAAAATTCTATTTATTAAAATGTCAATTAAATATATATTTAAAGGAGGACTATTATTTTGAAAAAATTAATTTATGTAATCCCTAAAGAAAAACATTCTGAAAAAGACATTAAAGACATCCTACTTGCACACTCTGAGGTGAAATTCGTCTCCCTTGTTGGTATTGACTTATCAGGTAATGACACTGATGAGAGAATTCCAATGAAAATATTTTTAGATGATATCAGTGGTTTCTCAAATGGTGTTGTTCAAACTGATGGTTCATCTGTAGTATTGCCAGGTATTGCAACTCTAAACAATGCTAAATTAGATATGCTTGCAGATGCTGACTGTAATTGGTACATTGATTATAATTATGAAAACATTGACGCTGAAACACAACTACCAATAGGTACCTTGAAAATTCCATGTACATTATTACATGATAAAATTCCAGTAGATTCAAGATCAATCCTAAAGAGATCTGTTGAAACTTTCAAAACAACTCTTCTTGATTTACTTAAAGAAAATCCATCTGCTTTAAGTTCTTTTGATTTTGAATATAAAGATATTGATAATTTAATGCTCACATCTGCTACTGAGTTAGAATTTTGGGTAAAAACTCCTAATGATAAGGCAGATATAGAAGAACTTTCTACATCTCAAGTACTAAAAGAACAATATTGGAGTAAAACTAAAGGAAATGTTAGAACAGCTCTTGAACAAACCCTTCTATTAATGCAAGAATATGGGTTCGAACCTGAGATGGGACATAAAGAAGTTGGTGGAGTAAAAGCTCAAATAGGTGAAGCTGGTTCTCTTACACATATTATGGAACAACTTGAAATAGATTGGAAATACTCTGATGCTCTTCAATGTGCAGATAATGAGTTATTTATTAGAAATTTAGTAAAAGAAACCTTTAGACTTAACGGTTTAGATGTTAACTTTTTAGCAAAACCTGTTCATGATGTAGCCGGAAGTGGTGAACATACTCATATTGGAATCGCTGTAAAATTAAAGAGTGGAAAGAGAATTAATTTATTCAATTCAGATAACAACCATTTCCTAAGTACCTTAGGGTATGCTTCAGTAATGGGTGTCCTTAAAAATTATGAAGTAATAAACCCATTCGTTTCTTCAACAAATGATTCTTTAAGAAGATTAAAAGTTGGTTTTGAGGCTCCTATATGTATAGTAACATCACTTGGTCACAGTGTTGATGTTCCATCTAGAAATAGATCTATATTACTCGCATTAATAAGAGATCTTGATAATCCACTTGCTACAAGATTTGAACTTAGAGCTCCATGCCCACATACTAATACTTACCTCGCTTTATCTACTTTATACATGGGAATGCTTGATGGTATAGTATACGCAATCAAAAATAATAAATCAGAAGATGATCTTTTGAAAGAATTATCTAAAGCACCAGGAGACGACGCAGATTATTTAGAGAAAGATAGAGCTTACAGAAGTGAAGAAGATGTATTTGAATACTATACTGAAGAGCAGCGTGCAGATTACTTTGGTAGAGCACCTAAAACTGTTTATGAAAATGTTAGTTCCCTAGACGAATTCCCAACTAAACTTGAAATTCTTAAAACTGGCGATGTATTTACTACTAGCATAATAAATAGTTTTAGAATGGCAATAACATCTAGATGGGTTACTGAAATAAACAATAGATTGTTAAACAATTATGCAGAAGAAATTAGAAAGTGTAAAATGATTCACACTGCTGAAAAAGCTTTAGATTTAGATTTAGCAAATTGGCAAAAAGTTAATGATCTAAGACATTCTCTTATGAAAGATACTTATTCTAAAACTAGCCTATTTACTGAGATAAACGAAGCTTCAAGAGTTGAAAATTACAAAGAACTTTCTAGATTACAAATACAATTAGATGCACAAATTGAAGAACTTAGATTCTGTTATTCTAACTATAAAAAGAATTTATTAGATATTTAAAGTTTATACAACATGAGTCATAAAAAAACAACCTCAATAGTATTTTACTATTGAGGTTGTTTTTTGTTATTTTACCTTTAAGCCTTTAAATAATTAATAAGTTATACTAGTTATTCCTAAAGTATTAAGAATACCTTTTGCAATTGCATTAGCCACTTTAGTTTGGTATGCTGCGTTATTTAATAGTTTTTCTTGTGTTGGGTTACTTATAAATCCAGTTTCTACAAGTACAGCTGTAGCATCCGTATTTTTTATAACATAATAATTTGCAGTTCTAATCCCTCTATTTATTGATCCAGTTGCATTTACTATATTAGTCTGAATTGCCTGTGCAAGTTTCACTGCAGCTGCGCCCCCAACATAAGTATAAGTTTCAGTGCCGCTAGCTGATACAGCATCTGCACTATTCGCATGAATACTTACAAAATAATCTGGTTTAGCATTATTAGAAATATCACATATTGCTTGAAGGTTCTGTGTTACATTGCTTGTCCAGCTTACTGTGTCACTTCTTCTAGTGTATATTGTCTCAACATCATTTTTCGTTAATACCGCTCCCACTTTTAATGCAATGGCAAGATTTACGGTTTTTTCCATAACTCCTGTTGGTCCTACTGCTCCAGAATCATATCCTCCATGACCTGGATCTAAAACTACTTTGTACTTAGATGCTACAGGTGCCGCTTTTACAGTAATTATAGCTTTTGCATTAGTAACTGCTCCATTCACAGTTCCATAGTAGGTAGTAACGCCTGCTATGCTTGTAGCAACTGCCTTAAGCCATTTTACACTAACCGTTTGCTTTGAACCATTACTCATAATTGCCGTTACAGTTCCCGGCAATGAATATGTACCTCCAACTACTACACTACCTGTTATATCTGGTATTGAAGATATTCTTAAAGTATTGTCATAAGTAGTATCAGTATTTGCAAAGCCAGCATAATTCATTAATCCATTAGCTATAGCTTTTGCAGCATTATTTTGATACTGTGCACTTATTAGCAATGTCTCTTCAGCTGGATTGGATAAGAAACCCAAATATGTAACTATTGAAGGACAGCCTGTCTTATTTAATATTGTAAAATTTCCTCCACTACTTGCTACTTGTATACCTCTATCTTTAGCCTGTGTTGCTTTTATTAATTCGGCTTGCACGAAGGTCGCAAGCGTCTTATTCTTACTTGCATCTGTTGTATAATATGTTTCAATTCCATTGGCAGTATTTACATCTGAATCATTGGTGTTTATACTTAAAAACACGTCCGCATTAGCATTCTTAGCTATCAACGTTTTTGCATCCTCTTCACCACTCTGAGTCCAAGATACTGCATCACTACTTCTTGTATATGCTACATTAAATCCTCTTGCTTTTAGTATATTACCTAATTTTAAAGCTATACTTAAATTTATATCCTTAGCCTTAATTCCACTTGAGCCTTTAATTACGCTATAGTATTGACCAGGATCAATACATACAGTAAATTCACTTGGTTTTGTAGGTTCGCTTTTAGCAGGTTCACTTTTAGTAGTAAAATTCATCCTAACTTCACTTGGAAGAAATTTTCCATCAGAAGACTTAACCTGATCTGTAACTATTAAAGTATATGTCTTATTATATTCATAATCTTTCACTGGTTGGACCACTACATTTTTATTACTATTTCCTAAACTAACTTTAATATCTATGTAATTACCATCTTGGGAAAGCACCTTAATATTTGTGGTGTTCACCGTAGTTGTACTAAGTACCTTGTTAAAACTTACTGTCCAAGGCTTACTAACTACTACATCTTTTTTAGAATCCATATTTGTTACTGTACTAGCCTTTGCTATTGTTTGCATAGGTATACACACAATTAAGGCTAAAATCATAATTACAAATGTTTTAAAAATCTTTTTCATATAATCCCTCCTAAATCTTCATAATTGCTAAACAAAATCCTTACAATAATTCACAATATATTTTAACTATTCATTAAAAATCTGCTTCTTTAAATTTTTATAGTTTATTACTCTATAAATAGTGGCATAATTTAATTATAAATAGTATTATAAAATATTCATTCACTATAAGATACGTTCCATTTAAATAATGGTTTCAGTTTATGTAAATAAATACATTTTTTTTAAAGAAGGGAGGAATTACATGAAAATCACTTGGCTAGGTCATTCATGTTTTCTTTTAGAAGATTCAAAAGGTAATAAGATTTTAACAGACCCATTTGATGCTACTTTAGGTTATGAAATTTATAAAGGTAGCCCCGATATTGTAACTATAAGCCACCAGCATTTCGATCATAATTACACTAAAGAGCTTACTAGTAATTATAAAATTGTAAATAGGATTGGTATATCCACTATTTATGATATACCTATAAAAGGTATTCCTTCTTATCATGACAAAAACAAGGGTGCAAAACGTGGTGAAAACATAATATTCACCTTTACAATGGATGGTTACTCAGTGTGTCATTTAGGTGATTTAGGTCACACCCTTTCTAATGATGATCTTCGCGCTATAGGTTCTATAGATATACTATTTGTTCCTGTAGGCGGTAACTACACACTAGACGGAAAAGAGGCCTCACAAGTTACTAAGAAAATAAATCCTAAAATAGTTATACCTATGCACTACAAAACATCACAGGTGTCGCTCCCTTTAGATGGTATCGAGAAATTTCTTATGTATATGAAAAATGCCACAAAAACAGGTAGTAATACCTTAGTAATTGATGATGAAATGACCGACTCTTTAGCCGTTAAAATATTGAATTTTGTTTAGTAGATAAATACTTTATATTAACATTTATATTAATTAGTTCCAATAAATACATATTTAATATAAAATAGTATAAATATGATAAATATATTTATTTTTTTCTAAAATCTATTTAAAAATATACTAAAGTGTAGTATCATTATAATTATATTATAAATGTTACAAATTTTTTTATTCAGGAGGAAAGTTATATGAAAACAGGTACAGTTAAATGGTTTAATTCAGAAAAAGGGTTTGGATTTTTATCAGTAGAAGGAGAAGAGGATGTATTCGTACATTTCTCAGCTATTCAAGGAGACGGATACAAATCTTTAGAAGAAGGACAACAAGTCCAATTTGAAATAACTACTGGCGCTAGAGGCCCTCAAGCTTCAAACGTTACTAGATTATAATTCAAGATCTAATTAATCTATAATACAAATTAATTATAGAAAAAACACCTATCATCTTGTGATAGGTGTTTTTTAATTTAGTTGCAAAAACAAGCATCAAGGCTTATATGAAGCAATATCGCATCCCATGCATCAGATTGAATTCTATTTGGGATTATACCTTATTGTATTTAAATCTAACCACACTGTCAAATAAGCCCCTACACATACTTATTAATAATTTATGGCATCTCTGTATATAAGGGACATGAAAATAAGATTATCACTTTCTTGAATATAATAGTGTCTTTTGCTAAAACTATAGTAAAACTATTTATGAAAGGATGTTTTTATAATGTTTGGAAAAATAATAGATATGAACAGTACAGATGCTTTTATAAATTTTCAAGATGGAACTACTATAGATGTTAGCATAACTCGGTTACCTAGAAATTCAAAAATAGGAGATACTATCGATTTAGATAATTCCAATTTCACTAATATATTTAAAAATGATATGTTTAATCTTTTTTAATAGAATTTCAATAAAACGAACTGTACTTATTTTTATAAATACAGTTCTTGTATTATTTAGACACGTTTTTTTTTATTCTTTCAAAATTAAATAATAAAATTCCAATAATTAAGACAAACAAACTAATAAATTGAGATGTAGAAAGTATAGATACACTTCCTCTAGGGTCACCTCTTAAAAACTCAATTAAAAATCTTCCTACACTATATATAATAAGATAAAGAGAAAATACTCTTCCTTTTTTTCTTTCACGTCTATCATACCAAAGTAAAAATAACGCTAACATAAAATCAAATATTGAAGAAAAAATTTGCGTTGGTATTAAAAACACATTTGCAGGTGCAAATGGTGAATTGTTAAACTCTACTCCTATCGGTAGTGAAGTGACCTTGCCATAGCAACATCCAGCTAGAAAACATCCTATCCTACCAAATCCCTGTGCCAGCGGTAAACTTGGAACTAATAAATCAAGCACACTAAGTGTATTCCAAGCCTTTTTTTTGCTATAGATATAAATCCCTAATATGCCTCCCAAAATAGCCCCATAAATAACAAAACCATTTCCAACATCTTTTAATACTGAAGGATTTTGTAATACTTCCTTAATATCTGTAATTATATACATTACCTTTCCGCCTATTACTCCACAAATTATTGTGAGTATAGCCATATCCCAAACATTGTCCTCATTATATTGTTCTTTCTTACTTCTGCAAGATAATAAGAAAAGTGCTGAAAGAATTCCTATCATTATCATTAATCCATATCCATAAATTTTCACAAAAGAAAACTCAAATAATATCGGTTTCATTTGTATCCCCCTTACTAATTAAACTTATGCTTTTATTCGATCCACCCCATATACTTGTAACAACAAAACACTAAGAGAAGCATATGCTTCTCTTATAATTTTATTTCTTAATTCTTATTAGATAAATTATAATACACTAAAAAATTTAAAGCAAATATAATTAATCTTATCGAATTTTTAATGTTTCAACTATGCTTTCAAAAATAGCTCCGTAGGTTTCTTTAAAATTAACATTTCTTATGAAAAATGAAAATCTATAAAACTCTTCGCCATCATCAATAAAATATTCATAGGACTTATACCAATTATTATCCGATACATTAATTAAGTATTGTACTACATATGTTTTTTTGCCATTAATAGTAGTGTCATCTATTTTATAACTTTTAATTTTATTTTGTACCTCTGATATGTTTTTACTATTATCTAAAAATGCTCTTAAGTCCTTTCTCCCTTTCCATACTTCTGCAAATCCATGAATTACAGCATCGGATGATTGAAAATCATTGTGGTATAGAATCTCATCCCCTGAAAATTTCTTTTCATTTGTTGTCCATCCCTTAGGCAATTTATAACTTGCTTTCCCATTTATAACCACATAATCATCCGATAACTTAATATTGTTTTTTACAAGAATAGTCATTTTTAGCTTTTGATCAAATTGTTTTGATATCCCAAGTAGTGTAATCATAAGCCCAAGCACTATTACTATAATGCCAACTTTTTTTCTGTTTATAAATATAATCTTCAATGGTTCCCCCCCAAATGTTAATATTAATATACTATATGATAAATAGTATAAGAATATTAAAAAATAAAATGTGTAACTAAATCATAGTCACACATTTTATTCTTTCTATATTACTTTTTTATAGGGACAACAACTGTAGAATTTTTGAAATCATAAAACATTAACCAATGTCCCATTTCATCATTTCCCTTATCTGCGATCCAAGTCACAAAACCAGTTCTGCCTCCATAGGGCTGATGGGCTTTATTTTTACTTCCAGGTATACCATAAACTATATATTTCATTTTTCCACTTGAATCACATTTGTATCCTAGCATAAAGGATTTGTAGTTCCTAATATATGGATAATAACAAATCATAGGGTAATATGCTATGGTATATTTATTATAGTCACTCAAATCATACATATTCTCTAAATTATGAACTGGTACCTTATACCATTTGCACCACTTTATTTCCTTAGTAAAATCAGGTACTTGGGTGAAATCTTGAACCGCTGCCTTGAAGAAATTACCCATGTCACCTTTAGGATATTCACCTTTATAAGAATTATTCTCCTTATTATTACACCCACAGTCCTTTTGTTTTTTATCTTCTTTACATTGCATTTTATCTTTATCTCTATTTAAATCAACAATATCTTCTAAATTATCAATTTCATTTTTTTCTTCTAGTTTTTCTGAAATTTCACAATCACAAATATTATCTATTTGATTAATCTCTACTTTCTCTTCTACCTCTTCTACTTCTATATTATTCTGCTCTTCTAAAGGTAAACCATCGTTAAATTTAATCCTTTGCTTAGTATCCACTTTTGGTTCTTCAACAACATCTACTTTCTTTTCTTCTACTTTTTTATCGATTTTCTCTTGAACCTCTAGATGTTTGAGTGCTTCATCGCTCTTAACCTTAATTATTTCGATACTTTCTTCATATTCATCAAATTCATTTTTCACTTCATCTGTTCTAGTTTCTTTAGTTTCCTTATTAGAATCAGCTAGTTTATAACTTTTCCATTCATTTGGTTTTTCAGTTGTTGAAAAACCACTCATTATTGAAATCACATTATTATCAAGAAATTTTACAATTGCTGCTCCAATAATTTTTTCAGCGTTAATACCTGTGTCCGCTATATTATCCATATCATATTCATGAAAAATGTCTACCCTACCATGATCGTCTATGTTCAATTTACCAACTTTTATAATCTTGTTTACATCTTTTTTACCACATATTAAAATCATGTAGTAAGGTTGTTTTTCTTTCCTTAAGTTTTGTACATAGTATGAAATCTTACATTTATTGTTTTTCATTTCAAGCTTTGCATAACCAGAAGGAATTTTATCAGACTCTAATGAATAGCCTTTTTCATCTTCTTGTAATATAATGAAATACCTACTATAATTTTTTTTAGGTGTCACCTTCTTTTACCTCCATATAAAACTTATTCATTATAATATATGAAGTATATAATAAAAAATGAACAACATATTGAAATTTATTTTATAAATCCTATTTCATCAGAAAGCAATGCGAATTCCGCAAGTGATAAAGTCTCTCCTCTTCTTTTAGGATCAATATTTGCTTTTTCAAAACATTTTAGTAACTCTTCTTTAGGAATCCCTATATCCTTAACAGAATTCCATAAAATTTTTCTTCTCATATTAAAAGATTTTCTTACTATAGAAAAAAATAAAGCTTCATCATTAACCTTAACTTTAGGCTCTTTTAATCTATCTAATCTTATAACCATAGATTCCACCTTAGGTTCAGGCAAAAATGCTGTTGGTGGCACAAGCCGAAGTATTTTCGTATCACAATAGTACTGAACTAATATTGAAAAGGCTCCGTAAGCTTTGCAATTAGGCTCTGAATCTATCCTCTGCGCAACTTCCTTTTGTATCATTATAGTTAGAGATTTAAAATTATAACCTCCAGTAAGTAATTTAACAATTATTGGAGTCGTTAAATAATATGGTAAATTAGCAACTAATTTTACGGACTTTTCATCCCCAATTAATTCATCAAAATCTACTTTTAAAGCATCATCATGTATAAGCTCAAAATTATCGAACTCTTTAAGCTCATCTTCTAGTATCGGCAAAAGTTTATCATCTAGTTCTATAGCACAAACTCTTTTCGCTCTCCTTAAAAGAGCTCTAGTTAATGTACCAAATCCTGGTCCTATTTCTATAACGAAATCATCTTCATTAACTTCTGCACCATCTACAACATCATCGAGCACAGAATCATCTATTAAGAAATTCTGACCTAACCCTTTTTTAAATCTAAATTCATATTTTTTACTAACTTCACTAATCGTCAAATCCGCCATAATTCATCTCCTTGTTTATTTTTTCTAAAGCCTCTATAAATTCTTCTTTTATAATTCCGTAGTTATTTAACCTAGTCAAAAATTGTGACGCATTTCCATACCCTATACCTAATTCATTTCCTAGAGCATCTCGTCTTTCCCTTGCCTTGCTATCCGCTGTTAACTTAAAAAATATCATATCATGCACATCAAATTCTTTTCTTTTTTCTTGCACTTCAAATTTAGCAGCTTCAAGTGCTCTTAATATTGTTTCAGGTGATGCATTTTCAACGCCTATATCTCCATCCTTAGTTCCTTCTTTTTGAGATATGTATGCATGCTTTACATTCGCTACCCTTTTAGTAATAATTCTTCTTATTTTTTCTCCAGCAAAGTCTGGATCAGTAAAAATTATTACACCTTTTCTCTTTTGAGCTTCTCTTATTTTGTTAATCACCTTTTCGTTAATTCCAAATCCGCCTACGGAAATGAGTTCAGCCTCTACTGCTCTTTTAACCGCTGTAACATCATCTCTTCCTTCAACTACTATCACTTCTTTAATCATATTATCCCCCTTGCTATTTAACGCGAGAGATTCCAAATAATAACTGTCATCTCAAGTGCTATTCCAAACTAAGACCATATCCACTATTATATAATTATAATAAAGAACTCTCTTAGTATTTCCTTCTAATACTGTATCTATAATACCATTTTACTTATTAATAATAAACTATAAGACAAAAAAAAAGGAGCTTATGCTCCTATTCCATAATATAGATACTAACATTTCGTGCTCCCCAACCCCACATCTCATCACTGGAATCGAAATACAAATCTATGTGATTACCCTTTATAGCTCCGCCTATGTCTTCTGCAATGGCATATCCATATCCATCTACATAAACTTTAGAACCTAGAGGTATAACAGTAGGGTCAACAGCTATAGTACTATATCCATCAGCGTTTCTTTTTGCTCGTGCCCCAGTGGATGTTATACCTAATGCAGGGTCATCCGGACCTTTGCCCGTACAACTATAATCAGCAGTATATGCTGTTGCCCTTACACTTAGTTTCCTCGAGTAACGAACGTTTCCTCCACGAGATGCAGTATAAACGTTAGTAGTCCCTAATGCAATTATTTGTTTAACAGGCTCTGATTTAAGTTTTTCACTAATTAAATTTCTTGATATCTCTTTGCCATTTTCATAGACAACAGATGAAGTTATAACCTTCTGCCCTGCTTTACCCTTTTGAATAACTTTCTTTACACCCTTATCTAGTTCATCACTATTTTTGATTTCGGTTGCAAAGTTTACTGCTTTTGTCTCTTGAAGTGTCTTGGTGTTTACTCTTGTTATTACTACTTGTAACCCAGATGTTAAATCCTTGCTTTTTGATGGACTAACTTTGTCTGCTCCGCTCAATACAATTTTTTCTGCTTTAAGCATATCTGCTACTGTATTTTCAGCAGTTAGAATATTGTATTTTTTTCCATCAACTTCTACTTTAACATTTACAGCCTTTTTTATATATATTTTATCTCCGTCTTTTACTTTACTGTCTAAACTAACTGTTATTTGATCCTTTGCCCCTAATGCTATATTATTACTTTTTAGTATTTGTGTAACATTACTTTTTAGAGTAATAACTTGTATAGCCTTACCATCAACAATAACAGATATAGCTTTTTTCATGTTAAATATAGTCACCGTAACGCACATTACTAATAGCATTACTACAAAAACTGTCTTGGGTCCGTTCGAAAAATAGTTCTTAATGTTGTTCTTCACGTTTTTCATCATAAAAATTCCCTCCCTTAGTCAAGAGCACTTGGGTATTATACCTTGAAGCAACAAGTATGTCAAATTTCCGACCCATTGTTCTAAGTTTTGACTGATAATGCATCATTATGCATACAATTATAATATTTAATTATAATTACAGAATAAATTAATTAACCCAGTCCTGAGGGTAAACCGGCAAAACAATATTTGCCATTAAAATTATATGTTTTAAATTTAATTTTAATTACAAATATTTCAGTGTAAAAATATTCCATTTATTAGGTATTACTTATTCTACCTCATTTTAATATTTTTAGCAAATATTTTATATTGTAAATTGTTGCATCTTCAATTTCTTTGATAGTTTTCTCCTTAACTTCTGCTATTTTTTCTATTATATATTTAATATAATCAGATTCATTCCTTTTCCCTCTAAGGGGAACCGGTGCCATGTATGGACAATCTGTTTCTACGAGTATTCTATTCATTGGTACCTCTCTTGCAACCTCTGCTGTTTTCTTTGCATTTTTGAAAGTTATAACTCCAGTAAATCCTATATAATAACCGAGTTTCAAACACTCCCTCGCGAATTCAACACTTCCAGAGAAACAATGAATTACACCTGTCACTTCTGGAAATTCTTTTAGTATATCCAAAGTATCTTTATGAGCATCCCTATCATGTATAACCACCGGTAATTTAAGTTCTTTTGCAAGTTCCATTTGAAGTTTAAATGCTCTCTTTTGTATTTCTCTATCCGGATTTTCTTCAGTATGATAATCGAGTCCTATTTCCCCAATAGCTCTAACTTTTGGCTGATGCGTTAAATCTCTTAATTCGCAAATAACTTCATCATTAACAATATTTGCATATTCAGGATGTATCCCAACTGCTGAATATATAAAATCATATTTATTGGATAATTGTACTGACATTCTTGCGCCCTCAAGTGATGCACCACAGTTTAATACTCCTATTACCCCTTTATCATTTAACCCCATTATTACCTTTTCTCTATCTTCATTAAAAGTTTCATCATCATAATGTGCATGTGAATCAAATATCATAATATCTACTGCATTAAATTACTAATTTAACTCTTTAATATAAGCTACTTTAGAGTGTAATTTAATAACAGTTTTCACCATCCCTTCTATTTGCTTATAGATTTAAAATATACTCGAAATATATGTTAGATATTATATCACTAACATTGAAATAAGTAAAAGCCACTTCCTAGCGGAAGTGACTTTTGATTAATAATAAATAATATACTACATTGAACCTAGTATAGGAGATAATAACCCCATAATTGCACCTAGTAATGCTCCAAGCCAAGTTATAGCATTAAGCTCTTTACTCGCTATTTCGAGTATAATTCTCTCTGAAAAAGCTACATCGAATTCATTGATTTTCTCTTCGACTATTTTGGCTATATCTAACACTTCAATTACTTCTGGTGCCTTATTCTCTATGAATTTATTATATACTGTTTTAACCACTTTAGAAACAGATTTGGTAACCTTATCTCCCTCTCCTTTAAATATTGAGTTCATCTCTGTATGTAACAATCTATTAATCATTACACCTACTATTTCATTAATCTTTGATTTAGTAGACTCATTTTCAATAATACTATTTATTCGACTCTTTATAACTCCCTCTATTACACTTTTGTATTCTATCCCTGTCTTTTCGAGCAATTCTGTAACAGATATGTAGCTATTGAACTTACTCTCAAGTTTTTCAAAAGTGCTTAGAATAAGTTCTTTATCTACAATTTTTGTTGTAAACAAATTAATTAATGGTTCAATAACATTATCAATTCCCTCTTTGGGTAAATCAAAAACAACACTAGATATTGAATTTTTAAGCAATTTGTCTATTATATCATTAATAATTAGAGCAATGTCATTATGATTTTCTACATTATCTAAGTATTCATCTATACCAATTACAACTTTTTCAAAAACGCTATCCTTACTGATAAACATTGCTATCATTGGGCTTAGTTTAGTCGATATTGTTTCATCAACAATTTGTCTTAATTTTTTACTATTTTTTTCTTCTTTAATCATTTTTTTTATTTCCATAGCAATATTATATCTTTTACCATAAACATATACTTTTAGGCTATTTGTTATCTCATCAGGTATAACATCTTCAATTTTTTTGTCTAAAACCACTAGTTCAGCTACCTTAGCTTTTAACATATTTTGAATACCTTTGTAGAAATCTTGTGAATCCTTATACTCTATAACTAAATTTAATACTTTGTTTTTTATTGAATTATATAATTCACTCTCGCAAATATCTTGTGGTTTTGCCTTTAGTTCTGACATTATCTGTGCATATACATACTTAGCAATGCCACCTCTAACTTCCACGTCGTTTATATAATTTATAAGTGATTTTGAAACGTTACTTATAGTACTTTGGGTAATATTACAATACTCATCACCTAATATGTCCTTTAGCTCACTTTCTACTGTAGCATTGCTATTTTTCATAGTGCTAACTTTACCTTGCACCCAAGTATTCAATTGATGATCCATCTCTTCACTACATAAAGATTTCAAAATTGTTTCCTTTGTTAAAAGATGCTGACCTATAGATTCACCTACGCTCCTTGCAATTCTAGACTTTTCCTTTGGAATAAGCCCTGGCGTAAATGGTACTTTAATATTAAAAATTCTAATTTCTTCATGTGGTCTAAACAGCATCTTTATAGCTAACCAGTTAGTTATATACCCGATGATGGCTCCAATTAAGGAACCTATAATAAACTTCATGTTATTTCCTCCTCATAATTTCCAGTAATATATAAGCAATTATAAATCTACCTTACTGTGCTTCCAGTTGGTAACTCACCAGGTATAGATATTGCAAATAGTTTACTATCGTCATCTGTTGAAGCTGCAATTATCATTCCCTGTGATAATTCGCCTCTTAAATTAACAGGCTTTAAATTAGCTACTAATACAACATACTTTCCAATAAGGTCTTCTGGTTTATAATTCTGAGCTATTCCCGAAATTACTTGTCTTACTTCCCCACCTAAATCAACTTTTAACTTTAGAAGTTTTTTTGTTTTTTTCATTTGTTCGCATTCTAATACTTTAACAACTCTCATATCTATTTTATCAAAATCTTCTATAGTAATTTCTTCTTTTATTGGCAGCATTGTAGGTTTCCTCGCTAGTTTTCTTTCTTCTTCTACAAGTACATTAAGCTCCTCTATTTTAGCTTCTACATCTATTCTTGGAAACATTACGTCACCTTTATTAACTTTTGTTCCAGCTATAGTTCCATCAAATGATGATAAACTATCCCATGTAATTACATCAGTATTTATTTGAGCATTTATTTTCTTGCTTGTAGTAGGCAAAAATGCTGATATCAATACTGATGTCATTCTTAATGATTCTACTAAATTGTAAAGTACTGTGCCTAGTCTTCCCTTTTGCGCTTCATCTTTTCCAAGGATCCATGGAGTTGTTTCATCTATATACTTGTTAGTACGCCTAATGAGTGTCCAAACATGATCGAGTGCTTCAGGAATTTTAAGGTCATCTATAGCACTTTCTACCTTACTTGGAATCGAAAGAGCAAGTTCTATAAGTTCATTATCCACATCAGCTTTTTCATCTGGTTTTGGTACAACTCCATCAAAATATTTTTCTATCATTGTTACTGTTCTAGATAATAAGTTACCTAAATCATTAGCTAGGTCTGAATTTGTTTTCTTTATAAATATTTCATTAGTAAATATTCCATCAGAACCAAATGGTATTTCATGAAGCAAATAATATCTTACAGCGTCCACTCCAAAATGATCAACTAATATTACAGGATCTACTACGTTTCCTTTAGATTTCGACATTTTTACTCCACCATCAAAAAGAAGCCATCCATGACCAAATACTTGTTTTGGGAGAGGTAAGCCTAGTGCCATAAGCATTATTGGCCAATAAATTGTATGAAATCTTAATATATCTTTACCTATTAAATGTATATCGCAAGGCCAGTATTTATCATATAAAGTTGTATCCTCACCATTATAGCCAAGCGCAGTTATATAGTTAGATAAAGCGTCTACCCATACATATATAACATGCCCTGGATCAAATTCTACAGGTATACCCCAGTTAAATGTTGTTCTTGAGACACATAAATCTTGAAGACCAGGTTTTAAAAAGTTATTTATCATTTCATTTTTTCTTGATTCTGGTTGTATAAAATCCGGATGAGTTTCAATGTATTCTATAAGTTTATCTGCATATTTAGACATTTTAAAGAAATATGCCTCTTCCTTAGCTTTCTCTACGGGTCTTCCGCAATCGGGGCATTTTCCATCTACTGCTTGGGTTTCTGTCCAGAAAGATTCGCAAGGAGTACAGTACCAGCCTTCATATGCGCCCTTATATATATCACCTTGATCATATAATTGCTTAAATAGTTTTTGAACAGCCTTTTTATGATATTCGTCAGTAGTTCTTATAAATTTATCGTAACTTATATCCATCATACTCCACAATTCTTGTATTCCGGCTACTACTTTATCTACATACTGTTTTGGTGTAACTCCTTCTTCCTCAGCTATCCTTTGGATTTTTTGACCATGCTCATCTGTTCCTGTTAAAAACATTACATCATAGCCTGTAAGCCTTTTAAATCTAGCAATTGCATCTGCAGCTACCGTTGTATATGTATTACCGATATGTAACTTTGCTGATGGATAATAAATTGGTGTAGTAATGTAAAAAGTTTTTTTATTCATAAATTTCTCCTACCTCTCATATTTAAATTAGTTATAATTAACTTCGAAGCTGTTCATCCTCTTTGAAGCTACAATATTAATTTCCCGGTAAATAAAAAAAATCTCTAAACAGAAAAAAAGCTTCTGTTTAGAGACGTATTTAACGTTTTACCACTCTAATTCATCCCTATATCACTATAAAGATCTCAATGGGTGACTATCATCACCTGTCAATATAACGGTTGCTACCGTATTACCTTAATAAATAAATAGAAAAGCCTATCATCACAATAATCTTTTATACTTTTTATTTGGATAATCTGCTTAGAGTCCATATTCATAAACTACCTTGCTACTGCTTTTCACCAGCTGCAGTTCTCTTTTAACATTTCAGCTTATTACTCTTCTCATCATTGCATTTATTCAATAATAATTGTATTGCAAATAATTCACTATGTCAATAATTTTATCCTAAAAATATAAAATTATACTATAATAAGCAAGTAGCTCTGGAAATCTCTTTAGAAGAAAAACTTAGCTAAGTTAACAGCCATTATAACTGCTGTTATATCTGCGAGTATTGCTGCTAGTAACGTATGCCTAATTTTTTTTATATTTACAGCTCCAAAATACACTGTAAGTGTGTAAAAAATAGTTTCCGTTGACCCCATTATTATAGATGACACACGTCCTATGTAACTATCCGCTCCATACTGCCTTATAATGTCAGTAAATACTCCCAGAGCTCCACTACCTGAGAGAGGTTTTATTAAAACTAAAGGAACAACTTCCGGCGGTAACCCAATGAACTTAACAACCGGTGTTACTAAAGAAATAAAAAAATCTAAAGCCCCTGAAGCTCTAAAAACATTAACAGCTATAATCATAGCCAAAAGATAAGGAAAAATTTTCAGGCAAATAGTTATTCCATCCTTTGCACCTTCTACAAAACACTCATAAACCTTCACTCCTTTAATAACTCCATAAGTTACCACCAACGCAATAATAATCGGAATTATTCCTTTCAATATATATGACATTAAATTTTCTATAATTACCACATTTATTCACTCTCCATTTAGATTCATATACCTATAAAAAGGTGATCTTTCTAAAAATATTTTTGTAATATCCTGCAATAAACTACACCTAAGACTGAAGCAACACCTGTTGTAATAATTGCTGGTATTATAATAATTGCTGGATTTTGTGAATTATATGCTGCTCTTATAGATATTACCGTAGTAGGTAAAAACTGAATGCATGCGGCATTTAAAACTAAGAATAAAGCCATGTCATTACTAGCTGTGTCTTTTTCTATATTCATTTTCTGCATCTCTTCCATGGCTTTTATCCCAAATGGCGTGGCTGCATTAGAAAGCCCCATCATATTCGCTGTTAAATTCATAGTAATACTAGACATAACCTTATTATTTTTGGAGGTTTCCTTAAAAATCATTTTTAAAATTGGCCTAAGTACCTTTGCTAATTTATCAGTTAGTCCACTTTTTTGCGCAATTTCCATTATCCCACACCAAAGACACATCATTCCAACAAGACCCATAACTAGTTCCACAGAACTAGTTGTAGATGAAACAAGGGCCTTTGACACAATTTCTCCTTTTCCAGTAAGCATTCCAATAACTATTCCTAATGATAAAATTAAAAACCATATGATATTTATCATGTATTTTCCTCCTACATATTAAATTGATTTATCATTGTTTTATTAATATATATGTAGCTAATTCTATAAAATTGCATATATTAATATTTTGTTCATTTTATACACTATAAAAAAAACATATTTTATGTTATCATTTTCTTGTTTAACGACATTACAGAAGGAGTTAATTTATGATTGATATAACTTTACTAAATTTTAATGTCTTTGCACTATTTTGTTATTTTATTGTTTATTCCTTCATGGGCTGGTGCCTTGAAACAGTATATACCACAATTCGCAAAAAAGAATTTGTTAATAGAGGCTTCCTACATGGACCATTTTGTCCTATTTATGGTTTTGCCATCTTATCTATAATTGTTTTGCTAAAACCTATTGAAAATAATTATATTTTTCTCCTTCTAGGTTCAATATTTTTAACCTCACTCATTGAATATATAACAGGTTATATTTTAGAAACTACATTCGATAGTACTTGGTGGGATTATAGCGATGAGCCATACAATCTCCATGGAAGAATATGCTTAAAATTCTCTATAATATGGGGGTTCATTTCAATTTTAATACTTAAAGTAATCCATCCCTATATTGAATACACAGTGAATTTAATACCACTAAATCCCGGTGTATTCCTTTTTTATATTACTTTAGTATATTTCATTTTAGATTTTATAATTACTATAATTACTATAATCAAACTAAAGTCTCTTTTAACCCAATTAATTACTGCATATTCAGAATTAACTGATAAGTTTTTAGATTTTAAATTAAATTTAGGTAATACTAAAAGTATACCTGAGTTAAGAATTAAATTGGATCAGTTAATAGATCTTGCTGAAACTAAAATGAGTAGGAAGAAATCCAACATTGAGAATATTGTAAAAGAAGTTAAAATAAAATATGATTCTTTGTTTATAAAAAAATATCCTGATTATTCACGACTTATAAAAGCATTCCCCGACCTTAAATTCAAAGCTTTAGATGCTATTTTAAAAGATGTTAAACACATAATTCATAAGGATAAAAAAGGTTAATTTCATCAAATTACAAAAGTCAAAAATCATTTTCAGCTTGAAATTAACAATTACTAATGTTAGGATTTAATAGTATATATTAAAATAAGCTATGTTAAGGAGACCTGAAAATGAAAGAAAACAATCTTGAACTTGCGCAAAAGGGCATTGATGATGCACTCGACACTATAGAGTCGCTAGAAAAAAGCATAAAAGATACTCCTATTTCAAAAAACATATTAAAAGAAAGTTTTTATACGCTTTCTAAAAAAGTTGATGAAATTGAAAACATCTTAAAAAATGAAGGTATCCTTTAGTTAATGTTGCCTTTATAATATAAAACAAAAACGACACATAAGTATTAACTTATGTGTCGTTTTTGTTTTATATATTTATTAAGTTAAATTAATTTTTAATAATCTACTTCTTCTAAAAACAACCCTTTAGCTGGTGCGATATGTCCCGCATATTTTCTTTCTTTTTTATCTAATATATCACTAATCTCGTTTGCATCTCGCTCACCAAGTCCCACTTCAACAAGTGTCCCAACTATTATTCTTACCATATTCTTCATAAATCCATTTCCTTGAACACTAATTTCTATATTTCCATCTTCATTTATAATATTTATTGTATAAATAGTTCTTATAGTAGATTTTTTCTTAGTTTTAAGTGTAGTAAAACTTTGGAAATCATGTTCCCCTACTAAAATTTCTGCTGCTTTTCTCATTTTTTCAATATTTAATGGTAATGGTACATGGTAATCATATTTCCTGGTAAATACATCATGTACTTTATTATTGCATATATTATATATGTACTTTTTAACCTTTGCATTATATCTCGCATGGAAATTAAGATCTACTTCCTCAACGCTTTTTATTACAATATCTTCTGGTAAAAATTCATAACAATAACTTCGCATTTTATGTGTAGGCATTGCAGCGTCTGTTCTAAAATTAGCAACTTGGTTTGATGCATGTACTCCTGCATCAGTTCTTCCAGAAGCAGTTATTTCAATGTTTTCTTCTGCCATCTTACTTAAAACTGCTTCTATTTTGTGCTGAATTGTATTATCACTGTCTCCAAGTCTCTGCCATCCTTTATACCTAGTACCATCATATTCAATTACAATTTTTATATTTCTCATATTTATTATTTATCCTACTTTCTATTTTAGAATTTAATGACATTTAAAAAGGAGACTTCCCTCTTAAGTCATTAATGTTACACCATCTCTGATTCCCTTTTAATTCACTTCTTATTATTATAGACATATATCTTTATTAATAAAACATACCATACAATATAATTTTAAGTTTTGACAATACTGAACTTAATTTTACTATAGGATAACTTGTTTCTGCATCTAAAACAACCCTACTCTTTACCCTCTTCCACCTAGATAGCTTCCAAGTTTTTTTCAAATCAGTCGCATTTCTCCTTATAGCCTTTCTTTCCCTTGCATTACCATCATAAAACACTACAAAATCGAATTCAGCATTTTCAGTATTAAATTCTGAATCAAATTTTTCAATAATACTATTAGGTGAAAGTAATAATCTACCAACTTTAGGCTGAAGATCAAATGTAATTCCTTTTTTATTACTTGAACTTAAATATGATTTATAAATTAGTTCACTACAAAACAAAGCATTATCTGTCATGATGTCAAAATTGTAATCATATGCCTTTCCTAAAGATTCAAAAGCCGTAAATAATGCCTTTAGTTTATCTTCTTTTGATAGTCTAGGGCGCAGAGCAGAAAAGTAATCTACCTTCGCAATTGCATCTAAAGGACTTATTACAACACCTGGGGCAATAACTTCGATAATATATTCTCTATCATTTACCTCTTCGCTCCACAAACTATCATATACTTTAGGATATATTACTTTTACATACTCTGACACACACAAGCAATCTCCCAATAACATATCGCCAAAATACTCATCCAATTTTTCCAAACAACCTATATAAATACCTGTATGAGTCCAAAATCCTGGAAGTCCTATATTCGTTAGCTGGTGATTGTTCCTTTTTAAAAGAACATCCCCTGGTACCAATTCCTCTTTAAAAATATTGATATCTTCATTACTAATATATTTTTCTTTTCTACTAGAATAATCAACCCCAGTGATACTTATAGCAACCCATTTTTGAAATGGAAACCAAAAATCAAAAACATTTTTCCCAAAAAAATCGATCATATTGTTTTTAACAATGTTTCTATGGTTCCTTACAAGTTTAATAACATTCAAATAATTATAACTTGCGTAATCTAATAATTGTGTTTCATTCTCATCTCTTTCAACTTCATAAACCTTATAGTAATTAACCTTAAAATCAAAATAATGCTTATTTCTATACAAAGATATCATATAAGATATTTCCGTAATTTCTTGTGTAATATAATAATATTGTTTTTTATTAATGTTGTATTCAGCTCTAGGTTCATTTAGCATTGACTCCAAATACTTGTTTTTATCTATGATACCTACGAGCAAAACAGAGTTTTTACGTATTGCTATGGTTGACGCATAAATTAATAATATATTTTTATACTTATTATAAGAATCTGAAGTATTCTTAAATAAAAGCTTATTTTTATATTTTTCTCTAATATCATTTAATTCATTATAACATCTTACATAACTAATCCATTTATCTAATATGTTTTGTTTATCTACTAATGACATATTTTGAATATTTGAAATAAATAGGCTTTCCTTACTTTGAATCTCACTCATCACATGTTCTAATTCTTTTATAAGTTCTAAGGATTTTTTTATTTCCTCATCAACTGTTCCATGAACTAAGCCCATATCATTATCCTCGATTCTATTTTCATTTTAAAGCAACATTTTATTTAAATCTCTATGCACAAATAAAAAATGAAATATATTGTTAATATCTCTAATTTTCAATTAAGTATATACCCCGCCCATAAATTGAATTTGTCAATTAAATATTATTATACCATAGAACTCACTATTCCTTTAATATATAAATTATATAATTGAAATATTTCTATTTTTTTTACCTTTTTCGAATTTTCAATGTTTCTTTTTACTCATTTATATGTATACTATCACTGTACGACAAATTGTAAGATAAAATGAATTTCTGGAGGCTCATATGTTTACAAGTGAACTATTATTACATTTTTTAAATTTATTATTTATTATTAATATCCTTTTCGCTTTTGCAGTTGTATTTCTTGAGCGAAAAAACCCTGCAAGCACTTGGACTTGGCTTATGGTATTACTTTTTTTACCTAGCATAGGATTTATTCTATACTTATTTCTTGGTCAAAATTTAAAAAAAAAGAAATTATTTTCACTAAAGAAAGAAGAAAAGGAAAATCTCGCCTCAATTATAAATAAACAAAAGGAGTTTTTGAGTAACGATGCTCTAATTAAAACTAATCATTTTTTAAGTAAATATTCTGATGTAATGAAACTCAATCTATGTAGTGATAATTCCTTCTACACTAATAATAATAATGTAACTATATTTACTGATGGTAAATCAAAATTTGATCAGCTTAAAAAAAATCTTGAAGACGCAAAAATATTTATTCATATGGAGTATTATATATTTCAAAATGATAATTTAGGAAGAACTATTCTAGAAATTCTATGTAGAAAAGCCAAGGAAGGAGTAGAGGTAAAATTGCTCTATGATGGTATGGGCTGCCTTAAGGTGCATAAGAACTTTTTTGCTCCTTTAATAGAAGCTGGTGGAAAAGTTTCATGTTTTTTCCCACCCTTTCTTCCGTATATAAATCTTCGTGTAAATTTTAGAAACCATCGTAAGATATGTACTATTGATGGTAAGTATGGTTATATCGGTGGTTTTAATATTGGAGATGAATATTTAGGACTTTCTAAAAAATTTGGATTTTGGCGAGATACACATTTATTCATACAAGGAGATGCACTTGATGCACTGCAATTGCACTTCCTAATGGATTGGAGATTTGCTTCAAAAGAAAATTCTGTTTTTGATGACAAATATTTTCCCCACAGACCTCACCTTGGGAAAACAGGTCTTCAGATAGTTTCAAGTGGTCCTGACTCCACTTGGAATTCTATTAAAAATGGCTATTTAAAAATGATAAGTAAAGCTGAAAAAAATATTTATATAGAAACTCCTTACTTTATTCCAGATGACAGTATACTTGAAGCTTTAAGGATAGCATCCTTGTCTGGGGTAGATGTCCGTATAATTATACCGAGTAAACCAGATCATCCCTTTGTATATTGGGCCTCTACATCTTATATGGGAGATCTTCTCGATTCTGGTGTCAAATGTTATACCTATACCAAAGGCTTTCTTCATAGTAAATTCCTCTCTATTGATGGATCTATAAGCTCTGTAGGTACAGCAAATCTAGATATTCGAAGCTTCACTTTAAACTTCGAAATTAATGCTTTTATTTATGATAAAGAGATCACTTCTGACTTAGATCGTTTTTTTATTGATGATTTAAAATCTTGTGATGAACTAACTCTAAAAAAATATACTAACAGAAGTTCTATTGTTAAATTTAAGGAATCTATTTCTCGATTACTTTCTCCAATACTATAATAATTAACCCCACAAACTTTTTAATGTTTGTGGGGTGTTGTTTATTTACATATGTTTATTTATATATATATATATATTTATTTACATATATTAATTAATCAGTTAGTTTTTATTATAGGTATACTAAATGAAAAATCAGTTCCTTTTCCTATTTCACTTTCGACCCATATTTCTCCACCATGTTCTTCAATAATATGCTTACATATAGATAACCCAAGCCCCGTACCTGTAGGTTTATCTGTAAGTGTATCACCTACTTGACTGAATTTTTCAAATATATATTTTTTATCTTCCTCTCTAATACCTACCCCTGTGTCACTAATACTTACTATTATATTCTGCGCAACTACTCTTGCGCTACATACTATACATCCTTTTTCCGTAAATTTTATAGCATTAGAAATAAGGTTGATTACTACTTGCATCAATTTATCTTTATCTGCCATAATTTCAGGAAGTGTTTCACTTATGCTTTGTATAACCTGAAGAGATTTATCTCTAATAATAGGATTCGTTAATGTTATTACTTGTGTTATAATTTCTTCTATATCAATTTTTCTCATATTTAATAAAACTTTTCCTGCTTCCATTCTTGATATATCTAACAAATCATTTATAAGACTCGATAATCTCTCCCCTTCTGATAAGATTATATTTACATTTCTCTTTATTTTGACTACTGCACTTTTATTTTTTTCAATTGAAAGATCTAATTCTGGTACTATAGTCCCATCAAATTTTCTCTTAACCATTTCTGTAAAACCAATTATTGATGTTAATGGAGTTCGAAGTTCATGAGAAACTGTGGACAAGAAATCTGTTTTCGTCTTGTCTATATCTTTTAGCTTTTTGAAAAGCTTAGCATTTTCTATTGCTACAGCTACTTGACTAACTATTGAATAAGCATTACCTCTATAACTTTCATTGTATGCTGCCTTCTTATAATTAACCATTATTACAACTCCATATATTTCATCTTTATAAATTATTGGAATCATTAATAGGCTTCTCATGTGATATAATAATAATTGTAATTTGGCACTATACAATTCATAATCTACTTTATTTAAATCCTGAATATAATACATTGTGCCAGACTCTGTAACTCTATTAATTAGATTAATAAAAGTCTCATCCTGAATGTAGCTACTTGTGTTTAGTTTCACGCAAGTACCATGAATAGCCATAATTTTATATTCAGTATCATTTTTTAATATACTTATAGCAGCATCATAAGCTGAATTTTCATATAAATTATTTAATAATTTATTAAATATATCATTAATATTTGTTGTAGATTTAAATATATCAATATTTGAAATGATTTTCTTGTCAAATTCCTTTGATTTTTTAAACATTATTATTTTTATTACTATATGCATAATTATAATATTTATTATTATTATGACTCCTATATATAAGTAAAATTTGTTTGATAATATTTCCATCATAATATACCTCTATTTATTATTTGTTATAGCTATGGGTTTACAATATTTATGACTTGATTTAATACATAACTACAATGAACGTAACAACTTTCTCTCTTTATGTCAAGCATTATCAAATATTTAATACAACTACTTACTATCTTATGAAAGAGGTGCCTCTATGCAAAAATCAGGTAAAATAATTAATATTGAAAAAAATAAGGTGTATGTCGTTACCAAAAATAATGAATTTGTAACTCTCAAAAAAAATGTAATTGAGCCTGTACTAGGCGAAATATATGTAGGTGAAATAGTTAAACCCTTTGCCCTTTGGAAATACATCTTATCACTTATTTGTTCTTTATTAATAGTATTTGTAATAAGGCAATTATATATGAATAATAGATATAATTACTCCGTTATCGTCGACATGAATTGTTCTCTAAAAATGGATGTAAATTCTTCAAATAATATTACAAATGTTGAGGGCGTTAGCTCTGGTGGGTATAAAATAAAACAACTTGTAAATCTCAAAGATACATCACTTAACCAGTCCTTACATTTAATTTTAGATGAATCTATTAAACAAAAATATTTAACTAAAGCACATGCAGATGACGGTTTTAAAATTTCTATATTTATTACTGGCAATAAAAACAAAGCTCCAATAAACTTAACTGAGTTTGTAAAATATGCAGAGACTCATAATTTCAAAGTTCTAATAAATGATAATGGACAACCTATAATTAATTAGATGGACATTAAAGATACTTATCTTATATTTACATTATAACTTCTAAGGGCGGTGCAAAATGAAAATCATAAAAGGCGTTAAAGAGAAAACTATTATTAATCACTATGAAACTAATGATTCAAAAACTAGATTAAATAAATTCATAAGTGAAACAGGTTTTTGTTCTAGGCGTGAAGCAGATAAGCTAATTGATAAAGGTAAAGTCACAGTAAATGGCAAAATACCTGAAATGGGCACCCAAGTGTGTAACACTGATGAAATTAAAATAAATGGTAGCCCACTAAAAAACAAAGAAGATCACATTTATTTAGCTTTCAATAAACCTGTTGGAATAACATGCACTACAGAGCATAAAATTAATGGAAATATCATAGATTTTATAAATTATCCAAAAAGGATCTTTCCAATCGGTCGTCTCGACAAAGCTTCTCAAGGTCTTATCTTTTTAACTAACGATGGTGACATTGTAAATAAAATTTTACGTTCTGGTAATAGTCATGAAAAGGAGTATATTGTCACTGTAGATAAACCAATATCTCCAGATTTCATAAAAAATATGGCAAATGGTATCCCCATACTCAAAACTACTACTAAAAAATGTTTGGTAAAAAAAGAAAGCAAATATGTTTTTAAAATAATTTTAACGCAGGGACTTAACCGTCAAATACGAAGAATGTGTGAGTATTTAGGGTACTGCGTTATGAGACTTGAGAGGCTTAGAATTATGAATGTTTCTATAAATAATTTACCTACCGGGAGATGGAGATATTTATCTAAAAATGAACTAATGGGTATTAATGATCTAATTTCAGACTCCATAAAAACTGAAAATGCTTCTAAATAAAACCCAACATATGTTTTTGTATTAAATCACCACTTCTAATGTTAAAAAGCACTTGAAAAACACACAAATTTGTGTGTTTTTTGCTTTATTTTAAAGTTATCAACATTGTGCACACAGATTTTGTGGATAACTTGTTACTCTTAGTTAATAATAACTATTATATTTAAGTTGTAAATTAGTTTAAAATTATGCTTTTAACTTATAAATAACTATTTGTTTATTCTCCTTAAATTCATGTAAAATCACTTAACTTTATCTCAAATCGCTACCACTTACCACCTACTGCTTTAATGATCTCAATTGTAATATAGGCTATATGTAATCATTTTCATATTTCAGGCCTATAGTGCTTATTTCGCAGCTATAATCCTTTTTAAATTTATATTATACACATTGTATTTTAGTTATAGCCACGTTTTACCATAAAATTTATAAATACATTTTATCTTATATTTTATATATTATACCAATCTAATTATAATCTCTTTTAATTATGATGTTATATTTAATTTACATTATTTTCTTTTATTTTGATAATTATTTTAAATTTATTATTTTTTTTAGTTAGACTCACAGATTGTACACATTAAGTTTTACTAATCCACAATCGCTTTTAATATGTGTAATTATATGTCAATAGTTACGAACTATTTAATAGTTATGCACATTATCAACAGCCTTTCTGTGTATAACTTGTGGAGTTGATGTTAACGATTCGTTATTTGTCGTTATTATGTATATATTGGAAAATAATATATAAATATATGTGAATTAAATAAAATAATTCAAAGTTTAATTATTAAGTTATGCACATTATCCACAGTTTTGTTGATAACATGTTGATAACTTATTATCTATAATATCACTTGCATTTACTACGTCTAAACTGTTAAATCACCTCCTGGGTCGCTTCAATATATCTCCTTAATAAAATTTCTTGATTACCATCTCGTGAAATGGTATATTAGGCACATAAGTATATATTTGAAATCTTTATAAATTAAATTGAAAAGAGGTAATTCGCTTGAGAATAGGAATGGGATATGATGTTCATAGATTGGTTACTGATAGAAAATTAATACTCGGGGGAGTGACTATACCACACACAACTGGTTTACTTGGTCATTCAGATGCAGATGTTCTAGTTCATGCAATTATGGATGCACTCTTAGGTGCTGCTGCACTTGGTGATATTGGAAAACATTTTCCTGACACTGACACTAAATATAAAGGCATATCAAGTATTTCTTTACTTACATATGTTTGTAAACTAATAAAAAATAAAAATTATATAATTGAAAATATTGATGCTACAATAATAGCACAAGAACCTAAAATGGCACCACATATACCCTATATGGTAAGAAATATTGCGACCGCACTTGATTTACCTATAGATAAGGTTAATATTAAAGCTACTACCGAGGAAGGCCTCGGTTTCACTGGTCAATGCGCAGGAATATCATCTAATGCTATATGTCTTTTAAAATAGCTATTTATAATCTTGTGTTAAATCATCTCCTGGGTCGTTAAATAAAAATAAGGACAATTCTTATGAGAATTGTCCTTATTTTTATTATCTTTCATAGCTATATGTGTTAGTCCTATTTAATCTATGTTATAAAAATTTAATTACCTAAACAATTTTCTCGTGCAATAATACTTATCTTCTCTCCTTTCTAATTCAAATTCATTTATAGATGTAACTCTATCATGTTGTTCTACGTGTAGTACATAACCCTCTTCATTCTTATTTTCAAAAAAAACCTTTGAATAATCCATAACCTCAACTTTTTCCCCACATAGGTCATAAATAAATTTTGGTATATTATTTAGCATAAACATCTACCCCCTTAATATTTATCAACTATAAATAAATATTATAATATACAGACGTTTATGCTTAATTTTTTATTTAGTTTTCAAATTATTTTTATATTTATACTAAATCTTTCCTATGTAAAAACATAAAACATTATAACCTATCTTATTACAAGATTTTCATTATAGAATATGATTTTTTTTAAATATAATATTGCAAATAGCTATATTTTTAATATTTAGGATAAGTTATCCACAGTTTTTAACATTTAATCAACAGAAGCTGTGGACAATTATATTTATATGCGAAAGCCTTATTTCAGTGCTTATACATATTAAAAGTTATTCTGACATATTTTTATCCACATTGTCTCCCAATGCCTGTTCATAATCTGTTACTTTTTATGTGTAGTAAGTAGTGTCACTTCTTCTTTTTTCATTCAATATTTATCTTTTTCTGCTATTTGCCTTCTATATTATTTCAATGAATTTTTAACCAAATTCAATTTAACATGATAAAATTCCTTGTTTTAAATCTTTATCAAATTTTATTACTAACAAAAAAACAGGCTATTTAAATAGCCTGTCTAAATAAAGCTTTACTTAACTCTTCTCGCAGTAACATAATCTCCTCTTGTCAATTCTGTTATTTTGATTACATCACCAGTACGTGGTGCCTCAATATATGAGTTATTACCTACATACATTCCTACATGATGTGGATCTGATGCTGTACCAAAGAAAATTAAATCTCCCGGTTGCAAATCTCCTCTAGCTACATATGAACCTTCATTTATTTGTGTATAAGTAGTTCTACTAAGTGAAACACCGAAATGACCATATACATATTGCATAAATCCAGAACAATCAAAAAACTTAGGACCACTAGCGCCCCAAACATACGGCGTACCTAAAAAATTACTTGCATATGCAACTACAGCATTTGAACTAAATGATGATGATCCTCCTCTAGATGCAGTGTAATTAGGAAGGTTATCTTTCATTTGTTGTATTTGTTTCATAGTAGCATCTACTGTAGCTTGTCCATCATTAACCTTGCCAGAATACAATTTTTCTTGTTTTGTAGCTTCCAAGATTAATACGCTTTGATCTTTTTTTGTATCTTTAAGCTTTGCGAGTTTTGCTTCATTATCAGCTTTTAACACTAATAGCTTTGTTTTCTGAGTTTCAAGTGCTCGCTTTTGGTTTTCAACCTTACTCTTTTTAGCTGTTAACTCTGCTACAATATTATTATCATACTCAACAATTTTTTTAACAGTTTCAGCTCTTGAAATAAAATCCCCTATTCCATCAGATTCTAATAAAACTTCCACATAGCTACCCGCACCATTCATATACATGCTTCGCATTCTCTCATTAAATAAATCTTGTTCTTTTTTAATATTAGCCTGTGCAACTTGTATATCCTTTGTTGTCTTCACTATTTGTTTCTGGGTTTCCCCTACTTTAACCTTTGTTTTATCAACTTGTGTATACATCTTTTCTATATCTGAATCTAATTTTTCAATTGATACTTCTATGCTTTGAATGTTACTTTGAGCTTTCTTGTATGCGTTTTTTTGACTTTCTAACTGACTTTTTTGATTACTAAGTTTATCTGATAATGGATTTGCCATTACCTGCATGCTTATTGTAGCTGCAAGGCCAATTGTTATTATCAATGATATTATTCTTTTACGCAACTTAATCCCCCTCATATGTAATATTATATGTTTTTACAATTTATTGGTTTTTAAATTGATTTTTTTAAATCAACGATTACATTATACCATTATTTTATCATAATTATCATAATTTTCATAATTTTAAAGAATGTTTATATATTTCAGATTTAGGCAGGTTTCTATCCTTTGCTACTAACTTCATTGCATCTTTTTTATTTATTCCGTCATCCATATATTTTTGTATATGCTCTTCTATAGTTAGCGAATCCCATTTAGCCCTTTCATCTTTATCTATAGCTTCCTTACTCTTACCTTCAACTACTAATACATATTCTCCTCTTGGAGAATTCTGTTTATAATATTCTATTGCTTGTTCTAGCGTTAGCCTTATTATCTCTTCATACAGTTTTGTAAGCTCCCTACACATTGATATCTTTCTATTTCCAATATTCTCATATAGGAATTCTAAAGTACTTAAAAGTCTGTGAGGAGCCTCATAAAAAATTAAAGTCTCACTCCTATTTATTAAATCATCAATAATAGGTTTTCTTTCTTTATTCTCCCTAGGTAGGAATCCTCTAAAAATAAATTTTGTAGTGTCAAGACCAGAATATACAAGTGCAGTAGTAATTGCAGTAGCTCCAGGTAATACCACAAATTCTATGTTTTGCTCTATACACTTTGAAACTATAACACTTCCAGGATCTGATATTCCGGGCGTTCCTGCATCACTAATAATAGCTATATTTTTACCTTCTCTTACTTGCCTAATTATATCCTCGCTTTTCCCTTGCTCATTAAACTTATGATAACTTATAAGTATTTTTTTTATATTAAAATGATTTAAAAGTTTTAAACTTTGCCTTGTGTCTTCTGCTGCTATTATATCCACACTTTGAAGCACTTCTAATGCTCTAAGCGTAATATCCTTTAAATTCCCTATCGGAGTTGGAACTAAATATAATTTTCCTGCCATTCTTATCACCCTTCTCTGTAGTATTTACCTTAATTTCTATCTGAATTATACATATTTTTAATTTCCTCGGTATAACCGCCATCTTCTATATGAACATAAAGAGGAGGGTCCCATTTTAAAAATGCCCCCCCATCCCTCTGCCCCTCGATAAGGACAATGTTAGGTGCCTTATTTACGCTTGGGTGCACCATTCTTATACGTTTAGGCTCAATCCTATGCTTCCTCATAGTGCACAAGATATCAGCTAATCTATCTGGTCTATGCACCATATACATTCTTCCATTATCCTTTAGAATAATTCTACATGCAATAATTACATCTTCTAATGTACAACAAATTTCATGTCTTGCTATAGCGTCCTTATCATTTAAACTTATTAAGCCCGAGTTTTGAAGTTTATAAGGTGGATTAACTGTAACAATGTCTACCTTATCAATAGTTTTAATAAGTTCTATATCTTTTAAGTCTCCATTTATAAATTTAATTTTATCCTTTAAATTGTTATATTCTATGGACCTATTTGCCATATCAACAAACTCTTCTTGAATTTCCACCCCAATTATATTACTTGCAGTTGTTTTACCTGCTAATATAAAAGGTATTATGCCCGTACCAGTGCATAAATCAACAACTTTAGCATTTTTTCTTACTTTCACAAAATTGGCAAGCAGTACTGCATCCACTCCAAATCGAAAAGCGTGTTTTTTTTGAATAACGTGAATGCCTTTTAGTTGAAGATCATCTAAAGTTTCATCCGTTCTTAAAAACTCCATTATGTATCTCCTTTCTATAAAATTTGCGTTTATTTTATACATCACAACAAAAGAAGTATACCTCACTTTTTATTGCTAAATCAAGAGAATACACACTTTATTATTTTTTTTGATTATTAAATGTATATTTTCATTTAATAAATATGTAATTAATTATTAAACTACTATTAGTAATCATTGTTGAATATACATATCAGTATAGAATAATCGATTTTAATGAGGTTAAAAATGCAATTAATATTATATCCATTTAAAAATATAGTTTTCAATAAAAACTCTGTGTTATTAGATGCATCTTTCTTGATCAGCTTAATTTATGATGACGATATTAAGCATAGCGATTGTTTATCATGCTTAAAACAACTTTCAGAGGGGGGGTCTGTTTTTTACACTACTAGTATTATAACAGCTGAGGTCATGAATAAAATACTTTATAAATTGTTTATTAGTGACATTCAGTGCAAAATAAATAATGTTAGACCGTATAACTCAATGGATAATATTAGATCTATTACAAGTAGCTTCAGCCGCCATGATACAAAAATATTAAAAGAAAAGAAAAAGGACAGACTTATTCATATTCCATATAAAAGGTATTTTGATAATATTTCTAAAAATTCTATGAAAAGAAATTTACTTAATATCTATTACAGTAAATCTGTAGAAATAATTTCAGAATTAGAAAAAATTATAAATATAAAATATCTTAATATTTCTGAAGAATGTATTTTTTTAGTTAAAAGATTTATGTGTGATAGCTTATTGTCAGTAAATGATGCTTTTCACATAGCCACTGCGGAGCACAACAATATAGATTTCTTCCTTACTTTGGATGGTGATTTTATTTTTGCCGAAAGTAGCGAAATGAAAGTACTTAAGATTTAATAAATTGACACTATTATAAAAAAAGAAGTGTAAATTTGATTATCTCAAAATACACTTCTTTCTTTATTCTTGTTATTTAGGAATATAAATATGTGTGCCATCTTTTATTGCATTCTCATCAACAATTTTATTTGTTTCCTTTAGCATTCCAATCGCTTTTTTCACACTATAAGAAGGCATATTATTTTTAGCAATTGAAGTTAATGTATCCTGCTTTTTAACAACATATTCAGTAGTATTCCCTTCTGAAACTACTGCTTTTGATGTATTAGGTTTTGATTTTGATACATCTGATTTTGATGCGTCTGCTTTTGATGAATCTGCCTTTATTTCATATGGGATTACTATCTTCTGACCCTCTGAAATTTTATAAGATTCACCCATACTATTTCTATTTCTAATAAATTCAACGATTTTACTTTTATCCTGACTAGGCATATACGTTTTAGCAATACTAAACACTGTATCATTCTTTTTAACAGTATAAATTCCAACATTAGTTTTATCATTTATATAAGCAACATCCATTTTATTAGTATCTGTTTCTAAAGTATTTTCATTTGTCGTTTTATCGGTATTGGCTACAGAAGTTGAGTTATCATTTTGCACTATAGTAGCATCTGCTTCATTTACCTTCGCAACGTGTTGTCGCCCTCCTACATATCTTACTGCAAGAAATACTACTAAAATTAATACAGCAACGGTAGATATACTAATTATTCCTTTTTTCATTCTCATATTTAAAACCCCTTTACTATTTATTTGTTAATTAACTATATTTATAATCATTGACATAATTTAAAGGTTTCATACATGTTATAACTCTTATTATTATTGATAATTATTAAAATATTACTATTTTGAAATTTGCTCATATATTATAAATACGATATAGTACAAAACTTTAGGCTGTTAACTTTTTTAGTTAACAGCCTTTATATATTACAACTTTAAATTCTATTTTCTACTATTTTTCTCTATTTGATCCCTAACTTCTTCCCCTGTCATACCACTTGCATTAATAATTGGAGTAGATGTTATAGTTTCCTGGTCTCCCATTATCCCTTGATTCTCACCTGTTACAATAACAACATCATATCTATCTAAGAAATGACCTGCATTCTTTTTACTATTATCAAATTCTTTGACAACATAACCTTCAGTACTTAAATACTCTTTAATTGGTTTCAATCCCTCTTGTACTGCTATTTTCTTCATGTTTTATGCCTCCCTTTGAAATTCTTTTCTTAAATTATTATCTCCAATTTTGAAAAGCATATTCAAATGTCCTTACTTATATTTTAACGATCAAAAAATAATAAAAAAGCAGAGAAAATTTCTATCTCTGCTTTTTTATACAACCGCATAACCAGCTTCTTCAATTGATTCAATTAAATTATCAGCTGTTATAAAATAATCATCATATATTATTTCTACTTGTTTACTTTCGATATTTATTTGACAAGCAATTACACCTTGATTATTTGATATTGCTAAATTAATATTACTAATATCTTCTGAAGTATTCATATTACAAACTTTTATAACTGACTTCATCTTCCCTCCCCCTAGTTATCTTTAATTAATTCCTTTATTATATATGAATCTTCTCCACTTTTAGCAAGTTCTAATTTAATATCTTCATCATTTACAGTATCTTCATATCTCCCAGTAACTAATGTTAAATCTTCAATTTTAACCTCGACAATTTCTTCATCACTGCCATTAAGTTTTATCTTGATTTTGACCGATTCTTTTACAACACTATTGCCAATAACATCTGCTCTTCCAAAAGGCGTATCCACTACAGACCCTACTGTAGGTAAAGTTTTTCTAATTTTTTCATAAGTATCCTGCTCATAATTTAAACAACACATAAGCCTGCCACAAATACCTGAAATTTTTGTAGGATTTAATGATAAATTTTGTTCTTTAGCCATTTTTATTGATACTGGTGCAAATTCACCAAGAAAAGTCGAACAACACATAGGTCTACCACATGGTCCAAGACCACCAACCATTTTTGCTTCATCCCTAACTCCTATTTGTCTAAGTTCTATCCTTGTTCTAAACACTGCAGCTAAATCCTTTACGAGTTCACGAAAATCTACACGTCCATCTGCCGTAAAGTAAAATATAACTTTATTATTATCAAAAGTATACTCTACATCTATAAGTTTCATATCAAGTTCATGTTTATGTATCTTCTCTAAGCATATTTCGTATGCTTCCTTTTCTTTTCTTTTATTATCCAAATCTTTCTCTGCATCTGCATCTGTGGCTTTTCTAATGACGCATTTAAGAGGAGATACTATATCCTCTTCCTTGATCTCTTTTATGCCAATAACACATTCGCCAAATTCTATTCCTCTTACAGTTTCTACAATAACTCTATCTTCCTTTTTAATATCTATATCATTTGGACTAAAATAATATATTTTACCAGCTTTTTTAAATCGTACTCCTATTACTGTAACCATGTTAAATCATCTCCTTCGCAGCTGCATATTAACGACTTCAAAATGAGATTTAACTACCACTTAAGTTTCATTTTTGCTAAGGTAGGTATCCCCTGGGTATGCCTCTTAGGTAGATAACAATTCTCAATTGTTATCCTCCCACCTATATAAGTGGTAGACTTTCCTTCTGAAATTTCGTTAAACCTCCTGCATTTTAAGTAACATTACTTCAAACGCTAACGCCGGGTTAACGTTTCTATCTAAGTTCTCTCTAGTATCATTGATTATATTTATAATACCATTTAATTTGTTAAATGAAAATATGCTAGCTAACTCTTTTATATTTAATAGTTTATCTATATTAATAATTAAATTTTCTTCTTCAACTTCCTTATATATTATAGTATCCCTAATATACGAAAGAAATGCAGTTAATATTTCGTAAAAATTGTCTTTTTGATTAGATAATTTCTTTTCATATTTAATCAATTCCTCAGTTTTAGCGCTATTTAACTTAAGTAATATTTCCAAGGTAATATCTCTTATATCCTTGAAATTTTTATCTTTAATAAATTTTTCAGCCTTCCCTGGTATTCCATCACTAAAAGCTAAAATCACTTTTATTTGATCTAATGATAAATCAGAATAATTTTTACTTAAAAACTCTTTCATCTCATCTATATTCAAATTCTTTAGCTTATGTATCTGACACCTTGATTTTATTGTATCCAATATGACTTCAATATTTTCACACAATAAGAGTATAGTCACATTAATAGGCGGTTCTTCAATTGTTTTTAAAAAAGCATTTTGCGCTTGCACCGTCATTTTGTGAGCATGATAGATAATGATAACTTTTTTATCTCCTTCAAAAGGTTTTTTATTAATCTCTTCAATCAAGGTTCTTATGGAACTAACACCTATTGTGCTTTTGTTTTTATCAATTTGCCATTCCACCAAATCAACATACTGCCTATCTTCATTTTCACCTAAAATCATAAGCCCTATATTTTTTGCGAGTATACTTTTGCCTATACCATCTTCTCCAACTAAAATATGAGCATGCGATAATTTATCCAATTGTATCGCCTTAGTTATTTGATTTTTTATATTACTATGTCCTATTATATCCATAAAACTCATTTTAGTCCTCCATGCATAGAAGCAAGTATAAATTTATATATACTTGCTTCCAATTAGTTATACCTTTATATACTTATCTACATCAACTACAAATACATTTGCTCCACCTACGTCTACTTCAATAGGAAACGGCATATAGACTCCTGTTGATCCAGCTACAGGTGATGGTGATGATATTATTTGCTTTCTTTCCTTACATACTTCCTCGATAATAGCTAAAACTTCATCTACTTTTTCTTTTTCAACACCTATTAACAATGTTGTATTTCCTGATTTTAGAAATCCTCCAGTAGTCGCGAGTTTTGTAACTCTAAAACCCTTATCTGTTATTTCCTCAATTAAATCATTCGCATCATCATCTTGTACAATTGCAATAACTAATTTCATATAATCCCACCCCTTTTATAATTTTATTGTTTTAATTGTATTTATTATATCCTTTTGTATTTCTTCTACACTTCTATTACCATCTAGTACTTCTATTTTATCATATTTTATACAAATATCCATGTAACCTTCAAAAACTTTTTTATGGAATTCATTTCCACTATTCTCTAAGCGATCTAAGCTTCCTTGCTTTTTTTTCCTATTTAATCCTTCCTCGTAAGGAATTGTAATCATAAATGTTAAATCAGGCTTAAGACCATCTAGCGCTACCTCATTTATACCCTTTATTCTATCCATGCCAAGGCCTCGACCAATACCTTGATATACCATTGAAGAATAAACAAAACGATCACATATGACTATTTTGCCATCACTTAATGCTGGCTTTATAACCTCACTTACTAATTGTGCGCGAGACGCGGCATAAAGTAATGCTTCACACATATAACTCATTTTGCAATTATCATTATCTAATATTATTTCTCTTATTTTTTCACTAATTTCTGTGCCTCCAGGTTCCCTGACTCTTACTACTTCATATCCAGATTCTTGTAAATGTTTTTCTAATAACTCTATCTGTGTAGTTTTTCCTGAACCATCTGGGCCTTCTAGTACTATCATACGCCCTCTTTCCATTTGATCTCCTCCATCATATGTATATATAACAATAAAGTTTATTTTACTACTATTGCAACTTTACCATCATTAACTCCAAGTACCGTTACATTATACTTCAAATAATATATTATCATCGCTATATTGTACTCGTCTAGTCTTTCCCCAGGCATTACGATTGGTATACCTGGTGGATATGGAACTATTGCCTCTGCACATATTTCGCCCTCTGAATTTTTTAACTCTACCATAGTTTTCTCCCTACACATTACTTCATAGGGAAACATGCTTTGTGATGGGAAATCATAATCTATTATCTGCACATATTGCTCCTTTAGAGATTCCATATCACAATCTTTAAGAGCTAAGTAAAGTTTTTCAAAATCTTGCTGCTTAGTAAAAGGTGAAAATATTAAAACTACATTCCTGCTGTCACTCATTTCAGCTTGTATTTTGTTTATCCTTAAATATTCTAACAATTTATGACCACTATAACCTTTAGGCACATTTAATATATATCTAGTTAAATCCAGTGTATACTTATTAATATATTTAATTGAATTTCCTGATACATCCTCTAAATCTTCCTGACCTAGTATGTGGAATTTATCCAATTTATTAATTTTAACTCTATTCAACTTGCATATTTTAATTAACTCTTCATAATCATTTTCACCATACTCCTCAATATAAAACCTTGCATAATCCATAGAACATAAAAACATATAAGATGGACTTGTACTTAAAAATGCACTTACATAAAAATTGACCTTACTTATATCTATATCCGCACCTACATGTAAAAAAGCTGTTTGCGTTAAACTAGGTAGAGTTTTATGTGCACTCATAACTACCATATTAGCTCCCATCTTCAAAGGATTTTCAGGTAATAACTTATTAGCACCAAAATGTGCACCATGAGCAGCGTCTACCAATACTTTAATATCGTATTTTTTAGCTGTAGCAATAATATATGGCAAATCAAGACATATGCCGTAATAATTTGGATATGTGATGATGATTCCTTTGGCGTCTTTGTTTTCGTGGATTAAACAAAGAAAAGATTCCTTGTCAAAAGGAAAAGGAACATCATATTTTGAATTAATTTTATTTTTAATATATATTGGTTTTAACTTTCTCATAATTATTGCGTTAAAAATTGATCTATGACAATTTCTCTCTACAATAATTTTATCACCCTCATTGAATGTCGAAAAAATCATAGTAAAATTTCCACTAGTACTACCATTAACTAAAAAATAAGATTTTATACTACCATAATAACTACTCAATAATTGTTGAGATTCTTTTATTATTCCTTCTGCATGATGAAGGTTATCTAATCCATCAACTTCAGTAATATCTCCTTTAATAAAATTTTCATAAAGTTCTCTACCTTTAGCAGTTTTTAAAAAACCAAGACCTCCTTTGTGGCCTGGCATACAAAAGGGAACATTTTTTTCTTTTATATATGTTAACACTCCATCTACAAGTGGTAATCTTGACAATCCTTAGTCACTCCTCTTGGTATAAACCGTACTAAAGTCTTTCTTATACAGTTCTTATAATATTCATAGAAATCGGTATTAGCCTTTGCTTTTATAATTCTTTCTTCGCAATTGTTGCAAATTCCTCTTCCATTTATTATTATACCACCATTTAGAGGCTTTCTACATATAATACACTTTTCTTTTTGCATAATTCCCTCCTTAACCTCTCTACCATAAATCATTCTCTATAAATTATATAAACCATTATTAAATGACGTTAAAACTACCTAAAGTATGGCCTCTATAATATATTTTATTCAACTAGGTACAGTTTCTTATTTTGTCCACATAATTATTTAAAATATATTTATCTACATTTTATGCCATAACCAGCTATTTAAAATAGCTATCTGACCTTAAGTTCCTTAAAATGAATAATAAATCCGTATACTTGTCTGTTTTACATAATTAATTTAATACTTATTTTAATTTACCTTAATAATTTTATTTATTATTATCAATATATTTATATAACTTCGGTTATACTAATTATATTAATAATCATAATATTTTGGGAGGAGAACAGTCTATGAAACAAGAAATTATAAGTTATATAGATAGTATAAAAGATGATATATACAATTTGTCAAACTACCTTTATAATAATCCAGAAACAAATTATAAAGAATATAAAGGTTCTGCTTACATAATAAACATGTTAAAAACTCATGGTTTTAATGTGAAAGAAAACTACTGTAATATACCTACTGCTTTTTATGCGCAATGCGGCATTGGTCATCCTAAAATATGCTATATATGCAAATACACAGCCACTGAGAAATCAGGCCATGTTTTTGGTAATAACGTTAATGCTAGTATCTCCATAGCATCAGCACTAGGTTTATCAAAAGTGGTTTCTAAAAGTGGTGGGAGTGTAATTGTACTAGGATGCCCTGGTGAATATTCTAATGGGGCCGAATTAACTATAACAAAAGAAAATTGTTTTGAAGATATAGATATTATAATTGCACCTCATTGTGATATAACCAATGCAGAAAGTGGTACATCTATGGCTATAATTCCAATTAAGCTCAAATATAATAATAATAATAATATATTTTCATCCTTAGACTCTTATTTATTTATATTTAATTCATTAACCCACTTGCTAAAAGGATTAACTACTAACTGTTTTATTGACAATATATCTATAAACAACGTCTCCCCCAGTAATAATTCTTTTTTACAATCTGAGGCCCAGTTCTATCTTAAAGCTACTACCATAAATGAAGCTGAAATTTTCGAGAAAAAAATTGTAGAACTTATTCATTCATTATCTCAAATAATGAGTATGCCAGAAGAAATAAGTCTATTTGAATTGCCTTCGCAGGAACTTTTAACTAATAAGTCTTTATCAAGATTACTTGCCCACAACCTAAAAGAATCTGGCATTATTAATATTGATTGTTGTAAAAATAGTTCCTATGGATTAGGTATAGGTGCTATAAGCCATTTAACTCCCTGTATATACCCCTCAATATCTATTACAGAGAATAAACTAATAAATTGCCCATCCCTTGCCTTTGCTTTAGAAACACAAACAGACTTTTGTAAAAATAATATCATAAAAGCAGCTAACGCTCTTGCCATTACAGGGCTTGATATTATTGAAAAACAAGATTTGTTAAAGGAAATCACTATTGAATTGAAATAATATAAAACCTTTTTATAAATATTTCACGATAAAAAAGAAGTATAATTAATTTCAAATTATACTTCTTTTTTATGTATGTTATATTTATTATTAAAATACTGCTTTTTCTTTTAGTAATCTTATTTTTTTCGTAAGACCATCACTAGGTTCAAAATAAAACTTTTTGAACTTGTTTCCGGCTTTATATACACAACAAAATTTACTTCCAATAAATGTAGAACATATATACTTTTTGCTACTACTTATATGGTTGTCTGAACTATAGTTACTATACTTACCAATGTACTCTATATCTTTTAACTTAATATCTTCTCGTATTGTGACCTCTTGACCTATTATTCTATGAATAATAAGCTGATCTGCTACAATTAAATACTTATATCTAACCTTACACTTTAAAAACTCCATATAACAAAGAGCGATCATTATCATATTAAAAAACAAATTTACCAATGTTTTTATATTTATGCTTCCTATGCTCACCTTAGGTAATAAGTCTGATAAGCATATAAATATAATTAATGTAATAAACAGCGATATTAACGCTGGCAACTTCTTTCTCTGAACCATTTCTTTATACATCAAACCCAGACCCCCTAGATTTATTAAAAAAATCAAGCATATATAGTTTCCTTCCCAACATATGTGATTATACTAGCATTTCATATAATAATCTACTTGTACTAAGTTCGCTATACTGTATATACCGCAATATTAAGGCATTTATACAATTTATACACATCAACATAGGTATTTTTAAGTTTTACTCTTAATTACTAGCTTTTAGTAATTAAAATGTATATTTTAATTATTTATGTTTAATAAACTACGTGACCCATACTTAAAACAATAAACAGGACTCTTTCATTTATTGTTACAAATAAATAAAACACTTTGTATTATATACAAAGTGTTTTGGAGGCGCCACCCGGATTTGAACCGGGGAATAAAGGTTTTGCAGACCTTGACCTTACCGCTTGGCTATAGCGCCCTAACTTGGTGGCTAAACCCGGAATCGAACCAGGGACACGAGGATTTTCAGTCCTCTGCTCTACCGACTGAGCTATTTAGCCATGTAACCTGGCGACAACCTACTCTTCCACAAGGTCACCCCTGCAGTACCATCGGCGCATTGAAGCTTAACCTTCGTGTTCGGTATGGGAACGGGTGTTACCTTCAGGCCATAATCACCAGATGAGAATATAAATATTCTCTGAAAATTGCACAGTGTTTTCGCATTTTATTATTATATCTTGGTCAAGCCCTCGACTTATTAGTATTAGTCAGCTGAACATGTTACCATGCTTACACCTCTAACCTATCAACCTGGTGGTCTTCCA